>NZ_JBXUNH010000001.1:1190635-1279121 GCF_057197165.1 Pseudomonas sp. SYWMCR5
GCCCAACAGCACGGTCAACGTCACCACACCGGACGGCAAGACCCACAACGTAAAAGCCGGCCCCGACGGCAATTTCATGCTGGATATCAACGATCCTCAGCCAAACGGCAAGATCATCATCACTGCAACGGATGCAGCAAATAACAAAAGTTTGCCTGCAATTCTGGAGTTCATTGCAGACCCGAAAATTGATACTACGCCACCGGATGCCCCGACAGGGCTGAACGTGATCAGCAAGCCCAATGAGGGGATCGCCATCACCGGTAAAGCCGAGCCCAACAGCACGGTCAACATAACCTCACCGGACGGCAAGACCCACAACGTGAAAGCCGGTCCCGACGGCAATTTCAAGTTGGACATCAACGATCCTCAGCCAAACGGTAATATATCAGCCGTTGCAATCGATGCTGCCGGTAACAAAAGCGTGCCGGCAAACTTGACGTACAATTTGGCTAGACCGTCGGCGCCGACTTATGATATCGCCACGGACCAAGCGACTGGCGAATTCACGTTGACGGGCAAATCAGCACCTGGGCTGAAAGTCCGCATAGAACTCCCGAACAAGGTGACCAAAACGGTTGTCGTGGACGCTGACGGGAACTTTACCCTTTCTGGCCCTGCGCCTCAGGGGACTTCCGAGTTTAAAGCGGTTGCCATTGATGGACAGGGGCGCGAAAGCGCTGCGACTGTAAAAAGTTACGAAAACCCTTTTACAAAGTATGAAGTGAAGGTTGAGAGTTATACCGATACGGTCGGTTCTGACGGTCAAATAATTGCAAACAATAAATTTGAACGTCACCCCCTGAATGTGCCAACTAATGACCCAGCTCCCACCTTACACGGACGAGCAACAGGGGTCGGTAGTGGCAACAGTATAGAAATCATCAGCAAGGGCGACGGCAAGCGTGTTGCGCTAGGGGCCGTCGATAGCGACGGGAACTGGAGTATTAAGTTACCGGCACATTCGGATGGGGTTTATAACTATGACGTCAGGATCATCGATGGCGCCCGTAATGTGAAAGGTGCGCAAGTGACGGTAAACTTAACCATTGATACGGTTCCCCCGCCCGCCCCCACCTTGGACAGCATCGTGACCAAAGATGGCGTGGATGTCAAAAGTGGTAAAGCCACTGTTGATAATACCCCGACACTTCGCGGTCATGCGGAAGCTAATGCAACGGTTATTATCTTCCACAAAAATGCGGATGGAAAGAATGTCGAACTAATGCGCGTTGTCGCTGACGCCAATGGTGAGTGGACAGCTGCTTTGCCTTTTCAAAGTAACCGCCAGCACAGTTACTATGTCAACGCGCTGGATGCAGCCTCTAACCTCAGTGAGGCTTCAAGCGTTTCGCAAGTTACCTTCAACGGACCAACCAATAAGCCTATCGCAATTACAGGTAGCCAAGGAGTCTGGTCTGTAGATTCTGCAGGCAACGTGGATGGCAGTGGATTCGATTCTGTTGCAGGCCTGGGTTACGACAGTGGAAATTATAATGCCCTGTTAAGAGGTAACGCCAATGTTTCCGAAAGTCAGCATCCTAAGTATCAACTTGGAAATATTGATACCGGTTTTCATACGGCTGGCTTGGGTGATACTAACGGCGATGGTCTTAACGATATTGCATCGGTGCACAGCGGGACGAATAGCCGATCCAGGGCAGATGTACGTGTTTACAATGGAGCCCAAAACCTTGGGGTTACATCAGAAAAATACATGAAAATGTTTGAAAACCCGAAAGTTATTGGTACCGGGTATTTTGTTAGCGGCGCGGGCGATCTGGACGGCGATGGCCTGATGGATACTGTTTTGGGCGGATATGGGGCATTTGGGCAAAATGGAACCTCCACTGTCGTATTTGGGGGGAAGCAGGTTGATCCTAAAAACACTGTAACGGATTTTAAATTTGGCGCCTCTGATACAAACGTCAACAGCTACGATGCCTTTTACAGTGGTGCGCAATACGTATCGGCTACCGGTGACTTTTTAGGTGGTGGTAGCCGAGGTATTGTGACCGCTCGAGGTATTACTATCGGAAACCCTGATCGGGGGAGCATCAGTAAAACGACGGACTTTGAATGGGTAACAGGAACCGGTGCCCGTGAGGTTAACCAGGTTCAGTCGGTTGCGGGGGTAGGCGATACTAACGGTGACGGCTTTTCAGACGTTTTGGTGAATGATGGCACCAACTTGTTTGTCGTATATGGGGGCACGCTGGCAGAATTCAGCAAGTTCCGCAATAAGATCGTGCTGGAGGAAAAGTGGCTTAAGGAAAATAATCGCGGCTATATGATTGATGCTTCGAGTGCGCTTGCGGCGCAGCCGACAAAGTATGGCGACGTCCGCGCCCTGGGTGATATCAATGGTGATGGTCTTATGGATTTCGCTTATTCCACCTATGGTAATTCAGGAGCTGGAGCCGCTAAACAGGGTGGTTCTTACGGCAGCTACCAGAATTCCTATATTATTTTCGGGAAAGCCGATAACGAAAAAATTGATATGGCGAAATTCACCCCCAAACAGGGTATCGTTGTGCCAAAAGAGCAGGCAGATGGCGCATCGATCGCCGGTCGTCTAGATATTAATGGCGATGGTTTGCCGGATATTTACGTTGGCTCATACCAATCTAGCGGAAAACTGTACTTGGGTGGCACGTCTCTCGGGGCAGAACCGTCCATCAGTGTTGATAACACCACCGGACTTGCAATGGGAAATGCGGATAGCAATTTCATTAAAGGAACGGCAGGCAATGACACTATTTATGGCAAGGGAGGTGCCGACGTCATCTATGCAGGTTCCGGAGATGACGTGATTATCTTGAATAAAGATAACCTGTCTTTTCTGCTTAAAGGTTTCCAGGAAAGTGCGGGATTGCATGGGCGCTTGGCTCGAATTGATGGCGGCAACGGTATCGATACGCTGGCCTTTGAGAAGGATGTCAACGACTTCGATCTCACCAAAATCACTACAACAGGGCTAGGCACCATCAAGACTGGCGTCGGGCTTTCGCGTCTTGCCAACATGGAAGTCTTGGACTTGAATGGGGGTAACAAAATGAAGCTGACGATTGACTTGAAGCATGTTATGGATATGACGTCTGGCATGAATATGTTTAATAAAAGCAACTTCAGCTCTGGGTTGGATGAGGCTGTTTCGCGCAACCAGGTTGTTATAAAAGGTAGTAGCGACAACGTGGTTGAGGTGAAAGATAAAGGTGAGTGGAAAACTGAAAGCACAAAAACCATTTACTCTGAAGGCCATGCCTATAATGTCTACAATAGTGTGGGTGATCACCAAGGGCAGTTATTGATAGAACAAACAATCAATGTTAATTGGGTGTAATACTGACTTGTAACCCACTTTAGCTCACGAAAAGTGTAACGGCTTGGGTGTTGCTCAAGCCGTTACACAAGAACGCTTTTCCGAGCAAATTTGATTCATATATTACAAGACGGAAATGTTCAATCCCGAGGAAGCAACGTATGCAAATGGTGTAGTGGCGGATCTGCCCTACCCCACCGATGATGTGCAGTGAGTAAAAAAAGCCGCCTTCGAGGCGCTGGATCAGGTATTCCGGCCGGGCTTCAAGCACAGCAAAGCTGAGATCGTCTTGCCAAACCTGTCCCAGCCAGGTGAATCCACCGACGATCTGTTTGCAGTGTCGCCACCTCCAGACACGTCGAGGGTAATGAGGGTGCTGGATCAGATTAATGGCCATTGTGGTCATGGCATCCTGCGCACAGCCAGTGTGCTGGCGACTCCTGACTCGGCTATGGGTCGAGAGCTGATCAGTCAGAATTTCACTACCAGGCTTGAATAGTTTTGGCAGGTCCGTTGTACACAGCCCACCACTGCCATGCTCCGGGATGAAGGTGTTGAGGTCGGATGCTTCAAGATCAGAGGATTCATGAATGAAACCGCCTAAACGCAATGGCTTTGTGCCGCCGACAGTTGCGAAGGAAAAATCGATTCTGTGCCCGCGAATGGTTGACCGCTGTAGATCAGATCGCTACTCCCCAACAGACAAATGGCTCAGCAATTGTGCCGAGCTAGATAAAATACTCAGGTCATTGATTAGGCTATCACTGATAGCTCCAATCGCTTGCAACTGACTGTTAAAGTGCTCATTTTCAGCCACCAACACATCAAGCAATGTGCGTTTTCCTAAATGATACCACTGCTCATAATACATCTTGCGCACACGATCGGTTTCTATGGCTAGCTGCTGATAGTTTCTTGCCTGTTGCAAGGCGTTCGCTCGGTTTTGAGTCGAACGCATGATCTCCAGGCGCAAATCTTGCTCCGTTTTTTGATACTCTTCCAATGCTGAAGTTTTACGCTCTCCTGCAGCCTTCTGGGCTGCCGTATTGGAACCACCACTAAAGATATCCCACTGCACATCTACACCGGCATACCAATCATTTGGGCCTCTCGCATGACTTCCCATTGAATCCCTTTGCTCTTTACGTACGACGAGATTGAGCCCGGGAAGTCCCTGAGCCTTGAGCGCCTTTTGGCGCTCGCCTTCGACGTCCGCCCGGGCTTTGAGTTGCAGCAACAAAGGGTGAACATCAAGCGACGATAATGCGGCTGTTTGGTCAATCATAGGGCGACTGAGAACCAGTAAAGCGCCGGATACCTCTGGCACCTCCTCACCCAAAATCCGATGAAGTCGAATCTGAGAAATGTGCTGCTGGCCAATTATCTGTTCACGACTAGCTTGCGCCGATAACAACCTGGCACGAGCCTGGACCAACTCACTCGCCCGACCTTTGTCGTTTTGAGTAATTTTAGACAACATATCGACTCGGTCGCTCATCTGCCGTACATAATCCTCAGCCACTTCGGAACTTCGTATGGCGCGCAATAGATTGATCAACTCGGACGTCGTATTGAACGCCACCCGCTCCCGCTCCGCTTGGCTGTTCTGCTTTTTAACTTCAAGTGACGCCGTAGCCGCGCCTGTATCTCTGGCGTTTTTCCCCCAATCCCACACATTCGTGATGACGCTCAAGGTACCCGCCGTACGGTTACTATTCGAGCTACCGCTGTCATTCTTAGTTAATGCTGAATTCATCCCCAAACGCACTTGAGGCCAGCGTCGCCCTTTGACCTCATCAATTTCGTAAGCGGCAACGTTTTCATTTGCAATAGACACCCGCACCTCTGGGCTGTGACGTAATGCCTTGGCCACAAAATCTCTCATCAACGAACGCAATTCTCTATTCACGGGCAGCTCACTACCTACCGCCACTGAACGCAACGTGGGCCCCTGAAGCGTAGAAATCGTGGGATTGATGGCGAGGTCTTGCCTTTTCACGGCTGGAGTCGTCGCGAGTATATGACCAGTGGTCGGTGAGGCGGGCACCGTTGCAGAGGAAGGAAACCGGTGAATTAACGCCGCGATTTGACGATCGTCCAGTCGCAGCTGTTTATTTTCTTGAGCGAGTACTACACCGCTGAAATTTACATAAGCGCAGGCCAACCCTATTGATATGAAAGTCATTTTCCTAAACGTCAAGGGTGAGCTGTTCATGTCATCGCTCCCGAAAGGCTTCTTGTGCTTTGAATATGGGTTTCAGCAGATAGGACAGGATCGTTTTTTCTCCAGTTTTAATATCAACACTGGCGATCATACCGGGAATGATTGGGAGCTTGTGTCCACCCGCCTCCAAGACAGCACGGTCTGTTCGAACATAGACTTTGTAGTAAGTCGAGTTATCCCTGCCGAAACGGGCTTTGTCTTCGTCAAATAAAGTATCGGGGCTTATGTGTTCAACCTTGCCAACGAGTCCACCATAAACCGCGTAGTCGTAGGCCGAGATCTTAACCGTCGCTGTCAGGCCAGGACGAATAAACGCCACGTCTGCAGGCTTGATCTTGGCTTCGACCAGTAACCGGTCTTCCAGCGGAATCAGCGTCATGATTTCCGCCCCTTGTTGAATTACCCCACCACGTGTAGTGACCTGGATATTGTTGATCGTTCCTCGTACCGGAGCCGTGATCGTCGTGCGATTCACAATATCTTCACGCCCCTTGAGTACCTCCAAAGCTTGTGCCAACTCGCTTTCCGAACGTGTCAACTCGTTGTTGGCTTCCGAGCGAAATCGGTTGAGACGCTCGGCAATTTGCAAATTGAACTCGTTAGCCTGACGACGTAAGCGCATAATTTCCACTTCGGACACGAGGCCCTGCTGCGCCATGGGCGCGGACAGTTTGATTTCACCGTCTGCCAACTCCAAGCTTCGACGCAGAGCTTTAACACTTTCCAATAACGTTCTCTGGCGAGAGTTAAAAGCTTGGGTTTCATCGCGCACGATAGACGCGTTCTGCTTAATATCTTCAGGAAACACGAGCGGCGTGTCATAAGCTTCTGCACGCAAACGAGCAATAGCTCCTTTTAACCCCTGGACCCGTGATAACGCTTCACCATAATTGGCACCCACCCGCGTCGGATCGATCTGCAACAACTTCTGCCCCGGCTCTACAACATCACCTTCCTTGACAAAGAGATCTTTCATGATCCCGCCTTCCAAACTCTGGATCACCTGCTCACGGCTGGCTGGTATGACTCTTCCCTCTCCACGGGTGACCTCTTCCACACGCGAAAAATTAGCCCAAAGAATACCGAACACCATCGCCGCCGCTATCAGCCATAATACTAACGCGCTGGCCGGGGTGCGCTGCTCAATCAACGCACCTTTTAAGTCTCGCATGAATGCTTCATCTTCAACGCGTAAAGCATGCTGAACTTTTTTTAGATGCACGGGCCGACCTTTACCAAGCAAGCGCATTAACTTTTTAAATGACATGGAAAATTATCCTGGCAATGCAGAGCGGGTAAGCAGAACGCCCTATCATTGAGATGTGCCGAGGTGAGTATCTTCGGGCGATCGATGCTGACCATTCAGCGCCACAAGCACTTGCTCTTTAGGACCATCAGCGACAATGCATCCATTCTCAATCACGACAAGACGCTGGACGATACTGAGCATCGACATACGGTGAGTCACGATTACTAAGGTGTGCGAGGCACTCAAGTTTCCCAACTGCTCAATGAACTGAGCCTCGTTTAAACCATCCATCGCACTGGTAGGCTCATCCAGCAAGAGCACCTTGGGCTCCAGCATCAAGCAACGGGCCAGCGCGATCAATTGCTTTTGCCCACCAGACAAGTTACGCCCCATCTCACCAATCGGCATGTCATAACCCGAAGGATGGCGTGAAGCGATTTTGTCCAATCCGGTGATTTTGGCGACGCGCAGAAATTGCTGGGTAGTTGCACCCGGATTACCAATCATCACGTTTTCGCGCAAAGAGCCGAAGAACAATTGGCAGTCCTGCCCTACGTACCCCACGAGCGACCGCCAATCGGCAGGGTCTATTTGCGATGCATCAATATCATCCAACGCCAAGCGGCCTTCACTCTGCCTATAAAGTCCCGCCATCAGTTTGAGTAGCGTAGATTTTCCGCTGCCAATATTGCCAAGTATTACTACCCGTTCACCCGGTGCGATGGTTAAATTGATGTTGTCCAGCGCTTTCGGAGGCGCCACGACTCCAGGCATCGGATAAACATAACTGATTTTTTTCAGACTAAGATGACCTTCAAGGTTAGGCGCAGGGAGAAAGGTTGCCTGCGGGTCCCGATCCACCGGCAGGCTCATCAGCATACTCAGCGATTTCATACCCGCTTTAGCCTGCTGATAACGCAGCGCCAACCCCACCACGGCGCCTAATGGTTGCAGTGACCGACCCGAGAGGATGACCACAGCAATCATCGCGCCCATTGTAAGCTGGCCGTCATGAATCATATAGACACCGGTTAAGACGATCAGTACCGTGACCATCTGTTGCACGTACATCACGAAGTTAGTGGTTAGACTTGATAAGAACCGACTTTTCATCGCAGATGCAGTAGCGAGTGCGCTAAAATCATCCCAACGTTTCTGCATAACACTTTCGCCACGCGAAGCCTTTAATGCCTCCATGCCTTCCAGCGTCTCAATCAACAATCCTTGTCGTAAAGAAATCTCTCGCAAGTTTTCCTGCATATAACGTGACAACGGCCATTGGCAGGCAATACTCACCAGCACAATCAAAGGCACTGCCAACAGCGGAATAATACTCAGCGCCCCGCCAATACAATAAATAATGCCGAGGAACATAAGACAGAAAGGCAAGTCTGACAATGTCGCCAGTGTGGCCGAGGTGATGAAGTCCCGCACGGACTCGTATTCACGGAATTGGTTGGCAAATGCCCCAGAAGACCCCGGTTTGCTTTCTAATCGCACCGCCATGACCTGGCGAAATAACTTGGCCCCTAAAATCAAATCCGCTTTTTTTCCCGCCACATCCAGTAAATATGCACGAATCTGCCGCGAAGCAAATTCAAGGCTTATCGCGATCAACACACCGATTGCCATTGACCACAACGATACATACGCCTGCGTAGGCACAACGCGGTCGTAGACGTTCATGGTGAAAAAAGTGATGGCCAACGTCAGGATATTCGCCAGCAACGCCGCAAGCGCGGCACTGTAAAAGTAAAATCGAAAACGCCAGATGACGGACAGCAACCAATGGGATTGGCTGGGTTTGGTATACAGTAGATCGTCTTGACTGCACGCCTCCAATTTCGGAACGGCGCCGACCAATAAAAAGTACCCCGTACACTGCTTCAGCAGCTCTGCCTCATCGATAACGACCCGTCCTCCATGCTCTGGAAAAACAACATCGTACACCCATTTACCTTTATCTGTATGTTTCCGGAGAATGACACAGTAACGTCCATCTCCACAGGCTTGCACAACGGGCAACAAATAATCAGAAATCTGATCAAGTGAACGCTGAACCCAGCCGGCCTTCATACCTACCTGTTCAAGCATCCGCACTGCCGCGATCGGCGACAACGCTTTACCACGCGGTAGACCCGCGTATAAAACAGCCTCACTGACTTCTTTATTATAAAACTTACAAACAAATTTCACCGCTGAAAGAAGCGAATCCGACCGCTCTTCAATCAGCTCATCTATCACGCTAAAATCGTCACCGCTCTCCACTTTCCCCGCACCTCATTTCAAATAATTTTCTTACAGCCAGCGCTGCATGAGTTCATATTTTGATTGATGGTTTCACAAATTTAAAATAACTATCGCTGCACGCGCAGAGGATTCAACTATTGCCCCCGCATTAACTTTTCAAGTGCTTGGATCGTTAGACGCATCGCCTGGATAAGCCGATTACGGTAGATGAGGTGATTATTGAGAGCGATAGGAAGTTTTTCTGTAGGAAATTTCCTACAGAGCACGGCAGAGGTACTGGTCAGCCCGCGACGCCGTAGACATTTTGTAGTGGTCAACTCATCCCGGACACGGTTTTGAGTTTTTCTTCAGCTTTCGCCGGAGCCAGTCCATCGTTGAACTGATGAGGTCGGATCCAGTTGTAGTGGCTCATCAGGTATTGGCCAATGTCTCGTTGAACTTGTTGCCCGGTCAGGTAGCCCGTGCTCGGTATCCACTCTGATTTCAAACTGCGAAGTACACGCTCCATCGGTGCATTATCCCGACAGTTCCCTCGGCGGCTCATGCTCTGACGAATGCGGTAGCGCCACAGTCTCTGGCGGAACTGACGGCTCATTCACCGTCGCTACGCAACGATCGGTGAACTTCACAGATCCAGTCCCGGCAGCCACGGGTTGAATTGCCACGGCAGTTGGCCATCAGCAACCTGGCCGCGTTCAAGACGTGGCTGGAAGACTGAATGTCCGCGCGTGCCGACACAGAATGCCAACAGCGCACGCCCCCCGTCCCCTCGAAAGCTGCGTATCAGCAGCCCCCTTACAACACCGCTCGACTGCCCACCAAAAGGTCCGCCCCGCGCTCCCCAATCACCACACAAGCCGCCATCGTATTCCCCACCGTGATCCGCGGCATCACCGAAGCATCCACCACTCGCAACCCGCTCACCCCATAAACCCTCAACGCGCGATCCACCACTGCCATCTCATCCTGGCCCATCTTCGCCGTCCCGCACTGATGCCAAAAACTCACCGCCGAGTTGCGCAAGAACCGCTCCATCCCCTGCCTATCCTGCGGCCCAGGCACCACCTCCCCGCTCACCAACCCGGCAAACGCCCGATGGTTCCCCAACTCCCTGCACAACTCGACCGAAGCCAACGCGGCGGCCATGTCCTCAGGCGCACTCAAGGTGTTCGGCTCGATCAGCATCCTGTCCAGCACACCAGCGCCCGACAGCCGCAACTGCCCGCGGCTGACGGGCCTGGCCAAGCCGGCGAACATCGTCCACCCCTGCGCCGGCGGGGCAATGCCGACCTCGGGGGGGGAAGGTACGGCGAATTCCAGTTGGCAGTGCAGCAAGTCCGGCGCGTCCAGGCGGGAGTCGCTCTTCCAGTACAGGGTCGCCTCGCAGCCTCCGCCGCCGACTGGCTGCGGCTGCGAGTACGCCCAAGTGCAGCCGAAGGCGACGTGGTCCTGGTGGTTCTGCCCCACGCCTGGCAATACGTTGAGCAATGGGATGCCGTGCGCGCGTAACTCGGCTTCCGGGCCGATGCCGGACTGCATCAACACCTTGGGGGTGTTCACCGCGCCCATCGACAGGATCACTTCACCCGTCACGTAGAAACGCTGCAGTTGGCCTTCGACCACGACCTCGACACCTCTCGCCTTACGGCCATCGAACAACACGCGAGCCACCAGCGCCTGCGTGAGGATGTGCAGGTTCGGGTTGTGCAGCCGCGGCACGATATAAGCGTCGTACACCGAGTCACGCTTGCCTTCCTTGATGCGCAGGTCAGCGATGGCGACGCCGCCGGGGCCTTCCATCATCTCGCCGTTGGGGCTGTCGAAATGGGGGATGCCCAGTTGGCTGGCGGCCTCCAGGGTGGCCAAGGCGAGGGCCTGGGGCGCGCGAGGTTGGGCGACGTGCACGGGTCCGGTCGAGCCGCGGCGCAGGGGATCGGGGTGGCCTTGCCAGTTTTCGATGCGGCGGTAGTAGCCGAGCACCGATTCGTAGCCCCAGCCAGGATCGCCGCTTTCCTCGGCGAAGTGGTCCCAGTCGGTGCGGTGCCCGCGCGCCCACACCATCACGTTGATGCTGGAGCCGCCACCGAGGCCCTTGCCCATGTTCAACGCCATGCGGCGGCCGTTCAAGGCGGGGTTGGGTTGCGCCTCGAAACCCCAGTCGCGCTCGGAACCGAGGTTCGCCGGCCATTGCGCGGGGTCGGTGACCTGCGGGCCGGTGTAGGCACTGCCGGCTTCGATCAGCAGGACCCGGGCGCCGGGCTGGTCGGCAAGGCGGGCGGCGACCACGCACCCCGAGGTGCCGGCGCCACAGACGATGAAATCGTAAGTGTGATCAGTCAGTTGCTGCATGCGTTCAGTGCCTGAGTGTCAGTAGGAACCCAAGATTCTGCTGCGCAGCATTCCGCACCGATATCGGTCGATTATCCGACCCGGCGCAGGGCGCGCCGGCAAAAAGAAAGGCACGTAGGTCATCAGCACCAGCAACAGCAGCAGGATGACAGCCACGGAGTGAATTGGTACAACAGGTGGTCATCAGCAACCTGGCCGAGCTCAAGCCGTGGCTGTATGACTGAATGCTCCTGCCCTGCCGGCACAGGGTGCTGGCTTTGTGAGTACTCGCAGCCGACTCAAGCCAAATGCAGACAAAATCGCTGAACATAGAAGCCCTACAGGCAACCGGCAACTGACAAGTCTGCCAGTTGCCGACCCTGTTATTCCTCACCCAACATGAACCCCGAGCCTGTATGGGCGGGTAGGTCTCCTTCTTGTTTAGCCTGGAATACAGCCAGCCCTCATGCGTTCGTCGTTATCCCAACCGAAACTCAGGGGTTCGCCCTTCAGGAGCAGACGATGACCAAGATGAATGAGCCTCATAAGGACTCCCAAATATCCAACTTAACTGATTATTTTAAGGATCTGAAACCCGATAGTGGACTCAAAGGTGAAGTGCAAAGGCAGGGATACACGCTCAAGCTGAGTTCCAACGACGACAGCGTCGAATTCAGCGTGCACGCAGGCATCAACGGGAACATCATCTCTGTCCGCGGAACAGCCGTACGTTTCGGGGCTCATGCTTCCATTGAACTGACCTTCGCCAACCCCACAAACGAACTAGAGCTGGATTGCTACTCTCCTTCCCGGAGCTACAGCTGCGTGCGTATCTATGACAAAGACGGCAAGGAGCTGCACGCTGCCCGTGCTGATGGCGACACCTTTGTGAAGTATTCCGGCGCCGGTATCCATCGAGCGGTCTACGAAGGCTCCGTGGAAGCATCCGACGTGAGTATGCGTTTGACCTCCGTCACCCATGGATTCGCCAAGATCAAAGGCTCCTGAGTGCTGCGACCAGAAGGCGCTGACGATCATCGTCAGCGCCTTCTGGTCCGAAATGCCAACCGCCCCTACGGCATCCCCAACCACTCCGGCAACGCCAGCGAAATAAACGGCACATAGGTCACCAGCACCAGGAACAGCAACAGAATCGACAACCACGGCAGCGCCGCACGAATCGTCTGCCCCAGCGTCAATCCAGTCACCGCACTGGTCACGAACAGGTTCAGCCCCACCGGCGGATGCACCAGGCCGATCTCCATGTTCACCACCATCACGATCCCCAGGTGGATCGGGTCGATGCCCAGCTTCATCGCGATCGGGAAGAAGATCGGCGCCAGGATCAGGATGATCGCCGAAGGCTCCATGAAGCTCCCCGCCACCAGCAGCACCACGTTGACCATGATCAGGAAGCCGATCGGCGTCAGGCCTTCGGAGAGCACCCACTGGGTGATCTGCTGGGGAATCTGCTCGGTGGTCAGCACGTGGGCGAAGAGCATGGCGTTGGCGATGATGAACAGCAGCATGATGGTCAGGCGCCCGGACTCGAGCAGCACCTTGGGGCAGTCGCGCAGGCGCATGTCCTTGTAGACGAACAGCGCGATGAACGCCGAGTACACCGCCGCCACCGCGGCCGCTTCGGTCGGGGTGAACATGCCGCTGTAGATACCACCGAGGATGATCACCAGCAGCAACAGCCCCCAGAACGCGCGGCGGGCGGTGCGCAGCCATTCGGCGAAGCTGGCACGCGGCTGGGCGGGGAGTTTCTTGACGCGGGCGACGATGTAGATGGTCACCATCAAGGCGAGGCCGAGCAGGATCCCGGGTATCACACCGGCCATGAACAGCTTGCCCACCGAGGTTTCGGTGGCGGCCGAGTACACCACCATGACGATAGACGGCGGAATGAGGATGCCAAGGGTGCCGGCGTTGCAGATGATCCCGGCGCCGAACTCCTTCGGATAGCCCGAGCGCACCATGCCGGCCACGGCGATGGAGCCGACGGCGGCGACGGTCGCGGGCGAGGAGCCGGACAGCGCGGCGAACAGCATGCACGCCAGCACTGCGGCAATGGCCAGGCCGCCGCGAATGTGGCCGACGCAGGCGTTGGCGAAATCGATCAGGCGCTGGGCAACGCCGCCGGTGGTCATGAACGCGCCCGAGAGCAGGAAGAACGGGATCGCCAGGAAGGTGTAGCTGTCGGAGGTCTCGAACAGCTTGATCGCCAGCGAGCTGAGCGAGTCCTGGCTGAACAGCAGGATCGACACCGCGCCCGACAGGCCAAGGGAAATGGCGATCGGCACGCCGAGGAACATGAACACGAACAGCAGCAGGAACAGGCAGATAACGGTCATCAGTGTGACTCCTCGCCCGGGTTGGCCAGTTTGCTCGCCTCTGCGGCTTCATCCGCCAGGCCTAGACCGGTCTGGCGGTGGGTGAAGATGCGGTAGAGGATTTCCAGGTAGCGCACGATGATCAGGGCGAAGCCGAACGGCACGATCAGCGCGATGTGACCGATCTTGATGCCGTAGCGGTCGAGGTCTTCGGCGCCGATGCCGGCGACGAACACAGCATTCACCCACTTGATGCTGGCGACCAGGAACAACCCGGCATAGGCCAGGCAGCAGGCGCAGGCGATCATCGCCAGGATGCGTTGCACCGGCTTGCGTGTGCGCCGCACCAGCACGTCGACGCCGAGGTGGCCGGCGGTACGCACGCCGTAGGCGATGCCGAAGAAGATCAGCCAGCCGAACAGCGCCTTGGTCAGGGCGATGCTCCAGGTCATTTCCTGGGCGTAGCCCATCAAGTGGTCGCCGATGTCGAGCAGCAGCTCGCTGGCGAAGCTCCAGTGGTCGCTGAGGGTGTAGAACAGGGTGTAGAGGTTGTTCAGCGCCACGTAGATGAAGGTGATCAAGGTCATGGCCGCCAGGAGGAAGGCGATCATGCCCTCCTCGAAGTGCTCCCAGACGCGTCTGATCCTGTGCATGGGCATTCTCCGGACAGAAGGAAGCCGGGCCACCTGCGCTGCAGGTGGCCATGGGCGATGGAAGCGATCAGGACGGCTTGTTGGCGTCGTCGGCAGCCTTGATCAGGTCGGCGCCGATCTGGTCGGAGAACTTGTCCCACACCGGGCGCATGGCTTCACGCCACTGGGCGCGCTGCTCGGGCGTCAGCGGGTCGATCTCGCTGGTCTTGGCGTCGATGATCTTCTGGCGCGAGGCCTGGTTGAGCTCCTCGGCCTGCTTGTTCACCTCGACGGTGACCTTGTCCATGATCGTCTGCAGCTCGCTGCGCACATCTTCAGGCAGGCTGTTCCAGAACTTGGCGTTGGTGATCACCATGTAGTCGATCAGGCCGTGGTTGGTCTCGGTGAAGAACGGCTGGACTTCGTTGACCTTCTGGCTTTCGTAGTTCGACCAGGTGTTCTCGGTGCCGTTGACGGTGCCGGTCTGCAGGCCTTGGTAGACCTCGGCGAAGCTCATCTTGCGCGGGTTGGCGCGAATGGCCTTGAACTGCTCTTCGAGCACACTGGAGGCCTGCACGCGGAACTTCAGGCCGCGGGCATCCTTGGGCAGGATCACCTTCTTGTTCGCCGACAGTTGCTTGAGGCCGTTGTGCCAGTAGGCCAGGCCACGTATGCCCTTGTCTTCCATCGAGGTCAGCAGCGCCTTGCCCTGCGGGCCTTGCTGGAAGCGGTCGACGGCAGCGAGGTCGTTGAACAGGAACGGCAGGTCGAACAGTTGCACCTGCTTGTTGTAGTGCTCGAACTTGGCCAGCGAAGGCGCGAGCATCTGCACGTCACCCAGCAGAAGGGCTTCCATCTCCTTGCCGTCGCCGAACAGCGAGGAGTTGGGGTAGACCTCGACCTTGACCTTGCCCTTGAGCTGCGGGTCGGCCTCGACCAGTTTCTGGAACATCAGCGCGCCCTGGCCCTTGGGCGTGCTGTCGGCCACCACGTGGGCGAACTTGATGATCACAGGATCGGCAGCCTGGGCGAGCCCGGCCATGGACACGGCGGCGGCGCACAACAGCGCCTGGGTCAGCTTCAACATCGGTGTCACCTTTTATTGTTGTTGGAAGGGGTCAGCAGGGAAGCGTTGCCAAGGGTACGATGGCCCAATCGGGCGTGTTTCGAGAATCTGCTTTTGTGTAAGCCTGCGTTTGGCTGGGGTGAACGCTCCTGGGTGGCTGGGGGATGGCACCGGCTATGCCGGTGATCGCGGGACGAGCCCGCTCCCACAGATACATCAGTGGATATGGCACCGGCTTTGCCGGTGTTCGCGGGCAAGCCCGCTCCTACAGGTACAGCGTTTAGCCCAGAGTCAGCGCTGTACCTGCCACTGTCTTGTTCAAAGTCTTAAACCAGCCCAGCTCCTGTGGGAGCGGGCTTGCCCGCGAAAAGGACACCGCGGTGTCGGGCACCGGCTTGCCCCGCGAAAGGCCTAGGTGCTTTCGGCCAATGCCAACAGCCGCTGCGCCCGCAACAGCACCGGCGCATCGACCATCTGCCCATCGAGCTGGAATGCTCCGGCACCCTTGGCCGCTACACTGGCGTCCACCACCCGCCGTGCCCAGGCCAGCTCTTCGCTGCTCGGCGCCAGCACGCCATGAATCAACGGCACCTGGCTGGGATGGATGCACAGCGCCCCGCCATAGCCCATGTCGTAGGCATGGCGCATGGCCCGCTGCTGCCCTTGCGGGTCGCCGATGGCCGGGAACACCCCGTCCAGCGGGGGCGCCAGGTCGGCGCCGCGCGAATGCAGTTGCACCGCCATGCGCGCCTGGTCGAGAAAGCGCTGGGCCGAGGCGCTGTCAGTGTTGAGGTTCAGGTCCAGCGCCAGGTCCAGGCTACCGAACGACAAACGCTCGACCCCGTCGGCACCGGCAATACGCTCCAGCGCCAGCAAGCCCTTGGCCGTCTCGATGATCGGCAGCACCGGCTTGCCGGTGCGCCAGGCCACCGCCACCTGGGCGGCATTCTCGACCTTGGGTAGCAACACGGCGCTGACGCCGGGCTGCTGCGCGCAGAACGCCAGGTCATCGGCATGCCCGGCATGCTCCGGGGCGTTGACCCTGACCCACACCCGCGCCTGCGGATGGGCTGCCAGAAAGGCGGCGAGGTTGTCGCGCGCCTGGCGCTTGAGCGGCTCCTCGACGGCATCCTCGAAATCGACGATGACAGCATCGGCACCGGCAGCAAGGGCCTTGGCGAAACGCTCGGGGCGGCTGCCCGGCACGAACAGCGCGGAACGGACGATGGTTTGCGGCATCAGCAATCACTCCTTGTCATCAAACGACACCAGCAGCCGCCAGCCGGGCCTGGTCTTCGACCGAGAAACCCAGCTCCTCGAGAATCGCTGCGCTGTGCTGGCCCAGCCCCGGCACCGGGTCCATGCGCGGGGTAAAGGCGGCGTTGCGCCCCGGCGGCAGCAGCGACGGCAGCTTGCCAGCCGGGCTGTCGACCTCGCGCCAGCAGTCGCGGGCCTTGAGCTGCGGGTGCTGCCAGACGCCCTGCATGTCGTTGACCCGGGCGTTGGCGATCTGCGCGTCCTCAAGACGCGCCACCACCTCGTCCAGCGACAGCGCGGCGAAGCGGTCGATGATGATCTGGCGCAGCACCTCGCGGTTCTCCGAGCGACGGAAGTTCGCGGAGAACCGCGCATCGCTGGCCAGCGCCGGGTCGAGCAGCACCTTCTCGCAAAACAGCTGCCATTCCCGCTCGTTCTGCAGCCCCAGCATGATCGTGCCGCCACCGCCAGTGGGGAATGGCCCGTACGGGTAGATGGTCGAGTGCGACGCGCCCGCCCGCGGTGGTGGCGGCGCACCGTTGTAGGCGTAGTACATCGGGTAGCCCATCCATTCCAGCAGGCTCTCCAGCATCGACACGTCGATGCGGCTGCCGACGCCGGTCTTGTCACGCAGCAGCAGCGCCGACAGCACGCCGGTATAGGCATACATACCGGCAGCGATATCGGCGACCGAGCATCCGGCCTTGGCCATCTGTTCCTCGCCCGGCCCGCCGGTCACCGAGAGAAAACCGCCCTCGCTCTGGATCAGCAGGTCGTAGGCCTTTTTCTTCTCGTACGGGCCACCTTCGCCGTAGCCGGAGATATCGCAGACGATCAGCCGCGGAAAGCGCGAGTGCAGGGCCTCGAACGACAACCCCATGCGCGCCGCCGCACCTGGTGCGAGGTTCTGCACCAGCACGTCGGCCTTGGCCAGCAGCGCCAGCAGGATGTCGTCCGCCTCGTCCTGCTTGAGGTCCAGGGTCAGGCTCTGCTTGGAGCGGTTGGTCCAGACAAAGTGCGAGGCCAGGCCATCGACACGCTGGTCGTAGCCGCGGGCGAAATCGCCGCTGCCGGGGCGCTCGATCTTGATCACGCGCGCGCCCAGGTCCGCCAGTTGGCGGGTGCAGAACGGCGCGGCGATGGCATGTTCCAGGCTGACGACGGTGATGCCGTCCAGCGGGCGGGGAGCGGATTGGGTCATGGCAAATTCCTGTTCGGTGTTCAATGCAGGTCCGCCAGCGACTGCGCGTCGCGCAGTTGCCAGACGCGCTCGATCAGCGCTCGGCCCTCGGCCTCGCTGCGCTGCCCGGCATAGGCCAGCAGGCGCTGGAACTTGGCCTCCAGCTCTGGGCGCGACAGGGTGTTGCCCGGATCGCCCTTGGGTTCGTCGATGGCGGCGCTGAACTGCCGGCCATCGACGCAGCGCACCTCGACCCGCCCCAGCCAGCGCGCCGGATAGGCGCCGTCCACCTCAGGGTCCAACTGCATGCGCACCTTGTCGCGGAACGCGGCGATGCGCGGATCGGTCAGTGCCAGGTCGCGGAACTCCAGCAACTGCGCACTGCCATGCACGGCGATCAGGCCCAGTACCGTGCCCATGGAGAACTTGGCCTGATGCACGGTGGTCGGTGTGGTCACCCGCCCCAACACATCGATGGCGCCCTGGTGCACGCGGGTGATCACTTCGGCGATCTGCTCGTGGCCCAGCTCCTCGCGCTGCATCAGGTGCAGCAGTGCATCAGCCGCCGGGTGGGTGTGACGACACGAGGCGTGGAACTTGAACGAGGTTTCCGCCAGCGCCCAGCGTGTGCCGAGCCGGTCGGAGAGCCGCGCGGGGTCGGCATCGCTGGACATGCCTGCGGCCATGCCCTGGTCGCCTTCGAGGATGTTGCGCGCCCCACTCAGGCCATCGGCGGTGAGGTAAGCGGCGAGCAGGCCATCGGCGGCGGCCTTGGCGGTGTGCAACTGCTTGGAGTCGGCAGCGTCGCGCAGAAACTCCCACAGCCCCGCAGCCTGGGTGCCGGCGCTGCCGAGCAGATTGATGAACTGCTCCTGGTTGAAGTCCAGCAGCTTGCCCACGCCCACGGCGGCAGCCAGGGTGCCGACCGTGGCGGTGGTGTGGAAGATCCGATAGTGCGAACGGCCGAGGAATTCGCCGATGCGGATGCCGGCCTCGTAGCCGGCCACCGAGGCCAGCAGCAGGTCCTGTCCGGACTTGCCCAGGTCTTGCGCGGCCGCCAGCACGGCGGAGAACACCACGGTGGCCGGGTGCAGCACGGAGCTGTTGTGCAGGTCGTCCTGCTCGACCAGGTGCGAGGCGGCGCCGTTGACCAGGGCGGCGAAATAGGCCGAGGTGCGCCGACCATTGGTCAGCACGCGCGCGCGCCCCGACGATGGGCCCATGCGCTCGGCGTAACGCTCGAACAGCGGGATCGGGTGCGATCCCTGGCTGGCCAGGGCCGAGCCGAGCCAGTCGAGAAACAGGTCTTCGGTGCGATCCAGCACGGCGCCGGGGATGGCCTCGTAGCGCAGGTCGGCCAGGAAGCTGGCCAGGGCTTGGGTATCACGCATGGTCGGCTCCTCAGAAGCTGCGCGGCAGCTCGAGCAGGTGCTCGGCCACGTACGACAGGATCAGGTTGGTGGAGATCGGCGCCACCTGGTACAGGCGGGTCTCGCGGAACTTGCGCTCGACGTCGTATTCGTTGGCGAAACCAAAGCCGCCATGGGTCTGCAGGCAGGCATTGGCCGCCTCCCACGAGGCCTTGGCCGCCAGGTACTTGGCCATGTTCGCCGCCGCCCCGGCGTTGGCGCCGCTGTCGTATTCGGCGCAGGCACGCCAGCGCATCAGGTCGGCGGCCTCGATCTCGATATGGGCTTCGGCGATGGGGAACTGCACGCCCTGGTTCTGTCCAATCGGGCGGCCGAACACCACGCGGTCGCGGGCGTACTGGCTGGCCTTCTCGACGAACCAGCGGCCATCGCCGATGCATTCGGCGGCAATCAGCGTGCGCTCGGCGTTCAGGCCGTCGAGGATGTAGCGGAACCCTTTGCCCTCCTCGCCAATCAGGCTGCTGGCCGGGATTTCCAGGTTGTCGAAGAACAGCTCGTTGGTCTCGTGGTTGACCATGTTGGCGATCGGCTGCACGGTCAGGCCGTTGCCGATCGCTTCACGCAGGTCGACCAGGAAGATCGACATGCCTTCGGATTTCTTCTTCACCTCCGGCAGCGGCGTGGTGCGTGCCAGCAGGATCATCAGGTCCGAATGCTGCACGCGCGAGATCCATACTTTCTGCCCGTTGATCACGTACTTGTCGCCCTGGCGCACGGCGGTGGTCTTGATCTTGGTGGTGTCGGTGCCGGTGGTCGGCTCGGTCACGCCCATCGACTGCAGACGCAGCTCGCCACTGGCAAGCTTGGGCAGGTAGAAGCGCTTCTGCTCGTCGCTGCCGTTTCGCAGCAGGGTGAACATGTTGTACATCTGCCCGTGGATGGTGCCGGAGTTGCCGCCACAGCGGTTGACCTCCTCGAGAATCACCGAAGCCTCGGCCAGGCCCAGGCCCGATCCGCCGTACTCTTCGGGGATCATCGCCGACAGCCAGCCGGCATCGGTCATGGCCTTGACGAAGGCTTCCGGGAAACCTTTTTCTTCATCGATCCTGCGCCAGTATTCGGCGGGGAATTCGGCGCACAGGGCGCGCACGCCCTCGCGGATGGCATTGAGGTCATCGCTGTCGTAGCTGTGCATGTGTGGATTCTCTGCGAAGGCTTAAGGAAGTCAGTCGAAGATCACTTCGGCGCTCTGGGCTGTGCCGTCGGCATTGCCGGCCCACAGGCGTGCCTTGCCGGGTGCTTCGATGCAGCCACTGACCTGGAACGCTGCAGGCAGGGTCAGCGGCCGCACACCGCGGTAGGCGAAGTGGCGCACGGGCTTGTCGGGGTGGGCCCGCACGAAGGCGCGCAGGTTGAGGGTGGCGATCATCGGGCCATGCACCACCAGGCCGGGGTAGCCCTCGGTCTCGGTGACGTAGGGGTGGTCGTAGTGAATGCGGTGGCCGTTGAAGGTGATGGCCGAGTAGCGGAACAGCAGCGTCGGCGTCGGGGTGATGGTTTCATTCCACTCGCCCGCCTCGCTCGGCGTGCCGCTGCCGCGCTTGGGCGGGTTGGGCTCGCGGTAGACGATGTCCTGTTCCTCGCGGATGCACAGGCGGCCGTCCTGGGAGTAATCGTGGCGCACGGTGACGAACAGCAGTGCGCCGGTGCGCCCGTGCTTTTCCTCGATGTGCAGGATGGTCGACAGGCGGTGGGCTTCACCGCCAACCTTCAACGGCACGATGAACTCGACCCGCCCGCCCGCCCACATGCGGTTGCGGTTGTCGGCCGGTGGCAGGAAGCCGCCACGGGCAGGGTGACCGTCCGTGCCCAGTTGCGACTCCGGCAGCGGCTCCTGGAAGAAGCACCAGGTCCACAGGTGCGGCAGCGCGTCACCATGGCCTGGCGCGGCCTCGCCGAAGGTCGCGGCGATGCGCTTGACCAGGTTGCGGCTGAGCACATCCCAGGCCTCTTCGGTGCGGCCGATCCAGGCGCTGAAGTCGGTGGGCAAAGTCGAAGCAGTCATGAGCATGGGCCTCTGCATTTGTTGTTATGGGCCGATCATGCGAGGCGCCCGGCATTCTGTGAATTTGCATTTGCGTAAACCAGCGTTCATAAATGCCGAACGCCTCTGCTACGACAGGACACCCCATGCACTTCGACCTGGCTGACTTGCGGCTCTTCATCCACATCGGCGAATCGCCGAGCCTCACCCAAGGCGCGCGCCGTGCGTTCCTCTCCCCCGCCGCGGCCAGCGCGCGGATCAAGGCCCTCGAGGCGCAGCTCGATACCCGCCTGCTGTACCGCGACAGCCGTGGCGTGGAGCTGACGCCCGCGGGTCAGAAACTGCTGACCCATGCGCGCCTGATCATGCGTCAGGTGGAGTACCTCAAGGCCGAGTTCACCCAGTTCGGCACCGACTCGGCCGGGCACATCCGCATCTTCGCCAACACCACTGCGGTGACCGAGTTCCTGCCCGAAGTGCTGGCCGGGTTTCTCGCCCAGCGGCCGGGGGTGACGGTCGATCTGCAGGAGCGGTTGTCGCGCGATATCGTGCGCGGGGTGCTCGATGGCAGCAGCGACATGGGCATCATCGCCGGGCCCGTGGAGGCGGCGGGTCTACAGGTGATGCGCTTCAGTACCGACCGGCTGGTGCTGATCGTGCCGGCCGGTCACGAGCTGGCGGGCCGCCGCCAGGTGACGCTCGAGCAGACCCTGGCCTACCAGCACATCGGCCTGCATGACGGCAGCACTTTGCTGACGTTCCTGCACGACCACGTCGAGCGTATTGGCCAGAGCCTGGCGCTGCGGATCCAGATGTCCAGCTTCGAGGCGATCTGCCGGATGGTCGAGGCGGGTGTGGGGATCGGGATCATTCCCGAGTCTGCGGCGGTGCGCCACAGCCACACCATGAACCTGGTCACCATCGCCCTGGACGAGCCCTGGGCGGTGCGTGAACGCAGCATCCTGGTACGCGAGCTGGATGCGTTGCCGGGGACGGTACGGGCGTTGATCGCGACCTTGATGCCGGCTGAGGCGCCTACACAGCCTGTGTAGGAGCGGGCTTGCCCGCGAAAAAGACACCGCGCTGCCTGGCACGGGCTACGCCCGTGTTCGCGGGCAAGTCGCAGCGGCGAACCGCCGCTTCCACCAAGGCCCATCAGGATCACACACCCAACTGCCCCAGCGTGCGCCGCGCCTGGGCTGCTTCCATGCAGACATACAGCCGGTCGGTCAGCGCCTGCAGATCGACGCGCCGCCCGTCCACCACCGGCGTGCACACCCACAACTTCACCCGCAAGCCACCGGCCACTGGCCACGCATCCGGCGCCACCAGTGACTTGAAGCAGGCAGGCGCAAGCTGCGGCGCACGGCTGATGGCTGCCAGCGAAAACACCAGCGTCATGCTCAGGTGACGCTGGTCGATTTCGAACCCATCGAAACAGTACAAGGGCGTCGGCGCGTGCGAGTTGGCGAACAGCACACAGTCGTCAGTCACACTCAGCACACACTTGCCATGTCTTCGGCGCAGCCCCTCGGCGAGCGCCAGCCCAGCCACGCCGGCAACCAGCAGCAGCACGCCAGGCCCCCACAGCAACCATTGCCCGGATTGCATCTGCCACTGCGCAGGCAAACTGGCCAGCCAGCCGCCGATCAACACCAGCGAAAACGCCAGCAACGCACAGGCCAGCGCCTTGCCACGCGAGGATTCGTGCAGCGCCAAAGGCTTGCAGGACTCCTCCGCGTGAGCCCCGAGCCAGGCCAGCAAGGTTTCCCGGTCGGTGTCAGCCATCAGCCTGCAGGGCATCCAGTTGCTGCTGTGCACAAGCGGCGTCGCGGTAGGCACCCAGCAGTGCGGCGATTTCGTCGCAGCCCAGCTTGCGCCCACCGGTCATCAGCCCGGCAGAGTGGATGCGTACATGCGGCTCGGGCTTTTTCAGCGACATGGCCTGGTTGCCGAATACCTGCAGCCTGGCGACGTGATGCCTGGGCAGATGGGCGTTAGAGTCGAGCGTGAGTTTCTGCAAGGTCAGCAAGCCTTCGTCCTTGACCAGAATGTCTTGCACCTCGGCCATTTCGATCGGCGCATCGAGCGTATCGACAAACAGCTGGCGGCGAGTCAGGCGCATGAACACCTGCTTGCCCGCGTCCCGGTGCTGCCAGGTGACGAGCAGGGAGAACACGACCAGGAAGCCGGCGCATACCGTCAGCCCGGTTCGCCCCATGTTGACGGCCATCGCCAGCATGCCCAGCGATACCAGCAACATGATCGGCCCCCACAGCTTGTAGCGTCGGGAGTTGGTGAATTCGGTCTGTTCCGGAACTCGCTCGATCATCAGGCGCAGTTCGGCGATCACGCGGTCGCGCTGGGCGGCGCGGGACTGACCGTATTCGTCGGGAGAAATGGATGGATCGGGATGTTGTGGCGTGGTCATGGCTTACTCGGTACCGGCATTGAGGTAATCGGTCAGGAACGCCTGGGCGTTGCCTTGTTCGGACAGGGCCTGCGAGTAGCCGATCTTCAGCGCCTGGGCTTCGCCGGGCAGATACAGTTCGCTGGCGCTCCAGCTGTTCGAGCCCTGGATCACCAGTGCAGCGAACTTTTGCCCGTCGACCGTGGTGTAGTAGCGGGTCAGCTTGTCGGTCTTCTCGACGTTCATCTTCTGGATGCGCATGTTCCAGTCGTGATCGACACCCTCGACCTGCACCAGCGCCTCGTTGGCGCTGCGATCGCCGATGCGCAGGGTCCAGACCTTCACGCCCTGCTCGCCGGCATAGGCCACGACCTTGTCGGCCACCGATGGTCGCTCTTGGGCCTGAGCCATGGCGCCCACGAGCGCCAATGCTGCGACCATGCCGGCCGCCCATCTGCGATGAATCGACATCCTGCTTGCTCCTCGAAATCCTGGGGGGCCTTGTATTGAAAGGGGCGTGGGCCAGCCTGCCAACCGGCCTGGCCGCTGCGCACAACAAACAGGCCGTTGCGCACAATGGCTGACGCCCGAAGCGTGTTCGCGTTAACATTCCGCCACCCGCCACGACACCCTATGGACAGGCTTGGCCGATGGAACGCTGGACCCCTTACCTGGACATGCAGTTCAGCTTCGACCGCCCAGGCTCGCTGGCCCAGGCGGGCGTCCTCGACAGCGCCGCCAGCCAGGTCATGGGCAGTGCGATCGGTCACTATCGCGCCCACACCGTGCGCGCACACCTGCAGTACTTCGACTGCGACCTGCAGTTTCCCGAGCCGCTGCGCATCCACAAGGTTTTGCCCGACAGCCTGTGCCTGGTGCACATGCTCAGCGGCCAATGGCAGCACCGGGTCGACGGCCGACTCAACCACTACCTCAGCGGCAAGACTCACGCGCTGGGCCTGAGCGAGCACATGGAAGCCTTCGACCAGCTACCCGCCGACAGCCACGCGCGTATGGCCGGGCTGCGCGTCGGTGCCGACTACCTGCGCGAACTGGCCGAGCAAGACCCACACCTGCAACCCCTGCTCGGGCTGCTCGCCGACGGCATGCGCTTTACCGATTTCGAGCGCTGCCCGGCGCTGGGTCGCCTGCTGCTGCAGCTCTATCACTCGCCCTACCACGGCACGCTCAAGCGCCTGCACCAGGAGAGCCTGAGCCTGGGGTTGCTGGTGGAACTGGCCGTGCACCTCGGTGGCAGCCCACAGGCACCTACGCCGACGGTACGGGGTCAACGGGACCTGGCCCACGAAGCACGGCGCCTGCTCGACCTGGACCTGGTCGATCCGCCCGGCAGCCTGGCCCTGGCCCGGCAACTCGGGGTGGGCGAAACCACCCTGCGCCGCGCGTTCGCCAAGGTGTTCGGCCAGTCGATGCTGCAGTACCTGCGCCAGCAGCGCATGGAGCTGGCCCGCACGCTGCTGCTGCAACGCAAATGGCAGGTCGCGCAGATCGCCTATCGCCTGGGCTACGCCAACCCGGCCAATTTCAGCAACGCCTACAAGGCCTACCACGGGCATCCGCCAGGTATGGAGTGATTGCCCTGCGCTGTGAAAGCTGTGAGCTGTTGTGAATCGTTGTGAAGCCTCACAGTACTAGCCAATTGCCCATGCTACCGTCCGGAGCCGTCATCAAGACGACCCTTCATTTCCGTTTCGGGAGCAGCGCCAATGTCTACCATCACACCCGCTGGTGGCGGGTCCAACACGCCAAAAGCCTCGAGCTCGGCCTTCGACAACCGCCTGGACACCGCCAAGTCGAGCCAGGTGATCGCCGACTACATGCGCCAGACCGGCAAGTCGGCCATCACCAAGGACGAACTCGACAAGCTGGCCGACAACAAGTCCGGCAATGTACCGGCCAATGTGTCGGATGCGGCGAAATACATGCAGCGCCACCCGGATGTGTTCACCGCCATCGAAACCCATGACGTCCCCGGCGCCGACAACCTGTCCGGGGTGTGGAACTTCGACTGGGCGGCCAAGGGCGGCCTGGCCGGCACCCCGACCGACGCCATCGCCAAGATGCAGGAAACCTTCGACCTGGCGATCGAGAATTCGGCAAAGATCACTGAAGTGACGACAGGCAAGAAAGCCGAGCTGGATGCGACCAAGCAGCGGCCGAGCAACTGATTCAAGGCGGTATGCGGGTTCTCCCCTGCTGCCGCTCAGTACCGTATGGGGACAACGGTGTTGTTCAAACTCTAAAAGCCAGCCCGCCCCCACAGGGATTGGGCTGGCTCCCAGGGATGCCCCCATCGCCTATCAGTGCTTGATCATCACATGCCGAATGGCCGTGTAATCCTCCAGCCCATACATCGACATGTCCTTGCCATACCCGGACAGCTTCACACCGCCATGGGGCATCTCGCTGACCAGCATGAAATGGGTGTTCACCCAGGTGCAGCCATACTGCAAGCGCGCCGCCAGCCGGTGCGCGCGGCCAACGTCCTGGGTCCACACCGACGACGCCAGCCCGTAGTCCGAGTCGTTGGCCCACTCCAGCGCCTGGGCCTCGTCAGTGAACTCGGTCACCGACACCACCGGCCCGAAGATCTCGCGCCGCACCACTTCATCGTCCTGCTGCGCGCCCGCCAATACCGTCGGCTCGAAGAAGAACCCCGCCCGGTCGGCACGCTTGCCGCCCGTGGTGACCTGGATATGCGGCACCTGCCGCGCCCGCTCGACGAAACCGCTGACGCGCTCCAGGTGCTGTTGGGTGATCAACGGCCCCAGTTCGGTCTCGGGATCGTCCTGCTCGCCAAGACGAATGCTCGCCACCGCAGCCGTGAGCTTGTCGACGAACGCCTGGTACACGCCCTTCTGCACATACAGCCGGCAGGCTGCCGTGCAATCCTGCCCGGCGTTGTAGAAGCCGAACGCGCGGATACCTTCGACCGCGGCATCGATGTCGGCATCGTCGAAGATGATCACCGGTGCCTTGCCGCCCAGCTCCATGTGCATGCGCTTCACGGTGTCGGCGGTGCCGGCGATGATGCGGCTGCCAGTGGCCACGGAGCCTGTCAGCGAGACCATGCGCACCTTGGGATGGGTGGTGAGCGGCTCGCCTACGCTCGGGCCCCGGCCGAACACCAGGTTGACCACGCCCGCCGGGAAGATGCCCGCGATCAGCTCGCCCAGGCGCAGGGCAGTCAGCGGCGTCTGCTCGGACGGCTTGAGCACCACGGTATTGCCCGCCGCCAGGGCCGGGCCGAGCTTCCAGGCGGCCATCATCAGCGGGTAGTTCCAGGGCGCGATCGAAGCCACAACACCCACCGGGTCGCGGCGGATCATCGAGGTGTGCCCCGGCAGGTACTCACCCGCCGCCGAGCCTTGCAGCACACGGCTGGCGCCGGCGAAGAAACGGAACACATCGGCCACTGCCGGCAACTCGTCGTTCAGCGCAGCCTGGTAGGGTTTGCCACAGTTGTTCGACTCCAGCCGCGCCAGTTCCTCGGCGTGCGCATCGATGGCATCGGCCAGCTTGAGCAACAGCAGCGAGCGATCCTTGGGGGCGGTCTGGGACCAGCCTTCGAACGCCGCGTCGGCTGCACGCACGGCGGTGTCGACCTGGGCCGGCGTGGCTTCGGCAATCTCCACCAGCGTGGTGCCAAGCGCCGGATTGAGCACGGCGAGCGACTCGCCTTCACCGGCGACCAGTTGGCCGTTGATCAGCAGTTTGGTTTGCATGAAGCGCTCCTTTTCTCAGGTTCTTGTTCGCGTGTTCACTTGCCGCTGCCGGCAACGCCTTCGCCACCTTTGGTCAGGTAGTAGGCGCCCAGGATCGGCAGCATGGTCACCAGCATCACCAGCATCGCCACCACATTGGTCACCGGTACGTCGCGCGGGCGACCGAGCTGGTTGAGCAGCCAGATCGGCAAGGTGCGTTCGTGACCGGCGGTGAAGGTGGTGACGATGATTTCGTCGAACGACAGGGCGAATGCCAGCATGCCGCCGGCCAGCAGCGCCGAGCCGAGGTTGGGCAGGATCACGTAGCGGAAGGTCTGCCAGCCGTCGGCGCCCAGGTCCATCGAGGCTTCGATCAGGCTATGCGAAGTGCGCCTGAAGCGGGCGATGACGTTGTTGTAGACGATCACCACGCAGAAGGTCGCGTGCCCGACGACGATGGTCATGAAGCCAGGCTCGATGCCCAGGGTCTTGAACGCCGACAGCAACGCAATGCCGGTGATGATGCCGGGCAAGGCGATCGGCAGGATCAGCATCAGCGAGATGCTTTCCTTGCCGAAGAAATCACGCCGGTACAACGCAGCCGCCGCCAGCGTGCCCAGCACCATGGCGATCAGCGTGGCGAGGGCGGCGATCTTCACCGACAGGGTCACGGCATCGAGCACGTCCTGACGGGCGAAGGCCACGCTGAACCAGTGCAGGGTGAAGCCCTGCGGCGGAAAGCTGAACGCAGCGTCTTCGGTGTTGAAGGCGTACAGGAAGATGATCAGGATCGGGAAGTGCAGGAACACCAGCCCTCCCCAGGCCGCAAGCTTCAGGCCCCAGGACGCTTTTTCAGAGTGCATCGAAGGCCCCCAGGCGTTTGACGATGGACAGGTAGACGGCGATCAGCACGATCGGCACCAGGGTGAAGGCCGCAGCCATGGGCATGTTGCCGATGGCACCCTGCTGGGCGTAGACCATGCCGCCGATGAAGTAGCCAGGCGGCCCGACCAGCGACGGCACGATGAAGTCGCCCAGCGTGAGGCTGAAGGTGAAGATCGAGCCCGCGGCGATGCCGGGCACCGACAGCGGCAGGATCACCTGCATGAAAGTCTGGCGCGGCTGCGCCCCCAGGTCGGCCGAGGCTTGCAGCAACGACGGCGGCAGGCGCTCCAGCGACGCCTGGATCGGCAGGATCATGAACGGCAGCCAGATGTAGACGAATACCAGGAAGCGCCCCAGGTTCGAAGTCGACAAGGTGTTGCCGCCCACCCCGGGCACGCTCAGCAGCAGGTTCAGCAACGGCTCCAGGCCCAGGTGCTGGACGAACCACATGGCCACCCCGCCCTTGGCCAGCAGCAGGGTCCAGGCGTAGGCCTTGACGATGTAGCTGGCCCACATCGGCAGCATCACCGCGATGTAGAAGAACGCCTTGGTCTTGCCGCTGGTGTAGCGCGCCATGTAGTAGGCGATGGGGAACGCCAGCGCAGCACTGGCGATGGACACCGCCACGGCCATCAGCACGGTGCGCTGGATGATGTCGAAGTTGGCCGGGGTGAACAGCGCGGCGAAGTTGGCCCAGGTCAGGCTCGGCGTCACCGTCATGGTGAAATCGTCGAAGGTGTAGAAGCCCTGCCACAACAGGGTCAGCAACGAGCCCAGGTAGATCGCGCCGAACCACAGCAGCGGCGGCACCAGCAGCAGCGACAGGTACAGCGTCGGCTTGCGGTAGAGCAGGTTGGACAGCCCGCGCAGGGCGCCGTGACGGGCTTCCGGCGCCGTGGCATCGAGGGTCAGGCTCATCTCACACGCCCTCGCTCAGCGCCACCATGGCCTCGCGTGCCCAGCGGGCGGTGACACGCTGGCCCGGCTGGTGGCTGGCCGGGCCGTCGCCCCACTGGCTGTTGGCCTGGCTCAGGCTCAGGTGCTGGCCGTTGTCCAGGCGGATCTCGTAGCGGGTTGCGGCGCCCTGGTACTGGATATCGTGCAGCAGGCCGCTGACTTCCACTTCGCTGGCTCCCCGTTCGCCCAAGGCGAAGCGGATGTGTTCGGGACGAATGGAGAACGGCCGGGCATCGCCGACCAGTTGGCTGGCGAGCTCGCCGCGCAGCACGTTGGAGGTGCCGACGAATTCGGCGACGAAGGCGGTGGCCGGTTTCATGTACAGGTTGCGCGGGGTATCGACCTGCTCGATGCGCCCTTTGTTGAATACCGCGACACGGTCGGACATCGACAGCGCTTCGCTCTGGTCGTGGGTGACGAAGATGAAGGTGATGCCCAGTTGCCGTTGCAGGCGCTTGAGTTCGCCCTGCATCTGCTCGCGCAGCTTGAGGTCGAGCGCGCCCAGCGGCTCGTCGAGCAGCAGCACGCGCGGGCGATTGACCAGCGCGCGGGCCAGGGCCACGCGCTGGCGCTGGCCACCGGAAAGCTGCACCGGCTTGCGCGAGCCATAGCCGCCGAGGGCGACCATCTCCAGCGCCTGCTCGGCGCGCCGCAAACGCTCGGTGCGGGCCACGCCCTTGACCTTCAGGCCATAGGCGACGTTGTCCAGCACGTTCATGTGCGGGAACAGCGCGTAGTCCTGGAACACCGTGTTGACGTCACGCTGATAGGGCGGCAGGCCAGCGGCTTCGAGGCCATGGATGCGGATGGAGCCGGCGCTGGGCTGCTCGAAACCTGCGATCAGGCGCAGGCAGGTGGTCTTGCCCGAGCCCGAAGGGCCGAGCATGGAAAAGAATTCGCCGTCCTGGATGTCGATCGACACCTGGTCGACGGCCTTCACCTCGCCGAACTGACGGGAGACCTGGGTGAACTGGACGGCTGGGGGCATGGTGGAGGCTCCGGGGTGAAGGGTGGTTTTGTGGTGTCGCTGCCGGCCTCATCGCGGGACAAGCCCGCTCCCACAGGGCTGCAAAGTATCCTGTGGGAGCGGGCTTGCCCCGCGATGAGGCCGGCCCAGGCAAACGCCAGGCCTAGCGCCCGCCCATGATCGCGATGTAGTCCTGGGTCCAGCGGCTATAGGGCACGAACTTGCCACCCTCGGCCTGCGGGGTCTTCCAGAAGGCGATCTTGTCGAACTGGTCGAAGCCATTGGTCTTGCAACCCTCGGCGCCGAGCAACTCGCTGGCCTTGCAGCCCTGCGGCACCGCCGGCAACGAGCCGAACCAGGCCGCCACATCGCCCTGCACCTTGGCCTGCAGCGACCAGTCCATCCACTTGTAGGCGCAGTTGGGGTGCTTGGCATCGACATGCAGCATGGTGGTGTCGGCCCACCCGGTGACGCCCTCCTTCGGGAACACCGTGGCGATCGGCTGGCCCTCGGCCTTGAGCGCGTTGGCCTGGTACGGCCAGGCGCTGGAGGCGGCGACGCCTTCGTTCTTGAAGTCGCTCATCTGCACCGTGGTGTCATGCCAGTAGCGGTGAATCAAGGCGTGTTGCTTGCGCAGCAGGTCGAGCACGGCGGCGTACTGCTTCTCGTCGAGCTGGTACGGATCGCTGATGCCCAGCGCCGGCTGGGTCGCCTTGAGGTAGAGCGCGGCGTCGGCGATGTAGATCGGGCCGTCGTAGGCCTGCACACGGCCCTTGTTCGGCTTGCCGTCGGGCAGGTTTTCGGCCTCGAATACGGCTTTCCAGCTGTCCGGTGCGGTGGGGAATACCTTGGTGCTGTACATCAGCAGGTTCGGGCCCCACTGATAGGGGGTGCCGTAGGTCTTGCCATCGACGGTGTACCACGGCGCGTCGTGCAGGCGCGGGTCGAGGTTCTTCCAGTTGGGGATCAGCTTCGGATCGATCGGCTGTACACGCTTGCCGTAGATCAATCGCAGCGAGGCATCCCCCGACGCGGTGACCAGGTCGTAGCCCCCCTTGGCCATCAGGCTGACCATCTCGTCGGAGGTGGCAGCGGTCTTGACGTTGACCTTGCAGCCTGTGTCTTGCTCGAACTTGCTGACCCAGTCATAGGCCTTGTCCGACTCGCCACGTTCGATATAACCCGGCCAGGCGACGATATCGAGCTGGCCCTCGCCCTTGCCGACTTCCTTCAGGGCTTCGGCGGCCTGGAGGCTGCCACTGGCCAGGAGCGCGGTGGCGAGCCCGCTGAGCAACGCTGTCTTGTACATCGTTCATCTCCCAAATTGTTCTTTCTATTGTCGGGGCAGTATCAAGCGAACAACGTCCCTGGCGGCGCCAGCGGATTCTTGTGTCAGTCGAGCAGCTCGCCGTGACGCGCCATGATGTGGCGCACCACGCTGTAGTCCTGCAGCGAGTCGCTGGACAGGTCCTTGCCATAGCCGGAGCGCTTGAGCCCGCCATGGGGCATCTCGCTGGCCAGCATGAAATGGGTGTTGATCCAGGTGCAGCCGTATTGCAGGCGGTTGGCGATCTGGAAGGCCTTGTCGAGGTTCTGCGTCCACACCGAAGAGGCCAGGCCGTACTCGGAGTCGTTGGCCCAGTCCAGCGCCTGGGACAACTGTTCGAAGCGGGTCACTGTGACCACCGGCCCGAACACTTCGCGCTGGACGATTTCGTCCTGCTGGCGGCAGCCGGCGAGCAGCGTCGGCTGGTAGTAGAAACCGGGGCCCGAATGCACGGCGGCACCGGTCACCCGTTCGATGTGTGGCTGGCCCAGGGCGCGCTCGACGAAGCTGGCCACGCGGTCGCGCTGGCGGGCGCTGATCAGCGGGCCGATCTCGTTGTCGACGTCTTTCTTGCGGGCAAAGCGGATATTGCCCACCGCATCGCCCAGCGCAGCCACCAGCCGGTCGTGGATGCCGGCCTGGGCATAGATGCGGCAGGCGGCGGTGCAGTCTTGCCCGGCGTTGTAGTAACCATGGGTGCGAATGCCCTGCACCACGGCCTCCAGGTCGGCATCGTCGCAGACGATCACCGGAGCCTTGCCGCCGAGTTCCAGATGGGTGCGCTTGAGCGTGCGTGAAGCGGCCTGCAGGATCTTCTGGCCGGTGACGATATCGCCGGTCAGCGACACCATGCGCACCTTGGGGTGGCCGACCAGATGGCTGCCGACCGCCTCGCCGCCACCGCAGACGATGTTCAGCACGCCCGCCGGCAGGATATCGGCCAGCAGCGGCGCCAGCGCCAGGATCGACAGCGGCGTGTGTTCGGAGGGTTTGAACACCAAGGTGTTGCCTGCGGCCAGGGCCGGGGCGATCTTCCAGGCGGCCATCATGAGTGGGTAGTTCCACGGCGCAATCGATGCGACGACACCCACCGGGTCGCGGCGCACCATGCTGGTGTGCCCGGCGACGTACTCGCCAGTGAGTTGGCCCTGCTGGCAGCGCACGGCACCGGCAAAGAAGCGGAACACATCGGCAGTGGCGGGAATATCGTCCTGGCGCGCCAGGTGCAGGGGCTTGCCGCAGTTCAGTGCCTCGAGACGGGCAAGCAGGTCGGCATTGGCGTCGATGGCGTCGGCGATGGCCAGCAAGGTGGCGGCGCGTTGTGCAGGGGTGGTGCGCGACCAGCCGGCAAAAGCGCGCTGGGCCGCCTGTACTGCGCGCTCAAGCTGTTCGAGGGAAGCCTCGCCGACATTCAGCAGCAACTCGCCGGTCGCCGGGTTGACGATGGGCTCGACCAGCCCTTCCCCAGCAACCAGGTGGCCATCGATCAACTGCGCGCTGTACAGCGGAAGACTGGTGGGCATTTTCGGACTTCTTCTTTTTTTCGTGTCGTCGTGCATGGCGCCTCCGCGGTGGGTCGGGCGCGTCCACTTGAAACGAGACTAGGGCCCGACAGCCAGCTTCACAAATTCTAAATATTGAAAGTCTCGTTCGGTTAAATCGATACCTTGCGCTGGCTGCCCTGCCCCCTGGCCAATGTCAGGAACGGGTCCACCAGCGGCGTGCGCGCCGTGCCCCGGCGCCAGGCCAGGCCCACGTCGAGGGTCTCGTTGAGGTCGACCAGCGGGCGGGCTTCGATGATGTCGCCTTCGAGCGACCAGGGGCGGTAGGTCATGTCGGCCTGGATCGACAGCCCGAGCCCCGCCGCCACCAGGCTGCGCACCGCTTCCACCGACGCGGTGCGCAAGGTGACCTTGGGCGTAAGCCCCGCACGACTCCAGATGCGCTGGGTGTGCAGGCCCATTTCATCGGCGTTGAGCTGGATCAGCGGCTCACCTGCCACATCGGCCAGGCTGATGCTGTCGCGTTCGAGCAGCGGATGGCGTGGCGGCAGCCACAGGCGGTGCGGAGAGTGGGTGAGCACTTCGGTCTGCAGGGCGTGGCGGTCTTCGAGGTTGGACAGGATCAGCACGCCGACATCGATCTCGCCGGCCACCAACAGGTGCTCGATGTAGGGGCGTTCGTCCTCCACCACGCGGGTTTGTACGTTGGGGTAGGCGTGCTGGAAGCGGGTGATCAGGTCGGCCAGGTAATAGCCGGCGACCAGGCTGGTGACGCCGATGGTGAGCAGGCCATCGACCTGGTCGGTGCTCTGCTGCAGGCTGCGCTTGGCGTTTTCCACAGTGGCCAGGATCAGGTGCGCCTGGCGCAGGAACTGGTGCCCCTGGTGGGTCAGGCTCATGCCTTTGGCGTGGCGGGTGAACAGGGTCACGCCGATTTCGTCTTCCAGTTGCTGGATCGCCTGGGTGAGGGTCGACTGGGAGATGAACACCGCCTGCGCGGCGGCGGAGATCGAGCCGGTTTCGGCAACGGCGATGAAGTGGCGGATCTGGCGCAGGGTCATCATGCGGAAAAGACCTGTTGTTTTTTCCGCAGTATGGTTTATCGAAGGGGTGGGTGAGCGTTCTTTTTTATCGAACAGGGTTGAGGGCGGTGTTGGCCTTTTCGCGGGTAAACCCGCTCCCACAGCGATCCCTGTAGGAGCGGGTTTACCCGCGAAGAGGCCAGGCCTGGCGGAACTACCCGGCAGTCTTGAAGAAGCCCATCCGGCTGCCCAGCGCATCCGCCAGTTCCAGCAGTTCCTGGCTGTCTCCGGCCAGGCGCGTCGAACCTGCATGGGCATCACGCGAGGAGGCGTGGATGCGATTGATGTCCTGGCTGAGCATGCTCGCCGCCACATCCTGCTGCGACGACGCCGCGGCGATCTGGTTGTTCATCTGGCTGATCGCTGCCACCTCGCGACGGATCTCGTTCAACGAACGCTGCGCGACCTGGGTACGTTCCACCGTGTCCTGCGCCAGTTCGCGGCTGTCGCCGACGATCTGTGCAGTCTTGCCGGCTCCCTCCTGCAGCTTGCCGATCATGCCGCGAATCTCGCGCGTCGACTCCTGGGTGCGGTTGGCCAGCGAGCGCACCTCGTCGGCGACCACAGCGAAGCCCCGGCCGAACTCGCCGGCACGTGCGGCCTCGATCGCGGCATTGAGCGCCAGCAGGTTGGTGCGCTCGGCGATGGAGTTGATCACCTCGATGATGCTCTCGATGGCCTGGCTGTCAGAGGCGACCTGCAACACCGCCTCGGTGGCCGACTCCAGTACCTGGGCCAGTTCGTGCATGGAGCTGGCGGTGCCTTCGACCACGGTCTTGCCAGCGTCCACCTCCTGGTCGGCCGCCTCGGAGGCCCGTGCGGCTGCAGCGGCGTAACCGGCGATCTCGTTGATGGCGGCCACCAGCTGAGACACGGCGCTGGCCATGTGCTGGGTATCGTCGCTCTGCTGCTGCATGCGCCCTTGGTTGGCGGCAGCACCCTGGCTCATGCGGCTGGACGAGGCAACCAGGTCGGTCGCTACCTGGTTGACCTGGGCGATGATCTCGGTGAGGTGACGGTTGGTGGTGCCCAGTGCGCCCATCACGCTGTCCGGGTGCTGGCTGCGCACACTCTGGTCGATCTCGCCACGGGCCAGGCCACGCAGCAATTGCGCCACTTCTTCGGGCTCGGCGCCCAGGGTCGAGCGAATGCTGCGGATGATCAGCAGCGAGGCGCCGACGCTGAGCAGTGCAGCCAGGGCCGCCGCCCAGAGCATCAACCCGGCAAAGCCCGAAGCGCTGTCACGCACGATGCCGATGTCGCGCACCACGTCCTTTTCCTGCAGGTCGATGAAGGCGTTGATGCTGCGCAGCCATTCCTTGTATGCCGGCGCGACCTGGGCCAGCAACAGCGCCTGGGCCTGCTCGAAGTCACCCTTGTGGCGCAGTTCCAGCAGCTGTGCGGTGGCGGCCTGGGCGGTACGCTCGATACCCTGGATCTGCTGCTGCAGGCGTTGCTCGTCGGCGCCGGCCTGGGGCTCGCCGAGCAACTTGGCCAGCGGCACTGCGGAAGTCTGGTAGAAGTCGTCCAGGCGCTTGATGTCCTGGAGGAAGCCCGAAAGCTGGCCGTCATCGTGGGTCAGCACGGCATCGCGGATGGCGATGGCGCGGTCATGCACGCTGCCGCGCAGGTTGATCGCATAGCGCTGCTTGACCGTGGTGTTGCCGCTGACCTCGGTGAGCAGCGCGTCGATCCCGCCCACCCGGTGCACGCCGATGGCGGTGATGACCAGCATCAACCCAACGACCAATGCAAACCCCAGCGCCAACCTCATGGTGATGCTGATTCCTCTGAACATGGTGTCCTCCCCCGAGTGCATAAAAGCTTTTTGCCATCATTTTTTGCATGCTTTATACCCAGAGAATGTGAAGCCTTCTAATCGCGTTGATTGATAGCGACCATGAAATTAAATCATCAGGCCGGCTGCGTGACTGGCACGGGGAGTGGTCGGTTCAGCAGAAGCCCGACCACCACGGCGAACACCAGCGCCGCCACGCCCGCACTGGTCAGCACCGCTTCGAAACCGCCGACGAAGGCCTGGCGCGCCAGCGGCGCCAGGGTGTCGCGCAGACCCGGATCGACCACCGCCAGCGCCGCCGACAGATCGCCCGCCGCGACCCGGGTCGCCATGTCGCCGACCTTGTCCAGTTGCCCCGGCGCCACCCCCGCCACCGCCTCACGCAGCAACTGCCCACTGCGGCTGGCCAGGATCCCGCCCAGCACACCGATGGCCAGCACGATCGCGCCGAAGCGTGTGGTGGTGCTCAACCCCGAGGCCATGCCGGTGCGCTCGCGCGGTACGCAGGCCATGATGTTCTTCTGCGTATCGCCATTGAGCAGCCCAGCCCCGGCACCAAGCACCAGGCTGGCCAGGGCGAAGGCGGCATAACCGCCCTGGGCGGCGGCCACGGCGCACAGCAGGTTGCCCACCCCCACCAGCAACAGGCCGAGGGCGAAGATCCGCGCCGAGCCGAGCCGCGCCGACAGGCGCATGCCCAGGCGGGGTGTCAGCAGCATCGCCAGGGCGAACGGCAGCATGCCTGCGCCTGCAGCCAGCGCCGGGAGCTGCAGGCCGTTCTGCAGGTACAGCGGCAGCAAGGTCATCATCACCTGGGCGCAGGCGGCATAGGCGAACATGCCGAGCAGAGCGCCGATGAAGCGCCCGCTGCGCATCAGTTGCAGGTCGATCATCGGCCGCGACTGGTTACGTTCGACCAGCACGAAGAGGAAGAACAGGAACGCCGCGATCACCAGGCGACCGAGGGTGGGCGCGCTGTCCCAGCCGACGCGGTTGGCATCGATCAGCGCCCAGATCAGGTAGCCCAGCGCACCCGCGAAGGTCAGGCTGCCGAACGGATCCAGGCGGGCGGCGGCGCTGTCGCGCGATTCCTCGACGCTGCGCCGGACCATCACCGCCAGCACCACCACCAGCGGCAGGTTGATGTAGAAGATCCAGCGCCAACCCAGGGTGCTGGCGATCAGGCCGCCAAGCAGCGGTGCGAAGGTGATGGTCGCACCCATGCACGCGCCCCAGAATGCCCAGGCGCGCATGCGCTCCTCGGGCTCGTGGAAACGGTGACCGATGGCCGCCAGCGCGGCGGTGAGCAGCAGCGCCGCACCAAGGCCCTTGGCGGCCCGGGCGAGGTCGAGAAACATCAGTGTCGGCGCGGCGCCGCAGGCCAGCGAGGCCAGGCCGAACACCCCCAGGCCCAGTTGCAGCATGCGCCGCCGGCCAAAGCGGTCGGCCAGGCTGCCGGCCGGTAGCAGGGCGGCGGCGAAGGCCAGCAGGTAGGCGCTGACCACCCATTCGATGTCGGCGAACGAACCGGACAGGTCGCGGGCGATGCTGGGCAGGCTGACTGCGACGATATTGGTGTCGAGGATGATCAGCGCGCACACCGCCGAGGCGGTGAACAGGGTGAAGCGGGCGGATGACATGGTGAGGCTCCCGAAGGGGGGTGATCTTCAGGGCCTCATCGCGGGACAAGTCGCAGCGGCGAACCGCCGCTGCGACTTGTCCCGCGATGAGGCCGGAACAGCCACCACAAGCCTGTCGGCCAAAATCACTTCGCCACAGGCCTTGCAGTGTTGCCACCACCCTACCCTCCCAACGCCCAGCCCTTGTTAGCCGGGCGCCGCTTTGTCATTAGCCTGTAGCTAACGCACCACCACTGGCTTCCCGCCGTTCACGGCGCAACTCGCTGCCCAGCTCCCGCGCCAACGCCACGAAATTCACCGCCTGCGGCGACGGGTTGTCCTGCCGGCACAGCAAGGTAATGGGCGCCGCCAGCCGTGGCCGGGCGTCGCGGATTGGCCGGTAGGCCACGCTGTGTTCGTGAAAGCCGCGCATCGAAGTCGGCACCACCGACACCCCGGCACCGGCGGCCACCAGGCTGACGTTGGTCAGCATGCGCTCGACCTCGAACGCCACCTTCGGCTCGAATCCCGCATTACGACAGGCCTGCAGCAAATTGGCGTACATCCCCGGCGCCCCCGGACGGCGCACCAGGATGAACGGCTCGTCGGCCAGGTCCTTGAGGGCAATGGCCGCACCGCTGTCGAGCAGGCGATGACCGACCGGCAGGGTCAGCACCAGCTCTTCGTTGAGCAACCGGTGATAGGCGATGCCCCGTGGGCGATCGACCGGCGCGCGAAGGATTCCGATATCGACGCTGTCGTCGCTCACCTCGTCGGTCAGCTCGCGGGCGTTGCCTTCGTGCAGGGCGATATCGACGTCCGGGTAGAGATCTCGGTAACGCCGGATGATGCGGGGGATCAGTGGATGAGACGCTGCCGAGCTGGTGAAGCCGACCTTGAGATTGCCTTCGATGCCCTTGGCCGTGCGCGCGGCCTTCTGCGCACCGTTCTCGACCCGTTGCAGGATGTCCAGCGCCTCTTGAAGGAAGACCTCGCCGCCAGCGGTCAGGTCGACACCCTTGGCATGGCGGATGAACAGGTCGAATCCCAGCTCCTGCTCCAGTGCGCGGATCTGCTGGCTGAGCGGCGGCTGCTGCATGTTCAGCCGCGCGGCGGCACGGGTGAAGTGCTTTTCCTGGGCGACCATGACGAAGTAACGAAGGTGACGAAGTTCCATGCAGGCTCCGGGGGCGGGTGGCGAGGGGCATTGTGGCGCATGCGCAGTCCTCGCACCATTCACGCTAGAATCGGCAAAATCAAAAAAACAACAAAACCGCCGATGATCCGCAACCGTCCCCGCTCCGATCTTGCCTTGCTCCTGCTCGCCCTGCTGGCCGGTGCGCTGCTGGGTGTCTGGCAGCCGGACCTGGCGGTGCAGATGAAGCCGCTCAGCGACCTGTTCATCTCCATCATCGGCGTCTGCGCCCCGGTGGTGATGTTCATCCTGGTCTGCTCCAGCACCGCCGCCCTGAGCGACTACCGCTCGACGGCGCGCCTGGGCCTCAAGGCCATGGCCTACTGGCAACTGATGTCGTTGCTATCCTTGCTGATCGGCCTGGTGGTCGCCCTGCTGCTGCGCCCCGGCGCCGGCCTGGAAAGCTCCAGCCACGTGTGGTCGGTGCCGCTGCTGGCCGGTGACGGCCCGATGCTCTCGCGCCTGCCCACCCTGCTGCTCGACTCGCTGGAAGAAAGCCCCATCCTCAAGGTGCTGCTGGCCGCACTGGTGTGCGGCCTGCTGCTAGGGCGCAGCGGCGAAACCGGCCGACGCCTGGCCCGCCAGCTCGACCGGACCATGGCCTGGATGTTCCGCATCATGCGCCTGATCGTCAGCTTCGCGCCGCTGGCGGCGTTTGGTGCCATCGCCTTCATCATCGGCAAGTACGGCCTGGACGCCGCCATTCCCCTGGCCAAGTTCGTCATTGCCGCCTACGCCGCGTGCCTGGCCTACCTGCTGCTGGTGCCGCTGCTGGTGATGCGTCTGCTCGGCTGTCGCCTGGCGCGGCTGGTGGGCTACATCAAGGAAGAACTGTTGCTGGTGATCTCGACCGGCTCGTCGGTGGCCGCCCTGCCGCGTCTGGTGGAAAAGCTCGAAGCGGCCGGTTGCGACAGCCAGCCCCTGCGCCTGACCCTCACTGCCGGCTACAGCTTCAACCTCAACGGCTCGAGCCTGTACCTGATGGTTGCGGTGCTGTTTCTCGCACAGCTTGGGCATATCGACCTGACGCCCTCGCTGCTGGCGACCATCGTGCTGGTCAGCCTGTTCACCTCGCTCGGCTCGACCAGCGTGGCTGGCTCGGCCTTCGTCACCCTGGCGGCGACCTTGAGCGTGCTGGACATCGTGCCGCTGGAGAGCATTGGCTTGCTGATTGGCGTGGAGCGGCTGATGAAATGCCGGTCGGTGACCAATGTGGTGGGCAATTGCGTGGCGTGCCTGGCGATTGCCTGGTGGCACGGGAAGGTGGATCGGGCGAGATTGCGCGAGGTGTTGGGCTAGGACAAGCTCGCTGTCAAATGGGTGGCAGCTGTTACGTGGGGTGAGAGGCCGGTCCATAGAGATCAATCAGCCGGCCAGGCGCAAGCCTGCCCACGCACAGCTGCCATGGCAGCCGTTGAACTGCAAATGGATAGCGGGTTCTCACACCCATCCCTTTCAAGGTGTTCGCATGTGATTGCGTGAGGGCTGACAGGTGCTTGCCTGAAGCTTTTCAGCGCCTACGAGATCGAGCGCCGCGCGGGCGGCGCTCGATCTCATAGGCGCTGAAAAGCTTTCGGCAAGCACCTGTCAGCCTCTACACAAACACCTTGAACTGAAGCGGTGCCGGCGAGATTCGGAATTTTCTGAGGCCTGGGGACATCACCTTTCCCCAGGGTGGCAGCTGTGGTGGGGTGAGAGACCGGACCAACACAGAGCAAAAGCCTGCCCACGCACAGCTGCCATAACAGCGTTACTCAGTATTGGATGCCGGGCTCTCACACCCGGTCGCCATATGGGCGACCCGGGGAAGTTAGTCCCGATGCTTATCTCCAACAACAGAGAAACGGCTGAGTGGTGCGTAGGATAATTCCCAAGCAACCTTGAACTGAAGGGATGCCGACAAGATTCGGAATTTTCTGAGGTATGGGGACACCGCTGTTTCCCAGGCATCCACCACATCTGTAGGAGCAACAGTCTTGCTCAAAATCTAAGGGCCAGCCCGCTCCCACAGGAATTGGGCTGGACTTTAAATTTTGAGCAAGACAGTTGTTCCCGCAGGGACTGGGCACGCCTTAGATTTTTGAGATTGCGATGCCGTTATTGCCCGGCGAGCTTGTCGAAGGCCTTGTCCAACGCAGCATCGGCATCCACCAGCTTCTGCCGGTGCAGCTTCATCCAGTCCTGATCCGCCGCCAGGCGCTTGCCCGCCTCCATCAGCATGCGCCGCACTTCGTTCGGCTGCGGCCCACCAGTGCCCTGGCGACTCTCGACCATCGCCCGTGGCGAAAGGCTGGCGCGGAACGCAGCCTCGCTCAGCGGCAACTGGTCATCCTGCCATTTGTACTTCTTCGCCGCCTGGGTGTAGAGCGCCTGGGCATCGGCGTAGGCGAAGTCCTTGGGCAGCGTGCCCTCGGCGCGGGCCTTCTCGACGATCAGCGAGGCGAAGCTGTGGCCGATGCGGAACGGCACGTGGTGCTGACGCTCCAGAGTGTCGGCCAGCTCCATCGACGTGGTCCAGTCGGCGTCCAGCTCTTCTTCGGCGCGGGCAGCGTTGATCTGCAGGGCATCGAGCACCAGGTCCATGCGCTCGAACATCTCGTTGGCCGACTTGAACAGCCCCAGGTCGTCGAACGCGGCTTTGTAGTCGGTCATGCCGGTGGTGACGTTATGTGCCCGCACAGTGGTGGCGTTGGCCAGCCCGACCACATCGGAGGCCGACTCGCGGGTGCGCATCAGCAGGCCCGGGTTACGCTTCTGCGGCATGGCGCTGCTGGTGTAGGTCGAGCCCTCGTCGAGCAGCAGCCAGGGGCGGGTCTGGTGGTACTGGGTGTGGATGTCGCCAATGATCGCGCCCACACGAATGGCCGACGACGAGGCGATGCTGGCAGCCTCCAGCGGAATGTCGTAGGTCGAGACCTGGCTGGCATCCAGCGAGTTCTCGCGCAGGCCATCGAAGCCCAAGAGCGTGGCCAGGCGCTCGCGGTTGAGCGGGTAGCCGGAGTTGGCCAGCACCGCGGTGCCCATCGGGCTCAGGTTCAGGCGTGCATAGAGGTCGTGGATGCGCTGGGCATCGCGCTGGAACGACGCCTCGTACGCCAGCAGGTAGTGGGCGTAGCTGATCGGCATGGCCTGCACACCATTGGTGTAGGCCGGCACCAGAGTGTCGACGTTGACCGAGGCCAGCTTGAGCAGGCGCTGGCGGGTGGCGTTCAGGGCGTCGCTGTAGTCCAGCACTTCGGCGCGCAGCGAGGCCAGGCGATAGGTGGCGTACATGTCCTGGCGGCTGCGCCCGGAGTGGATCAGCGAAGCCTGCGGGCCGATCTTGTCGATCATCACCTGCTCGAGCTGCAACACATCGCTGGGGCGCTTGCCGTCGGGCTGCTTGGCCTGGTCGATGGCATAGCGCACGCCGCCGGCGATCACCTTGCCCTGGTCGGCAGGCACGATGCCCTGCTCGGTGAGCATGACGATGGACGCCTTGTTGATGCGGTTGAGCCAGTCGAACTGGCTTTCCTGCTGGCCGCCCTTGAGCGCGGACTTGTCCACGCTGGCGCCGATCTTGCGCGCCTGTTCGGCGCATTCGGCGGTGGTCTTGCACGGCAGGTCGGCGGTGTTGGCGGCTTGGGCCGTGGCAGCGGCGAACAGGGCGTAGGCGATGGCCAGGTAGAGCGGGGTCTTTCTTGTTGTCATGGTTTCGGATCCGCGAATGTGTCGCTCAGGAGGGGCGAACATGGCGGGATGCTAGCGGCGGGGCTTGAAGATTAAAAATATATTAAAAATATCCAACCAATATCTCTCTAGTATGGAGGTCGGCAACGACAACTTGATACTTTCAAAATATCAAGACACTCGATTCAAGATATTTTATCTCGGCAAAAACCACTGCTAGGATCGGCGCCATAACTCCAATCAAACCGGCCGATCCCCATACACTGCCACGGGATACGACCGGCACCGCACTCTTACGAGGTGGTTACATGCGGCATCACGTTCTGCGCACACTCACCCGCTCCCTGCTGCTCCTGGCCGCCAGCCTGCTGGCAGTCCAGGCCGTCGCCGCCCCCCAGACCTTGCGCCTGGGCGACACGGCCCCCTACAACTTCGTCGCCTTCGCCAACAACGACCTGAACACTGCCAGCCTGCCCGTACAGCGCGCCGTGGTGCTGCTGCATGGTGTGCGCCGCAACGCCGACGACTATTACGACAGCGGCGAAAAGCTGCTGGCAAACGCAGGCTTCAGCGCCAGCGACACCCTGCTGCTGGCCCCCAACTTCCTCACCCCCAGCGACCGCCGTGCCGGCGATGACATGCCGCTGTGGCCCAAGGACAAGTGGATGCACGGCACCGAGTCGCAGAGCGGGCGCGCCGGTATCGCCGGGTTCACCGTGCTCGACGACCTGCTCGCCTACCTCGGCAATCGCCAGCATTTCCCTGCGCTGAAGGAAATCGTGTTCATCGGCCACTCCGCCGGGGGTCAATTGATGCAGCGCTACACCCTGCTCGGCGACGGCGACCAACGCCTGCGCGCCAGTGGCATCCAGGTGCGCTACGTGGTGTCGAGCCCCTCGTCCTACCTCTACCTGGACGACAACCGCTTGCAGGACGGCGCCTTCAAGCCGGTGCTCACGGTCATGTGCCCTAGCTACACGCGGTACCGCTATGGCCTGGAGCGAGCACCGGCGTACTTCACCCGCCAGGGCCTGAACGCCACCCAAGTGTTCCAGCGCTATGCCGCACGCGATCTGACCTACATGGTCGGCGAACTCGACGACAAGCCGGACGATCGGGTCATGGACCGCGCCTGTGGTGCTGCCATGCAGGGCGCTACCCGTGTCGAGCGCCAGCTCAACTACCTGCGCTACGAAGCCTTCCTCGCGCAGAAATGGCACATCCCCATCGACCATCTGCAATTCCAGGTCAGCAAGGTCGGCCATAACGCCGCCCGCCTGTTCGCCGCGAAAAGCGTTGCCAGGACCCTGTTCCCGACCCGCTGACGCCGTTCGCACTTCCTACAAAAACAACAAAAGAATCTGCCATGACCCGGACTTATCTCGCCGCCTCCGTGCGCCGGGCGTTGCACCCGCGCGCCCTGACGTTACTCACCGCCGCCGTGCTCGCCGGCCAAGCCCAGGGTGAAACCCTGCCCAGTGCCGGCTCCCTGTTCGACACCAACCGCGACAGCTTGCGCCCGGCGCAGCGCAGCCAGCAGCCCCAAGGCAGCGTGCGCATCGAGGCCGAGGACGACCAGCGCCAGGCCCAAGGCAGTAATTCGGCGGCCCCCTCGTTCAGCTTCAAGGTCACGGCCTTCAAGCTCACCGGCAACCGCGAGATCAGCGAATCGCGCCTGCAGCAGGAATTGCAGAACGACCTCGGCCGCGAACTCGATCTCACCGGCCTGCGCGCCGCCGCTGACCGCATTACCGCGCTGTACCGCAGCCGCGGTTATCTGGTGGCCCGCGCCTACCTGCCGCCGCAGGAAATCGAAGGCGGCGTGGTCACCCTTGAGGTGCGTGAGGGCAAGGTCGGCACGGTACGCACCGAGCCGGGCCCGGGTGTGCGCCTGAATGCCGGCATGCAGCAGCGTTTCGTCGACGCACTGCCCAGCGGCAGCGTGATTCGCGAGCAGGACATGGAGCGCGTACTGCTGCGCCTGTCCGATATCGCCGGGGTGTCCGTGCGCGCAGTGCTGCAGCCCTCGCGCCAGCCCGGCGCCGCCGACATCGTGCTGAAGTTGAGCGAGATGACTGCCTGGACCGGCCGGGTCAGTTTCGACAACTACGGCAACTACTACACCGGCAGCAACCGGATGAGCACCAACGTCAGCCTCAACGACGCCTTCGGCTTCGGCGAAAGCCTGTACTTCAACAACCAGGCCAGCTTCGAGGGCCTGGATATCAAGGGCGTGGGCATGCGCCTGCCACTGGGCGCCAGCGGCATCAGCGTCGGTGCCAGCTACGCCGAGATGGACTACAGCATCGGCAAAGGCCTGAAGACCGCCAACGCCAGCGGCAGCGCCCAGGTGTCGTCGCTGTTCGCCGATGCCTCGCTGCTGCGCAGCCGCGACGCCAACATCGGCCTGAACCTGGCTCAGGAACACCGTTACTTCGACGACGCCGCTGGCGCCTTCGAGGTGCGCAAGAGCGCCGTGTTCCGCGGCCTGACCCTGTACGGCGACTGGCGTGACGGCTGGGCCGGCAGCAACCGCTGGAGCCTGGGCTACGGCATCGGCCGCCTGGACAAGAACACCCCGCTCGACGCAGCCCTCGACGCGCTGACCGCCGAGGCCGCCGGCACCTACCACAAGGGCACCCTGTCGTTCAGCCGCCTGCAGGCGCTCGGCGGCGGTTACTCGCTGTACGCCGCCATCAGCGGCCAGTGGGCCGACAAGAACCTCGACAGCTCGGAGAAATTCACCCTCGGCGGCCCCAACGGCGTGCGCGCCTACGGAGTCGGCGAAGCGGCCGGTGACGAAGGCCTGCTCGGCCGGGTCGAGCTGCGCAAGTACCTGGGCAACATCCATGGCGCCATCGCCGAAGGTGCGCTGTTCGCCGATGCGGGTCGGGTGAAGGTCAACAAGAAGCCCTGGGACGATAGCGAGAACAGCCTCAGCCGCCACGGCTACGGGGTGGGCCTGAACATCTATCACCGCGACCTGGTGATGAACGCCAGCCTGGCCTTCTCCAACAGCGACGATCCGACCAGCGACGAGCGCGACGCCAGGCGTTTCTGGCTCTCGGTCAGTGGCTCGCCGCAGGCCTTCGCGGGCCTGGCCAAAGACCTCGGCACCCGCGAGGACTTTCGTGACAAGAGCACAGAGCTGACCCTCTACGGCTCGCTGGGCCTGGTGCCCGAGTACGTCGACCGGCGCAACTCGACCCGCGCGGCCCCCGTCGACAGGAGCAAACTGGCCACGCCCAACGGGCGCAACATGAACAGCTACCTGCGTGCCCGCGACAACGTCTCATATGTCGGTGCCCGCGCCGGTATCCCGATCAACGACACCTCGCGCTTCCTGTGGCAGCTCGAATATGGCATCTCGGTCAACTACACGCTGTCGGGCGACGAAACCGCGCCCAAGTCGATCTCGCCCAACACCCGCCTGCGCAACTCCGCCGTGGCCTTCGACGACGACCGCTACGGCACCTTGCTCTACGGGGTCTGGGACATGCCGCTCAAGGAAAGCACCACCAGCCTCGACCCGTTCAGCGGCAAGACCGCTGGCGCCTACTACAACATCATCGGCTCACCGGGCTTTAACGTCAGCATGGCCAGCAACGTCAACGGCCCGGCCAGCAAGGCCGACAGCAGCGAACGTTCGGATGCCGCGTTCAACCGACGCCAGTCCGGCATGGTCGCCTGGTGGTCGCCGGAGTGGAACGGCCTGACCCTGAAGCTCGCCTACTCCAACAATGGCACCCGCGCCGCTGAAGACGTCGACAACGGCTATATCTATGGCGGCAGCCTGACCTACACCAATGGCGGCTTCACCGCGGTGGCTGCCGCCGAGCGCCATGTCGACTACTTCGGCGTCGCAAGCCTTGGCCGCAACTCGCGTGGGGTCGGCAGCAACACTCATGTCACTAACGGCACCTCGTCCAATGACTACAGCTACCGCCTGGGCCTGGGCTACCAGATCGGCAATACCAAGCTATCGCTGGTGGCCGATGAGCTGCACTACGCCGAGGACGGCGTGGTGAACAACAGCCAGAACGTCAGCGACCTGTCCGACTACAAGCGCCGCGCCTACATGCTCGGCGTCAGCCACCGCCTCGGCGCCTGGCGCCTGCGTGCCAGCTACGCCCGCGCCCTGGCCGGCGATTGCAAGATGATCTCGGCCGCCGGTTACCAGTGCGACACCAGTGGCATGGGTGCACGCCAGTACGCCCTGGGCGTGGGCTATCGCCTGAGCCGCAACAGCGAGATCTTCGCCCACTACGTGCTGCTGAAGAACGAGTCGCTGGCCAACTACAACTTCGCCGTGGTCGGCGCCTTTGCTGCCAGCGGCTACTCGCCGGGCGTGGGCACCACGATCAACGCCATCGGCACCGGTTTCAACTATTCGTTCTGAGGAGACGACCATGCACGCCACCCTTCCCCGTCGTCCCCAACGACCGACACTCAAACCCCTGGCCCTGGCGGTACTCTGCGCGGTACACGGGCTGATGCCGCTGCAGGCCATGGCGCTGGACGCAGGCGCCCTGCCGACGAACGGCCAGATCACCTCCGGCAGCGGCGGCATCAGCCAGGCCGGCAATGTGCTGGACGTGACCCAGAACAGCCAGCAGATGATCGCCACCTGGGAGCGCTTCAACATCGGCAAGGACGCCCAGGTCAACTTCCACCAGCCCAACGCCTCGGCGGTGGCGCTGAACCGGGTGACCGCCAGCGACGCCTCGCAGATCCTCGGCCAGCTCAACGCCAACGGCCAGGTGTACCTGATCAACCCCAGCGGCGTGCTGTTCGGCAACGGTGCGTCGGTCAACGTTGGCGGCCTGGTCGCCAGCACCCTGGATATCAACGACGACGACTTCAAGGCTGGTCGCCTGCGCTTCCAGGGTGACGGCCAGCGCGGCGCGGTGATCAACCAGGGCACCCTGCGCGCCGCCGACGGTGGCAGCGTTGCCCTGCTCGGCGGCGAGGTGCGCAACGAAGGCGCGGTGATCGCGCGGATGGGCTCGGTGGTGCTCGGTGGCGGCGAGAAGATTACCCTCGACTACAACGGCGACGGCCTGATCAACCTGCAGGTCGATGAAGCGGCGGTCGGCGCCAGCGTCGCCAACCGCGGCCTGCTGCAGGCCGATGGCGGCACCGTGCTGATGAGCGCACGCACCAGCGATGCAATGGTCGGCAGCGTGGTCAACAACGAAGGCATGATCGAGGCGCGCAGCCTGCAACAGCGCAACGGCCGGATCGTCCTGGACGGCGGCGACAACGGCGTGGTCGCCAACAGCGGGGTGATCGACGCCTCCGGCCGTGGCGCAGGCGAGCATGGCGGCAACGTGACCCTGACCGGCGAATACGTCGGCCTGTTCGAGCAAGGTCGCATCGAGGCCTCCGGCAGCACCGGCGGTGGCACCGTGCTGCTGGGCGGCGACTACCAGGGCAGCGGCCCGCTGCACCAGGCCACGGCGACCTACATGGGCAAAGATGCGCGCATCGAGGCCAACGGACTGGGCGACGGCGACGGTGGCAAGGTCATCCTCTGGTCGCGTGACAGCACCCGCTTCGAAGGGGTGATCAGCGCCACGGGCGCCGGCAAGGGCGGCCTGGTCGAGACCTCCGGCAACGCGTTGGACGTTACCGGCCTGGTCAACTTGGCCGCAGCGTCCGGCCAGGGCGGCACCTGGCTACTCGATCCGTACAACATCAATATCACCAGCGGTGCCAGCACTCGCACCTCCCGGACCAGCCCGTTCACCCCCAACGCACGGCGCAGTTCCAACCTCAGCTCGGCGACGCTCAACGCTTCGCTCAGCGAAGGCGCCAATATCATCGTGCAGACCTCTTCCGGGGCAGGCACCTCCGGTGACATCAACGTCCTGGACAACGTCAAGGCCCAGGGCAATGCCAGCCTGACGCTGATCGCCCACCGCAACGTCAACATGAAGGGCACCCGCATCAGCAACGCCGACGGCAAGTCGCTGAACGTCTCGATGCTGTCGAACTTCAACAACAGCGGCAACGGCTCCATCGCCCTGAACAACGCCACCATCAACACCAACGGAGGCAAGCTCACCCTCGGCAGCGCGGCCGACCCGGTCAATGGCTACGCCAGCACCAACGTCAGCAACGGCACGGGCGTGGCCATCAGCAACGGCACGCGGATCACCACCAACGGCGGCGACATCAGCATCCGTGGCGCGACCTCGACCACCCTGGCATCAGGCTCTAGCGCCACGGCGGTGAACATCTCCGCCAGCACCTTGGACGCCGGTGGCGGCAATATCGACATCATTGCTCGCCAGGCCAGCACCCGCGGCACAGGCGATGCCTTCATCCTCAGGGGCGGCAGCCACCTGCTCACCGATGGCGCAGGCTCCATCGCTATCAGCGCCGACAACCTCGGCGGCGGCAACGGGGCTCGGGTATTCAGCACCAGCAACAACATCGCCGCCCGCGGCGCGGGCAATGTCACCTTGAGCGGCAATGCCGTTTCAGGTTTCGGCGTGCTGGTCTGCTCCACCGCCGCAGGCTCCACGCAGAATCTTTCGGTGGGCAGCGGTACGCTCACGGTCAAGGGCAGCAGCGCCAGCAACCGCGCCCTGTACGTGGCCGCCTCCGGCACCGGGGCGGTCAACCTGCGCGGCGATAGCGGCGGGCGCATCGTGCTGGGCGGCAACAGCGGTGGCAGCTATGGCACCACGCTCAGCGTCACCAGCGCCCGCGCCTCGATCAACCTGACCAGCGCCGGGAACATCAGCGTCGAAGGCAACACCTCCGGCGGCAGAACCCCGGCCCTGGCGCTGATCGCCGCGGGCAACGGCAACGCCAACACACCGGGTTCACGCATCAACATCGCCAGTAGCGCCGGCGATGTGCGGCTCAAGGCCGACAACGCGGTGATCAACACCGGCTCCGGCTCGTTCCGTGCGCTCTACCTGGATGCCAGCGGCGACTACTCGAACATCCGCGTCAACAGCATCAGCGGCAAGCTGGTGTTGGAAGGCACAAGCGCCTCGGGGCGCGGCGTGGACATCGCGCCATCCGGCCGTGGCGCCGCCATCGATCTGAGCAGCAACAGCGGCGATGTGCTGATCAGCGGCACCAGCAGCACCCAATGGGGCGGCTACGGCATCTTCCTCAATTCCACCGGAAACTCGCGCGGCGTAGCCATCACCACAGGGACTGGCAACATCACCCTGCGTGGCGATTCGGTCGGCACCTCCGACGCCATCGCCCTGGGGGGCAAAGGCACCGCCTCGACCAACCGCATCAGTTCCAAAGGCGGCAACATCCTGCTCAATGGCCACTTCCACTCGCCCCATAACAACGAACTGGACCACGGCATCGCCTTGCTCAGCGTCACCAACATCATTCAGACCACCGGCTCCGGCAATGTCAGCCTGGTCGGCCGCACTACCGCCGCAGGTGATGCCATCGACTTCTACAGCAGCGGCATCAACCGCCTGAGCGTCGAGAACGGCACCCTCAGCCTCGACGGTAGCGCGACCGCCGCCCATGGCATCAGCATGCTCACCGGACGTACCAACCTGCGCGCCACCGGCAGCGGCTCGATCAGCCTCCAGGGCTATTCGCAGCAAGCCAACGGCATCCACTTCTACCCCTCGAGCGCCAGCAGCTCGGTCACCATCGCCACCCAAGATGGCGCCATCAGCCTGAACGGGCGCAGCGACGGCGGCGCCAATGGCAACGGCGTGTTCCTGCGCACCGGCCCCAATGGTGTGATGATCCAGTCGGCAGGTGGCGATATCAGCCTGAGCGGCACCGGCAGCAACGGCGCCACTGGCATCACCTTCAACGGCTCGGGCACTGGCGCCAACAGCTTGATCAGCACGGGCCAGGGCAACCTGACCGTCACCGCCCGCAGCGACAGCGGTACGGCGCTGAACTTCGCCAGCGGCAGCAACCTGCTGCAGGTCGACGACGGTGTGCTGCTGATCGATGCCGACAGCAACAGCGGCACCTATATCGTCCGCGGCAGCGACAGCACCACCCTCACCGCCAACGGCGGCGCGGTGGTGCAGCGCCTGGGCGGGCGGGTCAACGCCACGCTGCTCGAACGCAGCAGCGCCGATGTGCGTGGCTACCAGCAAAAAGAGATGGCTTACGCCAACTGGAGCCAGGTGCTCTACCCTGACTACCGGCAAACGCCGTTGCAGCCGCAGCTCGACCAGATCCGCCTGGACCTGGCCCTGCTCGGCGACGACACGCTCGTGCAAGACTGAGGCCCGTGATGAACCAGACCCCATTCGCCCTGGAACACTTCGAGCAGCTCTGCTACACGCGCCAGCACGAGGAGGCGGCGCGCGAGCTGGTGCGCCTGCTGCTGATCATCGACCGCCACTACGGCAGGCTGTCCGGGGAGTTCAGGCTGTCGGTGTCGCCGGCCGTGCCGGAGGACGAGCTCGAAGCCCACGTGCTGACGCGCCTGACCTGTGCGATCAGCGCGCTGTTCAGCGATCCGCAGTTCCAGATCAGCCCCGGTGGCTTCGACCAGTTGATCAACTTCCAGCGCTGGCTGTCGGCGCTGTTCGCCGCCAGCGCCTTCATCAATGCCGACCACATCCTGCGTACCCTCAACCTGCATGGTCAGGACAGCCAACGCTTCGAGGTGGCACCGGAACAACTGGTGAAGTTCTGCATCCTCTACTCGCCGGAGTCGCAGTTGCCGCTGGATGTGGAGCTGCTGTGGACGCAGAACCCGCAACTGGCGATGGCGCTGTTCATGGCCCTGCTGTCGCCGCGTTTTCTCGGCACGCCTGCGGCGCACTCCAAGCGCGAGGCGCTGCTGGCCTGGCTGCCCGAGCGGCTGGACAGCCTCGACAGCCTCGATCAGTTGCCGCTGGCGATCATCCACGACGTGTACATGCACTGCAGCTACGCCGACCTGCCGCAGCGCCACCGCATCAAGCGCTCGATCTGCCGCCTGATCGAGCGCAAGCTGGACGCCGAAGGCATCGCCTCGCTGCCTGCGCCCACCAGCACACGCAAGGGCAAGCCGCGCATGCTGGTGGTGCTGGAGTGGTTTTCCGGCGCGCATTCGATCTACCGCACCCACTCGCGCACCCTGGAGGCAGCCCGCGCACATTTCGAGCTGTGGGCGGTCGGCTATGCCAGCAATGTCGATGAGCTGGGGCGCAAGGTGTTCGACCGCTTCATCGAGCTCGAGGCCCCGGACGACCTGCTCGCCTGTGTGCGCCAGGTGCGCGCCCTCGCCGACGAGATGCGACCGCAGGTGCTGTACATGCCCAGTGTCGGCATGTTCCCGCTTAACCTGTTCGTCGCCAACCTGCGCCTGGCGCCGTTGCAGGTGGCGGCGCTCGGGCACCCGGCGACCACCGGCTCGCGGCATGTGGACTACATCAGTGTCGAGGAGGACTTCGTCGGCGACCCGTCGTGCTTCAGCGAGCGCCTGCTGCTGTTGCCCAGCGACGGCCAGCCGTACCGGCCCTCGGCGATCGAGGTCAGGCTCGGTGCCCGCGAACGCCTCGACAGCCCCGAGGTGGCCATTGCCGTGGCGGCCACCACCATGAAGCTCAACCCGAAATTTCTCCAGGCCTGCCAGCAGATCGTCGAGCGCAGCCGCGAGCGCCATGGCCGCCGCGTGCGCCTGCACTTTCTCATCGGCCAGGCGCAGGGGTTGCTCTATCCGCAGCTGCAGCGCCTGATCCGCCGCTATGTCCCGGATGCCGCGGTGCACCCGCACCAGCCTTATGCGCAGTACCTGGACACCTTCGACCATTGCGACCTGTTCCTCAGTCCGTTTCCGTTCGGCAACACCAACGGCATCATCGACGCCTTCACCTTGGGATTGCCAGGGGTATGCAAGACCGGGCCGGAGGTGTTCGAGCATATCGACGAGGGGTTGTTCAGGCGGGCGGGGTTGCCGGGGTGGACCATTGCCGCGACGGTGGAGCAGTACATCGAGGCGGCGGTGCGTATGGTGAGCGAACCGGCGCAGCGGGGGGCGCTGTATGCGCACCTGGGGAGCGGGAAGCCGTTGCAGCGGTTGTTCGAAGGGAGGCCGGAGATTTTTGCCGAGCATTTGCTGGCGTTGCTGGCGTGTCGTAGCTGAGTGTTATGGTGGCCTGACCGGCCCTTTCGCGGGCAAGCCCGCTCCTACAGGTTTACCCTCTGTAGGAGCGGGCTTGCCCGCGAAAGCGCCAGTCAGATCAACCTCAAAGGCTAGGGAACGCGAACTGCGACGCCTCGTGGCTCTTACGCTGCGGCCAGCGCTGGGTAATCGCCTTGCGCCGGGTATAGAAGCGCACACCGTCCGGCCCATAGGCATGCAAGTCGCCAAACAGCGAGCGCTTCCAGCCACCAAAGCTGTGGTAGCTCACCGGCACCGGCAGCGGCACGTTCACACCCACCATGCCTACCTCGATCTCGTCGCAGAACAGCCGCGCAGCTTCGCCGTCGCGGGTGAAGATGCAGGTGCCGTTGCCGTACTCGTGATCGTTGATCAGTTGCATCGCTTCTTCCAGGCTCTGCACACGCACCACGCACAGCACCGGGCCGAAGATCTCCTCCTGGTAGATGCGCATCTGCGGCGTCACCCGGTCGAACAAGGTGCCGCCAACGAAGTAGCCGTTCTCGTTGCCTGCCACCGAGAAACCGCGACCATCGACCACCAGCTCGGCGCCAGCCGCCACGCCATCGTCGATATAACCCAGCACTTTGTCACGCGCAGCCGCCGTCACCAGCGGCCCCATGTCCAACCCACACTGGGTGCCGGCACCAATCTTCAGGGCCTTGATCTGTGGCTGCAGCTTGGCGATCAGCGCATCGGCAACCTGGTCACCCACGCACACTGCCACCGAGATCGCCATGCAGCGCTCGCCGCACGAGCCGTAGGCGGCGCCCATCAGCGCGTTGACCGCGTTGTCCAACTCGGCATCCGGCATCAGCACCGCGTGGTTCTTCGCGCCGCCCAACGCCTGCACGCGCTTGCCGCGCTTGGTGCCTTCTGCATAGATATATTCAGCGATCGGCGTCGAACCCACGAAGCTCAGCGCTTTGACTTCCGGTGCCTCGATCAGCGCGTCCACCGCTTCCTTATCGCCATGCACCACGTTGAGGATGCCCTTGGGCAAGCCGGCTTCATGCAGCAGTTGGGCGATATACAGGGTCGAGCTCGGATCGCGCTCCGAGGGTTTGAGGATGAAAGCGTTGCCACAGACGATGGCCAGCGGATACATCCACAGCGGCACCATCGCCGGGAAGTTGAACGGGGTAATGCCAGCCACCACGCCCAGCGGCTGGAAGTCGGACCAGGCGTCGATGTTCGGGCCGACGTTGCGACTGTACTCACCCTTGAGAATCTCGGGTGCAGCACAAGCGAATTCGACGTTCTCGATCCCGCGCTTCAGTTCGCCAGCGGCATCCTCGATGGTCTTGCCATGCTCTTCGCTGATCATCTGTGCAATACGCGCCTCGTTCTGCTCCAGCAGCTGCTTGAAGCGGAACATCACCTGCGCGCGCTTGGCCGGTGGCGTGTTGCGCCAGGCCGGGAACGCGGCCTTGGCCGAGTCGATGGCCGCCTGCACGGTGGCGCGGTTGGCCAGTTCGAGTTGATGGATGACCTGGCCGGTGGCCGGGTTAAACACCTCGGCGGTGCGCCCGCCGCTCGCGACCGGCTCGCCGTGGATCAGATGCTTGATCGTCGCCATGACCTTACTCCTTGACCGCGGCCTGAACGGCGATTTCAACGAGGATGTTCTCGGCAGCAAGGTTGGCCTCGACCGTGGCACGGGCCGGCAGTGCATCCTTCGGCACCCAGGCGTCCCAGGCGGCGTTCATTTCGGCAAAATCCTGCACGGCGTGCTTGAGCCACACCTGGGCGAAAAGGATGTGCGACTTGTCGGAACCGGCCTCAGCGAGCAACTCGTCGATGCGCGCCAGCACCTGGGCGGTCTGGCCGCGCACGTCCTGGGTACGGTCGGCCGGTACTTGGCCGGTGACATAGACGATGCCGTTGTGCACCAGCGCGTGGCTGAGGCGGTTGTTGTTGGGCTGGAAACGTTGGATGGACATGGGGACTCCAGGTTATTTCGGACAAACGGGGGCCGTCACGCATACGAGGGTGCGTTGGCATGGGTGGAGTTGCTGCGAGGCCATCGCGGGGCAAGCCCGCTCCTACAGACGGGAGCTGTCCGTGTGGGAGCGGGCTTGTCCCGCGATTGGGGCGCGCAGCGACCCCGGTTTACGGGGTATCGATCAGGTCAAGGGGCGCAGGCTGCGCACGGCACTGGCAATGGAACGCGCGGTGTTGATCACCTTCGGCGCCAGGTCCTTCCTGGCCTCCTCCAGGCTCCAGCGCCCCAGCGGCACGGCGACGTTGACCGCGCCCAGCGGGTAGCCATCGGCATTGACCACCGCCGCCGCCACGCTGATGTCACCGACGTAGTACTGTTCGCTGGCGAAGGCATGGCCGTCCTTGCGCGCATTGGCGATGATCTCGCGCAGGCGCTCGCGGTCGGTCACGGTGCTGGAGGTGTGCGCCATCAGTTGCGAGGCATCGAGGATGGCCTCGCTCTCGCGCTCCGGCAGCGCCGCCAGGTAGGCACGGCCCGCGGCGGTGCAGTACATCGGCAGGTGACGGCCCAGCGGCACGTGGATCGGGATCTGCTTGTGGCTGGGGAAACGCGCCACGTAGAGCATGTCCGTGCCGCAGGGTTCGAGCAGGTTGCAGCTCTCGCCGGTGTCGCGGTTGAGCTCGTGCAGGTAGGGGTTGGCGCGCTCGACCAGCTCGCTGGTCTGCAGGTAGCCAGAGCCCAGGTCGAGCGAGCGCGGGGTCAGGCGATAGCGCTTGGTCACGGCATCCTTGGCCAGGTATCCGAGGGTTTCGAGGGTGTACACCGAGCGCTGCACCGTGCTCTTGTTCAGGCCCGTGGCTTCGGCCAGCTCGACCAGGTTCATGCTCGGCCGGCCACTGCGAAACGCAGTGACGACCGCCAGCCCCTTGGACAGGGCGGTGACGAACAGGGGCGATTCTTCAGCGGCGCTCATGGCGTTCGATCCTTTTCTGACAGCTCTGAGGGAGGCAACCCGGACGGCCGGCTCGGCCGCCGCGAAAGGATGCTCCCATTCACGGTTGTTCATTCGAAATGACTCAGCACGATGCCCGGCTCGACCACCGGACGCCCTTGTACGAAGCGCTCGACAGCGAAGGGTTTCATGCGCTCGTCCACCGTCCCTTCGACGATGGCCCTGGCCAGCAGCTCGCCGGCCGCCGGCGCCCCGGCATGGCCGTAGCACCAGCCGGCACTGACGAACAGCCCCGGCAAGGCGGGGTGCGCCCCCAGCAATGGCCCGAAATCGGGCGAAATGTGGACCAGCCCGGCCCACTGGCGAAGGATACGCGCCTGGCCCAGTTGCGGGAACATCTCCATATAGGCCTTGGCGGTCGCGGCCATCACCGGGACGTCGGCATTGAGGGTGTCCTGTGGACGTTCGGCCACCTCGGCGCCTCCCACCACTTCGCCACGCGCGGTCTGGTGCATGTAGCAGAGCCGGTCGAGCAGGGCCACGGCCGGGCCGATCAGCGGGCGGGTCGGCTCCAGGGCCATGGCTTCCAGGCGCATCGGGTAACCCTCCAGCGGCACCCCGGCCATCTGCGCCAGGGCATTGCTGTTGGCGCCGCCGGCCAGCACGACGACGTCGGCATCGATGCGCTGCTCCCCTACCCGCACGCCACTGACACGGCCAGCGCTGCGGTCGATGGCAGCGACCGGCGTGCGATAGCGAAGGGTCACGCCCAAGCGCTCGCAGGCCTTGTGATAGGCATGCATCGCCGCATGGTGCGGCGCCACGCCGCTGCCCGGCAGGTGCAGGGCGGCGCTGACCCGCTCGTGGGCCAGGGCCGGCAGCACATTGCGCAACTGTGCCGGGTCGAGCAACTGCGAATCGATGCCGCATTCGCGGTGCACTTCGCGGGTGCGATGCAGCAGTTCGGCGGTGGCCGTGCGCTCGCCGATCATGCTGTAGCCGCGCATCGAGTACATGACGTTCTCGCCCAGGCGCCGCGACAGGCCATGCCAGAGCTGGTTGGAGTAGGCAAAGAAGCGCGTCCACTCCACCGAGCTGAAGGCGCCACGGATCAGGGTGCCGTTACGTCCCGACGCACCGCCCTGCCAGTAGCCGGCATCCAGCACGAGGATGTCGCGCACACCGCGCTCGGCCAGGTTGAACGCCAGCGACAGGCCTTGGATACCGGCGCCGACGATAAGGATGCTGCAACGCTTGGGCAGTTGGGCATTCAGGTTCATTGCAGTGGCTCCACGACGTCGCAAAGACCGGCAGCCTGGGCCACGGTCAGGGCCCGGCGCGGCGGGCGCAGGGTCGGCCGGGCCAGTTGCAGCACCGGCACGCCGAGGCGTCCGGCGACGTAGGCTCGCAGCGAGTCCCAGCACGGTTGGCCCTGGCACGGGCCCATGCCGCAGGAGGTCAGGCGCTTGATCACCTCCAGGTCGTCGATGCCTTGCTCCAGCAGTTCATCGACCTCGCGCCCGGACACATCGAAGCACGGACACAGCAGCACGGCTGCGTCCTGGGCGGGGGCCAGCGCCGGGTCGGGCTCGGCGGCACTGCCTGCGCGGCGCAGCGAAGAACGCGCGCCGACCAGTTGCAGCCGCCCGCTGGCCGAGGCCTGGAAGCTCAGGCTGTCGTCGAACAGCCCGGGGCCGGCCAACACCAGCGCATCGCAGGGCTGCAGGCGCTCGAGTTGTACAGCCCTGACCCGGTTGTGCCCAATGACCCGCTGCAGCTCAGCGACCTCGGCCACCGCCACCACCTGCACACCCAGCTGACGCAGGCGAGTGGCCAGGGCCTGCTGCTGTCCGTCGCCAAGCACGACCACCGATTTGCCCGGCGCAATGCGACGGTCGGCAGCCAGTGCCAGCGCCGTGCGCGCATCCATCACCCCGGGCAACCAGGCACCGGGGACCAGGGTCGGCACCACCCTGCGCCCGGTGGCCAGGATCACCTCGTCGGCCTCCAGCGCCACGGCGCCGCGTGCGGGATCGATCGGCGCACCGAGCAGCAGGCGACCTTCACGGTAGGCACCGAACACCTCCACTCCGAACAGGCAGCGCACCCGCGGATCGAGCGGCGCCAGCGCAGCACCGGCTTGCCGGGCATACCGCGCGGGCGACTCGCCACGGGACACCAGCAGCACCTCGCGCCCCTCCTGCGCGGCGCGGTTGGCCGCTGCGCAGCCAGCAGGCCCGGCGCCGATCACCAGCACCTCGGCGCGCAGCCGCTGGCCGACCGGAGGTGGGCCGGCGAAGCCCTGGTCGGCGGGCTCGGCCACACCGGCCAGGAACGCCAGCAATGCCTCCCAGTGCTGGAACAGTCGACCGCCGCTGGGCACCAGATTGCTCTGTTCGAACCCGCCCTTGATCCAGCCGGACGGCACCAGCCGTGCCAGGCGCAGCAGGTCGAAACGCGGGTTCGGCCAACTGTTCTGTCGGCTGACCTGCATGCCCTCGCGCACCAGGCACTGGTCCAGGCGCACGTTGGGTACACCATCGACCCGCGCCAGCACGCCCGTGGTGTAGAGCCCCGACAAGCCCATGGGCCGGTGCGCCTTGCGCGTCCAGGCCAGGCCACGAATGCCGTTGGCCAGCAGTGCCTGGGCGACGCTGTCGCCGGCCAGGGCCTGCAGGCGCCGGCCATTCCAGCTGAAACTCAGCGGCGCGCCACTGGCGCCCGGCAGGCGCAGGCTCATGACTCGCTCCGGCGCTGGGCGCGTCGCTGCGCAGTGAGGCTGACCGCCAGCATGATGATCGACAACAGGGTCATCAAAGTGGCGACCACGGCGATCAGCGGATCGATCTCCGAACGCAGCGAGCTGAACATGCGCTTGGTCAGCGTGGCGCTGTCGCCGCCGCTGATGAACAGCGAGATCACCGCCTCATCCAGCGACACGGCGAACGCCAGCATGGCCGCAGACACCACCGAGAAGCGGATCTGCGGCAGGGTCACGTCGAAGAATGCACGCAGGCGGCTGGCGCCCAGAATGCAGGCGGCGTGTTCCTGGGTCATGTCGTAGGTCTTGAGCCCGGCACCGACGTTGATGATCACGTACGGCAGCGCCAACAACGTGTGCGCCAGCACCAGGCCCGGGATGCTGTTGTTCAGGTCCAGCCGCGCGTAGACGAAGAACAGGCCGATGGCGATGAAGATCGACGGTACGATCATCGGCGCCATCATCAACCCGCGCAGCACACCCAGGTAGCGTTGCTGGCTGTTGTGCAGGGCGTAGGCCGCCGCGGTGCCCAGGGTGGTGGCCAGGATCATGGTCAGGGTCGCGGTGATCAGCGAGATGCGCGTTGCGCTCTGCCACTCGATCGAGGCGAAATAGCTGAAGAACGGCTGCAGGCTCAGCGACTTGGGCGGAAAGCTCAGGTAGCGCGCATCCGACAGCGACATCGGCAGCACGATCAGGGTTGGCGTCAGCAGGAACACCATGATCGCCAGCACCAGCAAGTACAGCCAGGCGCGGCGGGCGGCCAGGCCCAGCCAGTGGTTCAGGGGTCGGTTCATGGCTTCACTCGCTGCGCCGGCCCAGGCCGGCGATCTTCTTGACGATGAACAGGATCAGCAGGGTGGCCACCAGCAGCACCACGCCCAGCGACGAGGCGGCGCCCCAGTTGGCGTACATCGACACATCGCTCTCGATGCGCATCGACAGCATCTGCACCTTGCCGCCACCGAGCAGCGCCGGGGTCACGTAGAAGCCCAGGCTGAGCACGAACACCAAGGTCGCGCCCGCAGCCAGGCCCGGCAGCGACAGCGGCAGGAACACATCGCGAAACGCCCGCACCGGCGATGCGCCGAAGGTCGAGGCGGCCTGCAGGTATAGCGGGTTGATGCTCTTCATCGCCGCATACAGCGGCAGCACCATGTACGGCAGCATGATGTGGGTCATGCCGATCACCGTGCCGGTGAGGTTGTGCACCAGCGCCAGCGGCGCGTCGACGATGCCCAGCGAGGTCAGCACGTCGTTGACCAGGCCGCGCCGCTGCAGCAGCACCAGCCAGGCGTAGGTGCGCACCAGCAGCGAGGTCCACAGCGAGATCAGCAGCAGCGCCATCGCCAGGCCCGCCAGGCGGCGCGGCGCGTGGACCATGAAGTAGGCGTAGGGGTAGCCCAGCAGCACGCAGACCACCGTCACGATCAGCGCGATCTTGAAGGTCTGGGTGAACGCCAGCACGTAGATCGGTTGCAGCAGGCGCGTGTAGTTCTCGGCGCTGAGGTTGCCGTCGGCATCGAACAGCGACAGGCCGAACAGCCAGCCGATCGGCAGCACGAAGGTCACCAGCACCAGCAGCAGCGCCGGCAGCATCGGCGAGAGCAGGAACCAGCCGTGGCGCTTGCCCGCGCGTTGCAGGGCCTGGCCATGCAGCGCGCCTTGCAGGTTGAGCGCAGTCATGCCGAGTCCCCCACGATCAGGCTGTCCTGCGGGTGCAGGCCGAGGACCACGTGATCGCCACGCGTCGGCAGGCGGTCACCGGAGGAACTGCGCGAGGGGCGGCGGATCGACACCTGCGTGCCTTCGCCCAGGTCCACTTGCAGCAACTGGCTTTCGCCCTGGTAGATGACGTCGTGGACCTGCCCACGGAACAGGTTCAGGCCCTGCTGGCCGTCATCGACGAAGCGCAGTTTCTCGGGGCGCAGGAGGATACTCGGGTTGTTCAGGCAGCCTTCGCTGAACACCGCCTGCAACGGCTGGTCGCGGAACCATGCCCTGCCCTCGCGCATGGCCACCGGCAGGAACGACGACTCGCCGACGAACTCGGCGATGAAGCGGTTGGCCGGGCGTTCGTAGAGGCTTTCGGGGGTGTCGATCTGCTGAATCCGCCCTTGGCTCATCACCGCGATGCGGTCGGACATGGTCAGTGCCTCGCGCTGGTCGTGGGTGACGTAGACCACGGTCATGCCGAGGCGCTCGTGCAGGCGACGGATCTCCAGCTGCATGGTCTCGCGCAGGCGTTTATCCAGCGCCGACAGCGGCTCGTCCATCAGCAGGATCTTCGGCTCGAAGACGATCGCCCGGGCCAGGGCGATGCGCTGGCGCTGGCCACCGGACATCTCGTCGATGCGCCGCCCGACCAGCTTGTCCAGCTCGACCATCTCCAGCGCCTCGCCAACTCGCTTGCGGATTTCGTCACGGCTGTAGCCGCGCAGCTTCAGCGGGTAGGCGACGTTCTGGAACACGTTCATGTGCGGGAACAGTGCGTAGTTCTGGAACATCATGCCCAGGTCGCGCTTGTGCGGCGGCTCGAACACCATTTCCCGCCCGCCGAAGCGGATGCTGCCGGCGTCCGGGCGCACGAAGCCGGCCAGGGCCATCAGCAAGGTGGTCTTGCCCGAACCGGACGAGCCCAGCAGCGACAGGAACTCGCCACTGCGGATGTTCAGGGAGACGTCATCGAGCGCGGCAAAGCTGCCGTAGGTCTTGGTGACATGCTCGATGTCGATGGAGGTCGAGAGCTTCGTATCTTCAGACATGGTCAGACTCGGGGCCGCAAGCGGCACGGAACACGGGTTATGACGCGGGCCAGCACGGCCCGCCTCGTCCTAGTGGGCGATGAACAACTCGAAACGCTGCTGCACCGCCTGCTGGTTCTGCACCCACCAATGCGGGTCGATCTTCGCCACCTTGGCAATGTTCTGCGGCGAGGTCGGCAGGCGGCTGGCCTGCTCGGCGCTGATCAGGCCGACCTCGTAGGCGCGGCTGTTGACCGGCGCGTAGGGGATCAAGGTCGCCAGCGTCGCCTGGCTGGTCGGCTGCATGATCTGGTTGATCACGCGCATGGCCAGGTCCTTGTTCTGCGCACCGCGCGGCACGATCAGGCAGTCATAGCTGAGGATGGCGCCATCGAAACTGTAGTCGACCGCATCGTCGGACTTGGCCACCTCGGCCACGCGCCCGTTCCAGATCGCCAGGAAGTCCACCTCGCGGCTGCGCAGCAATTGCGCCGAGTCGGCACCGGCGCTCCACCAGTTGACGACCTGCGGCTTGATCCGCTCCAGGGCCTTGAACGCGCGGTCGATGTCCAGGGGATACAGCTGCGCCGGGGCCACGCCATCGCCGATCAACGCGGCCTCCAGCGTTTGCCAGGGCTTGGTGTACATGGCCCGCGCGCCTTTGACATTGGGGTCGAAGAACGCCTGCCAGGTCTGGGCCACCGGCTTGCCGGTGTCTTTGGCCCAAGCCACCACCGAGGCGTAGGCATGGCTGGCGATCCAGTTGTTGCCGACCACGGCCGGGTCGATGTCGCGGGTGTCGATCACGCTTTTGTCCAGCGGCTCGGACAGCCCTTCTTTTTCGGCCTGCACGCAGTCGGTGATGCCCAGTTCGACCAGGTCCCACTTCGGCTTGCCTGACATCACCTGGGCGCGCACGGCGGCCAGGCCGTTCATGTTGTCTTCGCGGATGGCAATGTTCAGCGCCTTGGCGGCAGGTTCGAGGTACGCCTTGCGCTCGGCATCCTGCAGGGCGCCACCCCAGCCGGCGAAGGTGATGCCGCCGTCGGCATGTGCCGTGGCGGCGAACAGTGCGCTGGCCAGGAGGCTGAACGCAGCGCCTTTGATCAGATGTTTGTGCATGTGCTTTTCTCCAGGTGCGCCCCGCTTGCACAGGGCGCGGAAAGGTCGATCAGTTCTGGATGAACAGGTCGAAACGTTGCTGGAGTTCGGCCTGGCGACCTTGCCACCAGGCCGGGTCGAAGAAGGCCACCTTGTCGACGTTCGCGGGTGCTGTCGGCAGCTTGCTCGCCAGGTCCGCCGGGATGATGCCGGTGTCGAAGGCCTTGCTGTTGACCGGCGGGTTGGGGATCAGCGTGGCAAGCATGGCCTGGCTTTGCGGCGACATGATCTGCGCGATCAGCTTCATGGCCTGGGCCTTGTTCGGGGCACCCTTGGGCACCACCACGCAGTCATAGTCGAGCAGCGCCTTGTCATAGGTGTAGTCCACCGGCTGACCGGCCTTCTTCAGGTCCTCGACGCGCGAGGCCCAGATGGCCAGGAAGTCCACCTCGTGGCTGCGCAGCAACTGCGCCGAGTCGGTGCCGCTGCTCCACCAGTTGACCACCTGCGGCTTGATCCGCTCGAGCACCTTGAAGGCGCGCTCGACGTCCAGCGGGTAGAGATCCTTGGGCGCCACGCCGTCGGCCAGCAGTGCCACTTCGAGCGTGGTGAACGGGTTGCGGTACAGGGCGCGCGGCCCCTTCACGGACGGGTCGAAGAAGTCCTTCCAGGTCTGGGCCTTGGCGGCACCGCCTTCGGTGCTCCAGGCCAGGACCGTCGAGTAGGCGTGGCTGGCGATCCAGTTCTTGCCGTAGAACCTGGGATCGACGCCCTCGGTCTTGATCACCGAGAAGTCCAGCGGCTCGGTCAGGCCTTCCTTCTCGGCCACCATGCAGTCGTTTGAGGCCAGCTCAACCACATCCCACTTGGGCTTGCCGGACATCACCTGGGCGCGTACCGCCGCCAGGCCGTCCATGTTGTCTTCCTTGACGGCGATACCCAGGTTCTTCGCCGCAGGTTCCAGGTAGGCCTTGCGTTCGGCGTCCTGCAAGGCGCCACCCCAGCCGGCGAAGGTCACGCTTTCGGCCGCGTGGGCCTGCCAGGTGCACAGCCCCAGCAATACCGCCACGGTGCCTGCACGCCATTCGAATCGTTTCATGTTCAACCCCTGCATTTGTTGTAGTTAGACAGTTGGCGAAACGTCATGGACATCCAGTCCTGCAGTCATCCCTACTTGTTGTTGTGTTCTTGTGTTGTTGTGTAGTGACCCGGCCTCAGCCGATGTCGATCATGATGTGCCGCACGCTGGTGTAATCCTCCAGGCCGTACAGGCTCAAGTCCTTGCCGTAGCCCGACTGGCGCAGCCCGCCATGGGGCATCTCGGTGGCCAGTGTCATGTGCTGGTTGACCCAGACACAACCGTACTGCAGCTGGCTGGCGGTACGCATGGCCTTCTTCACATCGCGCGTCCACACCGAGGCCGACAGGCCGTATTCGCTTTCGTTGGCCCAGGCCAGCACCTGCTCCTCATCGTCGAAGGCGGTGACCGACACCACCGGCCCGAACACTTCCTTCTGCACGATCTCGTCGTCCTGGCGCACGCCGGCGATGACGGTCGGCTGGAAGAAGAAACCCGGGCCGTCGGGAACCTTGCCGCCAACCAGTACTTCGCTATGCGCCAGCGCCGCAGCACGGTCGACGAAGCCCTGCACGCGCTCCTGCTGGCGACGGCTGATCAGCGGGCCGAAGTCGCTGGCCGGATCTTCCGGGTGACCGGTACGCAGCGTCGAGATCTCAGCGACCAGTTGTTCGAGGAACTGCTCGCGCACCGATTCGGCGACATACACACGGCAGGCCGCGGTGCAGTCCTGCCCGGCGTTGTAGTAGCCGCCGGTACGCATCATGCGCACGGCTGCCGGGATGTCGGCATCGGCGAACACCAGTACCGGCGCCTTGCCGCCCAGCTCCAGGTGGGTACGCTTGAGGTTGCCGGCGGCGGCGCGGACCACGGCCTGGCCGGTGGCGATGTCGCCGGTGACCGAGACCATGCGCACCTTGGGATGGGCGCTGAGCTGCGCGCCGAGGGTGGCACCGCGCCCGGAAAGAATGTTGACCACCCCGCGCGGGAAGATCTCGGCGCACAGCCGCGCCAGGTACAGGGCGCTCAGTGGCGTCAGCTCGGACGGCTTGAACACTACGGTGTTGCCGGCGGCCAGGGCCGGGGCCAGCTTCCAGGCTGCCATCAGCAATGGGTAGTTCCACGGCGCGATCAGCCCGACCACGCCGAGCGGGTCGCGACGGATCATGCTGGTGCTGCCGGCGACGTATTCACCAGCGGCGCTGCCCGGCAGGCAACGCGCAGCCCCGGCGAAGAAGCGGAACACATCGGCGACCGCCGGCACTTCGTGGCCAATCGCCTTTTGCAGCGGCTTGCCGCAGTTCTGGCTTTCCAGGGTGCCGAGCGCCTGGGCGTCGGCCTCAATGCGCTCGGCCAGCTTGAGCAGCAGGTAGCCGCGCTGACGCGGTGGCGTGCGCGCCCAACCGGTGAAGGCACGCTCGGCGGCATCGACGGCGGCATCCAGCTGGGCAGGCGAGGCATCGGCCAGCACATGCAGCACACGCTCGTCGGCTGGCGCCAGGATCGGCGACTCGTCGCCCTGCCCGCGCACCAGCTCACCGTCGATAAGGTACTCGCTATAGATCATGACGCTCTCCAGTTAGACGGACGCGCGCTCGGCGTCCTTGAAGCGATACCAGGCGTAGGCCATGCGCTGGCCGACACGCAGGAAGGATTGGAACGGGAACGGCTTGGGCGCCTGGTGCAGGAACGGCACCGGCGTTGGCCGGGCTTCGCCGCAGGCCATCTGCGCCAGGCGCTTGCCGGTCTGCAGCGAGAACGACACGCCACTGCCGGCATAACCGCCGCCGGTGTAGGCATTGGCCACGCCCTGGATCGGGTAGCAGTGCGGCAGCGAGTTGTTGGTCACCGCGACCCAGCCGCCCCAGTTGTAATCCACGTCGATGCCCTGCAGCGCCGGGAACTTGCGACACAGCGCCGCCAGCAGGCGCTCGCGGTGCAGCGGGTTTTCCGCGTCGCGGCCGTTCACTGCGCTGCGACCGCCGAAGAGGATGCGGTCGTCTGGCAGGCGGCGGTAATAGAACAGCAGGTTGCGGGTATCGAACATGCAGTCGGCACCCGGCAGGCTGGCCTGCTTCTCGGCGGCGCTCATCGGCCGGGTGACGATGATCTGCGAGTGCACCGGCAGGATCCGCCCGGTCAGTGCCGGGTGCAGTTGGCGCGAGGTGTAGCCGTTGGTGGCGACCACCACCTTGCGCGCGGTGATCACCCCGCCTGGGGTGACCAGGCGATGGCCCTGCGCGCTGCTGGTCCAGGCGGTGACCGGCGAGCCGGTGTGCACCCGCGCGCCAGCCTCGCGGGCCATGCGCTGTACGCCCCAGGCCAGTTTCAGCGGATGCATGCTGAAGCCGTCGGGCATGTGCAGTGCACCGAACGACTCGGCACCGGCGTGCACCGACTGCAGGTCGGCGGCTTCGACGAAGTGGGCCGGGTAGTCGAGCAGGTCGTTGTACAGGCCCATTTCGCGCTTGAGCGACTCGACGTGAATGGCCTTGCTGGCGACCTTGTACACGCCATCGGGCTGCGCGTCGCAGTCGATGTTGCCGTCGCGGATCAGGCCACGGGTGGTGTCCAGCGCCTGGCGCATCTCGTTGAAGTACTGGCGCGCGGTGTCGGCGCCGTAGCGCTCGATCAGCGTAGCCAGCGGCACGCGGCCACCGGAAATGCGCGCGAAGCTGCCATTGCGTCCGCTGCAACCCCAGGCGGTCTGGTTCGCCTCCAGCACCACCGCTCGCACCCCGTGCTCGCGGGCCAGGTGCAGCGCGCAACTGAGGCCGGTGTAGCCGGCACCGATGATCGCCACTTCGACGTCTTCGTTGCCGCGTACCGGGCCATCGTCGGCGACCGGCGAACCTGCGGTATCGGCCCAATAGGACGGCGCATGGGGCTGGGCCCGGCCTGGGTTCGCATCAACCAATGGATCGTACAATTCAAGCCTCACGTATCGCTGTGCGATATTTATTGTTCGATTTAATGGTTAAGCTAATAGTGATTTTGATATCCGTCAATTGATTATTTGACGAGTGGTGATAGCTGTAGGAGCGGGCTTGCCCGCGAAAAAGACACCGCGCCGCCTGGCACGGGCTACGCCCGTGTTCGCGGGCAAGCCCGCTCCTACAACAGTTGGGCTGGCTTTTAGACAGGTATTGAGGAGCCGACGAAGCAGAAGTCGCGGCCAAGCTCCACGAGAAAGTCCTTCAAGCGCTGGAGCAGGCCCTTGTGCAAATCGGCTTCGGCAGGTGCTTGGGGAAGGTCGAGGAAATCCAGCATGTAGGCGTCACGGAACACCGACAGGGCTTGCGGGTGGGCCTGGGCAAGGGAGGCCGAGGCCTTGAGCGGGTCGGCAACGCTGCGCTCGAACAGCGCGGCTTTCATCTGGCGCTCCAGTTCGCGACTCGACCACTTCTCCTGAATTGCCATGCGCAGGTAGAACTCACGTTCTTCGGGGCGCCTGCTTTGGCTGAGAATCGTCAGGTTCTGGGTCCAGGGCAATTGTGTCAGCAGTGCTGACACTTTCTCCTCATGGCGATAGGTCTCGTAGAACTGGCGCATACGGAAGAGGTTACGGCGCGTGAACCCACGCAACCCTGGCTGCGTGCGCGCCAGGTGTCCGGCCAACTGGCTGACCACGGCGTCGCCCCACTCGGCATTCTCGATCTTGCGGCTGATGTAGGCACCGACCTGCCAGTACAGCTCGATGAGCTGTGTGTTGACGGCCTGCATGCAGCGTTGCCGTGCCGAGTGGATGAGGGTCACGACCTCATCGAAGCGCTCATCCCTGGAAGGCGCAGAGGCGGTTGCATTGTCATGTTGCGGGTGGTCTTTCATCGAAGGGCTCCTGGCATTGTTCGAAGCCAGGAAGCCTATCCAAGGGAACGCGCCGGAAATGTCGGACCGCTCCTAGGATGCTGTGGCCCATGACAGAAGGGCGCCTAGTCCAGGCGCCCCTCGTCATGACCCGTAACATCCGCCCTGCTACCCCATCGACCGCACCACCACCTTGCGGCCATGCCCGCGCGTGGTGACGATGCCGAGGAAGGAGATCACGATCGCCAGGCTCAGTGTTGCACTGACCTCTGCACGGTGCTCCTCGGTATACATCATCACCGCCAGCGCGCAGCTGATGAACACGATCACTCCCCAGGTCAGCCAGGGGAACAGCCACATGCGGAACTTCAGTTCCGTGCTCTCGCGCTCCAGGCGCCGGCGCATGCGCAACTGCGAGATGGCGATCACCAGGTACACCAGCAGGGCGATGGCACCGGAGCTGGCGAGCAGGAACTCGAACACGCCCTTGGGCGCGAAGTAGTTGAGGATGGCGATGGCAGCCCCGATCAGCGTGCTGCCGAACACTGCAGCACGCGGCACGCCGACCTTCGAGGTGCGCTTGAGCATGGCGGGCGCGTCGCCGCGCTTGGCCAGCGAGAACATCATCCGCGAGGCGATGTAGATCGACGAGTTCATGCAACTGGTCACGGCGATCAGCACCACCAGGTCGACCATGAACGCGGCATTGGGGATGTTCATGATCTCCAGCGCACGCTGGTAGGAGCCCACCACCGCAAGCTGCGGATCGTTCCACGGCACCACGGAGATGATCACGAAGATCGACAGGATGTAGAAGGTGCTGATCCGCCAGATCACCGAGCGGGTGGCCTTGGCGATGTTGCGCGCCGGATCGCTGGATTCGGAGGCGGCAATGGTCACCGCTTCCGTGCCGATGAAGCTGAACATCACGGTGATGAAGGCGCCGATCACCGCCGACCAGCCTTTGGGCGCGAAACCGCCGTGCTCGCTCATCAGTATGCTCAGGCCGCTGACTTCGCGGTTGGGCAGCCAGCCCATCAGCGCGGCAAAACCGAGGCCGATGAAGCCCAGGATCGCGGTGACTTTCAGGATCGCGAACCAGAACTCGAACTCGCCGTACTTGGCCACGCTGAACAGGTTGGTGCAGGCCAGCAGCAGTACCGATGCGAGGGCGAAGATCCAACTGTCGACCTGCGGGAACCAGGCATTGAGCACATGGCCTGCGGCCAGCGCCTCGATGGGAATGACCAGCACCCAGAACCACCAGTACAGCCAGCCGATGGTATAGCCGGCCCAACGGCCGATGGCCTGGTCGGCGTAGGTGGAAAACGAGCCGGTGTCGGGATGGGCGACGGCCATTTCGCCGAGCATGCGCATGACCAGCACGACCAACGTGCCGGCGACGAAATAGGAGAGGATGGTGGCGGGACCGGCAGCCGCGATGGCGTGTCCGGAGCCGACGAAAAGTCCTGCACCGATGATGCCGGCGATGGACAGCATCGTTACATGACGTGGCTTGAAACCTTGTGCAAGGTTGCCATCAGTTCCCACGGTGTTCATTGATCTTGTTCTCTTTTTGCTGACACAAGGAAGGACGGGCAGGCGTAGGCGAAAACTATCTCCTTTCTGGACAATGAGTTGCACGCGGCTCAGGTGATTTTATTGACGTTGTTCACGGGTTGGCGAGCGGCGGCGTCGAGGTCGGCTTCATTCAAACAGTGCGGGTGCGGGGCAAATTGTTCCAGCGCGCCATGAAGGTGTTCGATCACGACACCGGGTCTTGCGAAGGCGGGTCAAATCGGTGCTATTCACCGCGAAGGGCTTTTCGCGGGCAAGCCCGCTCCCACAGGGATTGGGCTGGACCTTTGGAGGTTGAGCAAGACAGTTGCTGCTGGTCGCGACGGTGATCCCAGTGGTAGTTCACCACCGCGAAGATCACGATCACCGACACCACGTACAGCCCTGTCTGCAGATTGCTCATGCCATCCTCCGCGCCATGCGCTTGAGCCCCAGTACCATTCCTGCCCCCACCCCGGCAGTCATCATGCTGAACTCGGACATCCCGCCAATGCTGGCGATCAGGTTCGGCGGCAGGAACACCATCGAATGCCGACTTCGTCTATTTGCACGATCCGGACACCGACCACGGCCGCCACCGGTTGGCGCTGGACTGCCAGCGCATGAGCCTGTTCGGTGGGCGCAAGGTGCGGGCGGCGGTGGTGGTGTTTGCGCGGGGGTAAAGCGCGCATAAAGCTTTTTACTGGCTGCGCAGGCCCTATCGCGATCCGGCTTGCCCGGCGACAGGGCCTTCTCTGTCAACGCACCAGGCAAGGCCGTTTGTTGTCGAAGGTCCAACCCGGCACCAGGAACTGCATCGCCACGCTGTCATCCCGAGCGCCCAGGCCCATGTTGCGGTAGCACTCATGGGCTCTCATCAACTGGTCCTCATCGAGCTCTACCCCCAGCCCCGGCCGCGTCGGCACCCGTACATGGCCGTCTACGATGCGCAGCGGCTCACGCGTCAGGCGCTGGCCGTCCTGCCAGATCCAGTGGGTGTCGATGGCGGTGATCTCACCCGGCGCGGCGGCTGCCGCCTGGGTGAACATGGCCAGCGAGATGTCGAAGTGGTTGTTGGAATGCGAGCCCCAGGTCAGGCCCCAGTCATGGCACATCTGCGCCACCCGCACCGAGCCCTGCAAGGTCCAGAAATGCGGATCGGCCAACGGGATGTCCACCGACTGCAACTGGATCGCGTGGCCCATCTGCCGCCAGTCGGTGGCGATCATGTTGGTGGCGGTGGGCAGGCCGGTGGCGCGGCGGAACTCAGCCATCACTTCACGCCCGGAATAACCATTCTCCGCACCGCACGGATCCTCGGCGTAGGCCAGCACATCGTGCTTGTCGCGGCACAGGGCAATGGCCTCCTTCAGCGACCAGGCACCGTTGGGGTCGAGGGTGATGCGCGCCTCGGGGAAACGCTCGGCCAGCGCAGTGACAGCGTCCATCTCCTCTTCGCCACGCAGCACGCCGCCCTTGAGCTTGAAGTCGTTGAATCCGTAGCGGGCCTTGGCGGCCTCGGCCAGGCGCACCACCGCCTCGGGCGTCAGGGCCGGCTCATGGCGCAAGCGCAGCCAGTCGTCATCTGCATCGGCTTCGTTGCGGTAGGCCAGGTCGGTGCGGGTGCGGTCGCCGATGTAGAACAGGTAGCCGAGCATCTTCACCGACTCGCGCTGCTGGCCTTCACCCAGCAGCGCGGCCATCGGCACGTTCAGGTGCTGGCCGAGCAGGTCGAGCAGGGCCGACTCGATGGCGGTCACCGCGTGCACGGTAATGCGCAGGTCGAAGGTCTGCAGCCCGCGCCCGCCGGCATCGCGGCTGGCGAAGGTCTGGCGCATGGCATTGAGCACGCGCTGGTAATAGCCGATTGGCTGGCCGACCACCAGGCTGCGGCTGTCTTCGAGGGTCTGGCGGATGTTCTCGCCGCCAGGCACCTCGCCCAGGCCGGTGTTGCCGGCGCTGTCGCGCAATACCACGATGTTGCGGGTGAAGAACGGGCCGTGGGCGCCGCTCAGGTTGAGCAGCATGCTGTCGTGGCCGGCCACCGGGATCACGCGCAGGTCGGTGACGACCGGGGTCGAGGAGTGAGGCGTCGTCTGCATGGTCATTGTCCTTGTCGGGCAGGCGTTCAATGGGATTGGCCCAGGGCCGATGGGGCCTTGAGTTCAGGGGAAGGAGCACCCTTGGCGCGGGTACGGACGAAGAACACGGCGATGGCGGCCAGCACCGAGGTCACCGCCAGGCCATACAGCCCGCCCTGGATCGAGCCGGTCTGCTGCTCGAGCAGGCCGAAGGTGGTGGGCGCGACGAAGCCGCCAAGGTTGCCCACCGAGTTGATCAGTGCGATCACCGCCGCAGCGATGCGCGCATCCAGATACCCCTGGGGGATCGGCCAGAACAGCGACGACGCCGCCTTGAAGCCGATGGCGGCGAAGCACACCGAAACGAAGGCGAACACCGGCCCGCCCGTGGTCGACATGAACATGCCGATGGCGGCCACCACCAGTGCGGCGGCGACCCAGGCCTGCTGGAATCTCCAACGTGCGGCCCCGGCGGCGAAGGCGTACATCGCCAGGATCGAGATCAGCCAGGGGATCGAGTTGAAGAAGCCGACCTGCAGGTCGCTCAGCTCGCCCATGCGCTTGATGATGCTCGGCAGCCAGAAGGTCGCGGCGTAGATGGTCAGCTGGATGCAGAAGTAGATCAGGCAGAACAGCAGGATCTGGCGGTCCTTGAGCAGGCGCCAGGCCGAGGTCTTGATCACCCCGCCCGCCTCGCGCTCGCGCTGCTCGCGGTCGATGGCCTCGACCAGCGCATGCTGCTCGGCCGGGCTCAGCCACTTGGCATCCTGCGGGCGGGAGTCGAGCCAGAAGAACACGAAGAAGCACAGGATCACCGAGGCCATGCCCTCGATGAACAGCATCCATTGCCAGCCGTGCAGGCCCATGCCCTGGATCTGCATCAGCGCACCGGCCAACGGACCTGAGATCAGCGAGGCCAGGGCCGAGCCGCTGAGGAAGATGGCGATCGCCTTGCCACGTTCGGCACCGGGCAGCCAGCGGGTGAAGTAGTAGATCACTCCGGGGAAGAAGCCGGCTTCGGCGACCCCGAGCAGAAAACGCAGCACGTAGAACTGGGTCTCGTTCTGCACGAAGGCCATGGCGGTGGCGACCAGGCCCCAGGTGAACATGATGCGGGTCAGCCAAAGACGTGCGCCGACCTTTTGCAGCAGCATGTTCGACGGCACCTCGAACAACGCATAGCCGATGAAGAACAGGCCGGCGCCAAATCCATAGGCGGCGGCGCTGATGCCCAGGTCACTTTCCAGGTGCGGACGGACGAAGCCGATATTGACGCGGTCCAGGTAGTTGACCACGAACATGATGACGAACAGCGGCAGGACATGGCGCTTGACCTTGGCTACGGCGCTGGCCAGCGCATCGCCGCCGGGCAAGGCAGACGCAGGGGGGGTGTCGTTCACGGGATATCTCCCAGTCATTGTTTTTATTGAGGGTGCTGGTGGCAGGCGAGGCAGTTGTCTGACATCCAGGTGGAAATGAGCATATTCCCGGCGGGGTTGTACGACAAGTTGAAAATTGAGCGAAAAAAGCAAAATACAAGCGGTTAACTAGGTAAAAATCGGCGAAATGCTTTTATCAGGTCCACTACCCAAGGCAATGGGAGGGGGAATATCAGGATGAAAAAAATCTTTGTGGATAACTTGTCATACAAGTAATGTGAGGGCGTTCAGCCGAGTCCTTTCGCGGAACACGTCGCAGCGGCGAACCGCCGCTCTCACAGGTACTACTTCGAGCCCACGCCATGACCCGCCCCCATAGCCGTGCCCACGACCTGGTCTCGAGCCTCACCCAGCAATTGCTGCTGGGCACCTTCAAGCCGGGCGACAAGCTGCCCTCAGAAAACACCTTGGTGCGCGAGTATGGCGTCAGCCGTACCGTGGTCCGCGAAGCGCTGTCGAAGCTACAGGCTGCGGGTCTGGTACAGGCCCGTCACGGGATCGGTACGTTCGTCATCGAACGCCAGGCCCGTTCCGGCCTACGCGTAGGCCCCGAGAACGCGGCCAGCGTGCGCGACCTGCTGGAGCTGCGCATCGGCCTGGAGGGCCAGGCCGCCGCGCTGGCGGCCCTGCGCCGAAATGACCGGCAACTGGCGCAGATGCGCCAGGCGCTGGACGACTACCAGGACCTGGCCGCCGCCGGTGACAGCTGCATCGAAGCCGACCGACGCTTCCACCTGCTGATCGCCGAGGCCACCGGCAACCTGTATTTCAGCGAGATGATGGCGCAACTGGGGGACGGCCTGATCCCGCGCAAGCGCATGGCCCAGGCCGAGCGCGCCGGGGCCAACCTGGCGGGGCATGCTTATCTGGCCAACCTGGAGCACGAGGCGATTCTCAACGCCATCCGCCGACAGGACCCGGAAGCGGCCAGGGCGGCGATCTGCCTGCACCTCTCCAACAGCCGCGATCGCCTGCTACCCGACTGACCGGCGTGCAGCGGGCAAAAAAAATCGCGGAACCGGCGCCCTCCCCCTGGTGCGCAGTAACAGGGGAAAGGCCATCCGGCCCGCGATCAAGCCCACTCGCGTATCAATCCTTCTTGCGATACCCCTCGACGATCGCCGAGAAATCCTTGCCGCCATCGCCCCGCAAACTCATGGCCTGGTACAACTGCTGCGCCACAGCACCGAGGATCACCGGCTGGTGCGCCTGGCGCGCGGCCTCGGTCGCCAGGCCCAGGTCCTTGAGCATCAGCTCCGCACCGAAACCACCGGTGTAACCGCGCGATGCGGGGGCGGTCTCGATCACGCCCGGCCAGGGGTTGTAGGTATCCGAACTCCAGCAACGGCCCGTCGAGCTGTTGATGATGCCGGCCAGCACCTGGGTGTCGATCCCCAGTGCATTGCCCAGGGCCATCGCCTCGGACACGCCGATCATCGAGATGCCCAACAGCAGGTTGTTGCAGATCTTGGCGATCTGTCCGGTGCCGACTTCACCGCAGTGCACGATGTTGCGCCCCATCTGCTCGAGCACCGGTTTGAGCGTGGCGAACAGTTCGGGGCTGGCACCGACCATGAAGGTCAGGGTGCCGGCCGCCGCGCCGCCGGTGCCACCGGACACCGGCGCATCACCCAGGTCGATGCCTTTGGCCGCCGCGGCCTTGGACACGTCGCGGGCGGTCTGCGGATCGATGGTGCTGCAGTCCACCGCCGGTGTGCCGGGGCGAATGCCGGCGAGCACGCCGTCCTCGTTCAGGTACACGCCGCGCACATGGGCAGCGGCCGGCAGCATGGTGATCACCAGCTCGCTGTTGGCGGCGGCATCCTTGGGCGAGGTGCTGATCTGCCCGCCCAGTTCGGCGAGCTCGGCCAGCACGGTCTTGTTCAGGTCGAACAGGTTGAGCTGATGCCCGGCCTTGATCAGGTTACGGGCCATGGGCGCGCCCATGTTGCCCAGACCGATGAATGCAATGCGCATGGCAGTCTCCTTAGCGCAGGCTGATGGTGGTGTTCACACCGTCATTGACGCTGTCGTCATCGAACCAGCGGGCGGTGACGGTCTTGGTCTGAGTGTAGAACTGCACCACCTGCTTGCCGTATGGGCCGAGGTCGCCGAGCTTGGAGCCACGCGAACCGGTGAAGCTGAAGAACGGCACCGGCACCGGAATCGGAATGTTGATGCCGACCTGGCCGATGTCGATTTCGCTCTGGAACTTGCGCGCTGCCGCGCCGCTCTGGGTGAACAGGCCGGTGCCATTGCCGAACGGGTTGGCGTTGACCAGGGCGATGGCCTCGTCGAGGGTATCGACCTCGAGGGTGACCAGTACCGGGCCGAAGATTTCCTGGGTGTAGATCTGCATGTCGGTCTTCACCCCGGAGAACAGGGTCGGGCCGACGAAGTTGCCCTGCTCGTACCCCGGCACCTTCACGTCGCGGCCGTCCAGCTCGAGCGTGGCGCCTTCCTTGATGCCGCTCTCGATCAGCCCCAGCACACGCTCCTTGGCGCGCTTGGAAACCACCGGCCCGACATCGGTGCCCGGCTCGCTGCCGGCATTGACCTTGAGCTTGCTCGCCGCCGCCTTGATATCCGGCAGCCATTCACGCGCCTTGCCCACCAGCACCGCCACCGACGTGGCCATGCAGCGCTGGCCGGCCGCACCGAAGGCCGCGCCGACCAGGGCGTTGATGGTCTGGGTGCGGTTGGCGTCGGGCAGCACCACGGCGTGGTTCTTGGCGCCCATCATCGACTGCACGCGCTTGCCGTGCTGGCTGCCCAGGTTGTAGACATGGGTGCCCACTTCGGTGGAGCCGACGAAGGAGATCGCCTTGATGTCCGGGTGGGTGCAGAGCGCATCGACCACCTGCTTGCCGCCATGCACCACGTTGAGCACACCGGCCGGCACGCCAGCTTCGAGCGCCAGCTCGACCAGCATCATGGTCGACAGCGGATCCTGCTCGGAGGGTTTGAGCACGAAGGTGTTGCCGCAGACGATGGCCATCGGGAACATCCACAGCGGGATCATCGCCGGGAAGTTGAACGGGGTGATGCCGGCGCACACGCCGATGGGCTGGCGCAGGGTGTAGGTGTCGACGCCACCGGCGACGTTCTCGGCGAACTCGCCCATCTGCAGGGTGCCGATGGACGCGGCATGCTCGACCACTTCCAGACCACGGAAAATATCGCCTTCTGCGTCGGCCAGGGTCTTGCCTTGCTCGGCGCTCAGGGTCGCGGCGATGCGCTTGCTGTGTTCGCGGATCAACGCCTGCAGCTTGAGCATGATGCGCATGCGCGCACCGATCGGCGTGTCACGCCAGGTCTTGAAGGCTCGTTCGCCAGCCGCGACCGCCGCGGCGACTTCCTCGGGGGTGGCGAAAGGAACACGCGCCAGCACCTGCTGGGTGGCCGGGTTGACGATGTCGCGCCATTCGGTGGTCTTGGACTCGACCCATTGGCCGTCGATCAGCAGCTTGACCTGCTCGACCTGAGTGTGGGGCGTGTGGGGTGCGTTCATCTGCGCTCTCCTTGGAATTATTGTCGGAACGAAGACGCCTACGCCGCAGCGAACGGGGTGGCGTGCAGGGGCTGAGTTCGAGTATAGATGTGCAAACATCCAACAAGAATGCACAAAAAAACCGGATCAACATGCAAAAAGACCTGACCTCCCTCAGCGCGCTGAACTGGGACGACCTCAAGTTCTTTCTTGAGGTAGCGCGCACCCGCAAGGCCAGCAGTGCAGCCAAACGCCTGGCCGTGGACTACACCACGGTGTCGCGGCGCATCAGCTCGCTGGAAGGGGCGATGGGCACCTTGCTGTTCGAGAAATCGCGAACCAACGGTTTCGTGCTCACCGCCGAAGGCCAGCGTCTGCTGGGCTATGCCGAGTCGATCGAAAGCACCCTGCACATGGCCTGCGAGCAGGTGTCGGGCTCGGGCGTTGCGCTGTCCGGGCACGTACGCATGGGGTGCACCGAGGGCTTCGGCAGCTTCTTCATCACCCCTCAGTTGAGCCGCTTCGTAGACACCTGGCCGGCGATCTCGGTGGACATTCTGCCGCTGCCGCACTTCATCAGCCTGTCCAAGCGTGAAGCCGACATTGTCATCGCCCTGGAGCGCCCCGAGCATGGGCCCTACGTGTGCTGCAAGCTGTGCGACTACCGCCTGCGCCTCTGTGCGACCCGCGAGTACCTCGACCACCACGAACCGATCCGCAAGGTCGCCGACCTGGTGCGCCATCCGTTCATCAGCTACGTGGACGACCTGGCGTTCAGTTCCGAGCTGCTGTACCTGGCCAACCTGATCCCCAACGCCAGCGCACACCTGCGCAGCACCAGCGTGATCGCCCAATACACCGCTGCCCTGCAGGGACGCGGGCTGGCGATCCTGCCGTGTTTCCTGGCGGCGCAGGACGAACGACTGGTGACCGTGCTACCGGAGGAGGTGGAGGTGACGCGGCAGTTCTGGATGTACTGCCGGGAGGATTTGCGCAAGTTGAAGCGGATCACTTTGCTGTGGGATTACATCCGCGATGTGACCGAGGCGAATGCGCCGCTGTTGATGGGGCAGACGCGGGAGATGGTATTTGCGCAGGATTGAGGCGGATGGCACCGGCTGCGCCGGTGATCGCGGGACGAGCCCGCTCCCACAGGGGGCCGGTGCCATTGCTCCCATTCCTCAGTTCGACGCCACCACGATCGACACCCGCCGATTCTCGGTGCGCCCGGCACTGGTGCGGTTGTCCGCCACCGGCTGGGTGCTGCCCAAGCCGCGCGTCTGAATGTTGCGCGGCTGCATGCCGACGCTGATCAGCGCCTGGGCCACACTCTGGGCTCGGCGCTCGGAAAGCTGCTGGTTATAGGCCACCTTGCCCGAGGCATCGGCATGGCCATCGACGCGCACATGCTGGATATCCACCGACAGCAACGCCTTGCCGATCCGCTCGACAATCGCCTGGCTCTGGCCGTTGAGCCCGTCCAGGTCGCTGCCGAACAGCACCTTGCCCGACAGGTCGAACGCCCAGCCCTCGTCGCTGGGGGTGAACCCTTCGCGCTTGAGCACGGCAATCTGTTCAGGGCTCAGCCCACTGGGTGGCACGGTCTGGCAGCCGGTCAAGGCCAACACTGCCAGCAGCAAGGCCAGCAAGGGAAAACGCAGTCGGGAAAAGGGGTGTTTCACGGTTCAGCTCCTGTTGTTCAAATCCGTGGCTCAGCGTTCCGTCTGGGCCACTTGCCAATGGCCGCGCCGATTGCGCTTGGCCTGGTACATCGCCGCATCGGCGGCATTGAGCAGACTGGCCGAATCCTGGCCATCGTCCGGGTAATAGGCGATGCCGACACTCAACGAGGTGCTGACGCGCTGGCCATCGTCCAGCAGGATCGGCAGCCTCATGCTGGCAACGATCTTCTCGGCGATGCGCTGGGCATCCTCGCGTGAATGCAGAGGGGTCAGCAGCACGGCGAACTCGTCACCGCCAAGGCGCGCCACCAGGTCGTGCTCGCGCAACTGCGCACGCACGCGGCTGGCGATATTGATCAGCACCTCGTCGCCAACGGCATGGCCGAGGCTGTCGTTGATCTTCTTGAAGTGGTCACTGTCGAGGAACAGCAGCGCCAGGTGGTCCTGCTGCCGGGCGGCGTTGCGCAGGCAACGGTTGAGGCGCCCTTCGAAGAAGGCGCGATTGGGCAGGCCGGTGAGGCTGTCATGGCTGGCCTGGTGCGCGAGGGTCTCGTTCTCGCTCTGCAAGTGGCTCTGCCAGACCTCCAGCTCGTCGAGCAGGGCGTTGAAGTCGTTGCCCAGCTCATTGAGCTCGGCAATCGGCGTCTCGGGCACGCGCCGGTCGAAGCTGCGCTCTCGTCGCGCCGCATGGGCCACGCTGGCCAGGCCCCGCAGGGGACGGACGATATCGCCGAACAGCCGGCGCGACAGGTGGATGGCGACTGCGGCGCTGAGCAAGCTGCAAAAGAGGATTCCCGCCAGGCCGCTGAGCAGGAAGCGCAGCAGGCTGCCGCCCTGGCCAAGCAGCTCGATGTGCCCGACCGTGCGCTGCTGACGGACGATCGGCAGGTGAATGGCCTCGCCCAGCAAGGCCTTGGCCACCTGGCGCTCCAGGGGTGCCAGCAAGCCTGTGTCATCGCGTTGCCAGTGCGCCAGCATCTCACCCTGGCTGTCGAAGACCTTGGCGTCTGCCACCTCTTCAGTGGCGGCGATCACCGCCAGGGCTTCACTGGCCGCCCCGCTGTCGTCGAACACCACCGCCGCTTCCACGGTGTAGCTGATCGAACGGGCGATCAGGTGCAGGTTGTGATGGGCATAGACGCGCAACGCTGCCACGCCGAGCACGGTCAGGGACACGCCCACGAGTCCGACGGCGATCAGCGCGACACCCAAGTGCCCGCGCCCCAGCACTGACCGCAAGGTCGGCCGCTTACTGCGGCTGCCGGTGAGTTTCATGGTTGCGCCGCCCTGCGCCGCGACAATTGCAGCACGCTGGGGTGGATGCGCACGCCACTGCGCGCCACCGAGTCGAGGTTCACATCGAAGCTGACCTGTTCGTCATCGACGTGCAGGCAGAACAGGCTGCCGACGGTGCACGGGTCATCGGCCTCGCTGATGCTCAGGACCGGATGCCCGACCAGGGCCTGGAACAGGCGATCACGCTGGCCAGCGTCGAGCTTGCCGATGTACACCGCGTCGCAGGCGCCGGAAACGCGTGCATCGTCGGCCAGCAGGCGACGCACCTGCAGGGGCTGGCCGGCATTCTGCACAGTGCCCTTGATCAGGTCGTCGGCATATTCTGTGGGGCCGACCAGGCACAAGCGCAGCGGCGAAGGGTCAGCAGGCCAGCGGGCATAGCTGAAGATCCCCAGCACGACCTGGGTTACCGCCTTGGCGCGTTGCTGCACCTGGGTTGCAGTGGCAGGGAGGTCCGCCCGGGCAGGTACGGCGAACAGCGACAAGGCGGCAATCACTACCGAAAGCACGCAGCCCGTCACTCGCCCCCTGGGCGAGACAACCACTGTCATGTGGGAAATCTCTCAAATTAGATTCAGATAACCCGCACGATAGCATAAGGCCGCAGTGCCAAGGTATTGACGAACATCACGCTTGATCGAGCATGAGGCCAGAAATCCGACGCACCTTGCGCTCGACAGCCGCCTCGAAGACCCCCGCCCGTGGTTCCACCAGGCTGAAGCATTGCTTGGCGCGGGTAATGCCGGTGTACACCAGCTCCTTGGTCAGCACGGGATTGAGCGCATCAGGCAACACCAGCGCGGTATGACTGAACTCCGAGCCCTGGGACTTGTGTACAGTCATGGCGAACACCGTTTCCACCTCATTGAGCCGACTGGGCAACACGAAGCGCACCCCGCCCGAGCCGTCATTGCGCGGGAAGGCGACCCTCAGCAGTGGCTCGCCATGCTCGTCGGGCAGGCGCAGGGCGATGCCGATATCACCGTTCATCAGGCCGAGGCCGTAGTCATTGCGGGTGACCAGCACCGGTCGTCCCTCGTACCAGGGTTGACGGGTGTCGATCAACCCGGCGTTGTGCAACACACGCGCCACACGCTCGTTCAGCCCTTGCACCCCCCAGGGCCCTTTGCGCACCGCGCACAGCAGCTGGAAACCTTCGAAGCTGTTCAGCACCAGGGCAGCCCACTGCTCCCACGCGGGGTCATCGCCAGGCGTGCCTGGCGCCGGCCGGTGACGACCGATACTACGCAGATAGTGGCGATAGCCCTGCGGGCCGTCTTCACCACGCCCAAGGCCATCCAGCAGCAAGCGATCGAAAGCGCGGTCATGCTCGCCGCGCAGGGACAGGCCGAACACATCCTCAGGCGGCATGCTCAGCAGATCCCGCGCCTGGCGGGCCTGCTGCAGGTTGACCAGGCGCGCCAACTGGCCGATACCACTGCCTTCGCCGAAACGCCGGGAATAACGCAACATCACCACCTGCTGGGCCAGCGCATGCTGGTGCGCATCACCTGGCTGCAGACCGCTGCCCTGCAGCGACTGGCCACCCACCTGCTCGAGCCAGGCCTGAGTGGCGGGCGTGTAACGCCCCTCTTCGGCATACCGGCACAGGTCGCCGAGCACCGCACCAGCCTCCACCGAGGCCAACTGGTCCTTGTCGCCCAACAGCACCAGGCGTGCCTGCGCTGGCAAGGCGTCAAGCAGATTGGCCATCATTTCCAGGTCGATCATCGAGGCTTCATCGACCACCAGCACGTCCAGCGGCAGCGGGTTACCGGCGTGATGCCGAAAATGCCGCGAACCGGGGCGACTGCCCAGCAAGCGGTGTACGGTGCTCACTTCGGTCGGAATCTGGGCACGCACATCGGCACGGACACGCAAACGCTCGACCTGCTGACCAATGGATTCGGTCAGGCGCGCAGCGGCCTTGCCGGTGGGTGCGGCCAGGCGGATGCGCAAGGGCCTGCCCTGCTCCACTGCCGGCCCCTGCAGCAAGGCCAGCAAGCGTACGACCGTGGTGGTCTTGCCGGTGCCAGGGCCACCGGTGATGATGCTGAACGCGGCACGCGTTGCCAGGGCACAGGCGAGCTTCTGCCAGTCGACCTGGTCTGCCGGGGCGCCATCCTCGAACAACTGTGCCAGGCGCGCGGGCAGGTCGGCGGGAATCGACTCGTCTGCCAGGATGCGTTGCTGCAGCGACCGGTCGATACGCCGCTCATAGCTCCAGTACCGGCGCAGGTACAGACGCTGGCCGCTGAGTACCAGCGGCCGCGCGTCCTGGCCCTGGGCATCGCCCGAGGCCACCAGCCGACTGGCCGCGATGCGCTGACGCCAGGTGCTCGGTTCGAGCGTGGCGAGCAACTGCGACGGCAACAGCAACGGCCCCGCCAGCGCATCGCCCTCTGGCGGCAGCGACAAGGCGAAATCGGGCTCGGCGAGAGTCTGCTCAAGGTCGAGACAGACATGCCCATGCCCCAACTGGTGACTGGCCAGCGCCGCCGCCAGCAACAGCAGGGGATCGCTGCCGGCCTCGCGTTCCTCGAGGAAGCTGACGAATGCCCGGTCCAGCGCACGCAACCAGCCGCGCTCGACCCAACGGTCGAGCAGGGCCAGCAGGTCATGGCTGTCGTTCAACGGCGCAAGGGCCGCCAGGTGCTCGGCCTGCAGCGGTGTCGGCAGCAGGTCATCGAGGGTACGGCTCATGGTGCGGCTCCGGCAAACAGGTCCTGCTGTTCGGGCGCACAGGCGCCGCGAAACAACGCATCGAGCTGCTCGATCAGCTCACGGGGCGGTCGGGCGAAATACAGGCCATGGCCGACGCTGCCAATACCGCGCAGGAAGATGAACAAGGCACCGCCCACATGGCGGTCGTAGTCGTAGTCGGGCAGCCGCGCGCGCAACTGGCGATGCAGGGCCAGCAGGTAGAGCACGTACTGCAGGTCGTAGCGATGGTCGAGGATCGCCTGCTCCATGGCCAGTGCACTGTAGGCGCTGCCGTCGGGGCCGAGCCAGTTGGACTTGTAGTCGGCCACGTAGTAGCGCCCGTCCAGCTCGAACGCCAGGTCGATGAAGCCCTTGAACATGCCATTGAGTTGGGTCGCCAGCGCTGCCGGTCGCGCGGCGCCACCGTGGGTGTGGCGGACAACGAGCTGATCGAGGCGCAGCACGTCGACCTGATGGCTGGCGAACCAGAACTCCATCTCGATCTGATATTGCTGGAGCTGCGCCAGGGTCAGGACCGGGCCGTCCGGCGACAGCGGCATGGCCTGCGTCAGCAACTGCTGCAGCCAGGGCGCCAGGGTCGGGATCCAGCCGGTCCAGTCGCGACGGTTGCAGCGTTGGCCGACCGTTCGTTCGATCAACGCGGGCTGGCCGGCCACTTCGGCAAAACCTTCACGCCCAGCCCACTCGAGCAGGCCGTGAAGGAAGGTGCCGGGGTTCGGTCCGCGAGGGAAACGGTGGATATCGCCGTTTTCCGCAGGGACTTCACGCAGGCGCTGTGCATCGACGTTCTCGTCGTCGAGCAATTGCTGGGCCTGGGAGCTGTCGGCACCGAGGTTCTGGTCGCCGACCCGCAAGGCGCTGTAGGAGGCGATCCACCACTGCTCCGCCGCTGCGCGGCGCGGCTTGCGTGCAGGCAGGCGTTCGGCGCTGTCCTGCGGGGCGAGATAGCACTGTTCATCGGCGTCGGGCACAGGCACGCAGGCAATGGGCGCCCCCTCGGCACACAGCGCCTGCAGCCAGTCGGCCAACTGCACGGAAGCCGCCAGCGGGACGCCGCCGCCCAGCAGGTAACCCAGGCCCGAGCGGTGCAGTTGCGAGGTTTTCTGGCTGCCGCGCTTGAGGTCGGCAACCCCCAGCCAGCAGGCATGCTGGGCGCGGGTCAGGGCGACGTAGAGCAGGCGCAGGTCTTCGGCCAGACGCTCATCGTCCGCCAAGGCGATCTGCTCGTCGGTGGGCGTGAGCGTCAGCAGCACCTGGCCATCATCGCCGTGCCAGGCCAATGGCAGGCGCTGGCCATCCACCGGTTTGCTGGTGCAGATGAACGGCAGATAGACCAGCGGGTACTCCAGGCCCTTGGATTTGTGGATGGTCACGACCTTGACCAGTTGCTCATCGCTCTCCAGGCGCAGGATCTGCTCTTCACCGGCCTGCCCGGCATTGGCCAGGTGCTCGGCCAGGTGACGGATCAAGGCCTGTTCGCCATCCAGTTCGCCGGCCGCCTGTTGCAGCAGTTCGGCCAGGTGCAGCAGATTGGTCAGCACACGTTCGCCATCGGTACGGGCAATCAACGTGCGTGGCAACTGGAAGTCGTGCAACAAGCGGCGCAGCATGGGCAGCACGCCCTGGCGCTGCCAGGTGTCGCGGTACAGACGGAAACGCATTACCCAGTCTTCCCAGACCCGCTCGTCCTGGTTCAGTCGCTCCAGTTCGAGCAACGGCAGGTCCAGCGTCAGGCTGGCCAGGGCGGCCTTGAGCAGGCGCTCGGCGTCAGGCTCGGCGCAGGCTTTGAGCCAGGCCAGCAGATCGTGCGCTTCCTGGGCGGCAAAGACCGAGTCCTTGTCCGACAGATAGACACTGCGTACCCCACGGGCAGCCAGCTCGGCACGGACCAGCTGCGCCTCGCGGCCATCGCGCACCAGGATGGCAATGTCCGAAGGCAGGCAGCCGCGCACCTCGCCCTGAGCGTTGGCAAACCCCGTCACACCTCGTTGACCACCGTTGAGCATGGCAACGATATGGCTGGCGCAGCTGGCGGCCAGTTGCTGACGATACAGCGTGTTGGCAACCGGCTCGTCACTGTGCAACTGCCAGCAATGCAGCGCCGCGCAGGGCTGGCCGTCGATCAGCAGGCGCTCGCTGCGGCCCTTGGCATGAACTTCGACGAACGGCAGCGGGTTGTCGTGGGCCTCACGGAACAGGAAAGCCCCCTTGCCTTCGGGGCGTTGCTCGGCCAGCAGGAACACGCGGTTGACCGCCTCGACCATGGCCTGGCTGGAGCGGTAGTTGGTGTCCAGGCTGTGCAGGCGCCCAGCCGTGGCACGGCGGGCACCGAGGTAGGTGAAGATGTCGGCGCCGCGGAAGGCGTAGATCGCCTGCTTGGGGTCGCCGATCATGAACAGGCCGGTTTCCGGGCGGTTTTCGGCGATCCGGTAGATGCGCTCGAAGATGCCGTACTGCACCGGGTCGGTGTCCTGGAACTCGTCGATCAAGGCCACCGGGAACTGCTCGCGGATCAGCCCGGCCAGACGCTCGCCGGCCTCGCTGCGCAGCGCGTGTTCGAGGCGCAACAGCATATCGTCGAAGCCCATTTCGGCGCGTCGGCGTTTCTCCACTTCGAAACGCGCCGCGACCCACGCGGCAGCATGTTCCAGCACCGCCGAATCGGGGCCGGGCAGCGCCTGCAACGCATCGCGGAGTGTCTCCATGGCGTGCAATGCCGGGTGGTCCGGTGGCTCGCCCACTTTCCAGGCCTCGGCCATGCCTGAGGGTGTCAGGCGGGTGAAGCCGGTGCCCAGGTCGAGTTCCATGACTTGCTCGTCACCTGCCCAGGCGCGCAGCTTGTCGAACCAAGGCTCGAAGAAGCGTGCCTGCAACTTGCGACCATCGGCCTGCTTGGCGGCCACTGCCGCACGGCAGATTTCGTGCAGTTCGTCGGCCCACTGGGCCCAGGGGGCCTTGAGCTCGCGCAGTTGCGCGTGGCGCCGCTGCAGGGCGGATTCGATCAACGCCTGTGGATCGGCACCGTCGTCTTCCCTGCTGACACGGCCGAACAGCGGGCGGATCCGCGGCAGCAACGCGTCCGGGCTCACCCAGTGGCTGCGCACCCAGGCCAGCGCTTCGCCCTGCATGCCGTAGCAGTAGCGCCGCCAGTAATCGCGCATGACCTGGCCGAGCAATTCGCTGTGATCGGTCTCCAGGCTCTGGGTGAACAGGCTGCCGCTGTCGAAGGCATGCTCGCGCAGCATGCGCTGGCACCAGCCGTGAATGGTCGAGACCGCCGCCTCGTCCATCCACTGCACTGCAACCTCAAGGCGACTGGCGCAACGGGCCCAGTGCTCCTGTGGATAATCGTCGCGCAGCAGGTGCAGCAAGGGGTCGGCGTCGTCCAGCTCGCCCCTGAAGAAACGCGCAGCCTCGGCCAGACGCGCGCGAATCCGCTCGCGCAGTTCCTTGGTCGCAGCATCGGTGAAAGTCACCACGAGAATCTGCGGCGGCAGCAGTTCGCGGGCAAAGCCTTGCTCGCCGCCATGGCCGAGGATCAGGCGCAGGTAGAGCGCCGAAATGGTGAAGGTCTTGCCGGTGCCGGCACTGGCTTCGATCAGCTGGCTGCCGTGCAGGGGAAAGCTCAGGGCCAGGGGACGGGCCTGGGTCATGCGGCGGTCTCCGGATTGCCTTGGGTCTGCCAGGGGGCGGCAAACAGGGGGCGGTAGAGGGATTCGCACCAGCCTTCGAAGGTTTCGTCAGCCGTGAGCGCAGCGAAGTCGCGGAACTGACGCAGCAGTGCAAGGCTCTCGCTGCGTTCGCCGAAGCTGTTCTGGCCGTCGCCTTCATAGGCGCGCTCGGCGGCAGCCTGGGCTTTGTCCGGGTCTGACTGGGCCAGCCAGGCGAAGGCGGTCTTGGGCGCCACTGGCAGGGGTGCATTCATCGCCCCCTGGCGCGCCACCAGCAGATCGGCAAGCAGGTCACCCGCTTGCGCCTCGGGCATCGGCGCGAGCAGCAGGGTGCGGTCGCTGGCGACCAAAGCGGTGTGCAGTGGATAACCGGCAGCGCAGGCCGCCAGGTGCATGACCCACGCGGGGATCAGCCGATGCCATTTGAGGCTGTTGCGCCCGGCCCCCAGGCTGTTGGGCACGGTGGTGATGCTCAGGAGGCTTTGTTCATCATCCTGGTAGACGCGCCCCAGCCAACCTTCCAGGCGATGCGGGCCGCGCTCGAAGTGAAGCGGCAGCGCGCCTTCTACCACGGTATGCCAGCGCTCCAGCAGTTGGCGATGACGCTGCAGCAGGTCTGGCAAGGGCTGGATCAGTTCCGCCTGCAGCGACTCGCCGAAGCCCGCCAATGGCAGCAGCCCGCATGCCTGCAGGCGGCGGGCCTGGGTACGCAATGCCTGCTCGGCGTCGTCGGGTGCGGCCAATGCAGCACCCAGCAGGCGCTCGCTGAGGCTGTAGCGTTGCAGGGCATCGAGCACGAAAGGCTCCTCATCCGGCGTTGGCGCTTCCAGCGCTTCGAAGAACACCTTGAGGCGTTGGCTGAAGAAATGCCGGACCGGATGGCGGAGAAAATCCTGCAGTTGCGTCAGGTTCAGCGGCTCATCGCTGTCATAGGGCGGTAGCGCCTGGTCGAGCTCCGAGGGTGGCTCGGCGGGCTGGTGCAGGACCTGCCACTCGTGGGCGTAGCTGAACAGCGCGCTGCCTTTCTGGAAGTAGCGCTGGCTGAAGGGTTGCAGGGGATGCTCCTGGGTCAGGGCATGCAGCAACTGCTGGCCCGGGTCGTCACGTTGGCCTTGCTGGGCTCCGGCCAGCTGCCAACCGGCGGCTAGATGGTCACGCAACTGGCCGACCAGCACCGAGGCGGGGCGTTCGCTGTTGTCGCGGATACTGCGCCCGACCCAGCTCACATAGAGTTGGTCACGGGCAGACAGCAGCGCCTCGAGCAGCAGGTAGCGGTCATCTTCGCGACGCGAACGATCGCCAGGACGGTAATCGCTGGCCATCAGGTCGAAGTCCAGCGGCGGCTGGGCGCGGGGGTAATCACCGTCGTTCATGCCCAGCAGGCAGACCACGCGGAACGGGATCGCGCGCATGGGCATCAAGGTGCAGAAGTTCACGGAGCCCGCCAGGAAACGCTGGGACAGCTTGCCCTGATCCAGCCCCGACAGCCAAGCCTCGCGCACGACCGTGAGCGGCAATGGATCGTGCAGGCCGACGGTCTCGCAGGTTTCCAGCCAGGTGTCACGCAGGTCCTGCAATTGCACCAGCAGCAGCTCGTCGTGCTCCTCCTCGGCGAGGAAGAACACCTGCAGCAGCGCATGCAGGCGCGCGCCCCACACTACGGGGCTGGCCGGCTCGGCGAGGGTCTGGAACGCCACGTCCAGAGCATCGAGCAGGGCCACCAGCGGGCCGATAAGGGCCGCGTCCAGGCCACCGATCTCGTCATAGGGCTCAATGTCGTCACAGGCCTCACCGACACCTACGGCGTAGCCCAGCAGCATCCGACGCAGGCCGAACCGCCAACTGTTCTGCTCCAGGCCTTCGGGCAAACCGAGGCGGGCACGTTGTTCACCGCTCAGGCCCCAGCGGATGCCGGCGCCCTCGATCCAGCGGTGCAGGGTCGGCAGGTCGCTCTCCTTGATCCCGAAGCGGGCGCGCACGGCGGGGACGTCGAGCAGGTCGAGGATCTCGCTCACGGCGAAACGGCTGTCGGGGAGCTTGAGCAGATGCTCCAGGGCGATCAGCAATGGATCGCGGCCGCGCTGGCCCTGGTCGGTGAGGGTGAAGGGGATGTAGCGCGGATCATGGCGGTCGAGTTGGCCGAAGACAGCGCGGATATGCGGGGCGTAGTCATCGATGGCCGGAAGCATGACGATGACATCGCGCGGACGCAGGGTCGGATCGCTGCTGAAGCGCGCAAGCAACTGGTCGTGAAGGATTTCAACTTCGCGCTGCGGGCTGTGGGCGATGTGGAAACGGACCGAACGGTCGCGGGTGGCATCGATGGCAGGCCAGGCCTCGCGGGTTTCGGCCAGGGGGCGCAGCTCGAGGATGTCGTCCTGCAACTGATTGAGCAGGGTGGTGGGCTGGGCGTCGCTGAACAGGTCGATGCGACCGTCGCTGAAGACACCACGGTAACTGTTTGGATCATCGTAGCTATCGAGCAGGTTGATGTAGTCACGGCCTTGCTTCCCCCAGGCGGCCAGCAGCGGATGAGCGTGCTGGTGCATCGACTCGTCGTCCAGTTGCAGCGGCATGCCGTGCTTGCGCTGTTGGCGCTTGTACTGGTGCCGGAGCAGGTCTTTGTCCGCGACGATATCCCCCCAGTGATGGCGGCAAGGGTTGTGTACGCACAGCAATACCTGGCTGAAGCGGGCCAGCCCGGCCAGGGCTTCAAGGGCCTGGGCGGGCAGCGACGAGATGCCAAAGACGATGACCCGCGACGGCAGGCCGGCGGGGGCTTGCTCAAGGGTATCCATGCGCGCGATGAAACGCTGATGGACGCCGGCACGGCTCTGCGCCATACCTTCTGCACCGACATCGTCGAGCAATGCACGCCATAGCTCGGCCTGCCAGCGGTTGCCATCCGCCAGGGGCTTGCGCTCGCCCCGGGCGGTATTGAGCACGTGCTCGCCAGCGGCCCAATCCTTGAGCCAGTCGGCGCGATAGACCTGGTATTGGTCGAACAGGTCGGCCAGGCGTTCGGCGAGCTGGTAGCGCTTGCGCAGGTCAGTGTCGTCGGTGAGGAAGCGCTTGAGTGGCTCGAAGTGCGGTCGCTCGATCAGCGCGGGCAGCAGGCGTACCAGGCGCCAGGTCAGCGGTGCCTTGTCGAGCAGCGACACCTCGGGAATCTCGTCGCGACCCAGCACAAGGCGATAGAGCTGCCACATGAAAGTGCCAGGCAACTGAACGTCGATGGCCGCAGCGATACCACAGCCGCCTTGATCATCGGCCTGTGGGTCTTCGGCCAGTGCGAGCTTGAGCCATTGGGCGATACCGTTGCTCTGCACCAGGGCGATTTCGTTCTCCAGGGGCGCCAGGGGATAGTTGCGCATCACGCTCACGACCAGGTTGCGCAAATCATCGAGGCGGTTGCCCTGGACGATCATGAAACCTGGATGCAGTGACGTGGTGTTGGCCATTGGGTGCTCTCTGGAAGACGGGGTGCGCAGACGGAACCATACCCTGTAGAGGCAGGCTTGTCCTGTGGCGTGCGCGGTGTCGACGTGCAGGAGCGCTCTGGTCCGGCCTGGCTTCAGAACGCCAGAAAGACAAAACCCCTACCTGCTCACGCAGATAGGGGTTTTGCGAAATGAATCTTGACGATGACCTACTCTCAC
>NZ_JBXUNH010000002.1:0-1019333 GCF_057197165.1 Pseudomonas sp. SYWMCR5
GATGCCCTTGCCCAAGGCATTCTGCGTCGTGACCTGAGGTTGCGTTTTCTCTACCCAGCTTTTCAGTTGAGCCAGCAATGGCAGGCTGCGCTCCATGCGGGCAGCCTTACGATCTTCATCGCTGCCGCCCTTAAGGTCGCGCTCGATGCCATACAGCTTGTTGATCAAATTCAGGGCGATGTCTGCGCGCCCGGTTTTACCCTTGGGCTGCACTTTCTGCGCTTCGACGAACTTGCGGCGTGCGTGCGCCCAACAGCCCAATCGCTCCACGCCGTCCTGCGCGGCCAACGCGTTGTAACCGGCGTAGTCGTCGGTCATGACATAGCCGCGATAGCCATCCAACAGGCGCGTCGGCACCTCCTGCGCTCGGCTGGTGGCGTAGTCGAAAAGGATCACCGGGCGATCAGGTGGGCCGCCGGTTTGTACCCACATCCAGGATTGGCTGCTGGGCCCACGACCCGGCTCTTTCAACACCTGCACACGTGTTTCGTCACAGTGGATGATCCGACTGCTCAACAGGCTTTCGCGCATCAGATTCAGCAGCGGTTGGAAATGCTCGCTGCATTGGATCACCCAGCGTGCCAAGGTTTGGCGCGGGATATCGACACCGTGGCGCCCCAACACTTTTTCGAAGCGATGAAGCGGCAAGCCGTCTACGTATTTGGTGGTGAGCAGCATGGCCAGCACACTCGGGCTAGCCATGCTCTTCTCGATCACCTGGGCAGGCTTGTCCGCCGTTACGGGCGCTGACTCGCAGTTGCGGCAGCCATACACCTTGCGAACATGTTTGATGACGCGAATCTGCATCGGGACGATTTCAAGCTGTTCGCTGACCTCTTCACCAATGGCATGTTTGCGGCAGCCACAAGCGCACGTCAGCTCATGCTCGGGCAGTTCGTGGACAACCTCGATACGCGGCAAATCAGCCGGCAGTGGTTTGCGTTTACCACGGCGCTTGGTCGGCGCAACGACTTCTTCATCGCCAGCCTCATCCAAGGGTTCTGCCAGGCTTTCCGCTTCGTCGAAGAGCGGCAACTGTGGCGTCGCCGCATCGCTTGTCTGCTCGGTCTTGCGCCCGAACAGGCGCTGGCGCAACAGCGCAACTTCCTCTTCGAGATGAACGATCTTGCCCTTGTCGGACGCGCGCTCGTTGATCATCTGCTCAAGCAGTTGCTTGAGCAGAACAGGATCGTCAGGGAGGTCTTCGGGCATGGAAATCATGCCGCGGATTATACCGAATCAGGCGACGTATCGAGGCGTCAAAACCTGATGCGGACGGTTGCGCCAGAGGTCGAAGCCGTCGAGTAGCCAGTTCAGTTCCTGAACGGTCAGTACGATGGCCACGTCAGTCGGATCGGGTGAGGTTTTGAACCGTTCGGAGTCCAGGCGTTTGAGCCAGAGGCAGAAGCCGTTGCGTTCCCAGTACAAGATCTTCACGCGGTTGCGCGGCTTGTTGAGAAAGACGAAAAGCACCGGGTCGAACACCGCCACTTTGATATCGAGTTCGACCAGCGCAGCCAGGCCATCGATGGACTTTCGGAAGTCGACGGGCTTGGGGTAGAGGTACACTTTTTCGACTTTGGCGTCGGGTCGCATCATGGTCGGCGGACTCCAGAAAGAAATCGGGAGCACAGCATCGGGGATCAGGTAAGCGCTTTGAATGTGGGGTTCATGGAGCGCTTACGTTCGGCTTGCTGGTCATCGTCTTGCTGACGCTGCTCTTGGGGTTTGATGTAGAGCTTGATCCAGGCGTAGAGGCTGTGAACAGACATGCCCAAGCGCTGGGCAATATCAGCGACAGGCTTGCCTTTCTCGGTCACTTGCTTGACCGCTTCGATCTTGAATTCTTCAGGGTAACGCTGACGACTCATGGCACCTCCTATTTGGGCCTCATTATGAGGCTTGGAGGTGTCTAGGAAACCAGGGGCGATTCAGTTTACAGAAACCATGGAGCCATCATCGCTTACTCGTTGGTGACCAATCAAAACTGTGTGACCACTAACGGTATAAGTTATGGTCGTTGACCAAGTATTATTCTTCACTTTACCAGGTTTTGCAGCATAGCCACCCATGTTGCTAAAAAAGTAGTCAGATTGCCCCGCTCGACCATTAGATCTGTTATTGAAATATCTAAGCTCGGCTTGTAGTGATTGTCTTTCGTCAATTTTAAAAGTTCTTGCTAAGCCAAAGAAAATCCTGATCATAGTAATCTTTCAGAGTAGCGTGATAATACTGCAGCAACAGATCATTTCGCGGTCGCCAATCTCCACCCCTATACTGGAGGTCATTGCTACCCTTAGCCCCCCCTGCGACAGCGAGCCCCGAGTAGTTGCTGGATGCCCGGCTAGCAGTTTGAGTCAGCTTACCAGCTGCTAGTGTCAGTCCAGGGATCTCCTTGACCGTGAGCATTGCTCCACCGAACGTCTGTGGAAACAGCCGGCCATCATTAATAACCAAGATTGGCAGGGTAGATGAAAGTGCATTCCCCACGACAAGTTCGGACTCGGAAACCTTAGCTTTGAGATTCCCACCTCCCCGAGACCAACTGGAGACAGGAGTACCATCGCTGTCGACAGGAGTCATTGAATTGGAAGTTGCCTGCGTAGGGTGATCAATGCCGCCATCAATGTTAAATCCAGCTATTGCTTGAATATCAAGACCGAATCCCACAATTCCAGATGTATAGCCAGAAGAGAAGTCTACTTTAAAGCCCTGTGCTGTTTGGCGTTGATCCTGCCCGTCTGTTTCTCGATTGTTGTTGTTGAGGTAAAGTGTTCGCGAGCTAACTACTGCTTTGCTGTCTTGGATGAAATTAGTGGCATTGGTTTGCGCGACCATAACTGCAGCCGCTGATACAAAAAAGTAACGTACTACACACATGAGCTGCTCCCGGGAAATAGTTTTAGTTATAGGCAGTCAGTCTTTTTCTTGCGGAGCATTAAGCTGTTACGCTGTCGATCCAGCTCAAGCACGCTCGCATTCAACAAATCAGGTATGTCAGCCCCGCTTTCTACTCTAGATATCCATTCCAGAACAGCATGTTTAAGAAGCCAATGCGGGGAACGATCTATCCTTTCGGCAGCTGACTTAAGTCTTTGCTTTGTTATTGTGTCAACCTTAACGCCCAAGGTGGTATGCGACATCGGAACCTCCACTTATCCTGGGCATTGCGACAGAACAGATCTCCCAGTTGCTAACGCCAGCTACGGCAGTGCCGCTCCGGCCATCAAAAAAATGCCCAGTTAATTAACACTAAATATGAGCACGTGCTCTAGCAAATAATCCACAAATCAATAGCAGGCCTTTTTCGCCCAGTAGTAAACGTACCAGTGAAACAGCTAATCTATCCTTTGAAAGTTTTATTCCACATTTCCAGCATGCTGGATTGATTTGCAATGATGTATGCATAATCAGGTTTCATCATTCGATCTTTCTCTGCTTGGGTGAAGTTGATCTGCTTGTCCAGCTCTGCTGGCAATGAGGCATTAGAGACTGTTGGGACGTAACCCATTTTTTGAGCGAACGCGATTTGTGCCCGTGGATCAAGCATGGCATTGAGGTATTGGGAGGCCTCTGGCTTCCTTCTAGATTTTTTAGGAATTCCCGCACCGTAAACGTTGGGATACCCACCTTCTGTGGGTACGACAGATGCCAACGGCATCCCGGCTTTTTTCCACATGTATCCCCGAGCCTTCGAGATGACTGTGATCCAAATATCTTCCGACTTCAAGGCAGCAGCCACGGCCTCGGTGGAGGGAAGAATTTTCACACCAAGAGCGCGAAGCTCTGCTAGCTTGGCCTGGGCGGGGGTAAAATCAGTCATTGATCCGCCACCCGCTAAGGCAGCTACCGCGATATTTGTATTGAAGAGGAAGTCAGACAGTCCGATTCGCCCTTGATATTTGGGATCCCAAAGGTCGGCAAAGGATTTCGGCGGAATTTTGATACGGTCAGTGTTATAGACAATGACATGTGCCGAGTAGATAGTCGGTATCGAAAATTCCTGCCTTAGGAAGGGAAGTACATTTTCGAGGTTCGGCACCTGATCAGCGGTGATTGCTTCCAATGCATCACGCTGTGCTACGGCCTGCATATCAAAGTCAGCCAGACAACATATGTCCATCGAACTGCGTCGGGAAAGTCTCTCAGCTAGCACCTTGGTACGGCGCTCCGTTGGTGAGCCAATGCTTTGAATAACCTCGATGCCTTGCGGCTTCAAAAGCACGTCTACACTCGAACGAAGCAAATCGCCAAAGTCTCCGCCCCAAGTTCCTACCACCAAGGGCGTATCAGATGCACCGAAAGAGAATCGGGGTAAAAAAAGTGCGGCAGCAGCAGTGGCAGTAGTGACGGCAGCACCACCCAAAAACTTACGCCGAGTAATATCAAACATAGCGAACTCCAGGTTTAAGGATGAGATTTATATCTCATTATACCGCTGACCCTTGCGATCTAACGGAGGGGGACTCATTGAAAAATGATGACACAAGTTGAAGCGCCAACTTCACTTTTCCGTGATCATAGTAATACTCATCGTGCATGAGGTTGACTTGACCAATTACGCCTTCAGGCGATTTGATTGGAACGTTCAACAGAGAGGCGCATCCCATAGCGAAAACTTTTTGGTGGTCTGGGTAATCACGTTCAATTTCAAACCGATCAATTGCAACATAGGCTAGGCCTGTATCGCGAACGAACGCCATTTTTGGCCCTTGATCCATTGGTTTCCGTCCTCGATCAGGGAAAACCTGAGGGTTGCTGCTATAAACGCGCTCTGCCTCATCGGCACCGCTATCGTAAAGCAGTACCGTCATGTATTTATGACCTACTTGCTGAGCGAGCCTTTCATCTAGGTCACCCAGAGCCTTCATGAAACTGACGTTTTGAACGACCATCGTCAGGCTCCCATGGTTTTGACGTAATTGCGGTGAATCAACCAGTTGGACAGTGTTGCGAGGAGCAATGTTGTGACGATGAGTACCAACGCCATGGCGGCGCCGAATGGCCAGTTTGATGCTTTTGCGATCTGGTCATACAGCGAAGGAGCCATCATGGTTAAACCAGTACCGCCCAGCAAAACCGGGGTCGCATATGCGTTCATGCAGAGAATGAACACAAGCATGGTTCCCGCTGCTACGCCAGGAGCTGCAATGGGTAGCACGACGCGACGGAAGGTGGTAGCGAATGTAGCCCCCAAATTCTGGGCCGCTTCCTCAACCGAGAAGTCGATGCCCTCTAGAACGCTTTGAAGAGTAAGAATCATGTAGGGCATGACTACTGCAGTAGTGCCAACGATCACTGCAAAGGGTGTGTACATGAACTTGATAGGTTCATCGGTGATACCCAGCCACATCAGCGTTGCGTTGACCACACCGACATTACCCAGGATCACCATCCAACCAGCCGCACGAACAACGTTCCCTACCATGAGTGGAAACACGAGCAGCACAATGAACAGGCTCTTGTAGCGACTCTGGGTTTTTGCCAAAAAGTACGCGACAGGGAAGCCCAGTACAAGAGCAAAAACCGTACACAGGGCGGCAACGCCGAGGGTGGAAATAAAGACCTTACGGTAATACTCATCGCTAAAAAACTTTACATAGTTCTCTAGTGTGAAAGTTTCCACCATCAAGTCCATTGGATCAAAATGGTTAAAGCTGTAACCCATCATGAGAAACAGTGGTACGACTATGATGCCTAAAACTACGACAGATGCTGGAAACGCAATGCTTGCACCTGTAACTTGAGAAGAGCCGCTCATACTTTCACCTTTTACTCTGCAAACAGAACGCAATCACTGGAGCGGAACGAAGCAACAAGTGGCGATCCAGGGGCGATGGCTGTGTTTGCTGAGGAAGCATTATTGGGTACGTGCAGATTTAAGATGTCCCCACCCTGCAGGCGCAGGCGGATGTCGATGAGGGAACCAAGGTAAGCAGCCGATTCGACCCAGCCATCAAATACGTTGTCGGACTCCGGATGGGCTCCCACATTGATACGCTCCGGACGGATACCAATTCGTCCAACCTTCTGACCGCTGGCGACTTGGATGTTGGTGCCGGCTTCGCTCACAAAACGCCCATTCGCCACGAGGTTTCCTTTGAAGAAGCTCATCCGTCCAAGGAAGTCAGCTACAAAGTGGTTGCTCGGAGAATCGTACAGTTCCTTTGGTGAACCAATCTGCTGAACTCTGCCGTTGTACATAATTGCCATGCGGTCAGAAATGGCAAGGGCTTCTTCTTGGTCATGCGTTACGAAGACAGTGGTAAGACCGAGATTCTGTTGCAGCGAGCGAATCTCTTCACGCACCTCCACGCGAAGCTTGGCATCCAGGTTGGAGAGTGGCTCGTCGAGCAGGAACACTTTGGGCTGAATGGCCAATGCTCGGGCAATCGCTACGCGCTGCTGCTGGCCTCCAGACAATTGGCGAGGGTAGCGATCACGGAATGAGGTCATCCGCACCATATCCAAGGCCGTGGCGATTCGACTATCACGCTCTTTGCCGGAAACGTTATGCATCTCCAAGCCGAATGAGACGTTCTGGGCCACCGTCATATGTGGGAACAGGGCGTAACGCTGGAAGACCATACCAGTGTTACGCTTATGAACTGGCAGGTTTGTGACGTCAGTTTCGCCGATATGGATGCTTCCCGCTGTCGGTTCAATGAACCCTGCGATCATCCGAAGCGTGGTCGTTTTACCGCAGCCGCTTGGGCCTAGGAATGCGACCAACTCGCCGTCTGCGATCTCCAGCGAAAAGTCTTCGAGCGCTACCGCATCGCCAAACTGTTTTTTCAACTTGTTGATAGATACTTTGGACATAGCGCTACACCACTTGGCTGAGTTTGACGAAACGGTCGGTCACCAACATCACGATTCCTAGCAACAGAATCTGAACGGCAGAGACTGCAGCGATGGTGGGGTCGAGGTTGAATTCGAGGTACTGCATAATTGCAATTGGAAGCGTCGTCTTACCGGGGCCAGCTAGGGCCAACGACAGCTCCAGGTTCTCGAAAGAAACAATGAAGGAGAACAGCGAAGCTGCAACGATTGAAGGCCGAAGCATGGGCAGCGTGACTCGGCGAAATGCCGCCCAGCTGGACGCTCCGAGGTTACGTGCAGCTTCTTCAATCGAAGGGTCTAGGCCTGCCATACCGGTGGAAACCAAGCGCACCGTCCACGGGATGGTCAGGCATACGTGAGCGATTACCAGCCCACCGAATGTGCCTACGATGTCCGTATCTAATACATTTTCAGCTCGCATGTAGAACAGGTAAATCGCGATGCCTGCCACGATGCCTGGGATAAGGAGTGGAGATAGTAGGAGAGTGTTGACGAACTTGCTCCCCAGGAAACCATTCCGAACGATCCCGAGCGCAGCGGCTACTCCGAGAATGACCCCAGTGATCGAGGCTACAGCAGCTACCTGAAAGCTAAGCACCAAGCCATTCATGAATGACGAGTTCTGCCAGGCGCTTTCGTACCACTTCAGCGTGTAGCCAGATGGTGGGAAATGCGGGATGGCATCGACAAAGAAGCTCATCCATACAACGAAAATGAGCGGGCTGAGCATGAAGAAGTACATCATGCAAACGAATACCCGGTGTAGCAAAGATGACCATCTCACTCGCCGCCTAACCTTGGGTGCCGTAGCTGCTGAGATATTTGAAGCGGCAACGCTGGACATGACGATGTCCCTCACATAGAAAAAACTTGGGCGCATCCTTGCGATGAGCAACGAGAACAACTCAAGCAAATGCGCTTTTAGCTTTTCTCTGGATAGGGATAGCACTCATTGCCCAAGCCTTCTGATGGCTGGCGATGAACGTCACTACGATGAGGGTGATAGGAAGGAAAACTCATTGACGTACTCCTCTCGGAAGCCTGGTTTTTGTGATTAGTGGCAGCATACGAGTAAGCAATCTTCGTTAAGAAGATGAAGCCCTTGATCAGGGCAACGGGATTTCTTCCCGAATTGTTGTAGGTCGAGAATGATCCGTCACAAAACCTGTGTAAAGTGCGAAAATTTTTGCTATACATGCGAAAAATGCATGTTTGGAGCAGGCTATGTTGACGACGAAAGGCCTTGAGGCCCTCCGCGCTTTTGTCGAAACAGGTTCAGTGACTCAGGCTTCGGTACGCCTGAACCGCACGCAACCGCAAGTGGGTAGGCTGCTATCCAATCTTGAGGAAGAGGTCGGATTTGCGCTGTTCCAACGCACCAAAAAACGACTCAGTCTTACTCCAGATGGATGGAGCTTTTATCGTCAGGTTGAACGCCATTTGGCTAGCCAGGAGTCTCTTCAAAAGCTCGCTGGCCGTCTAAAAGCCAGACAAAATAACCACGTTCGAGTACTGACTGCCCCTCATCTCAGCAACGCCATCGTGAACGATGCGCTAGCCATAATGGCCGAACGCTCAGCGCGATTTTCCGCAAGCATCGATTCACGGGTGAGGCTCGATATTGAGACATGGGTTGGTCAGGAAAACTTCGATCTCGGCGTGACCGTACTCCCCCTAGAGAACCCCCTGTTAGAGGTTGAGCCATTCATCAGCGTAGAGGTGGTAGCTGCCATGAGTGCCGACCACCCTTTTGCATCCAAACCAGTCATTACCGTAGACGACCTTTCGGGGGAGTCGCTGATTGCTCTCCATCCTCGCTCCTTGATTCGTCAGTCATTGAGTCTAGTCACGGAGTCCCTGCAACCTCAGCCAAACATCAGGTTCGAAACGACTAATGGCATCCTCGCGTGCCAGCTTGCTGCTCGAGGATTGGGTATCGCAATCTCGGATCCTTTCATCGCAACCTCAAGCGAGGTGCCTCTTGTGCTTCGACCGTTTCAGCCAGCTATCACTTTGGACTACGGTTTCATTTTCCCAGCCTGGCAGGAGCGCAGTGGAGTGGTGAACGAACTGGCCAATTTGATCAAGGAGCATGCGGAGAAGCGAATATCAGCAATCCGGGATCAGCAACGCTATGCTTAATATGCGTTAAACGCACATAATCATTAAATTTACGAACTTTACGCACGTTGCAAGAAGTCGCAATCTGCTGCCGTCAACCTTGATTTGCGGTGGAGAGATTTGATGTCAGATGCAGATATTGGCAGTGTAGCTTGGCGGCTGCCCCCGAGTGAATACCTGGCTAGGCGGGAACGCGACTTCACCGTTCCTTCGGCCCCCGCGTCCCAGTACATCGCTATGCGAGATGGCTGCAAGATCGCGATTGACGTTTTTCTCCCTCAGACGGAAATCGATGCTCACGCTGATCGGCAATTCCCAGCAATCGTCGTCTTCACGCCCTACTATCGTCGTTTCAAGGTTGCAGAAGGTTCGAAGCAAGAATGCAGTCCCAACACCTTCAAGTACCGTGACCAGTTCGTGCCCTACGGTTACGCAGTGGTAGTGGTCGATGTCCGTGGTACAGGCGCAAGCTTCGGTAGCCGTGATAGCTTCCGCTCTCCAGCTGAGCGAGCTGATACTGTCCAAGTTGTGGATTGGATCATCGCCCAGTCATGGTCGAACGGGCGCGTTGGTGCCACAGGCGTTTCGTACCTCGGCGCCTCATCTGACTTCCTCGCAAGTACCGGCCACCCTGCGGTCAAGGCCATCGCACCTCTGTTTTCGGTATGGGATACCTACCGTGACAATTATTACCCTGGGGGTATCCAGGTTAAGTCACTAACTCGCCTGTACGACGACATCATGATTGGCTTAGATCATGACCGCCGCGACGTCTTGAGGCAGTTCGCGTACTTTAATCATCCAGACTTCCAAGGCCCACAGCCGGTCGACGAAGATCACAACGGCGAGATGTGTGCCGCTGCTATTCAAGAGCACTTGGCCAACTTCAGGCAGACTGACTTCATGGCTGAATTCAAGTTCAGCGATGACTGCCTGCCCTACGATAAAAACTTCACGCCCGCGACTTTCAGCCCCCACTATTACTGTGCAGGCACCCGCAGTGACCTCGCCATCTACTCGGTGTCTGGCTGGATGGATGGCACCGGGTACATGAACGGAGCAATCTCGCGGTTCCTCACTCTGAGTGAAAACCCGAAGCACCTGCTGCTAGGCCCCTGGGATCATGGGGCACGTATCAATGTGTCCCCGTGGCGTCTCGAGGAAACTGCTCAGTTCGGTTTGATGCCCGAGTTGCTGCGCTTTTTCGATCATTACCTGCAGCAGCGCCCAACCGGTCTCGACCAAGAAGCACCAATTCACTATTTCAGCATGCACGACGAACAATGGTGTGCTGCTGAGCAGTGGCCACCGACCGAGATTGATTCGGTGCTGTTCTTGGGCAACAACCAAAAGCTGTCCGCCGAGCCGCCCCAGGAAGGTGCCAAAGACGAGTATCAAGTCGACTTCCGTCATGGCAGCGGTAACGGTACTCGGTACGAGCGAATTGCTGGCGTAGACAGCCGTATTTACTATGCTGACTGGCAAGGGCGAACAAAGGATCTATTGAGCTACACAACAGCATCGCTACCTGATGGCCTGGATATCTGCGGCCATATCGTTGCGGACTTCTGGGTCGAATCCAATCAGCCTGATGCCGCACTGTTCGTCTACGTCAGCGAGATCGAGTCAGACGGAACAGAGCGCTATGTCACTGAGGGGCTGCTGCGAGCACTTCTGCGCAAGGAAACGACGCCACCAGCGACCTACCGCACCACCTGGCCATATCAGAGCCTTGCGCGGAAAGACGCGCAAGTAATGCATCCGGGAACAGCGGAGCATATTCGCCTTGCACTAACTCCAACGGCTTGGGCGTTCAAGCCTGGCAGCAAGATTCGGGTGTCGTTCGCAGGAGCAGATAGCGATCACTGTGGCCAAATTCCTCACGGTCGCCCACCACGATTGAAAATTCTGCGTGGCGGTTCGCATCCATCGAAGATCATCGTTCCATCACGGTGAGGTGTGGCCAATACAGATGTACCAGCTATGAGTTGGAGCTTGAGGGTTCTTCAGCATCCAGTATGGCTTGAACCACAATAAAGTAGGTCACAAAAATGCGAGGTCTGGCATGTGGTGAGGCCTCGCAGCAAGTGTGGAACTATTCTGGGCAGCATACGTATTACACGTAATAAACCTCCGCGCAGTACCCTTTAAGACGAAAAAAAACCGCCAGAAATGGCGGTTCTTTAAAATCTTGCTCGGAGTCTCCGACTCTCCACGGCTGGGTTTAAGGTGCCGTTAAAGAGGTCACTTCCTCTAAGAGGGTTTGGTGTCGGATACATACACAATCAGGCTAACTTTCGTATACTCATTGCGTCAAGGCGCAATATTCACTGGCGCCAGGACTCGACGGTTTCAGCGCCGTGCTCAGCTTTCCAGGCCTTCAGAACCGCATGATTCCCGCCCTTGGTCTGAACAACTTCGCCGTGGTGCGGGTTTTTATAGACCTTTACTTCGCGAGGCTTACGGCTGGTCTTCTCTTGGGCGGCAAGGGCGGGAGCACGTGCCGAAGCCTTGGGATCAAGGATATTGATCACCTCGCGCAGGCTGTATCCATACTCACCGAGCAAGGCTCGCAGTTTCTCTTCAAACTCCATCTCCGCCTTGATGCCCGAGTCACCCTTCATGGCTTCGAGTTCTGCCAATTGCTGAGCGAGTTGTTGCTCCAAACGACGGAATTCTACGAGACGAGACATGGGGACGGTTTCCTTTAGGAGGCTAATGATCTATCAAGATTACAGAATCGGCTGAAGAAAGTCATAGCATTCTCAGATCGGCCAAGCCCCATGATCCGGCAGAGCGGCCCGCCCTTCAGTGACTAGGGTTGTAACGCTAATTCTGGAATGTAACAGCGCCAACGTTGCATTCCCAAAACCACGTTACAAGCCCCATAACCATTGGGTTTGCGACCAAATCGCAAGCGGAGCGCGCAAGTTAGGAAGGCTGAAGGCGTGAGGATGGAAGCCCGCAGGGCCGGGCAGCACGAACGTGAGGCCTGGTTCACGACAGCCGTCCGCGAATGCGGCCCGCCCAAGGATCAGCGGTGCAGTTTGCTGAAACGCTCTACAAGCAACGAGGGTGCAATTGAATTCCACGTGTCAAGGCCTGAAGTGTTGTGAAACAGGTAAATACCGCAACCCACAAAGAATCCCCCTGTCAGCAGTCCTATGACTGAGGCGCCCGAGCTGATAAAAGCCCATTGCAGCGACATCGAGCGGCTGCCCATCAAAAAATCCGATCCGAAGACCAGGGCAATCCAGCTCAAAACAAATGCCACAGCAGCCCAGATCGTAGCAATTACCCAAAAATGCAACTGCACTTTGTAGCGCATGCTTGGCACGCGTAGGAGCCTGCCACTGGCAGTCTTGGCTGCAAGAACAATTGCAGTATTTTTAACCTTGTTTTTTGAGTTCTGCACAAGAGCATAGAACTCAACATGAGATCCTTGCTCTAACTCTTCATAAATCTGAATCGGAACTTTGACATTGGGGGGCTAACACCCCATCAATTTTCATGATGGCTTGCACGAAACCCGAGAGATGGTCGAAAACTCGAATATCCTCTAGGCAGCCAGCAAATTTTAGGTATTCAAACTTTATAAACACTTACAGCTCCTTGCTCTGGCCCAAATTTCAGGCAGGGGAAGGCCTTGGGCACACCTTGGCGTGCTCAGGCTCGATCTAAATCAGTGCAGTTGAGTATTGGGGAAGTGGTCACCCACCAGGCGGCAAAAGTCCCTCAAGCTATGGCGCCCACCATCACGGCGAAAGGTAGCCACGACGTACTTGGAGTTCATGGTCGTGATCACCCAGAACTTGCCTTCTTTCTTAATATTCACGATGTCGGATGTCTGGATCAGATGCCCATCGGAGAATCGGCGAATCGGCTATGAGGCCCTTGCCGCACATGCCCGAAGACGACGCCAACGGCACTGAGTCGATGAATGTGGACATTCACCAGAGACGCGGTGACCTCGTCCTCGTACTCTTGGCCTACAGCTCGAGCAATACGCAACAGGTCGAAGTCCGAATAGCGCTTCACGAGGTAGTCCACCTTCACCGTGTTGACCTCTGACATCCCTAAGCCCTCCGAGGCTCTCCAGCGTTGGCCTGAGCCATACCGCGTCGATAGAGCTCTTTGACCCCGTTTAGCGAGTCGACACCGAGACCCTGCTCATGCGTATCGATGTACACAGCACCACCCTCTACTTCCAGAACACAGACGGCCACACCAGCCTGGTTGTGTCCCATCGAAAGCGACGTGAGCTTCTCCATCTTCCAACTGCCATCCTTGTTCATCCAGGATGGAGTGACAGTTTGGACTTCCTGCACAACCAAGCTCTCATCTTGGGCTACCAGCAGCGTTGGTTGCTTTCGTCGATTTCTACCGGCATGACGTTACCCTCCGCAGGTGGTTACGAGTGTGACCACAGCGTGCTTCGGGTTGCTGCATCGTTCCGCCGGGCGGATGCTGCCGCACTCCGGGCAACTGTCGCGGTCCACCTTTCAATACGCCACGAGGCGCTGGTGTGGAGAAGCCCATGGATTCCTGGTGGCAGAATGTCTGGCAAGCGATACGGGTAGAGTTCACCGACATCACCGATGAAGGCGAGGTGACGCGGATTCTCGTGCGTCTGCTGATGGCGGCGGTGCTTGGCGCGGTGTTGGGTTTCGAGCGCGAGCACAAGGGCAAGTCGGCCGGGGTGCGGACACACATGCTGGTGTCCATGGGGGCAGCCCTGTTCGTGCTGGCACCGAGCATGGCCGGTGCCGATGCACAGGCGCTGAGCCGGGTGATACAGGGGATCGTCGCCGGGATCGGTTTTCTCGGCGCGGGCACCATTCTCAAGGGCCATGGCCAGGACACCAATCACGTTAAAGGGCTGACGACGGCGGCAGGCCTGTGGATGACGGCGGCGATCGGCACGGCGGCGGGCATGGGGCGCGAGGCGACGGCGTTGGTCAGCACGGTGCTGGCGTTGCTGGTGTTGAGCAGCATGCCGGTGCTGGTGGAGAAGGTCGAGGGGGAGGGTGGTGAGGCGAATAATGAGGAAAACACAAAGCACTGAGGGGAGCCGAAGCTCCCCTCAAAGCGTTGTTGCCTGCTCTTTTTATTATTGAAAACCGGCCTGTTGTTGTTTTTGTCAGCCTGTTTCGGTGTAACCGGGCCCCTATCCGGGGCCAAGAGCAAACGTATTTTTTTGGGCGCTGACCTGCCTTCATCATTGCTGATCCGATCCTGACAGTCGCTACCTCAAGGTAGTTTTGTTGTTCTGCGTCAGGTCGCGGGGACGAACCCCTGGAACGCGTGTCTACTCCAAAAAAATCTGCTTGCTGCGCCTCTGCCGTGTTGTTCTTGTTATGTCAGAGCCGGTGCATGTTGTTTTTATTGGGGTGTCACGTTTTTTTATTTTTGTTGTGCCAGAGATAAAGCAGATGCCGTGCCAACTTTTCAATATCCATTAAAATCAATGGCTTAGAGATTTGAGGCGATTTTTCACGACCTGAAAATCTCTCGAATTGTTTCCGTGTTACCCGACTTTTTGCTGGGTGGACGGGGCCGGGTAACACTTTTGACACAGTCGTGTGGTCGGGCGCGGCTTACCCCTGTGCGAATGCCTTCAGGCGCTCGCCATCCAGGCGATAACGTACCCATTCATCTTGCGCTTCTGCGCCCAGCGCCTGGTAAAAACCGATAGCCGGTTCATTCCAGTCCAGTACGCTCCATTCCAGGCGCCCGCACCCTCTGGCTACGGCCTCGCGAGCGATGTGCCGCAGTACCTGGCGACCAGCACCGCCGCCGCGTTGTTCGGGGGTGATGTACAGGTCTTCGAGGTAAATGCCGTTGCGGCCCAGCCAGGTTGAGTAGCTATAGAAGTACACGGCAAAGCCGATGGCCGTGCCGTCGCGCTCGCACATCAGGCTGTGCACGGTGCTGCCTTCATCGAACAGGCTGTGCTCGATATCAGCCAGGGTCGCTACCACTTCGTGGCGGGCGCGCTCGTAGTCGGCAAGCTCGGTGATGAAGGCGAGGATCTGGGCGGCGTCGGTGCGGCGGGCAGGGCGAATGGTCAGACTCATGAAGGCTTCCTTGTGGTTGGCGGGCACCATGGTAATGGGCCTGGGCCGGCTTGCCGAGATGTAAAGCAAGCTTGACATTGTGCGCGGCCTCGCCCTCAATGTAAAACACACTTTACATCCGAGGCTGTTGGCATGCTGCACAAACGTCATGTGATTTCATTCGTCCTGTTCCTCGTCGCCTATATGGCCTGTGTGCTGGTCAGCAGCCATTTCCTCGCGTCCATGGCGCCAGGGGTTGCCAAGACCCTGGTGGCGCTGGTGCCGGTGCCGGCCATGATCGGTATGGCCTGGGCTGTGGTGCAGCAACTGCGCAGCCTCGATGAAATGGTCCGGCGCATCCAACTGGAGGCGTTGGGGCTGGCATTCGTCGCGACGGCGCTGTTGACCTTCAGCTACGGTTTTCTGGAGACCGCAGGCTTCCCACGTTTGTCGATGTTCATGGTCTGGAGCCTGATGGGGCCGTTGTGGGCGCTGGGGACCTTCATCGGGGTGAGGCGTTACCGTTGAACAACCGCATCCGAGAATTGCGAAGTGGGCGTGGCTGGTCGCAGGCCGAACTGGCCGAGCGACTCGGTGTTTCGCGCCAGACCGTCAATGCCATAGAGACCGGCCGCTACGATCCCAGCCTGCCGCTGGCCTTCAGCATTGCCGGCGTTTTCGAGTTGAGTATCGAAGAGATCTTCGATCCCTCTGCGGCGGTACAGTGATGTGTATAGGTGTAATTTAAGGTAACTGTACCGGTCTGCGCGAGAGGGGTTCCGCTAGTGTGGCATGACACGATAATCAGTACCTGACGGAAGTCCCTGCCATGCTCGGCTCATACGATCTGCTCACCGCATTCATCCTGTTTGCCTTCGTTTCTTCGATCACCCCAGGGCCGAATAACACCATGTTGCTGGCGTCCGGCGTCAACTTCGGTGTGCGCCGTTCGATCCCCCATGCGATGGGCATCAGCATCGGCTTCATGCTGATGGTGCTGGGCGTGGGGTTCGGGCTGGGCGAACTGTTCAAGGCCTGGCCGCCGCTGTACAGCATCCTGCGTTATGTAGGGGCTGCCTACCTGCTGTACCTGGCGTGGAAGATCGCCACTTCCGGGCCGATCTCCGGGGATGCCGCAGGGACGCGCAAGCCCCTGAGCTTCTGGGGAGCGGCTGCTTTCCAGTGGGTCAACCCGAAGGCCTGGGTCATGGCGGTCGGTGCGATCACGACCTACACCCCGGCCCAGGGCTATGTGCTCAACGTCATCGTCATCGCCGCGCTGTTCGCCCTGGTCAACCTGCCGAGCGTGGGGATCTGGGTCATGTTTGGCAGCGCCTTGCGCAACCTTCTGCAAAATCCTCGCTGGCTGATGCTGTTCAATGTCCTGATGGCCTTGCTGCTGGTGATTTCGTTGTATCCGCTGCTGTTTGTAGAATCGTCGTTTTCCTAGTTCGATGAGTGCGGTACACGATGCAGCTGATTCCCTGGTCCCATGATTGCTCGGAAGGTTTCACGCTACGCGGCTGGCATTCCGAGCCGAGCGGCAAGCCGTTGCTGCATTTCTTGCACGGCAACGGTTTCTGCTGCCTGGCGTACGAGCCCATGCTGATGCGCCTGGGGGAGCACTTCGACCTGTGGTTGTGCGACGTCCAGGGGCACGGCGACAGCGATCACGGCGGCGCCTTTCGTGGCTGGAACCGCACTGCGGAGTTGGTCCTGGAAGCATTCGAGGCGGGACGCCAGGTGTTTGGCGATGTGCCGCGCCATGCGCTCGGACACAGTTTTGGTGGGGTGCTGACCGGGCTGATTCTCGCCAGCAGGCCTGGGTTGTTCGAGCGTGCAGTACTGCTCGACCCGGTGTTGTTCAGTCGCCGCATGATCGGGGTGATGGGCGCAGCGGCACTGGTGGGCCTGCACCAGCGCCATGCCCTGGCGCGCAAGGCCGCAACCCGGCGCAGCCATTGGCCGGACCGCGAGGCGGCGCTGGCGTCGCTGCAGGGGCGGGGCATCTTCAAGGGGTGGAGTGATGCGGCGCTTCACGCATATATCGGCCATGCCATCGGCGATTGCGGCGAAGGTGTGGTGCTCAAGTGCCGGCCCAGCCGCGAGGTGGAGATCTTCAGCTCGTTCCCGGCGCGGATGTGGCCAAGCCTGCAGCGCATCACCACCCCGACGCTGATCCTGCATGGTGAAACCACCTACCCGTTCGTGCCGCATTCGGTGCGGCGCCTGGTGGGGCTCAATGCCAATGTCAGCGAGCGGCAGGTGGCGGGTGGGCATTGCTTCATGCAGGAAGACCCGGTGAGCGCCGCGCAGGCGGTCGAGGCGTTCCTGCGCGGTTGAGCCTGGTCAGGCCAGTTCCAGCCAGATGGGGGCGTGGTCCGAAGGTTTCTCCATCGCCCGCAGTTCGTAGTCCACGCCTGCCGCCTTCAGGCGTGGAAGCAGTGCCTGCGACGCCATGATCAGGTCGATGCGCAGGCCGCGCTTGGGTTCGTCCTCGAAACCGCGGCTGCGGTAGTCGAACCAGCTGAAACGGTCTGCCACTTCCGGGTGCAGGTGACGGAAGCTGTCCACCAGGCCCCAGCCCTTGAGGCGTTCCATCCACTCACGCTCTTCGGGCAGGAAGCTGCACTTGCCGGTCTTGAGCCAGCGCTTGGCGTTGTCGGCACCGATGCCGATGTCGCAATCCTGGGGCGAGATGTTCACATCGCCCATCACCACCAATGGCTGGTCATTGCGGAACTGGTCTTCGAGCAGGGCCTGCAGGTCGCTGTAGAAGCGTTGCTTGGCCGGGAACTTGGTAGGGTGGTCGCGGCTTTCGCCCTGGGGAAAGTAGCCGTTCATGATGGTGATCGGGGTGCCGTCGGCATCGGCGAAGGTGCCCCAGATGAAGCGGCGTTGGGCGTCCTCTTCATCGGTACTGAAGCCCTTGACCAGCGACAGTGGCGCCTGGCGCGAGAGCAGGGCAACCCCGTAGTGACCCTTCTGGCCATGGAAATGTACGTGATAGCCCAAGGCCTGTACTTCGGCCAGCGGGAACTGATCGTCACTGACCTTGGTTTCCTGCAGGCCGATAACGTCTGGCTGGTGCTTCTCGATCAGCGCAGCCAGCTGGTGCGGGCGGGCGCGCAGGCCATTGATGTTGAACGAGACGATCTTCATGGAAAGCCGATCCTGGTAAAAGCTTCGGATGCTAGCTGACATCGGCCGTCATCACCAGCGTGGCAGCGTGGGGGGCGCGCTGCTAACGTGCTGGTGGGGGAACGATGTGCGACAGGACACCTCCAAGGCTCTGATACGTACATTCCAGGAGGATCATCGCAATGTCCGACGCCCCGGCGCATATCAGCCTGCTCGACGATGGCTACAGCCGCGAAGTGCGTTCGCTGCTCTACCATGCCTATCGCCACGAGCCGACCTTTGCCTACCTGTTCGATGCACAGCGCAGGGGTTATGAGCGACGCTTGCGAGTGATGGTGCGCGAATGGGTGCGCCAGCATTTCTACCTGCAGTTGCCGGCAATCGGTGTGCTGGTCGATGATCGCCTGGTCGGTGAGGCGCTGATCGTGCCGCCGCAACGTCGCCTGGGGGTGGCCGACAGTTGGGCCTGGCGCCTGCGCATGCTGTTGGGCGCGGGCAGGCGCTGCACGCGTCGTTACCTCGAGTACCAAGCGGCACTGGCCGCGTGCATGCCGAGCCAGCAGGTCCACGTGCTGCCTCTGCTGGGGGTGCACCCGCAGTTCCAGGGGCGGCATTATGGTGAGCAATTGTTACAGGCAGTACACGACTGGTGCGCCGACGATCCGGATACCCAGGGCGTGATACTGGACACTGGCAATGTCCATTACCTAGCGTTTTACGAGCGCCAGGGCTATCAGGAGATTGGCGAGGTCGCGATCGGACCAATCCGCGAGAGGGTATTCTTTCATCCGAATCCGCTGTCCTCCAATCCAGCAATTGCTTGATCGCAACTACCCGCAGCTTACGCTGCCGCTTCGCTCTGGTAGCATGCCCCGCATGACGTATTCAGGAAGACTCGGTTGGGGCGTGCTGTTGCTCGCCGCCAGCTGCACAGCATGGGGCCAGAGCGAACTGCTGGTACGGGTCAAACCGTCCAACAAGGCGCTGCAGGCCAATATCGAAGGCTACATCGGCAGCCTGGGCGATCGCGACGAGGAGGCCTTGCTGCGGTTCAGCCGGGGCGCCGAGGAGCAGGCGCGCAAGGCGGCCCAGGCGCTGGGCTACTACCAGGCGCAGATCGACACGCAGGTCAAGCCGCCGAGCAAGGCCGATCAACCCGTACAACTGATCATTCGCGTCGACCCGGGCGAGCCGGTGCGCCTGCGCAATGTGACCGTGCGCATCGAAGGCCCGGCGAGCGAGATGAAGGCCTTTCGCATTCCCGACAGCAAGGCATTGCGCCAGGGCGAACAGCTCAACCATGGTGTCTACGAGGACGCCAAGCGGCTGATCCAGAACCAGGCTTCGCGCTATGGCTTTTTCGACGGGCGTTTTTCCCGTCAGCGCCTGGCGGTAGACCCGCAAGCGGGCGTCGCGGATATCGAACTGGTGTACCAGAGTGGTCCGCGTTATCGCCTGGGCAAGGTGACCTTCGGCGGCGACGCACCACTGGACGACGACCTGCTGCAACGCATGGTCGGCTTCAAGCCAGGAACGCCCTACGACTCCGAGCTGGTGGCCGAGCTGAACAACGACCTGCAGTCCAGCGGCTATTTCGACGGGGTACGGGTCGATGCGGCGCCGACCGCGGCGGTCGATGACGTCGTGCCAGTGGACGTGCGCCTGGACACCCGCAAGCCGCGAACGCTGGGGCTGGGCCTGGGCTTCTCGACCGACGTGGGGCCACGGGGCAAGGCCAACTGGACGCGGCACTGGGTCAACCCCCAGGGCCACAGTTATGGTTGGGAGACCGAGCTCTCGGCGCCTCGGCAGAACGTCGGCCTGTGGTATGACATCCCCCTGGACCCTCCGCTGACCGACAAGCTGCGTTTTGCCGGTGGTTACCAGAACGAAGAGATCTCGGGCACCGACACCCTCAGCAAACTGCTGACCGTCGGCCCCGAATGGCACAGCAAATTGCCCAGCGGCTGGCAGCGGGTGATCTCGCTGAAGTACCAGCGCGAGGAGTACCGCCTGGGTGACGATTCCGGGCTGAGCAACCTGCTGATGCCTGGCGTGAGTTTTTCCTACTTGCGCAGTGACAATCGCATCGACCCGCACAATGGCTATCGCCTGCAGTTCGACCTGCAGGCAGCCAAGGAAGGGCTGGGCTCGGACACCAACCTGGTGCATGGCAATGTCCTGCTCAAGGGCCTCACCACCCTGGGGCAAAACCATCGCTTCCTCGGGCGCGTGCAGTTCGGTGGCAGCGCTACCAACGGCTACCAGCAGAACGTCCCGCCCTCACTACGCTTCTTCGCCGGTGGCGACCAGAGCGTAAGGGGCTATGACTACCAGACGCTGTCGCCGAAGAACAACAAGGGCGACCGTATCGGTGGCCGCTACCTGGTGGCCGGCAGTGCCGAGTACCAGTATTCGCTCACGGAGAAATGGCGCGTGGCGACCTTCATCGACCAGGGCAACTCGTTCAATTCGCTGGAACTGCCCAGCCTCAAGACCGGCGTCGGCATTGGCGTGCGCTGGGTTTCGCCGGTCGGGCCGCTGCGCCTGGACCTGGCGCGCGCGCTGGATGATGACGGTGGTATCCGGCTGCATTTCTCCATGGGGCCTGAACTGTGATGCGTCTGCTCAAACCTGCGTTGTCGATCGTATTGGGCTTGTTGCTGCTGGTGGGGCTTTGCGCAACGCTGGTACTGGGAACGCAAGCGGGCAGCCGCTGGGTTCTGGGCCTGGTACCGGGGCTTGAGGTCGAGGACTTCCAGGGCCGACTGGGAGGCCAATGGCAGGCTGCTCACCTGGTCTGGGCCCAGGATGGCAGTCGGGTCGAGCTGCAGGCACCGCAACTGCAATGGTCGCCGTCGTGCCTGTTGCGCGCCACGCTGTGCGTGCAGCGGTTGCAGGCCGAACGTATCGACATGGCGTTCGCTGCGAGTGAGTCGCAGCCGGACACCGGGCCGTTGCAACTGCCTGAGTTGCGTTTGCCGATCGCCATCGAGCTGGGTGAGGTCAAGGTCGGTCAATTACGCCTGGATGGCAGCGACCTGCTCGGCGACCTGCAACTGGCCGCCCACTGGACGACCGAAGGCCTGCGTATCGACGCCCTGCAATTGCAGCGTGACGACCTGCACCTGAGCCTGCAGGGCAGCCTCCTGCCCCAGGGAGATTGGCCGCTTCAGGCCGATGCCACGCTGCAGTTGCCGGCAGTGGATGGTCAGGCCTGGCAATTGGTGCTCAATGCCAAAGGCGACCTGCAGAAGACCTTGACCCTCGAGGGCACCAGCACGGGTTACCTTGAGGCTCAGCTCGAGGGTGAGCTGCAGGCGCTGGCCGATCACCTGCCCGCGACACTGCAGATCCGCGCGCAAGCGTTCCGTCCATCTGCCTCGTTACCTGATCCGCTACAACTGAACCAGGTCAACCTTCAGGCCAAGGGTGACCTGCTCAAGGGATACCTGCTCAAGGGCACCGCCAGCCTTCCGGCCGAGCAGGGGCCAATTGCCCTGGCCCTGAATGGCAAGGTCGATGCCAAGGGTGCCCGGCTCGAGACACTGGATCTCACGGCCAGTGAGACACAGCGACTCGCGCTGCAGGCCAGTGCCGACTGGCAGCAAGGGCTGACGGCCGATGCCAGGATCGACTGGCTCGACTTTCCCTGGCTGCGCCTGTACCCGATGGACGAAGCACCGCAAGTTACGCTCAAGCGTTTCAATGCCCAGGTGCACTATCGTGACGGCACCTACAACGGTGATTTCAAGGGAGATCTCGATGGCCCGGCCGGTGCGTTCAGCCTGGCCAGTCCGTTCGCTGGCGACCTGACCCAGGTGCGCCTGCCACAGCTGGCACTGCTTGCTGGCCAGGGCAAGGCGTCGGGAGCCGTGACGCTGGGCTTTGCCGACGCGATTACCTGGGATGTCGATCTGCAATTGTCGGCGCTCGACCCAGCCTATTGGCTGGCGGAGCTGCCGGGCACTTTGGCAGGTCCCTTGCGCAGCAAGGGCGAATTGAAGAGCGAGCGTCTGCAGCTCGAGGCCCAACTTGACCTCAAGGGGCGCCTGCGTGGCCAGCCGGCGGTGCTCAAGGCTGATGCCAAAGGTGCAGGTGAGGCGTGGACGCTCGGTGCGCTGGCGATCCAGTTGGGCGACAACCGGATCAACGGCAGTGGCAGCCTGCAGCAGCGCCTGGCCGGTCGCATCGACCTCGACCTGCCGCGCCTCGGCCAGCTCTGGCCGCGTTTGCAGGGGCAGGTCAAAGGCCGCCTCGACCTTGCTGGCACGCTGGCCGCGCCGCAGGGTGTCTTTAGTCTTCAGGGGCAACAGCTGTCCCAGGCCGACAACCGCATACAGCGCCTGGATCTCGACGCACGCCTGGACAGCGCCCAGCGTGGACTGATCACCCTCAAGGCCGGCAATATCCGCCTGGGCGAAACGGCCTTGGGCAATCTTGATGCCACGGGCAAAGGTGATATCCGTCAGCAGGCGCTGACAGTGGCGCTGAATGGACCCCAGCTCAAGCTCGACCTTGCACTGGATGGCACGCTCGGTAAAGGTGATTGGCGTGGCCGCCTGGCCAGCGGGCGTATCCAGGCGGGCGGTCAGGACTGGCAATTGCAAGCCCCCGCACGCCTGCAACGCCTGGCCAACGGCCAGCTCGACTTCGGTGCACATTGCTGGCGCTCCGGCGCTGCCAGCCTGTGTGGCGAGGATCAGCGTCTGGCGCCGGATCCACGTTTGCGCTACCACCTCAAGCAGTTCCCCATCGACAGTCTGGCCCAGTGGCTGCCGAAGGATTTCGCCTGGCAAGGCATGCTCAATGCCGACATCAACCTGGATATGCCGGCCAGCGGCCCCAAAGGCACGGTGCGCATCGACGCCAGCGGCGGCACGCTGCGGGTTCGCGATAACGGGCGCTGGATCGACTTCCCCTACCAGACGCTCCGCCTGGACAGTACCTTGGCTCCGCGGCGGGTTGACACGTCGCTGGCGTTTCGTGGCGACCGGTTGGGTGAGTTGAACCTGTCGACACGCATCGATCCCTTGGGCCGGGACAAACCGCTTTCTGGCGAGTTTCGCCTTTCCGGGCTGGATCTGTCGATCGCCCGGCCTTTCGTGCCAATGGTCGAGCGCCTGGCTGGGCAACTCAACGGAGACGGGCGCTTGTCAGGTACCTTGCTGGCGCCACAGATCAACGGCAACCTGGTGCTTAGCGGCGGGCATGTCAGTGGCGCCGAGTTGCCGGTCAGCCTGGAAGACCTGTCGCTGCGTGCGCTCGTCGCCGGGGAGCAGGTACGGATCAGCGGTGATTGGCGAAGTGGCGAGGTCGGTCGCGGGCAATTGACCGGCGAGTTGGCCTGGGGGCAGGCGTTGGCTGTCGACTTGCGTTTGCAGGGCCAGCAACTTCCGGTCAACGTTGAACCCTATGCCGCTCTGGAGGTTGCGCCGGATCTCAACATTCGTCTGTCCGGCGACAAGCTGGCAGTGACCGGCAAGGTGCAGGTACCCAAGGGCAAGATCACCGTCCGCGAGCTGCCGCCTTCGACGGTGAAGGTCTCCGACGACACGGTAATTGTCGGCCACCAGACCGAAGAGGGCACGCCGCCGATGGCGGTCGCGATGGACATCGATGTCGAAGTCGGTCGTGACAAGTTGTCGTTCAGCGGCTTCGGCCTGACCGCCAATCTGCTGGGCCATGTGCACATCGGTGACAACCTGGATACGCGTGGTGAGCTGAGCCTGGCCGACGGTCGCTATCGGGCCTATGGCCAGCGCCTGACCATTCGCCGTGCGCGCCTGCTGTTCGCAGGCCCCCTCGATCAGCCATACCTGGACATCGAAGCGATTCGCAAGGTCGACGACGTCATCGCGGGTATTCGCCTGAGCGGCAGTGCCGAGCAGCCGACCACCCAAGTGTTCTCGGAGCCGGCCATGAGCCAGGAGCAGGCGTTGTCGTATCTCGTGCTGGGACGTCCCCTGGGCAACTCGGGCGAGGATAACAACATGCTGGCTGAAGCGGCCTTGGGCCTGGGCCTTGCCGGGAGCGCCGGGATTACCGGCAGCCTGGCCTCGAGCCTGGGGATCGATGATTTCCAACTCGATACCGAAGGTTCGGGCAACAAGACCAACGTGGTGGCCAGCGGCAACCTGACCGAGCGCCTCAGCCTGCGTTATGGGGTCGGTGTGTTCGAGCCGGCCAACACCATTGCACTGCGGTACAAACTGAGCAAGAAGGTCTATCTGGAGGCCGCCAGCGGGCTGGCGAGCTCGCTGGACATCTTCTACAAACGCGACTTCTGACCCGCTCGGCGGACAGTGGCGGCTTCTATGAACTGGTTGCTGTCCGCGCCCGGCTCCGGGGTGGGTTTGGGCGGTGTGCGCAGAGGCAGGATCAGGTTGGTGTACTCCTCGATCAGCCGGTTGATCGCTTCGGGCGGCTCGCAGGCCTGGAACTGCATGCGGATCTGTACTTCGTCGGGGTCGCGTCCTTCGCCACGGCGCGCCTGGGCGCCCACGGTGACTTTGAAGTGCGAGCACGAAGTGGTCTCGTTCGCCTGCTGCAGCACTTCCTGGCGGGCCTGTGCGTTCTTCACGTGAACCGACAGGTCGACCTGCATGCGCTCCAGGGCCAGGCCCTTGGCAGACACCAGGGCAATCAGTGGGATGCGCAGGGTGTGCGTGTCGTCCATCGCCACTTCGACCATCTTGGCACGCATCGGCATGCCGGGCTGCTCGGCGTCCACGTCGAAGAACTGATCGAAGAGTCTGAGGTACTGTTGGGCAATCAGAGTATTGGTTGCCGCGGCGGCTTCCTGGAGTCCGCGCGTGATGTCGCGCAGGTCGGTGGAAGTCATGGGCGTCGGTTGAGGGTGTTCGCAGGGCTGATCCAATCATCGGTCTCCAGTGCTGATGCCGCAGGTGTCCGGGCGGAGACCTGCGGCAGGTGGGGACGGGGCACGGCGCTGGGCATCATGGCGTTGCGGAGGGTTTCTCTGCGCCGGGCAGGGTGTCTTCGCTGGAGATGTTGTCGGTACTGCGCAGTTCTGCGCTGGCGAGCACGGTAGGTTTGGTTGCGGCATCGGTGAGGAATTCCATCACGCGCATGAGGGCTTCCGGTGGTTCCTGGCGGCGCACGGTGGTGTTGAAGGCATAGCGCGCTCGGGTATCGGTCTTGCGGGTTTGTTCCGACTTGTGGCTTACACTGCCTTTCACATTCAGCTTGAAAGGTCCCCAACCGAGCGAGGCCTCCATGCTGCCTTCCATATCCTTGGCGGATCGATCCTCGGCCATCTGGTTGATGGTCATCTCGAACTCGATCTTGCCCTCGTCGATGGCAATGTTCGGGTGGGTGATGGCCGCCAGCAGCGGCACCTTCATGCTCTTGGCAACGACGCCTTTGTACTCGCCATCCTCACCGACGACGGTTTCGTCGTAGTCGAACTGGATGGCGACTGCCTTGCCGTCCTGGATGCAGACATTCATGAGGAAGTCGGCGTATGACTTGCTCGCGGTGACCTGCGCCTGGACCATGGCCTGCAAGGGGCCGGCGATCATTCGGTCCATGGGCAGAGAGTTGATGACGGAGCCGATCAGGCTGCTGTCAATGGACATAGGCATTACTCCTTGGTGGGTGGTGACCGTTCAGGTCTGTTTTCAGTGGGGGTGATTGTCTTGGCGCCGGATGTTGCCAATCTGACGCAGGCTCAGTCCGTACTTGTCTGCGAGCAGGCTGCGCGACAGCCCGCTGGCGCTTTCTTTCTGAATTTGCAGATTGCGCAACTGGCGCTGGAAGTGATCGGCCTTGGGAATCTCCAGTGCGACACCAGCGTAGCGCTTGATCAGTGCGTCCAGTGCTTCTGCCGGCAACAGCTCGGCCAGCCGTGTACGGTCCCGATGTTTGGGGATGTACTTGGGGCGGCCACCGTAGGCGCACGTCAGCCGGTAAGCATTTTCAAGGCCGACGCACTCGATCAGTGATTGCAGCGAATGGGGTAATAGAGTGACATCGATTGCAGTCAGATCTGGCAGTTCCATATGCGATTTCCTTTTGTCTTTGAAGCCTGCACGGTTGGTGTGCAGAGATTCTCAGCCACCCCTCCCAGTCATTCCTAGGCGCCAAGTGGCCCATGCTTTGTAGTTTCAGTAGCGCGTCTCTTGCAGGCAGAGGCGAGCTTTTACGTAGGAAGTTGATCCATGATTTCGCTGTAGGTCTTGATCTATCTCGATCGAGTTTTTGGTTGTGCTCCAAGGGTGTGCCCACCCATTTCATTCACAGGGATAGGCTTTACGCAGGCTTACCACGCCCAGATAGTGCTGAGGGTTGTCTACCGCGCCGGCGGGGAGTGCGCGCCAGTCCACGTCCACGCACAGCGCTTCGAGCGCCTGGCCGCCGCGATAGCCGATGACTTGCGGGCTGAATACCCGGCGGTAGCGCGCATGGGTGCTGGCGAACGCCTCCACCTGCTGCGCCTGTGCCAGGGTCAACCTGGCCAGGACCGGCAGTTCCGAGGGTTGGAGGACGAAGTGCAACTGGCTTGGCTGCGCCTGCAGCAAGCCGCTGCCACGCACTTGCTGCCACAGTTGCTGCCACTGGTTGTTACTGCTGGTGGCTTCGAGGCGTGCGCCGAGTTCGAGCAGCTGTTCGCGGGGCAGGGTGCTGGTGTCAATGGCGTGGGCGAAGGTGAGCGGGACAAATATCAGGGGGCAAAGCAGGAAGGGTCTTGTCATGGGTGCTCCAGGGCATGAGCCGGGCGTCCATGTTTTCAATCTTGAGCGGTGAAGCTCAGCAGGAAATGCATCGCACCTGGATTTGGCCATGTATCATGTGGCCGGCTCGTGACGAGCTTTTTTGTCCCCGATGTTCCAAGGAATTGCCGATGACACACATGCAGCGTTTCAAATATTCGATTCTCATCATCGCGGTGATGATGGGGGTGATGTTCGGCCTCAGCTATCTGCAGAAACAGGGCACGATCAGCGAGCAGACCTTCCAGTATTTGGCCATTGGTATCGCCGTGGTCGTCGTGGTGATCAACGGCATCATGCGGCGCAAGGTCAAGTCCTGAGACAGGCGAGCCGGCCGTCCTGGCCGGCCCGGGATTCAGCGCAAGGCGTTCTGTTCCAGCACGGCGCGGGCTGCGGGCTGGAGGCTGTAGCACTTGTCATCGCCCAGGCTGATGACGCCCTCGGTGCAGAGTCGCTTGAGCACTTCGCGCACACTGAGGAATGACAGCGGGATATCCAGTTGCTCCAACTGCGCATGCACCCCGCGCACGCCGATGCTGCGCCCGCTGCGATCGGCCGAATGCAGCGCATCGATGACCTTCAGGCGGATCAGGCTGGTGCGCAGACCGTAGGCGCGCAGCAGCTCGCGGATCTGTTCGTTGCCGATCCGTTCCTGTGCGCCAGCGCTGTCTTGCGGCGTTGCACGGTCAGCGGTGCGCTGGCGCTGCGGCTGCAGTTGCGGGTTGTACATGTGAATGCTCCTTTTCGTGGACTGTCCCGAAATCATGAGTACCTAACTACTAGGACGAATGAGCGCGGGAAAACTGCAGTTCTTGCTGAAAAAAAACTGCCACGTCCTTTTCAAGACGTTCTCGCGCAGCGCAATACGTAAAATTTTCATCCGGCCGCTCGTCTGATCGGGATGACCTCTCATTCCCCAGGAGTGCCCGTGATCACACTATCGCGTCCCTTGTCCTGCCTTGGCCTGGCCATCGTGCTCGCCACCGCTGCCGCCGGCGTGCAGGCGCGGGAAGTTGCCGGCGATGCTTCGGCGCAGATCCGTCGCACCAGCTTCGGTGTGCCGCACATCCTGGCCAGCGACGAGCGTGGCCTGGGTTATGGCATCGGCTACGCCTACGCCCAGGACAACCTGTGCCTGCTGGCTGGCGAAGTGCTTACGGTCAATGGTGAGCGGTCGAAGTATTTCGGTGTCGAAGGCAAGACGGTCGAGCAGCGCGACAACCTCGACAGTGACCTGTTCTTCACCTGGCTGAACGACAATGTGGCGGTCAACGGATTCCTCCAGGCGCAGTCGGCGTCAATTCGCGATCGTCTGGAGGGCTACGCTGCCGGCTACAACCGAGCGCTTGCCGAGCGCAAGGCCCAGGGGCTGCCGGTGGAATGCGGGGCGGGCGACTGGGTCAGGCCAATCACCAGCCTGGACCTGGTGAAGCTGACCCGCCGACTGCTGGCTGAAGGGGGCATCGGCCAGTTCGCCGAAGCGGTGGTCGCGGCGACGCCGCCGAGCCTTGCCATGCACAGGCCCAAGGCCGACTACAGCGTGGCCCTGGCGCGCCAGCAGGCGTTCGCCAGCGAGCGCGGCAGCAACGCCGTGGCCGTCGGTGCACAGCGTTCGGCCAATGGGCGCGGCTTGTTGCTTGCCAACCCGCACTTCCCTTGGGTGGGAGGCCTGCGGTTCTACCAGATGCAGTTGACCATTCCTGGGCAACTCGATGTCATGGGGGCGGCGCTGCCGGGGTTGCCCGTGATCAATATCGGCTTCAACCGCGACCTGGCCTGGACCCACACGGTCGACACCTCCAAGCACTTCACCCTCTACCGCCTGCAGCTCGATCCGAAGGATCCCACCCGCTACCTGCTTGATGGCCAGTCGCTGCCGCTCGAACAGCAGACCATCACTGTTGCGGTGAGGGGGGTAGATGGAACGCTCAGTCAGGTGCAGCGCCAGGTCCATGTCTCGAAGTTCGGACCTGTGGTGCAGTGGCCGGGGCGCCTGGACTGGGATAGCCACTATGCCTACAGCCTGCGCGATGCCAATCTCGATAACACGCGAGTGCTCGAGCAGTGGTACGGGATCAACCGCGCCAAGGACATCGATGGCCTCAAGGCCTCGGTGGCCAAGCTGCAGGGTATTCCCTGGGTCAATACCCTGGCAGTGGATGCCGGTGGCCGTGCGCTGTACCTGAATCAGTCGGTGGTGCCGTATGTCGACAAGGCCCTGCTTGCCCAGTGCAGCGACCCGTCGCTGGCGGGGCCGTTGGTGGTCCTGGATGGTTCGCGCAGCGCATGCCAGTGGAAGATCGACGCCGACGCCGCACAACCTGGAATCTTTCCGGCGCGCATGCAACCAAGCCTTGAGCGCGGGGACTTCGTGCAGAACTCCAACGACTCGGCCTGGCAGGTCAACCCGGCCCAGCCACTGACCGGCTTCTCGCCGCTGGTCAGCCGTGAAGACCAGCCCTTGGGCATGCGCACCCGCTTTGCCTTGCAGCGCCTGCAAGGCCGCGACAAGCTCGGTGTGCCGGAGCTGCAGCGAATGGTGATGGACGACGAGGTGTATCTGGCCAGTCAGGTGCTGCCAGAGCTGCTGGACTGGTGCAAAGGTGCCGAAAGCGAGCTGCAGACGCTGTGCGCGAGCCTCAAGGCCTGGAACGGCAAGGCCGGCACTGATAGCGGCATGGGGCTTGTGCATTTTGCCAACATCATGGAGACGCTGGGCGGCCAACCACACATCTGGCGTGTGGCGTTCGATCCGGCCGATCCGCAGCACACGCCGCGCGGTCTTGCGGTAGAGCAAGCGGCAGTGCGCAAGCTGCTCCGCGAGGCGGCGCTGGCTTCGTTGGCGCAGGTTCAGGAAGGCGGCATGGTGCAAGAACAGCAGTGGGGGCAGGTCCAGCAGGCGCTGGACGGCACGCCGGTGCCTGGTGGCCCGCAGGAGCTGGGGATCTATAACGCCATGGTCAGTGTGCCTCATGGGGCAGGGAAGCGTCTGGTGGTCAGTGGTACCAGCTACCTGCAACTGGTCAGCTTCACCGAACAGGGGCCTCAGGCTCAGGGGCTGCTGGCGTTTTCACTGTCGAGCGAGTCGGCCTCGGTGCATGCCTTCGACCAGACGCGTGCCTTTGCTGCCGGGCAATTGGCGCCGATTCCGTTTACCGAGGCGCAGATCACGTCCGATCCTCAGTATCGCCAGTATGTCGTGCGCGAACGGGATGAGCAGGCGTTGGTCAGCACGGGAAAATAGGCGGAATCAGTGGCCCTGCGGTGGCGCAAACCACCTCAGGGCCGCTGCACATCAGGAAAATTCGAATGGCGCCAGGTGCATGCCCTGGTCGTCCACCTGCAGCGCCCAGCCTCGGCGATCCCAGTCTCCCAGTACGATGCGTCGCGCCGGCTGGCCTTCGACCACCAGCTTGTGCAGGGCAGGGCGGTGGGTATGGCCGTGGATCAGCGTACGCACATTGTGCTCGCTCATCACCTTGGGCACTTCGTCGGGGGTGACATCGACGATTTCGGTGTTCTTCATCCGCGTCTGCGCCTGGCTTTCACTGCGCAGCTTGCGTGCCAGCTTCTGGCGCGTGGACAGCGGCAAGTGACGCAGGATCCAGAGGCTCAGCGGGTTGCGCAGGTAGCGGCGCAGCTTCATGTAGGCGACGTCGCGGGTGCACAAGGTGTCGCCATGCATCAGCAGTACCGGCTCACCGCCCAGCTCAACCACGCTGGGGTCGGCCAGCAGGGTGCAGCCAGCGGCCTTGCAGAAGTCCTGCCCGATGAGAAAGTCGCGGTTGCCGTGCATCAGGTAGATGGCTGTGCCGCTGTCTGACAGCGTGCGCAGTGCCTGGCAGATCGATTGCTGGAAGGGCGTCATGGCATCGTCGCCGATCCAGGCTTCGAAGAAGTCGCCAAGGATGTACAGCGCCTTGGCGTGCCGCGCCCGCCCATCGAGCAGATCTAGAAACGCCCGGGTAATGTCCGGGCGTTCTTCTTGCAGGTGCAGATCGGAGATCAGCAGGATCACTCAATGATCTCGGCTTTCTCGATGATCACGTCGTCCTTCGGCACGTCCTGGTGGCCAGCCTTGGAACCGGTGGCGACTTTCTCGATGGCATCGACCACTTCACGGCCTTCGGTCACTTCGCCGAATACCGCGTAGCCCCAGCCCTGCACGTTCTTGCCGCTGTGGTTGAGGAAGTCGTTGTCGGAAGCGTTGATGAAGAACTGCGCCGAGGCCGAGTGCGGCTCCATGGTGCGGGCCATGGCGATGCTGTACTTGGTGTTCTTCAGGCCGTTGTCGGCTTCGTTTTCGATGCTGGCGCGGGTTTTCTTCTGGTTCATGCCAGGCTCGAAGCCGCCGCCCTGGATCATGAAACCCTTGATCACACGGTGGAAGACGGTGCCGTCGAAGTGGCCGTCCTTGACGTACTGAACGAAGTTCTCGACGGTTTTCGGGGCTTTTTCGGCGTTCAGTTGCAGAACGATGTCGCCGTGGTTGGTGCTCAGTTTGACTTTGGACATGCTGAAATTCGCTCTTTCAAGGCATTCGAGAATAGGGTGCACAGGTCGCGTACTGTACCTGACGCAGGATCTGGCGGCGGCGACACAAGGCGCGCGGCGGCCATTTTGCCAGCTGGCGACAAAACGCTGCGAGAAATCGCGCCAGTTTGTCGGTGCCCGGCTGTCAGCAGCTTGACTGCTTCGGCTATGATAGGCCCTTTGATTCAATCGGCCTACCCGGACCGGACATCTGCATTCAAGGATCCTATGAGCAAGCCCACCGACAACGCGACCAACGCCGCTGCCAAAGGCGCCCCCGCCGTCCCTGCGAACTTCCTGCGACCGATCGTCCAGGCTGACCTGGACTCGGGCAAGCACAGCAGTATCGTCACCCGCTTCCCGCCGGAACCGAACGGTTATCTGCACATCGGCCACGCCAAGTCGATCTGCGTCAACTTCGGTCTGGCCCAGGAGTTCGGTGGCGCCTGCCACTTGCGTTTCGACGACACCAACCCGGCCAAGGAGGACCAGGAGTACATCGACGCCATCCAGCGTGATGTCAAGTGGCTGGGCTTCGAGTGGACAGGTCCGGTGCGCTTCGCTTCCGACTATTTCGACCAGTTGCACGACTGGGCGGTCGAGCTGATCAAGCGCGGCAAGGCCTACGTGTGCGACCTCACCCCCGAGCAGGCCAAGGAGTATCGCGGCACCCTGACCCAGCCCGGGAAGAACAGCCCGTTCCGCGAGCGCAGCGTCGAGGAGAACCTCGACCTGTTCGCACGCATGAAGGCCGGCGAGTTCAAGGACGGCGAGCGTGTGCTGCGTGCCAAAATCGACATGGCCTCGCCGAACATGAACCTGCGCGACCCGATTCTTTACCGCATCCGCCATGCCCACCACCACCAGACCGGTGACAAGTGGTGCATCTACCCCAACTACGACTTCACCCACGGCCAGTCGGACGCCATCGAGGGCATCACCCACTCGATCTGCACCCTGGAGTTCGAAGGCCATCGTCCGCTGTACGACTGGTTCCTCGACAACCTGCCGGTACCGGCGCATCCACGCCAGTACGAGTTCAGCCGCCTGAACCTGAACTACACCATCACCTCCAAGCGCAAGCTCAAGCAACTGGTGGACGAGCAGCACGTCGAGGGCTGGGACGATCCGCGCATGTCCACGCTCTCGGGCTACCGCCGTCGTGGCTACACCCCGGCCTCGATCCGCAACTTCTGCGACATGGTCGGCACCAACCGCTCCGATGGCGTGGTCGACATGTCGATGCTCGAGTTCAGCATCCGTGACGACCTCGACCGCACCGCGCCGCGCGCCATGTGCGTACTGCGTCCGCTGAAGGTGGTGATCACCAACTATCCAGAAGGCCAGGTCGAGCAACTCGAATTGCCGCGCCACCCGAAGGAAGACATGGGCGTGCGCGTCCTGCCGTTCGCCCGTGAGCTGTACATCGACCGTGATGACTTCATGGAAGAGCCGCCCAAGGGGTACAAGCGCCTGGAGCCAGCCGGCGAGGTGCGCCTGCGCGGCAGCTACGTGATTCGTGCCGACGAGGCGATCAAGGATGCCGAGGGCAATATCGTCGAGTTGCGCTGCTCGTACGATCCGGACACCCTGGGCAAGAACCCCGAGGGCCGCAAGGTCAAGGGCGTGATCCACTGGGTGCCGGCCGCCGCCAGCGTCGAATGCGAGGTGCGCCTGTACGACCGCCTGTTCCGCTCGCCCAACCCGGAGAAAACCGATGAGGGCGGCAGCTTCCTTGAAAACATCAATCCGCAATCGCTGCAGGTGCTGACGGGGTGTCGTGCCGAGCCTTCGCTGGGCCAGGCCCAGCCAGAAGATCGCTTCCAGTTCGAGCGCGAAGGCTACTTCTGCGCCGACCTGAAAGACAGCCAGCCGGGTCGCCCGGTGTTCAACCGCACCGTGACCCTGCGCGATTCGTGGGGCAGCTAAGGAATCCTCGTGCTTAACATCTACAACACCCTGAGCAAGACCAAGGAAGTTTTCAAACCCCTGGATGGCAACAAGGTGCGCATGTACGTCTGCGGCATGACCGTGTACGACTACTGCCACCTGGGCCATGGTCGCAGCATGGTGGCGTTCGACCTGATTACCCGTTGGCTGCGCAAGAGCGGCTATGAGCTCACGTACGTACGCAACATCACCGACATCGACGACAAGATCATCAACCGCGCCAACGAAAACGGCGAGCGCTTCGATGAGCTGACTGCGCGCATGATCGATGCCATGCACGAGGATGAGCGGCGCCTGAACATCCTCAAGCCGGACCTGGAGCCGCGTGCCACCGATCACATTCCTGGCATGCACGCGATGATCCAGACCCTGATCGACAAGGGCTATGCCTACGCACCGGGCAATGGCGACGTGTACTACCGCGTCGGCAAGTTCGTCGGCTACGGCAAGCTGTCGCGACGCAAGATCGAAGACCTGCGCATCGGCGCTCGCATCGAGGTCGACGAGGCCAAGCAGGATCCGCTGGACTTCGTCCTGTGGAAGGGCGCCAAGCCGGGCGAGCCGAGCTGGGATTCGCCCTGGGGCCCGGGCCGTCCGGGCTGGCACATCGAGTGCTCGGTGATGTCCACCTGCTGCCTGGGCGAGAGCTTCGACATCCACGGTGGTGGCAGCGATCTCGAGTTCCCGCACCACGAGAACGAGATCGCCCAGAGCGAGGCGGCCACCGGCAAGCCTTATGCGGCGGCCTGGATGCACTGCGGCATGATTCGCATCAATGGCGAGAAGATGTCGAAGTCGCTGAACAACTTCTTCACCATTCGCGACGTGCTCGAGAAGTACCACCCGGAGGTGGTGCGTTATCTGCTGGTGGCGAGCCACTACCGCAGCGCCATCAATTACTCCGAAGACAGCTTGCGCGATGCCAAGGGCGCCCTGGAGCGTTTCTATCACGCACTGCGTGGCCTGCCGCGCGTAGCTGCCAAGGGTGGCGAGGCGTTCGTCGAGCGGTTCAGTGTGGCGATGAACGATGACTTCGGCACCCCCGAAGCCTGTGCCGTGCTGTTCGACCTGGTGCGAGAGATCAACCGCCTGCGCGACAGCGACGCTGATGCAGCGGCAGGTCTTGCCGGTCGCCTGCGTGAGCTGGGTGATGTGCTGGGTGTGCTGCAACTGGATGCCGACGACTTTTTGCGTGCCGGTGCCGAAGGCCGTGTCGATGCTGCCGAGGTCGAAGCCTTGATCCAGGCGCGTCTGCAGGCGCGTACGGACAAAAACTGGGCGGAGTCCGATCGCATTCGCGATCAACTGACTGCCATGGGTGTGGTGCTGGAAGACAGCAAAGGCACCACCACCTGGCGTCTGGCTGACTGATACAGCTCGAGGGCTGCCCTGCAGCCCTCGAGCGGGACATGTCGGGGCGCCGAACCGCCGCTCCGACTTGTCCCGCGATGCTTTTCAGGCAGTCGAGCAGTGCAGTACCAACTTCGCCCCGCCTAGCTCGCTACTGCCCACTTCCAGTCTGAACCCGTGCAGGTCGACGATCGCTGCGACGATCGACAACCCCAGCCCGAACCCTGGGTGACGATGGCCTTCCTCGCTGCGATAGAAGCGCTTGAGCACCGCCGCCCGCTCCTGTTCCGGAATCCCTGGCCCGCTGTCCTCGATGGCGATATGCACGCCATCGTCGTCCCGCCGTGCCTGGATCCGTACCTGCCCCCCCTCTGGGGTGAACTTGATGGCATTGCCGACCAGGTTGGCCAAGGCCTCGAACAGCAGCTCCCGGTCGCCGTGCAGCGCGGGCAGTTGCGCAGGCTGCTCCAATTGCAGTCGAATGCTGCCATCCTCTGCAAGCGGCAGGTAGAAGTCGTGCAGCTCCACCAGCAAATTGTGCGGATCAAGCTCGACGAACCCTGCGCGGCGCTGGCGGTCTTCCAGCTCGCTGATGCGCAGCAGGCCGCGGAAGCGTGCCATCAGGGTGTCGGTCTCGCTGATGGCCTGATCCAGCGCTTCGGCTTGCGGCGAGTTCGCTCCACTCTGCTGGCGAATGCGGTAGAGCTGGGCCCGCAGGCGGGTCAGCGGCGTGCGCAGGTCGTGGGCAATGTTGTCGCAGACACCCTTGACCTCGTGCATCAGCCGTTCGATGCGGTCGAGCATGGCGTTGACGATCGCGGCCAGCATGTCCAGCTCGTCTCGTCGTGCCGACAGCGGCAAACGGTGGGTGAGATCGCCGGCGACGATCAGCTCGGCGCTGGCCTGTACCGCGCGGATACGCTTGAGCGGGCGCCTGCGTAGCAGGTACCAGCCGGCGAAACCGGGAATCAGCGTCAGTGAAATCCCCCAGAGCAGTGCGTGCAGAATGATCCGAGTCACCACGAACAACGAGCCGTTGTCGCGCACCAGCACCAGCCAGCGGCCATCGGGGATATGGATCGCCACGGCATCGCAGCTGTCGCGCGGCAAGTGCGGATCGTCGGCATCCAGGCAACGCTTGAGTTCGTGAACCTTGCCATCCAGGCCCAACTCCGCCGGGATCGAGCGGATACGACCGCCGATGGGGTTGAGTTGCGGGTCGAACAGGCCGTAGGCGTCGAAGCTGCGTTCTTCGAAGGCCTGGCTGGCGATCAGTGCATCGTCCAGCTGCTTGCCGGTCATGTGCGCGAAGAGGTGCTGGCGTTGCAGCATGGAGTGGCGGGTCAGCTTGTTCAGATAGCTGGTGACCTCGAAGTACAGCACCCCCATGAGGATGCTGCTCCAGGCCACGAACAGGAAGCTGTACAGCGCCAGCAGGCGGCTGGTCGAGGAGCTCCAGCCTTTAGACGGGTTCAGCAATGGCATAACCGGAGCCCCGTACGGTTCGGATCAGCGGTGTCTGGCCGGGTGGATCGATCTTCTTGCGCAGACGACCGATGTGGACGTCGATCAGGTTGGTGCCTGGATCGAAGTGATAGCCCCAGACTTCCTCGAAGATCATCATGCGAGTGATGACCTGCCCGGAGTGGCGCATCAGGAATTCGAGCAGTTTGTATTCGGTTGGCAGCAGGTTCAGGCTGCTCTCGCCGCGTCGGGCTTCATGGCTGATCAGGTCCAGCTCCAGGTCGGCGACCTGCAGGCGGGTCTGGGTCATGGGCACGCTGTTGCGCCGCAGCAGCACTTCGACACGGGCCGCCATTTCGTCAGAGGCGAAAGGTTTGGTCAGGTAGTCGTCGCCGCCGGCACGCAGGCCGCGCACGCGTTCGTCGACATCGGACAGGGCGCTGATCATCAGGATTGGCGTGGCGATCTTCAGGCTGCGCAGGGTGGTGACGATGGTCAGGCCGTCGACTTCCGGGAGCATCCGGTCCACGGTGATCAGGTCATAGCCGCCGGCAATAGCCTTGGCCAGGCCTTCGCGGCCATTGTCTGCCCAGTCGACTTCCAGCCCGTGGCTGGAAAGTTCGGCGACGATTTCCTGGGCGGTGACGGCGTCGTCTTCGATGGTCAGTACGCGGGGCATGCTAGTACCTGGGCGGCGATTGGATGACTGATTGTGCCAAAGAATAGACAAACGGCGATTTAAGAAAAATTCATCTATCGGGGGCATGGTGCCAGTATCGGCTTTTCCCGCACAGAGACTGGCCCTGACAGCAATGAAAACGGGGCGTGCCATCGCTGACACGCCCCGTTTTCATTGCAAGGCGACGCCTCAGGCGACCTTGATGATCCAGCCCGCCGGCGCTTCGACGTCACCGCTCTGGATGCCGGTCAGCTCGTTGTAGAGCTTCTGGGTGACCGGGCCGACCTTTTCCAGGTCGTGGAACACGTGCAGTTTGCCGTTGTACTCGATACCACCGATCGGGGTGATCACTGCGGCCGTACCGCAAGCGCCCGCTTCGATGAAGCGATCGAGCTTGCTGATTTCGACATCGCCTTCGATCACGGTCAGGCCCAGGCGCGATTGCGCCAGTTCCATCAGCGACAGGCGAGTGATACCTGGCAGTACCGAGGCCGATTTTGGCGTGACGAACTCGTTGTTGGCGGTAATGCCGAAGAAGTTGGCCGAACCGACCTCCTCGATCTTGGTGTGGGTCAGCGGATCCAGGTAGATGGCGTCGGCGAAGTTGGCTTTCTTCGCTTCGGAACCCGGTTGCAGGCTGGCGGCGTAGTTGCCCCCGACCTTGGCTGCACCGGTGCCCTGAGGGGCGGCACGGTCGAAGCTGGAGATCTGGAAGTTGTGCGGCTTCATGCCGCCTTTGAAGTACGAGCCTACCGGGATGGCGAACACCGAGAAGATGAACTCCGGCGCGGTACGCACGCCGATGTTGTCACCGGTGCCGATCACGAACGGGCGCAGGTACAAGGCACCCTTGCCGTGCGGCGGGACGAACTTCTCGTTGGCCTTGACCACCTGCTTGCACGCCTCGATGAACACATCGGTCGGCACGTGCGGCATGAGCAGGCGGGCGCAGCTGCGCTGCATGCGGGCGGCGTTCTGGTCCGGGCGGAACAGGTTGATCGAGCCATCCTTGCAGCGGTAGGCCTTCAGGCCCTCGAAGCATTGCTGGCCGTAGTGCAGGGCAGTCGAGCCTTCGCTGATGTGCAGCACGTTGTCGTCGGTCAGGGTGCCTTTGTCCCACTCGCCGTTGCGCCACACGGACAGGTAGCGCTTGTCGGTCTTGATGTAGTCGAAGCCCAGCTTGTCCCAGTTGATCTCGTTGCTCATGACACCCTCTATTGTCTTGCAGAGGCCCGATCGCTCGGGCTGCTTTTAAATGCGCACCTCGCCACGATAATACATCCGCAGAGGATGGGGAACGGCCAGTCATGAATTGCCCTGGATGCTTCGTCGTTCAGCCCAGGTCGAGGCATCCATCAAGGTGCAGGCATTCAAGGAATACGCTGTCGTGGGAGGCGACCAGCAGGGCGCCAGAGAACTGCTCCAGCATGGTTTCCAGTGCCTGCAGCGAAGGCAGGTCCAGGTGGTTGTTGGGTTCGTCGAGCAGCAACAGGTCCACCGGTTGTTCGCGGTACAGCACTGCAGCCATCGCACCCTTGATGCGCTCCCCGCCACTGAGCAGTGTGCTGGGCAGCTCTATTCGGGCGGCGTCCAGGCCCAGTTGGGCAAGACGGGTTCGCATCTGTGACTGTGAAAGGGCGGCGTTGCCCTGGCGCAGGTGCTCGAGCAGCGACAGCCCAGGCTTCAACTGACTGCAATGCTGGTCGAGCAGGACAACGTCGCCGCTGATTTGCAGGGTGCCTGCTGTGGCCTGTAGCTCTCCGGCCAGCAGCCTCAATAACGTGGACTTTCCGCTGCCATTGGCCCCAAGCAGCCCCAGGCGCTCACCAAGTGACAGGCTCAGGCTCAGCGGGGTAGCTGTGCCCCGTGGCAGGCACAGCGCGTCTAGTCGCAGTACTCCGCGCCCGCGATGACGTGCGGGTGTCGGCGCGTGCAGGGTGATCGCCGTGTGTCGCTCGACCTGTCGCGCAGCCTCCCGGACCTGTTCGTGCAGCGCTTGATGTGTAGCCTGCTGGTCGCGTCGTTGCTTGCCGGCGCTCACCTGGCTACGTTGCTGCTGGCGATCAATGAGGATCTTCGCCTGGTTGGCATGCTTGGCTTGATGCCCCACTTGCGCCTGATGCCGCACGAGATTTTCGTGCTGGCGTTGCAGTTCGCGGGCCTGGCGTTGCTGTTGCTGCTTGGCACGCGCAAGCGCCTGCTCGGCCCGGGCTTGGGCGTGCATTTTCTGCTCGGCGTAGAACGCGTAGTTGCCGCCGAATGCCTGCAGCCCGAGCGATGAAAGCTCCACGATACGTTCCATGGAGGCCAGTAGTGTGCGGTCATGGCTGATCACCAGCAGGCCTTTGTCCCAAGCTTGGATCATTTCCAGGAGATTGGCGCGAGCGCAGCGGTCCAGGTGGTTGCTGGGCTCGTCAAGGATCAGGAAGTCGGCATCACTGGCCCACGCACCGAGCAGGGCGATGCCCATCGCCTGGCCGCCGCTGAGCGTGGCTGGGGCTTGCTGCAGGTCGACGCTGGCAAAGCCTTGTCGGTCGAGCAATGCCCGAAAGCGCTCGCGAACATCCCAGCGATCCGCGACCAGGTCGAAGTCGTTGGGGGCGGTGCTGCCTGCCTCGATGCGCTCGAGGGCCTGGACTACCGGGGCGACCTGGGCCAACTCGGCAACCGTCGCGCTGCGGTGGATGCTCTGCTGGTCCAGATGGTGGACGCGGCCGATGCGTCGACAGCGCCCTGAAGTGGGCGCGCGCAGGCCGGCAAGGATATGCCCCAGCAGGCTCTTGCCCACGCCATTGCGTCCGACCAACCCGGTACGCCGCTGGTCGAAGGATTCATTGAGTTCGGAAAACAGCAACCTGCCATCGGGCAAGGCCAGGGAGACGCTCTCGAGCGTCAGGATCGACGTATTCGTCATGGGTAACTCCACGCATGCCACAACATCCCCACCTGTAAGCAGGGGCTGAAGATTGGCCGTCGAAGGGGACGGCGGCATTAGTGGCGCATTGGACGAACACCTCGTGAATGAGTAGCGGTGCCAAGGGTAATGGTCAGGAGAGCCCAGGTAAAGGGCTCAACCCGGATCGCTGCTCTGCGTGCTGTTCAGTGGTCCCCAATCTGCTGACAAAACCGCAGTAAATTGCCGAACGGATCACGGATCTACATCGGAACAATATTTCGTCTGATTGGTAAGCAAGTGGATTCCTGTGGCGGCCAGAAATATAGGCCATAGAAATCCTGGGATGCCCAGCAATGTCACATGTCCGAGAAAGAAAAGGCTTGCAATGGAGCATGACATTAGAACGATGCCCGTCCACTTGCGCCTGTTTGGACGACGAAGGGTTCTGTCTGTGAGGAACGCAATCAGTGACAAGAAGGCGATGCTGATCAGATCGTTCATCATGCTGCTCGGCTGTTGATGATCAGGCTCTTGATGGTGCGCTGGGGTCCTATGCCGCCTTGGACTTGGGCTTGAATACTGACGATTCTGTCGCCGGAATGGAATGTAGGGATGCGGCTGGTGACATAGGAGCCGACCAGGCCCCCTACTACAAAGCCGCCTATTGGCGTAATGGTTCCGATGGGGGTGCTGACCGCGCTTCCGAACAAAGCGCCGGCGCTGTTGCGCTGCTCGTTCAGCAGGTCAGCCTGGCTTCGAGAAATGGGGGAGGAGATAGCTACGCGCAGCCAGCATGGTCTGTCATTTGCCTGCATGCGATCGTAGACCTCGAGGATGAGGTCGATAACCCGATAGTTGTCTTGACGGGCTGCAGTTAAGCAAAGCTGGTTCAAGCGACTTCGATCTGAGGGTTGGACGGTCACTTCATTGATTTGGAACGTGATCCCGTGATGATCGACGACGTGATATGTACTTGTAGCCTGCAAGCGAAGTCCCTTACTGGTGCCGAATCTGTTTCAGATGCGCGCACAATGCAGAACTTTCGCTGCTGAGCCTATTCAGGGGTGTCTAAACAGTGTGTGGGAGATTTCAGCAATGTTATTCATCCCCAATCTGCTGACAAAACCGCAGCAAATTGCCGAACGGATCACGGATCTGCATTTGCAGCCCCCAGTCCACCCGCTCGGCTTCGGGGCGTGAATAACCGTACCGCTTGGCCTGCAGTTCGCTTTCGAGCGCCTTTAGATCTTCGACCCGGGCAAACACGGTAGAGCCCGGCGTGGCGTCGCCATAGTGCTCGGACAGGTGCAGGATCAGCCCGTCGCGGTGTATTTGCGCGTACAGCGGCAGGTCGGGGGCGAAGCGGTGTTCCCAGTCGAGGCTGAAGGCCAGGAAGTCGAGGTAGAACTCCTTGGCCTTGTCGACCGAGAAGATGCGCAGCACGGGAATGGCGGGGGCGAATTGCATGGGGGCATCCTTACCGGGTGAGAGGTCGCCACTCTAGCGCATCGCGGTCGGCCGTGGCGATTGGCTCACAGCCCCACGCTGGCGCGTACCATGGCATAGGCCTGGCGTACCAGGGGGTTGACCGTGTTGGCCCGCACCCACAGGTGATAGGTGACGTCAGGCAACGGCGGCAGGCCATCACTCTGGCCGAGCACACGCATGTCCGGGCCGACCATTTCCTGGCTGCGCGCGGTGATGCCCAAGCCTGCGCGCACCGCAGCCTTGATGCCGATCAGGTTGGACGCCAGGTAGGCCTGGCGCCACGGGATGCCGGCCTGTTCCAGGGCGTCCAGGGCCAGTCGGCGATACAGGCTCGGTTCGTCCACCAGCACTAGCGGCAGCGGTTCGCCGGGGATGTGCTGGTACTGCGCTGCACAGATCCACCACACCGGCGAGGTACGCAAGGCGAAACCCTCGACGCCGGGGGCGTTGACGGTGGAAATGACCATGTCGACCTTGCCACGCTGCAGGTCGTCCATCAGGAACGGGCTACGGCCGACGTCTATCTCCAGGCGCAGGTTCGGCGCCGAACGGGCGATATGGCCGAGCAGCGGTGGCAGGATGGTGTCGGCGATGTCGTGCGGCGAACCGATCCGCAGCACGCCGCTCAGGCCGTCCTGGCGCAGGCCGGCGAGGGCTTCGTCGTTGAGTGCGAGCATCTGCCGGGCATGGCGCAGCAGCTGCCGGCCGGCGTCGGTGAGGGCTTTGTGCCGGCCCTGCTTGCGCAGCAGCGCCACGCCCACCTGCTGTTCCAGGCGTTGCATGTGTTGAGTGACCGAGGCCTGGGTGCGGGCCAGGTGACGACCCGCTTCGGCGAAGCTTGTGTGATCGACGATGGCGACGAAGGTGCGCAGCAAATCGAGGTCCAGGGCGGGTGTGGTCATGGGCGGGCCTGCGGTTGGAATGGGGGCGGATCGCCTGTTTTTACATTACTGTCGATCAATAAACGATAAAGAAACATTATGTTTTGTTGGCCTGGATTTGCAATGTCTGGGTGAAATCCCCTTTGTTTTCGCTGCTTATGCCAAATAAAGCTGCTGATCACGCGATCAAAGTTATAACGATAGGCAATATTTGCATTTCCCCTGATCCTGCCAAGTTTCTAGGATGCGCCCTCATTGGCCGGGTGTTCCGGCTGCCGGGATCAGGAGCCCACCATGTCGCTGTCCACCGTTGCCCGTCGCGGCCTTTTTGCCGCGTTGCTCGCCACCACCGGCCTGGCCGCCAGCGGCCTTGCCCAGGCCGATGCCACCCTGGACAAGATCCAGCAGCGCCACAAGCTGGCGGTGGGTGTGGTGCTTTCCGGTGGCCCCTTCGGGGCCATCGACCCGAATACCCGCGAGCCAATCGGTTTCAGCGTCGACCTGGCTCGCGACCTGGCACGCCAGTTGGGCGTCGAGGTCGATCTGGTCGCCGTACAGCCGGCCAACCGCGTGCAGTTCCTGCAACAGGGCAAGGTCGATCTGCTGATCGCCAACATGGAATGGACACCTGAGCGCGACAAGCTGCTGGGCCACGTGCCCACGCCGTTCTACCGGGTCGGCGGCACCGCCGCGCTGGCCAAGGACAGCCCGGTCAAGACCTGGGCCGACCTCAAGGGCCAGCCGGTGTGCACCTCCCAGGGCAGCAGCTACACCCAGGCGCTGATCGACCTGGGCGCCGACCTCAAGGCCTTCAAGACCTCCGCCGAATCCCTGCTGGCCCTGCGCGGCAACAACTGCGTGGCCGCGGTGCATGACGCCACGCTGATCAATCCGCTGTTGGCCAAGGGGGGAGAGTGGAGCGGCTATCGTGCCCTGGCCCCGGAACTGAACCCCGCGCCCTCGGTGATCTGGACCCGCCTGGGCGAAACCGATACCCAGCAGCGCCTGGACCCCTTCGTCAAGCAGTGGCACCGCAGTGGCTGGCTGATCGAGCGTGAGCAGGCCAACCACATCACCCCGGCCTCGCCGGCGCTGGTGGAATTGCGTGCCAAGCTGCAGGGCGAAGGCGCCTGATGAGCGACAGCCTGCACTGGCTGGTGGGGCAGCTTGCCCATCTCGGCCTGAACTACGCGTTCCTGCTCGACGCCTATGCCAGCGGCAAGCTGCTCGGCGGTGCGTTGACCACCCTCGGTCTGTGCCTGTTCAGCATCGTCGGCAGCCTGCTGGTGGGGGTGTTGTTGGCTGCTGCGGTCACGTCCGGGCAGCGCTGGCTGGCCTGGCCGGCGCGGGCCTTCATCGAGGTGACGCGTAACACGCCGACCCTGGTGCAGCTGTATTGCGCTTTCCTGGTGCTGAACATGCTGATCAACCAGAGCCTGGGCAGTGCCAACCCCATGACCCCGTTCGCCTGGGTGGTGCTGGTGATCTCCCTGCACAAGGGCGCCTTTCACGCCGAAGCCCTGCGCGCCGGGATCGAAGCCGTGCCGGCGGTGACGCTCGAAGCGGCCAGCTCGCTGGCCTTCAGCCGTCGCCAGCAACTGCTGCAGGTGCAACTGCCGCTGGCCGTGCGTTTCGCCTTGCCGGCGCTGGTCAACAACTTGATCGACCTGGTGAAGATGACCGCGGTGGCCTCGGCCATCGCCGTCAACGACATTACCTATGCGTCGATCATGATCTGGACCCAGGGCGACAACGTCATCGAGTTGATGCTGCTGATCCTGGCCTTTTTCGGACTGCTCAGCTTTGCAGTCAACTGTATCGGTCGCGCCCTGGAAGCGCGCCTGAGGATGCCGGGTTATGGCCATTGAGCATTTCGCCACGCTCTGGCAGTGGTCGCCCACCCTGGGGTCAGGCCTGCTGCAGAATATCCAGATCAGCGTCGGCGCCATTGGCCTGGGCACGCTGCTGGGGCTGCTGGTGGGGATCCTGCTGCTGTCGCCGCTGCGCCCCCTGCGCGGCGTGGCGCGGTTGTGGGTGCAGGTGTTTCGCAATGCACCCTGGTTGGTGCTGATCTACTTTACCTCCTATGTATTCCCGTTCGATGTGCAGATCGCCGGTGCCTGGGTGGCCTTTCCCGACTGGCTCAAGGTCACCGTGGGCCTTGCACTGCCAGCCAGCGCCAACGTAGCCGAGATCTTCCGCGGCGCGGTCGCTTCGATTCCGGCCACTCAGTGGGAGGCCGCGCGTTCGCTGGCCTTCAGCCGTGGCCAGATTTTCTCCTCGATCATTCTGCCGCAGTGCCTGCGGCGCATGTTGCCGCCGTGGATGAACCTGTACGCGGTGGTGACCATGGGCACCGCGCTGGCTTCGCTGGTGGGCGTGCACGACCTGATCGACAGTGCGCAGATCGCTGCCAACACCGTCAACCGCAGCGGTTTCACGGTGCTGGTGTATTTCAGTGTGCTGGCGCTGTTCTTCTTCTACTGCTACCCGATTGCCCGCCTGACCCAACGCCTGGAGCGTCGCTATGCCTTCTGAACCTTTGATCCAGCTTCGCGATGTGCACCTGGCCTTTGGCGACAATCCGGTGCTGCGCGGTATCGACCTGGACGTGCAGGCCGGGCAGGCGGTGTCGATCATCGGCCCGTCCGGCTCAGGCAAATCGACCATCCTGCGCTGCATGACCGGGCTGTTGCGCCCGCAGCACGGCAACATCCGCATAGGGGATACCGCGGTGGAGCAGTTGCAGGGCGAAGCCGGGCTGATCGCCCTGCGCAAGCAGGTCGGTTTCGTCTTTCAGCAGTACAACCTGTTTCCCCACCTGAGTGTGCTCGACAACCTGCTGATCGCCCCGACCAAGGTGCTCGGCCGCCCGCGCCAGGCTGTGCGCGACGAGGCCCTGGCGCTGCTCGACAAGGTTCGCCTGGGGCACAAGGCCACGGCGTTCCCGGGTGAGCTCTCCGGTGGCCAGCAGCAGCGCGTGGCGATTGCCCGCGCCCTGGCCATGCGGCCCAAGCTGATCCTGTTCGATGAAGTGACCTCGGCGCTCGACCCAGAGATGGTCGGCGAGGTGCTGGCGGTGATCCGCGAGTTGACCGAGGAGGGCATGACCTGCGTGCTGGTCACCCATGAGATGCGCTTTGCCGAAGAGATCAGCGACCAGGTGTACTTCACCGAGCATGGCCGCATCGTCGAGCACGGCAGCGCCGAGCAGGTGTTCCGTGCCCCGACCCATGCGCGCACCCAGGCCTTCCTCCAGCACGCGCTGGGCGAGGGCAGCCAGCGCCCGAGCCGCCCGGCGCCCGATGTATTGACCAACCTGGGGCGCTACAGCCTCAGCGTGTGATTTCAGCCTCCAGCCAAGAGAGACCGACCATGTCCCGTGATTCCGTGATCCAGCCGTTCCTTGCGCAAGTGCGTGCCATCCATGCGCGCGGCGTCGACCGTGCAGCCCTGCAGCAGATCGTCAAGCTGCTCGAGCGCCTGGCCGAGCGCCGCGAATTGTTCAACTTCGAGCGTTTTCCGGCCCCGGATGCCGCCACCGGCGAAACCCAGTTTCGCTATCGCCTGAATGACGACGGCGAGTCGCCGACCCTGTACGTCAATTCGCTGTTGCCAGGCAAGGCGACCCTGCCGCACAACCACGAGACCTGGGCGATCATCGTCGCCGTCGAGGGCCAAGAGCTCAACCGCGTGTACCGCCGCGAAGACGACGGCAGCGATCCGGCCCGTGCCACCCTGGCGCTGGAGCGCGAGATCGTGGTGCAGCCGGGAACCTCGGTGGCCTTCCTTGGCGAGGACCTGCATGGCATCCGCGTCGAGGGCGACAGCCCGACGCTGCACTTCCACCTCTATGGCCGCCCGCTGGAGTCTCTGGAGCACCGCTACGGCGTCAAGGATGACGGTAGCGTGGTGAACTACAACAAATCACAGATGGCGCCTTCGATCGAGGCTTACGGGCTTTGAGATCGGTGTCGCGCTTTTCGCGGGCAAGCCCGCTCCTACATCTAAGGCACCTGTAGGAGCGGGCTTGCCCGCGAAAGGAACGACACGATCTCCCAGCGCTGCCCCCCACCAACGACCACGGACTGCGTCCCATGATCCCCAGCATCACCCCCGAGCTTCTGCACACCTGGCTGTTCGACGGCCAGGAAATTGCCCTGTTCGACCTGCGCGAGCACGGTCAATACGGCGAGGCCCACCTGTTCTACGCCGTCAATCTGCCCTACAGCCGCCTTGAGCTCGAAGCGCCGCGCCTGGCGCCCAATCCTGCGGTGCGTGTGGTGGTCTACGATGAGACCAGCGGTGCGTTGGCCCAACGCGGAGCCGAGCGTCTGCAAGCGTTGGGCTATACCGCCGTGCATTGCCTGGAGGGCGGCAGCCTGGGCTGGCAGCGCGCCGGTTTCGAGCTGTTCGCCGGTGTGCACCTGCCTTCGAAGGCCTTCGGCGAGCTGGTCGAGCATGCCTGCCACACCCCGCGCATCAGCGCCCAGGAGCTGGCTGAGTGGCAGCGCCAGGGCAAGCCGTTGGTGCTGCTCGATGGTCGCCCGCTGGAGGAGTTCGCCAAGATGAGCATCCCCGGCGCCACCTGCTGCCCGAATGGCGAGCTGGGCTATCGCCTGGAAGACCTGGTGAGCGACCCGCACACCCCGGTGGTGATCAACTGCGCCGGCCGCACCCGCAGCATCATCGGTGCGCAGACGCTGATCAACCTGGGCATAGACAACCCGGTCTATGCCTTGGAGAACGGCACCCAAGGCTGGTACCTGGTGGATCTGCCGCTGGATCACGGTAGCCAGCGTGGGTACTCCGAGCACAGCGGCGCCGCGCTGACCAGGCAACGTGCGCGGGCGCGGCAACTGGCCCAGCAGGCGGGGGTCGCCTGGGTGGATGCAGAGCAGGTCCGACAGTGGGCCGCCGACGCCGGGCGCAGCCTGTTTCTCTGCGACGTGCGCACCCCCGAAGAGTTCGCCGCCGGCAGCCTGCCGGGCGCACAGCATTGCCCTGGTGGCCAGCTGATCCAGGGCACCGACCTGTATATCGGTGTGCGCAAGGCCCGTGTGGTGCTGTTCGACACGGATGGCGTGCGCGCGCCAGTGGTCGCCAGTTGGCTGCGCCAGATGGGCCACGAGGCCCATGTGCTCGAAGGGGGCCTGGACAGCGGCCTGGCTCTGGACGTGGCTGCACCATTGCCGGTGACCCTCGCCGAAGCCCGCGTCGATGAGCTTGCAGACGCGTTGCTGATCGACCTGCGCTCCAGCACCGCCTACCGCAAGCGCCACCTGCAAGGCGCCCGGTGGTCGATCCGTCCGCAGCTGGCGCAGCAGGTGGGCGGGGCTGGGCAGCGCCTGGTGTTCATCGCCGACGATCCGCGCGTGGCGCAGTTGGCGCTCGCCGAGCTGACACCTGCTCAGCAACAGGCCGCACGCCTGTTCCCCCGTGCATCGCTGAACGACTGGCCGCAGGTGGAGAATGACCTGTCGTTGCCGGATGCAGCCTGTATCGACTTCCTGTTCTTCGTCCATGACCGGCACAGCGGCAACAAGGACGCGGCTCGACAGTACCTGGCCTGGGAAACCGGCCTGATCGCCCAGATGAACGAGGCCGAAACCGCAAGCTTCAGTCCGTTGACCCCTGTCGACCCGGTGGCCACGCGCCTGGTGCACGGTGGTCGGGGCGAGCCGGGTACAGGTGCGCATGGGGTCAATCCGCCTGTGAGCCGCCTGAGCACGGTGCTGTTCGACAGCGTCGCCGACATGCGCCAGGCCCGCAGCCGCCGCGACCAGGAGCGTGTGCTCAGCTACGGAGCCCGTGGCAACCCCACGGCCTTTGCCCTGGAAGACCTGGTCAGCGAGCTGGAAGGGGGGTATCGCACCCGCCTGTACGCCACCGGCCTGCAGGCAATCGCCCAGACGTTCCTGGCCTACTTGCGTCCGGGAGATCATCTGCTGATCAGCGATGGTGTCTACGATCCGGTGCGGCGCCTGGCGCGTGAGCTGCTCGAACCCTTCGGCGTGCAGGTGCAGTACTTCGCTGCCGACGGCCGTGACCTGGAGCAGGTGCTGCGCGCCGAAACACGCATGGTCTACAGCGAAAGCCCCAGCTCGTTGCTCTACGAGCTCAACGACCTGCCGGCCATGGCTGCCCTGTGCAAGGCCCGCGGCGTGCTGTTGGCCGTCGATAACACCTGGGGCTCGGGCTACCTGCACCGGCCGCTGACCTTGGGCGCTGACATTTCGGTCATGGCCCTGACCAAGTACCTGGGCGGACACAGCGACGTGATGATGGGCAGTGTCTGTACCACCCGCGAAGCCTTTGCCGCGCTCTCGCGCATGAGCGACAACTGCGGCTGCACCGTAAGCCCCGACGATGCCTGGCTGGTGTTGCGTGGTGCGCGTAGCCTGGCCAGCCGCATGGCTGTGCACGAGCGTCAGGGGTTGGACATCGCGCGCTGGTTGCAGCAGCGCGAGGAGGTGGAACAGGTGTTCCATCCAGCCTTGCCGGAGCACCCTGGGCACGCCTTGTGGCAGCGCGATTTCAGCGGTAGCAATGGCTTGCTCAGTTTCACCCTGGCGAACCCATCGCTGGCGAGCGCCGAGTCCTTTGTCAATGGCCTGCGCCTGTTCGGGATCGGTGCATCCTGGGGCGGCTACGAAAGCCTGGTGACCTTGGCCGGGACCCGCGAGCGCCAGTGTGCGCCAACCCTGGTCGGGCCCCTGGTGCGCCTGCACGTGGGGCTGGAGGACGTGCGTTCGTTGCAACGCGATCTGGACCAGGCCCTGCGGCGGGCGCGTTGAGTCAGAGCATCGGCGGTCCCTCACGCCGGCGCTGCGCCCACAGGCATGCCGCAGCACACAATCCGCCGCCGCACGCGGCGGTGACCATCAGCGCGATGAACATGCTGCCGGGCATGCCTGTCCCCAGCAGGTAGCCGCACAGTACCGGGCTCAGTGCGCCGCCGACTGCCGCCAGGTTCTGGAATCCGTAGTAGCTGCCCTTGAGGTGTTCAGGGGCAATGCTGTCGATGAACAGGAACTCGCTGGGCAACAGGATCATTTCGCCGAGGGTGAAGACGAACATTGCCAGACACCAACTGATCAGATTGTCGGCATACAGGAACCCCGCCAGCCCGCCGATGAACAGCACCGCACCGATGCTCATCCAGCGCCCCAGGTTGTCGCGGCTGAGCAGCCGGCCGAACTGAAATTGCAGGACGATCACCACCAGGGCGTTGCAGGCCAGCAGCGCCGAGAGGGTGGTCATGGCCTGCGCCGGTGGGTACTTCACCAGCAGGTACTGCGACAGGTAGATGGTGAAGCGTCCGTGCACCAGGGCGTTGAGCAAGCTGCCCGCGGTGAACAGCAGCAGGATGTGGTCGCTGCGCACCGCCGCCAGTACGGCCATGAAGCGCGTTGGCGGCTGCGTGGTAAGGGTGGTGTTCGCCGTGCTGGCGGGCACCGCGCTCATCACCCACAGGCTCAGCAGGGCCACCGCGCTGGCGGTCCAGAAGGGCGCCAGCGGGTGCAGCCCGACCAGCACCACGCCGAGCATGGGGCCGGTGGCGTAGCCGATGTTGGTGAGGGTGTAGCGCAAGGAGAAGGCCTTGGCGCGCTGCTCGATCGCCAGGTATTCGCCGAGCATGGCCTTGGAACCAATGACGAACAGTGCCGAGGCCGACTCGGTCAGCACCAGGGTCAGCGCGGCCTGCCAGGCGTCCTGGGCGAAGGTCAGCAGCAGGAAGCCGATCGCGGTCGAAAGCATCGCCAGGCCCAGCAGGCGACGCTTGTCGAAGCGGTCGATCACGTAGCCGCCGTAGAGGCCGAACACGGTGCCCGACAGTGCGGCGACACTGATCAGCAGCCCCACGTCATGCTGGGCCATGCCCAGTTGTGTGGTGAGGAACAACGCCAACAGGGGGCTGGTGAGCGAGCGGCTGATCACCAGGGTCAGCGAGCTCAGCATCAGGCGGCGGATGACGGGGGAGTAGGTGGCCACAGTCCATTCTCGGGCATTGGGAAATGTCGGTATGGGCCTTTTCGCGGGTTCACCCGCGAAAAGTACGCCGCAATTTCAACCTGTCGAATCACTTCCCGCCGTTGATGGTGATCGGGTTCAGCTCGCCATCGGCTGCGCCCCATTTCTCCAGGATCTTGCGGTAGCTGCCATCGTCGACCATCGCCTGCAGTTCGCTGCGGATCGCAGCCGACAGCGCAGCGTTATCCTTGGCCACGCCCAGCCCGGTGAGCTGGGTGGTCAGCGGGGTACCCAGAATCTTGAAGGTGCCTTTCTCCAGGTCCTGGATATAAGGCAACGTTTCGCTGCCTTGCACGGCGGCATCAAGGCGCCCTTGGCGCAGTTGCGCGCGCGCATCGGCACTGCCTTCGGAACCGAGCACGATCACTGCCGGCTTGCCATTGGCTTCGCAGTTGGCCTTGCTCCAGGTGGCGACATCGTTGGGCCAGGTAGTGCGGCGGCTGGTGCCGACTTTCTTGCCGCACAGGTCGGTCATCTCGTTGATCTCGCCGCGGCTTTGCAGGGTGTAGAACTGCGGGCCGCTGGTGAAGTAGTCGACGAAGGTCACCACCTGCTGGCGTTCCTTGGTGTCGGTCATGCCCGAAAGGATGATGTCGACGCGCTTGGTGACCAGGGCGCTGATCATCTGCTCGAAGGCGGTCTCCTGCCACTTGATCTTCACCCCCAGGCGTGCGGCCAGGGCGTTGCCCAGGTCGACATCGACGCCGGTCAGCTGGTTGGTGGCCGGGTCCTTGAAGTCCATCGGTGGGTAGTTGGGGACGATTGCGGCGACGATTTCGCCCTTGGCCTTGATCGAGGCCGGAAGTTCCACGGCGGCCTGGGCGTTGAAGGCCAGGGCGGTCAGTACGCTGCACGCAAGAAGGGTTTTTTTCATGCCTAGGGTTCTCTTTATGGTTGTGGGCGGCAGTCAGGTACGAACCGCGGAAATGAAGTTCTGGGTCCGCGGGTTCTGGGGGGCCAGGAGCACCTCTTCGGGGCTTCCTGCTTCTACGATCTGTCCGGCGTCCATGAACACCACTCGGTTGGACACCTCGCGGGCAAAGCCCAGCTCGTGGGTGACCACGACCATGGTCATGCCGGACTTGGCCAGGTCACGCATGACCGACAGCACCTCGCCGACCAGCTCGGGGTCCAGCGCGGAGGTGGGTTCGTCGAACAGCATCAGTTTCGGGCGCATGGCCAGGGCGCGGGCGATGGCGACACGCTGCTGCTGACCACCGGAAAGCTGGATGGGGTAGTGGTCGCGCTTGTCGCTCAGGCCGACCCGGGCCAGCAGTTCGAGGGCATCCTCGGTGGCTTCCTTGGGCGAGCGGCGCAGCACCTGGCAGGGCCCTTCGATGATGTTCTGCAGCACGGTCAGGTGGGGGAACAGGTTGAAACGCTGGAACACCATGCCGGTGGCCAGGCGCTGGCGGGCGATCTGCGATTCGGTCAGTTCGTGCAGCTTGTGGCCGGCCATGCGGTAGCCGACCAGCTCGCCGTCGACCCACAGACCGCCGCCATCGACCTTTTCCAGCTGGTTGATGCAGCGCAGGAAGGTGCTCTTGCCGGAGCCCGAGGGGCCGATCACGCAGAGCACTTCGCCTTGCTCGATCTCCAGGTTGATGTCGTTCAGCGCGTGGTAGTCGCCGTAGTATTTCTGCAGGCCAACGGCCTTGACGATGCTTCTCATGGGCATGTTCTCTCTAGGACCGATCAGGAGCGCTTGCCGGCGCCCTTGGCGAAGTAACGTTCCAGGCGGCTCTGGCCGAACGACAGCAGGGTCACCACTGCCAGGTACCAGATGCCGGCAACGATCAGCAGCTCCATCACCCGCGCGTTGGCGTAGTAGATGTTCTGCGCGTTGTGCAGCAGCTCCGAATACTGGATGACGCTGGCCAGGCTGGTCATCTTGACCATGCCGATGAACTCGTTGCCCACCGGAGGGATGATGATGCGCATGGCCTGGGGCAGGATGATCCGGCGCAGCGCCTGCAGGCGCGGCATGCCGATCGACTTGGCCGCTTCGTACTGGCCCGTGTCCACCGACAGCAAGCCGGCACGCACCACCTCGGCGGTGTAGGCGCCCTGGTTGATGCTCAGGCCCAGCAGCGCGGCGACGAAGGGGGTCATCAGCGTCACGGTGTCGAACTGGAACAGGCCAGGAATGCCGATGGTGGGGAAGATCAGCGCCAGGTTGAACCACAGCAGCAGTTGCAGGATCAGCGGCGTACCCCGGAACAGCCAGGTGTAGGCCAGCGCCACGTACTGCAGGATCGGGTTCTGCGACATGCGCATCACTGCGGTGATGACGCCGAAGACGATGCCCAAGGCCATGGCGATCACCGACATGACGATGGTATTGCCCAGGCCCCAGAGGATCGCCTCGGAGGTCAGGAACTGGCCGACGAAGGCCCATTCGATCTTGCCGTTGGCAAAGGCATTGGCCAGCCCCAGCAACAGCACGACGATCAGCGTGGCGAAGAACATGCGCCCGTAGTAACGGCGCGGGACATGTTCGTAGCGGCTGATGTCGAACTCGTTTTCCTGTTGCCTGCGCTCATCGGCGAGGCGTTTGGCGTGTATCTGACTCATGGTGTGGCTCCGCAGTCGGCGCAGGGCGCCTGGGCGTGTCGATCGGTGGCGGGCAGCGGGTCCTTGCGAAACCGCTGCCCACAGGTCTTCAGGTGCGCGGCCCTTGGTAATGGGCAGCCCAGGCCTGTTGTGCTTCAAGGGCGACTTTCAGGCGCGCGATCTGCTCGCGCACGCGTTGTGGCGCAGTACCGCCGTGGCCGCTGCGCATGGCGATGGCCGCTTCCAGGGTGAGGCTCTCGCGCACCTCGGGTGTCAGGCGCGGGTCGATGTCGGCGAGCATCGCAGGGCTCGCCTGCCACAGCTCGATGTCCTGCGCCTCACAGGCGCGCACCAAGGCTCCGGTGATCTCGTGGGCCTCCTTGAACGGTACGCCGCGCATGGCCAGCCAGTCGGCGACCTCGGTGGCCAGGGTGAAGCCCAGCGGCGCCTGGCGGCGCAGTTCGTCCACGCGCACCTGCATGGTCCGCACCATGCCGGCCATGGCGGGGAGCACCAGGCCTAGCGTGTCGAGCGTGTCCATCACCTCGCTCTTGTCCTCGGCCAGGTCGCGGTTGTACGACAGCGGCAGGGCCTTGAGGGTGGACAGCAGGCCGGTCAGGTTGCCGATCAGGCGCCCGGCCTTGCCACGGGTGAGCTCGGCGATGTCCGGGTTCTTCTTCTGCGGCATGATCGAACTGCCGGTGGCATAGGCATCGTCCAGCTCGACCCAGCGGAACTGGCGCGACGACCACAGGCAGAATTCCTCGGACAGGCGCGACAGGTTGATGCCGAGCATGCTGGCGATGAACAGGAACTCGGCGACATGGTCGCGGCTGGCCACGGCGTCGATGGAGTTCTCGCACGGGCCGCTGTAGCCCATTTCCAGCGCTGACTGCTGTGGTTGGCGGGCGATGGCCGAACCGGCCATCGCCGCAGCGCCCAGGGGTGACAGGGCCGTGCGCGTATCCCAGTCGACCAGGCGTTGCACGTCGCGCAGCATCGCTTGCGCATGGGCCAGCAACTGATGGGCGAAGCTGATCGGTTGCGCCTGTTGCAGGTGGGTGAAGCCTGGGCACAGTGTGTCGACGTGCTGTTCGGCCTGGCTCACCAGGGCGTCCTGCAGGGCCAGCACCTGTTCGGCGAGCTTGCGTGCGTGATCGCGCAGGAACAGACGCAGGTCGTTGGCCGCCTGGTCATTGCGCGAGCGCCCGGCGCGCAGTTTGCCGCCCAGCGCGCCGAGACGCTCGGTCAGCACGCGCTCGAGGAACGTATGCACGTCCTCGTCGTCCTCGATCGGCTGCACGCGGCCGGCACGAAAGTCGGCATCGAGGGTGTCGATGGCGGCCAGCATGCGCGCGGTCTCGTCGCTGTCCAGCAGGCCTGCGCGCTGCAGCTCACGGGCATGTGCACGGGAGCCTGCGAGGTCGTAGGGCGCCATCTGGAAGTAGCGTTGTGGCGAGCGCGACAGGGCGGCGAGGGCGGCTGCCGGGCCTGAGGCGAAGCGGGCGCCCCAGAGGCGGTCGGTGGGCTGAGTCATTGTTGTCGTTCCTCGAAGGAGAATCTTGTGTCAGCAGGTTCGGGACGTCATGACGCCTGCTAAGGCAGGTTTCACATAGGCTGGGGCAGGGTATAAAAATGAATTAAATCAATCGCTTGCGACTGAAATAGAAAGTTTGGAGAGTCTTGCAATATGCCGTTGCATAGGGTCATGATGGCGAGATCGGCTGATTTCTTGTTGTGCTATCCAGCCTGTTGAAAGCCGAGCGCGAGGTAAATACTTACAATGGAAACCTCACTTTCCACTGCGGGAAACCTGCCGGAAAAAACCCGGATTCGTGCGCCACTGGCCTTGAGTGGCCAGGACTTCAAATTGCTCAAGGTGTTCAAGGCAGTGGTCGAGGCAGGAGGCTTCAGCGCCGCGCAGAACGAATTGAACGTGGGCCTGGCAGCCATCAGCAAGCAGATTTCCGATCTGGAAATCCGTATCGGCATGCGTTTGTGCAGCCGCGGGCGGGAAGGCTTCAGCCTGACCGAAGAGGGGCAGGTGGTGTACCAGGCCTCGATCGAGCTGTTCAACTCGGTCGACAACTTTCGCGACCGCATCAGCAGTGCCCAGAATGAGCTGATCGGCGAACTGGGCGTGGGCGCCATCGACAACACCCTGTCCGACCGAAGCTCGCCCCTGATCGCCGCGATCCGGCAAATTTCCAGCGATCATTCGAAGGTGCGTGTACGCCTGAACGTGGCGCAACTGGACGAGGTGGAGCGCGGCGTCATCGAGGGTCGGTTCATTGCCGGCATTGTCCCGCTGTACCAGCGCCGGGAAGAGTTCGACTATTTCGAGATGTACCAGGAAGCCTCGGCGCTGTATTGCGGCGAAGGCCATCCATTGTTCGCCCGAAGCGATGCCGACATCCCCCTCGACAGCCTGCGCGAACACAACTTCGTCCACCACCGCTATGCCATGCACACGGCCAAATGGCAGTTCTTCGAGCAGGAGAACAACCAGACGTCGGCCACCCAGGTCGAGGCGGTGGCGATGCTGCTGCTCACCGGCAACTTCATCGGTTTTCTGCCGTGCCACTATGCACAATCGCTGGTCAGCCAGGGCCGCCTGCGTGTGATCCATGCCGAGGTGGTGCGTTTTCACACACCGTTCTGCCTGATCCTGCGCCACAACACCCCACGCAGCCCACTGGTGAAAACCTTCGCCCAGGCCATGGGGGTAAACCTGCGTTTGTCCGGGACTTGAGAAATAGCTACCACGTGCGTCCCTGCACTCGCTGGCTTCATGCGCGTTTTCAATGCCATGGAGCAGCATCATGCCGACCCGATCCCTTCCCGATGAAACGATCGATACACTGATCGCCAGCCGTCTGCCCAATTGGTTGAGTGCAGCCACGCCCGAACAACTGGACGCACTGCACCGGGCGTTGCGCGCCCAGCAACACACGCAACATGCGGTGCGTGCCTTGCTTGGGCAGATCCAGCCACTGGAGGAATTTGCCGCGCCCCTGCTGAGCGAGGCGCTGGACAAACAGGTTCAACCCTCGCTGGATGTGCGCCGCAGCATGCTGCGGCGCGAGGTCCAGATCCGCTTCCCGTCGAGCGTCGGCTGGGCCCCGGATGGCATCGTCATGCGCAGTTTCGAACACAGCCTGCTGGCCTCGGCGCTGCATAATTTCGAGCGCGCCGAAACATCGAAGGTCGCTTGGCGGGCAGCGTCGGCAGTACTCGATGCCGAAGGCAACACGCTTGCCCTCCAGCCCCGAGCCTTCGCGGGCCTGTGTCGCACCCTGGATCTGGGGGGGCTCTACCAGCAGCATCTCAAGCACGTGCTGTTCGGCAACGATGCCATACGCCGACACAACGAAGCCCTGCTCGAACAGGGCTGGCGAGAGGCGCTGGAGGCCACAGCGTGGCTGGCGCGGCTTAAGGGTGATATCGACGAGCACATGCTGGCGGCGCTACAAAAGGTCTGCGCTTCGCCATCCCAGCCAGCCTCGCTGACGGCACTGGACATACGCCTGTTGGGCCGCAGGATCCAGGGGGTGGTGGTGTTCCAGATGCCCGGGCAAGAGGGAGCAGAAGGTCAACCTGAGCAGTTGATCGCCTGGATACCGGACGATCCGCAGGGCGCCTTGAGTGTCCACAGCTCCTGGTCCGAGCTGTTCAAGGCGCTGGGCCGGCGTTTTCGCCAGGCGGGTTACTGGTCGTTCTTCCAGCGTTTCGTCAGCGTAAAGGACCGCGTGCATTTCGCCCAGGTGCTGGAGCGCTCGCTGGCCCAAGGCGGCCCGCAGGTTGCCATCGAGCTGGATGGTCGGTGGCAGCCTGTCGCAGGCCCGTTGTTCGCCCACCTGCGCCAGGTGCAGGTCGATACCCTGCTGGACGATGCAAAGGTGCTGGCCGTGCCGACCAGCCTGGTCGACAGCGTCGAGCGTGATCGTCGACTGCACTGGCTCAAGGGGCTGGGGCTCGACGTTCTGGGAATCGCCAGCTTCTTCGTTCCAGAACTCGGCTTGCCACTGCTGGCGATCACGGCCGAGCAACTGACCGAAGAGGTGTATGAGGGGTACCGTGACTGGGAACTCGGCGATCGGGAGGCAGCGCTTGGCCATCTTGTGGCGGTGGCGCAGAACCTTGCCCTGCTCGGCGTCACAGCCGGCGCCAGCAAGGTGCTTGAGCGGGTAGCGCAGGTCGACGAACTGGCCCCCCTACGGGGCGCCGATGGTCAATTGCGCCTGGCGCGTGCCGATCTTCCCGGTTATGCCACGCAAGAAGTGGCGCTGGCGCACGGTGAGCGGGCAACCCTCGACGGGCAGACGTATCAGGGGATCGAGGGTACGACCTATCGCTTGGGCGATGACCCGGATGTAGCGGCAGCGGCGCACCCGAACCGACCCGAGGCATCGACCATTGCGCTTGAGGACAACGGTGCCGGTGGCCTGCGCCATGCCCTGGAGCCTGCCCAGCAATGGCAGGGGGAAGGCATGCTGATACGCCGTCTGGGCAGAGGGTTGCGCCAGGTGAGTGACGATATGGCCGGTCCGCTGCTGCGCAGTATCGGGATGGACGAGGCGCAGATACGGCGCCTGCACCTTGAAAATGCACCTGCGCCAGCGCGTCTCTACGATGCGGCGCAGCGTTATCAATTGCACGACAGCTTTCCCAAACTGCGTGGCGCCGCGTTCGAAGCTCACGTCCAGGAGCTGCAGGCCACACCCGTCCCGGCAGCGCAGCCCTTGCACCGTGATTTTCCCTCCCTCACGACGCGTGCCGGCCAGGAGCTGCTCGACCAGGCCAATGCTGACCAGCTCCAGCAACTGCTGGAGCACGGACGGGTGCCACTGGCGTTGGCCGAGCGTGCGCGCTGGCAGTTGCGTGACGCCCGTCTTGATCGGGCCTGTGCAGGTTTCGAGCAGGCCGCCGCGGTGGTTCAGGATACCGAACAACTGGCGTTGGGACTGTTGCAGGCCTGGTCGCCCTGGGACAGCTCTGTACGTATCGAGGTGCGTGACGGACAGTTCGACGGCCAGGTGCTGGCACAGGTAGGCGATTCGCTTGCCAGCCAGACGCGTCGAATGATCAAGACCGCGAAAGGCTATCTGGCAGTCGATGCTCAAGGGACGCCCATGCCGAGTGCCTACGCCACGGACGATCTGTTCCAGGCCCTGCTATGGCATCTGGATGAACCGCAACGGTTGCAGTTGGGCGAGGCGGCCCGTTCTGCCCGGCACCTGGCCGATGCCCTGGCCGCGCGCGCCTTTGCCCAGCGCGAGCAGGCTGCCCGCCTCATTGGCATGGCGCCCATCGGTACAGGGCTGCGCCCTGCGCAACGGTTGGGCGACGGACGCATCGGTTACCTGTTGAGCGGCCGCCCCGAAGGGTCACGTCGTGCCTTGCTGCGGGGTTATCAGCAAGTCTTTCCGACCCTGTCGGATGTAGAGGTCGAAGCGTATCTGGAGACTGTGCGCCAGCGCGGCGAGGGCCTGTGGGATCACCTGCGCAACCTGCAACAGCAAATGATTAGCCTCAACCAAAGCCTGGGCAGCTGGCGTCGTGAGGCAACCCGCGCGCCCATGATCGAGCGGCGTCGCCTGATCGCCCAGCGCATCCGCCATTGCTGGCGGCGCAAGCGCGTCGAACACGATGGCACGTACCGACTGATCATCGACAGCGAACGGCTTGATAGCCTGCCCACACTTCCTGAGGGCGTGACGTTCGAGCATGTCACCCAACTGACATTGCGCCGCCTGAACCTGCAGGCCATCGACGCAGATTTCCTCTCGCGCTTTGCCAACCTGCGCAGCCTCGATCTGCGTGACAACTTGATCGACAGCATCCCTGAAGGGCTGCAACTACTGACGCAGCTCACCGAACTGCACCTGGCCGGCAACCAGATCGTCATCGACGAAGCCGGCATGGCCAGGCTGAGCGTGCTGACGCAACTGCGTACCCTGGACCTTGCGCACAACCCCATCGGCCGACTGCCGCCGCTTGGTCCCCTGGAGAACCTGCAGCGTCTGTCATTGCGCGGTACGGGGTTGGTCGAGCTGCCAGTCGAGGTGTACATGCATCCGCAGCTCGAGGATATCGACCTGCGCGACAACAACATCAGCGACATGAGCCCGACTCTTGCGCGTTCGCGTCGTCGCCTGGCCGGCCTGAGCCTGCATGACAATCCGCTGCCTGAAACAGCACAGGCCACACTGCGTACCGCAATGGGAGAGGATGCTGCGGTGATCGTGCCCCTGCGCCGACATGCCCCGGGAGGGCAGTAGTCGCTCGAACTCTGGCTGGCAGGTTCCACCGATGCGCAGCGGACGGTGCGCGAGGGCCAATGGAATGGTCTGTTGCACGAGCCGGGTAGCAGTGACCTGATGCGCTTCCTGCATGATCTTGGCCGCTCCCGTGATTACGCAATGCAGGGGCTGGATCTGCGACGCAGGGTCTGGCAGGTGATCGACGCCTGCGTACAGAACAGCGAGGTTCGCGAGGCGATCTTCCAGCAGGCTGCCGGGCCACGTACCTGCTCCGACCAGATGCTGCTGATTCTCAGCCTGCTGGAAGTTCGCGCCCTGGTCGCCACACGTACCATCGGGCTGGCCCCCGCTGCGGTTGGCCCCGCATTGACGCAATTGGGCCGCGAGCTGTATCGGCTGGACGAGGTCGACAGCATCGCCGCCCGGCACATTCAGCAGGCACGTATCGCCAATCCCTATGGTTTGCACGACGAGGTAGAGGTGCATCTGGCTTACCGGGCCGGGCTGGTCAAGCCGCTCGGGTTGCCGGCCCAGTCACGTTACATGTACCACCGGATGTTCTCCGATGTCGGGGAGGCAGAACTGCGTCGGGCGAGCACGGCGATCCTGCAGGCGGAAACCAATGCCCGCATTGCCGCATCGTTGGTACAGCGCAGTTTCTGGCAGGACTACCTGCGCAACACGCAGGCCGAAGCCTTCGAAACGCTGAACCAGCCCTACCATGAGCGCCTCGAAGCACTGATGGCCGAGGTCGAGTCCTCGCCTGAGCAGGGCGTGCTCGACGATATCCAGACGTTGGCCGAGGAGCGCAGTACTGCCGAGCGCGAGTTGGTCCTGGCGTTCACCTTGAGCATGCTGGACGCGCATCCGTGGGTTGGAGGCTAGCTGCTTGAGCGGGCGCTGTTTCAAGACTTGCAGGGCAGGATGGGGGCGCTCGCGAGGATGTGCCAGGTCGATAGGCAGGTCTTCGCGAATGCGCCCCGGGTGGGCATCCATCACGATCACTCGGTCACCCAGGTACAGCGCTTCTTTGAGGTCATGGATGACCTACACCCAGGCATTGCTCGCTCATTCGCCGCGTTTGCACCTGTGTCCTGCAGGTGCGGCGGCGTACCTCTGTCGCAGCGGACACCAGGAAAAAATCATCAAGTGCGGAATTATTTAGTGTCCATTTGTATCTGACCCCATAGGGCCCGTTGCCACTATTGCTTTGGCTGCGTGGCCAAAAACCGTTCGCCCGCCCGATCTGCCCCGGGGACAGCGGATTGTCACGACAGGTCAGCTACAGAGTAAGCACTTATGAAATCACGCAAGAGAGTCAAGCCGATCGGCTTGAAAGACATCACCATCGTCGACGACGCCAAGATGCGCAAGGCGATCACCGCCGCGGCGCTCGGCAACGCCATGGAGTGGTTCGACTTCGGCGTCTACGGCTTCGTCGCCTACGCCCTGGGCAAGGTGTTCTTCCCCGACGCCTCGCCCAGCGTGCAGATGATCGCGGCTCTGGCTACCTTCTCGGTGCCTTTCCTGATCCGGCCGCTGGGCGGTCTGTTCTTTGGCGCCCTGGGTGACCGCTACGGTCGCCAGAAAGTCCTGGCGGCGACCATCGTCATCATGTCGCTGAGCACCTTCGCCATTGGCCTGATACCGTCCTATGCCTCGATCGGCATCTGGGCGCCGATCCTGCTGTTGCTGGCCAAGATGGCCCAGGGCTTCTCGGTCGGCGGCGAGTACACCGGCGCCTCGATCTTCGTCGCCGAGTACGCCCCGGACCGCAAGCGCGGCTTCCTCGGCAGCTGGCTGGACTTCGGCTCGATCGCAGGCTTCGTGCTGGGTGCCGGTATGGTGGTGATGATCTCGGCCATCGTCGGCGAGGAGAAATTCCTCGACTGGGGCTGGCGCCTGCCGTTCCTGGTCGCGCTGCCGCTGGGCATCATCGGCCTCTACTTGCGCCACGCCCTGGAGGAGACGCCAGCCTTCCAGCAGCACGTCGACAAGCTCGAGCAGGGTGATCGCGAAGGCCTGGCCTCGGGGCCCAAGGTGTCGTTCAAGGAGGTGGCCACCAAGCACTGGCGCAGCCTGCTGACCTGCATCGGTGTGGTGATCGCGACCAACGTCACCTACTACATGCTGCTCACCTACATGCCCAGCTACCTGTCGCACAACCTGCACTACAGCGAAGACCACGGCGTGCTGATCATCATCGCGATCATGGTCGGGATGCTGTTCGTGCAGCCGGTGATCGGCTTCCTCAGCGACAAGGTCGGCCGACGTCCCTTCATCGTGGTAGGCAGCGTCGGCTTGTTCGTGCTGTCGATTCCGGCGTTCATGCTGATCAACAGCGGCAGCCTCGGGGTGATCTTCGCCGGTTTGCTGATCCTGGCGGTGCTGCTGAACTTCTTCATCGGTGTGATGGCCTCGACCTTGCCGGCGATGTTCCCCACCCACATCCGCTACAGCGCCCTGGCGAGCGCCTTCAACATCTCGGTGCTGATCGCCGGCCTCACCCCGACCATCGCCGCCTGGTTGGTGGAAAGCACCGACAACCTGTACATGCCGGCCTACTACCTGATGGTCATCGCCGTGATCGGCCTGCTCACCGGGCTGACCATGAAAGAGACCGCCAACAAGCCGCTGCGCGGCGCGGCGCCTGCGGCCTCGGACCTGGAGGAAGCCAAGGAACTGCTGCAGGAGCACCACGACACCATCGAGCAGAAGATCGAGGACATCGACGAGCAGATCGCCGAACTCGAGGCCAAGCGCAAGGTGCTGGTGCAACAGCATCCGCGGATCGAATGAGTCAGGAAGTGATGATGGCAAAATGATGCAGCCCCCTCGGGAGTGAACCAACTTTCCGGCTCCACTATGGACAGTGAGTCGGAACCATGGAATCAACCCTTACCCCGCAATCGCAAACCCCAGCAGCGCAGGACACTGCGCTGCTGCCCACCTTCAGCAGTTCTGCTACGCACACCTCGGTCCAGGATCTGGCCCACTGGCAGTTGCTCGCCAGCGTGCTGTTCGATGTCGGTGCTCGCAGAGCCACGCCCTTTTGCACTTCCCTGACGGTCTACCACTTCAGTCGTTTTCTGTTTTGCAGCGGCCATCTGGACGCAGCCCGTTATCGGCGCGACAGCACCCGCCTGGGGTGGTGCGACCTCGATCACTACCTGTTGCACTTGCCACTGCAGCGTGGCCTGGCCTGCGCCAATGGCCTGCGGGTGCGCCCGTGGGACGTGGTGTTGCTCGATCTGGCGCAACCGGCCACGTTCAGCATGGCGGCCAGTGAGGGGATCAGCCTGCTCATACCGCGCACAGCGCTATCGCTGCTGTTGTTCGACGCCGGCCAGTTGCATGGCCTGGTGCTGCGTCGGGAGACGGCCGCCGGTATGTTGCTGGCGCGTCTGTTGTCGTCGCTGGAGGCCACCGCGCCGCAGCTGGGCATGGATGAAGCGCTACGTCTGGCCTTGCCGCTACTGGGGATGGTCGCGGCCTGCCTGGCCAAGGCCATGGCTGGCCAGGCGCAGGCCCAGGTCGCAGGCCAGGCTGACCTGGGGCGTCGTGTACGCCTGCACATCGAACGCAACCTGCACCGAGAAGACCTCACCCCGGCGGTGCTGGCCAAGGAAGTCGGCACTTCGCGCAGCCAGCTGTACCGCTCGTTCGAGCGCTTCGGCGGGGTGCGCCACTACCTGCTGCAACGCCGCCTGCGTCGCTGCCTGTTCGCCCTGTGCGACAGCACCAACGCCGGTCGGCGCATCGGCGATCTGGCCTACGACCATGGCTTTGTCGACGAAACCCATTTCAGTCGCCTGTTCCGCAAGGCGTTCGGTCTCTCGCCGCGGGCTGCGCGTACGGCGCTGAACAATGGCGGCGTCTCGGGATTCTGCTGCCTGGTGCCGGCCAATGGCGAGCGGCCTGTGCTCGATCACTGGATCAGGGAACTGATCCATGGCTGAGTGCACGGCCAGATGAACCTGGGACGCACATCCAGGTTTTCGGGACGCCCATGCCGGGACGGCGCCTGTCACTGGCCATAACCTGACCTCACCACCCACAACAGGTGTCAGCCGCAGATGGCCCGTTCCCGTGACGGCCCGCGCCCGGCACCGACAATCGACAAGGAGCGTCTGTCGTGGCGAACCACTCCCTTCATCACTTGATCCAGAGCATTGCCGGTGCCGTGGCCGAGGCCCAGGACAAGATCCAGCGCTTCCAGATGGCGACCGTGCGCCAGTACTTCGATGACGACAACCGTCCGGTCAGTGTCGATGTGCGCCTGCCGCTGCAGTCGCCCGATGCCAAGGAGGGCGAGGAGCGCCTGGTACGGGTGCCCCTGCTGTCGCTGGTCGGCTCGCGTTTGCTGACCGTCAAGGACATGCAGATCGACTTCGAGGTCGGCCTGCATGCCGATGACCGTGAGCCGAGCGCTGCACAGGCCGGCGAGGTCGACCCCGACTCGCCGTGGCCGACCGATACACACACGCCTTTGAACGTCGATATGGGCGTTCGCCGAAATGGTGAAAGCGGGCCAGTGGCGCGCGTCACCCTCAGAGTCGAAACCCAGCCCTCGTCCGAGGGCATGGCGCGACTGATCCACAACCTCGATAAATTGATCTAGGAGAGACGTCATGTCTGACTTTGTTATGGGTAACCAATTCCGCGGCCTGCCGATGGCAGACCTGATCGGTGCCCCCCTGAGCGCTGCCTGCGACGCTCAGGTCCGCCTGGCCAATGCCACCGCGAACTTCATCAAGGTGATTGGCTTCCTGCCCCCGGCCGACCCGGCCAACGCCGGCCCCAACGATGTCGGCGACATCCGCAACGTGTCGTTCCGCTACGACCGTTCGGCACCGACCGAAGACGATCCGGCCGCCATCGAGAAAGTCGAGCTGCAACTGCCGCTGCTGGCGGTGGTGAAGGTGCCCAACCTTGCGATCAACAAGGTGGACATCAGCTTCGACATGGAGGTGCGCAACTCCGAGCAGTCACGCGACACCGAAGACCGCTCCGGCAGCTTCTCCGCCGAGGCCAAGTTGGGCTGGGGGCCGTTCAGCGCCAAGGTCAACGTGTCCGGTTCGGTGGCCTCGCACAAGGAGAACACCCGTTCCACCGACCAGTCGGCGAAGTACCACGTCGAGGTCCATGCCGTGGACGATGGCATGCCTGAAGGCCTGGCGCGGGTGATGGACATCATCGCCCAGTCGGTCACGCCCAAGATCGCCGCGTGATGCGCGGATGTCCTGAGCGACACGCTGGCGAGGGATGGGCCTGATCCGCAGGCCGACGCTGGCAACCAGTTTTTCCGGAGAGGGAATGCCGTGATGTTTGATTTGACGGATGTTGGATATGTGAAGCGCATCGTGGTCGGCAGCCTCGATCCGGAAAAGCTGACCCCGGAGGAGGCGGTCGAGGCACAGGCCGCATTGCTCAACCGCTGCCTGAGCGGCACGCCGCGCGGGCGGGTGCTGGGCATCGAGAAGAGCTTCAAGCTGCTCAACATCGGCGAGCACCAGGTCGTGCTGCAGGCATTGACCTACCACGTCGGTTTCGCCCGCAGGCCCTACTGGCTGACGGACGAGGCGGAGCAATCGTGATGGGCAGCCTGGAACAGTTCGTGATGGCGCTGGGCGCCGAGATGCAGCGTGCGCAGCAGGCCTGCAATCGACTATGGCCGGGCACCCAGGTGGCTTCGTTGAGCCTGGTGCTGGACGCCACGGTGGAGCCGGTCGGGGAAGGTCTGGCGTTGCGTGTCGGCGGTACGCCTGCACGCGGACGGGGCAGTCATGCGTTGAGCATCGAGGTGCCGGGCTATGGCAACGAGGCCATCGTCGTGCGCGTGGATGGCGAGCTGCTGGGGATCTACAGGAGGCCAGGCGATGAGCAGGCGCAATGACCGTTCGATGCTGTTGGTTCTATCCCCGGAGGAGGGCAGTGCCTTGAAATCGATCATCGATCTGAAGTCGGTTCGCAGCCGCAGGATGTCCGGCCCCAGGCGACTGGTGATCGGCATCGGTGCCGGCCTGCTGGTAGCGCTGATGGCACTGGGCCTGGTGCGTCCGGAGTTGGCGATCGCCATCGCCGAATGGGCGGGCTTGCTGTTGGCGTTCTGAACATGTGCATTCATTCAACAAGGAGAGTCGATATGAAATCCACCCTTGCAACACTGGCTGGTGCACTGGCACTGGCGACACTGCTGCCGGCGTTTGCCGAGCAGAAATACGTCGGGCAGTTCGAGACCGAGGACGAGTTCCTCGACCTGATACTGGTCATTCCCGACGAGGGACGTGAAGGGAAAGGCCGACTGCGCATCGATACCTGGTCGTGCAATCTGGAGTTGGGCTCGCCATCCCGGATCGCCGATGCCATTCGCTACCCCATCACCAAGGCCGATGCTGGCTACTGCGCCGCGCTGGACAAGGGCTACGTGCTCGGTTGGCCGGTCGGCAACGATCTTCAGGTCCAGGTGTTCAGCCGCAACAAGAAGGACAGGTTCGGCGCTCGCCTGACCCTCGTTCGCAAGTAGCGGCCAGACCCGCTCGACCCACCGCAATCTCTATCGAAACCAGCGCAAGGCAGGCAATCGCCGTCGCCGACGGGAAAGTCGTGCCCGCTGCAAGGAGGCAAGCATGTGCATCAAGCAATCGGTTGGTGAAGGTGGCAACAACGACAAGGGCGATGTCCGCACCCTGCAGTTGTTGCTCAACATGAACAGCGGGCGCGGCGAATTCGTCTGTGCCCTGGTTACCGACGGGCTCTGGGGGCCGGGCTCGCGCACGGCCCTGAAGCGCTACCAGGAACTCCAGGGCATTGCCCAGAGCAAGACGGTCAGCGCCAACGACAACACCCTGAACGCCCTGCGCGCAGGCCTGCCGTCGACGATCGGCACGGCGACCTTGTGGGCGGTGCTGATCCATGCGACCGGCGCCAAGGTCGAGGCGTTTCGACAGCCCATCCTCGATGTGTTCGCTCGCTACAAGATCGACACGCCACTGCGCCAGGCGCACTTCCTGGCGCAGATCGCTCATGAAAGCGGGTGCCTGCTCTACACCGAGGAAATCGCCAGCGGCAGCGCCTATGAAGGGCGCAAGGACCTGGGCAACACCCAGTCGGGCGACGGCAAGCGTTTCAAGGGACGAGGCCTGATCCAGCTGACCGGGCGGGCCAACTACCGCCAGTACGGCCAGGCCTGCGGGCGCGACTTCGAACTCAAGGATGCGCCCACCCTGGTCAGTACCGACCCGTTCCTGGCGGTGGATGTCGCGGGCTGGTTCTGGGACAGCCGCAAGCTCAACACCTACGCCGACAAAGACGACGTGAAGGAAGTCACCCGCCGCATCAACGGCGGCTTCAACGGCCTCGACGACCGCATCGCCTACCTGACCCGCGCCAAGTGGCTGCTGGGGCTGTGACCGCTTTGCCGGGCACTCGCCCGAGCAACGCATCAATGATTCAACCCAACGAAAAGGAGCTTCACGATGAACAAGCGTATTGTCAGAAACTGCACACGCCTGGCCCTGGTCAGCCTGGTGACCCTGGCCGGCATCGGTGCCGCCCAGGCCGACCCGACCTGCAGCAAGGGAATCCTGGCCGGCACCCCGCGGATCAATGCCCAGCACATCTTCTGCGGTGAGGTCAGCGCACCTGACGTTGCCAAGGGCTTCCACAGCCGTCCGGGCGGGATCAACCCCGACAGCGTCAGCAATGCACCGGCCGGAACGCACGGCGCGGGTGATATCTACACCTTGAAGAACTTCACCATCGCCGAGGGTGCCAGAAGCGGGACGAAGAGCATTTCCACGATGTTCCCCGATCGCTGCACCGAGACCCAGGTGATCGCGGCGGTGCGCAATGCCTACGCCACCAAGGTCCAGGATGCCTCGAACAAGAGCAAGTATGTGGGCTCGTCGGGGACCGAGTGCCAGAAGGGCACACCGGCCGCTGCGTTCGATATCGTGTTCTATTTGAACGGCGATCTGATCAATACCGCCTATCCTAAACCCTGATTGCATCCACTCGTCGCCACGGGGCAGGTACCCGTGGCGACCGTTTTTTTACCGTGCGACAGGAGTACGCCCATGACCGTTTCCGATGGCTTGCAGGCATTCATCGCCGAAGAGTTGACTCGCGAAAGCATCGATACCCTGCTGGAAAAGGCAGAGGCCGTGCGCTACGGATCGGCCGATGTCACCTACAGTGGCAACGCCTTCCTGGTGACTTTCGAGGCGGACACCGCTGTGCTGCGCCATCACCACGTGGCTGACTGGCCGGTAGTGCGGGTTCCACTGGCCGAGTTCATTCAGCGCTTGCGCGAGTGGGCCGAGTAGGGTGATCCGAGAGCGTTTCATGCGATGATGGCCAGCCGCTTTTAGCCGGGACACCCCAAGCACGGGGCGGCTGCCTTCGACCAACCATGGATGATCATCGTGTTCAAACCGCTACTCCCTCTCGCCCTGAGCGCCCTGTTCCTGGGCGGCTGTGCCGGCCACTCGCCGAGCAAAGACCAGGTTTCCCTGCGCACCGACAAGGGTGCGATCGTCGGTATCTGGGCGATGATGCCGCTGAAGAACGGCATCGCCAACGTCGCCGAATACAAGGCTGACGGCAAGGTGCTGCTGCACCCGTTCAACTGCGCCGAGCCCAAGACCCAGGCCGTAGAAGTCTCCGACTACAAGGTCGCGGAGGACGGCAGTTCGATCCACGTTCAGTCCGAGGCGCGTGCGTTCGACCTGAAGGTCTTGGGTTTTGCCCCGAAGGTCATGATGTTGAGCATGCCGGTCGCCGATGCCCAGCTCACCTTCCTCTACCGCAAGGTCGAGCAGGTGGCGCCGCTGTGTGACCTGTACGTCGATACCAAGGGCGAGACTGCGCGGCGCACGCCGTTTCAGGCAAGTGACTTCACCCCGGCGCCGGCGGTGCCAGCCCATGCGGGGCTGGAGCGCTATATCGGCAAGTGGGCGAGCAAGGCCGGGGCGGTGCAGATCGAGGTCGTGCGTGACGCCAGCGGCGTCTACCTCTATCACCGCCCGGACGAGAACTGGCACTACCTGTACAACAACGTGCGCTGGACCGGCGATACCCTGGCCTTCAACAGCTACGCCTACACCGAGAAGCCGGCGCTGTTCCGCCATCCCTACCACAAGACCAATACGCCCATGACCCTGGAGCCGCTGGAAAACGGCCAGGTGCGCATGACCTACCTGATCGACGGCAAGCGTTTCGACAGCCTGCTGCAACGGACCAAGGACTGAGCCGAAGCCTGTAGAGGTGGGCCTCCATCATGGCGGCCTGTCTCTACAGGGTTATGACTTATAAAATAATTTGCATATTAGTTTATTGCTAAAATCAATTTAATTTATTTATAGCGACTCGGTACAGTCAGTGCTCCAGCGCACGTCCACCCCCGAGGAGCGCCATGCCGATCCGTTCCCGCCTTCTGCCGATTGCCGCCAGCCTGCTGCTGGCAACCCAGGTCTTTGCCGCCGAGCGCCTGACCCTGCGCATCGGTGACCAGAAGGGCAACATGCGCGCCCAGCTCGAAGCTGCCGATGCACTGCGCGACCTGCCCTACGACATCCACTGGGCCGAGTTTCCGGCCGCCGCACTGGCAGGGGAGCGATGAGCACACCGTGGCCCAGCAGCAGGAGACCGCCGACTTCTACCACGCCCATGGCCTGATGACGCAACGGCTGGACGTTACCCCAACCTTCGCCAAGGGTTTCAGCGTACCTGCCGACTGAGGCACGCGGCGAGGTTCATACCCCTCGGGTCAGTCCGCCATCGACCTTGATGTTCTGCCCGGTGATGTAGGCCGCGCCTTCGCTGGCCAGGAAGGCAATGGTCGCGGCGATTTCCTCGCTCTTGCCGTAGCGCTTGAGTGGCACGCTGTCGCGGCGCTGCTCGGTGGCCGGCAGGCTGTCGATCCAGCCGGGCAGGACGTTGTTGATCCGCACGTTATCCTTGGCATAGGTGTCGGCGAAGATCTTGCTGAAGGCTGCAAGGCCGGCACGGAACACGGCCGAGGTCGGGAACAGGTCGCTGGGTTCGAAGGCCCAGGCGGTGGAGATGTTGATGATCACGCCGCTTTGCTGTTTCTGCATGGTCGGGGTGACCAGGCGGGTCGGGCGAATGACATTGAGCAGATAGGTGTCCATGCCCTTGTGCCAGTCGTCGTCGCTGATTTCCAGGATCGGCGCGCGCGGGCCATGGCCTGCGCTGTTGACCAGTACGTCGATGCGCCCCCATTTCTCCAGCACGGTGCCGACCAAGCGTTGCAGGTCGTCGTTGGACTGGTTGCTGCCGGTCACGCCGATGCCACCCAGTTCGTTGGCCAGGGCCTCGCCCTTGCCCGATGAAGACAGGATTGCCACCTTGAATCCGTCTGCCGCCAGGCGCCGCGCCGCGGCTGCACCCATACCGCTACCGCCGGCGGTGATGATCGCTACTTTTTCTACTGACATGTGACCTCCAATGGAATGCTTGGCTGATGTGATGGGATCAGCCTAGCACCCGTATGCCGCTGGCAGGGAGGCAGCAGGGGCTTGTCTATTCAGTAGAAAATCTATTGCCTCAGGGCGTTTCTACCTGCTCCAGCAGCCAGCCGCGAACCACGTCCAGAGCGGTAGGCGTGCCGCCCCTGCGGGGCCAGACCAGATAGAAGTGCTTGTCCATCTCCAGCGCCTGCTCGAACACCTGCACCAGCCGCCCGGCCTGCAGGTCTTCCTGCACGAACAGTTCGCTGGACAGCGCCAGCCCTTGCCCGGCCACGGCGGCTTCGATGGCCAGCGAGGTCTGGTTGAAACGCACGTTCTTCGGCATCGGCTGTGTCGGCTGGCCGAACAGCTGGGTGATGAATTCAGGCCAGAAATTATGCGCATCGTGCAGCAGCAGGAAATGCTGCAACTGCTCGAGGCTGTGCGGTGCACCCCATTGCGCCAGCAGTGCAGGGCTGGCCACCGCGACCACCCGCTGCCTGAGCAGCAGTTCAGTGTTGAGCCCGGCGCCGAAAGGCGGATGGCCGTAGCGCACGGCAAGGTCCACGCCGTCGGCCTGGAAGCGCGACAGGCGATCGGTGGCCAGCACCCGCAGGTCGATCTCGCCATGGGCCTCGGTGAACGAACTCAGCCGGGGGATCAGCCATTTCGAGGCGAAGGTCGGGGTGACGCTGACGGTGAGGTGAAGGTTGTCCGGGCGCAGTGCCGCAGTGGCTTCGCCGATCAGGGCCAAGGCGTTGCGAATACTGTGGCTGTAGCCCAAGCCCGCGTCGGTCAGGCGCAAACCACGTGGCAGACGTTCGAACAGCCTGATGCCCAGGCTCGCCTCCAGTCCCCGTACCTGCTGGGCCACGGCAGCCTGGGTGACACCCAGCTCCTCGGCCGCCAGGCGGAAATTCAGGTGGCGCGAGACAACCTCGAACACACGCAGGGCATTGAGTGGGGGGAGGGCGGTCGGGCCTTCGGTCATGGTCGTGTCTGCTGGTGGGGATCGAGGGAGGATAACAGTTTGCGCCGCCAGCCCTGTTGCAGGATCGGTGTAACCGGTACCCTCGACGGCCCACCGTTTTCAGGACCATGCCTATGCCTATGCCTATGCCTCGAGGTGCCGTGATCGCAGCCGGGCTGCTGCTGTTCGCCAGTGCACAGGTACTCGCCGAGCCCCCCGCCGTGATGCAGCGCTACGCCTGCAGCGCTTGCCACCAGTTGGATGTGCGGGCCGTGGGCCCGTCCTGGCGAGAGATTGCCGCGCGTTATCGCGATGGCAGCAAGGGCACCGGGCAGCTGGTGCAAAGTATTCGGCAGGGCAGCCGGGGGCAATGGGGCGTGGTGCCGATGCCGCCACAGGCGCAAGCCCGCGAGGAAGATTTGCAGGCCATTACCCAGTGGATTCTCGAACAGCGCTGAGTGCTGGGTTGACTATCCTGAAAATCGCAATGAAACGTCCTGATTTATCCTTCTTATCGAGACGATCCTGAACGCATAACCTGTGCCTCACCGACATCCGGCGAGGCCGTCAGCCCATGCAGCAAGTCCCTGTCTCACGTGCCCTCGCGGCACGCCTGCTCTGCCACTTCCCGAGCCAGTGCGAGAAACGCGGTCATGCCTGCCGAGGGATTGCGCCGCCCCGCGTAGTACAGGCACAGCCCCGGCAATGGTGGCGTCCAGTCGTCCAGCACGCGCACCAGGCGACCGGCCGCGATGTCCTCGCGCACATCCTGTTCCATGAAGTAGCCAAGGCCCACGCCAGCCATGACGGCAGTACGTGCCAGGCTGGCCTCATCCAGGGTGATTGGCCCTTGCACCTCGATCTGCTGTGCGCTGTTGCCGTTGGCGAAGCGCCAGCGGAACAGTGCGCCATCGGGCAGGCGCACGCGGATGCAACTGTGGCGCTGCAGGTCGGCTGGCAGCCTTGGCGTGCCCCGCGCGACCAGGTAGGCAGCGGAGGCGACCACGGCATAGCGCTGCGGCCGGCCGAGGGACAGGCTGATCATGTCACTGGGCACCAGGTCGGCGACCCGCACGCCCAGGTCGAAACCGTCGGCGACGATATCCACCAGCCGCCCCTCGGTGACCAGGTCCACCTGCATCTGCGGATAGCGCCGCAGGAACTCCAGTATCAGCGGCCCGATGATCTCGCGTGCGGCGAAGGCCGCAGCGTTGATGCGCAGCATGCCGCTGGGCTGTTCGCGCTGGGCGCGTACTACCTCCAGGGCGCCTTGTACCTCGCCCAGCGCCGGGGCGACGTGCTCGACGAACAGGCGCCCTGCATCGGTCAGCGACACGCTGCGCGTGGTGCGGTTGAACAGGCGCACGCCAAGGTTCGCCTCGAGCTTGCCGATGGCGTTGCTCAAGGCAGTGGTGGACATCCCCAGGTCGATGGCCGCCGCGCGAAAACTGGCGCGTCGGGCGATGGCGAGGACGGCATCGAGGTCATTGAGGCTGACGCGCTCCATGGTTCGGCTCGTTCGGACAAAAACACGATTCTATCCGCAACCCAGGTTGCTACCACCGGAGAATATCCATGAGTGATCCATCAGAAACCCTGCGCGGCAAGCGCGTACTGGTCACCGCCGGCACCAAGGGCCTGGGCAAGGCCACGGTCGAGCTGTTCGTCGAACTGGGCGCCCGGGTGCTGACCTGCGCGCGCAGCGCGCCCGCCGATGCCCCTCAGGCGTCGTTCGTCAGCGCCGACCTCACCACCCTCGCGGGGTGCGAGCAGTTGGCGGGCGAGGTCGAGCGGCAACTGGGCGGGGTCGATGTCATCGTTCATGTGCTGGGCGGCTCCAGCGCACCGGCCGGGGGCTTTGCCGCACTGGGCGAGGCGCATTGGCAACAGGAACTGGACCTCAACCTGCTGCCTGCCGTGCGCCTGGATCGCGCCCTGTTGCCCGGCATGCTGGCGCAGGGCGGCGGGGTGATCGTTCACGTCACCTCAATCCAGCACCATCTGCCGCTGCCGGAGGCCACCACCGCCTACGCGGCGGCCAAGGCGGCGCTGTCGACCTACAGCAAGAGCCTGTCCAAGGAAGTCGCGCCCAAGGGCGTGCGCGTGGTGCGGGTCGCGCCCGGCTGGATCGAGACCGAGGCCTCGGTAGCCCTGGCCGAGCGCCTGGCCAGCGAGGCGGGCACCGATTACGAGGGTGGCAAGCGCATCATCATGCAGGCCTTGGGCGGCATCCCCCTGGGTCGGCCCGCCAGCCCTAAGGAGGTGGCCAACGTCATCGGCTTCGTGGCCTCGCCTGCCGCAGCAGCGGTGACCGGCACCGAATTCGTGGTGGATGGGGGGACCATTCCGACTGCCTGAGCCGCGTTACGAGGCGGTCCACACCGCCAGTTCGTAGCCGTCCGGGTCGATGAAGTGGAAGCGCCGACCGCCAGGGAAGGCGAAGGTGGCGCGGCTGATGCGAGCGCCGGCGGCTTCTACACGCTGTTGGGTTGCGTCGAGGTCGGCGGCGTAGAGGATGACCAGCGGCCCTCCGGGCCGTACCGCTTCGCCGGTGGTGAAACCGCCGCTCAGGCGGCCGTCGGAGAACTCGGTATAGGTGGGGCCGTAGTCGGTGAAGGTCCAACCGAAAACGTCGCCGTAGAACGCCTTGCTGCGGCTGATGTCGGTGACGTTGAACTCGATGTTGTCGATCTGTCGATCCTGTCCGCGAATACCCATGTTGCCTCCTTGCGTAGTGGAGCGCGCAGTCTAGCGCATCAGCGCAAGCGCAGGGTCTTGGTCACGGTCTCCCCCTGCGTGCCGCTGGTCCACCTGCTCGTGGCTTACCCAAGCTCCAAGGCCTGCAACGATCGCCCACGGACGATATACTCCGCCGCCTCATGTCGTCCCCCGGAGAACCCCATGCGGCAGGCTTTGCTTATCGTCGATGTCCAGTCCACCTTCAGCCCTCCCGAGTGGCTGATCGACGGAATCCGCGCGTTGGCCGCGAAACTCCCCGCCATCGCGTCGGTCGAGTTGCACGACGAGCAGGTCACGCCGTTCCAGCAGCAACTCGGCTGGCACCCGGCGCGCGAGGACGAGAGCCTGGTCGAGGCGGACGAAGTGTTCGTCAAGCATGGCTACGGGCAGACCCCCGAGGCCATCGACTACCTCAAGAAACTGGGCGTGGAGCGCGTGCTGGTCTGCGGCCTGCAGACCGAAACCTGCGTACTGGCCGCCGGCTTCGCGCTGTTCGATGCCGGGCTGAACCCGACCCTGGTCACTGACCTGACGGTGGGCTCTTCACTGGACCGCTCGGGCAAGCTGGGTATCGAGCTGTGGACCCACCATTTTCGCCAGGTGACCACGGTGGCGCAGGTGGTCGAAGGGCTGCAAGGCTGAAGGGGCTGCAGGCCAGCCCTTTACACCTACACTACCGCGATCAGGTCAATCTCCACCGCGGCATTCTTTGGTAACTGGTACACCCCCACCGAGGTGCGGGTATGCTTGCCGGCGTCGCCCAGCACCTCATGCAGGATCGCCGAGGCGCCGTTGGCCACTTCGCTCTGCTGGGTGAAATCCGCCGCCGACTGCACGAACACGCTGATCCGCGCGATTCCCTTGACCTTGTCCAGCGAGCCCAGGCTTTCGCTCAGCAGCTTCAGGCAGCGCAGGGCGCTGACCTTGGCGGCGATCTGCGCGTCGGCGAGGCTGACGTCCTCGCCCACCCGCCCCGGGTGCACCACCGTGTCGTTGACCCGCGGGATCTGCCCGCTGATGTACACCTGGTCGCCCAGGTGCAGCACTGGCACATAGTCGCCGCCGATCTTCAGCGGGCCATCGAACGAATAACCCAGCGCCTGCAGAGCGGCTTCATAGCGGTCGTGTCTGGACATCGGTAGTGCTCCCTGGTGTGCTCGATGCGATGGCCAAGACTAATCAAACGCCTGCGTGCCGACCAGTGGCTCAACCCTCCCAGCGCTTGAAAATCACGCTGGCATTGACGCCACCGAAACCGAAGCCTTTGGACAGCGCGTATTCGGTATCCAGCGGACGTGGTTGGCCTGCGGCAATGTCCAGCCCGGCAGCTGCCGGGTCAGGGTCGACCAGGTTGAGCGTGGCCGGTGCCCGTTGGTCGCGTAGGGCAAGCACGGTGAAGATCGCCTCGATACCGCCGGCGGCGCCCAGCAAGTGGCCGGTAGCAGACTTGGTTGCACTGATCACCGGCGAAGGTACGTCGGCGAACACCGCCTTGATCGCTGCCAGTTCGCCCTTGTCGCCCACTGGTGTCGAGGTGGCGTGGGCATTGAGATGGCCCACCTGTGCGGCCTGGATACCGGCCTGGCGCAGGGCCAGGGTCATGGCGCGTCGCGCGCCGTCGCCGTCTTCCGGCCCCGAGGTGATGTGATAGGCGTCGGCGCTGGTGCCGTAGCCCACCAGTTCGGCCAGCGGCGTGGCGCCGCGTGCCAGTGCGTGCTGCAGTTCTTCGATCACCAGCAGGCCGGCGCCTTCGCCCATGACGAAGCCGTCGCGTGCCGTGTCGAACGGGCGCGAGGCCTGTTCCGGGTGCTCGTTGAAATCACTCGACAAGGCTCTCGCTGCCGCAAAGCCGGCCAGGCTGACACGATGAATCGCCGCCTCCGCGCCCCCGCAAAGCGCCACATCCGCTTCACCGGCCAGGATCATCCGCGCGGCGTCGCCAATCGCCTGCACCCCGGCCGCGCACGCGGTGACCGGTGTACCCAGCGGGCCTTTGAGCCCGTGGGCGATCGACACCTGTCCGGCGACCAGGTTGCCGAGGAAGGAGGGAATGGTGAAGGGCGACAGCTTGCGCGGGCCTTTGCTGTCGGTGGTGCGCACGGCCTCGGCAATGGCCGGGAAGCCGCCCACGCCAGTACCGATGATGGTTGCCGTGCGTTCCTGCTGTTCGACGGTTTGCGGTTGCCAGCCGGCCTGTGCCAGGGCCTCCTGCGCGGCGCCCAGGGCGAACAGGATGAAACGATCGACCTTGCGCTGCTCCTTGGCCGGCAGTACGCGGTCCGGATCGAAGCCGGCCTCGCTGTCCTGTTGTAGGTCCGGCACCTGGCCGCCGATGCGCACCGCCAGGTCGCCGATCAGCGATTTCGCCAAAAGCCTGGAGATCGCGCCGAGCATGTTGACCCGCAGGCTCAACGCGCTGGTGGAGGCCGGCCTGCTCGAGCGCCATGCCTACAGCACCCGTCCCCTGCGCCACGAATACCTGCCCAGGGCACGGGGGCGCGACCTGCAGGCTGTGCTCTATGCGCTGATCGCCTGGGGCAATCGGCATTTCGCGCCTGAGGCCGTCAGTGTGCAGGTGGTGGAGAAGGGGACGGGCAAGGCCTTGCAGCCGATGACGGTCGAGGTCGAGTCCGGGCGTGTGGTGCCCTGGTCAGCGTGCGAGCTGGTGCAGGGGCCTGGCGCCAGCGAGGGGATGCGGGCGCGGCTGCAGCGCAGTCGCGAGGGCTGATCAGCCGCGCAGGGCAGGGGCCTGGCGCAGGCCGTCGCCGGCCACTTCGACCTGGTCGGCACGCAGGATCGCAGCGCGCTGGTGTTCGTATTCCTGTTGCGACAGGCCTCGGCGTTGCAGAGCCTCGAGCTGCAACTGGCGCGTTTCCTCGGCGGTATAGGGACGCTGTTCGGGATGGCTGGCACAGCCGGCAAGTGCGGCGATACCAAGGGCGGCCAGGGCAGCGAGCAGCAGGCGGGCGGTGGCGTTCATCGGCGGGTTTCCTGTTTCGAAGATTCGTCTGGCGAGTCGTTGAACACAGGTTATCGAGCACGGCCGCCGGGCAGAAATCGTCGTGCTCGATAGTCACTATCGATGAGCGCGCCCGGCTCAGATCACCCGGGCACTGTGCAAGGCTTCCAGCGCCTGGCCGCGCAGGCGGGCCAGATGGCCACGGAGACAGCGAAGGCGCTGATCGGCCATGTTGAGCCCATGGCCTTTGCCTGCGCCACGTCTGCCGAGGTCCAAGTGCCGGGAAGCACGGCCCGCGGGGACTACGCGGTCAATCTGGGGTTGGGGTATCACTGGTGATGTCGGGGGCGCGCCAATACCACAGCGGTTCCTCGCTAATATGCACATGCTTGTGCTTGCTGGCCTCGAACGGTGTGTCCAGTGTTGCCAGTGCCACCGAAACCCAATCATTGAATGCACCTTGTGAGCGCGACCAGAACAGTGTCGATCCGCATCGGCCACAGAACTCGCGCAGTACCGAGGCCGATGAGGCATAGGCGCTGATGTCCGTGACCCCGCTCGATATCCGCAAGGCCTCCCGCGGCACACTGCCGTAGGAGGCGAACATTGCCCCGTGCGCCTTGCGGCATTGACCGCAATGGCAGTGGCTCACGGCCTTGGGACGTACCAGCAGTTCATAGGTGATCGCTGAACACAGGCAGCTTCCCTTGTACACATCGGCCATACGCGCATCCACCATCCTTGAAAAGTCCTTTGCTTGACGGCATGTGGCCGTTATCAGGCCATTGTGTCATTTCTCGCCCAGCCGTGGCGGCGACGGCCAGTGGCTGGCCAGAGGGGGAGTACGCCATGCCGTGGCCGCCAAAGCGCTGACCCTGTGCAGCCTGCCCGGTGCGGTTGGCGCTGATCACGTAGGCGCCGGAAACAATGGCCGCCATCGCGGCGGCGCAATCCCAGTAGCGATAGTCGGTGCCGGAGGCGCGGGGGACGGCGATCAGGTCGGCGCCGTCACGGCCGTAGTGGCGGGCGCGCTCGTTGAACATCGACTCGGTACACAGCAGCACACCGAGCTTGAGCTTGCCCCCCTGGATCACGTCGAATCCCGACTTGGCGGCGGTGAACCAGGTCTGTTCATGAAAGCCCCGCTCTTCGGGGAAGAAGTGTTTATGGTGGACGAAGCGGTAGCCTGTGGCATCCAGCACGAAGGCTTCGTTGACCAGGCGCCCGTTCGCCAGCAACGGCCTGCTCGACAGCACGGCAGGGACGTCGAGCCTGGCCAGGGCGTCGAGGGCGGGCACTTGCAGATTCTTGCGCTTGAATCGGTGTCTCAGCTCGCTTGCGAGCGCCGCCGCTTGTTCCGGTACATCTCGCCATCGGCATGGCTCAACAGGGCATCGGCATCGCGCCCGTCTGCTGGGTAGCAGGCGACGCCGATGCTGCACGCCGGCATGCCGAAGCCGCCAAACTCCGCATCCAGCGGCTCGGCCATCACAGCGACGATCTGCGCGACCTTCTCGAACACGGCGCCGTGCGACGGCAGGTCGGTGAGCAACAGGGTGAACTCGTCGCCGCCGATTCGCGCCACGGTGGCATGCGCGCCGGCGCAGCGTTCCAGGCGCTGGGCCACCAGGCGCAGGACGCGGTCGCCAGCGCTGTGGCCGTGGGTGTCGTTGATCTCCTTGAAGTCGTCGATATCGACGAACAGCAGGGCCAGGTTGCCGCCGTGCTGCTGGGCTGCCTGCAGGGCGGCATCCAGGCGGCTGTTGAACAGGGCGCGATTGGCCAGCCGGGTCAGCGGGTCGTGGTGGGCGAGAAAGCGCAGCTCTTCTTCGGCCTGGGTGAGGGCGGTGACGTTGCGCGCCACGCCGATGCGTGCGCCCACTTCTTCGGACCAGAAGGCCGCCCAGAGGATATGGACGATGCCGCCGTCCTTGCGGATGTAGCGGTTGCGAAAGTCGAAATGCGCTTGGCCGGACATGACCCGGACGATCGAGGCGCGGGTGGCGGGCAGGTCGTCGGGGTGCATGTAATGCGTGATCGGCGTGCCGATGAGTTCCTCGGCGCGGTAGCCCAGCAGCGCTTCGCAGGCATCGCTGACGAACACGATCTGGTCGTCCTGGTCGACCACGAAGACGGTGTCGAGCATCAGGTGGATCAACTTGGGGTAGAGCGCTTGCAGGTCGACGGGCATGGGGCAGGTGTCCGGGTCGTGAGACTCGATCAGGGCCAGATCGCAGAAGGGCCGACGAGTCATCCTGCGCGCGCCCGGCACCCAGGCGGTACCGGCCGATCGTTCGCGGCCACTGCACAGCCTACAGGGTCTGGCCGTTATGGCCAGCAGGGTGGTGAAAAATAGTGGCAGGCGCAGCCGAACGTGGGCAGTGATGGCATCATGCGCCGACGAATGGCATCGTGCAGCGATCATTGCTGGCACCTGTCGGTTTCTGGTCCAGACTGTCTGAACCCTGTCGCTCTTCCTGCCGCCTACCGAGACGAGGGTCATCCATGATCGAGCCCCACTTCTGCCGGACCCTGCTGCTGTCGCTCACCTGGTGCGTGCTGTCTCAGGGCGCGCTGGCGGTGGAGGCGTGCGCGGGCCTGACCGCCACGGGCAACCCCGAGTATCCGCCCTACCTCTGGCGCGACCCGCAAGACCCCCAGCGGCTGATCGGCGCCAATGCCGACCTGCTCAAGCACGTGGCAGGCGAGCTTGGACTGGACGTGGAATTGAAGTATGTCGGGCCCTGGGGGCGGGCCCAGGAAGAGGTGCGCACCGGGCGCGTCGACCTGCTGGCCGGCTACTTCCTGACCCGGGCGCGGCAGAACGAGGTGGACTTCATCGAACCGCCGTTCCTGTACACCCCCAGTGTCGTCTGGGTGCGCAGCGACAGCGCCTTCCCCTATAAGGGCTGGGACGATCTGCGCGGGCTCAAGGGTGGGGTGCTGGTCAACAACAGCCATGGCGAGCAGTTCGACGAGTTCGCCCGCACCAATCTCAACCTGGAGGCAGTGCCAGGCGCCAAGCAAGCCTTCGAGAAGCTGCTGCACAAACGCAGTGACTACGTGATCTTCGAGCAGTTTCCAGGCATGGCCCTGGCGCGTGTGCTGAACGTGGACCAGCAGGTGCAGGTGCTCGAACCGCCAGTGTCCAGCGAGGGGCTGTACCTGGCAATGTCCCATGACTCGCCGTGCAACCGGCCGCAGTTGCGTGAGCGACTGGCCGCGAAGATGAAGCAGATCGTGTCCAGCGATCTGCCGGAACGCCTGGTGGCACGAAACCTTGAGCTTTGGCGTCAGCAGCAGGAGGGCGCGGCGGCGCCTTGATCCGGGCCTTGCTGGCGCGGCAAGACTTCCCGGTGAAAAACCCGGATAATGGCGCCCATTTCGTTTTACGCGCTGGTGTGCCCGCATGGAAATCAAGGTCAATTTTCTCGACAATCTCCGACTTGAAGCCAAGTTCGACGACTTCACGGTGATCGCCGATCAGCCCATTCGCTACAAGGGTGATGGCTCGGCGCCAGGTCCTTTCGACTATTTCCTGGCCTCTTCGGCCCTGTGCGCGGCGTATTTCGTCAAGCTCTACTGCCAGACTCGCGACATTCCCACCGAAAACATCCGCCTGTCGCAGAACAACATCGTCGACCCGGAAAACCGCTACAACCAGATCTTCAAGATCCAGGTCGAGCTGCCTGAAGATATCAGCGAGAAGGACCGCCAGGGCATCCTGCGCTCCATCGACCGCTGCACCGTGAAGAAAGTGGTGCAGACCGGCCCCGAGTTCATCATCGAAGAGGTCGACAACCTCGACGCCGACGCCCAGGCGCTGCTGATGCCGGTGTCCGACACCACCACCTACATTCCTGGCAAGGACCTGCCGCTGGAGCAGACCATCGCCAACATGTCGGCGATCTTGGCCGATCTGGGGATGAAGATCGAGATCGCCTCCTGGCGCAACATCGTGCCCAACGTCTGGTCGCTGCACGTACGCGACGCGCAGTCGCCGATGTGCTTCACCAACGGCAAGGGCGCGACCAAGGAAGCTGCGCTGGCTTCGGCACTGGGTGAGTTCATCGAGCGCTTGAACTGCAACTTCTTCTACAACGACCAGTTCTGGGGCGAGGACATCGCCAACGCACCGTTCGTGCACTATCCGAACGAGCAGTGGTTCATGCCAGGCCCGAAGGACGCGCTGCCGCAGGAGATTCTCGACGAGTACTGCCTGGCGATCTTCAACCCGGATGGCGAGCTGCGTGGCTCGCACCTGTACGACACCAACTCGGGCAACAAGGCCCGTGGCATCTGCTCGCTGCCGTTCGTGCGCCAGTCCGACGGGCAGACGGTGTACTTCCCGTCCAACCTGATCGAAAACCTCTACCTGAGCAACGGCATGAGCGCTGGCAACACCCTGGCCGAAGCCCAGGTGCAGTGCCTGTCGGAAATCTTCGAGCGGGCGGTCAAGCGCGAAATCCTCGAAGGCGAACTGTGCCTGCCGGACGTGCCGCAAGAGGTGCTGGCCAAGTACCCGGGCATCGTCGCCGGTATCCAGGGGCTGGAGCAGCAGGGCTTCCCGGTGCTGGTGAAGGATGCCTCGCTGGGCGGTGAATTCCCGGTGATGTGCGTGACCCTGATGAACCCGCGCACCGGCGGTGTGTTCGCCTCGTTCGGCGCGCATCCAAGCTTTGAAGTGGCGCTGGAACGCAGCCTCACCGAGTTGCTCCAGGGGCGCAGCTTCGAGGGCTTGAACGATCTGCCGCAACCAACCTTCGAAAGCCACGCGTTGACCGAGCCGAACAACTTCGTCGAGCATTTCATCGACTCCAGCGGCGTGGTGTCGTGGCGCTTCTTCAGTGCCAAGGCCGACTTCGAGTTCGTCGAGTGGGACTTCTCGGGCCAGGGTGAGGACTCCAACGAGCAGGAAGCGCAGACGCTGTTCGGCATCCTGGAAGGGCTGGGCAAGGAAGCGTACATGGCGGTGTACGACGACCTCGGTGCCACCGCCTGCCGCATCCTGGTGCCGGGTTACTCGGAAATCTACCCGGTCGAGGACCTGATCTGGGACAACACCAACCGTGCGCTGGGTTTCCGTGCCGACATCCTCAACCTGCACAGCCTCGACAGCCGCTCGCTGAAGTTGCTGTACAAGCGCCTGGAGCAGGTCGAGGTGGACGAATACACCACCATCACCACGCTGATCGGCGTCGAGTTCGACGACAACACGGTGTGGGGCCAGCTGACCATCCTTGAGCTCAAGCTGCTGATCCAGCTGGCGCTGCAGCGTTTCGAGGAGGCCAAGGAACTGGTGGAGATGTTCCTGCAGTTCAACGACAACACCGTCGAGCGCGGGCTGTTCTACCAGGCGCTGAACGTGGTGCTGGAAGTGGTGCTGGACGACGAGCTGGAGATGGACGACTACGTTTCCAACTTCCGGCGCATGTTCGGCAATGAGCGCATGGATGCGGCACTCGGCTCGGTGGACGGTAGCGTGCGCTTCTACGGGCTGACCCCAACCAGCCTGAAGCTCGAAGGCCTGGACCGCCACCTGCGTCTGGTCGAGAGCTACAAGAAACTGCATGCGGCGCGTGCCCGGGCAGCCGGCTGACGCGTTAGCTCTGCCCCGGGAGGTCTGTTCAGCGGGCCTCCCACCCTTCCTGACATCCCTCACCGCAGCCATGTGTCTCCTGGGCTGAACTTGGCGTCATACTTGCCTGTCAATGATGTAACAAAACTGTCATATATGGCTGACACAGGTTCTCACCCGATCCGATGCCTCACGCAAACCTACCCGCCAAGCACAGAGCGACGATCATCTGCTTCCATGAGCGGCGGGTTTTGCTCGTGCGCAAGAAAGGCGGTAAATGGAATTTCCCGGGTGGCCTGATAGAGCAGGGCGAGCAGCCGCATGAAGCGGCCGCGCGCGAGTTGCATGAGGAAACCGGCCTGAGCGGCCATGGCCTGCTGCACTTGTGCACCCTGGAAGTGGCAGGGATTCTCCATCACATCTTCACCACCCACCTGCACCCCGGCGATCGGCCGTGTGCGCGCAGAGAAATTGCGGCATGCACATGGATAGAGCGCCGTGGGCTGGGGCGTGCGCCGCTGACCCCCGCGGCCGAGGCGTTGCTGGCCTGCCAGATTCCGGCGCTGTCGACCTGGGCGGCCTGAAAATACAAGCCTTGCCGATCGCGGTGGGCAAGATTTGACGGCTCAGGCCTGCGCAGGCTGATCCTGGGTTGGGGCATCCAGCATCGCCTCGACCTCCAGCTTCAACCGGTCGGCCTTGCTGATGTACTTGGGCTTGTTGCTCCTGGGCGCCAGCTTGGCGTTGGCTTTCTTGGCGTGGGCCTTCAACAGCTGCTTGATCTTTTTCTGACGATTCATGTTCTCCACGCCCCTTGAGCGCATCCGCTAGCGAAACGCCGCGAGCTTAGCCTTGTGGGCATCGATGGACAAGGCAGATGCGCGCTGCTGGGTACGTTCATCTCTTTCTGCTAGCGTAGGCGGCCCTCTCAAATGGAGCGCTGGCCACCATGATCACCTACCGCCCGATGACCCTCGATGATTACGATGCCATCTTGGGGCTGATGCGCCAGACCCCTGGCGTTTCGGTACGTGAGGCCGACTCGTTCGAGGCTACACAACGCTACCTGCAGCGAAATCCACAGTTGAGCTTCGTCGCTGCGGCGGGATCGGTGTTGGTCGGTTGCGCGATGTCAGGGCACGATGGCCGCCGGGGTTACCTGCAACATGTGCTGGTGTTGCCGGAGTTTCGTCGTCAGGGCATCGCCAGGCAGCTCGTGGAGCTGTGTTTGCAGGGCCTGGCCGAGCAGGGTATTCGCAAGTGCCACCTGGATGTGCTCAAGACCAACCCGCAAGCGGCCGACTACTGGGCCCGGCATGGCTGGCAATTGCGCACGGACATCGAGCGTTTCTCCTTCACGCGGGCGGGCGACGAGAACGCCTGAGTCAGCACTTGGCCGCCTGGCGGTGTGTTGCAACCAGGGCAGGGCCGGACGTTCGTGCGGACTGGCCTGGATTATTTCCCACGTCTGGTAAGGCCATGCAGAAGTGTGGCGAAGGGTGTTTCCTCGTTTTTATCGTACTCATGCTCCAGGTGGTGCTTCTCCAGAATCGGCATCTTCTTGATCGTGTATTCGACGGCCGCAACTTCATGCACGTCCGCGCTGTCGTCCACCCGTTCGAACGCGCCCGGCGTGAAGCAGGTCAGGTTTTCCCCCTTGGACACAGTGCTTGGAAACAGAATGCCGTCGTACCCCTGTGTTCGGATGACGTCGGCAAAAAGCTGGGTCACGCTGTAGAGGTAGCGGTGCTCGGGTTGCACCGGCACGTTCAATACCGCGGCGATGGAGAGGATATCCCTGAGTCGCTCGAGCCGTTCGTCACTCAGAAAGTTTCTGATATCGAAGTTTGAGAAGTCGGCGACCTCCAGGGGACGCGTCGAGCGGAACTTCGAGGTCGAGATCAGGTGCCCCGGATGAGGGCGTATCTCCGCCACGGCAGTCAGTACATCGGAGGCCAGGTACAGGATGGAGACCCGGGCGCGGTTGAACCTGCCTTCGGTTGCAAGGTGCAGCGGGGGCGCGCCGATTTTCGCCTCAGCGTAGGGTTGGTAGACGAAGCCATTGTCGGTAGGTGAAAGGCTGGCCAGTTCCGTCAAGCGTGACTGGACACCTACCCGTGCGCGATAGAATTCACTCCCGCATGTCAGCTTGCGGCTGATGTCGCCGCGCAGGCTCTCCAGTAGCCTGGCGACATCGGACTCCACTTCAAAGTGATTGTTCTCCAGTGCGCGCTTGACCAGCAAGCGCACCCGATCGCTGTCGTAATCGCGTAGGCCCCACAGCACATTTCCATCGTAGTAACCGCCCCCCAGCGAGATGTCTTCGCCGGATTCGGGGTACCAGCCGTAATCTTCCACCGGGAGCCAGATTTCGTCGGGAATGTAATCGCTGTAGCGCTTGGAGAGATTGAAGATGGTGTCATCCCTGGCCATCAATGCTTGCAGGCTATCGCCACCGATGTGGCGGTTGTAGTCCCACTCTGAATAGTTGAGGCGCACGAGTGCACGCAGGATGCGCGTGATCCTGTAGTCCTCGACGCTGAGCCCTTTGCCGTTGCTGCTTTTGCACGTGGGGCAATGCCTCAGGCGCTTGCCGCGCTCCTGCAGTTCTGCACGAAGGCTCGGGTCGCTGACGCAGAATTCGCAGATCAAAGATCGGTATGGCATGTGCCTCTCCAGCAGCCCACCCATCCGTGGGCATGTCGGTGTTCTAGGCTTCGGTGGTCGCTTTGTGTTCGTTCTTTCGTGGTTCTGCGGGTGTCTGCTTGCGCAGATTGTGCAGGACGACTTCCTTGAACCGTGATGAGAGCCGGCTCAGTCGGTTATGCATGATGCTGGAGTACATGAAGGTGATCGCACAGACCAGGAAGATGACCAACTTGTGCTGCTGCGGGGCATAAAACAACGCAGTGAGCCCCCCGGCAAAGGCATTGAACGCCACCCCTCGGGCAATGCGATCCCTGCTGACGTAGGTTTCCATCGCCCTGACAGCGTCTGGGGCGGAGCGGGCAATGATCTCAGCGGTTTTTCCGTAGGGCTGCTGCTTGGGGCTACCCACGAGGCGTTGCCACAGCGACAGCACGCGGTCGCGCAGGCCCGAAAAGCGATTCAGCCGCGTATCGATCCACTCGTCCACCTGGGCGCCCCTTCTTATCAGGTACGAGGAGGTTGCATCGACGTAGATCCCCAGCACGTAGACGATCGGCAGGTAGATCAGAATGATGATCTCCTTGTAGTCCTTGAGCGTGCTCCAGGGAACCTCGGCAAAATAAGCGGGGTAATGTTCTCGGAGGATGGCGAGCATCCAGGCCGACGCGGCAATGCCGGAAATCAGGTATTCGATAAGCGCTACTGCGAACTGCATGGTGCCCTCGGTCAGGCTCGGGTGGGGGGGAGGGGTGGGGTGGCCGCGATGTGCAGGATTCTCCCATCGGGATGATCCGGGTTTAGCCAACAGCCGTCATGCTGTAGCCATTTGCTGGGGGTGAGGTCGACATCCTCGTATTGATTGAGCTGGATGCGCTTTTGGGTTTGCTTGCGCAATTGACGGACGTGCTTCATAGCCTGAGCGTGTGCAGCGACGAAGCCGGACTCGTTACCGTGATATTTGACCACGACGAGCCGTTTTCTCCCATCGGCTGGTGCCGTGAACTGTCTGAAGTAGCGTGGACGGTAGCGTTCGTCGCACTGTGCAAGCCAACCGACGACAAGGCGAGCAGCAGGCATCGCGCTCTCTGAAACCACCAGATTGGTGATCGAGTCAATGTTGTCCCAGTCGTTATCGCTGGAGGCTTTCTTGACCTTCACCGAGTCGTAGGCAATGCCATGGTGGCTATCAAAGTCAAGATAACGCTTGGCCGTGTCGTTGATGACGGCATAAAAGCCCTTGTCATTGCTTTTGAACAGGTCACTGAGCAGCTTTGCAAAATGACCGCTGTCGGGGTCGGCGTAGACGAAGTGGGTATCGTTCTGCAGGGTGAAGTAGCTGAACAGGAAGTAATCGCCTGGCTCGATTCCGCATTCCTTCAAGGCCACATAAGGATGGTCCGCCACGTACAGCTTGCGCTCGCCATGGTCATTGAAGCGACCCATGCGAGTCTTTGCGGCCGGCGGGAAGAATTCATCGATATCGACCGTTCCACTCATGAAGGTATGTACACGTGCAGCCTTGATCCTGCGCACCCTTGAAAATACCGAGCCCTTGCAGTAAGTGCGAGAATCAAGAGGTACAGCACCCAGGCTGTAGGCGAACGGGTTCGATTGCGGCAACAGGTATTGGCGGATAGCTTCGCGGTAGCCTTGTACCCCGAAGATGGGATTGTAAGTATCGAAGTTGACAGTCAGCGGCGGAATGAATCGAAGCTGGAAGTTCATGCGTAGAGCCTTGGGACGTCCTTGCAGATATTGACCGAGGCACTCAGCGCGTTAGGCCAAGTTTTTTCTCGAAGTACACTCGGTTGAAGCCGTCGTCGCTGCGCCGTGCGATCTCGACATAGCCGAGCCTGGGGTAGAGGCTGAGGTTCTCGGTCATTCGCTCGTTGGTATAGAGCTGCACTGCATTCAGCCCGAGCTGGCGCGCGCGGCTTTCGCACAGGTTGATCAGCGCCTTGCCGACACCCCGTCCGCTGGCACTGGGCAGCACGGCCACGTTTTCCAGCAGCATGTGGTTGTCGTGGGGGTAGAACACGATGAAGCCCTGCAGGCTGGCCTGCTCGTCCAGGGCCACGTGGACCCAGCCCGCCGCGATCTGGCTGGCGTAGTCGGCCAGTAATGGGGCGGGCTTACGGCCCATCAAAGGGACGTAGCGGGCATAAGCCTGTTCGGCGCAGGCCTGGACGGCGGGTTGGTCGGCGGGGGTGGCGGGTCGAATCATCGTGCGCTCTCCTGGGGGCGGATGCGGGCTGAGCCCGCGGGCGCGATCAGACGCCCGCAGGCTTGCAACCTAGTGAAGATCCTTGAGCAAGGCAACCAGGCTGCGCATGTGCTCGACAGCTTCGGTTGCTGCCTTGGCCGGCGGCAGGCTTTCGCTGCGACGGATAGTGAAATAGCCGTCGTCCTGTGACGTTTTGCGAATGCCGCGCCGTGCCCGTTCGGCGTTGGCGATTTCGATCAGTGGCTCACGATACTGCGCGTGCACGGAGTTGAGGTAGATGTAGGAGTTGATACGGAAGTGGTCGCCTTCCTGGCGGATCAGGAGCGCCGCCGCAAACAGTGTGCCCAGATCCGGGTCAAGGAAGCGTTCGAACTCTTCCAGGCTGAAGTAGGTGATGACCCGACGAGGATCGGTGGTGAGGCCGTCGAAAGCTTCGTTCAGCGCTCTGTGGAACCGAGCGAACTTGCGTTCTTTCAGGCACCTGTCCCACACCTGCGGTCTACGCGCATAGAGCTGGAACAAGCGCACATTGGCCTTTGCATCATTGCCCGTCGGCCCGTTGACCAGTGCTGCCAGATCCTTGGCGCGCGAACTCGGCGCATTGGGGGTGAGGATCTTGTGCAGGGCGTCGAGTGCCTCCTGATGCTTGCTTGCCACCGTGGTGACCAGCTTGCCCAGGCCGTCGCCTTCGGCGATCTCCTCTTCTTCCTGGATGGCCTTGCGAAACTGCGCCAGGGTGGATTTCACGTGAGGCGCGGTCCACTGCAGTTGTTCGATCTGGGTGAGGAACTCGGTCAGCCAGGTGTACCCAACCGGAATCCACTGGTCGTGCTCCGGGTCGTTCTCGTGGCCGTCGAGGAAGATATGGATGCCGCGATAGTTCGGGTAGAGACTGGTCAGGGCTTCGTAGTAGGTCTTGGTCTGGTCTTCCCCCTCGTGATGACCAAACTTGTTTTCGATGGCGATGTAAATCTTGGCCGCCGGGTCCAGCGCGAGTACGTCGATATAGCGCTTCTGGTTGCGCAGGCCCAGTTCGGCCTCCGTCATCACCATGAGCGAGGAGAAGGCCAGGGTCTGTACGTTCGAGGCGGCCAGGAAGCGGCGGTCATTGAGGCTCAGGTTTTCGATATGGCCGGATTGTCCTGCCCGGGTCAGCAGCGACTTGATCGCCTGGTCACCCAGCCCGTGCCCCTGGGTCGGATCGATCAGCCAGGCGAGGAAGCGGGATACGTTCACTTCCTTGGGGAAGCAGATCTGAAGAGCGTCGCTGTGGGTCGACAGCGCGAGCATCCGTTGCACATCCGGGTCGCCGTACAGGGCGTCCACCAGAGATTCCAAAGTCATACGAGTCCTGCAATGAAGGTGGGAGGTTGGGAGGGTTTACGATCAGCAGGCCTCGATCGGGCTGCGCTGTTGCTTGAGGAAGTCCAGGCAGTTCTTGCCTGCCTGCACGTCGATGTCACCGCGTTCGATATCAACGCACACGTGGTAGACGAACGGCTCATGTTTGGCGGCATAGCGCGCAGGGCGGGCGTCGGCATTGAACATCAGGATGCGATAGCGTGCGGGTGTCGACGCCTTGCGCAGTTTCTGCAGCGCAGTGGCTTTCTTGCCCTGGAAGAAGGATGGCGCCACATTGAAGGCCTCACCGATCAACGTCTCGGTCGGGGAACTGGCACGAATGTCATAGCCGTTCTTGTCCTCATTGCCAAATTCAACGGTGTATTCGGTGAACGGGAAAGTGGCTTCGCGCAGAAGGCCGGCGACGCCATTGAGAATGACCAGATCGGACATGATCCTGTTGGCCGCTTCGAACAGCGTGACGTCGGGGTAGGGGCCTGTACCGACCTTTACCCGCTTTATCGAAGTCAGCAACTGCACGCCGCTTTGGCCCTGTATCGAGGCGCCGATGCAAGCGAGGCTGTTTTCGAACTCCTGCTTGATCGCTTGGATGTTGGCGGCGTTGAGTGTTCTGACCGGTTGTTGCATCGGCGGGTCCTGTATCCGATTGTGGAGAGCTGAATCAGGTGGTAGAGGCATTGTGCCACTAATTCTGTGTGGCGTGCCATTTGGGCGGTTGCGCTGCCAGGACCTACAGCTGCATCGATGATTGCGTGATACGTATCGCGGTACGTTATCTGGCTCGTGGGAGCGCTGGTTTGCGGCTGCGACTTGCCCGCGAAGCAGACACCGCGGTGTACTTTTCGCGGGCGAGCCCGCTCCCACAAGGTGGCAGCTGTTCACGGGGTGGAAAGCCGGGTACACGGAAAACCCCGGTAGGTCCGAAGACCTCCCGCGCACAGCTGCCATAAAGGGCTGCCGCTTTCCATGTATCCGGGTTTCCACACCCGGTCGCTGAACACCAGCGACCGGGGAAGCCTATTGGCCAGGCTTCCCCGGGACAATCAGACGGGAGTCGACAGGTTGCGTAGGGTATTTCTCTGTGGTCATGGCTCTCTGTCGGACGTGGAGTAGTCTGCTGTAGGAATTAGCTCTTTATCGCGGCGCTTGCGGCAAGTCCAGGCTGTGCTCAGCGACCACGCCCCAGCGCATCCGGATTGGCCACATTCATTGGCGCACCCTCGAAAAACGCCCGCACATTGTCGAAAGCATCACCGAAGTACAGCTCGTAGCCCGCCTTCTCCACATACCCCAGGTGCGGCGTGCACAGCACGCGCGGGTGCTGGAGCAAGGGGTGGGCAGGGTCGAGCAGCGGTTCGCTCTCGTACACATCCAGGGCAGCAAAGCCCGGGCGTCCATTGTCCAGCGCCGCGAGCAGGGCACCCGGGGCGATCAGCTCGGCGCGGCTGACGTTCACCAGCAAGGCGTCGGGCTTCATGCGTGCCAGGTCATCGCCGGTCACGAGGTGGCGAGTGCTGTCGGACAGGCGCAGGTTGAGGCTGACAATGTCGGCGTCGGCAAAGAACGCCTCGCGCGAGGCTGCAGCCCGGTGGCCATCGGCCTGGGCAGCCGCGCGGCTGCTCTCGCTGCCCCAAACCAGCACCGGCATGTCGAAGGCCTGGGCGTAGCGCGCCAGGCGTTGGCCGATCTTGCCGTATCCCCAGATCCCCAAGGTCTGCCCCGCCAGGGCCTGGCCCAGGTTGACCTGCCAGCGCCCTTGCCTGAAGGCATCGATCGCCGGCACCAATTGACGGCGAGCGTTGAGGATCAGCGTCCATGCCAGCTCCGCCGGCGCCACCGGCGAGCCGCGGCCTTCGGTCACGACAACGCCACGTGCGGTGCAGGCTGCCAGGTCCAGATGGCTGGATACCTTGCCGGTCTGGCTGATCAGCTTGAGCTTGGGCAACCGGTCGAGCAGCGCCGCGTCGATGCGCGTGCGCTCGCGGGTGAGCACCAGCGCGTCGGCATCGGCAAAGCGCTCCACGAGCTGGTCCTCGGTGGCCGGTTGCAGTTGATGGAGGACAGTGACCTGGTGGTTGCCCAGGCAGGCGAAGCAGTCGAGCGTGCGGATCACATTCTGGTAGTCGTCGGGGATGACAATGTGCATGTGCGGCGGTCCGAGCGGGTCTGGGGGAGGTCAGACGATAGCCGAATTCGCCAGCGGTGCACGAGCCCTCTTCAGTGTGTATCGCCACCGCGCGACAGCGCCTGGAGTACGGCCATCGCCCGTGCGGCGTCGCTGCTGGCGACAAAGATATGGTCGTGATAATAGGCGGCGATCACGTTGCAACTGATGCCCGCTTCTCCAAGTGCGCTGGCGAACGCGGCAGTGAGGCCGACGGCATCGAGCGCGGAGTGGATGGTCAGGGTGATCCAGGCCGCGACGAAGCTGTACTCCAGGCCCAGGGCATCGGCGCGTGAACGTTCGAGGATCGCGGTCAGACCCTCCTGCTCGCGGAAGCTGCCGAGCACTTCGCTGCCCTGCAAAGCTGCGCTGTCGGCCACGGTGCAGAACACGTATTCGCCGGGGTTGAGTTTGGGGCTCATGCCGCGCAGCAGCGCGGTGAGGGATTTTTCGCCTGACATGGGGGAGCTCTGCGTCTGAAAAGTTCGCCAGTGTGCCTTGCCGGTACTGATCAGTAGAGCGAATGTTTCTGATGGCCGATTAGCCTGGCTTATGTAAACAACGATGGACGCGGGCTTGAGGCCCATGGAAGATTGATTCCCCTTTCCCGCCAGACTGTTCCCCCGCAAAGCGAGTGAAGCAATGGATCTGAAATTCAGTCATGTCGATGTACTGGTCAGCGACCTCGAGGGCGCGTGTGCGTATTACGCACGGGTACTCGGTGCGCGGATCTCGAAAACCCAGGTCTGGGAGCGCGGCGGTCTGCATGTGCGCTACGCCGTGGTGCTGATGGGGGCGGAGCGTTTCATGCTGGTCCAGCCGCTGGCAGGCAATCTCAAGACGCTGCTCGAGACCCAGGGGGAGGGCACCATCTACCGCCATTGCTATTCCACTCCGGACATCGAGGTGGTGTACGACCAGCTGATGGCGCAAGGTGTTCAGCCCGAGGACGAAAATGGCAACCCGCTGGCCCGGAATGACCTGCAAGCGCCGGGAGGCGGGCGGATCATCTGGCTGCCCAAGCAGTTCGGGCACTTTTCGATCGAGATCCTCGAGGCCGAGGGGCTGGAGCGCTTTATCGAAGAGGTGTTTGCCTGACCCGGCATCGACCTCGATCGGTCAACGGAAGATCAGCGACTGATGCGCTGCACCGCCAGTGCGGGCACCATCACCCACCGCAATTGCCACGTTCCCTGCGGCCACTGCCGCATCGCCGCAGGCGAACACACCTGACACGTTGGTTTCGCGCAAGGCATCGACCTTGATGAAGTCGCCGGTCGGCCCAGCCTCCAGGGCACAACCCAACTGCTGCGCCAGCGGGCTGGCGATACGCGTGCGTGGCTGAGTGAACAGGCCCGCCAGGGCTATCACCCGGCCGCTGGCCAAGGTCACCTCGGCGTGCTCGCCGCCCACCGATATCACCGCTTCGCGCTCGACCACCACACCGCGCTTGTCGAGCATCGCCTGCTGCTCGGCATCGGGCTCGAAGATCTGATTGAGGAACAAGGTGGTCGGCCCCCAGTCGGGGACCAGCAATGCGTGGTGCATGGCCAAGGGTGAGGCGGCCAGAACGCCGATCGCCGCACCTCCCATTTCATACCCATGACAGTACGGGCAATGCACCACGCTGCGGCCCCAGCGCTCCTGCAGACCGGGGACATCCGGCAGTTCATCGACCACACCGGTGGCCAGTATCAACCGTGCGCCGGTGAAGGTCTGGCCATCGGCGCAGGTGACCGCGAAGCCTTGGTCAGCCTTGCTGGCCTCGACGGCTGCCTGTGCAAGCCACTCGACACTCGGGTAGGCAAGCAACTGCTCGCGTGCCTGACGAGCGATAAGGGCGGGGTCGGTGCCATCTTGAGCGAGGAAGCCGTGGGCGTTGCGGGCGAAGCGGTTGCGCCGCTGCCCGGCATCGATCACCAGCACCTTGCGCCGTGCCCGCGCCAGTTGCAGGCCGGCCGAGATACCGGCGTAGCTGCCGCCAACGATGATCACATCGAATTGCATGGGAGGTTCTCCGGGAAGATCTCGACACAACGTAAGTTACGTAAATAAGCGCGTCAAGTGTCTCGTAACCTTTGTTGTGTCGGGCGATACTGCGCGCACCTTCCTCGACGATTGCCCTCCCATGAGAAACGACACCCGCCTGTCCCGCATGCTCCACGTGCTGATTCACATGGCGCGGCACGAACAGCCTGCAACGTCCGAAACCCTTGCGCAGATGCTTGGCACCAACCCGGTGGTGGTGCGGCGCACCATGGGGCTTTTGAAAAAGCAGGGCTATGTGCAGTCCGAAAAGGGCCACCGCGGCGGTTGGACATTGGCCCGCCCGCTTGAACAGATCACCCTGCTGGACATCCATCAAGCACTGGGGGCTTCGACGTTGTTCGCCATTGGCCTTGCGACCGATCACCCGCAATGCCTGGTCGAGCAGGCAGTGAACGCCGCGCTGACCGACGCCTTCAATGCAGCCCAGGCGCTGCTGCTCGAGCGCCTGGGGAGCGTGACCCTGGCGCAGTTGGCAGAAGATTTCGAACGACGTTACCAGGGCTGTGTGCCCTTGGCCGAGGCGTGATTTGCCGGTATCGATCGATACCGGCACAGGTCGGTCACCAAAGCACGATATCGTAGGTCAGGTAGAGCCGATTGCTATCGCGGCCACGGGCGAAATCCGAGCGGTACACGTAGTTGCGCAGCTTGGCGCCCAGCCCCTTGAACGGTCCGGATTGCACAACGTAGGCCAGTTCCGCGTCGCGTTCCCATTCGCGCAACCCGTCTTCGCCTGAGCGGTGGTTGTCGCCACTGAGGTAGCGGGTCATGAAGGTCAGTCCGGGAACCCCTGCGGCAGCGAAGTTGTAGGCATAGCTGGCCATCCAGGTCTTTTCGTCTTCCTCGATGAATTTTCCGATACCGACGTTGCTGAACGAATACACGGTCGCGCCGCTGATGTAGGGCAGGCCGGCGTCGCCGCGCAGCACCTGGTAGCCGGTGCCGAAGGCATGGCCGCTGTGGCTGTAGGTCAGTTGCCCGCTGAGCATGTGGTTGTCGATGCGTCCGGCCTGGGCCGCGCCGTCGTCGCGGCTCCTGAAATAGCGCAGGTCGCTGGCAAGCGTGCCCCCGCCCAGCGGCAGGTCATGTTGAATGCCGGCGAAGTCCTGGCGGTAGAAGTCGCTCAACTCGCCGTGGAAATAACTCAGGCGCAATTGCTTGCTGACCGCGTAGTCGGCGCCGCCGTAGCTGAAATCGCCGGATTCGCGACCGCTGTAGCCGTCCAGAAACAGCCCGGTGCTGTTCGATGAGTCGCGTAGCTTGAAGCGATCCAGATGTCCGAATGTGAGGGTGAGGTTGTCGAGGTCGTTGCTGACCAGTTGGCTGCCCTGGTAGGTCTGCGGCAGCAGGCGGGCGTCGTTGTAGACCAGCACGGGGGTCTTGGGCAGCAGTGTTCCGTGCTTGACGACTGTCTTGCCCAGGCGTGCCTTGGCAGTGACGCCGGCGCTGGCGAATTCTTCGGCGGCGTGGCCGTCGTCGTGCACCGGCAGCAGGCCTGTGCCACTGCGTCCACGACCAGAGTCCAGGCGTACGCCAAGCAGGCCCGACGCATCGATGCCAAGCCCCAGGACACCCGGGGTATAGCCGGATTGATAATCGAGCAGAAAGCCTTGGGCCCATTCCACTCGTTCGCTCTTGGCGTTGGCGGCAGCACGGCTGCTCATGCCGTGTTCGTCACGGAAATTCTCGTTGAAATAGACGTTGCGCAGTTGCAGCTTCAGTGTGCTGTCATCGACGAAACCGGCAGCGCCAGCAACTGGCATGCAGCCGCAGAGCAGGGCACAGCCGGCCCCTCGCAGAACGATTCGAGACATGATCGGTACTCTAATGTGGGTCGCACAGAGGGCGGGCGCCAGTTGGCGCCGCGCAGTGGTTCAGACGAAGAAGGACAGGGCGCCGGTGAGCAGCGCCAACGCGGTGATCACCAGCGAGGTCAGCACCGCCCATTTCACCGTGGCCTTCTGGAAGTCACCGATGTCGCGGTCGACCATGCCCACAAGCAGCAGGGTCGAGGCCACCAGCGGGCTCATCAGGTGCACCGGTTGGCCGAGCACCGAAGCCCGGGCAATCTCCACAGGATCGATGCCGTAGGCTGCCGCAGCGTTGGCCAGGATCGGCACCACGCCGAAGTAGTAGGCATCGTTGGAGAGCACGAAGGTCAGCGGCATGCTGGTCAGCGCCACCACCAGCGGGAACCAGTGGCTCCAGGCCTCTGGGATCCAGTCCACCAGCGTCTGGGCCAGCGCATCGACCATCTTGGTGCCGGAGAAGATGCCGGCGAAGATGCCCGCTGCGAACACCAGCAGCACCACGGTCATGGCGTTGCCGGAATGGGCGAGGATGCGTTCTTTCTGCACCTCGAGCTGCGGGTAGTTGATCATCAGTGCCGCGACGAAGCCGATCATGAACAGGATCGCAGCGTGCATCAGGCCCATGACCAGGGCACTCATCACGATGATCACCAGCACCAGGTTGACGTAGGCCAGGCGTGGGCGTTTGTGCGGGTTATCGCCGAGGATCTCCTTGATGTAGCAGTTGCCGCCCCCGGACTCCAGCGCCACGTTGCCGATGCGTCGGCGTTCGGCACGACCGAGCAGGAACGCGGTGAACACCACCCAGGCGGCACCTCCGATCACCGTCGGCAGCATCGGGATGAAGTACTCGGTCGCATCCAGGCCAAGCGCGGCGATGGCGCGGGTCGCCGGGCCACCCCAAGGGCTCATGCCGCTCATGATGCTCAGCGACAGCATGGAAATCGTGGCCAGAATCATCGGGTTCATGCCGATGCGCTTGTACAGCGGCAGCATCGCCGCACAGGTGATCATGTAGGTGGTGGTACCGTCGCCGTCGAGGGCCACCAGCAGTGACAGCAGCGCGGTGCCGATGGCGATCTTGATCGGGTCGCCATTGACCCGCTTGAGGATCTTGCGAATCAGCGGGTCGAACAGGCCGGCATCGATCATCAGGCCGAAGAACAGGATGGCGAACAGCAGCAGGGCGGCTGAAGGCGCAACCATCTTCAGGCCGTCGAGCATCATTTTGCCCAGGTCCGGGGCGAAGCCGCCGATGAGGGCAAAGACGATCGGCACCACAGTGAGCGCGACGATCGGGGACAGGCGTTTGCTCATGATCAGGTAGGTGAAGGTCACCACCATGACCAGGCCTAGGAGTGCAAGCATGGGTCGTTTCTCTTGTTTTTATTGTCGTCATGGTCGCCTGGCGCGCAGGCGTCCGCCAGCCCCCGCCCGAGGCGGGGGATCAAGTGAGGTGAATGTCAGTGAGTACGATGGGGTGGGGTTGCAGTCTGGGTAGGCTGCCAGGCCTGCTCGGCCGGGGTGTCGGCTTTGCCGTTGGCCAGGGTGCGCATGAGCGTTTCACGGTCGCAGGCGTTCTCCGACAACGAAATGACCACGGTGGCTACCGCATTGCTCGCCAGACTGGTGAGGGCCCGCGCCTCGGACATGAAGCGGTCGATACCGATCAGCAATGCAAGGCCGGCCAGCGGGATGTCGTGGATGACCGTAAGGGTCGAAGCCAAGGCGACGAAGCCGCTGCCGGTCACACCTGCAGCCCCTTTGGACGACAGCAGCATGATCGCCAGCATGGTCAGGATCTGGCCGAGGCTCAGGTCGATGTTGCAGGCCTGGGCGATGAACACCGCGGCCAGCGACAGGTAGATCGCGGTGCCGTCTAGGTTGAACGAGTAGCCGGTCGGTAGCACCAGGCCCACCACGCCTTTCTTGCAGCCAAGAGCCTGGAGCTTTTCCAGCATGCGTGGCAGCACCGGCTCTGTGGACGATGTCCCCAACACCACCAGGAACTCTTCGCGCAGGTAGCGCAGCAGCTTCCACAGGCTGAAGCCATGTGCCCGGCAGATGCCGCCCAGCACCACTATCACGAAGAAGGCGCAGGCAATGTACAAGGTGCCGATCAGCTTGGCCAAGGCGCCGAGTGAAGTGATCCCGTACTGGCCCACGGTGAAGGCCAGCGCGCCAAAGGCACCGATCGGGGCGAAGCGCATCAGGTAACCGAAGATGCGGAACACCATCTGCGAGGCTGACTCCAGCACCTCCAGCACCGGCCTTGCGGATTCGCCCATGGCTGAGAGGGCAAAACCGCAGAGCACGGCGATGAACAGCACCGGCAGCACTTCGCCTTTGTCGAAGGCACCGATGAAGGTCTCGGGGATGATATGCATGAAGAAGTCCACCACGCCCAGTTTGGCGGCGGAGGTGGTGTATTGGCTCAGGCCCGCAGTGCTGAGGGTCGCTGGGTCGATGTTCATGCCCACGCCTGGACGGAACAGGTACACCGCGACCAGGCCGATGATCAGGCTGACCACGGTCAACACCAGGAACAGCAACAAGGTCTTGCTCATCAGCCGACCCAGCGAACGGCGGTCGGTCATGCCGGCGATGCCGGTGACGATGGTGCAGAACACCACGGGTGCGATCATCATCTTGATCAGCTTGATGAAGGCATCGCCCAGGGGCTTGAGCGCAACGGCCTGTTGCCCCCAGAAGTGTCCGACCACCACGCCTAGCAGGACGGCGCAGAGGATCTGGAAGTAAAGCGATTTCATGAGTTTCATAAGGCATCACCCATTATTGAAGTTGTGCGGATGCGCTGGATGGAGCTAAATCGGGCTTAGCCTGCGAGTCGCCGCGTGGACGGTGCGTAGACGAACCCCGAGAACAATCGGCGTGCGGTCCGTACCACCGAGGCTTGCAAGGTCTGGCCATCGGCACCGGAGCGCGACAGGGCGATGTCGATGACCCCGCTTGGATGCTCCAGACGTACCTCACGCAGGGCCTGGGCCTGTTCGCCGAGCAGGTCGCCGATCACTGTGCCCGGGCTGACACAGGCAGTGGCCAGGCCGATAGCGCCGGTGATCGCCAGCGCCCGGTGGCAGTTGTGCGGCATGAAGTAACGAACCTGCAGCGTGCCGTCGAAGCGTGGGGCAGACACGACCACCGGCTTTGGGATCACCATGTTGCTCACATCTCCCAGGCCCATGGCCCGGCCGGCTTTCAGCCGCAGGGCTTCGAGGCGTTTGAGCAGCTTTGCATCGGCGTCCAGTTGAGCTGGGCTCTCGCTGCCCTCAAGCCCCAGGTGCCGGGCGTCGACGATCATCATCGGCATGGCCATGTCGATGCAGGTGACTGGTACGCCATCGATCACCTGCTGGGACTGGCCAGTGGGGAACAGGCTGCCGGTCTTGCTGCCGACGGCATCGAGGAATGTCAGGTGCACGGGGGCGGCTGTACCTGGAACGCCGTCGATGGCGGTACGACCCTCGTAGCGCACGATGCCGCCAGGCGTCTGTACCAGCGAATTGACGAATGTGCCGGTATTGAGGTTGCGGATGCGCACCAGCGTCTGGCCGTCGTCACCTTTGACCAACCCTTGTTCGATGGCGAAGGGCCCGACCGCGCACAGCATATTGCCGCAGTTGGGCGCAGTATCGACACGGCGCTCGGCGACCATCACCTGCACGAACAGATAATCGACATCGGCATCGGGGTGCAGTGAAGGGCTGATGATCGCAACTTTGCTCGTCTGTGGGCTGCCACCGCCAATGCCGTCGATTTCCAGTTCATGGCCAGAGCCCATCAGGGATATCAGCATCTCGTCGCGCTCGACGATATTGGACGGCAAGTCCCAGGCATGGAAGAAGGGGCCTTTGGAGGTCCCGCCGCGCATGAGCACACAAGGAATTCGTTGCATGAAATCTAACTCTTGTTGATCAATGGGCATCATTGATGTGTCTGGGACAAGAGTGACAGGGGTGGATAAATCAATCCAATGCAAATATCGTCGCTATTATTGCGTTTTATAAATAAATTGACGGCCAGTGTCTGAAAGAGAATCAGCATGGAATATGAACTTCAGGACATACGATCTTTCGTGAAAATCGCCGAACTGGGTAGTTTTCACGAGGCAGCGGAGGTTTTGCATTTATCGCAGCCCGCCTTGAGCCGACGCATCAAGAAGCTCGAGGATGGCCTTGGGACACCCTTGCTCGAACGCACCACGCGGCGGGTCGGGCTGACCAGTGTCGGGCGTGACTTTCTACCCAAGGCCCGGCGCCTGCTGGACGATTTCGAGGATTCGATCCTGAGCATTCGCGAGCTGGCCGAGCGCCAGACCGGGCAGGTGACTCTGGCCTGCATCCCCACGGCAGCGTTTTATTTCCTGCCCTCGGTGATTCGCCTCTACAACGAGCAGTACCCCAAGATTCGCATCCGCCTGCTCGACCTCAGTGCCAACGATGGGCTTGAGGCGGTGCTGCGTGGCGAGGCCGATTTCGGGATCAACATGATGAGCGGGCAGCATCCGGACATCGAGTTCGTCCCACTGGTGCAGGAGCAGTTCGTGCTGGCCTGTCGGCGCGACCATGTGCTGGCCGGGCGCGTGTCTGTGAGCTGGACGGAGCTGGCAGAGCACCGGCTGATCGGGGTAGGGCGGCTGAGCGGCAACCGCATGCTGCTCGACCACGCGCTGTCGGGATTGGGGCTGCGGCCCAAATGGTTCTACGAGGTGCAGCACCTGTCGACCTCGCTAGGTATGGTCGAGGCTGGGTTGGGGGTGTCGGCGATGCCGAGCCTGGCGATGCCGGCGGCCGATCACCCGACCCTGGTCAGCGTGCCACTGATCGAGCCTGAGGTGACTCGCACGCTGGGCCTTGTGTATCGCCGCGGCGCCTCATTGTCGCCAGCGGCGGAGAAGTTCGTCTCGATCCTGCTGGAACAGTGGCCGAACGTGTGATCCACCCTGTAGACAGGGCGGGCCGCAGCGCCTCGATCAGCGAATCGCCACCGGGTTGATGTTCACCTGGGTCGAGCCTTTGTAGAGCGGCTGGCCAAGCACGAACATGAACTCGAAGGCCTTGTCCTTGACCAGCGCCCGGGTATCGATCAGCTCGAGGTTGTAGATGCCGCGCTTGGCCAGCATGAACTGGTTGACCGGGAACTCTTCGCCCGTGGGGTTCGGATACACCTCCGAGGCCCAGGTGTCACCGCCGAAGGCGACGATGCCCTGGTCGGCCAGCCATTGCGCAGCCGGCAGGTCGATGCCGGGCTCGGTGGCGAGGAACTGCGCGTTATCCTTGCCGATCAACTCCAGCCAGCCGGTGTTGAACAGCACCACATCGCCTTTGCGCAGGGTGATGTGCTGCTTTTTCAGCACGGCCTGGATGTCGGCGACGGTAAACGCGGTGCCGCCGGGAACGATGGCCTTGCCGTAGTGTGCGGTCATGTCCAGCACCACGCCGCGCGTCACCATCGGCGGCACCTTTTCGATGCCCAGCCTGGTCACGCCTTCGACCGTGACGAAATCGGCAGCCTTGTTGCCGTTGTAGTAGACGTTGTCGATGCCGATATGGCCGATGCCGTTGAGCTGGGTACCGACGCCGGTCCAGCCGTTGACCAGTTCATCGTTGAAGGTGAACTTGTTGCGACCGAGGGTCTGGCCGGCCTGTTCGCCGGGCTGGATGTTGTAGAGGTGGAAGCTGCGGTGGCGGAAGGCCGGCAGGTCCTTGCTCACCGGCACGGCGAGGGGGTAGGTCTTGCCGGTCTTGATCAACTCGGCGGCCTGCTTGACCACCTCGGGGGTGAGCAGGTTGGCGGCGCCGATTTCATCCTGTGCGCCATAGGGCGAGGCTTGCCAGTCGGCGGCCAGTGCACTGTGCGCGGTTGCGGCCAGTGCGGTGGCCAGGAGCAGGGGTTTGAACGCTTTCATGGAATCTCCGAGGTGTGAAACGAAGTCGGGAGATTCTCGGCAGCAGGCGGCTTGGGAAAAAGTAGCGGTCGGGACAATCACTTTTGCCTGTGGGTCAACAGGGCTGCCCATCGCGGGACAAGCCCGCTCCCACAGGAATTGAGCTGGCTTTTAGATTGTTGGATGAGGCCGTTGCTCCTGCCATCACGGTGTCCAGCCACCTGAGAACACTTGACAATCACACCTCCAGGCACCGCTGCAACGCCTCGATAAACACCCCCTCTGCCCGACTCAAGCGTTGCTCGCGGTTCCACAGCAGGTGGATATCCACATCGGCAATGCCTTCATGCGGCGCCAGCTTCCAGAGCAGCCCGGCCTGCACATCCGCTGCCACCACATGCTCGGGCAGGCAGCCTATACCGAACCCTGCGATCACCAGCCGACGCACTTCTTCAAGGCTCGGGGAGGACGCGACGATCCTGCCGGAGAACCCTTGCTGGTCGCGGAAGATGGTCAATGGCGAGAGCATGCCGCCAATCTGGTCGCTGGTGAAACTGACGAAATTCTCCCGTTGCAGGTCGCCTTCCTGGGCGCCGAACAGTGCGTGGTGCTTGCCGCAGAAGAAGGCATAGCGCTGGCGCAGGAACAGGCGCTGCTCCAGGCGCGGTTGCGCACGGCGGTTGAGGCTCAGGCCTGCGGTGGCGGTCTTTTCCTGCAGGGCCGCGACGATGTCGGAACTGCGCATCACGTCGATTTCCAACTCCACCCGAGGGTGCTGGCGATGAAAGTCGGCGAGAAAGTCGTCGAAGCGCTCGCTGACGATACGGCTGATCATCAGCAACCGCACCTTGCCCACCACTTCGTCAGCAGGTTGCTCCAGCAGCCCACCGATCTGCGACATCTGTCCATACACCTCGCCGGCGAGCTGGAACAGTTGCTCGCCCGTTTCGGTGAGCACGAAGCGTGGGCCGCGGCGGGCGATGAGCTGGCGGCCGAGTTGTTCTTCCAGGCGTTTGAGCGCCTGGCTCACGGCCGGTTGCGTAAGGTGCAGGCGAGCGGCGGCGCGGCTGATGGAGAGTTCCTGGCCGATCACCCGAAAGGTGCGCAGCAGGTTCCAGTCGAGGCGGTCGTTGAGCAGGCGGTCGGACATGATGGGCTCGAATGATAAGCATGGCTAATAGTTCGAATAATAAATAGAAAATTGACTAATCATAGCCCCGGGTAGATAAATCAAAGGCGTGCAGAGGGCCAGTGGGAGCGGGCTTGCCCGCGAAAAGGCCACCCCTGCAGCAAGACCAAGCGCCAGAGAGCGCCACCGTGACCCTCAACTCCTGCCAGAACAACAAGCAAAGGAGCCAGCCCCATGCAGCCTTCCGCTTCGCCCCAGCCGCGCCGGGCCGCGGCCGCCGCGTTCATCGGCACCATGATCGAATGGTACGACTTCTACATCTACGCCACCGCCGCCGCCCTGGTGTTCGGTGCCTTGTTCTTTCCTTCCGACAACAGCCTGTTCAGCACCATGGCGGCCTTCGGCACCTTCGCCGTCGGCTTTTTCGCCCGGCCATTGGGCGGCATCGTGTTCGGTCATGTGGGTGACCGCATCGGGCGCAAGAAATCCCTGGTCATCACCCTGCTGATGATGGGGGTGGTCACCATCGGGATCGGCCTGCTGCCGACCTACGCACAGATCGGCGCCACCGCACCGGTGCTGTTGATCCTGCTGCGTATCGTCCAGGGCATCGCCGTGGGTGGCGAGTGGGGTGGGGCGGTGTTGATGGCGGGCGAGCATGCGCCCAAGGGCCGGCGTACCTTCTTCGCATCGTTCGCCCAACTGGGCAGCCCGGCGGGGCTGATCCTCTCGCTGCTGGCCTTTGGCGCCGTCACCCGCCTGCCGGAAGAAGACCTGATGAGCTGGGGCTGGCGCCTGCCGTTCCTGGCCAGTGCGCTGTTGCTGCTGGTCGGCCTGGCGATTCGCCTGGGGGTCAACGAGTCGCCGGAGTTCATCGCCAGCCGCGAACAGGCGCTCAAGGCCCAGCGCAAGGAGCAGGCGCCGGTGCTGGAGGTGCTGCGTACCGCCTGGCGTCCGCTGTTGCTGTGCATCGGTGCCAATACGCTGGGCATCGCCGGCGTCTACTTCACCAACACCTTCATGATCAGCTACACCACCCAGCAGCTGCACCTGGAGCGCTCGCTGATCCTCGAATGCCTGTTCTTCGTGGCGATCATCCAGTTCTGTGTGCAGCCCATCGCGGCCTGGCTGTCGGAGAAGCTCGGCGCCACCCGCTTCCTTGCCCTGATGGCGCTGTTGGCGATGGCCTCGCCTTACCCGATGTTCGTGCTGGTCAGCTCCGGGCAGGGGCCGCTGATCGTGCTCGGTATCGCCCTGGCGGCTGCGTGCATGGCGTCGTTCTACGCGGTGATTGCTGGCTTCGTCAGCGGCATGTTCCAGACGCGCGTGCGCTACACCGCGATTTCCCTGGCCTACCAGGTGTGCGGCGCCATCGCCGGTGGCCTGACGCCGTTGATCGGCACCTGGCTTGCCCATCAGTTCAGCGGCCACTGGTGGCCGATGGCGCTGTTCTACACCTTGATCGCCAGCATCTCGCTGGTCTGTGTACTGGCCCTGGCGCGCCAGTATGCCCACAGCCAGCGCCTCGAGCTGGCCTGAAATCCCGATTCGACTGGAGTACCCATGATGTTGAAAAGCAATGGCGAACGCCTGTGGGCGAGCCTGATGGCCATGGCCGAGGTGGGCGCTACCGCCCGTGGCGGCAGTTGCCGCCTGGCCTTGAGCGAGGACGACAAGGCCGGCCGCGAGCTGTTCGTCGGTTGGTGCCGCGAGGCTGGCCTGAGCCTGTCGGTGGATGCCATCGGTAACCTGTTCGCCCGACGCCCCGGCCTCGAGCCACAGGCTGCGCCCGTGATGATGGGCAGCCACCTGGACACCCAGCCTGAAGGTGGACGCTTCGACGGCGTGTATGGAGTGCTGGCCGGCCTGGAAGTGGTGCGCTGCTTGAACGACCTCGGCATCCACACCCGCAAGCCGCTGGAAATCGCCGTGTGGACCAATGAAGAGGGCGCACGCTTCACCCCAGCGATGTTCGGCTCGGCGGTGTTCACTGGCGTGCTCGATCTGCAGCAGGCCCTGGCGATCCAGGATGCCGATGGTATCAGCGTCGCCGAGGCGCTGGCCTCCACTGGCTATGCCGGTGAGCGGCCATTGGGCGGGCCGGTGGACGCCTATTTCGAGGCGCACATCGAGCAGGGGCCGATCCTGGAAGACAACGCCAAGAGCATTGGCGTGGTGACGGGCGGTCAGGCGATTCGCTGGCTCGACGTCACGGTCCAGGGCATGGCCGCCCACGCTGGCACCACGCCGATGGCGCTGCGCAAGGATGCGTTGTATGGCGCCGCGCGGATGATCCAGGCGGTGGAGCAACTGGCGGCCGACTTCGCCCCCGAAGGCCTGACCACGGTGGGCGAGCTGTCCATCGGCAAAGCGTCGCGCAATACCATCCCGGGCGTGGTGCGTTTTACCGTCGACCTGCGCCATCACCGCGACGAAGCCATCGAGGCCATGGAACGTCAACTGGGTGAGTTGCTGCAGGTTGTCGCCGCCCAGCGCGGCTTGCGTGTGAGCGTCGCGCGGCATTGGGTCAGCCCGGCCACCCCGTTCGATGCCGAGTGCGTGGCGGCGGTGCAGCACGCGGTCGATGCCCTCGGCCATACCCAGCAGCGGATCGTCAGTGGCGCCGGGCACGATGCGATTCTGCTGGCGCGCTACTGCCCGACAGCCATGATCTTCATCCCTTGCGTGGGCGGTCTGAGCCACAACGAAGCCGAAGACGTGCTGCCCGACGACGCCCGTAACGGCGCCGATGTATTGCTCAACGCCGTGCTGGCCCGTGCCGGCCGTGTCGAACCAGGAGAGGCCTGATGCGCTGCTATTTTCACCCCGAACAACTGCTGCACCATCCGCGCAGCTACTACTCCCGTGGTGCCATGCGCACCCCTCAGGAAGTCCCTGAGCGCGCTCAGCGCCTACTGCAAGCGGCCCGCGACCTGGACATGGACATCCGCCAACCGCAGGATGCCGGCCTGACGCCGCTCGCCGCGGTGCACGGCGAGCCCTACCTGGCCTTCCTCCAGGAGGCGCACGCGCGCTGGAAAGAAGTGCCCGAGGATTGGGGCGACGAAGTGATGTCGAACATCTTCGTGCGCGAGCCCAACGCCTTGCGCGGCATCCTGGCCCAGGCGGCGCGCTACCTGGCCGATGGCAGTTGCCCGGTGGGCGAGCAGACCTGGCGCTCGGCCTACTGGTCGGCGCAGAGTGCGGTCGCCGGGGCCCGGGCGATTCTTGACGGCGAACGTGCGGCCTACGCCCTGTGCCGTCCGCCGGGGCACCACGCGCGCTTCGATGCCGCAGGCGGTTTCTGCTACCTCAACAATGCGGCCGTCGCTGCTCAAGTATTGCGCGAGCGCTACCACAAGGTCGCCGTGCTGGACACCGACATGCACCACGGCCAGGGCATCCAGGAGATCTTCTACACGCGCAGCGATGTGCTGTATGTCTCGGTGCACGGTGATCCCACCAACTTCTACCCGGGCGTGGCCGGCTTTGCCGATGAGCGTGGCGCAGGCGAGGGCGAGGGTTACAACCTGAACTTGCCGATGGCCCATGGCGCGAGCGAGGGGGACTTCCTGGCGCAACTGGACATTGCCCTGGATGCGCTGAAGGATTTCGATGCCGAGGTGCTGGTGCTGTCGCTCGGTTTCGATATCTACGAACTCGATCCGCAGAGCAAGGTGGCGGTCACGACCCAGGGCTTCGCCACGCTTGGCGAGCGGATTCGCGAGCTGGGGCTGCCATGCCTGATCGTGCAGGAGGGCGGCTATCACCTGCAGAGCCTGGAGGCGAATGCTCAGGCGTTCTTCGCTCAAATGGATGATTGGCGCTGAATTTAGTATGCAAATGGATTGTTTTATGGCGTGGAGTCGCGTTTTTACTCACTAAAACCGGGCAAGCTGCCGTGCAGCTCGCCCGGTTCGCCTGTGCCGCTCAGGCCGAGCGTCGTTGAGTCTCTGCCAGGATCGGGGCACTCTGCTCGACCGATTCGAGAATCAGGTCTGCCCCTTTTTCTGCCACCATCATCACTGCTGCGTTGGTATTGCCTGAGGTCACATTGGGGAATACCGAGGCATCGACGATGCGCAGCCCGTCCAGCCCATGCACCGCCAACCGCGCGTCCACCACGCTGGTCGACGGGTCGTTGCCCATCGCGCAACTGCCGCACAGGTGATAGATCGACCCGCAGTTCTCGCGAAAGTACTGCAGCATGCTCGCGTCATCGTCCACTGCCGGGCCCGGCAGCACTTCCTCGACCGTGATCGCCCGCAACGCCGGGGCCTGCATGATCGAGCGCATCAGACGGCTGCCCTGGATGGCCTCGTCGATGTCTTTCTGCGTGCTCAGGTAGTTCGGATCGATCAGCGCAGGCTCACGCGGATCGCGTGAGGCGATGCGGACTTCGCCGCGGCTGGTCGGTCGGCACGGATTGAAGCACAGCAGGAAACCCGAGTAAGGCTCCGGCTGCAGACTGGCCTTGTTGTTCTTGGGAATCTGGTACGACAGCGGGTTGAAGTATAACTGCAGGTTCGGGTGCGCCTGTTGGGCATCGCTGCGGAAGAACCCACCGGACTGGTTGACGCTCAGCGCCAGCGGCCCCTTGCGGGTCAGCAGGTATTGCAGGCCGAGCCGCAGCTTGCCCAGCAGCGAGCCGAACACATCGTTCAAGGTCGGGATATTGGCCTTGTAGTAGTAGCTCACGCACAGGTGGTCTTGCAGGTTCTTGCCCACTGCCGGCAAGTGGTGACGGGTGTCGATGCCGTGCCGGTCGAGCAGGGCGCGGTCGCCGATGCCGGAAAGTTGCAGGATCTTTGGCGTGTCCACCGCACCGGCCGCCAGGATCACCTCGCGCCGGGCACGGAACTCGCGCGCCATGCCGTTCTGCGAAATGCGTACGCCGACCGCGCGCTTGCCCTCGAGCAGCACCTGTTCGACCAAGGCGTGATGCTCGATGTGCAGGTTCGGGCGACCCAGCGCCGGGTGCAGGTAGGCGAAGCTGCTGGAGCTGCGTCGTCCATCACGCACGTTGACGTCATAGATGCCGGCCCCTTCGAAGTGCTTGCCGTTGAAGTCTTCGCTGCGCGGATAGCCCAGTTGCTCGCAACCCTCGAGAAACACATCGCAGATCGGATGGGCCTGGCCTTTCATCGGGGTGATGCCGATCGGCCCGCTGGCGCCGTGGTATTCACTGGCCCCGGCCGGGTGCGATTCGAGCTTGCGAAAATACGGCAGCACGTCCTTGAACGACCAGCCCTCGGCGCCATTGGCGGCCCAGTCATCGAAATCATGGGCCTGGCCGCGCACGTAGATCATCGCGTTGATCGAACCCGAGCCGCCTTGCACCTTGCCGCGCGGTGCATACAGGTTGCGCCCGGCCAGATGGGCCTGGGGCTGGGTGTAGTACATCCAGTTGAAGGTGGGGTTGTAGTAGAGCTTGGCGAAGCCCACCGGCAGCTTGAACCATGGCGAGCTGTCCTTGCCGCCGGCTTCGAGCAGCAGCACGCTGTGGCGCCCCGACTCGCTCAGGCGCGCGGCGAGGATGCAGCCGGCCGAGCCTGCGCCGGCGATGATGTAGTCAAAATCGTTCATGTATCGCTAACCCTGTGAATAGAGGGCCGCCCCGAGGCCGGGGCGGCTTGACGCTCAACCTTTGGCCGGCGAGGCGTCCTTGACGTCGACCGGATGCGGCGCCATCTGCAGGTGCAGGCGCTCGCCTTCGTAGCCTGAATGACGGCGTACCACGTCCATGTCCAGCTCGACCCCGAGGCCCGGCTCGCGGGACGGGATGATGTAGCCGTCCTCCCATTGCAGAGGCTTGTTGAGGATTTCGGCGTGGAAGCCATCCCAGGTGCCGATGCTTTCCTGGATCAGGAAGTTCGGCGTACAGGCCGCCAGCTGGAAACTCGCCGCCGCGCCGATCGGGCCGTTGTAGAGGTGCGGGGCGATCTGCGCGTAGTAGGCCTCGGCCATGCTGGCGATCTTCTTGCCCTCGAGCAGGCCGCCGCAGCGCCCGACGTTCATCTGCAGGATCGACGCTCCGCCCGCCTGCAGCAGCTTGAAGAACTCGTACTTGGTGGTCAGGCGCTCGCCGGTGGCAATCGGAATGCTGGTCTTGGCCGCGACCTGGGCCATGGCTTCTTCCTGGCCCGGTGGGATCGGCTCTTCGAACCACAGCGGATCGTATTTTTCCAGGCGCTTGGCCAGGCGGATCGCCGACGACGGGACCATTTGCCCGTGGGTGCCGAACAGCAGGTCGCAACGGTTACCCACCGCTTCGCGGATGCGTTTGCAGAAGGTTTCGCAGCGCTCCAGCACCTCCAGCGACAGCTGATGGCCGGAGAACGCGGTGTAGGGGCCGGCCGGGTCGAACTTCAGCGCGGTGAAGCCCAGTTGCATATTCTGCACGGCGCACTCGGCGGCCAGGTCCGGGTCGCTGTAGTCGTACTCGCCCTGGGCGTTGACCGGGTAGAGGTAGGTATAGGAGCGCAGGCGCTCGTGCACCTGGCCGCCGAGCAGCTCGTAGACCGGCTTGTTCGCGGCCTTGCCGATGATGTCCCAGCAGGCCATTTCCAGGCCGCTGACCACGCCCATCATGGTCAGGTCCGGGCGCTGGGTGAAACCGCTGGAGTAGGCGCGGCGGAAGAAGCGCTCGATATGGTGCGGGTCCTGGTCGAGCAGGTAGCGCGCGAACACGTCCTCAATGACCGGCACCATGGCGCGCGGGTGGAAGGTCGCGGCGTAGATCTCGCCGACGCCCTCGATGCCGCAGTCGGTCTTGAGGGTGACGAACAGCCAGTACATGCCGCCGACATGCGGCGGTGGCACGGCCACCACGTGGGTTTGCAGGGATACGATCTTCATGCTTTGCCCGCCTTGGACTTGATGCGTTTGTTCAGGATGAGGGTGGCGACGACGCCGAGCAGGCCCATCACCACGACGTAGGAGAAGTAGATCTGGTAGCCGAGAAAGCCTGGGAAGTGATCGATGATCCAGCCGTTGAGCAGGGGCAGGAACACGTCAGGCGAGTAGCCGACCAGGGAGATGATGCCGATCGCCAGGCCCGTGACCCGCAGCGGCACCTGGCAGTCGTCGAGGATGGCCCAGTACAGGCCGCGGATGGCGTAGGTCATCAGGCCGATGAAGATCACCAGGAACACCAGCACGCCCAGCACCCGCAGGCTCGGCAGCACGATCAGGCCGATCATGCCGACGGCGGCGAGGACCATGGCCCAGGCCAGCACGCCGGTCTTGGAGAAACGGTCACCCAGCCAGCCGCCGCCGATGCCGCCCAGCGGGCGCATCCACAGCTTGATGGTGGTGATCAGGCCGGCGGCGGTGGCGCTGAGGCCGAAGCCGCCCTCTTGCAGGTAGGCCGAGAAGCTGTAGGTGGCCCAGAAGAAGTGGTAGCCGCAGAACACGATGGCGGTGACCAGCCACAGTTCCGGGATCGCCATCAGGGTGCGCAGGTCGTGCAGCAGGTTGGCCTTTTCGCGGGCCTTGATGGTGTCGGCCTTGACCTGCGGGTCGCGAACCAGCATCAGCGCCAGGCCCAGGATCACGCAGCAGGCGGCGTAGAAGTGGATGACCCGGGTCAGGCCCACGGCACTGCCGCCGGCACTGTCGGCGACCTGGGCGAACAGGGCGATGGCGATGGTCGCCAGCAGCGCCTCGACCAGGCCTCGGCCGCCATCGAGCACACCGAAGAAGCGGCCTTGTTCGCTTTCGCCCGCGATCATCTTGACCCGCTTGATCAGCGAGGCCCAGAAGGTCAGGCCGGTGGTGATGCCAAAGCCGCAGAAGATCGCCAGCAGCGCTTCGAAGCCTGGCAACTGGGCGTACCAGACGCCGAGCAGGCCGGTGCCGACCAGCGAGAAGCTGATCAGGAAGCGCGGTGAAATGCGGTCGGCGAGCCAGCCGCTGGGCAGGTAGCTGACCAGGAAGGCGGTGCCGAGGATCGAGTACAGGTAGCCCAGCTCGCTGTTGCTGATCGACAGCGCCTCGAGCATGGTGCTCTGATACACTTGGCGCAGGTACAGCATCGGGTAGATGGCGCCAGCGGCCAGCACCAGCAGGGCCAGTTGCAGGTAGCGCGAGAAGTTGGCAGAAGTGCTGGGCACGCTGAGCGCTTCGGTATTTATTGTTTTTTTCATTGTTGTTCTCGTGGGCGGATCTGTCGTCGGGGTTGTCGCAGGGCAGTGGAGCAGGGCACGCAGGCAGCGTGCCCTGCGCGGGTCAGTACTTGAGGACCACCAGGCGGGTCTGGGTGAATTCGAGCATGCCGTGCTTGCCGTCATCGCCGCCCAACCCCGAGCGTTTCCAGCCGGCGTGGTAGCCCTGGTAGGGGTCGGCAGGGGTGCGGTTGACGTACAGCTCGCCGGCTTCGATGGCGTTGGCCAGCTTCATGGCGCTGCGGTAGTTCTCGCTGTAGAGCACCGACGACAGCCCGAACTGGTGGTCGTTGGCCATGGCCAGGGCTTGGTCGAGGGTGTCGTAGGCCACTACCGGCAGCACCGGGCCGAAGGTCTCTTCCTGGACGATCTCCATGTCCTGGCGGCAGCCGCTGAGCAGCGTGGCCGGGTAGAAGTTGCCCGGGCCCTCGGGCAGGTAGCCGCCGGCTTCGATGTGGGCCCCGGCCGCGACGGCGCGCTGCACCTTGGCGTGGATCTCCTCGCGCGAGCCTGCACTGATCAGCGGGCCCATGCAGGCGGCATCCTCGGCGCGGTTGCCGATGCGCACGGCGGCGAATTTGTCGCGCAGCAGGGCGAGGAAGCGCTGGTGTACGCTGGCCTGCACATAGACGCGCTCGATGGCGGTGCACAGTTGGCCGCAGTGGGTGGTCTTGGAGGCGACGATGGCGGCGGCAGCGGCCTCCAGGTCGGCATCGGGCTCGATGATGGCCGGGGTCTTGCCACCCAGTTCCAGCGACGGCTTGGCGATGTTGGCCTTGCAGTATTCGAGCACCGTGCGCCCGGCGCGTACGCTGCCGGTGAGGGTGATCATGCCGACCGCCGTCTGGGTGCAGAGGGTGGCGGCGACATCGTGCTGCATGGCCAGGATGTTGATCACCCCGTCGGGCAATTGCGCCTGCTGCACGGCGCGGGCGATGGCGAAGGCCGACAGTGGGGTGTTGTTGCTTGGGCGCACGACCACGGTGTTGCCGGCGATCAGCGCCGGGGCGACCTTGCGCAGCAGGGTGTAGACCGGGTAGTTGAACGGGATCAGGCAGGCGACCACGCCGATGGCTTCGCGCTTGAGCAGGATGGTTTCGTCGCGGGTGTCGCTGGGGATCACTTCGCCTTCGATGCGGCGTGCCCATTCGGCGTGGTAACGGGTGATCTCGGCGGCGTACAGCGCCTCGTTGCGGGCTTCGCCGGGGGCCTTGCCGGATTCGCAGGCCAGCGCTGCACCGATGTCGTCGGCGCAGGCTTCGAGGGCGTCGGCCAGGCGGCGCAGGTGCTGGGCACGCTCGATCGAGGGCAGGGCAGCCCAGCTGCGCTGGGCGCGGCTGGCGGCTTCGACGGCCTGGATGGCCTGGGCAGGGCTGGCGGCGCTGACGCTGCCGACCTGTACGTCGGTGGCCGGGTCGAACACGCTCAGGGCGGGTTGCTCGGGGGCGACGACGAAGCGACCGTCGATGAAGTTGTGTTCTGTACGCATGAAGGTGTCCGCTTGCGGGTTGAACGGGCCCACAAGGGCTGGCGAGCGGGCACGGGGCGGCGCTGGCGCAGCGGTTTTCTTGTGGGTTATGGCGAACAATTTGTCGCAGGCAGGGACGGGGAACAAACGATTAATGCGTGGGGGTAATGTGCTTAAAACGCATGTTACTTGAGGGGTGGTGGGGACTGCTTCGCGGGCAAGCGGGGCGCCGAACTGCCTGCAACAGCTTTGCAACTTCTGAATACTGCGGTGTTACATGGGAGCAACTGCATCGTTCAAAATCTAAAGACCAGCTCAGTCCTGTGGGGACAACCGCCTTGCTCAAAAATCTGAGGCCTGCCCAATGCCGGTGGGAGCGGGCTTGTCCCGCGATCACCGGCTTAGCCGGTGCCATGCATCGCGGTGTTCTTTTCGCGGGTAAACCCGCTCCCACAGGGATTGGGCACGCCTTGGATTTGAGCAAGACAGTTGCTCAACAGGTAACTGGAGCGGTATTCAGGAGTTGCGGGGCTGTTGTAGGCGGTTCGGCGCCCTGACTTGCCCCGCGATGGCGGCTGCGCCTATTCGCAGACCGCCACTTCCGATGGCCCACCCAGGTTGCGCTCGGCCAGCCACACCTCCTGCATCAGCCACTCGCGAAACTGCTCCACATGCGCGGGCAATTGCTGGTCCGGTCGGGTCACGAACCAGTACGACTGGTGGCCGTCGACCTGCACGTCCAGCACCTGCACCAGTTGCCCGGCAGCCAGCTCCCTGGCGACCATCTGCCGGTCGGCGATGGTGATGCCGAGCCCGTCGATGGCGGCGCGGATGGCCATGTCCAGCAGGTCGAATTCATAGCCGCCACGCAGGTCCACACCCTGGATCCTGGCAGCGTCCAGCCAGTGGCGCCAGGTCAGGAAGCGCTGGTCCTCGCGGGCCAGCACGTGCAGCAGGGGCATGTGATGCAGGTCGACCCGGCGCTCCTCCTGCTGTGCCAGCAGCGACGGCGAACACACCGCGATATGCCGTTCGTGCATCAGCAGCGAACTGTCCAGGCCGTCCCATTCGCCATTGCCGAAACGGATCGCGCAGTCGAGCGTGGCGATTTCCGCGAGGTTGTCCTGCAGTTGGGTGGTGAGTGTCACTTCGAGCCCCGGACACGCCTCGCGCAGGCGCCCAAGACGCGGCAGCAGCCAGCGGCTGGCGAAGGTTGGCGGGGCGTTGAGACGGATGCGCGTGGGGTGCTGGCGTTGCTGGATGCCGCGTACGGTCAGCTCGATACGATCGAACGATTGCTGCAGGGCATTGAGTAGCGTACGCCCGGCGTCGGTGAGCTGCAGGTGATGGTGGCGGCGCTGCAACAGCGATTCGCCAAGCTGTTCCTCGAGCTGGCGCACCTGGCGGCTGACGGCGCTTTGGGTGACGTTGAGCAGTTCGGCGGCGCGGGTGAAGCTGCCGGTGCTGCCGGCCACCTCGAAGGCTTTGAGGGCGTTGAGTGCCGGGATCTTGCGTTTCACTCGCCGTGTCTCCTGGTGGGAGTGGGGCCGCACAGCGGCCCGGGGTTTTCAGAAGTAATAGCCAATGTTCATGTACAGCTGGTTCTCCCAATGGTCGGTGCCGCCCTGGGCGAGGCTTTCGGTGTAGCTGCTGCCGCCGATGTACGGATCGTTGCGCCCGTTCAGCCACTCCACCGCGATGTAGAAGCTGCGCACCGAGAACGAGGTGCCGAGGATGAAGCGTTCGGAACTGTCGAAGCCGGATGCAGACTTGTCGAAGCGGCTGTAGTTGCCATACAGGGTGACTCCGCTGATCCAGTCGCCGAGAAAGGTGCCGGGCACGCTGTAGCTGAGGTCGCCGACGTAAAGGTTACCGCGACTGGCGACGTTGTAGGTGCCGTCGTAGCCACCGAAGGTCACTCGCTCGCTGTTGTCCGGGTTGCGTGGCGACATCTGCTGGCGCGCGGCAAGCATCTGCACGCCCCAGGGGCCGTTCTTGCCCAGGTAGTGCACGCCGATCACGTTGCGTCGGCCGTCGTCGTGGGTGTCGCGGTTTTCCAGGCGCGAGGTCAGGCCCGAGATGCCGGCCTCGGACTGCCAGTCACCCAGCTTGAACGAGCGAGCCAGGCGAGCGACGGCGATCTGCCGCTCCTGGTTGCGGCTGCCGTCGGCGACATAGTCGTCGGCCGAGGTCACCACGCTGGAGTAGGTGGTGCCGTTGCTGGTGCCGCGGCCAGGCCAGGCGGGGCGTCCGTAGAGACCCAGTTGCAGGTTCCAGTCGCCTTGCTGGTGGATGTACTTGGCGCCTACCGCCTCGACGTCCTCAAGCCCGATCACGTTGCCCAGGGTCTCGTAGAAGGTGCTGCCGAAATACGGCTGCAGGCCGAAGGGGATCTTGTTCAGGCCGACCTGGACCTGGCGGTTCTCGTCGAACTTGTAGCCGACCCAGGCGTACTCGGCGAACTGGATATCGCCGACCTTGTCGGTGTACTGGTAGGGGTAGGCCTTGCCATAGAAGCGATAGCGCACCGCGCCGATCCAGCTGTCCGAGTCGTAGTTGGCGCGCAGCATGATGGTGTCCAGGCCGGCCTTGTCGATCTTGCGGTCCGGGTCGTGGTCGAAGCGTGCGCGGATCGCGCCGCCGACGTCGAGGTTCTCGGTGATCGGCACAGCCTGGGCTGCGGCGCTGAGGGTCAGCAGGACGGGAAGCAGGGTGTGACGCAACGGAAGTGCGGGCATGGGTGGGGGCACCTTTGGTGGTTTCTTGTCGTTATCGGGGCCGCTGTGCGGCCCAATCGCGGGACAAGCCCGCGATTGGGGCGACCCTATCCAACGCCCGTGCCCCGGCACAAACGAGCATTACGCAGCGGTAACCCGAGAAAAACGCATGTTTGCAGGCAGTCGCGCCCCTGTAGAATCGCCCTACAAAAACAACGATCAGCAGAGCCCCACCATGCGCACCCTGCCGCCTTTGAACATGCTCAAGGTCTTCGAGGAAGTTGCTCGCCACCGCAGTTTCAATCGCGCCGCCGATGCGCTGAACGTCACCCAGGGCGCCATCAGCCGACAGATCAAGCAGTTGGAGGATTACCTGGGTGTCGTGCTGTTCGTCCGCGGCCCGCGTGGCCTGACCCTGACCGAGGCAGGCAACGCCCTGGCCCCGCACCTGGGCGAGGCGTTCGATCGCATCGAGCGGGCGCTGGAGGCGGTGCGCGTGCCCAATCTGCGCCAGCGCCTGCGTATCCTTGCGCCACCGACCTGGGCCACCCGCTGGCTATCGCCACGCCTGCGCGGCTTCATGCAGCGCTACCCGGACATCAGCCTCAGCGTCACCAGCCAGCGTGATGACGAGCACCCCGGCGAACTCGACTGCCGCATCCTGTTCAGCCGTGAAGGCGAGGGCACGGGTAATCGCCGTTTGCTGGTGATGGAACGGCACATCGCCGTGGCCAGCCCCGAGCTGTTCCAGGATGGCCGTGAGCCTTGTCTGCGCGATCACCCGCTGCTGCACATCCTCCACGAAGGCCGCCGCCTGCGGGTGTGGGAGAACTGGCTGGCGGCCACAGGGCGCAGCGATGTCGATGCCGACTGCGGCATCGAGTTCGGCACCCTCGACCAGGTGATCCACACCGCCCTGGCCGGCGGCGGCCTGGCGGTGATCGACCGGCAGATGATCGAGCGTGAGCTGGCCAGCGGCAGCCTGCTGCCGATCACCCCGGTGGAGGTGATCGGGCCTTATGGCTACTGGATGGAGGTGCCGGGTGACAAGCGCGGGTTGTCGAAGGTGGAGCGCTTTGCCGATTGGCTGGCAGTGGTGAGCAATCCTTGAGATTGCGGCGTCTTTCTTCGCGGGCAGGCCTGCTCCCACAGGGATGGACTGCCCCCGAAAAGTTGGACAGTTCTCCTGTGCGTCAATGGGGCGGCCAGGCACCGTGGCTGTGTTCGCAATCGCTCCGCGCCTGGCCCATCAGCGCTTGTCGAGGGCTGGCCCGGCCTGTCGGCGCAAGGCCTTGGCGCGTTTTTCGAGGATCAGGTAGGTGACCACCGCCAACAGCAGCGGGATCAGGTAGTACAACGTTCGATAGCCCAGCAGTGCGGCCACCAGCGTGCCCTGGCCGAGCTGGCCGTGAAGCAGGGCGAGGAACACGGCCTCCAGCACGCCGAGCCCGGCGGGTATATGGGCGACCACGCCCGCCACGCAACTGATCAGCAACACACCCAGCACCGAGGGATAGAACAGCTCCGGTGGCAGCAGCAGATGGATCAACGCCGCCATCAGCGCCCAGTTGCTTGCGCCCAGGGCCACTTGGCACAAGGCCAGGCGCAGGCTCGGCAGGGTGACTTCATGCCCGCGCAGGTCCCACGTGCGCCGCTTGGCGAAGGCGCAGGCGAACAGATAAGCCAACGCAACCACGATCATCAGGACGCCGATCAGGCGCAGGCCGCCAGCGCCTACCGTCCAGCTCTGCGGCAGCTTGACCAAGCCCAAGGCGAATACGATGCCGGCCAACAGCAGGTAGCCCATCCAGTTGGTCAGCAGCCCCAGGGTGAGGATGCGGGTGATGGTCGGGGTGTCCAGGCCCAGCCTGCCGTACAGGCGGTAACGCAGGGCCACGCCACCGACCCAGGTGGTGAAATTGAGGTTGAATGCATAGCAGACGAATGCTACCGGCAGCACCTGCCGGGCCGGCAGGCGGTGTCCGGTATAGGCGCGGGCGAGCAGGTCGTAGCTGGCGAACACCAGGTAGCTGCACAGAGCCAGCAGCAACCCCAGCACCAGGGTCGAGGGCCGGTAGGCCCGTAGCGACTGGCTGACTTCGTTCCAGTCCAGGTTGCGCGCCAGGGTGAACAGCAGTACCGGGATCAACACCAGGAACAGCACGGTCAGCAGGCGTTTGCCCCAGGTCTTCCAGCGTGCCGTGGCCATCAGGTCTTGCCCTCTTGGTAGTCGGCCGGAGCCTCGCTTTCGCTTTGCAGCGACTGCAGGCGTTGCCGGTGTGCCGGGAACCAGCCAGCGATGCGCGGAAAATAGCGGGTGATGTGGAAGCCCAGGAAGACCAACGGGGCGCGCCACCAGTAGCCACGCACCATGCGCTCCAGCGTCACGGCCTTGCACTGCTCGCGGGTCAGTGCGCTCAAGTGCTGGTAGAGCAGATCGTTGAACGCACGGTCGCGGATCAGCAGGTTGGCTTCGAGGTTGAACGACAGGCTCAGCGGGTCGAGGTTGCTCGACCCCACCGTGGACCAGTCGTCGTCCACCAACGCCACCTTGCCGTGCAGCGGGCGCTGGCAGTATTCGTGGATGCGCACATCGTCGCGCAACAGGTAGTTGTAGAGCAGCCGGGAGAGTGTGCGGACCCAGCGCATGTCTGGCTGCCCCTGGAGGATCAGGGTTACCTCGACCCCGCGCCGAGCGGCGTTGCGCAGCTCGCGCAGCAGGCGGTAGCCGGGGAAGAAGTAGGCGTTGGCCACGACGATACGCTGCCTGGCTTCACGGAAGGCCTGCAGGTAGCAGACTTCGATATCGTTGCGATGGCGCCGGTTGTCGCGTTCCACCAGCACGGCACTGGCCGGGCCTGCAGCGATACCGTTCGGTTGGATTCGACTGGCGGCGTCCAGCACGGGGGCGAGCAATCGGCAAGAGGACGCGTGAAGCTGGCCCACCACGGGGCCGACGACCTCCACGGCATAGTCCTGTTTGGCCTGCGGGCCGAAATCGCCAAGGTGATCGGCGCTGTAATTGAGACCGCCGATGAACGCGCGCTGTCCGTCGATCACCAGGATCTTGCGGTGCAGGCGACGGAACAGGTTGGTGCGCATGCCGGCCAGCCGTGGTTGCGGATCGAACGAATGGAAACGGACCCCGGCCGCAGTCATCGAGGCGATGAACTCGTCGGGCAGGTCGGCGGTGCCGTAACCGTCCACGGCCACCTCGACCCTTACCCCACGCCGTGCGGCGTCGATCAGGGCCTGGCGCAAGGGCTGCCCGACCTTGTCGTCGTAGATGATGAAGGTTTCCAGGAGAATCTCCTCGCGAGCCTGGGCCATGGCCTCGAACACGCGTGGATAGTACTGCTCGCCGTTGATCAGCAACTGGACGTGGTTGCCGTCGCTCCAGGACAGCTTCATAGCGTCACCTGCGCTACCAGCGGGGCGTGGTCGGAAAGGTGCGTCCACGGGTATCTGGACAGCACCCGGGCTTCGCAGGCCTGTGCGTTGCGCAGGTAGATGCGATCCAGGCGCAGCAGCGGCAGGCGGGCGGGAAAGCTGCGCGCCGGCTTGCCGAAGGCTTCGACCAGATGCCTCGAGAGGCGCACATCTGCTTTCAGACGCCAGTCGTTGAAGTCGCCAGCGACGATGACCGGCTCGCCCGACGGCAGGCTGTCGAGCAACGCCAGCAGCAGGCCGACTTGCCGCTGGCGGTGCTCTTCGCGCAGACACAGGTGCACGCAGATCGCGTGCACCTGCTCATGGCCGGGCACTTCGAGCTGGCAATGCAGCAGGCCGCGTTCTTCGTTGCCGTGGATCGTGACGTCAAGGTTGTCGTGGGCGCGGATCGGAAACTTGGACAGCAGGGCGTTGCCATGGTCGCCATGGGGATAGATCGCGTTGCGTCCGTAGGCGAACTGCGGCCACATGCTGTCGGCGAGGAATTCGTACTGAGGTGCCGTCGGCCAGGTCGGGTGGCGCTCGGCATGCTGCTGATGGCTGCCGTGTACCTCCTGCAGGAACACCAGGTCGGCCCCGGTAGCGCGTACCGCCTCACGCAGCTCCGGCAGGATGAAACGGCGGTTGAACAGGGTGAAACCCTTGTGCACGTTGAGGGTCAGCACCGTCAGGCGGTGCACGGCGGTCACCTTGTCGATGATGCAGCGGGGGGCGGGCAAAGTTCCGTTCATAGCGGCTCCTGCGGATCGACGCCGGGCTCTGTCACCAATTCGCCGTCAAGGCCGAGCTTGCCAAGCAGGCGACGGGCATCGTACGGGGCATGCACTTTCTGGTCATTGTCGAAGTAGCAGTACACGTCACGGGAAGCGCGCTTTGCCGGGGCGCGGCGCACGACGCGCTGGGCATCCTCCGGCTGGCCGCCCGCAGCCCAGGCCTGGATACGCATACGCCAGCGGCGCAGCGCGCTGGCGGTATAGCCGCTGCTGTAGAGCTCGACATCGCCATGCAGGCGCAGGTACATGAAATCGGCCGTGACTTCCTCGACATAGGGCCATTTGCCCGCGCTGTCGGCGACCACCAGGGCGACCTTGTGTTTGCGCAGCAGGTCGATGAAGGTATCGCAGAGGAAACTGGGGTGGCGGATTTCCACGGCGTGGCGCAGGCGTGAGTTGCCCTTGACGGCCGCCGCACCGTTGCCTTGCAGGCGCTCGGCGGCCTGGCGGGCAAGGCGGCGGGCGGCAGAGCGGTCATGCGGGAGCTTGGCCAGAAAGTCGCTGAAGCGCTGCACGTCGAATTTCAGGTTAGGGGGAAACTGCCAGAGGAAAGGCCCAAGTTTGTCACCCAGCAGCAGCGGGCCCGACGCGAAGAAGTTGGCCAGCGCTTCGTCGATCTCGCGAAGCCTGCGCACATGGGTGATATAGCGTGGGGCCTTGACCGAGAACACGAAATCCTCTGGCGTCTCGTCACGCCAGCGGTCGTAGCGTTCCGGAGTCTGCAGCGCGTAGAACGAGCCATTGATCTCGATGCTGTTGACCGCCCGCGAGGCAAACGCCAGCTCGTCGTCCTGGCGCAGCCCCTTGGGGTAGAAGTCCTTGCGCCATGGGCCATAGCGCCAACCGGAAATGCCAATGCGGATCTCGCTCACCACAGCCCCCTGTATTGATGTACTCATCAGTAGCGACCCGTGGCGGATCGAGAGGGTTCAGCAGGATTGACGAGTGGCGCTACCTGGAAAGCGCCGGGCCTTCAGCCGTCGGATTGCTCTTCTGGGGCGACCTGGCCTTCCGGCCATTCGGGTGCCTCTTGTTGGGGATCGGGCGCAGGTATCTTCTCGCCGGGATCGTGTGGGACTTCATCGACATAAGGATCTGGATGATTGGGGTCGCTCATGGTCGGTCTCCTGGGCAGGTAGGTCAGTCGCTTTTATCAACCATGAGGGTGTACCTCTGGTCGAACACAGGAACGCCTGTGTTCAGTTGTGACCAGGGCGCGAGTCATCGCACTGCAAAGATTCTCGGATTTCCAGACCAGTTGCCTGAAGGACCGCCGGACAAACATTTAGCGGGTGAACAACAGCAGTGCAGGGAGTGGCCTTCAGCGGTGCTGAGCCCGTTCAATAGGGCACCGACCCGCACAGTGTCTCTATGGCCTCGACCAGGTCGTCATAGCCCACCGGTTTGTTCAGGTGGCGGTCGAAGCCCGACTGGCGTGAGCGGTACTGGTCGGCGCTGGCGCCGTAGCCGGTCAGGGCAATGGCCGGTGTGTAGCGCAGGTGTTCCAGGCCCCGTAGCGCCTTGATCAGGGCATGACCGTCCATTACCGGCATGCCGATATCGGACAGGATGATCTCGTAGCGTCCGTCGGCGGCGGCCTCGAGCGCTGCTTGCGGGTCGCTGTAGGCCTCGACGTTCGCACCTTCCATCTCCAGCAACTGCTGCATGACCTCGAGGATTTCCTTCGAGTCGTCTACCAGCAGCACCTTGATACCATCCAGGCGTCCGTCGCTGGCCTGCTCGGGAGCATCTGGCGTGGCCTGGCGCTCGGGCGCGCACAACGGTAGGGAGACGGTGAAGGTGGTGCCGCAACCAAGCCCCGCAGAATACGCCGCGACCGTCCCGCCATGGGCCTCGACCAACTGGCGCACCAGCGACAGGCCGATACCCAGCCCTTCGCGGCTGTTGCCGGACAACTGCGGTGCGGCCTGGGTGAACAGCTCGAAAACGCTCTCGAGGCTATCCTCGGTCAGCCCCACGCCCTGGTCGATCACCTCTAGCTGGGCCTGGCTGTCTCGCCTGGCGAGCACCACGCGAATCTCGGTGCCTGCGGGGCTGAACTTCAAGGCGTTGTTCAGGAGGTTCCAGATGATCTGCTCGAGCCGCGTGCCATCGGCCTCGACGTGAACGGGCGCGCCATCGGCCGGCAACACCAGGCGCACGGTGCAAGTATGCTGCTCGTTGAGCACCACCGCATGGATCCCCTGCAGCACTGCGCACAGGTCGATCACCTCGGTCTTGAGCTTGAGCTTGCCGGTGCGGATGCGGGCGACATCGAGCAGGTCGTCGATGATTCGTGCCTGACTGGATACCGCATCACAGATGATCCCGACCGCCTTGCTGGCGGCACTGGCGGACTTCACCGAGGGCGAGCGCCGCAGGATCTCAGCGTTGAGCTGGATCAGGTTCAGCGGGTGCTTGAGTTCGTGGGACATGACGGCGAAGAACTCGTCCTTCATGTGGCTGCTGCTCTGCGACTCGGCCAGTTGCTTGCTCTGTTCGTCGTGCAGGCGCTTGTGGCCGGTGAGGTCGCGGGCGATCTTTACGTAGCCGCGCAGGCTGCTGCCCTTGAGGCGGGACACTTCGCCGCTGCAGTAGAAGCGGCTGCCATCCTTGCGCACGTGCCAGCGCTCGTCCTGGCCGCGGCCATGGAGGCGGGCGCTGCGCAGCTCGCGCTCTGGCACACCGCTGGCCTGGTCCTGCTCGGTGAAGATCAGTTGGTAGTGGTGGCCGAGGACTTCGTCCTTGCCATAGCCGAAAATCAGCGCGGCACCGGTATTCCAGTCAGTGATCAGGCCGTGTTCATCAAGGAGGATGATGGCGAAGTCATGGGTGCTTTCCGCTACCAGGCGCATGCGTTCCTCGCCCTGGCGCAAGCGTTCCTCCGCGGCGCGGCTCTGGCTGATGTCGATGAAGGTCAGTACGGTGCCATCGACATTGCGCTCGCTGGCCCGGTAGGGCAGCAAGCGGGCCAGGTACCAGTGCTGGTTGTGGCCGACCACCTCGCGTTCGATAGTGGTCTCGCGCTCGACCACCGCACGGGCGTCGTCGGCCAGGCCAGGGTAGTCGAGACGATGGGTGATATCGAGTAGCGAGCGCCCGGTGTCCACCGGCAGCATGCTGAAGATGTCCGCGGCGCGGGGCGTGAACCAGCGGATGCACAGGTTGCGGTCGACGAAGACCGTGGCGATGTCGGTCGAGGCGATCAGGTTGCTGAGGTAGTCGTTGACCTTGTCGGTCTCCTCGACCTTGGTCTTGAGCTCGTAGTTGACCGTCAGCAATTCTTCGTTGATCGACTGCAGCTCTTCCTTGCTGGTTTCCAGTTCCTCGCTGGCCGAACGCAGCTCCTCGTTGATCGCTTGCATTTCCTCGTTGGAGGCAGTCAACTCCTGGCTGGAAAACTCCGATTGCTCAATGGTCTCCTGCAGTTGCAGCCGCGTGCGATGCAGTTCGCGCTCCAGGTTGCTCAACACCATGCCTTCGGTCTGCTCGACGGCGGCGCTGGTACTGGCGCTGCTGTCGACTTCGATCGCCTGGAACACCACCAGCAGGCAGTCGGTGCCACTGGGGTCGTCCTGGTGCGGCTGCACCAGGATTTGCACGGCCGTGGGATGTTCGTCGAGGCTGACCGAGACACTGCGCGAGGTCACCGCCTGGCCGCTGCCTTGCGCCTGCAGCAAGGTACTGCGCAAGGCCGGTCGCAACGGCGCGATGATCAGGCTGAGCAGGTTGTGGCTGAGCTCGCCACCGGCGTGGTGCAAGAAGCGCCCGACACCTTCACTCATGTGCAGGATATTGCCCTCGGTATCGATCACCAGGCTGGGCGGCGTGCAGCGGGCGAGGGCGCGGTGATGGATCTCGGCGTAGGACAAGCGGCGACTGCTGCGTGCGCGAGCCGGTGGTGCGAGCGCAGGCTCCGGGGCCTGCAGGCGCGGCGGATGGCTGGTGGTCTGCACTTCCCGGGCGCGGAAGATGCGGTTGCGTTTGTCCACGGCGACGAACAGGTCGGCCGCAAGGTCCGTCGACTCGGAGCTGCCAAGGAACAGATGGCCGCCTGGACGCAGGGCGAAATGGAACAGGCGCAGGATATCGCGCTGCACCTCGCGGTCCAGGTAGATCAGCAGGTTGCGGCAGACGATCAGGTCGAGCTGGGAGAATGGCGGATCGGACAGCAGGTTGTGACGGGCGAACAGGACCTTTTCCCTGATTTCCTTGCGCACCCGCAAGTGCTGGTCCTCCTTGATGAAGAACTGGCGCAGGCGTGCCGCCGACACGTCGGTGGCGATGGCGTCCGGATACCGGCCGGCGCGACCGATGTTGATGGCGCGTTCGTCGAGGTCGGTGGCGAATACCTGTACTTGGGCGCTGCGCTGTTCCACCGCCAACTGCTCGGTCACCAGCATCGCCAGGCTATAGGCCTCCTCGCCGGTGGAGCAGCCTGCTGACCAGAGGCGTACCTCGTGCGCGGACTCTTCACTGGCATCCTTGTTGACCAGGCCCGGCATCACATGGCGCTGCAACGCCTCGAACGCCTCGCGATCGCGGAAGAAGTTGGTCACTCCGATCAGCATGTCGGCCAGCAGTGCCCGCGACTCCTCCGGGTGGTGCTGCAGGAAGTCGAGATAGCCGGCCAGCTCTGTCTGGCCGGTGACATGCAGGCGGCGTTCCAGGCGGCGCAGTACGGTGGCGCGCTTGTAGTGGCTGAAGTCGTGTCCGGTCTCGCCTTGCAGCGTCAGCAGGATCTCATCCAGCAGCGGGTCGCTCGCCGCCGGATCACCCTCGCGCTCTCCCAATGGCGGCGGCAGGCTGTCGTCTTCGATTTCCGGCAGTTTCACCTGGCGCGCCGTGCGCCACAACTCGACCAGGCGCGCAGGCATTTCAGCTACTGGCAGCAGCAGGTCAACCATGCCGGTGGCCAGCGCCGCACGGGGCATGTCGGGGTACTCGGCATCATCGGGTGCCTGCACCAGGGTCACGCCACCTTGTTCCTTGATGCGCGACAGGCCTACGGCGCCGTCGCTGCCGGTTCCCGAGAGCACCACGCAGAATGCATGGTCCTTGTGCACGTCGGCCAGGTCGCGAAAGAACAGGTCGATGGCCACATGATCGCCGCGGCCGCGCTTGGCTGGGCTGACCCGCAGGTAGCCGTCGTTGGTCGACAGGCGATTGGCTGGCGAGATCACGTAGACATGGTTGCGTTCGATCGGCACCGGCTCGCTGACCTGGCGTACCGGCATGCGGGTGACCGCCTGGATGATCCGGTCAGCCTGGCTCTGGTGATGGGGGGAGAGGTGCAGGACGACAACGAACGCCATGCCGGAGTCGTCCGGGGCGTGCCGGAAGAACCGGCGGATCGCTTCCAGGCCGCCGGCCGAGGCGCCGATGCCGACCACGGGGAAACCCAGATGGCTGGGGCTGAGCGCCGGATTGTGCGGCGAGGCGAGGGACGGTTTGCTGGACGACTTCATGGCATCAGCCTTGTTCGGACCTGGAAATGGCCTGGGGCGAATCGCCGGGCACTGGGCGCAGATTATAGGCTGGCGCTCACTTTGGCGATGAGCGGTTGCCCTCAAGGAGGGCCAGATGCTCGATGGCCTCCTGATAACGCTCGGCTGCCTTGCGCCGCAGCTCCTGGTAATGGCCGAAGTCGAAGGCGTCGAGCCCGACGCCTTCGAGTAGGGCAAAGGCTGCGCGGTCGAGTTCATAGGCGCTGGCGAACAGCCGGCGATTCTGCTCCAGAGCGAGCTGTTGGCAGGCGCGGGTCATGGGCATGGGAGCTCCGGTAGCCGAGGTGGTATTCAGACCTATGACTACCGCGCAGGCAAATAAGTGCGAACGTTTTGACCGGATAGCTCGACGGGCAGCTCTTTTCGATTTCGGCTGCGACCAACGACTGTGCCCGTGGCTTGGAGGCGAATGGCAAAAAACTGTACATGCCAATAAAATATCTGTACATCATGCTATCTTTGTACAGTATTGGGCCGCGCTTGAGGTCAATATGGTTCACCGTGCTCGTTGGACGTGCCTTTGCCTGCTGATCGTTGCGTTTTCGGCGACGGCGGACTGGCGCTCGCAGTTGCCCGGTGCGCAGCGGTTGGGTGCGGGAGAGTTCACTTGGTTCGGCCTGCGTCTTTACACCGCCCAGCTATGGACGCTGGCGCCGGCGCTGGACTGGAACCAGCCGTTCGCCCTCGAGCTTCTCTATCACCGCTCGTTGTCCAAGGACACGCTGGTACAGGCCAGCCTCGAGGAAATGCATCGTCTCAACGCTGGCGGCATTGCGCCGCAGCAACGCCCGGCTTGGACCCAGGCGCTTGAAGCGGCATTCGTGGACGTGCGCCCCGGGATGCGAATTACAGGCTTGTACCTGCCGGGGCAGGGGTGCCGCTTTTACGTCGACGGTGAATTGAGCCGCGAAATCACTGACCCGGCCTTTGCCCGGGCGTTCTTTGCCATCTGGCTCGATCCACGTGCCAGGGATCCACAACTGCGTCAGCGCCTGCTCGGGCTGGCTGGCAGTGAACGAGGACGCTGAATATGTACAAAGCACTGTTGCTGGCGTTGTGTCTGCTTCTGGGCAGCTGTGGCAATGTCGGGGTCGAACGCTATGCCCAGGAGCAGCCGAAGCTCGACCTGGTGGCGTTCTTCTCGCGGCCGGTACAGGCCTGGGGGATGTTCCAGAAGCGCTCCGGTGAGGTAATCAAGCGCTTTCATGTGCGCATCGATAGCCGTCGTGAAGGTGAGCATCTGATCCTCGAAGAACATTTTCTGTACAGCGATGGCACCCGTCAGGAACGCACCTGGCGGTTGGTGCCCGACGGCCCTGGCCGCTGGCGCGGAACGGCGGGGGACGTCATTGGCGAGGCGAGGGGGGAAGTGGCGGGTAACGCGTTGCGCTGGCGTTATCAGCTTGACCTGCCTGTCGATGGGCGTAACTGGCAAGTGGACCTGGACGACTGGATGTACCTGATGGATGACGACACCCTGATCAATCGCTCGAGTATGAGCAAGCTGGGCGTGGAAATCGGCCAGATCACCCTGTTCTTCCGCCGCCTCCCGGAGAGTACGCCGTGAACCTGGTCACGCTGTTTCAATGGGTCTCGACCGGCGAAGCGAAGGCGCTGGAACTGCTGTCGCTGGAAGGCGGCTTCTACCTCATGCGTGCCTTGACCGACGCTGGCCCCGTGACTCTCAACGATGCCCATGGGCAGCCCCTGCGCGTGCGCTCCACCACCGAGCTACGCCAGTTGCTGACGGGCCTGCCAGCCGTGCCCTGCACGCTGGTGCAGCACGTGGTACATGATGAGATGTGCGGGCAACGTGACGGCCCCATCGAACCAGTGCGCGTCCCGATAACGCTCGCCAGCCAGTGGTAGGCGAAACGATGCGCCTGGGCCTGGTGCTGGGTGACCAGCTGTCGTTCGACCTGGCGAGCCTGAGCGCTCTCGATCCTGCCCGTGACGCTATCTTGATGGCGGAGGTGGAGGGTGAGGCCCGGTACGTGCCGCACCATCCACTGAAGATCGTTCTGATTTTCAGCGCCATGCGGCACTTCGCTCGGTGCCTGCGCGAGCGGGGTTGGCAAGTGCACTATGTCGAGCTCGATGCTGCAGGCAACAGCGGCAGCATCGTTGGCGAGTTGTATCGCTGGCAACAGGCCTTGGGCGCCACGCAGATCCACCTGACCGAGTGCGGCGAGTGGCGTCTGGAGCAGGCATTGCGTGATGCCGGGTTGCCGCTGGTGTGGCACCGTGACCGGCGTTTTCTGTGCTCGCGCGAAGCCTTTGGGCGCTGGGCCGCTGAGCGGCGCCAACTGCGCATGGAGCACTTCTACCGTGGCATGCGCAAGCGCACCGGCCTGCTGATGGAGCTCGATGGCAGCCCGGCAGGTGGAGCCTGGAATTTCGATGCCGACAATCGCAAGCCGTTGCCGCGTCAGCTACGTGGCCCATTCGCTGCGCATTTTGCGCAGGACGAGATCACAGCAGCGGTGCAGGCGCTGGTAGGTCAGCGCTTCAGCGACCACTACGGGGCCACCGACGGCTTCGACTATCCAGTAACCCATGCCCAGGCCCAGCAGCTCTGGCAACACTTTCTAGAGTTTGGCCTGGCGGCTTTCGGGGACTACCAGGATGCGATGGCCGAGGGCGAGCCGTATCTGTTTCATGCACGTATCAGTGCAGCGCTCAACATCGGGCTTCTGGATGTGCGTAGCCTGTGTGAAGACGTCGACAGGGCGTGGCGCGAGCGGCGAGTGCCGCTCAATGCAGCCGAAGGCTTCATCCGCCAACTGATAGGCTGGCGCGAGTATGTGCGCGGGATCTATTGGCTGCGCATGCCGGAGTACGCCGGGCTCAATCACCTGGGCAACGAGCGGGCGTTGCCGGAATTCTACTGGACCGGGCAAACCCGTATGCGCTGCATGGCGCAAGCCATCGGGCAGACCTTGCGGCTGGGTTACGCGCACCACATTCAGCGGCTGATGGTGACCGGAAACTTCGCCTTGCTGGCCGGTATCGTGCCGACGGCGATTTGTGAGTGGTATCTGGCGGTCTACATGGACGCTTTCGACTGGGTCGAGCTGCCCAACACGCTTGGCATGGTGATGCATGCCGACGGTGGCTACCTTGGGTCCAAGCCCTACTGTGCGAGTGGTCGTTACATCCAGCGCATGTCCGACCATTGCGCGTCTTGCAGTTACCGGGTTGGCCAGGTAACCGAGGAGGATGCTTGCCCGTTCAATGCCCTGTACTGGCATTTTCTCATTCGCCATCGCACCGTGCTTTCGGCTAACCCGCGGCTGGCGCTGGCCTATCGTGGGCTCGATGGCATGTCGGCCAGCCGTCGCGATGCCGTATGGCAACGCGGCCAGTCATTGTTGGCGCGACTGGATGCCGGGCAGCCGATATGAAAAAGAGCCTGTTGTCCAGCAAGATCTGTGTGGTCTGTGGCCTGCCGTTCAACTGGCGCAAGCGCTGGGCGCGCTGCTGGGAACAGGTGCGCTATTGCTCTGAGCGATGCCGCAGGTCAGCGCCACGCCGCCAGGCGCAAGAGCAGGGGCAAGGTGAAGGCCCAGATGGGCGCCAGTAGCAGGCCGGTTTCCAGCGTGCCCAAGGGCAATCCCACCCCGGCCAGCCTGGCGCCCGCCAAGTAAGCCAGTGGGCCGCTGATTGCGCCCAGCAGTGCACCGAGCCGCCAGTCCCTGGCGATCCATGCCAGGCTGTGGCGCATGCCGCTGGCCAGCACCAGCCAAAGCAGCGCGAGCCACAGTGGCAGCGGCCAGGCATCGAACGCGAATACCCCCAGCGCTCCCAGCACCGTATCGAGCAGGCAGCCGGCCAAGGTAACGCGCCACAGCGCCTTGAACTCGCCGCTGACGTCTCGGCTCAGGCGCAGGTGCACGCCCAGGCCGAGGATCACCAGCAGCAAGAGCCAGGGCCGTTCTGCACCCAGTACGCAGGCCCACCAGCCGACCTGCAACCAAAGGGCATTGGCGACCAGCCTGCCGCCGTGCATCAGGCATGGCCTGGCAAGGGCGCACGACGTGCCTGGGGCGCGGCCAACAGCAGGTGGGCAACGCCGATGGTGCGCTCCTCGAAGCCGCCTTGGCAGTAGCACAAGTAGAATTCCCACAGGCGCTGGAACATGTCGTCGTAGCCCAGGTCGGCCAGCGCCGTGCGTGCCTGACGCAGGTTTTCCCGCCAATGCTGCAGGGTGAGGGCGTAGTCCTGGCCGAAATCCTCCATATGTACAAGGTTCAGCGCAGTGTGCCGGCTGGCAGTGTCGAGCATCACGCTCAGCGAAGGCAGGGCGCCTCCGGGGAAAATGTAGCGCTGGATGAAGTCCACCGAGCGCCGTGCCTGGTCGTAGCGTTGGTCGCGAATGGTGATGGCCTGCAGCAGCATCAGGCCATCGGGCTTGAGCAGCGCGGCGCACTGGCGGAAGTACACCGGCAGATAACGATGGCCGACCGCTTCGATCATCTCGATCGATACCAGTTTGTCGAAACGGCCTTCCAGGTCGCGGTAGTCCTCGCGAAGTACCGTTATGCGCTGCTCCAGGCCCAGCGCCCGAACGCGGTCCAGGGTATGGCTGTACTGCGCTTCGGAGAGGGTGGTGGTGGTAACCCTGCAGCCGTATCGGGTGGCGGCGTGAATCGCCAGGGAGCCCCAACCGCAGCCAATTTCCAGCAGGTGATCGTCAGGGCATAGCTCAAGTTTCTGGCAGATGCGCTCCAGCTTGTTCACCTGAGCGTGTTCCAGTGTCTGCCCGGGATGCTCGAACTGGGCTGCCGAATACATCATGGTGGGGTCCAGCAGCCGCTCGAACAGGGCGTTGCCGAGGTCGTAGTGCGCCAGAATGTTGCGTCGGGCACCGCGCCTGCTATTGCGGTTGAGCCGGTGCAGCAGCCGCAGGGCAGGGCGGCCGAGGCGCGCCAGGCCGCCCTCGAGCGCGTCGAGCACTTCAAGGTTGGCGACGAACAGGCGCGTCACCCGCGCAAGGTCCGGGCTGCGCCAATAGCCGTGGATGTAGGCTTCGCCAGCGCCGATCGAGCCATTGCCGGCGATCAGGCTCCAGGTGGCGTCATCGAGCACCTCCACCTCGGCCTGCAACGGGCTCTCGGTATCGCCAAAACTCCACTGCTGGCCGTGGCACAGCAGGCGCAAGTGACCGTGGCGCAGCTTGCCCATTTGGGCGAGCACGGCGCTTCGTGCCAGACCGCCGAGCAACGGCGCAAGGCCGGCGAACTTGCTAACGCTCAGGGTGTGATTCGACATCATTCGTGTCCTCGCAGGAGTGGCCGAGCGCCAAGTGATTCTGGCGGGCAGTGTGGTCATGGATGGGGGTGCGTTTGAACAGCAGGCGCAGTGCTTGCCAGTAGATAGCCGAGAGGGTGCGCAGGCTCATCCACGGGAAGGCCAGGATGTATCGATGCAGGCCGGCGCGGTCCAAAGGCTGGCGCTGCAAGGCGAGGTCTGCCTTGAACACCGTGCGCTCGTGTTGCCGGTTCTCCATATGGATACGTATATGTTGCGCATCCAGGGAGAAGCGAAAGCGATAGTCCATGTCCAGTGGCATGAACGGCGACACGTGGAAGGCCTTCGCCACCGTGAAGGGTGTGCCGAGGTTGTCGTGCACCGGCAGCACGTAGTGGAAGCGTTCACGCCAGGGGGTGTTTCGTACTTCCAGCAGGATCGCCACCAGGTTCGCGTCGCGGTCATGGCAGAAATAGAAACTCACCGGGTTGAACGACAGCCCCCAGCAGCGCAGTTGCGTGAGCAGGTGGACCGGGCCTTCGGGCATATGCCCCGTGGCCTGGCGGACGATCAAGCGCGCGGCCTGTGCCAGCGTCTGTCCCTGCTGGGTCAGCGCTGGCAGGTAGTCGGTCTGGCGAAAGCTGAGCGGTGCCAGGCGCCAGCGCCCTAGCCAGCGTGACAGGCTCATCAGCCAGGTTTGCTCGTCCAGATCCAGGTAGAACATGCCTGTTCGATAGCGGAACGCGTGGGCGCGCGGCGTCAAGCGACGGTGGCTGATCCAGCCCAGGCAAACGCTGCTGTTCACAGTTGCACCCCGAAATGCGCGGCCACCTTCAGCGCACTGACCACACCGTCCTCGTGAAAACCATTTCCCCAGTAGGCACCACAGAAGAAGCTGTGCTGCTGGCCTTGCAGCTCTGACTGCCGAGCCTGCGCCGCGGACGCGGCGAGGCTGTACTGCGGATGGGCGTACTGAAAGCGGGCAATCACCTGCGCAGGGTCTATCAATGCGGTCTGGTTGAGGCTCACGCAGAAGGTGGTCGGTGCCTGGATACCTTGCAGGATATTCATGTTGTAGGTCAGCGCGGCGGGAGCCTGCTGTGGGCCTCCCAGGCGGTAGTTCCAGCTCGCCCAGGCGCGCTTGCGGCGCGGCAGCAGGCGGGTGTCGGTGTGCAGTACGACATCGTTGCTGGCGTAGCCGATGGCCCCGAGCACGGCACGTTCCTGTGTGCTGGGGCTTTCCAGCATGGCCAGGGCCTGGTCGCTATGGCAGGCGAACACCACGGTGTCGAAGCGTTCGGTGCCGGCTGCGCTCACGACGGTCACGCCACCTTCGTCGCGGCTGACCCGGTGAACCTTGCAGTCCAGGCGGATGCTGTCAGCGAAGGGGCGGCACAGTGGTGCGATGTAGCTGCTCGAACCACCTTTGATGACCCGCCACTGTGGACGGTGGTTGACCGACAGCAAGCCGTGGTTGCGACAGAAACGGACGAAGAACTCGAGGGGGAAGTGGAGCATGTCGGCGCGGGACATCGACCAGATGGCCGATCCCATCGGCACGATATAGTGGTCGATGAAGCGCTGCCCATAGCCCTGCGCCTGAAGGTAGCTACCCAGCGTGGTGTTGGCATCGATACGCTGGCTGTCCAGGTCGGTCAGTGCCTGGCGGTTGAAGCGCAGAATATCCCGCAGCATTCCCCAGAAGCCTGGGGAGATCAGGTTGCGGCGTTGTGCGAACAGTGTGTTCAGGTCGTGGCCGTTGTACTCAAGGCCTGTGGCCGGGTCATGCACGGAAAAACTCATTTCGGTGGGCTGTGAGGTGACCTTGAGCTGGTCGAGCAGCCGAATGAAGTTGGGGTAGGTCCAGTCGTTGAACACGATGAAGCCGGTGTCTATTGCATGGCGCTGGCCCTTCCAGACCACATCGAGGGTGTGTGTGTGGCCACCGATCCAGCGCTCGGCTTCGAAAACCGTGACCTGGTGGTTGCGCGACAGCAGATGGGCGCAGGTCAGCCCGGCGATGCCGCTGCCGATGATTGCTATACGCATGAATCAACCTTCCTGTTCATGACGGGCGAGGCGTTGCCCCAGGGCCAGACGCAGACGCGCCGGTAGCGCACCGAGCAGGCGCAATACACAGGTGAAAAGACCGGGGAAGTTGATTTCCACGGGGCGGTGGGGCAAGCGCCTGGCGATGTGTCGGGCGGCGCGCTGCGCACTCCACAGCTGCGGCATGGGGAAGTCGTTGCGGCGTGTCAAAGGTGTGTCGACAAAGCCAGGGCTGACCAAGGTGACTGCGATACCCTCGCGGGCCAGGTCGATCCGCTGTGATTCCATCAAATAGCGCACCGCAGCCTTGGAGGCGCCATAGGCACCGGCGCGGGGCAAGGCCAGCCAGGTCACCGAGCTGCCCATCACCACCAGGTGAGGGCGCTGGCCCTTGCGAAGCAGGGGCAGTGCCGATGCCATGCAGTAGGCGACACTGAGCAGGTTGGTGCGCATCACGCGCTCGACCAGCGCCGGATCGAACTGCCCCGGCTCCAGGTATTCGCAGGTGCCGGCATTGAGAATGACCATGTCCAGGCCTCCCCAGGCCTGTTCGATCTGCGCGGTGATCGCGGCGATATCTTCTGGGTCGTCAAGATCGCCGATGGCCAGCAGTACCTGCCCAGGAAACTGTTCGGCCAGGGGTGCAAGGCGATTGGCCTGGCGTGCGCCCAGGGCCACTTGATGGCCTTGCTCCAGCAGGATGCGAGCGAGCTCGGCACCGATACCGCTGCTAGCGCCGGTCAACCAGCAGCGGCTCATGCCAGCCTGCCTTTGAGCCAGCGGATTGCGCTGCCCATGATCGGAAGGTGTTCGTAGATGAGGGCGCCGGCGTCGAAATAGTCCTGGTGAAAATGCACACGGTCGCGCCAGTGCAGGCAACTGCACCCTTGCAGCGTGATTTGCCGACCCCCGGCCAGGCGTGGGTGGCGGAACTGCAGGGTCCAGCGCAAGTAGCCCTGACCGGGGCTTACCTCGTCGGCGCTGATGAAGGCATAGCGGATATCGCTGGCGTTGGCGTACAACTGCTCGAAGTAGGCTCGCAGCGCCTGCAGGCCCTGTATGTGGTGCAGAGGGTCGCGAAAAGTAATGTCCTCGCTGTACAGGTTTTCCAGCCTGTCGAGGTTAGCCCCATCGAGACTGGCGAAGCGCTCGGCGAATTGCTGTAGGTATGCAGACATGCTGGGCTCCAGGTAATCCTGTACAAAATATATTTGTTGTACAGGTATAGCTGAAGCCCAAGGATTAATCTATACAGATTGAGGGTTGTGTATAGATTTTTTAGCGCTCGTCCTGCCCGAGCTGACGGCGCAGCAGGGCCACTTCAGCCTCCAGCTCGCGCACCTTTTCCTCGGCGCAAACCTGTGCTGTCACATCGCGCTGGATGCCGATGTAGTACGTCAGCTGGTCTGCCTCGTTGTACACGGGGGTGATGGACAGCTCGTTCCAGAACAGGCTTCCGTCCTTGCGATAGTTGCGCAGTACCTGACGGCAGGGGCTGCCATCGCGGATCGCAGCGCGGATGCTAGCGAGGCCTTCCTGGTCATGATTCTCGCCCTGCAGGAAACGGCAATCCTGATAGAGGATGTCGTCGGCGGCATAGCCGGTCAGTCGCTCGAAGGCGGGGTTGACGTAGATGAGGATGCTGTCGTCGCCCTCCTGCTCGGCAACGACGATGCCATCGTTCGAATGCTCGACCATCAGTTGAAGGAGTTTCGCGGGGATCATAGGGCCCACCTACAGGCGTTTTATATGCGAGATGCGCAGATTGCTTCTATGTGGAAGACCTCGGCGCCGTTGGTTGCATGATGGACCATGGAGGCTCGCCGCAGAAAGTCCATATGAGTTTAGAATGCTCGATCTACCGATATTCTCTGATTATGACTGACACCACCCCACCCGATTTGCTACCCATGCGCGATGTGGTCAGCTTGACCGGCATCAATCCGGTCACGTTGCGCGCCTGGGAGCGGCGCCATGGGTTGATACGCCCGCAGCGCACCGAGGGCGGCCATCGCTTGTACACCGCCCGGGATGTGCAACGCATACGCGACATCCTGCGCTGGACTGCCAACGGCCTGCCTATCAGCAAGGTCGGCGACAGGCTCGCCGGCCGGCCTGAGGCACCAGTGCAGCAGCCCTCGGCCTTCGACGAATGGCGAGACGCTGTGGTGCGTGCATCCGAGGCGTTCGATGCACAGGCGTTGGAGGGGATTCATGGCCAGTTGTTCACTCTGTTCCCCAAGACCTCCGTGCTGCGTGAAGTGCTGATGCCGGTTTGGTATGAGTTGGCGTCAGGAGCGGCTCCAGGCCAGCGTAGCCAATGGCTGTTTCTCGATACGTTCCTGCGTGCCCGCTTGCTGACGCGCCTGCACTTGAATCAGATCCCCGCACCGCGGGTGCTGCTGGCAAGCACCGAGGGGCACGCCGAATTCGAGGTGCTGTGCGCTGGGCTGATGTTGAGCAGCGAGCAACAGCGCATCGACGTACTGGGCTGCGGGCAGTCGTTGGAAGACTTGCCGTTATTGTGTACGGCCATGCAGCCCGCGGCGCTGGTGATAAAAGTCCAGGCGCCGGTAAGCCCCGCCTTGGCCAGGCGCTTGCGGACCTTGCAGATGGACATTTCCTGTCCGCTGGCCTTGGTTGGCGAGCGGTTGGCTGATTCGCTGCACGCGTTGAGTGGAATCCCGTTGTGCCTGCTGGACGAGGGAGGCGTTGATGCTGCGCGCAGGCTGAGCGCGTTGCACCGTGGCGCGCTTGACCTTTGACCCAAACGCCTGATCCTGATCTGGATGTTGGCGCGTTAAGCCGGCCTAGGCTCCAAACATGGAACTTTGCCCCACGGATTGGCTTCCCTTGTTCAAAGGCCAAGCTGAGGAGAGCAGCATGAAGAAAGAGACCCAGACTAAAAAGCCGGGGGCGCAGACCGGGACTCAGGGGGAGGAGGAGCGAGACAACGACGCCCATCGTCCGGACGGATCTACCGGTACATCACATGACTCGACGGCGCAAAAAACGGCCCGTGATCATGGTCAGCACAAACGCTGAAACTGCCACCCGAAAGGGTTGAGGCTCGCCACGTTTGCGAGCCTCTGGGGCGGAGCAGGGAAATCGCAGGTGAGTCGTCAATTGCATGGAATTCTCGGTCCCATCGCCTGTTCTACCGGACTCAGCTCCTGGCTCATCTCGTAGCTCGGACCCCACTTTCCGGAGCAGCGAATGCCTCGAATCATTACCCCAGCGACCCCTGAACACGAGATCAGCGAGCACAACGCCAGGATGTTCGGCTCTCCCAAGGAGCGTCTTGACTTCTACCGTCGCGAGATCCAGTACGAAACCAGCATCTTGGCCAATCGCACGGATGCCTACCTGGCGGCGCAATCGTTCCTGGTCATCGCGTTCGTCTCTTCCATGGGCAACCTCAATCAAGGGTGGGGCGAAATGTTCACCCTGATCGTGCCGGCGTTCCTCGCCTTGCTCGGGGTATTGAGCTCGCTCAACGCCTGGCCTGGCATACGGGCTGCGTACAACATCATCGATCACTGGCAGCTCAAGCAAAGCCACCTGCTGCGCAGCGAGCCGTTGATGGGGCTGGCGTACGACGAGTCGCCGCTGTTCTGCGAGGCAGAGACCTCGCGTGCAGGGCATCGAAAATCGCTGCTGTTTTCGCTTCGCAAGCCGTGGATCTTTCTGGTTTTCTGGATGCTGCTGGGAAGCTACTCGGTCTACATCCAACTGGCCTGAACGCATCGATCCTGGAGGTTCGAGTATCCAGAGCCTGCCGCTGGCTGAACGGGCGAGATGCGCCGCAGCATCAAGCTCAGCACCTTCAGTCTTTGGATAGTCTGCATTCGGCCAGCGCCAGCGGTCAGGAGACGCTAGCCAGCAAGGGCCTTGATCAATAGTTCGTTGAATGCGGGTATATGGTCAGGCTTACGGCTGGTGATCAGGTTGCCGTCCACCACGACCTCTTCATCGACCCAACGGCCACCTGCATTTCACTGGTGAGAAGTTCCAATGCCATGCGTCAGCGGCCTGCTAGGGTCTGTATGAAAAGCCTTGAGACGAAGGTCAGGCAAGGCGAAAACAGCCGAGGAACGGCCGGGGTCGCGCTCGACTTTACGGGTTGTAAATGAGCATTCCGAGGCTGTTTTCAACGCAGCATCACCGAGTATCAAGGTTTTTCATACAGAGCCGAGGCAGACCAATGGACAATAAATAGACGGGCTGTGCGGCTAGACAACTGCGGTTGAACATTGCGCGCAGCTCAGGCTCTCACAAGCAGAGGTATAACGAGGCCGCCATCATGAGCATCGAACGCAGCATTCCCGAACTTGAAGCCTGGTACGCACAGTACGACGACGTCAGTTACCGGCGCGAGTCGCCGGATGCCTACCACCATGAACTGGTTCGCACCGCCGAGGCGCTGCGTGACGATGGTGCCATCGACTGGGATGACTGGCTGGCGCTGAAGGCATTGGCCGATCAGGCCCATGTCCGGGCACTGGAAGACGCCGTCCAGGCTCACGTGAACGACCCTGACACATGAAAGCGCTGAAGATTGCCACCTTCAATATCAATGGCATCCGCAGCCGCCTGCCCGCGTTGTTGGCCTGGCTGGCGCGGGAGCAACCGGACATCGTCTGCCTGCAGGAATTGAAGGCGGCCGATCAACAGTTTCCTCGCGAGGCGCTTGAAGCGGCGGGTTATGGCTGCCTTTACCAAGGGCAACCCTCTTGGAACGGCGTTGCAATCCTGGCGCGCGATAGCGAACCGCTGGAGGTCCGTCGTGGGCTGCCCGGCATGGAGGACGACGAGCAGAGCCGCTATCTCGAAGCTGCGGTGCATGGCGTGCTGGTGGGCTGTCTGTATCTGCCCAATGGCAACCCGCAACCCGGCCCGAAGTTCGAGTACAAATTGCGCTGGTTCGAGTGCCTGATCAAGCATGCCCAGGCACTGCATGGCAGCAGCCATCCCACGGTGCTGGCGGGCGATTTCAATGTCGTGCCGACTGATCTGGATATCTACAACCCACGCTCGTGGCTCAAGGACGCGCTGCTGCAACCTGAGTCACGGGCGTGTTTCGAACAGTTGCTGGCGCAGGGCTGGGTCGATGCTGTTCGCCACCTGTACCCGAAGCAGCGCATCTACACGTTCTGGGATTATTTTCGCAATCACTGGGCGCGCAATGCCGGACTGCGGATCGACCACTTGCTGCTCAATCCCGACCTCGCCCCCTTTCTGAAGCGGGCGGGTGTGGATGCCTGGGTACGCAACGAGGCCAAGGCCAGCGATCATGCGCCGGTCTGGATCGAACTGGGCAGGCGCCGCCAGCAACGTTAGCGGTCAGCGTTTCGGTCGACACCGTCGCTCAGATGACGATGTAGTCGCTGCGCTGCAGCGTGCCTCGATGTTCGCCCTCGACCAGGTGCACGTAGCGGCCGTCGACCAGGTCCACCGGCAGGCAGTCATCGACATCCACCACTGTATCGGTGTGCGGCTTCAGCCAACCAGCTGCCATGCGTTGCTTGCCAATCTGCTTGGCGGCAGCCTTGTCGGGAGCCGTTACCAGCAAGTAGCGGTGATCCTCGCCAAACACGCCAGGTGCGTAGCCTCCCAGGTTCAACAAGAACAAGCGCATGGCGCCGGGCGGTGGTGCGGCGTGGCCGAGCTCGACGCGATAGCCATCCACACCGTGGACTTCCAGCCAGGAATCGATGTGCAAGCCTTTAGGGCTGCCGAACCAGGCGCTGCGCAGCTGCGGGTAGGTCTGGTCGAGCGAGTCTGCGTGGGCGAAGACTACGTCGTGGACTTCGATGCTGGCCCGAGGATGTCTTCCTCCGAGCATGACAACGTAGAGCATGGGTGAGCCTGTGATACGGGTCAGGGGGGCATATGTTGGCATAGCGCTTGATTGATTGCTCGGCGGGGTGTGGGCATTTGGCAAGTACCGATAGGAGATATGAGATTTTCGACGTCGCAGCGCACATTCACTAGGCTCTGTACGAAAAGAATACCGAAAAGCCTGATTTTCAGCCGCTGATCAATGGATAACCAAGGCAAAGCCTTGGTTATCTGCCCTCACGGGCGCACCTCTCCCGCAGCAGACAATAATTGCCGGCGCACCCTCCACAGATTCGACAGAGCAAACAGCGTGGTCAGTTGCGCCGTGTTCCTGGCCAACCCACGGAAGCGGGTTTTCACATAACCGAACTGGCGCTTGATCACGCGAAAGGGGGGCTCGACTTTCGCCCGCGTCTGCGCTTTGACCTTCTCGATCTGGCGTTTGGCTTTGTAGAGCACGCTGTGTTTGCTCAAGTGCTTGTAGGTGCTGCGTCGCGCAGCGATCTGCCAGATCACTTGCCGACTGTCGTGCTCAGGCCGTTTCTCTACGCCAGTGTAACCCGCATCGGCACAGACAACGTTTTCGTCACCGTGCAACAGATGAGCGACCTCCGTCACGTCAGCCACGTTGGCGGCGGTGCCATGGACGTTATGTACCAGGCCCGATTCAGTGTCGGCTCCGATATGCGCTTTCATGCCGAAGAAGTATTGGGTTCCCTTCTTCGCCAGGTGCATTTCCGGATCGCGTTTGCCTTCCTTGTTCTTTGTCGAACTGGGCGCGTGGATGATGGTGGCGTTGACAATGGTGCCCTGACGCAACGACAGGCCTTTGTCTTACAGGTACTTGTTGATGGTTTCCAGAATCCCTGCCGCGAGCTGATGCTTCTCCAGCGGGTGCCGGAAATTCATGATGGTGGTGTCTTCGGGGATAGGAGCGCTGAGCGTCAGGCGAGCAAACTGGCGTATCGACGTGATTTCGTTCAATGCTTCTTCCATGGCCGGATCGCTCAGCGAAAACCAGTTCTGCAGCAGGTGAATACGCAGCATGGTTTCCAGTGGGTACGGCTTGCGCCCACCGCCGGCCTTTGGGTAATGCGGCTCGATCAATGTCACCAAACCGCTCCACGGCAACACCTGCTTCATCTCGGCCAGGAAGCGCTCGCGGCGGGTTTGCTTGCGCTTACCGGCGTACTCGAAATCGGAAAAGCTCATCTAACTCATGGGATGGCGGGCTTGTAGAGGGCAGTTGGACGGAGGGCTTTTTCAGCACAGGTCAGGCGGCCTGTGCTGACTTGATCGGAGAATCCCTAGCGGAGCCAGTTTGTTACTGAGTGTTATAAGATGTAATTGCGCGGCTTAATTATGATATAACATTGCAATATGGTCAGGCTCAGACCTGCAGTACCGCTTGACCCTGCGATCAGCCGCACCTTCACGCCTGCAGTTCAGGAGCCTCCATGAGATTCACCTCGGCCTCCATTGCCGTAGTCACGGCATTGGTAACCCCAGACCTCCTTGCCGATCAGGCTGGCAACTCAACGATCATCCTCGGCGAAGTGAACATCACGCAGAAAGCCGGCGTGGCACTAAGCACGGAAAATGTACTCACCTCAGTCGACGTCATGGGCGGTGACCAGGTTGAGGACAAGAACGTGATGAATAGCTGGCAACTACTAGGCCAGATGCCAGGTATTCAACTGACCGAGACGGGGCAGGGGGCTGAGTCGGGCAAGGCCACTTTCCGAGCCTTCAATGGCGAGGGCTACATTAACGGCATCAAGACACTGATTGATGGGGTGCCGAGCAATGTAAACAGCGGCAACCAGCGTTTCATCGACATGATTTTCCCGCTGGAAATCGATTACATAGAGGTAGTGCGCGGCACCAACGATCCGCGTTACGGCCTGCACAACATCGGCGGCAACATCAACTTTGCGACACGTCAGGGCGGTAACTATGCAGACAGCCGTCTGACTTACGGCAGCTTCGATACCCGTGAAGTGCAAATTGCCCTCGGCCACGAGGAAGGTAACTTTGCGCAGAACTACATGTTGGCCAAACAGGACACCAACGGTTCACGCGATCACAGCAACTCCAACAAGTATTCCCTGGGTGGCAAGTGGTTCCTCAGCAATGATGAGCAAAATTTCCGCATAGGTGCCATTGCACGTCTGTACCATCAACAAGCGGACGAAGGCGGGTTCCTCACCCGCGAAGAGTTGCATGCCAGCCGTACCGATTCACCCGCCAAGAATGACAATGATCGCAGTGATAGGGACATGAAGCAGTTGAGTCTGCACATGGATTGGCAACTGCGCGATGATCTGAACCTCAGCAGCAAGTTGTATTACAACAGCTACAATGATGACCGCTCCATCACCTTCACCAGTTACGAGCCCGGCAACGGGCCGCGTCAGCGTCGCTTCTGGGATGAGCAGCAGCGCGGGATGCTCAGTAACCTGACCTGGCGTGTGAATGACCTGTTGACCCTGGATGGCGGCATCAACTATGAAGAACAGCATAACGCGTACGAGCGCAGGCGCTTCAACTTCAGCGTACCCACCAACTTCGATGCGCCGCCAGCGCGCGTTCAAAACGATGACCACTACACGCTTCGTAACCTGGGTGGTTACGTACAGGCGGTTATCCAGCCAAGTGACTCGTTGAAGATCATCCCGGCGATGCGCGTTGACAAGTTCAGTGGCAACACCAACATCTCAAGCACCAACAATGGTGTGACCGTGAGTGCCAAGGGGCCTTTGCAGGACTACGGCTGGATCGAGCAACCCAAACTCAGTGTGGTGTACAGCGTTAATGATGATATCGACGTCTACGCCAACTGGGGGCGTACGTTCCAGGTGCTGACTGGCAATGCAAACCCTGCATACCTCGTCAATGGCGCCGGTTCCTATAATCCGTCGATCAACACGGGCAAGGAAGTGGGGTTGAAATTTCGGCCTGCCGAGGGCACCGAGGCACGCGTTGCCGTTTGGCAGCAGGACGCTACCGACGAGGTAGCGAACATGCCAGCCATCGATTCGACCGTTGGCTTGGGTGAAACTCGGCGTCGCGGTATCGATATGCAGTTCACGTCACGTTTGAACGATCAATGGACAGTGTGGGGTTTCCACGCAATCCAGGAAGCAAAAGTGATGAAGGGCAACGATGCGAACAGCAACTCCCTCAAGGGCAAAGAAGTATTTTCGACGCCGCGTTACATCAGTAACCTGGGTGTGGAATATCGTATGAACGACGATTGGCGCTTCGGCATGCAGGCGCGTGCACAGGGCGACTATTACATTGACTCGAACAACGAAGCGGGCAAGTTTGGTGGTTTTGCCGTGCTCGATGCGAACGTCAGCTATCGAATCAGTGCTTCTACGAGCGTGGATCTGCAGGTCAAGAACCTGACGGATCGCGAATACGAATACGTCTGGTACGATAACTTCTGGTGGCCAGCTGGCGAAGAGCAACCTATGTTCTCACCGGCACCCGGTCGGTCTGCGTTCGTTTCACTCAACATGAAGCTGTGACCCGTATGGACTCATTCACCTGGCAGGTATGAGGGCGTCAGTCCTGCCGACAGATCAGCCATGCGTCAAGCATGCGGCGGCCTCCAAAGTAAGTCAGGATGCCGTTGCAGTCGGCGTGCTTGAATGCCATCAAAGCCTTCAGAATGACCATTTCTGGGTCCAGCCAGCCATGGTCGATCACGGCCTTGAGCATCGAGTATTCACCGCTGACTTGATAGGCGAACGTCAGCACGGCGAGGGTGGCCTTGATCCGCTGAATGATGTCCAAGTAAGGCGTGTCGGGCTTGAACATCACCATATCGGCGCCTTCCTGCAGGTCCAGCGCCACTTTGCGAAGGGCCTCGTCGCTGTTGACTGGGGCCATCTGGTATCATGGCCGGCGGGTCACTGGTAGCTCATGGTGAAGGTCAGCAGTGAGTTCGCGGTGCCAGGCTGCACCGGGCTGGATATCTGGTAGTACGAGGCCCTCAGCGGGATGCTGTAAGTGCCGCCTGTGGTTTTGTTGTAGTTGGTCAAGGTGAGTGGCGTATTGTACTTCAGTGGGCTGCCGTTGCCGTCTTTCAGTTGTACGCCGATACCTGCTGCGGACGAGTCGGCGGATAGCGCTATCACGCCGTTGCTGCCGTCGAGTACGCCCGTGGGAGGGGTGAACTGGTACTGGATGGCGTTCAAGCCGGCCGGGCAGGCACTGATGTCGACGTTGAAGGCAACGGCGGGCGTGGTCGAGCCGACTCCGGTGAATTCCGATTGTTTGTGGGAGCCGAGGTCGACGTCGACATCTGCGGTCCGGCAGGCAGCAACGTTGATGGTGGTGCTGCTGACCAGAAATGACTTGCGGCCATTTTGCGCAATGTCATAAGGGCCAAACTTCGCGGGCGCGCTGATCAGTGCTGCCTCGAGCATTACCCCGCCCGTGACAGTACCGGCCCGTATGGTGCCGGTCTTCACCAGAGCCATTTGCACTTGTCCACCATTGTTATTGATGGTCGAGTGGGATGTAATGTTGGTGGCGTTGCCTTGCCAGGGAGATGCTAGGCTCTGTACGAAATCCCGAGAAACCTAATCGTCGCTCCTCCAGCGCTGAGATTTTGCAGAGTCACGCGCCATTAACGGAAAGGAATTCTGTGATGGCAAGGCGCTACGAACTCACGGACGAGGCCTGGGATGTGGTCTCCGATCTCTTCATCGAAACCCGTGGCCGAGGCCGGCCTCGACTAAGCGACCGCCTGATGCTCGATGGCGTGCTGTGGGTGCTCTGCTCGGGTGCTGCATGGCGAGATATGCCTGAGCGCTTCGGCCCATGGTCAACGGTGTATCAACGGTTTCGGGGCTGGCGAAACCAAGGGACTTTCGAGCAGATGCTCAAACGTCTTCACCTGAGATTGAATGAGCAATGCTTGATCGATCTGCAAACCTGGATGATCGACTCAACCGCAGTACGCGCAACCCGAGCCTCATCTGGTGCCGGGAAAAAAGGGGGCCTGACGAGCCTGCCGATCATGCTCTAGGTCGCAGTCGCGGCGGCCTGACTACCAAAATCCACATGCTTTGCGACGCCAACGGAACACCGCTGCGCTTTCTCCTTTCTAGCGGTCAAGCCAGTGACATCAGCTACGCACAACCACTGTTGGACGAGGTCAGCATTCCATCGACCCAACGTGGCCGCCCGCGCAAGCGCTGCAAATGGCTGCTCGCCGACAAGGGTTACGACGCGAAGCACTACGCCGCTACTGCGATCAATATCGAATGCAGCCCGTCATCCCGTTGCGCTCGATGAAGCGCAAGCCCAAGCCTGGCTTACCAAGACTGTTTGACCGGCCCAAATAGCGACAGCGCAACATCATTGAGCGCATGTTTGGCTGGCTGAAAGAGAACCGCCGGATAGTGACCCGCTTCGACAAGCTCGCGAAAAGTTATGCCGCGATGGTCTCACTGGCTTGCTCCATGCGGTGTTTGCGACATCTCTTTTCGTACAGAGCCTAGGCATTTTTTGACTGCCCTAACTGTGGTGCTAGCGCTAACCACGTGCCTTGGCCTGGTGGATCGAAGAGTTAGATGTCCGCTTGCCCCGTTGGGTACCAGCCCATGCGGGTGAACATTGACTGTCAAGGCGGGTGACAGGTTCCAGCTGGCCCGTGCTCGCCTCTAGCCTGCAAATTTTGGGCTTCTGTCACGAGCTCTGGGGGAGCGTCCGGATAAAATCGTAGCGCTGCGATTAATAATCCAGTAGGCTTTCTGAAAAATCGTAGCGCTACGATTCTGCTTCGTAGCGCTGGTTGATCAACCCTCAGGAGGTCACCATGTCCACTGCTGTCACGCCCCCCGCCTTCACTCTTCTGCTGAAACGCCAATCTGCACTGCTCGGTACCTGGCTCATGTCCGCATCGGCCAGTACGGCAGAAGCACTGGGATACGCGGGCTTCGACTGGCTGCTGGTGGACATGGAGCACGTACCGATCGAGTTCCGCGATCTCTGGCACATTTTGCAGGCCATTCAGTGCACCGGTGCGCAGCCGATCGTGCGGGTGGCCGCCAATGACCCCGTGCTGCTCAAGCGCGCACTGGACCTGGGCTCGACCAATGTGATGGTGCCGTTCGTGGAGAATGCCGAGCAGGCCAGGGCAGCGGTCAGCGCGATCAAGTATCCACCCATGGGCACCCGCGGCTTCGCTGCCGTGCACCGCGCCAGCCGCTACGGCACCTGGAAGGGCTACGGTCAGCAGGCCAATGACTCGGTGTGCTGCATCCTGCAGATCGAGACCGCCACCGCGTTGGCCAACCTCGAGGAAATCGCGGCCGTGCCGGGTGTCGATGCGCTGTTCCTCGGCCCGGGCGACCTGTCGAGTGTCTGTGGCCATATCGGCAACCCGGCGCACCCTCATATCCAGGCCATGATCAGCGACGCGATCGTGCGCTGCAAAGCCATCGGCATGCCCATCGGCATCGTTGGCGGCACGCCGGAGCTGGTCGGCAGCTACCTGGAGCAGGGCTACGCCTTCGCCGCTGTGGCCTCGGACATGGCGATGATGATGAGCAAGGCCAATGAACTGCTGGTGGCCCTGAAAGGCCGCCAGGCGCCCGAAGCGGTAGCCACGGCCTACTGACTGCTACCGTTGCGCCCCGCGCAGGCTACCTCCGTGTTGCAGTAGCCGATTGAGCATCCCTACAAGAACAACAAACCGGCGCCATCGCGCACCGGAAGGACTCTCGATGAATCAGGCACCCATTTCCGGCCAGGTCGCGGCCAGCGCCGCGGCAACGGTGACGCCTTCACGGACGCGCTACTGGATCATCCTTATCCTGTTCCTCGTCTCGACGCTGAACTATGGCGACCGAGGTATCCTGTCTATTACGGGCTCCGCTATCCAGGGCGAGTTCGCACTCAGCCCGGTTCAAATGGGCTGGATGTTCTCGGCATTCGCCTGGGCCTACGTGCTGGGCCAGTTGCCAGGTGGCTGGTTGCTGGACCGCTACGGCTCCAAGCGTACCTATGCGGTCAGCATTTTCTGCTGGTCGCTGCTGACCCTGGTCCAGGCGTTCAACGGCGGCTCCAACGTCAGCCTTGTGGTCACGGCATTTTTCGCCTTGCGCTTTCTGGTCGGTCTGGCTGAGGCGCCGGCAGCCCCGGGCAACAGCCGGATGGTTGCCTCATGGTTCCCGGCAAGTGAGCGGGGCACGGCGTCCTCGATCTTCAACTCCGGGCAGTACTTCGCGATCGTGCTGTTCGCGCCCGTCAGTGGCTGGCTGATCCATGCCTACGGTTGGCGCTCGGTTTACGTGATGATGGGCGTGTTGGGTTTCATCATGGCTTGGGTCTGGGTACGCAAGGTGCATTCACCGCTGGAGCACCAGCGCATCAATCAGGCCGAGCTGGACTACTTGCGTGAAGGCGGTGCGGTAGTCGACATGGATGCCCATCTCGGCAAGCTGCGAAAAACCGACAACCCATTGACACTGCCGGTGATTCTCAAGGGTTTGCTGAGCAGTCGGATGATGGTGGGGATCTATATCGGCCACTACTGCTTTTCCACGATTACCTATTTTTTCACCACCTGGTTCCCGATCTACCTGGTGCAAGAGCGCGGCATGTCGATTCTACAGGCCGGCTTCCTGGCCTCGATCCCGGCAATCTGTGGTTTTGTCGGCAACCTGCTGGGCGGGCTCTGCTCCGACGGCATCATGCGCAAGACCGGCTCGCTGAGCCTGGCGCGCAAAGTGCCGATCATTGTCGGGTTGCTGGCCTCCACCAGCATGATCATCTGCAACTACGTGTCCTTGCCGTGGATGGTTATCGCGATCATGGCGTTCGCCTTCTTCGGCAAGGGCTTCGCATCACTGGGCTGGGCGGTCATGGCCGACGCTGCGCCACGAAAGGCGGGTGGGGTGACGGCTGGGTTGTTCAACACTTTCGGCAACATCGGTGGCATCACCACTCCCATCATCATTGGCTTCATCGTGCAGGCCACCGGTTCCTTCAATATGGCCCTGGTGTTCGTCGCCGCCAATGCGCTGCTAGCGATGTTCAGTTACCTGGTTGTAGTCGGCCCGCTGCTCCGCCTTGAGCTGAATCCGGCAATACCTGGCAAGAGAGAGATTCGTGATGTCTGATACCAAACCGCTGGTGCTGAGCGTCGGGCCTTTGCTGCCTGCCTTGCGGTCACAGCTTGAACAACACTATCAGCTGCTGGAGCTATGGCGCTGTGAATCGCCCGCGACGCTCCGGGCCGAACAGGGCGCGGACGTTCAGGCGTTGGTGACCACGGGTGTGCATGGGGCCAGTGCCCATCTGATCGAGCAGTTACCGGCCTTGCGTGCCATTGTCTGTTTTGGTGTGGGAACCGACGCCGTCGACCTGAAAGCAGCCCGCGCCCGGGGCATCCAGGTCAGCAACACGCCTGATGTGCTCAACGATTGCGTGGCCGACGCCGCCATGGCCCTGTTGCTGGCCGTCGCCCGGCAAGTGGTGGTGGCTGACCGCTTCGTCAGGTCCGGGCGTTGGGAGGCAGAACGCTTTGGTCTGACCACCGCGCTGGGCGGCAAGACCTGCGGCATCGTTGGCATGGGGCCGATCGGCCAGGCGATTGCCAGGCGCGCCAGTGCCTTCGGCATGCAGGTGAACTACTCGAGCCGTACGCCAAAGCCTCAGCTGGCGTACACCTACCATGACTCGTTGCTGACGTTGGCCGAGTGCAGTGATTTTCTGGTGTTGGCTGTGCCTGGTGGTAGCGCCACCGACGGGCTGGTCAGTCGGCAGGTGCTTGAGGCACTGGGCCCCACAGGGATGCTGGTCAACGTGGCGCGTGGCTCGGTGGTGGATCAGTACGCGCTGATCGATGCGCTGAGCAAAGGCCGGATTGCCGGGGCGGCATTGGACGTGTTCGCGGATGAACCGCACGTGCCAGCCGCCTTGCGTGAACTGGATACGGTCGTGTTGTCGCCAAATGTGGCCAGTGGCACCAAAGAAACGCGTCAGGCCATGGCCGACCGGGTGCTAGCCAACCTGGCTGCGCTGTTTGCCACCGGCGTGGTGTTACACCCGGTGCCCGAGGGCGCGCAGTGATGGAGTGGTGGCAGCACATTGGGTTCATGTCGTGTGTCGTCGTCGCCACTTTCGCCCAAAACGCCACCGGCTTTGCTTTCGGCCTGTTGCTATTGGGGCTGACCGGCATGCTGGACTTGGCGCCCATGGAAACCGTGGCGAACGTGAGCTCGATCCTGACGCTGGCCAACGCGGTAGTCATGGTGCGCAAGTGGCCGGGGCTGCCGCGCCGGCTCGTCCTGCTCGTGTTGGCCTGCAGCCTGGCTGGTGTCGTCGCTGGCGTGTGCTTGCTGGCAGTGCTAGGCGCCCATGAGCGGGACCTGCTGGAGATCATCCTCGGCATCACCATCATCGTCTGCAGCTTCATGCTGATCCTGCAGTCCCGAGGGCGACAGCAGATGTCGGGGCGGTTCGGTTTCGCCTTTTTCGCCAGTATTTCCGGCGTGATGGGCGGGTTGTTTTCAAGTGCCGGGCCGCCGTTGGTCTACCAGCTCTATCGCCAGCCACTGGCCGTGCAGGTCATCCGCGACACGCTGATCGTAGTGTTCGCAGTCAATGCTTTGATGCGCTTGAGCGTAGTAGTAGCTACGCACCGATTCGAGCTGCAGGCGGGCTACCTCTCGTTGGAGGCATTGCCGATCGTGTTCCTGCTGACCTGGTGGATGCGGCGTCACCCGCTGGCGATTTCACCGCAGGTGCTGCGTCTGGCAGTGTTCGGTCTGCTGTTGCTGGCGGGGGCGAGCCTTATCGGCAAGGTGCTCTTGGCTGCCTAGCCTGGCCGGCGGTGCTGCGTGAGCCTATCACTGGCGCACGCTGCTCTGGCGTACGACCAACTCGAAACCCAGGTCGACGACCTGAGGTTTATCGGGGAGGGTACCTGCCTCGATCCAAGCCAACAGCTGACTGGCCACGGTTCGTCCGATCTCGGCAGGATAAGGACGTACGGTGGTCAGACGCGGTGCACTGAGCTTGCTCAGTGGCAGGTCGCCAAAGCCTGCAATCGCCAACTGCTGCGGTACGGCAATGCCGCGGCGCTGCGCTTCGAACAAGGCTGCGATGGCCAGTATATCGTTCGAACAGCAGAGGCCTTGTGGCCCATCACCGTGACGGGCAATTTCATCGAATACCTCGCTCAGTTCGACCTGTGAGGTGTTTTGCTCCAGCGCGATCACCTGCGCGGTCAGCCCCTTGCCATTCAACCAGGAACTGAACCCTTCGGCGCGCTGGCGGGCGCGGTGGTCGAGGTGCATGCGGGTGCCGACATAGACGAAGCGTTCCAGGTCCTGCGCGTACAGGTGCTCGGCCAGGGCTGCGCCGACGGCTTGGTGGTCGAAACCGACCTGAAGGTGGAACGGGTCGTTGCCCAACTCCCACATCTGAGCCACGGGAATGCCCGTGGCTTCGAGCAGTGGACGGGCGGCGGCGTGGTCGCTGCCAGTGACGACCAGGGCTGCCGGTGACCATGACAGGTGGGCGCGCAGCAACTCCAGCTCTCGTTTCGGGTCGTAGTCGCTGTTACTGATCAACAACTGGTAGCCACGGCTTTCAAAGACTTCCTGCATAGCTTGCAGGGTTTCCGAGAAGAAGGCGTTGATCATCGACGGCACGATCACTGCGACTGCACGACTGTGGTTGCCTGCCAAGGCGCCGGCGAGGCGATTGATGGTATAGCCAGTGTCGGCGATGGCTTTGCGGATGCGTTCAGCGCGCTTGCTTGAGACCGCATCCGGGTCGCGTAGAAATAGCGATACCGTGCTTGGGGAGACCTTGGCCTGTTCAGCAACCATACCCATGGTTACCCGGTTGATCCGGGGGCGGCGTACTGCACCGTTGCTGACTTCGCTGTCTGATCTATCGCTCATCGCCACCTCGTTCTTCGAAGGCAAAAGGATGCGAGCCTGACGATGGCAAGTCAATCGCAAAAGCGCTTGGCTGGCGGCATGGATGTTCGCTTTCGAAAATCAAACGTGTCTTTTCGAATAAAATCGTAGCGCTGCGATTTAGCCTGAGATAAGCTCGCCTGGTAATTTTGCAGCGCTGCGATTTTGTTGTCGCATCGCATCCCAACCCGCGTTGGAGAACAAATATAAAAATGAGCACATCCCTTTTCACCTTCCTGAGCATGCTGTTCTTCACTGCACTGGTCGCAGTGATTTCCTACCGATTCACGCGCCAGGCCAAGGACGTTGGCGCCCATGGTTACTTCATGGCGAGCGGCGGCCTCAATGGCTGGTTCATTGCCGGATCGATGATGCTGACCAACCTGTCCATCGATCAGTTGGTCGGCCTCAACGGTGATTCATACGCCCACAACCTCAGCTCCATGGCCTGGGAGGCCACTGCGGCCGTTTCGACTATCGCTCTGGCCTTGTTTTTCCTGCCTCGTTACTTGCGCGGCGGCTTCTCGACCCTGCCGGAGTTCATCGAGAAACGCTATGACCGTGCTACGCGCCGAATAGTGAGTGCGCTGATGGTTGCCACCTACACCCTGGTGCTCAACCCGGCTTCGCTGTATCTGGGGGCTATCACCTTCAATCAGATTTTCGACCTGCAGGGCATTCTCGGCTGGTCCTACCCGGCCACGATCAGTCTGCTGATCGTGGCGACCGGAGTGATTGGCGCTGCCTATGCGGTACTGGGCGGGCTTCGGGCCGTGGCGGTATCGGACACCATCAACGGCATAGGCTTGCTGGTGGTGGTGGTCCTCATCCCGATCATCGGTCTGTGGACGCTGGGGCAGGGTGATGTACTGTCCGGTGCCCAAACCCTGCTGCACGACAACCCGCAGAAACTCAATGCCATTGGCGGCAGCGAAGACAAGGTGCCGTTTGGTGCGGTGTTCACCGGCATGATCTTCGCCAACCTGTTCTACTGGTGCACCAACCAGGCCATCGTGCAGAAAAGCATGGCTGCCAAGAACCTGGCCGAGGGCCAGAAGGGCGTGTTGCTGTCGGGTTGCCTGAAACTGCTGGTGCCGCTTGCCATGCTGATGCCTGGTGTGATCGCCTGGCACCTGTTCCGCGACCAGCCGCTGGCCAATTCCGACTTGGCCTATCCGGCGTTGGTTGCCGCGCTGATGCCATGGTGGATGAAGGGCTTCTTCGTGGCGGTGATCTTCGGCACGGTGATGAGCCACTTCAATGCGATCATCAATGGTACTGCCACGCTGCTGACCTATGACTTCTACAAGTCGATCCGGCCAATGGCTTCGGACGAGGCGCTGGTGCGCTTCGGCAAGCGAGTCAGCGTGATCGCCGCACTGGTGTCGCTGGTGGTCGCACCGATGCTGATGTACACCCCGGAAGGTATCTATGCGGTCCTGCGTCGCTTCACCGGCTTCTTCAACATGCCGATCATCGCCATCATGCTGTTCGGCTTCTTCAGTGCTCGAGGCGGCGCGACGCCCGCCAAGCTGGTGCTTGGCCTGCACGCGGTGTGCTATGCAGTGCTGGTGCTGGGACTGAAGATCGACACCCGCCTGGGAATCAGCTTCATCCACGTCATGGGCATCATGTTTGCTGTGGAAATGGTCTTGCTGGTGTTGCTACGCAAGCACTTCGACCGCGCCACTCCCTACGTATCGCCCACTCCGGCGCGCACCGTCGACCTGACCCCGTGGCGACACGCGGGCAGCTTCAGCGTGATGCTGTTCGCCGCGCTGGTATCCATCTATCTGACCTTCTCACCACTGGGTGTCGCCCGTGTCGGCGGACCTTCCGGGCTCTATCTGCCGCTGCTGGCATTGACCTGGTTGCTGGCCTTTGCTGGCGCCGCGCTGTGCCGCCGTCGTTTTCGACACCTGACCAATACCCATGCCCTGCCTGACTACGAGACCAACCCACAATGAATAGCGTATCTATCCCCCAGAACGTGAGCCTGCACCAGGCAGGCGAGCAGATCCGTCTGGAAGTGGACGGGCGCCTGTTGTGGTGCCACAGCCCGCTGCAGCCTGCTGTGTTCGCCGGTTACGGTGAAGCTGGCATTGAAATGCAGCGCGGTAACTTCCGTATTCGCGATTATGTTCAGGAAAGGGTCGCCTTGCGCCACGCCCGCCTTGATACTTCAGCCGGTGTCATCGAGTTGCGCGCCTGGTCCGAGGGCCCGCTGCTGCTTTCCCTGCGCCTGGACTGCCAGGGCGAGCGTGTGCGCCTGCTCATGCAGGCGCCGCAGGCAGGTTGCAATCGACTGTGGCTGCGTCTGCCTGCCGAAGTGAATGAGCAGGTCTGGGGTTGCGGCGAGCAGATGTCTTACTTGAACTTGCGCGGACGCAACTTCCCGCTGTGGACTTCTGAGCCGGGCGTAGGCCGAGACAAGTCGACTTGGCTGACCTTGCAGGCGGACAACGAAGCCAACGCCGGGGGTGATTACTATCACACCAACTACCCGCAACCGACGTTCATCTCCTCGCGGCGCTACAGCGCGCATCTGGTGACCAGCGCGTACGCCGATTTTGACTTCCGCCATGACGACTTCCACGAACTGCAAGTGTGGGCGGTGCCCGAAGCGCTGGAGTTTTTCGTCGGCAACAGCTACATCGACCTCGTCGGTGCCCTCAGCCGTTATTTCGGTCGCCAGCCGCGCCTGCCGCAATGGGTGCTTGACGGTGCGATCCTCGGTTTGAAGAACGGCCGCGAGCACGCCGAACAGCACCTGCAGACCGCACTCGAGCATGGCGCCAAGGTCAGTGCATTGTGGTGCGAGGATTGGGAAGGGCTGCGTATCACCTCTTTCGGCAAGCGTTTGTTCTGGGACTGGCAATGGAATGCCGAGCGCTACCCCGACCATCAGGCGTGGGTCTGTAGTCTGCACGAGCGCGGCCTGCGCTTCCTCGGTTATGTGAACCCTTATCTGTGCAATGACGGCCCGCTGTTCGCTGAAGCCGAAGCGGCGGGCTACCTGGCGACCAACGCCGAGGACGGCACCTATCTGGTCGACTTCGGCGAGTTCCTTTGTGGCGTGGTCGACTTCACCTTGCCGGCGGCGGCGCAATGGTTCGAAACCCGGATCATCGGCCAGGAGATGCTCGAAAAGGGCCTCTCGGGCTGGATGGCGGACTTTGGCGAGTATCTGCCGATCGACGTCAAGCTGGCCGGCGATGCCGACCCCATGCTCGAGCACAACGCCTGGCCAGTACGCTGGGCCGAGGTCAATGCCCGCGCTATCGGCAACGCCGGGCGCACTGGCGATGCACTGTTCTTCATGCGCGCTGGCTACAGCGGCGTGCAGGCGCACTGCCCGTTGCTGTGGGCGGGTGACCAGTCGGTTGACTTCAGCCGCCACGATGGCCTGCAAACGGTGATTTGCGGCGCGTTGTCGTCCGGCCTGCTGGGTAATGCCTATCACCACAGTGATATCGGCGGCTACACCAGCCTCTATGGCAACTGCCGTACCGCCGAACTGTTCCAGCGCTGGGCGGAAATGGCTGCGTTCACCCCGGTGATGCGCACTCACGAAGGCAACCGCCCGGACCAGAACCTGCAGTTTTGGCAAGACCCTGCCACTCTGGTGCATTTCGCCCGCATGACCCGGGTATTCGCAGGCATGAAACCCTACGTCGAAAGCTTGATGGATGAGGCTCAGGCCAGCGGCCTGCCGTTGCAACGGCCGTTGTTTCTGCATCACGAACAGGACGCTGGCTGCTACGCCGTTCAGGACCAATACCTGTATGGCCGTGACCTGCTGGTGGCGCCCGTGCATGCCGAAGGCAAGACGCACTGGAGCGTCTACCTGCCGGCTGGCGAGACCTGGCAGCACTGGTGGAGCGGCGATTGTTTCGAGGGCGGGCAGCGTGTCGAGGTCCCGGCACCGCTGGGGCAACCACCGGTGTTCAGCCGAGTGGGCAGCCGCTGGCAATCCCTCTTCCAGAGCCTGACTGTGCTCTGATCCCGCTCCGCTACCTGTAATTGACCTGTGAGCGCCTGCCAAGGCAGGCGCGCCGGCCCACTGCGGCCATAAAAGAGCGCTGCTGACATGAACAACAAAAATCAACGTGTCCTTGGCTTCATTCTGCTGGCCAGCGTCTATGCGCTGCCCAGCCATGCCGAACCCATTGTCTGGAAGGCCGGCAATCTCAGCATCAACCCATATGGCATTCTCGACCTGAACGTGCAGACGGGCTCGTTCAGTAAGACCGCCCCGGACCATACCATGGTCTCGGACGGCAACCTGCAGGCCTCGCGCTTCGGGGTAAAGCTCGACTATGCCCTGGGCGACAGCGGTTATGCCCTACAGGCGTTCGGCGAGCGCGGGCTGGTATTGCGGCGCATCTGGAAGGGCGGGCAAGTCTCGACCAACCGCGGCTATGGCGTCGGCGTCAGTGGCCCGTTCGGCTCGGTGGCCATGGGCAGCCTGTACATGCCGATCTACTGGGTGTTCCTGGATTCGGACGTCGCCCTATATGGGTTGTCGAACATGGCGGCGATCATGAGTCTGGAGCACACTGCGGTATTGGGTAAAAGCGGCACGGGCGGGTTCTACGACACCACGGTGCGCTACCGCTCGCCTGAAGTGAACGGCTTTTCCACCGAGCTGGGCTATTCCTACGGCAACTCCAGCATCGAGAACGGCCCCAACCAGAACCGCACCAGTGGCTTCAATGTGCGCTATCGCAACGGGTTCACCAAGTTGGGTTATGGCTACAACCGCCATGACTCGGCCCCTACCGAAACCAGCAGCGAGCTATACACCCAGACGACCCACGTGGTGTCGGGCAATTACCAGTGGGGTGGCGTGATCTGGGGGGCCAACTATGTGTACTCCAAGCGCGATACCGAGGCCCGCTGGTTCGCCTCGGCGAAGATGGTCAATGCGCGGATCGTCCTCGACGATCACAATGATCTGACCTTCGGCGTTTCCCAGCGAATCGAGGCCGAGGGCGCCCGGGCCTGGGCGGCCCATGCCGGCTACATCTATTCGTTCAACCCCAATACCCAGCTGTATACCTATGTTTCCCATATCAACAACAACAGCCATTCCACCCAGGGTTTCTCGCTGCTCAGTGAGGATTACCCCAGTGTGGCGGCCGGTTACGACCCTTGGGCGGGTACCTTGGGTATTCGTTGGAGCTTCTGAGTCTTGATAGCGACGAATCACATATTGCACCCGGAGCTCACACTCACCTGTGGCGCCCTGAGCGCCGGGGTGCTGCCCAGCCTGGGCGGCGCGCTGGGTTACCTGCGTCTTGGCAGCTTCGAGCTGCTGCGGCCCTGGGACGGCACCGACAGCGTTCGGCGTACGGCGTGCTACCCGCTGGTCCCGTACTCCAACCGTATCGCCCACGGGCGCTTTTGCGCCAATGGCGAGCCGCAGCAGCTGCGCCGCAATTTCGGCGATCACCCGCATCCGCTACATGGTCTTGGCTGGCAGCGAGCGTGGCAGGTCGATGCCCACTCGCCGCACAGCTGCCAGTTGAGCTTGCGCCACCAGGCCCGGGGCGCCGATGCCGAAGACTGGCCGTGGGACTTCGTCGCGTGGCAGTGCATCACCCTGAGTGGTGACGGCCTGCGCCTGCGACTGGGGCTCACCAACCTGAGTGAGCAGTCGATGCCGGTGGGTCTTGGCTGGCACCCGTACTTCGAGCGCCAGGGTGAATTGCAGCTGGGCTTCAGTGCCGCGCACGTCTGGCATGCCGGCGCGGATGGCCTGCCGGTCGAGCGTACGGCACTGCCGGAACCTTGGGACTTCGGCCTGCCCCAGGCAATAGGCGCTGTGGGCCTGGACAACTGCTTCGAGGGCTGGGATGCCCGTGCCAGTCTGTATTGGCCAGAGGCACAGGTCGGCCTGCGCCTGGAAGCCGGCCCAGGGTTGGAGCACCTGGTGGTGTTCACGCCGCCAGCACCAGCGGACTTTATCGCGGTCGAGCCGGTCAGCCACCTCAACAACGCCATCAATTTCCCCACGCCTACGGCGCACGGCCTGGTCTGGCTGGCACCGGGGGCGTCGATCGAACGTGAGTTGCGCTTGCTGCCGAGCGGCGCCAACCTGGAGAACCCTGCATGAGTGAAACCCTGACCTGTGTGGTCCGCCAGCCGTCGGAACTGGGCGAGTGCCCGGTCTGGTCGGTCCGTGAGCAAGCCCTGTACTGGGCCGATATCCTGGCCGGGCAACTGCATCGCCTTGACCCCCGCGATGGCTGCGTGAGCACCTTGCAGTTGCCTGAGGAGCTGGGCTGTTTCGGCCTGCGCGAGCAGGGCGGCTTCATTGTCGCGCTGCGCACCGGCATCTACCTGCTCGATGCCCAGGGGCAGCTGGGCGAGCGCCTGGCCGACAACCCCAGCGGCGCAGAGCACAGCCGCTTCAACGATGGCCGCGTCGACCCTTGGGGGCGCTTCTGGGCTGGCACCCTGTGGCAACCGCGTGACCGCAATGGTGGGCAATTGGTGCGAGTCGATGCGCAGCACCGTGCCCAGGTTGTGGCCGGCGATGTGATGGTGTCCAACGGCCTCGCCTTCAGCCCGGACCGCGCGTGGGTCTACCACAGCGACACCCCCAACCATGTGCTGTACCGCTATCCGCTGGATGCCGATGGACAGCCCGGCCCCCGGCAGTTGCTGCGCGAGTTCCCGCGTGGCAGTGGCGGGCGCCCGGATGGCGCGGCGTTCGACAGTGCGGGCTGCTATTGGAGCGCGCAGTTCGACGGCGGCCGGGTGCTGCGCCTGAGCCCTGATGGCCAGGTGCTGGCAGAAATCCAGGTGCCGACGCGTTGGCCGACCATGGTCGCCTTCGGTGGCGACGACCTGCGTACCCTTTACATCACCAGTTCGCGCGAGAACCGCAGCGCCGAAGACCTGGCGGCCTGGCCGCTGTCCGGCTGCGTGTTCGCCACCCGTGTCGACGTGCCCGGCTGCCCCGAGCCGCTGTTCGCCGGTTGAATCCATTCCACTTGCTCACGAGTACCTATCACCATGAACCGTCATACCGATACGCAGTACCCCAGCCTGGCCGGCAAAGTGATCTTTATCAGCGGTGGCGCCTCGGGCATCGGTCGCGCCTTCGTCGAAGCGTTCGTCGCACAGGGCAGCCGCGTCGCCTTCCTTGACCTGGATGCCGACGCCGGGCAGGCGCTGGCCCGGACGCTGGGCGCCAACGTGCTGTTCTTGCGCTGCGATGTGCGCGATATCGAGCGCTTGCAGGGGTGTGTGGCCGAAGTGGAACACACCTGGGGTGGCATCGATGTACTGATCAACAACGCAGCCCGCGATGACCGCCATGCCTTGGCCGATGTCAGCGTCGAGTATTGGGACGAACGCATGCAGACCAACCTGCGTCACGCCTTCTTCGCTGCACAGGCCGTCACGCCTGGCATGGCAAAGCGGGGCAGCGGGGCGATCATCAACATGGGCTCGATCTCGTGGATGCGCGGACGCCCTGGGATGATCTGCTACACCACCGCCAAGGCGGCGTTGAACGGAATGACCCGCACCTTGGCACGCGAACTGGGCGGGCAAGGCATCCGGGTCAATAGCCTGGTGCCAGGCGCTATTCGTACCGAACGCCAGGATGCCATGTGGGCCGCCGACCCTGCCGGTCTGGAGGCAGCCAGCCAGTCGTTCATCGACCAGCAGATGCTCAAGTTTCGTCTGGATGCCAGCGACTGCGCGCGCCTGGCGCTGTTCCTGGCCAGCGATGATAGCCGCGGCTGCACGGGTCAGAACTTTGTCGTCGATGCGGGACTGTCGATTCAATAACCCCACAACTCCTGACAGGGGTGATTCGGGCAAAAATCGTAGCGCTACGAAATTGATCCGGGTATGCTCTCGGAAAGTAATTTCGCAGCGCTACGATTATGCGTGGCGCCCTTGCTCAAAGGCTTAGGTTATGTCCGAAAAATACAAGAAAATCGAAGAACTCCGCAGTCAGCGGTGGTTCGCTCCAGACACCATCCGTGCCTTCGCCCATCGCCAGCGCCTGCAACAGATCGGACTGCGCCGCGAGGAGTTCATGGGCAAGCCGGTGATTGCGATCCTCAATACCTGGAGCGAGATGTCGCCCTGTCATTCGCACCTGCGTGAGCGTGCCGAGGCTGTCAAACGCGGGGTCTGGGCGGCCGGCGGCTTCCCAGTGGAGTTGCCGGTACAGTCGGTGGGCGAGGTAATGGTCAAGCCGACTACGATGCTCTACCGCAACCTGCTGGCAATGGAGGCCGAGGAACTGCTGCGCTCGTTGCCGATCGACGGCGCCGTGCTGCTAGGCGGCTGCGACAAGTCTACGCCTGGCCTACTGATGGGCGCGCTCAGCATGGACCTGCCGGTGATCTACTGCCCGGCGGGCCCGATGTCCAACGGTCAGTGGCGTGGCGTCAAGACCGGCGCCGGCACGCATACCAAGAAGTACTGGGACGAGCGCCGTCTGGGGCTGATCGACACTGTTGCGTGGGAAGAACTCGAAGGCGCCATGACCCGTTCGATCGGCACCTGCAATACCGTAGGCACGGCGTCGACCATGACCAGCATCGCCGACGCAATGGGCTTTACCTTACCCGGTGCATCGAGCATTCCTGCCGCGGATGGGGCCCACCCGCGGATGGCCTCGCAGTGCGGTTCGACAATCGTCGATCTGGTTTGGCGCGACCGCCGCCCCTCGACTTGGCTGACTGAAAAGCACGTAGCCAATGGCGTGGCGGTGTACATGGCAATGGGCGGCTCGACCAACGCCGCGATCCACCTGATTGCCATCGCCAGACGCGCCGGAATAGACCTGACCCTCGATCAGTTGGCCGTCGCAGCCGCGAAGATACCGGTGTTGCTCAACCTGTTCCCTTCCGGCACGGCACTCATGGAGGACTATCATTTTGCCGGCGGCCTGCGTGCGCTGATGCGCAAGATCGCATCGTATTTGCATCTGGAGTGCGAGGGGGCCACCGGGCAGAGCTGGGACAGCCTGTTGGCCGATGCCCCGTGCTACGACGACGATATCATTCGCCCCCTCGATAACCCGGTGGTCAGCCTCGAACAAGGCGCCACTTTGGCGCTGTTGCGTGGCAACCTCTGCCCCGATGGCGCGGTGATGAAATCCTCCGCAGCCGACCCGCGCCTGCGCCGTCACAGCGGCCCGGCACTGGTCTTCGATGACCACGAAACCCTCAGCCGGATGATCGACGACCCCGCCCTGGATGTCACTGCGGACACCGTGCTGATCTTGCGCAATGCCGGCCCCGTGGGCGCGCCGGGCATGCCCGAATGGGGCAACCTGCCGATACCCAAACGCTTGCTGGAAGCCGGTGTACGTGACCTGTTGCGCATCTCCGACTCCCGTATGAGTGGTACCCATTACGGCAGCTGCGTCCTACACGTGGCGCCTGAGGCCGCTGTTGGAGGGCCGCTGGCATTAGTCCGCACGGGCGACATCATCGATCTGGACGTCGCCGCCGGCACGTTGAACATGCGTGTCAGCGATGAGGAACTTGCCCAACGCCGCGCCGAGCATAGACCGCAGCACAGAACCTACGGCCGCTCTTTTGCTGCGCTCTACCAGCAGCATGTGACCCAGGCCAACGAAGGGTGTGATTTCGATTTCCTGCAGGCCGGCGAAGTCGTGCCCGAGCCACCCATCCACTGAACCTTGCTCAGGAAACTAACCGATGCTCGACCTCAAAGACCCTTCTCTGCTCAAACAACAGGCATTCATCGACGGCCAATGGGTGGGTGCCGACTCTGGTGAAACCGTTACCGTCACTAACCCCGCTACCGGTGAGGAACTGGCACGCATTCCGCAGATGGGCGCTGTCGAAGCCGAGCGTGCGGTACTGGCTGCTCACCGCGCCTTCAAACCGTGGAAGCGCAAGACTGCCAAGGAGCGCGCGGAGCTGCTGCAGCGCTGGTACGCGCTGATGGTCGAAAACCAGGAAGACCTCGCCCGCCTGCTGACCGCCGAACAAGGCAAACCACTGGCTGAAGCCCGTGGCGAATTGAGCAATGGCATGTCCTTCGTGCAATGGTTTGCCGAGGAAGCCAAGCGTGTTTATGGCGATACCATCCCGCAGCCTTCGGCAGACAAGCGCATCATCGTCACCAAGGAGCCGATTGGCGTAGCTGCGGCTATCACACCATGGAACTTTCCCCACGCGATGATCACCCGCAAGGTTGCCCCGGCCCTGGCCGCCGGCTGCCCGATGGTGTTGCGCCCGGCCAGCCAGACGCCGCTCTCGGCGCTGGCACTGGCAGCCCTGGCCGAACGTGCTGGGATCCCCGCCGGGGTGTTCAGCGTGGTCACCGGTAGCGCTACCCAGATCGGTAGCGTGCTGACAGGCCATCCGCTGGTGCGCAAGTTCAGCTTCACTGGCTCCACGCCAGTGGGCAAGCTGCTGATCGGACAATGCGCCGAGACCGTGAAGAAGGTATCGATGGAACTGGGCGGCAACGCGCCGTTCATCGTCTTCGATGACGCTGACCTCGACCTGGCCGTGGAAGGCGCGATGCTGTCGAAGTTCCGCAATGCCGGGCAGACCTGTGTCTGCGCCAACCGCATCTACGTTCAGGACGGTATCTACGACCGCTTTGCCGAGAGACTCGCCGCCGCTGCCTCGGCCCTACGCCTGGGGAATGGCGCTGAGGCCGGCGTCACCCAGGGCCCGATGATCGACGAGAACGCCGTGCGCAAGGTCGAAGAGCATATCAGCGATGCCCTTGAAAAGGGCGCACGACTGATCGCTGGCGGCCAACGGCATGCCCTGGGTGGTAGTTTCTTCGAGCCGACCGTGCTGACTGAAGTCACCGCGCACATGAAGGTGGCCCATGAGGAAACCTTCGGTCCTTTGGCGCCGCTGTTCCGCTTTTCCAGTGAGGAGGAGGTGGTCGAACTGGCCAACGCGACGGAGTTCGGGCTGGCTAGCTACTTCTACAGCCGCGATATCGGCCGCGTGCTGCGCGTCAGCGAAGACCTTGAATACGGTATGGTCGGCGTCAATACCGCGGCAATCGCCAACGAGATGGCACCATTCGGTGGCGTCAAGCAATCGGGCCTTGGTCGCGAAGGTTCGCGTTACGGCATCGAAGACTATCTTGAGATTAAATACGTGTGCCTCGGTGGCGTCGACCGCTGAAGCCGGCCAGAGGGGCAGATGCTGCCCCTCTGGCTGAGCCCCCACTTCCGAAGCCTCCAATGCAGCCCGCCGTTCTTGCAAGGCGGCTTGACACTCATCAGCCACGGCGCTCCGACAGCTTTCGGCGACACAGAGTGAGAATCTGGATTAAATTGTCGGGTCTGAGAATCGGAAGCCCGCTCCGCTCCCGTTGAGTATCAGCCGTGCGTTTTACCTCAGTGTGTCTCGGAGAATGCCAAGGGTGCGTTATAGCGATGCTACAAGTTGGCATGGGGCGAGGGGAGGTATCGTTCTACGAGTTATGAGTTCGAATGACTACGCTTCCGCCACTAATTTTCATCAAAGCCCTGATTCTTCAGGGCTTTTTTGTGCCTATGTGTTTTTGGTCCCCCATCTGGTCCCCCATAATTAGTTTGGCTTTTGCTGGTTTACAGCGGATTGTGATGGACGTGCTGTTTTCATGGCGCCTAAGGGCCATAACATCTGTTGTAGTCCTGGACCTTACTGACGCAGGCGCCGCTGCGAAAGTACGGAAAGAGTCCGGTTATGAGCAGGGAAAAGCGGACAAACGTGAGAGGCGCGCGAGCAGCAGAGCTAAAAAATAGTGTTTGGATAAGCCCGCCATAAAAGGCGAGCTGGTTCTAGGGCGGTTACCGTTGCGACTGCTTACTGGGTGTCCTGTCTTCTCGGCCAGTCCAGCGGGATAAGCGCATCGCCCGAAATCTTGTTCCAACGCTTACGAGTGGCAGCGACATACCGTGGATCATCACCGAAATACGCATGCTCAATCAGCAACACCTGCAGTCCCTCTTGCGCAGATGTTGTATTGAACAGGAAGTCCAGGTGTTTACGCATGGCCGAAACTTCCTCGTTTTCTCCGATGTCCGACTCGTCATCGCCACGTTGCGGATAGTAGGGTCGGCTGATCTGGTCGAAAGCGAGGAACCCTGGTACCGGCGCGTTCACCTTGGCCAGGTACTTCTGAAGCGCGAACGACAAGGCAATGTGGATGGCCAAGTAGTTCTCATCCGAGCCCGCATCCGGGAGTCTCAAAACCGCACCGGAATTCTGTTCGATGATCGCGATATCAGGTGGTTTTGCGGAAAACTCCAGCTCGGCACCGATACACGGTTGGACAGTGGGCAAATCTGCGAACGCTTCGGAGAGATACTGAGAAATCTTGCGCTCCGCACGCGATAGTAGGATCTGCTTGGCGTCACTGTCGACAAGGGCTTCCAAGCCCTGGATCTGCTCACGCAAGACGTCCAAGTCGGGGCCTGGCAACGGCGTCGTAGGGTTCATTTCCAGGAACTGATGGTACGCACGCGCTTGGCCATGGCCAGTGTGCGTGCTCGGCGCAGGGTAGCGATGATCTCGATGATGTGGTCCAGTTTGATCTCGCTGACGGGAATGTTGCCGATCGTGGGCAGGATGTGATTGTTCAAAGCGCCGCGAAAGCCCGCGAGGGATTTGCTCACGAGGTCGTGCGACTTGAAGGCCAGCCACTGTTCGGCGACGTAACTGAATGTGCGTTCCTCATTGAGTAGCTGATCGGCGATTTTCTTGCGTTTGGCCTTCAGCGGGGCGACGTGATGAGCTACGTTCTAGCGCGCGGCTCGGGCCAAGTCGCGGGCGTCTTTCAAGCCAATGTCGGGATAACGGCCGATCGCATACACGTTCTCCTTGCCGTTCAGGCGATACCTCATCCGCCAGTATTTTGCGGCAGGCTTGTTCGACTTCTGTGAGGCCTGAACATGCAGGTAAAGACCGGGTACCTCGCCGTCGACGTACTTGCCGGGTTCAGCAATGGCACGCAAGAAGGCATCGCTGAGTTTACGCCGCAATGCAGGCGTGGGGAGGGAAGTCGTCATGTGCGGGTACTTTTTTCGAAATGGAAAAAGTACCCAAAAATATACCCGCAAGCGCATTGGAAATGAGCGGAACAGGACGGACGAATTTGGACGAAGTATCAGCCTAATGCACTGATTCTATTGGTATTTATGGAGCTTGATGGAAGTGAGTCACAAGCTATCGGGATCCCCAAAAAACATCTGTATCCGCGACCGCAACCACCGCTCTGCCGGGTCGTTGTCCTGCGCCCCGCGCCAGGCCATGTGCAGTTCAAAGGTACGCACATCCAATGGCAGGTCTTCGGCGCGCAGGCCGCCGGCGGCGGTGAGGGTTTCTGCTGCATAGTCCGGTACCGTGGCGATGATGTCGGTGCCGGCGAGCAGGGTGCCGAGGCCGTTGAACTGCGGTACGGCCAGCACCACATGACGCTTGCGACCGATTTCCTCGAGGGTTTCGTCGATGAAGCCGGACAGGTCGCCGGCGAACGAGACCAGCGCATGCGGACGGGCGCAGAAATCGTCAAGGGTGATATTGCCCGGTACGCTGTCGGCGCGCAGCAGTTTCGGCTTGCTGCGCCGCAGTACCTTGCGCTTGGCGTTGGCCGGAAGGTCAGCGGTATAGCTCACACCCACCGAAATCTCCCCGGAGGCGAGCAGGGTCGGCATCAGCAAATAGTTGACCCGCCGTACCACCAGGACGATGCCCGGTGCTTCGGCGCGGATGCGCTTGAGCAACTGCGGCAGCAAGGCGAACTCGGCGTCGTCCGACAGACCGATGCGAAATACCGAGGTGCTGGTGGCTGGGTCGAAGTCAGCGGCGCGGCTGACTGCGGTAGAGATCGAATCCAGGGCCGGGGAGAGCAGGGCGAAGATCTCGTGGGCGCGAGCCGAGGGCTCCATGCTTCGCCCGGTACGAACGAACAGTGGGTCGTCGAACAGGTTGCGCAGGCGTGACAGCGCCGCACTGATCGCCGGCTGGCCGAGAAACAGCTTTTCGGCTGCACGGGTTACGCTGCGCTCATGCATGAGCGTCTCGAACACGATCAGCAGGTTGAGGTCTACGCGGCGCAGGTCGTTACGATTCATCGGTGCGTTTCGCCTTGCTCAGGTGGGTCGGGGTGAATATTAAGGCCAAAGGCTGTTACCCTGCACGGGTTTACGGGGGCCAATGCAGCGATTTGCCCGTAGCCCAATCAATGACAGGCATGTCGACTATTAACGGCCACTGATGGTCTAACGTGCAAAGCCCGGATAAAGTCCGTGGTAATACGAGGTTCACAAAGGCGAGGTATGCGATGTCCCGCATGATCCGTTTCCACAAGTTCGGCCCGGCCGACGTGCTCCGTTGCGAGGAGCAGGCCGAACCGTCTCCCGCAGCGGGCGAAGTGCAGGTGCGCGTCGAGGCCATCGGCCTGAGCTGGTATGACGTGCTCTGGCGCCAGAACCTGGCACCATCGCAGGCACGCCTGCCGGCAGGGATCGGCCATGAAATGGCCGGGGTGGTCACGCAGGTCGGGGAGGGTGTCGACGATATCGTCGTGGGCGACCGTGTCGCCAGTTTCCCGGCGACCAGCCCCAATGAGCATCCGGTCTATGGTGATGTGATCGTGCTCCCTCGCACGGCCATTACCCGTTATCCCGACCACCTCACTCCGGTCGAGGCCAGTGTGCATTACACACCGCTGCTGATCGCCTACTTCGCCTACGTCGACCTGGCGCGGGCCAAGGCGGGACAGACGGCACTGGTCACCGATGCCAGCCATTGCGCGGGCCCTGCCTTCGTGCAGTTGGGCAAGGCCTTGGGCTTGAAGGTGTTCGCCGCCACCAAGGAGCCGGAGCAGCGTGAGTACCTGCTGAGCCTGGGGGCTGACAAGGTGATCGTCACCGAGGAGCAGGACCTGCTGATGCAGATCGGCAAATATACCGATGGCCGCGGCGTGGACATGGTCCTGGATGGCATGGGTGGGCCGCAGATGTCGCTCCTCGGCGATGTCCTTGCGCCTCGCGGCAGCCTGGTGCTGTATGGCCTGCAGGGGGGCAACCAGACGCCATTCCCGGCGTGTGCGGCGTTCCAGAAGAACATCCAGTTCTACGTTCACTGTATTGGCAACTTCACCGGCAAGCCGGAGTTGGGTATTGCCCAGGACCAGGTCGCCCTGCAGCGGGCGTTGCGAGACATCAACCAGTTCACCGCCGACAAGCTGCTGACGCCGCAGATCATCAAGGTCTACCCGTTCGAGCAGGTTGTCGAGGCTCATCGCCTGATGGATGAATGCCCCTGTGGCGGGCGGATCGTGCTGGACATGGGAACTGCGTGATTGCAGCACATCGAGTTGCATGAAAAACCGGGCCTAGGCCCGGTTTTTTTCTGATATTTCCTACAAAAATTTAATTAAGGTCCGACGCAATTAAGGCTGTCGCGTTAATGCTGTTTGCTTGTCATTTCTGATCAGGATTCCATACTTGGGTTTTCTTTTGTTGTATGTAGATCAATACCGCTCTCCTGAATGGTTTTTTTACCTGGATCTGTATCTTTTATTCAGTCGACAACCCTCGATAATGGCTCTGTGATACTTGACGTGGCTCGGCTGAATGAAGCGTGTTGGCGCTGCTGATGCGGCCCAGGGCGCCTGCAGGTGCATTGCAAATGCCTCTGCATTGAGTGAGTGCCGGCCTACTGTTGCCTGGAAATTTCCTAATAACTTGTGGGAAATATCTTGGAAGTGAATCGCGACCTGTTTCTCACGTCGGTGAATGCCGGCTTTCTTTGCGCTCAAGGAATGGAGTGGACCATATGAGCAATATCCATGAGCAGGCCATGCACTACATATATCAGCAAGTACTGGATCGTCTGCTGGAACATATGTCCCAGGCGCAACGGGCCTGCGTTCAATTGCTGATTCAGCGCCTGCTGGTGGCGGCAGGTGGCGTGGAGTACATCGGGGACTTTCGTGTGTTGGTGATACACGGGCATGACCGATGCAACACTCGCCTGCTGGCGTTTCTGCGTGCTGCGCAACTGAGCATCGCGCTACGCGCGCCCCACACGTTTCGCCTGCAAGTGGTGGTCGCTTGCCAGCCCGCACCGGGAGCAGAGGTGCTTGGCGGTCTGGAGAGCACCTTCAGTGCGCTGTTCCTGCAGGATGACCCCCGTGTGGAGTTACTGCTGGCTGGCGGCCAACAACTGCAGCCTTTCAGCCGCCGCGCCGCGTCGGCTGCCAGCACATCGTACGAGCGCGAAGCGCTGCTGATGTTCGGTCACCTTTCTGCTGGGCGAGCAGAATCCTTGCTAGGCAGTCGTCTGCACCTTGAACTGGCCGAAACGTTGCGCCGCATCCTGTCCCAGGGGGCGATGCCCAGCGCGTTGGTCACGGCGATCCCTGTGCGGCAGCGGCGACGTTACCTGGCCTGGAGTCGTACCGTCATGCGTCTGACCGGCGAGCGCGGAAGCCATGCCATACACCAGTGCGCCGCAGTGTTGTGCGAAACGCTGGGGCGCCTGCGAGCACTGGTTGCCAGGCCTACGGAGCACGTCGAGGCGAGAGCCCCGTCATGCCAGGGCCAGACGCCCCTGCGGGTGATCGCGGTCGATGACCTGATCAATGACTCCCGAGGGGAGGACGCGCTGTTTCACATGCTGGGTATCGAGATGCCTGCGTCAGCGCGCGAAGAGCCGCTGGCTGCGTTTTTCGACCCTGCGTACCTGACTCACCTGCAGCGACTGCGCGATCAATGTCTGCTGGGCAGGCGCGACGCCGTCCGGTCGGGGAAGGGCACGGGCAGGCATCTGTTTCAGGAGGCCTATGCTATCGACGACAGCCAGCTGATGTGCCTGTTGTACGCCCCGTTCGCCGAGCAGGGCCGTGGCTTGTTGGCGTTCCTGCAGCGCTGCCATCCGGCGATGCGCGTTGCACTGCCCTATCTGCACCGTGCCCTGCAGGGGCAGCCGTGTCCGGAAGCGGTCGTCCATTGGCTGATCAGTACCAGTGGATTGAGCCTGGCGCAGTTGCGCGTCATCTATTCGGGGGGGCTGCCGCATACGGCATCCCGGCTGGTCGCGAAGCTGGCACGGCGTGACGTTCGGCTGCGGCTGCTGGCGCACCCCTTGCCTTGTGCCGAAGCGATGGCGAAGGTCGCCAGTTGATGGGGCGTTCCGTGCGGCGCGAGTTCGCCTATCAGACGGTCTATCGCTACCTCGAAACGCTGATCAGCCATGCCCGCGAGGGAGGGGATCCGCGCTTGCCGTCGCTGCGCGACCTGGCCCGGCGCATGCGGGTTTCCCTGGCCACGGTGCAGTATGCCTACAGCCTGTTGGAGCGCGAGGGGCGGGTACATTCGGTGCCCAAGTCCGGATATTTTGCGCAGGTTCCGGTCAATGAGCCCGCCAGTGCGCCGAGGGCGAGCACCGGCCAGTGCGCACCGTTCATTCTCCCGCCATTCTCATGTGGGGCGCTCGAGCCGCTGTTGCTGGCGCATGAGCGGCGTCTGGCGCGACAGTCTGCGCTGACGCAGACCGGCAGCGCGCTGCTGCGCAATGCGCTGGCCGCCCGCCATACCCGTTCTTCCAGGCAGTTCTGGCGAGCTGAGGACGTGCATCTGGCGACGGATGTCCAGGCGTTACTGCAGACATTGCTGCTTGCGCTGGACTTGCAAGGAGGCACGGTACTGGTGGCGACGCCCTGTTGCTGGCAACAGTTGCAGGTCTTGCAACAGCTGGGGATGCGCGTTGTCGAGTGGCCGCTCGATACCCAGGGTGGTTTGGACCTGGATACCTTGGCACAGCTGTTCAAGCGCGAGACCGTACGCCTGCTGTTGATGCCGTCATGCCTGGCGACCCCTCCGGGACGCCTGGTGTCGCTGGATGAGCAGCGTGAAGTGGCGCGTCTGCTGGCGGGATATCCGACGTGGCTGCTGGAAAACGACCTGGACAGCGACCAGTGTTTCGTTGCGCCACCTGCGACGCGCCTGCGCGACTGGGTCGATCCGCACTGGCTGCTGGTGTTGGGTTCGCTGGAAGGCATGATCGGCGCCGAAGCGCCCTACGCCTATGTACTGAGTCGGCACCCGGCAGTGTGTGAGGCTTTTGTGCGACGCAGTTTCGTGCTACCCCCGCGGCGTCAACAGGCGGTGGCCTGTCTGCTGAGCCGAGGCGATGTGGACAGTCATCTGCAGCAGATGCGCGACCGTCTGCAAATGCGCATGGCGATTCTATGCCATGCCGTCGAGCAGCATCTGGGCAGTCTGTTGGCGTTCAGCGAACCTGAAGGCGGGCGTGTCCTGTGGTGTCGCCTGGGCTTGGCAGTGGATGTGCGTCAGTTGGTGGAAGCCCTGAACACTTCGGCGCTGCTGGCGGCACCTGGAAATCTGTTCAGCCTGCGAGACGGCTATGACCACCACCTGCTGCTGGCCTGGCAGGGGGACGATGCCGGCGAGCTGGAGCAGGCACTCGAAGCGCTCGGAAAAAGGCTGCAGTGCTTGCGTAGCAACGCACAAGACAGGTCGAACTGACCGTCGATCCGGCGCGCTTGCCAGGTTGCCTCGTCTGTATGTATAACCAGTATTCATGTTTGCCTGCGACGCCATGCCGTGATTGCCCATTCCGTCGAAGATCCGCTCTATTACCTGCACAACTTCCGCCAGGTGCTGAGGTGGGTCGAACACCGATACGCCGATATCCTTGACCCGCACGAACAAGACTTTCTCCGAGTCTTCAGCGGGCTGGCCCAGCCGACGCAGGCACTGTTGGTGCGCATGGTCATGCGCAAGGGCGAGCTGTTTCGCGGCGACCGGCTTGAATATGCCGAGATCGGCGACACGGGCGCAGCTTTGCAGCCTTTGCTCACGCTGGGCTGGGTCTGCGCGAGGCCGATACTGGGCCTGGAGCAGTTGTTCGCCTTGTTGCGCCGGGACGAACTGCTTACCTGCTTTGCCGATCAACTGGCCCATCCTCGCGTGACCAAGACCCAGTTGCTGGCTGCGCTGCGGCCATTGGACCTGCCAGACAGACCACTGTCTGCCTGGTTCGAGCAGGCGCCGGTGCAGATCCTGCAGTGGCGCTTGCAACCCCTGTGCGACCGCCTGCGCCTGTTGTTCTTTGGCAATCTTTATCAGGATTGGTCGGAGTTCGTGCTGGCCGATCTGGGCGTGCTGCGCTATGAGCAGGTGAGCTTCAGTGCGGATTCGCGCGCCTTGCGCCAGCGCGAGGAGGTCGATCTGGCGATGGCCTTGCATGCTTGCGCCGAGCGGCTGGAGCAGGGAGAGGCGCCAAGTACGTTGCTGCAGGCGTTGGAGCGGGCCAACAGCAGCAATCCCTGGTTGGCCAGGCGTCGCGCACGTCTGCTGTTTGCAATTGGCCAGCGCTGCGAGCGGCTTGGGCAATGGGATCTGGCCCTGAGTGTCTACGATGGGCTCGACCACCCCGAGGCGCGCATTCGCCAGGTGCGTGTGCTCGAGCGCAGCGAGCAGTGGCAAAGGGCGCAGGCACTGGCGTCACACATGGCCCAGACCACGGCCAATCCCCTCGAGGCCCAGGCGTTGGCGCGTATGCTGCCGCGCCTTGCACGCAAACTCGGAGGGCCGCCTCGACGCCGCGCGTCTGCTGCCGTGCAGACACTCATCGAACTGGCGTTGCCCGTGGAAATGTCCGCAGTGGGCGTGGAGGAAGCGGTGCGCCTGCACCTGGCGCACGCCGACGGCGAGGTCCATTACGTCGAGAACACCTTGTTCAACAGCCTGTTCGGCCTCTTGTGCTGGGAGGCGATTTTCGCGCCGCTGCCCGGCGCGTTCTTTCACCCTTACCAGGCGGCGCCCCAGGATCTGCACGACAGTGATTTCTCGGTGCGCCGCGCCGCCTTGTTCGAGGCCTGCCTGGGGCGGCTCGACGATGGCAGCTACCGACAGGCGATACGCACCTGTTTTGCCAACAAGCATGGGCTGCAGTCACCGTTCGTGTTCTGGCAGGTACTGAACGAGGCGCTGCTCGAGCAGGCCCTGGCCTGCATTCCTGCCGAGCATCTGAAGCAGTGTTTCCGGCGCCTGCTGCAGGATATTCGCAACAACCGCGCAGGTATGCCCGACCTCATCCAGTTCTGGCCGGGGCAGGGGCGTTACCGCATGATCGAGGTCAAGGGGCCGGGTGACCGCCTGCAGGATAACCAGTTGCGCTGGCTGGACTTCTGCCGTGAGCACGGCATGCCGGTCGCGGTATGCCATGTGCGCTGGTGCGAGGCCGCGTCGTGAGTCTGAGTGTGGCGGTACGTGCGCTGTGTGAGTTTGCCGCCAAGGTCGGCGACCTGGACTTGCGCTTCACGCCGTCGCCCACCGCCCAACAGGGCATCGACGGCCATCGACGGGTTGTTGCGCGGCGCGGTTCTGGCTACGAGGCGGAGGTATCGCTGGAGGGCGAGTACCAGGGATTGCGGGTGCGGGGGCGAGCCGACGGCTACGACCCGGTGCGCAACCGGGTGGAGGAGATCAAGACTCACCGCGGCAATCTCGACCGCCAGCCGGACAATCATCGGCAATTGCACTGGGCGCAGGCCCGCGTCTATGCCTGGCTGTTGTGCCAGTCGCGTGGGCTGGAGCGGATCGAGGTCACGCTGGTGTACCTGGACGTCGACAGCGACCGACAGACCTTGTTCAGCGAGCCGCAGCATGCCGCGCAACTGCAGCACTTCTTCGAGACCTTGTGCCAGCGCTTTCTTGGCTGGGCGCACGCCCAGGCCGCACGCCAGCGCCTGCGGGACAGCGATCTGCAGGGGCTGGCGTTTCCGTACCCACAGTTCCGCCAGGGCCAGCGCCAACTGGCAGAAACCCTGTACAAGGCCGTGGCCACCGGGCGCTGCCTGATGGCCCAGGCCAGTACCGGTATTGGCAAAACGCTCGGCACGCTGTTTCCGCTGCTCAAGGCCATGGCCCCGCAGCAACTGGACAAGCTGCTCTTCCTCACCGCCAAGACACCAGGCCGGGCACTGGCGCTCGACGCACTGCGCCAGATCACCGACACCACCCCGCAGCCCAGCCTGCGTGCGCTGGAGTTGATTGCCCGGGACAAAGCCTGCGAGTACCCGGGCAGTGCCTGTCATGGTGAGTCCTGTCCGCTGGCCAAGGGTTTCTACGATCGGCTGCCAGCGGCTCGCGAAGCAGCGTCGCAGGTGGTGTTGCTCGACCGTGCGGGGTTGCGCGAGGTCGCGCTGGCACACCAGGTCTGCCCGTATTACCTGGGGCAGGAGATGGCGCGCTGGGTCGATCTGGTGGTTGCCGACTACAACTATTATTTCGACGCCCATGCGCTGCTGTTCGGCCTGACCCAACTCAACCAGTGGCGGGTGGCTGTGCTGGTGGACGAGGCGCATAACCTGGTGGAGCGCGGCCGCGCCATGTACAGCGCAAGCCTCGACCAAGGGCAACTGCTGGCCTTGCGCAAGGCCAAGCCGGCGGGCTTGAGCAGCGCTCTGGAGCGTCTCAATCGCCAGTGGAATGCGTTGTACAAGTCCCAGCGGGCACCGTACCAGGCGAGCGACCAATTGCCCGAGGCATTCCTGCGGGCGTTGCAACAGTGCATTGGCCTGATTCAGGAGGCCATGGAGCAGGCGCCTGCGCACGTCGAACCGCAGGTCCTGCAGTTCTATTTCCATGCCCTGCAGTTCAGCCGTGTGGCCGAGCTGTTCGATGAGCATTTCCTGTTCGATGTCAGCCTGCGTAACGGCCCGCGAAACCGTCGTCTGGCAACCCTGACGCTGCGTAATGTGGTGCCCGCGCGCCTGCTTGGCCCGCGAATGGCTGCGGCGCGCAGCGTCACCCTGTTTTCGGCGACGCTAGGGCCTCGGCGCTTCTATTCCGACTTGCTGGGTATGCCGGCAGACACCGCCTGGCTGGACGTGGCCGCGCCATTTCGCGCCGAGCAGTTGCAGGTGCGGATCGTCAGTGAGGTTTCGACCCGCTTTCAGCAGCGCAGTGCGTCCCTGGCGCCGATCGTCGGGCTGATCGGCGAGCAGTACCAGCGTCAGCCGGGCAACTACCTGGCGTTCTTCAGCAGCTTTGAATACCTGGAGCAGGTGATGGCCCTGTTCGCCGAACGGCACCCCGAGGTGCCGCACTGGCGGCAGGCGCCGGGCATGGACGAGGCCGCACGCGAGGGATTTCTGGCGCGTTTCGTGGCGGATGGGCGAGGGATAGGTTTCGCTGTACTGGGCGGGGCCTTCGCTGAAGGAGTGGACCTGCCGGGCACCCGGCTGATAGGTGCCTTTGTCGCCACCCTCGGCTTGCCCCAGGTCAATCCGGTCAACGAACAGTTCAAGCAACGTTTGGCCCGGCAGTTTGGCAGCGGTTTTGACTACGCGTACCTGTACCCTGGCGTGCGCAAGGTGATCCAGGCGGCTGGTCGAGTCATTCGGTGCGACCAGGATCGTGGCGTGCTTTTTCTGATCGATGAGCGCTTCAGTGAGCCGCGGGTGCAACAGATGTTTCCTGGCTGGTGGCATACCGCCGCCAACTGATCCGGCCCCATCGCGCGCCGTTGCAACTCCCAGTACACTGCGCGTTCCAACACCTACATCCGTTGAACTCGAGGTTCTGCATGACGCTCAGCCCTTTGGCAGGCAAGCCGGCTCCGGCCAGCGTGCTGGTCGATATTCCCCGCCTGTTGACCGCCTACTACACCGGTCGCCCGGACGCTGCGGTCGCTTCGCAGCGCGTGGCCTTCGGCACTTCCGGACACCGAGGCACCTCGTTCGAGTTGAGCTTCAACGAGTATCATGTGCTGGCGATCACCCAGGCGATCTGCCTGTACCGCCAGGAGAAGGGCATCGATGGTCCGCTGTTCATCGGTGCTGACACCCATGCCTTGTCGGCGCCGGCCACCGCCAGCGCGCTGGAGGTCCTGGCGGCCAATGGCGTGCAGGTGCGCTTGTCCAAGGACGACGAGTACACCCCGACCCCGGCGGTGTCCCATGCGATCCTGTGCTACAACCGCGGTCGTCAACAGGGTCTGGCCGACGGCATCGTCATCACCCCCTCGCACAACCCGCCCCAGAGCGGTGGTTTCAAATACAACCCGCCCAATGGCGGCCCGGCTGACAGCGATGTGACCAAGTGGGTCGAAGCCAAGGCCAACGAACTGCTGGCTGCAGGTCTTGCGGGTGTCAAGCGCATTGACTACGCCCAGGCTCTGCAGGCTGCCACTACCCAGCGTCACGACTACGTGAGCAGCTACGTGGCAGACCTGGAAAACGTCATCGATTTCGAGGTCATCCGTAAAGCTAACCTGCGCCTGGGTGTCGATCCGCTGGGTGGCGCGGGAGTGCGCTATTGGTCGGCGATTGCCGAGCGATACCAGTTGAACCTTGAAGTGGTCAACACCGAGGTCGACTCGACCTTCCGCTTCATGAGCGTCGACTGGGACGGGCAGATTCGCATGGACCCTTCGTCGCCATACGCCATGCAAGGGCTGATCGGCCTGCGCGAGCGTTTCGACGTGGCCTTTGCCTGCGACCCGGACCATGATCGCCACGGTATCGTCACCAGTGACGGCCTGCTGCAGCCGAACAACTACCTTGCCGTGGCCATCGACTACCTGTTCCGCCACCGCCCGCATTGGCGCAGCGACGCCGCGGTCGGCAAGACCGTGGTCAGCAGTGGCATGATCGACCGGGTCACCGAGCGGTTGGGGCGCAAGCTCCATGAAGTGCCGGTGGGCTTCAAGTTTTTCGCCCAGGGCCTGTTCGAAGGTTCGCTTGGTTTTGGTGGAGAGGAGAGTGCGGGCGCTTCGTTCCTGCGTCTGGACGGCAGCGTCTGGGCGACCGACAAGGACGGCCTGATTCCCGCATTGCTGGCGGCCGAGATGACTGCACGCACGGGGCGCAATCCGAGCCAGGCCTATGCCGACCTCACCGCAGCGCTGGGCAAGCCGTACGCCACCAGGGTCGAGGCCAAGGCCGATGCGCGGCAGAAAGCGCTGCTGAGCAAGCTGGCGCCTGAGCAGGTGAAGTCCACCGAGCTTGCCGGCGAGCCGATCCAGCAGATCCTCAGCCATGCGCCAGGCAACGGTCAGGCCATCGGCGGCCTGAAGGTGATGACCGCCAATGGCTGGTTTGCCGCGCGTCCATCGGGTACCGAGGACATCTACAAGATCTACGCCGAGAGCTTCGTTGACGAGGCGCACCTGCAGCGCCTGGTGCAGGAAGCCCAGGCACTGGTGGATGCGGCGATCAGCTGATTGTCTTGCGATCACCGGCAACGCCGGTGTCGTAAACCTAGGCTCTGTATGAAAAACCTTGATACTCGGTGATGCTGCGTTGAAAACAGCCTCGGAATGCTCATTTACAACCCGTAAAGTCGAGCGCGACCCCGGCCGTTCCTCGGCTGTTTTCGCCTTGCCTGACCTTCGTCTCAAGGCTTTTCATACAGACCCAAGTCGTACGATTCGCGAGCTAGCCCGCGAAAAGTACGACTTGGCCATCTGGCTCAGGCCACATCCACCAGCACGATCTCGCTGTCCTCGAGCGCCGTGACGCGCAGCACCTCTTCGCCTTCCACGGCAATCCCGTCCCGGGCTTTGGCGCGCACGCCATTGGCCTCGACCACGCCTTTGGCCGGAACCAGATACCCGCGTCGTCCGGCATCGAAACGGTACTCGGCGCTCTCGCCGGCACGCAGGGTCGCGGCCACCAGCCGTGCATCGGCACGGATGCGCAGAGCATCCTGATCCTCGACACGACCGCTGGCCAGCGTCACGAAGCCTTCGCCTCGCTCACCTTTGGGGAACGGCCGAGTCCCCCAGGACGGTGCGTCTCCGACCTTGTCCGGCACAATCCAGATCTGGAAGATGCGCGTGTCGACCTTCTCCAGGTTGTACTCGCTGTGCACGATGCCAGTACCCGCACTCATGACCTGTACGTCACCGACTTCGGTGCGGCCTTTGTTACCCAGGTTGTCCTGGTGGCTGATTGCACCTTCGCGTACGTAAGTGATGATTTCCATGTCCCGGTGCGGATGCGGCGGGAAGCCACTGCCTGCGGCGATCAGGTCGTCGTTCCATACGCGAAGGTTGCCCCAGTGCATACGCTCGGTGTCGTAGTACTCGGCAAAGGAAAAGTGATGATGGGCATCCAGCCAGCCGTGGTTGGCATGGCCGAGGCTTTCAAAGGGGCGCAGTTGCAGCATGATCAGGGTCCTCGGTAAGTGGGAATGGGGCCATGATGCGCCTTTCAAGTATCGAAAATAAGCGTAAATATCGACTTGTTTTTATCTGATAAATAGATGTTTTTGGTTGTGGTGCTTTCTGCGTTTCATCGCCTAATCCTATGATCTGCAAGCATTAGCTGGCACTTTTCAGCGGTTCGGTGGAACATGTTCCGCTGATTCGACTAGCAATGGAGTGACCGTGTCTTTCGAGCAGCCCCCGGCGCCACTGGACCTGACCCCACCCGCGCAATTGCCTTGGTTGCGCCGCTTCGCCGCTCGCCTGCTCGGGCGTGGATTGAGCCGTCTGCAGGCCCAGCACCGTGACTCATGGTTCCTCGGCCATGCCACTGGCCAGCGCAGCGGGCACGCCGATGGTTTGCGTGACGGCTATGAACGTGGCCGCGCCGAAGGGTACGAGGCGGGGCGCCAGGTCCTGGTGATCCGCGACAGCCGCCCGGACGGCGCTGCGGTGCCCGGCGAGGACGACAAGCTGTTCGACGACTGGCGCCTGCCGCTGACAGCAGAGCTGAAGAAACGCTTCAAGGCCGATGTCGGCCAGCGCCTGCCTGCCGACGCCCAACCCAGTGCCGCGCAATGGAAGCTGATCTTCAGCGATACGCCGTCTACCTGCGTGGTGGCGGGGGCCGGCGCCGGCAAGTCCACTTCGCTGGTGCTGCGTATCCTGCTGCTGCACCACTATCTGGGCTTCGAGCTGGACGCCATGACCGTGGTCACCTTCACTCGTGAGTCGCGCAAGGACTTCATAAAACGGCTGGTGCAGGTCTTCGCCCTCTGGCAGATCGACCTGCCGCCGGCCCGTGCCCGTGACCTGGTGCGCACCTTCCATTCGCGCATCCTGCCCCTGGTGCGCAGCTTGCCGGGGTTCTCTCAACTGCGCGCATTCGAGACCCTGGGCAACGATGTACCTGCCGGCAGCGAAGCCGAGAGCGAAGGTAACCCTTTCGATCTGCGCCTGAACGATGCCCAGCGCCAGCAGCTCAATCTGTGTTATCGCGACCTGCTGCGTGACAGTCCACGTTTTGCGGAACTGGTCGCGACGATGCGCCAGGAGTCCCTGCAGCTCAAGCCGCTCGATCCGGATCATCCTGATGTGCAGAAGCGCGTACAGGTAACGCAACTGGCGGCCCAGCGCGACGAAGAGTTGTGCGACGTAATCGAAGACCTGTGGTTCGCTGCGGGCGCCTGGCCGATCAAGGGCATCGAGCCCTGCCGGGAAACGGTGCAGATCCGTGGCCAGCGCTTCCATGTGCACGGGCGTCTTGAAGGGCTCGATGCCTGGGTGGTACTGGGCTTCGACCCGTCGGAAAGCGCCCAGTACCAACGTGCCAACGCCAAGCTGTCGGTGCGTGCCGAGTGGGCTGTAAAGCGCACGTTGTTTCAAGCTTTCTGCGATAAGCCACTGATTTGGCTGGATAACTACACCTCGGCAAAGCGTCTCGCCGCGTCGCTGGCGGGTGATGCGGTGGCGGGGCCTGGGTTCGAGTTCAAGGTCAAGGGTGAACTGGCCCCAACGCCATTACTCGATGCCTTCGTCGGTGCGGCGAGCTTCATCGAGAACCTGGGGCTGGAGGTCGGGAGTGCTGTTGCTCGCATGAGCTTTGCGCCGGGCGACAGCGATGCGCCGTTCTTCGAAGCCCTGGCCCTGTACTGGAAGGCGTTGGAGGCCCACCTGCTCGGACAGTCCCCGCCGGTGATGACCTATAACCGCATGTTCGCGCTGTTCGGCGAGAACAACCCCGAGAACCTGCAACTGTTGCCAGACCCGCTGCTACGCCCGCTGGCGCATCTGATGATCGACGAGTTCCAGGATGTCTCGCCACAGATCGTCAGTTGGCTGCGCGCGACGCTGCGTGAGATTCGCAGGCGTGGCCCAGGCATGCATGCCGGGCGCAACGCTGCGCATTCGTCGTTGATGTGCGTGGGTGATGACTGGCAATCGATCTACGGCTGGCGCGGTAGTTCACCAAAGTACTTCATGGAGTTCGGCAAGACCTTCCCATCGCCGGCCAATACCCGGGTGATGCTGGTCGAGAACTACCGGAGTCAGCAGCACATCGTCGATGCGGCGGAACACCTGGTGCGCGGCACAGCGGCAATCACCGGCAAGAAGGCCAGGGCCTGTGGTGGCGCTGCTGCGTTGCCGTTGTCGCCGGTCAAGGTGTTCGAGCGCGATGAGGCCGCACTCGGGCAAACCCTGATCGAGCATTACCAGCGTGGCGAGACAGTGATGATGTTGTTTCGAAAAAGTAGCGATAAGCTGCTGATTTCAAATCATATAGAGTCTGTGGTCAGGGCTGATTCGAGCCTGCCGCCTGAGCAGCGTCGTCTGCGTCAGCTCACCTATCACAGCGCCAAGGGCCTGCAGGCCGATGCCGTGTTCATGCTCGGCGATTGCCAATACCTGACCAGTTCGCCCTACAAGAATCAGGTTTACCGCATGGCCGGGTTGGGGCGTACCGGGGATGCGCAGCCGTTCGACAGTGCGCAGAAAGACGAGGCGCAACGCCTGGCCTACGTCGGGGTGACGCGGGCGATCAGGCACTGCTATTGGCATGTGGAAGCTGTCAGCGGCGAGACAGTGGCACTGCCTCGCGCATCCAGCCAGGTACAAGGCCGGCACGTCTACTTCGAGGACCTGCGCGGCCAGTGAGGATTCACAGCGTCAGTCGGTTTCGACTTCCCGGGTCAGGCTTTCGAACAGTCCGCGCTCGACGCTCGTCTGCTCATCGCGCAGCGCATTGAATGCCGCCACGTCCTGTTCATCGGTGAGCAGCAACGGCTGCAGTTTCCCGTTACTGCTGGGCAGCTCTTGAGCGATCGCTTTCTCCAGGGCCTTCCTGACCGAGGTCGACAACGAAGTGACGGGCTCGAGCTCGACGGTCTCGCCGTTTACTTGCGAAGCGAAGTCGCGGCAGTACTGCAGGTAATCAAGCCCGGGTCGCCAGAACTCGGTGACCGCCTCGAACTGTGAGGCATGGGCACGCCTGAGGCTGAGCTGCCAGGTGGGCTGTTCGACGATCCATTGGCGGGGCCCTGCCGGATCTGTATCCAGACGCGTCACTTCCTTGCTTACGTTGGCCTCCACCTTGTACGACAGGTGGGCAGTCGGCCTGTAGAGCATGTTCTCGCTCGGCTCTGGATAGTCCAAGTCCTCAGCGAGTGCCTGGCGCAACGCCAGGCGAATCTCTATATCGTCGACCAGTCCATCGATCAACACATCGTCCGGAATGGCGTCTGGGTCGTCCAGCTGATCAAGCGCAGGGATGTCCTCGGCACTGTTTTCCAGCCTCCGCTGCAGGCCGACTTTACGCAGCGTGCGCGCAAGGGCGATGCGATCAGCCAGGTTGTTGACCAGCTCTCGCCGGTAACGCTGGCGCAACAAGGCCCATTTTTCACTGAGGGTGAAGTCGCCGTTGCTGATCTTCTGCAAGCTGACCTCCGTTTCCAGTGCGCTGAATGCGTCGGCGCCGGCATCACCGCAAGTGGTGGGATAGTGTTCCGCGACATCGTTGAGCCTTTCACGCAGCTCGGTACTCTCACCTGCTGCTTTGAGCACTGCCCAGACGCGATTGCGCATGGCAGCAGGTTGTTGGCGAGTGTCTGCCGAATCGAGCAACAAGCCCAGCTTGTCCAGCAGTGGCTGGTTTTCGCCAGTTCCGAATAGATTGGCCCAGAGCAGACGTTGTTCTGGCGTGGCATTGGTCTGTATGAATGCCTCTGTCAGGCCGATCACGCCTTCGTTTTCGTGGACAACGAGTTGAATGCGGGCAAGCCCGGCACGGACCTCTGGCTCCAGTCCGTTGTAGTTGAAGGTCCAGCGCATGCCCGCCTGGCGCCTATTGATACCCTCGGCGAAAGGCGTGGCAAGGATATCTTCAAGGTCGGGTAGGGTGTGGATACGGTTCATCGACAGGTCGAGCTGGCGCAGCTGGTAGTGCCTTTGGCTCATCAGGGTCGTCAGCCCCTGTGGCCATTGCTCCAGGTCGCAGCGCGACAGGTTCAGGTGCGACAGCCGAGCCATGTAGCCAACATCAGGCGCTACGCCCAGAGGGTTGGCTCGCAGGTTCAATTGCTGGATGTGGATCATCCCCTGGAAACGCTCGGCACTGGCAGCATCGAGTGTGATGCGGTTGTTGTTCAGCCTGAGGGTATCCAGGCGGCGTGCGGCGAGGAAGTCGATGTTCGCAGCACTCAGGGTGAGTGCATTGTGCCCCAGGTCGAGCTCTCGCAGAGAGGGCAGGCTGGCCAGGGTTTCCTGCATCTGGGGGCTGAGCCTGGTCAATCCGGTGTCTCTGAGTACCAGTCTGCGAAGATTTGGTGCCGCTCGCAGCGCCGTTGCCAGGGAGGATTCGCTGAGCTGCGAACTGTTGAGTATTTCAAGTTCTTCCAGAGCCGGGAAGCAAGTAAGCAGATCGGGGTTCAGTGCCCTCAACCCCAACCGATTGAGGCGCAATGTGCGGACATTCGAGAAGCGCGCCGAAATCTTGGGCAGCGTTGGGGTCTCGCTGCCAATGTTGTGGATTTCCAGCTCGTGCTCCTGCGGATTTCGCCAAGCGTCCATCAGCGCCACGTCTACTCCGCCGGACTCCGTACCAGCATTTCGTGAAGCGTCCACCCATCGGTCGATATCCTGGGTGAGTGTGTGCCACTCGTACTCAAGGCGAGAAATGTTGTTCTCCAATACGCGACCTGTGCCTAGTGGTGCTATCAGGTCATCGATCCGACTTTCGTTGTGTGTTCGGTAAAGCCTGGCGAGCCTTGCTCGCGCCCTGGAGACGCCCCGGCCACTGAGCGGATAGCCCAGCCGACCGTCGCTCAGGCGCAGAGGGGAGCGGAAGCCGGGTCTGACCGGTTGCTGGCCGATCAGTTGGCGGGCCTTGTCTCGGTTGGCGGTGGCGAGCTCGAACAGCGCGGCATCGCTCTTTGGCGGTTGTGTCTGCAGCCCCTCGCGCAGCAGTGCGGTATCGGCAGTCGCCAGATCGGCCTGTTTCAGACCAAGGATGGCACGATCCAGGCGAATGCGGGCTTGCATCAGGCGCGCTTCCTCGGCGACGCGCAGTGGGACGCGTCCATCAGAGCTGCTCATCCGCGCGCGCTCTTGCGGGCTGGCATTTTCGACGATCTCATCCACCGCCACGCCCGGCAGCTGGGAAACTGCCGCGACAAGCGTTCGGCCGCCAACGAGCTGTGCTCGGCCGCAGGCGCGCGGAGGCTGTCGAAGATCGACTGGCGGTTGGCTTCGAGTTGGTTGGCGAGGCGCTCCTGCAAGACCTGGATCCGGGATGCCTGTCCAGCTTCGACCGGCGCAAGACGCGCAGCTTGTTCGGGATCCATCTGAGCCAGCACACTGCTGACCAGTTCGCCATTCTCCAGCTCCTGTCTGCTGAGCTGCACTACATGATCGCCGGGCCTGCTGGCCCTGGGGTAGGTGACGGATTCGCCTGCACGCTCGCTCCCCTTGAAGACTTCCAGAACGTGATCGCTCGGCCATTCCGGCAACTGGGTCAGGGCATTGAGGGCGAAATTCTTGTATGCCGGGAAGCGTGTTCCTTCGCGAACACTGCGTGTCAGGCCAGAGATCTCTTCGCTGGTGCGCAAGCGCTGGAAGGCGTCCAACAACTGTGAAGGTGTTCGACCATCCTCTGCCAATTGATGACGTAGAACGTCCGCGCTCAAGCCGGTGCTGCGCAGCGCCGTGTCGCGTTGCTCTGCACTGAGACTGCGCGCCGCCGAGCCCTGGCGCTGGAGCAGAGTCTCGCGGTCCCATGTCAGGGGATTCTCGTGCGCCACGCGCCAGGCCCCGGCGTCATTGTGCTCAAGCACAGGGCTATAGGCGTTCGGGTCGCTTGGATGGCGAGCGTGCCACTGGCCGTCCATGTCCTGGAACTGCTCGTAGAGGTCTTCGCCCAGGCGGACATAGGTCTTGCCCTGGTAGACATACTGACCCTGTGTATTGGGTTCGAGCTCGGAGGGGAGTTCCAGGTCACTGGCATACCCTGCCATGTTCGGGCTCCACAGCCGCTCCTGGCCATTGACGCTAATGCTTTGCATCGAATCGACAAAGTGCGATTGCAGTACCGCGCCACCGGCCACTGTGCCAATCAGCAAGCCAGCATTGATTACCAGTGACTTCAAGTGTGCGATGGCCTGGGCGTTGTCATTTTCTTCCCAGGCGTGCAGCGCATCGAATACCGAACCCATCATCTGCGCACCGATCACCAGGCTCATGACCGGGTTGAGCCCCGGTATGCAGACGGCCGCAATGTTGAGGATGTCCATGCCGATGACACCCCAGAATTCGAGGCGCTCCAGGCGGGCTTGGGCATTGACATCGGCGGTCGGTACCACAATCGCGCGGGCATCGGCCTTCAAACGTCTGACATGGCGTATCTCCAGTTCCTTCCACGGACTAGACGGCAGGGTCGTCAGGTTCGTGTCCAGGTTGACCGTCGTCCGTGCGGTCAGCGCTGCGTCGTCTGCAGTCGGGTTGCTGTACAGCGCATTGCGCAATCGGCCGTTGAGTTCAGGCTGCACGGCGCGCGAAGTGTATTCGACGAAGGACTGGCGGACCTTTGGATCGAGCAGGCGTGTGCGCAGGTGGATATGGCAGGCGGCCATTGATTTGAATTCTTTCAGCGTCTCGGTGCTGTCCCCAGGGAGGTAGAGCACCACGCACGTAGCCTTGGGCGTCGCAATCGAAATCAGCATGAGTTCGTACAGCTCAAAACCGAAGACACTGAGCGACTGGCACTTGATGCTATAGGGCGCTTGCTTGCTGGCGGGCAGGTCGGCGCAGAGCGTATGCAGGGCAGCGAGCGTGTCGGAAGTGACGTCGCCTTTGAGGTAGGCGATGCGCGCTTGCACCCTCAACTCGTCCTGGCGTGCGCTGATCGAATCTCGGCTGATCTGCTCGGAATTACTGCCATCATAGATGGCGGCCAGGTGCTCCTGGTACTTCTGACCCAGGTCCAGATCGCGGGTTAGAGTGATGAACTTCTTCAGGTCAAGGCTTGGAAAGAATCGGTCATCGTCCTTGGCGAGACGTATACCGGAGAAACGAGGCGTGTCCAGCTCGCTCTTGAAGTTGTGCAGCGCAGCGGCGAGCAAGGAGCGGTACACGGGAGGGCCTGAGGGGAGGTATACCGTTTCCGTCTGGCCGCGTGTTGGTTGTGCGACTTTGGAATCTTGAGTGTAGTACTGCAGGACGTCGACTGACTGCTCCTTGTTCACGACTTTGACCGGCAGCTCCTTGTCGAAGCGCTTTTGCAGCAATGGCCGACAGAAATCGCTGATGCCCTGCAGCCCCGAGAGGCTGGTTTGCAGGGCTCGCAGGCTCTTGGCGCGCTGGTCGAGTGCATTGCGCAGCGCCTGCTGATCTTCGGGGAGTGCCGAGGAGTACCAGTCATACGCGTGACCGCTGGGGTAGAGGTGAGGGCTGCGTTGGGTGTCCAGCAGTGCGCTGAAGTGCTTCGGATGAAGGTCCTTGCTCCAGTTCGGCAAGGTACGCAGGACCTGTGCTTCATGTTGGTTGGTGAGGTTGCTCATGGAGTGCTCCTTTCGTGGAAGCGCCCATTGGACGAGCTGGAGGGAGGCGCGCGTCTGTAGATGGTTAACGCCTGATAGCGAATTGTCCTGCCTGCGAGGGATCGGTTATGGTGCTGCGATGCACTTTCGGAGCTGCGACCAGGAGCTGCCACATGCGTCCCTTTGCCATTCGCCATATCGATCATCTCGTGCTGCGCGTGCGCGATCTTCAGCGCAGCGTCGCGTTTTACCGTGATGTACTCGGCTGCCGGGTGAGCAAGGAGCGCCCGGACCTGGGCATGATCCATCTGGCCACCGGCACCGCGATGATCGATCTGGTGAGCCTGGACGGTGAGCTCGGTCGCCCGGGCGGCGCTGCGGCAGGCGAGAGCGGGCGCAACCTGCATCACTTCTGCCTGCGTATCGATCCGTTCGACGAGCAGGCGTTGACCCGTTACCTGCGTGCTGCCGGGGTCGTGGTCGAGGCTGCGGAGTCGCGATACGGCGCCGAGGGCGAGGGGCTGTCGCTATACTGTTATGACCCCGATGGCAACCAGGTCGAGTTGAAAGGACCTGTCGGCCAACAGCAGCAGGGATGATTCTTTCGATCGCCGGGCAGCCTCCAATCCTCAGTGGATATCCGCGCAATCCCGATTATGCTTCAACGTACCTTGCTGCGATTCTGGGCAGCCTGCCCTGTCGTGCTTCGCGCAACCGTAGTCCTGCTTAGACCCGGGGCCAGGGTGCGATGCTGTTTCTTTTGAGGTGCTCCGGCCTGACAAGAACACGACGGAGGCAACCCATGGCGGCAATCGACAGCACATCGACGGGCAGCGCGCCCCAACGCGGCATCAGTCGGGAGGAGCGCAAGGTCATCTTCGCCTCGTCCCTGGGCACCGTGTTCGAGTGGTACGACTTTTACCTTTACGGCTCGCTGGCGGCGATCATCGCCAAGCACTTCTTCGCCGGCGTCAATGAAACCACCTCGTTTATCTTCGCCTTGCTGGCGTTTGCCGCAGGCTTTGCCGTGCGGCCGTTCGGGGCCATCGTGTTCGGCCGTCTCGGCGACATGATCGGGCGCAAGCACACCTTCCTCATCACCATCATCATCATGGGCCTGTCCACTGCCGTGGTCGGGATATTGCCCAGCTACGCCAGCATCGGCGTGGCGGCGCCGATCATTCTCATCACCCTGCGGCTGCTGCAAGGCCTGGCGCTGGGCGGCGAGTACGGTGGCGCGGCGACCTACGTGGCTGAGCATGCACCGCCCGGCAAGCGTGGCTTTTTCACCTCGTGGATCCAGACCACCGCGACACTGGGCCTGTTCCTGTCGCTGCTGGTGATCCTGACCTGCCGCACGGTGATGGGCACCGAAGCGTTCGAAGCCTGGGGCTGGCGGATCCCGTTCCTGATCTCGATCCTGCTGCTGGTGATTTCGGTGTACATCCGCATGCAGCTCAACGAGTCGCCGGTGTTCCTGAAGATGAAGGCCGAGGGCAAGGCGTCCAAGGCGCCGCTGACCGAATCCTTCGCGCGCTGGGATAACCTCAAGGTGGTGCTCATGTCGCTGCTGGGCGGCACCGCCGGCCAGGCCGTGGTGTGGTACACCGGGCAATTCTATGCGCTGTTCTTCTTGCTGCAGACCCTGAAGATCGACCCTCAGACCGCCAACCTGCTGATCGCAGGCTCGCTATTGATCGGTACGCCGTTCTTCATCCTGTTCGGCAGCCTGTCTGATCGTATCGGGCGCAAGAAGATCATCATGGCGGGCTGCATCATTGCCGCGCTCACCTACTTCCCGATCTTCAAGGGCCTGACCGAGTACGGCAACCCGGATGTGTTCGTCGCCCAGGAGCAGAACCCGGTGGTGGTGATTGCCGACCCGGCGCAGTGCTCGTTCCAGTTCGATCCCGTGGGCAAGGCGAAATTCACCAGTTCCTGCGATATCGCCAAGAGCCTGCTGGCCAAGCGCGCCACCCCCTATGAAAACGAACGTGCAGAGCCCGGCAGTGTGGCGCAGGTGCGTATCGGCGAACGGGTCATTCCAAGCTTCGAGGGCACAGGCTTGGCGGCGGCCGAGCTCAAGGCCCAGGGCGATGCGTTCACCGCGACCCTGACCGGCGCACTGAAGGAGGCCGGCTACCCCGAAAAGGCTGACCCGGCGAAGATCCACTACCCGATGGTGCTGTTGCTGCTGACCATCCTGGTGATCTACGTGACCATGGTCTACGGCCCCATCGCTGCCTGGCTGGTGGAGCTGTTCCCGGCGCGTATCCGCTACACCTCGATGTCGCTGCCTTACCACATCGGCAATGGCTGGTTCGGCGGTTTCCTGCCGACAGTGGCCTTTGCCATGGTGGCGGCCACCGGGGATATCTACTATGGGCTGTGGTACCCGATCGTCATCGCGGTGATGACTGCGGTGCTGGGTATCTTCTTCCTGCCTGAGACCAAGGACCGGGATATCAATCACGCCTGAAGAACCGGCCACTCCTGCAGATCTTGCAGGAGTGGCCTTGTTTTGCAGTCACAGGCCTTCTTCAGGCTGCCAGCCAGTCGTGAATCTGCTCCAGCGTGGCGGTGGCGCCACCGCAGACGATCATCAGCACCTTGTTGTAGTGCGCCAGCCGCCCAGGTGCGTAGGCCAGGGCCAACGCTGCCCCGCAGGCAGGTTCTACCAGGATCCGGTGATCGTGCAGAAAGCGCTCGCAGGCCTGGAGCGCCGCACGATCGGATACCTGTTCGCTGTGCAACGGATGGTGCTGCGCGCAGGCCAGTGCCTGGTCCGCCACACGCTTGGCGCCCAGCGAGGTGGCCACGGAGTTGATGGCCGGCAGTTCCACCGGATGGCCCGCGGTGATGGCGGCATGCAGTGATGCGGCGCCTTCGGTTTCCACCGCCAGAACGGGCACGTCGTGCCAGCCATTGCGCTTGAGCCCTTCGACCACGCCACTGAGCAAACCGCCGCCGCCGACCGACAGCACCACGGCATCGGGTTTGAGCCCGGCCTGGGCGACTTCGTCGATCATGCTGGCATGTCCGGTCCACAGCAGCGGGTCGTCGAACGGATGGATGAACGCATCACCCGCGCCCAGCAAGCCTTGCGCATGCTGGTTGGCTTCTTGCCACGAACTACCTTTGACCACGACCTGGGCGTCTTCGAGCTTCAGCAGTTCGATGGCGCGCGCGCTGGTGGTTTCCGGCACCACCACGGTCACCGGCACGCCGAGCTTGCGCCCGGCATAGGCCACGGCGAGGCCGGCGTTGCCACCGGACGACGACACGAAGTGCCGGGCGCCACGCGCATGGTGCACTTCGCAGGCGTGGCCCACGCCGCGCAGCTTGAACGAGCCCGAGGGCTGCAGGGCCTCGAGCTTGAGCCACAGGGTAGGGCCGGCGGCCAGTGACAGCGGGCGGGATTCGATCAGAGGGGTCTGGACATGCAAGGTCATGGTGGGCTCCGCATTCAGCGTTCGCGGGCAGCCGGCGTGGCATCGCCGCGCAGCTGCTCCAGGTAGTTGTAGATGGTGTAGCGGGTCACGCCCAGAGCGTCGGCCGCCTTCTCGACGCCACCTTTGACGATGAACAAGCCGCGTTCCTGCATCACCCGCACAGCCTCGACCTTGGCTTGCTTGTTCATCCGCCCCCGGCCCGAGCGCTGCAGCGAGTCCTGAATGATCTCGCTCATCAGCAGCGTCATGTCGGCCGCCTCGCGGGGCGGGGATGTGTCTGGGAGGGCGCCGAACGGCTGAAAGTGCTGGAGGAAGGCCATGGCCGCATCGAGGCCGGTGATGTCGGTGTTCACGCACAGGCTTGCGAACGGGTGGCCGCTGCTGTCACGAAAGATTGCCGTGGCACTGCGCAGCGTGCGTCCCTTGAGGGTGGTGGGGTAGTCCGGCAACACCACCGGCTCGCAGCCGTCCTGAGTACGGCCGGCGTGCATCAGTGCCTTGAAGCCTTGGTCCTGTTCTGGTGCGGCGAGGATCGGGCTGCCCACCCGACGGCCCGAAAGATGGCCGTTGACGATGGCGATCACCGAGTGCTCGGGATTGTCCAGGTCGTGCAGGAGGATTTCCAGGTTGCGCGGCGCAACGCTGCCCAAGGCCTGAAGTGCCGCCTTGAGGACGGTGAGGGTGAGATGGCGTTCTTGCTGGAGGGGAAGCGAGGGCATGGGGAATCGCCAGATTCTTAAGTGTGTTGAATTTTACACAAATAGTTGAATCTGGCGAGTGTGGATTGCCTTCGAGCCTTTAACCTAGCGCCGGAGTGCGCGGTGGAATCACCCGGCGCGAGCCAGTGGCTTCGAAACCTGCGGCAAAGCGCAGCAGGGCATTGTCGTCATAGGCTCGCCCAGCGAAGGTCAGGCCCACCGGCATGCCGATGTCGGCCATCACGCCCATCGGCACGGTCACTGTCGGCACACCCAGGTGACGGATCGCCAGGTTGCCATTGGCGACCCAGATCCCGTTGCTCCAGGCGATGTCTGCCGAGGCCGGGTTGATATCGGCATCGGCCGGGCCGACATCGGCGACGGTGGGGAACAGCACTGCGTCCAGCTTGTGCTCGTCCATCCAGTCTTCCAGGTCCATCTTGCGCGTCTGCTCCAGGCCGCGCAGGCCATCCGGGACAGTCGCGATCTGGTCCCAGGACTTGAGGCCACGCTTGGCCATGTTGACGTATTCGTCCATGCCGGCTGCCAGGTCGTCCTCGCGGTTGGGCAGGGTGCCCGGATCGTGCGGGAAGATCTTCGGCCCGTCGACGTCAGCCAGGCGGTTGAGCTTGGGGTCGTCGTTGGCGCGCAGGAAATCGTCGAAGGCCCAGCCGGACAACTCCCACAGCTCGTCATGCAGGAATTCCTTGCTGACGATGCCGCGGTTGTACACGGTCGGTGCGCCCGGGCGATCCCCCTCGCAGTTGGAGACCAGCGGGAAGTCGGTTTCCACCACTTCGGCGCCTGCCGCCTCCAGCGCCTTGCGGGCTTGCTCCCAGAGGTCGATGACGCTGGCGCGGGTGTTGATGCGCTGTCCGGTCGGGCCACCGATGCCTGGTTTTTCCGACGTGCCGGCCTCGGCGTCGGCATTGATGTACATGCGCGGTACGGCAAAGCGCTTGCCCTTGAGCGCGCCGGCGCCGACGGCGAGGTCGAGGTAACTGGCCGGGCGCACGCTCGAGGCTGTCGGGATCGGCACCCAGGGTTGCATGCGCCATAGGTCGCCACGGGTGTCGGCGTCGTCGGCCACCACCACGTCGAGAATTTCCAGCAGGTCGGCCATGGTCCGTGCGTACGGCACGACCACATCCATGGTTGGCGTGAGCGGCCAGTTGCCGCGCACCGAGATCACCCCACGCGACGGGGTGTAGGCGCACAGGCCGTTGTTCGAAGCAGGTCCACGACCGCTGGACCAGGTTTCCTCGGCCAGGCCGAAGGCGCTGTAGCTCGCCGCAGTGGCGGTACCGGCGCCGTTGGAGGAACCGGAGGCGAAGGGCGCGGTGAGGTAGGCGGCGTTGTACGGGCTTTCGGCGCGGCCGTAGACGCCCCGCTGCATGCCGCCGTTGGCCATGGGCGGCATGTTGGTCTTGCCCAGGCAGATCGCGCCGCCAGCGCGCAGGCGCTCGACGGTGAAGGCATCGCGCTGGGCGACCAGGTGCTCGAATGCCGGGCTGCCGGAGGCGGCGGTCAGGCCCTTGACCAGGTAGCTGTCCTTGGCGGTGTAGGGGATGCCGTCCAGCGGGCCCAGGGTGGTGCCGGCAGCGCGGCGGGCGTCGGAGGCCTCGGCCTCCTTGAGCGCTTCGGGGTTGCGCACCACGACGGCGTTCAGCGCGGTGGCGGTGTCGGCTCCATCGTAGGCGTCGATGCGGGCCAGATAGGCCTTGACCAGTTCGACCGCCGTCGTGCGGCCGGACTCGAGCGCGTTGCGCAGCTCGGCAATGGAAACCTCGGTTACCTCGATCATGCTGTCACCAAAATGTACAGGTGGATTTTATGCAGGCGAGTGTACAAGAAGCCCTGCGCGGGCGCAGGTTTGCACCAGGGAAAAACCTGTTTGCAGCACGGCATGTGCCGGCAGGCGGGCGTGCGGCGTGGGGGCATGTTCTGAAAGATTCAGAAACATCCGATATGTCACGACGGGTAAAACCATCAGCGTCTACCGTTTGTCGTAGCTAACCGTGCGCATTAAGCGCCCTGATGGAGATTACCCGTACATGGCAAGTTCGCCCGAACAACCTCGCAAGCCCACCATCAACCCACCGGTTTTCTGGATTTCCGCGATCCTGCTGCTGATCCTGGTGCTGTACGCCAGTGTGTTCCAGGCCCATGCCCAGGCGCTGTTCGCGCAGATTCAGGGCTGGATCATCGGCAATGTCAGCTGGTTCTACATTCTCGGGGTGGCGCTGATTCTCGGCACCGTGGTGTTTCTGGGTGTCAGCCGCTATGGCGATATCAAGCTCGGCCCCGACCACAGCACCCCCGACTACAACAACGCCACCTGGTTCGCCATGCTGTTCTCCGCAGGCATGGGCATCGGCCTGATGTTCTTCGGTGTCGCCGAGCCGGTCATGCACTTTCTCAAACCGCCCATTGGCGAGGGCGGGACGGTGCTGGCTGCCGGTGAGGCGATGCGCATTACCTTCTTCCACTGGGGCCTGCATGCCTGGGCGATCTACGCCATCGTCGCGCTGATCCTGGCCTACTTCAGCTACCGTCATGGCCTGCCACTCACTCTGCGCTCGGCACTCTACCCGTTGATCGGCGAGCGTATCCACGGCCCCCTGGGGCATGCCGTGGACATCTTCGCGATCATCGGCACGGTGTTCGGCGTGGCCACCTCACTGGGCTTTGGCGTGTCGCAGATCAACACCGGGCTCAATGCGCTGTTCGGCGTGCCGGTATCCACTCCTATCCAGATCGCGCTGATCATCGGCACCACCTTCCTGGCCACCCTTTCGGTGATGTCCGGGCTGGACAAGGGCATTCGTCGCCTCTCCGAACTCAACCTGGGCCTGGCCGTGCTGCTGTTGCTGATGGTCATGCTGCTGGGCCCCACCGTACTGATCCTGCAGACCTTCGTGCAGAACACCGGCGGCTACCTGAGCGAGATCGTCAGCCGTACCCTCAACCTCTATGCCTACCAGCCCACCGACTGGATTGGTGGCTGGACCCTGTTCTATTGGGGCTGGTGGCTGGCCTGGTCGCCCTTCGTCGGGCTGTTCATCGCGCGCATCTCGCGCGGGCGCACCATCCGTGAATTCGTTACCGGCGTGCTGCTGGTGCCGACTGCGTTCACCCTGCTGTGGATGACGGTGTTCGGCAATACAGCGATCCACATGATCCTTGACGAGGGGTTGACCGACCTGGCCGCGGCGGTGGAGCAGGATACGTCGCTTGCACTGTTCGCCTTCCTCGAGCATTTCCCCTTCGCCAGCATCATCAGCACCCTGGCGGTGGTGATGGTGGTGGTGTTCTTCGTCACCTCGGCCGATACCGGCGCGATGGTGGTGGACATGCTGGCCTCCGGCGGCAAGGAGGGCACACCGATCCGCCAGAGGATCTTCTGGGCCTCGAGCATGGGCATCGTCGCCATCGCACTGCTGCTGGCCGACGGCCTCAAGGCGCTGCAGACCGCGACCATCGCCAGTGCGCTGCCGTTTACCCTAGCGTTGCTGCTGAGCATGCGCGGGCTGCTCAAGGCGCTCAAACTCGACGCCACCAAGCGTGACCTGCGCTACCAGGCGCTGGCTATCTCGCCGACCGCTTCGCGTGCTGCGGGCAACTGGCAGCGACGTCTGCGCACCCTGGCGATGTTCCCGCGCCGTTCACATGTGCAGCGCTTCATCGCTGACGTAGCGCTGCCGGCCTGTCAATCGGTGGCCGAGGAGTGGCGTCGCCAGGGGTATGAATGCAGTGTCGAGGAAGGCGAGGGTGGCCGAGTGACGCTCAAGGTAGGGCCGAGCGATGAGGTGTTCGTCTACGAGATTCGTCCACGCGCCTATGCCATGCCCAGCTTCGTCCTGAGCGATGCCGCCGGGGAGGAGCGCAAGTACTTCCGTGCCGAAGTACATTTGCGTGAAGGTGGCCAGGACCACGATGTGATGGGCTGGTCGAAGGACGAAGTGATCGGCGACATTCTCGACCACTTCGAACGGCACCTGCACTTCCTGCACCTGGTGCGTTGAGCCGGGCGCCCGCGAAGCGGGCGCCACGACGTCGAGCTCAATCCAGGTCGGCCGCTGAATGCCGCTCCGGCAACTGGCTGGCCTCATCGCCCCAGGTGCGGTTGACCCGGGTGCCGCGCTGCACGGCCGGGCGCTGGGCGATCTCTTCGGCCCAGCGCTGCACGTGCGGATATTCGTCCACCGCCAGGAATTCGGCCGCGCCGTACAGGTTGCCGCGCACCAGCTGCCCGTACCACGGCCATACGGCGATGTCGGCGATGCTGTACTCGTCGCCACCCAGGTAACGGCTCACCGCCAGGCGTCGCTCGAGCACGTCGAGCTGACGCTTGGCTTCCATGGTGAAGCGGTTGATGGCGTACTCGATCTTCTCCGGCGCATACACATAGAAGTGGCCGAAACCACCGCCCAGGTAAGGCGCCGAGCCCATCTGCCAGAACAGCCAGTTCAGGCTTTCGACGCGGGCGGCTGGGTCTTTCGGCAGGAAGGCACCGAACTTTTCCGCCAGGTGTAGCAGGATCGAACCGGACTCGAACACCCGCACCGGCGGTTCGACACTGCGGTCGAGCAGGGCCGGGATCTTGGAATTCGGATTGACCTCGACGAAGCCGCTGGAGAACTGGTCGCCATCACCAATGCGGATCAGCCAGGCGTCGTATTCAGCGCCGCTGTGCCCCAGAGCCAGCAGCTCTTCGAGCAGGACCGTGACCTTGACGCCGTTGGGCGTGGCCAGCGAGTAGAGTTGCAGGGGATGCTTGCCGACGGGCAGGTTCTTGTCGTGGGTGGGGCCGGCGATCGGGCGGTTGATGCTGGCGAACTGGCCGCCGGCTGCGGCGTCGTTTTTCCAGACCTTCGGTGGGACGTAGGGGCTGCTGCTCATCCGATTAAATCTCCTGATGGTCTTCGATCCCATTGCGATCGCCTGATGCGATCAGGGTGCGATTGGCCAAGACTAGGGCAGGAGAAGTGGTCAAGGGAAGTGAAGTATTGCGCAGGTGTTATAACCGCTGCGCGTCTGCCAGCGGCTTGCAGACGCGCAGCGGGCTGCATCAGGCCACAGGGATCAAGGGGGCGGCTGCGGCGAGGGCGGCCGCGCGTTCGGCCGCAGGTGGGTAGATCCAGATGCTTAGGCCAGGGTCGCCTCGCTGCCATCTGCGCTGCGATAGCCGACGCGCTGGCCTGCCTCGTCGATGTGGTGGGCCGTGCCTTGTACGAAGCGCACGTTTACTGCGTCGAACAGCGCCTGCAACGGGGCAGCCATCTGGTGAACGTCAGGCTCGTAGAAGCGTGGGCGGATGTGCAGCTCGGCCTGTGGTGCGAGCACCGTGATCTGGACGTCGTCGCGTCCGTGCAGGTCGAGCTGGCGCGCAGCGCCCAGGGCGCTCCAGAGGCCGGCAAAGCCTGCGCCGAGGATCAGGATCTGTTTCATCGTTGTGCTCCTGGAAAATTCCGGATACCGCAAATTATGGGTGTTGTCGGAAACGGGCACGGCATGCGATGACGCAGGAAGGGGCGCTCGAACGGCTGGCGGCGCAGTGCGGTTCGCCTGACTGGCCGAAGTCGATGATAAGGCTTCCCGTCGGCGCACGGCCGTGGCCCGACAGGCGTAGCCGCAAGGCTCGATCTGTCACGGCGATGCTACGTGCGCTGCCGGGCAAGCCCTAGGTCAAAGATCCCTGGATTTCGGCCAGGGGCACGCTACGTGCGAAACGGGCGCGATAGTCGCGCGGGCTGACCTGCAGGTGGCGCTGAAACGCCAGGCGCAGCCTTTCTTCGTTACCGAAGCCGCACAGGCGGGCGATCTGCTCGATCCGCTGCGCCGAGTTCTCCAGCAGGCGGCGCGCGGCTTCCACGCGAAACAGCTCGAGGGTCTTGGCGGGAGTTCGCCCGGTCTTCTGCTTGTACACCCGGGTGAAGTTGCGCAGGCTCATGTTCGCCTGCTCCGCCAGGCGTTCGACGCTCAGGCGCGGGTCGCCCAGGTTGTCGTTGAGCCATAGGTGCAAGGCTTCGAAGGCGCCGCTGTCTTCGCCCTGGGCCTTCAGCAGTTCGCTGAATTGGGTCTGGCCGCCGGGCCGCTTGAGAAATACCACCAGCTCCCGCGCTGGCGGGATGGGTCATGGGCATGTCGACGCAGGAAGGACGTCTACATGGTACTGCACCGCGAGCGAGGCCGCGGTGCCAAGCTGCCGGGTGGCGTGCCTTGCAAGTTCAGCACCAGCCGTGCGCTGCGGATCGCTCATCAGTGAGTAGGCATTGCTGAACTGGCGCCCGTCGGCACCTTGCATCTGCACGATGACGTGGCTGCCACCGCTGGAGGCCGGCAGTTCTTTGCCGAGCGGTATCGGTTGCCGGGTTGAGGGGCGCAGGGTGGTGTCGCGCTCTTCGCGAGCAAGCTCGCTCCTACAGAGAGCGGGCTTGCTGCGAAGAGGCCTGTCAGTGTGCGCCGGCAGCCTTGCTCAGGTCACTCTCGGCCCACTCGGTGTACACGCAGGCATCGGCCACCGCCCAGCGTACCTTGACCGTATCGCCCGGCTGCATCGGCATGCCCGCCGCCGACAGCGCCTTGACCGTCATTTCTGTACCGCCTGCCGTCACCACGTGGCAGGTCTGGCTTTCGCCAAGGAACAAGACTTCGCCGACCTTGGCGTTCACCTCGTTCCAGCCAGCGGGCAGCGGCTCGCGGGTCGCCTGCTCGGTGCTCAGCGCCAGGGCCTTTTCCGGGCGGACCATGATCAGTGCATCCTGGCCCGCGGCCAGCCCTGAGGTCAGGCGAATGGCCAGCGACTGGCCCTCGAACGCCGCCGCGCCATGGCTGCTGGCGGTGACCCGGAGGAAGTTGGAGTTACCCAGGAACGAGGCGACGAAGGCGTTGGGTGGGTTCTGGTAGAGGTCGTAACCGCTGCCCAGGCCGACGATCTTGCCGTGGCTGAAGATAGCGATGCGCTGGGACAGGCGCATCGCTTCTTCCTGGTCATGAGTGACGTAGACGATGGTGATGCCCAGGCGCCGGTGCAACTGGCGCAACTCGTCCTGCAGGTCTTCGCGCAGCTTTTTGTCCAGAGCACCGAGGGGCTCGTCCATCAGCAGGATGCGCGGCTCGTAAACCAGCGCCCGGGCGATCGCCACCCGTTGCTGCTGGCCGCCGGAGAGCTGGGCCGGGCGTCGGTGTGCGAAGGTTTCCAGCTGCACCAGTTTGAGCATGGCGTCGACGCGCTTGGCGATCTCGGCGCTGCCCAGCTTGCGGATGGCCAGTGGGAAGGCGATGTTATCGCGCACGCTCAGGTGCGGGAACAGCGAGTAGCGCTGGAACACCATGCCGATGTCACGCTTGTGCGGCGGCACGTTCACCAGCGAGCGGCCTTCGACCAGAATCTCGCCGCTGCTGGGGGTCTCGAAGCCGGCCAGCATCGACAGGGTGGTGGACTTGCCCGAGCCGCTGGAGCCGAGGAAGGTGAGGAATTCGCCGTCCTGGATGTCCAGGCTGATGTTGTCGACCGCGGCGAAGTCGCCGTAGTGCTTGTTCAGGTTGCGCAGGGTGACCAGGGTCTTGCCGTGCGCGGCTTCTTTGATGACTGCACTCATTATTGTTGTCTCCGGCACTCAGGCGTTGGTTTCGTTGCGACGGCGCAGGGCGCTGGCGATGAACATGACCAGGATCGACAGGCCGATCAGCAGCGTCGAGGCCACGGCGATCACCGGGCTCAGGTCCTGGCGCAGGGTGGTCCACATCTTCACCGGCAGGGTCTGCAAGTCGGGGCTGGCCATCATCACGCTGAGCACCACCTCATCCCACGAGACCAGGAAGGCGAACAGGCCGCCGGCGATCATGCCCGGGCGGATGGCCGGGAAAGTCACCTTGACGATCGCCTGCAGCCGCGAAGCGCCGCAGATCACCGCAGCATCCTCGATCGATTGGTCGAACAGCTTCAGCGAGTTGATGATCGAGATGATGGTAAAGGGCAGGGCGACGATCACGTGGCTGACCACGAAGGCGAACAGCGTGCCGGTGTAGCCCAGCTTCAGGAACAGCGCGTAGACCGCGACCGCGATGATCACCAGGGGCACGATCATCGGCATGGTGAACAGGCCGTAGAGCAGCTCGCGTCCGGGAAAGCGCCCGCGTACCAGGGCGAAGGCGGTCGGCAGGCCCAGGGCCACGGCGGCGAAGGTGGTCAGTACGGCAACCTTGAGGCTGGCCAGCGCGGCGTCCATCCACTCGGGGTTGGAGAAGAACTGGTCGTACCATTTGAAGGTCCAGCCGGGAGGCGGGAACACCAGCCACTGAGAGGAGCCGAACGACAGCAGGACGATGAACACCACCGGCAGCAGCAGGAAGGCGGCGATGATCCCGGTGGTCAGGTACAGGCCCGTGCGCAGCGGGCGACCCATGGCGTTGGGGGACAGGAGCATGAAGAATTACCTCGCATTGCCGACCGGGGATTCCGGCTGCAGCTTCAGGTACAGGTAGAAGAGCACCAGGGTTATGACCACCAGCAATGCCGCGGCGGCGCTGGCCAGGCCCCAGTTCAGGAACGACTGCACCTGCTGGATGATGAACTCGGGCAGCATCATGTTCTGCGCACCGCCCAGCAATGCCGGGGTGACGTAGTAACCGAGCGACATCACGAACACCATCAGTGCACCGGAGAACAAGCCTGAGCGGCACAACGGGATGAACACCTTCCAGAAGTTGGTCCAGGGGCTGGCGCCGCAGATCGAGCCGGCCTGCAGCACCATCGGGTCGATGGCCTGCATGGTCGCCTGCAGTGGCAGCACGATGAACGGGATCATGATGTAGCTCATGCCGATCACCACGCCCGTGAGGTTGTGCACCATCTCCAGCGGCGCATCGATGATGCCCAGCGCCATCAGCAGCTTGTTGATCACCCCCGAGCCCTGCAGCAGCACCAGCCAGGAGTAGGTGCGGGCCAGCAGGCTGGTCCACATCGACAGCAGCACGATGTTCAGCAGCCAGCGACCCCAGCCGCGAGGCACCAGGGTGATCGCCCAGGCCAGCGGAAAGCCCAGCAACACGCTGATCACGGTCACCAGGCCCGCCACCGAGAAGGTGTTGAACAGCACTCGGGCGTAGGCTGAGTTGGCGAACAGTTGCTCGTAGTTGCCCAGCCCTGGCACCGGCTCCAGCACCCCGCGCAGCAGCAGGCCGATCAATGGCGCGAAGAAGAACAGGCCGAGGAACAGCAAGGCCGGCAGCAGGTTGCGGCTGCCACGCCAGCGCTGGCTCAGCGGCGGTCGGCGCACCGCCGCGCGTGGGGCGCCGGTGCCGGGGTCGGCACCTTGAGCGTTGTGCAGGGCGTTGATGGCGACTTTCATTTGACCAACCACTCATTCCAGCGCGCGGCGATTGCCTGGCCGTTCTTGGCCCAGTAGGCGAAGTCGAGGGTCACCTGGTCCTGGGCATAGGCGGTTGGCAGGTTGGGTGCGAGTTTCTTGTCGAGTTCGGCCACGCTGTCGAGGTTGACCGGGGCGTAGGCGGTAAGGTTGGCGAAGTCGGCCTGGCCCTTGGCGCTGCTGGCGTTGGCCAGGAACTTCATGGCCGCGTCCTTGTTCTTGGCACCTTTGGGGATGACCAGAAAGTCGGCCATGACCAGATTCTGCTTCCAGCTCACGCCCACCGGGGCGCCGTCCTGCTGCAGGGCATAGACGCGGCCGTTCCAGAACTGCCCGAGTGCTGCTTCACCAGAGGCCAGCAACTGTTGCGACTGGGCACCGCCGCCCCACCAGACGATGTCTTTCTTGATGGTGTCGAGTTTCTTGAAGGCGCGGTCCAGGTCCAGCGGGTAGAGCTTGTCGGCAGGCACGCCGTCGGCGAGCAGGGCCAGCTCAAGCACGCCGGGGCTCGGCCACTTGTACAGCGCGCGCTTGCCGGGGTAGGTCTTGGTGTCGAACAGCGCGCTCCAGTCGACCGGCTTGTTGGCGCCGAGCTTGCCCTCGTTGTAGCCGAGTACGAAGGAGAAGAAGAACGAGCCGACGCCATGGTCGGAGACGAAGCGCGGGTCGATGCGATCACGCTGGATGGTGGAGAAGTCGAGGGGTTCGAGCAGGCCTTCGCTGGCGGCACGCAGGGCGAAGTCGGCTTCGACATCGACCACATCCCATTGCACGTTGCCGCTTTCGACCATGGCCTTGAGCTTGCCGTAGTCGGTCGGGCCATCCTGTACGACCTTGATGTTGCTGCTCTTGCTGAAGGGGTCGGCCCATGCCTGTTTCTGGGCGTCCTGGGTGGTGCCGCCCCAACTGACGAAGTTGAGGCTGTCGGCGGCCTGGGTGGCCTGGCAGGCCAGGGCTAGCAGGCTTGCGGACAGCACAGCGGTGACTCGTTTGCTCAACAGCATGGTTACGCCCTCGTTGCTTTTGTTATTCGAGGCGGGGCTTTTGTCGCGCCCGCCAACTGTGTTCGGGAGCAGCTATTTCAGGTGGTTCGTGGCCGTTGTGTGATTGTAGGTGTGGCCGGCAGATTTAAGGTCTACGGGATATCATATTATGGTATTCCAAGATTTTGGCAAGCGTTCGGTGTTACCGGCGATCACCTGCGACATTGCAGGGCGCGCTGAATCGTCATTTCTCGCTGTAGGAGATGTCTATTTCGTGCCTGCTAAGGAAGTAGATCTCTTTGCGCCTGTTAGGTTTGCGCATTCCTCAAGCAACGGAGTCTGCGCATGCTTCGCGTCAATCTGAATGGCAAAGGTCAAGCGCTGGACGGCGACATGACCTCCACCGGCGCTGTGTGTATCGCAAGTGGTATCAACTATCAGGCGAACGATCGCGCCGTGCTGCGGCAGGGTGACAGCACTACGCCATGCCCTGTGTGTGGTGAGGTCGGCACCGTTGTCGAAGGCGTACCGTGGTTTGTGTCCTACGGTCGCCCTGTGGCCGTGGACGGGGCGTTGGTCGCTTGTGGATGCCCGAGTGGCAGCAATCGCGTGGTGGCTCCTCTAGACCATGGAGTGGCGGCAGGTCGTGCGAGGCTGACCTCGGGTGCTTTTAAGGCAAGCAACTCACCATCGCCTGCACCGGCTGCGGCTTCAATGAAATCGAACCTCTACGCAGGCCAGGGGGCTCAGTTCTCTGCACTGGAGCCTGGCTTCTACATCGTGCCGCGCAGCATGTCCGGCCCTCAGGTGCTGGCCCGACTGCTGTCGCAAGACTCAACGCTCCCCATCGCTCGGCTACAGCGGCTGAACCCTACCTTCGAACACGGCTTCAAGGCGGGTGAGATCTTTGTTGTCGGTAACCCTGACAATCTCCAGGCGTGTACTCACGAAGAGGCGCTACTGATGCAGGCTGCCGAACGCGCGCGTGGGGCCTTGGCGACTCTCAGCGAGGCAGAAGCCAACTTCATGATGGAACACATCGGGGAGATTGCCGGAGTTTTGAGTGGAGCAAGCAGTTCCATGGGGGTGGGCAAGGACATGCTTGATCAGGGCTTGGGACGTGTCAAGGACACGCTCAAGGGCATCGAAGCATTGCACCAGCGGCAGTTCATACTGCATGGCCATTTGCACAGCCCCGAGTTCTTCACTTCACGCCAAGCCTTGTATAAGCAGCTCAGTGCGCAATTGAGCAGCTCGTTCCTGCACAAACGATTGAACCTGGGGGCTACGAGACGTTGCGCCGGGACCTGGGTATTTCGCCGAAGAGCTTGGTGCATCACTGGAAAAAGGCCGGAGGGCCGGGGCAGATACCGGGATATGCAACGCACTTGGATGAAGTGGCGAAAACAGCGCGATATTTGAAGTATGGGGGGTATGTGGCGATTGGACTGGGTGCGACAGCTTCGTATCTGAAGGTGCAAGAGGCTTGTCGGTCTGGAGAGACCGATGAGTGTCGCAAGGTGCGCTTTACCGAAACGGGCGCTTTTAGCGGGAGTCTAGTAGCAGGTTTTGGTGGCGGTATCGCTGCGGGCAAGGTGGCTAACTTGGTCTGCCATTTTGGGGTGTGGGGAAAAGCAGTTTGCGGTATCGCGTTGGTAGGGGCGGGTTCCGTTGGTGCCGCAGAATGGGGTGGGCGTTACGGAGAGTATTGGGGGGAGTTGCTCTACGAGGTCTCAGATGATTGATGCCAGCAGTTGGTCGGCTAATTGCAAATTGGTATTCATAGGTGCGCCCTTTGCAATTATGTTGCTGGGGATTTTGATGGTGCTTCATATTTCTGCATCTCGTCACTTCGTCGTGATGTGTCGTGCTTTTGGAAGAAGCTCGGGGATAGATGCGGAAATCAAAGTTTGGGGAGTGACCTCGCTTTGGTCGCGAATGCTCATAGTGGCTGCCATGAGCTCAGCGCTAACGTGTCCTTCGATTGGTATTCGGCGTGGAACGCTGGATCCTCTTGATGTAAAGAGTTTTCCGTATTGCTTGAAGCGCCGTATACAGATTGCAACGTTATGCATTTTCCTCGGGCTGCTTTGGTTGATGGGGTTATCTGTTTTTCGCTTCAAATAACGCACGCCCGCGGCAGCGGGCGTTTCAGTTTTCACGTATTGATAGCGAATCAGATCGCTTCGAAGGGAATACTCTGCACCACCTCCAGCTCATACCCCGCCAACCCCGCGTACTTGAGCGGTGGGCCAAGATGGCGCAGCTTGCCCACGCCCAAGTCCTGCAGGATCTGGGCGCCGGTGCCCACCTCCGAATACACCTTCGACTGTCCGCGCTGGTAGGGGCGCTGCGGCTGGGTGAGTTGTGGCACGCGTTCGAGCAGGGCCTGGGACGATTCGTGGTTGGCAAGGACCACCACCACCCCGGCGCCCTCCGCCGCGACCCGCTCCAGCGCCGCCCACAGCGTCCAGTTGGCAGGGCCTGCGTATTCGGCGCCGACCAGGTCGCGCAGCGGATCGATGACATGCACGCGCACCAGCGTCGGCTGCTCGCGGCGGATGTCGCCCATCACCATCGCCATGTGCACGCCACCTTCGATGCGGTCCTCGAAGGTCACCAGGCGGAAGGTGCCGTGTACCGTTGGCAGCTCACGCTCGCCGATGCGCCTTACCGTCTGTTCGGTGCTCAGGCGATAGTGGATGAGGTCGGCAATGGTGCCGATCTTGATACCGTGGCGCTCGGCGAACAGTTCCAGGTCCGGGCGGCGGGCCATGGTGCCGTCGTCGTTGAGCACTTCGACGATCACCGAGGCCGGTGCGAAGCCTGCCAGGCGTGCCAGGTCGCAACCGGCTTCAGTGTGTCCGGCGCGGGTCAGTACGCCGCCTTCGCGGGCGCGCAGGGGGAAGATATGGCCAGGCTGGACCAGGTGCTCGGGGCGGGCGTCCGCGGCCATGGCTGCAGCCACGGTCCGCGCGCGGTCGGCGGCAGAGATGCCGGTAGTGACACCGTTGGCGGCCTCGATCGATACGGTGAAGGCCGTGCTGAACACGCTGCCGTTGGTCGGCACCATCTGTTCGAGGCCCAGCCGTTGGCAGTGTTCGTCGGTCAGGGTCAGACAGATCAGGCCGCGTGCTTCGCGGGCCATGAAGTTGATGGCATGCGCGTCACAGCGCTCGGCGGCGATCAGCAGGTCGCCTTCGTTCTCCCGGTCTTCGTCGTCCACCAGCAGCACCATCTTGCCCTGGCGGTAGTCTTCGAGAAGGTCTTCGATGCTGTTGAAAGCCATGCTGCACGCTCACTGTGGTCAGGTGATTTTTATGGTATACCATAATACACAAATAACCCTATACAGGAGATCGACGGATGAAGGCTTACTGGATCGCCCATGTGGACGTCACCGACCCGGAGCAGTACCAGCAGTACACCCAGCGAGCGCCAGCGGCGTTCGTGGCATTCGGCGGGCGCTTTCTGGCCCGGGGAGGCAGGAGCGAGGCGATGGAAGGGCGGGCGACGCCGCAGCGCAACGTGGTGATCGAGTTCGACTCGTATGAGCAGGCGCTGGCCTGCTATCGGTCGGATCTGTATCAGGAGGCGTGCCGCTATCGGCAGGGGGTGGCCAAGGCCGAGGTGATCATCGTCGAAGGGTTCGAGCCGTAGAGGTGTTCCGATTCATCCGCGAAAAAACCAGCTTGCCCTGCACAGGTGCAGGGCAAGCGCGTTGCATCAATGTCCGGCAGCGAGCTTGGCGCCCATCTGACGGCGACGGTAGACGCTGTCACGGCTGGCCAGCCACCAGTACAGCGGTGTGGTCACCGCCAGCCCGACCAGCCACGACAGGTCGGCACCATTGATGTGTTCCGATACCGGGCCTACGTACAGCGGCGTGTTCATGAACGGAATCTGCACCACGATCCCGACGGCGTAGGCGATCAGCGCCTGCGGGTTGTAACGCCCATAGATCCCGCCGTCGACCTTGAAGATCGACTGGATGTCGTACTCGCCCTTGTGGATGGCATAGAAGTCGATCAGGTTGATCGCGGTCCACGGCACCAACACGACCAGCAGCACCAAGACCATGTCGACGAAGTGACCGATAAAGTCGGACGAGGCGAAGACTGCCACCACGCTGCACGCGGCCAGCACGATCAGCGAAAGTACGGCGCGGGTCTTCGCGGTCGGGATCCAGCGATAGGCGAAGGTTTGCACCAGGGTGATGATCGACAGTACCGCACCATACAGGTTGAGCGCGTTGTGGCTGATCACACTGAGCAGGAACAGCACCAGCATCAGCGGGCCGATGGCGCCGGTGGCCAGCTTTACGGCGTCCATGGTGTCCATCCCGGCGGGGATCGCCAGCACGGCGACTGCGCCGAAGATGAACGACAGGCTCGAACCCAGGGCTGAGCCCAGGTAGGTGGTCCAGAAGGTCGACGACACTTTCACATCGGCCGGCAGGTAGCGCGAGTAGTCCGACACGTAAGGGGCGAAGGCGATCTGCCACAGCGCTGCCAACGACACAGTGGCCAGCCAGCCGGAGATGTTGAAGTTGCCACGGGTCAGGAAGTCATCGCTCTGCACGTGGGTGAAGATATAGCCAAAGCCCACCACGATGCCGATGCCCAGCACCCAGGTGCCGATGCGGTTGAGCACATGGATGAAGCGGTAGCCGATGATGCCAATGATCCCCGAACCCAGGGCGCCGATGACGATGCCCACTGGCACGGGCACGCTGTCGACCACACCGTGCAGCGATTTGCCCGCCAGCACGATGTTGGAGGCGAAGAAGCCGATGTACATCACCCCTGCGATCACCACCACCAGCAGCGCGCCGAGGGTGCCGAACTGGGCGCGGCTCTGGATCATCTGCGGGATGCCCATCTGCGGGCCCTGGGCCGAGTGCAGGGCCATCAGCACACCACCGACCAGATGACCGACCAGGATGGCGACGATGCCCCAGATCAGGTTCAGGTGGAACAACTGCACGCCCAGGGCGCCGGTGACGATGGGCAGCGGCGCGATGTTGCCGCCGAACCACAGGGTGAACAAGTCCTTTACCTTTCCATGGCGGTCTTCGGGGGGCACGTATCCGATCGTGTGTTTTTCTATGAGAGGTGCCGATGTGGCTGCGCTGGTCATGACGGACTCCAAGGCAAGGATGGGCACTTCAAAGGTGCCCGGATGCGCGTCGGCAAAAGGCGACGCTTTCTTGTTGGAAGCGATCATGGAGCGTGGGCGCAGATGGATAAATTAGTAAATATGTGCTCATGAACGTTAAAAAAACTAAGTTCGCGAATGGGGCACGGTAGGCCGTCGCAAAGGCTGTGCCACTGGGCTGCAGCGCGCACGGGACGGGGTAGGCAGGGGGAGGTTGCGGCGCTTTTGCACCAAAAGAGTGCCTGTGGTGCGCTGGTGGGGCGGGTCAGGAAAAATCGGGGAGGGCGTCCGGGGCGCTGGAGAGCGCCCCGGAGTCGAGGAGGGTCAAGCCTGGGCCGCGACCGTTCGCGGGGTTACCGGCCGGAGCAGGGCGCTCAAGGCAAGCAGCAGTACAGCGCCACCCGCCATGACGGCCCAAGCCCAGTGCAGCGAGCTGAACTCGTCACGCACCAGCCCGGCCACCACCGGCATCGAGGCAGCAATCAGGTAGCCACCCCCTTGCACGAAGGCCAGCAGCGACCCGGCTTCGGTCGGTGAGCGTGCATGATCGAGGGTGACGATCAGCGACAGCGGGAACAACGCACCGATGCCCAGCCCCAGGCACAGGATGGCCAAGGCGGCCAGTTGCAGCGGCGCCGCCATCAGGCAGGCCAGCCCGCCGATCAGTAGCAGGATCACCAGCGCCAAGGGTTGGCGGCGATCCGGGAAACGGTGAATCAGCGCCGACACCAGCAAACCGGCGATGACCTCGGTGATGGTCAGTGCGCCGAGCAGGTAGCCGGCACTTTTCGCTGTCCAGCCCAGTTCGATGTAGAAGGGCGGCAGCCAGGCGAGCACCAAGGTGTACGCCCCGGTGCCGATCCCGAAGAACACCAGCAGCAGCCAGGCCCGGCCACTGCGCCAGGGCAGGCCGGCCGCCGTGGGATAGGCATGCACGTTGCCTGCGGCGAGCAGCCAGGCGATCAGCGCAATCATTGCCGGAATGGCGGCATAGCCGAGAGTGAGGTTCCAGCCCAGCTTGCCCGCGCTGGGAGCGGCAATGGCGGCGGCGATGGCCGCACCGCCCATGATCCCCGTGGTGAACAGCCCCATGAGCATCCCTGCGCTTTGCGGATGGTTGCGCTTGATGAACGCGGGCATCAGCGACTGGATCACGGCAATGCCGACGCCACCCACGGCAGCGCTGGCGATCAGTGCAGAGGACGATTCGACGTAGGTGCGTACCGCACAGGCTGCGGCAATCAGCGTCATGCCGATGGCCACGCCCTTGACCTCGCCGAGCAGGCGCAGCAGCCAAGGGCCGGCGAGGGCGAACAGGCCCATCATCATCACCGGCAGTGTGGTCAGCAAGCCGCCCTGGAAGTTGCTCAGGCCCAGGTCGCGTTGCAGCAGATCGAGCAGCGGGCCGACCGAGGCCATGATCGGTCGCAGGTTGATGCCGACCAGAATCGCCAGCAGCACTACGCTGGCCTTGGAGGGTGTGTCACCCATGTCGCTGTTGCTCCTGCAGGAAACCACTGAGTGCCCGGTTGAAGGCCGGGGCATGGGAAACGTTGAAGACATGGCCGTCGCCTGGAAAAGTGATGAGCTGGGCGTGAGCAATACGTCTGGCAATGGCCTCGGCCTCGCCAGGTGGGCTGATGCGGTCGCCGTCGGCGGCAAGCACCAGGGTGGGTGCCTGGATGTGTGACAGTCGATCGCTCGGGTCGTAGGTTTTCATACCCTCGCACCAGTGGATCTGGCAGCGCGCCCGTTGCATGGCGGCCTGGGCATGCCAGGCCTGGTAGAGGCTCTGTCCTTGGCTGGAGGCGGCGAAGGAACTGCCGACCAGTTGCGGCCATGTCGTCTTGAAGCGCTTCAGGCAGCCGTCCGGTTGGCAAAGGTTTTCGACCCACTCATCGAGCTGGTGATGGCGCGCGGAGCTGTTCATGCTGGCGAAGGTCGCGGCCACTACCAGTTTGTCCACGGCATCTGGGTAGGTGCAGGCCAGTTCCAGGGCAATCATGCCGCCCAGCGAAAGCCCGATCAGTTGAGTGCTGGCCAGCCCAAGGTGATCCAGCAATGCGATCAGCTCCTGGGCTTGCAGGTGAGGCGTGATGTGTTCCGGCGCATTGCTGGACGCGCCATGGCCGAGCAGGTCCGGTACGATGACGCGATGGCCCAGGCGCAGCAGGGCCCCGACCTGGTCCGTCCAGGCGCGGCCACTGTTGCCCAGCCCGTGCAGGAGCAGGGTGGGGGTGCCGGCCCCGGCGTCAAAGTAGTAATAGCGATTTCGGTTGTGTTCGAAGAACGCCATGTTCCCTCCCGATTCATACCTCGTGCATATCAAGATAACTTAACGTTAAGATACTTGGAAGGTGCCGGGGTACGGCAGGGATGTGGCCCTTGGGGAGTTCAGGGTGAACGGACGGTTATGCCAATGAAAGATCATGTCGATTTCGTCGTCGCGCAATGGGCGCAGGCGATGCCCTCGGTGGACGCTTCGTCCATGGAGGTCTTCGGGCGCATGGCGCGCCTGCAGAAACACCTCGAGCGCCGACGTTGCGCGGTGCTCGATCAATACGGTTTCAAGGAAGGGGAGTTCGATGTCATGGCGACCTTGCGCCGCTCCGGCGCACCGTACCAGCTGACCCCGACCGAGCTGTACAACTCGTTGTTGATCACATCCGGGGCGATGACCAATCGACTGAGCCGCCTCAAGGAGGCGGGCATGGTCGAGCAGATCCACGACCCTGCCGACAAGCGCAGCTACAAGGTGGCGCTGACTGCAGCCGGGCTTGCGGCCATCGAAAAAGCGGTTTTCAGCCACACCGACTTGCAAAACCAGTTCCTGGCACCGCTGCTGCCCGAGCAGCGCGAAGCCCTGGCGCAAATGCTCAAACTGATGCTGGCCAAGCTCCCCGAAGACGTCGATCCCATCCCATGAACATGATGACCCAGGAGGCCCCTGCATGCTTCACAGCAATTACCTGAAGCAGCTGGACCTGCAAGACATCGTGGTGTTTCTCAACTTGCTGGAATATCGCAGTGCCAAGCGCACCGCCGAACTGATGAACGTCAGCCAGCCCACGGTGAGCTACTGCCTCAAACGCCTGCGCGGTTGTTTCGACGACACCCTGTTCGCCTCCTCGCAGGGTCTGCTGCAGCCAACCGCCAAGGCGGAAAAGATCGCACCCTACCTGCGCGTGGTGATCGAGTCGGTCAACCGCTGCGCCGAGGATGATCCTGCGGGCGATGGCGTCACAGCCCCCAGGATCTGGCGTCTGTGCGCGCCGGAATACTTCGAGCTGGCCTTTCTGCCCCAGGCACTGGCGACCTTGTCGCGCAGCCATGCCAACACCTCCCTGCACCTCGATCGGCTGAGCCGCGACCTGCCGGTGGACCGGTTGATTTCCGGTGATATCGACCTGGCCATCGGTTTCGGGCCGAGTTACCACCAACTGCACCCCGAGCTGCAATGGCAGCCGGTGCTCAGCGACGGTTTCGTCTGCCTGACCAGCCAGCGTGGACTTGCGCTGGACGGGGCCATGAGCCTGGATGAGTTCTGTGCCTCGGCGCATGTCTTCCCCACACCGTGGATCTCGGAGAAGAACATGGTCGACAGCTGGCTGGAGAAGATTGGTCGCACGCGCAACGTGCTGGTGCGGGCGAACGGCTACCAGGCCTGCGTCAACATCCTCACCGCAGTCCCTTCGACCGTCGCCTTGCCAGCGCGCCTGCTGCCCCACCTGCGCATCCCCGAGGGGGTGAGGGTGTGTCAGCCACCGATGGGGTTTCCGGTGTTCACGGTGGACATGATCTGGTCGCGGGACCGGGGGCTGGGTACGGATGTCGCCAGTTTGCGCACGTTGATCCAGGACGTGGCCGCAGAGTTGCTCCGCGCTGGGTGAAACAGCTTTTTTGACACGGATTGCAGGCGCTCAGGATGAGTGAACATTCAGCGGTTACAGGGCTCTTTAGGGCCTCTTCGCGTCAAGCCATGCCTATTGGCACCTCTTCCTCGGGGGCGAGGGCCCGCGCCCGGACAACGCCTTCCCCCTGTGCGTTCCCTCGCACGCACGCACTTTTAATTTTTCATCATGGCTTTAGGTTTCTTAAAACCAGCATCCACGACATTTCCCCTAACGTGTTTGCGTCAGGCGGCGGACGGCCTGCCTGTCTGTAATCCATTTCCCAAGGAAGATGTCAGATGTTGGCCCACACTCACGCGAAAGTTCTACCCTTCTACCGTCATCCCACGCCGTGCTATGGCTTTGAATGTGTCTATGCCGTCGAACCGGGACTGCGCGTCTTCGATTCGATGAGCACTGCGGCACTCTATGAAGATTTGGCCCACAGCGGTGCGGTGATCTACCGCGACTTCAGCGACTCGCTCGAAGACTTCAACGACTTCGTCAGCGCGCATTCCTCCCGGGTCACCTTCGATCCGGCGCGCAAGGCCGCCACGGCCAACACCGCCGAGATCGAGGCAGGCGTCCACGAGATGGGACTGCACCGAGAAAACGGTAATTTGCCGTTCAACCCCGACCTGCAGTGGTTCTACTGCCTGCAAGCGGCGTCGGTTGGCTCCGAGACCACGCTGTGCGATGGCGAGCGGGTGCTATTCGACCTGTCGTCGAAAACCCGTAAAAGCTTCGAGTCCCGTGCCATTCGCTATGCGCGGCGCATTCCCTGGCACAACGTGCGGCGCTTTCTGAGCATCGAGCTGCAGTTGCCGATCGACAGCATCACCGACGAGCACCTGCAGCAGGTCAACGACCAGGTGGCCGGCCAGACCTACCGTCGCATCGACCAGAACCTGATCGCCTCCGAACTGGTGATCAGCGCGGTGGAAACCAGCTGCTTCAGTGGTCGCAAAGCCTTCTGCAATTCGATGCTCGGCCCCAGCGTCAATTACGAGCCGCCACGCATCACCTGGGCCGACGGCGAGGAGATCGCCCTTGAAATCTGGGACGAGATCAAGGAAGTCACCGCCCGTAACACCTACAGCCACTTCTGGAAGAAGGGCGACATCGTGGTCATCGACAACACCCGCGTGATGCATGGCCGCCGTCGCCTCGACGATATCAGCCGACGCATCTTCGGCGCCCAGAGCTACCGCATCGGGGGTAACGGCCAATGATCAGCCAGAAAATGCAGCACTACCTGACCACCAGCACGGACCGCGTGGTGATCCGCGAGATGCACGGGCGCGACTACACCCTGCATGGCCTGCGCGATGACGTCGAACGCCTGGCCCAGGCACTGCAGGCTCGGGTCGGCAACTGCGAGCGCAAGGTGTTCGGTATCGCGATGCGCTCATGCTACGAGTGGGTGTACACCCTGCTGGCGATCCAGAAGGTTGGTGGTGTGTTGCTGCCGGTGCCCATCGAATTTTCCGACGATCAGATCGGTAGCCTGCTCGGCAAGGCCGCCGCCGTGTTCGTCAGTGATGAGCCGACCGCCCGGCGCCTGCAGCGGATCCTGCCAGACAAGCCCAGCTTCATCCCCCGGCAATTGATGACCCGGTCCACGGACACGCCCTGGGCCCAGGACGACGAACTGATCCCCGCGGGTATCGTCTCGGTGATCCACACCTCGGGCACCACCTCCAAGCCCAAGGGCGTGATGATTCGCGACGCGGCCGTGGGGCTGCTGGTCGACAACGTGATGAAGCGCCTGCCGCAGCAGCCGCTGCATTACTTCTCGATCGTGCCGATGAGCCTGCTGATCGAACAGGTGCTGGGCGTGTTCATTCCGATCCTGTCCGGCGGCACCCTGACGCTGATGCCCGAAGGTGTCACCGAGTACGGCGCGGCCAGCGGCAATGCCCGTCATTATCTGGAGCTGATCGCACCTAACCGGCCCAACTTCCTCTACCTGCCGCCCAAGCTGCTGGAGGAGGCCAACCTGCTGCTCGAACAGGGTGCCACTGTCGAGCAACTGTTGGGCCCAGCCAGTCCGCACATCATCACCGGCGGTGCGAAGATCCCGGCCACCGTGCTCCAGGCCCTGGATGCCCGAGGCGTGCAAGTGTTCGAGGCCTACGGGCTGAGCGAGAACTCCTCGATCATCTCGCTGAACTCGCCTGCAGAACGGCGTATCGGCTCGGCTGGCAAGCTGCTCGACGGCATCGAGCCCAAGCTGGTCGACGGCGAGTTGCTGGTGAAGACGCCGACCCTCTGCGCGGGTTACTACAACGCCGACGACACGGCCTGCGACCTGTCCGACGGCTACCTGCACACCGGCGATATCGCCGAGTTCCGTGACGGTTTCCTGTACATCACCGGGCGCAGGAAGCACGTGATCATCCTCTCGACGGCGCGCAACATTTCGCCTGAGTGGGTGGAGAACGTCTACAAGGAGAGCCCGCTGGTCGACGACATGATCGTCATGGGCGAGGGGCGCGACGAGCCGTGTGCCATCGTCCTCAGCACCGCGAGCCCCGCCAGCGTGCGGGACGAGATGGCGCGCCTGGAGCACCGCCTTGCCGACTTCGCGCGGGTGCGACGGGTCGAGGTGGTCGAGGACATTGCCGCGTTTCGTGACCAGTTCTACACGGTCACCGGACGACCGCGGCGCGCCGAGATCGAAGCGCGATTCATCGATCAACTGTACGCCTAGGACGGGACGTCGCCCATGTACATCGTGCGCAATTTCTACAAGGGTCGCCCCGGCTACCGCTGCCTGCAGGAGGCGGTGCGTGGCCATTACCTCAAGCACTACGACGCAACGCCCGTGCCGCAGCCCGACCTGTTCGCCTGCCTGACCGGCTCGACCGGCGGGGCGCCAGGCTACGCCTGTGCCGGCATCAGCTACGGCGACTCCGGCAAGCTGTTCAGCGAGTACTACCTGGACCATGCGCTGGATGAACGCTATGCCATCGACCGTGCGCGTATCGCGGAGATCGGTGCTTTCGCCTCGTTCCAGAGCGGCAGCGGCGCCGGCAAGTACCTGCTCGACAACGTGATCCGCACCCTGGCGCTGCGCAACTTCGGCCTGGTGGTGCTGACCGCCACGCCACAGGTCCAGCAGCTGCTGGCAGCGATCGTCGACAACCTCGACGACCTGGGCCTGGCCGATCCGCGTCGGGTCAAGGACCCCGGTGTCAACTGGGGGACCTACTACGACCAGGCACCGCGAGTACTGGTTTCACGCCTGTCCTCGCCCAGTGCCTGGCTCAAGGCGCCGACACCTTCCATCCCGCCACCGCAGTTCGCCCACCAGGCGTCTGTCTGACCCATGTGCGTGCCGGGCGCTTCGCTGCCCGGCACGCCGGAGATCCTATGCACGCCAATACGCGTTATGAAAACTTCATCGTCTTCCTCGCCCCGCTGGTCAACAGTCTGGGGGGCATCGCCATCGATCTGTATGCACCGAGCCTTCCGTCCATCGGACGCGAACTGGGCGCGGGGCCTGCGCTGATGCAGAACACCATCACCATCACGCTGCTGTTCTATGCCCTGGGGCAGCTGTTCTTCGGCGTGATGGCCGACGCGCGCGGGCGCCGGCCTGCCGTACTGCTGGGCCTGGGCGTGTTCGTGGTCGGCAGCCTGCTGGCCACTGCTGCGACGTCCATCGAGATGCTGCTGCTGGCGCGTGCGCTGCAGGGCTTTGCCATTGGCGCCTGCCAGGTCGTTGCCCGTGCTGTGTTGGTCGACATCGTCAAAGGCCCGCGCTTCTATGTCGCGATCATCTACCTCAGCCTGGCGTTCGGCCTGGGGCCAGTCATCGCGCCCTATATCGGCGGGCTGATCGAGGTGCATTTCGGCTGGCGCTACAACTTCGTGCTGTATGCCGCCTATGCCCTGATGGTCCTGGCTTTCGTCGTTGCCGGGCTCAAGGAGTCACTGCCGACCGGTGCCCGTCGCAGTGCCTTGCAGACGGTGGTCGGCTATCGGTTCATCCTGGCCGACAAGCGCTTCCGTGCCTCGGTGGTGGTGCTCGGCGCGAGCTTTTCCGCATTCCTGCTGTGGAACGTGTTTGGGCCGCATATCGTCCAGGATGTGCTCGGCCATGACGCTCATTACTTCGGTACCACGGCGCTGGGTGTGGGCTGCTGCTATCTGGTCGGCACACTGACCAACCGTGCGCTGGTCCGTGTCGTTTCACCCGATACCTTGATGTGGAGCGGGCTGGCGCTGTTTCTGGTGGGGGTACTGTGCATCGCGGCGGCTGCCGACACCTTGAGCCTGGTGAACATTCTTGCTGGCATCATGCTGATCGCCTTCGGCCAGGGCTTTATCTTCTCCAATGCCATGGCCCGTTCGATGGCACTGTTTCCTGATCGCGCTGGGGTGGCTGCGAGTCTGCAGGGCTGCTTGATGCTGGTGTTCGGTTCGATTGCCTCGGCGACGGTCAGTGGCTTCGGGTTGGAGTCGAACCTGCCGATCGCCGGGGTCTTCGCAGTACTGATGCTGGTATCTTTTTCCGGGATGCTGGGTGCACGGATGGCGCGCCAGGCGTCCTTGGCCTAGGCGCTTGTGCGAATCGTAGAGCGCCCAGCGCCCGATCAATCCAGTGGCTGGGACAGCAGACGGTCCAGCTACTGGGCATAGGCAGCAAGCGCTGCCAGCCTCGCGCAACCGTCACCCCAGTGCTTCGTGCTCTTGCTTGTACAGTTGCAGGCCACGGGCCTGATAGTTGGCCAGGGCGGCGGGATGGTCGAGGCTGCAGGTGTGCACCCAGACCCGCCGCGTGCCAGGCCACTCCCACGCGCTGCGGATGGCCTGGCTGAGCAGCGGGCCGCCGAAGCCCTTGTCAAGGAACTGCGGGGCGAGGCCGAAGTAGCGGATCTCGGTGTTCTCGCCGTCGGGGCGGTGCAGTTCGTAGTAGCCGGCGATGGCGCCACGGTGGTAGGCCACCCAGGTGCGGTGGCAGTCCTGGCCGACAACCGCCAGCCACTGTTCGTCGCTCCAGCTGTTCAGGTCGGTCCAGCCCCAGGCCTTGCCCACCAGTTGGTACAGGAAGCGGTTGAGCTCCGGCTGGACGACTTCGCATTCGACGATCGTCAAGCCATCGGGGGCAGGCTTGCTGCGCAGGGCATCCGGGGAGGTCATTTCCAGGTAGAAGGTGGTCAGCGTGGCGGTCACCGGTGCGGCTCCAGGTCGGGGGCAAGACCGCTAGCGTACCTGCCAGGACGTGCGGATCAAAGCCTGGTGGCCATTACTCAGGTCGATGTGGGCGGGATATCGGCGGGTGTGTCGATGTCACGCAGGATGCCAGGGTCGTTGAGATCCAGCACAAGGCAGGCGTGGGGGTTGGCCTCGATGACCGGTCGCCCACCCTGGTCACCTTGCAGGCGGGTGAGGGCTGCCCAGAAATGGCGCCCGAAGATGACCGGATGGCCACGTCGGCCTTGGTAGCACGGCAGGACGATACGTTCGGCAGCGAGGTGACCGAGCAGGTGCTCGAAGGTGCGTGGTGTGATCCACGGCATATCGCCAAGCAGCACGGCCACGGCCGGGGCATCGATGCTGGCCAGGGCCGTGATGCCGGCCGCGAGGCTCGCTCCCATGCCATCAGCTGCCTGTGAGGCGCGTACGATGTGGACTTGCGCATCGATGCCCAGGGTTTGCGGATCATCGTCGCAGCGCAGCACCACATAGACCGGGTCGAAACAGGCTTGTACCTGTTTCAAGGTGCTGGCCAGTAGGCCCTGTCCGTCCGCGAGCACGGCCTTGCGCTTGTCGCTGCCAAAGCGCGTGCCGCGTCCGGCGGCGAGCACCAGGGCGGCGCAGCGAGCTCTGGCTTGGGGTTCGGTCATGGTGGGTTGTCCGAGTGTGGCGGCATGGGGTGCAGGCAAGCATACCGCAGGGTCAGGCGGCAGGCAGCGCCTGTTGTTCGCGTGCCTGCTTGGCCTTGGTGACGTTCACCGCGCCGGGCAGTTCGACGCCGTTCTTGGCGGCAAGGATCTCGGCCATCACACTCACGGCAATCTCGGCCGGAGTCTTGCTGCCGATGTAGATGCCGATGGGGCCGTGCAGGCGCGCAAGGCTGGCGTCGGTTTCACCGAAGTGCTCGATCAGCCGCGCGCGACGCTGCTGGCTGTTGCGCCGCGAGCCGATGGCACCGATATAGAAAGCCGGGCCACGCAGCGCTTCGAGCAGGGCCAGGTCGTCGAGCTTGGGGTCGTGGCTGACCGCAACGATGCAGGTGCGCAAGTCCGGGGCGTAGTCGCGCACGACATCGTCGGGCATGCCGACCAGGCACTCGACGCCGGCCACGTTCCAGCCGTCGATGTACTCGGGCCGCGGGTCGCAGACCGAGACACGAAAACCGTTGAACAGGGCCATGGTCGCCAGGTATTCGGCCAGGGCGCCGGCCCCGATCAGCAGCAGTCGATAGCCCGGGCCCAGGGTGCTGGCCATGTGCTCGCCATCAACGCTGAACTGCTCCGGGGCAGCGCTGGCGAGAAGGGTGGCCGCGCCGCTGTGCAGGTCGAGCTGACGGCGCACCAGTTGGCCGCTGTCGAGCTGCTCAAGCAGTTGGGCCAGCGACTGCCACGATGGCGAAAACTCCAGAATCAGCTCCAGCGTGCCGCCACAGGGCAGCCCGAAGCGATGGGCCTCGTCGGCGGTAACGCCGTAGCGCACCCGCTGCGGGGTGCTTTCAGGCAGGCCGGGGCCACCGTAGGCGGTGGTGTAGCGGTGGATCAGGTCGTCTTCGATACAGCCGCCGGAGACGCTGCCGACCACCCGCCCGTCGCTGCGCAAGGCCATCATCGAGCCGACCGGGCGTGGCGATGAGCCCCAGGTACGGGCGACGGTGGCCAGTAGCACGCGGTGGCCGGCTTGCAGCCAGTCCCGAGCGGTGCGCAGGACCAGCAGGTCGATACTTTCCATGGGCGCTCCTTCAACGCATATGCAGCACGATCGGGCTGCTGCTGGCAGGGTCGGTATGCTCGCGAAGCTTGGCCACTGCCTTTGCATCGACCGCGCCGCCGGTATTGCCCCAGGTCGTACGGACGAAGCTCAGCACCTCGGCGATCTCCTGGTCCGACATCTGTTCACGCAGCGCGGGCATCCGGTAGGCATCCGGCATCCCGGCGGCGACGACACGCTGCGAGCCGTTGAGGGTGATATTGATTGCCGAAGCGTTTTCCTTGGCCAGCATCGAGGTCGCGCCGGCCAGTGGCGGTATCCACTCGGCCTGGCCCTGGCCGTCCAAGCCATGGCACGACGCGCAGCGGGTTACGTAGCTGTGCGCGCCCGGTGCATCCAGACGGGTAGCCGCCGACATGGCCTGATACTGCCAGGGGGCGCCGTCGCGCTGGGGATCACCCGGCAGGGACTTCAGGTAGCGGGCAATCGCGCCCAGGTCGTCGTCGCTCATGAACTGCGTGGAGTTGTTGAACGCCTCGGTCATCGAACCGTAAACCACCGCGTGCTTGTTGCGACCGGTCTTGAGGAACTGCACGATCTCGGGTTCGCTCCAGCGCCCGAGCCCGGTGTTGTGGTCCTGGCGCAAGCTCGGCGCATACCAGCCGTCGAGCAGGGCTCCGGCGAGAAACGCCTCGCCGGAGTCGTCCAGCGCTTTTTCGTTGAAGGCAAGGCCACGTGGCGTATGGCAACTGCCGCAGTGGCCCGGGCCCTGGACGATATAGGCGCCGCGGTTCCACAGGGGGTCTTCGGTGGGCTTTTCAGCGTAGGGCTTGTCGGCGGCGAACAGGCCGTTCCACAAGGCGATCGGCCAGCGCAGGTTCAGCGGCCAGGGAATATCGCTGGGGATATTGGCCTGGTCGGACGGTTGCACGCCCTTCATGAAGAAGGCATACAGCGCCCTCATGTCGTCATCGCTGAGCTTGGCGTAGGAAGGGTAGGGCATGGCCGGGTACAGCCGGCGCCCGCCCGGCGCGACGCCATGGCGCACGGCGCGGTCGAAGTCAGCGAGGCTGTAGCTGCCGATACCGTTTTTGCGGTCCGGGGTGATATTGGTGGCATGGATCGCGCCCAGGGGCGTTGCCATTTCCAGGCCGCCGGCGAACGGCGCCTTGCCGGGCAGGCTGTGGCACGCCACGCAATCGCTCAGGCGCGCGACATATTCGCCGCGGGCGATCAGCGCCTGGTCGGGGCTTGGTGTTTCCTGCTCGAAGGGCGAGGTGACCTCGCGGGTGACATACCAGGCCAGCAGGCCTGCCGCGACAAGGCAGGGCAGCGCAAGCCAGCGAGTGGTGGTGACCAGTCGGCTGTTTTTCATGAGGGCTTCCGTGTCAGGCAAAGGTATGGCGGCTGAGGGGCAGGCTGCGTGCGCGTTGGCCGGTCAGCCGCGCCACGGCGTTGGCCACCGCTGGTGCCACTGCCGGCAGCGGCGGCTCGCCGATGCCACCCATCTTCGCCCCGCTCTCGACGATGCGCACATGCACCCGGGCCATGCGCGATGGCGGCAGGATCGGGTACAGGTCGTAGTTACGCGCACGCGGCATGCCGTTGACCCACACCGCTTCCTCCACCAGTGTCTGCGACAGGCCGAGCGCCACGGCGCCGTTGACCTGATGCTCGACGATCGCCGGGTTGACGATGCTGCCCGGGTCGATCGCCTGCCAGATGTCGTGCACCTTGACCTGGCCGTTCTCGATCGATACTTCGGCAATCACCGCCGCCTCCGAACCGAACGGCGAGGCCATGGCCACGCCGCGGGCCCGCTTGGTTCCATCTTCGGCGGTGAAGGGGCCACGCTTCCAGCCACCGGACAATTCGCCGACAGCCTGCAGCAGGGTGGTCAGGCGTGGGTTGTCGCGCAACAGATGCAGGCGCAGCTCGAACGGGTCGTGCCCGCCTTTGTCGGCCAGTTCATCGAGGAACGACTCATAGAAGAAGTCGTTCAGCGAATTACCGACCGAACGCCAGTAGCCCAGCATGGCAGGGCCCTTCACATAAATTTGCGCGATGCGTTTGTTGGCAATGGCATAGGACTTGCCCGCCAGGCCTTCCAGGGCAGTGGGGTCGATCTTCTCGCCCTGTTTGCCGGCGATTGCCTCGGTCGGGCCCTCGGTCGCGCTGACCGCTTCGATGGCAACCGGCAGGCCCTTCTCGTCGAGCCCGGCGCGGAACTTGACCACTGCCACGGGCCGCAGCACGTCACGTACGAACTCTTCCTCGCGGGTCCAGATCAGCTTGACCGGGCGCCCGACCGCCTTGGCCAGGGCAATGGCCTGTGGGTAGGGGTTGGCCGAGTCGTACAGGAAGTGGCGCCCGAAGAAACCGCCCAGAAGCGGCGAATGCAGGATGATCTGTTCCTTGGCAAGGCCGGTGCGCTTGGCGATGTCGTCGCGGAACATGTCCGGCGCCTGGTTGGGCAGCCAGACTTCGAGCGACCCATCGGAATTGAAGCGCGCGAGCGCCGACGGCGGTTCGAGCTGGCCGTGGTTGAGGTACTGGTTGTGGTAGGTGGCTTCCACCTGGGTCTTGGCCCCCTTGAGCGCAGCCGCTACATCGCCTTCGTTCTCGTCATCGCGCGCCGGGCCGGTTTGTGCGGCCAGGTGATCGCGATAGGCATCGCTAGAAAAGTCAGCCGGCATCGTGCGTACCTTCGAATCGGCCCCCGGCTCCTGCCAGTCGACCTGTACCGCCTCCACTGCACGCTTGGCATGCCACCAGCGTTCGGCGACCACCGCCACTGCACCCGGCAGGACATGCACCGAATGCACGCCCTTCATCGCCTTGACCTGCGCTTCGTTGCGCAGGCCGCCCACCGTCATGCCCAGTCGTGGCGCGTGCTGCACCGCTGCGTGGAGCATGTCGTCGACCTTGAGGTCGATACTGTACTGAGCCTTGCCGGTGGACTTGTCGTAGGCATCGAGACGGCGTACCGGCTTGCCGATCCAGCGGAACTGGCTGGGATCGCGCAGCTTGACGCTGGCCGGGTCCGGCACAGGCAGGTCCATGGCGCGCTCGGCCAGGTCGCCATAAGCGACCGAGCGGCCGGAGGCTGCATGCACCACCTTGCCCGGTTCGGTGCTCAGCTCGCCGACCGGGACTTTCAGGGTGTCGGCACCGGCCTGCAGCAGCATGGCCCTGGCCAGCGCGCCAAGGCGGCGCATGGTTGGGTAGCTCATGCGTACCGACATGCTGCCGCCGGTGATGCGTAGGCCATTCTCCATCACCACATAGGCTTCGCCAGGTGGTGCGGCATCGATCAGGAAGTGGGCCGGTTCCACATCCAATTCTTCGCCGACGATCTGCGCCATGGCGGTGAATGTGCCCTGGCCACCTTCCATGAAGGGGCAGAGCAGGCGCACGGTGCCGTCAGGGCGGATTTCCAGGAATGCCGGCACCTGCGTGCCGCGCTCTGCGGTCACCGCGGTGGCGGCCTGGACCCGGGCCGAGCCGATCGGCAAGCCAAAGCCGATCACCAGGGCGCCGATGGCGCTCCCCGCAAGAAAGCGCCGACGCGACAGGTTGACCGGCTGATCCAGTTTCAGGTCGCGCAGTTCGGACGGGATGTCGATGGGCGAGTTCATCAGACGCTCTCCTTGGCGGCGGGCTGGGCGGCGAGCTCGTGCACCGCGGCGTGGATCGCGTTGTAGGTGCCGCAGCGGCACAGGTTGACCATCGCGGCGCTAATCTGCTCGTCGCTCGGTGCTGGCGTGTGCTTGAGCAGGGCGGTCGCGGCCATCACCTGGCCAGACTGGCAGTATCCGCACTGGGCGACCTGATGTTCGACCCAGGCCGCAACCACGCGCTTGCCCACCGGGTCGGCCTCGATCGCTTCGATGGTGGTCACTTCACGGCCAACCACACCGGCCACCGGCGTGACACAGGCACGCACCACGTTGCCGTCCACCAGCACCGAGCAGGCGCCACACTGGGCCAGGCCGCAGCCGTATTTGGTGCCGGTCATGCCCAGGTCATCGCGGATCACCCACAGCAGGGGGGTATCGGCGTCGGCGTCGACCTGATAGGTCTTCTGGTTGATGCGTAGTTCCATGGCGTTCACCCGCTGATCATCGGTTGGTGTTTCGTCGTTATAGGCAGGGCAGTGCATCGAGGCAGGGCCCTGGTAGGAATGCCGCGCGCGCATGAGGCGGGTTCCCGATCTGAAAACTCTAGACCCTGGTGGACAGGTTTCCTATCCGTCGGGCAGCAGGTTCAGAGAATCAGGCAAGAAATCAGGTGGATTGCGCTAGTGACAGGACTGGGCGGCTGCATCGCGCGGCGAGCCGTCGGTAAAAGCGCCGACATCGATCACGGATGTCGGCATCAGGCCAGTTGAACCAGGGGCCCGCGTTCGTTATCGGCGCGCGACGGCGTGATGGACGCACTGTTCGTAGTAGGTCTGCTTGATGGCGTTCGGCGGCAGGCGTGAGCTGCTGCTGTAGGTTTGCTCGGTGATGCCGAACGCCGTCATGCGCATCCAGGGTTTGGCGAAGCGCCGCACTTGCAGTTTCTTGCGCTGCGCATAGAGCGTCACCCCGGAGAGCTTGGCATGCTGCGCGTCGGCGGCGATCTGCGCGCCCCAGCCACACACGCTGCGATCGTTCTGGCTCAGCGGCCTGGCCTGGGCGCCGAATGCGGTGACCACCAGTACGCAGCTGGCCAGGGTTGCTAGAAATACCCGCATGTTGCTGTCCTAAGCGTCTGAAGAAAAAGGGAGTTTGCCTTCGCTTTGAACGCCTGGGGGCCAGCAATTTGCCGTCAGACGACAAGCAGCTTTGTCGGGCAGGAGGTGGGCAGGCGCAGGGAGAACCAAGCCAGCCCAGCAACCCAGAGCACCGCCACGCCGTAGTTGATTCGTTGATAGAGACCGAAGAGCTGGCCTGTTTCGGCTGCCCGTGCCATCAACGCCACCGTGCCGATGGAGAACACCACACAAAGCAGGGAGCCAATGGCGAGCAGCCGTGAATCACCCATGCGCAGTGCCAGCCAGACCCACAGCAGGCTGGCCAGGGTCAACGACAGGAACATCAGCAGACCGCTGAGGTTATGCATGTGCTGGGAGAACGAAGGCTCTGTGGGGGTGCAACCTGGGTCGCAGGCGAATACCCCAGTCCCCAGGCTTGCAACACCGTGCAACAGCACCAACAGCGCGCTCGCCAGGGCGACGTTCGAGTGACGCCAGCGACGGGCTAGCCCCCAGGCGAACAAGGCAAACAGCAGTGCCAATGGGAAGTTGTTGACCCAGGGCGAGAATGCCGCGGTCGGTGCGCCTGTCGCCCCGAGCTGGCTCATGGCCTGCTGCAGGTGCTGGTAACCGGGGTAGGCCTGAGCGGTGAGCCAAACCCCCAGCAGCAACCAGAGTGGGATGAACAGGCCGGTGGTGAGCAGGGCTCGGTCGAGTTTCGTCATAAGATGCCTTCCTTGGGCCATGCCGCTACATCTGGCGGCACGTGAACCCGCACACTACAGGCCTCGGCGGGCGGTTCGCCAGCCGTTTCGCTCAGCGGCCGGTCCCCAGCATCACCACCAGCACGCAGGCCAGCAGTGCCAGGTAGGCCCGCGCATGCAGGGTATCGCTCAGGCGCCCCAGCAGCGGCGCCGCCAGGTGCATGCCGAGCCAGGCGCCTGCGGCCATTGCCAGTGCCGCACGCAGGTCGATGTAGCCCAGCAGGCCCGTGCCCAGGTCCGTTCCCGGAGTCGGCACCAGGGCATACACCAGGGTCGCGGCCAGCGCCATGGGCAGTGACAGCGGGTTGGCCATGGCGGTGGCGGTGCTCATGCTGGCGCCCCGCCTGCGCATCAGCGGCACGGTCATCACACTGCCGCCGACTCCCAGCAGCGCTGCCAGTGCGCCGATCGGCAGGCCGGCGAGGGTGGCCGCTGCCTTGCCCAGCGGCGCCGGGCGGTGGTTGTCAACGCGCATGAAGCCTGGACGCAGCCATGCATCGAGCAGGCTCAGCAACAGGTAGCCGATGAATAGCCAACGCAGCCAGGTGCTGTCCAGGTACAGGGCGGCCCAGGCGCCAGCCAGTGCCCCCAGCGCGATGGCCGGCGCCAGAGGGCGTACCAGGTCCCAGCGCAGCGTGCCGGCGCGCTGGTGCCGCCAGGTGGCCAGGGCGCTGCTGAAGATCATCACCAGGGCAGAGGTGGCCACGGCGATCTGCATGGCGTGCAGTGCCATCGGGGAGCCCGCCGCGTGGCTGGTGAGCAGCAATGCGTAGAGCAAGGGCACAGCGAAGAAACCGCCGCCGAAGCCGAACAACAGCGTGGTGACGCCAGCGCACACGCCGAAGACACCGAGCAGGGGGTACAGCATGATCGTCAGCCTTTATTGAGAGAGTGGAGGTGCAGGGTAGGAGGACGAGGGCTGGCCAGCATTCGAACATTGGCCAATAATCCGTGCGTTTCAGCCATGGAGGCTCCGATGCGCAATGTGCCGCTGTTCCAGGTCGATGCCACGCCGCGCCCGGTGTTGGCGATCGCCACCGATTACCCGCCCGACACGCTATTGCCACGGCATGTGCACCGGCGTGCTCAGTTCCTCTATGGCATGAGCGGGTTGATGGAAGTCCTGACCGACGATGGCGCCTGGGTCATCCCGCCCTACAGCGGTGTGTGGATTCCGCCCGGCAAGCCCCATCAGGTACTGATGCGCGGCGTGAGCACGCGCAGCCTGTACATCGAGGCCGTTGCGGCGCCGAGGCTGGGGCAGGCCTGCGAAGCGCTGCTGGTCACGCCGCTGCTGCATCAGTTGCTGCTGGCCAGTGCCGAACTGCCTGCGCTGTACGACCCTCAAGGGCGCGATGGCCAACTGGTCGGCTTGATCCTGCATGAGTTGCGCAGCGCCGAGCGCCTGCCGCTGTTCGCGCCGATGCCAGGGGAGCCGCGTCTGGCGCAATTGTGCCTGGCGTTTCTCGCGGCGCCGTCGATCAGCACTACGGCCGAGGCCTGGGCGATACACCTGAACTGGAGCCCTCGGACGTTCAGCCGACGCTTTCGCGAGCAGACCGGGCTGTCGTTCGGTCAATGGCGCCAGCAAGCCTGCCTGATGGCAGCCGTCACGCGACTGGCAGCGGGTGAGGCGGTCACCCGGGTTGCCCTCGACCTCGGGTATGACAGCCCCAGTGCGTTTTCCAGCATGTACCGCAGGGTCATGGGCGAGGCGCCGTCGGCGGTTCGGCAAAAGGCATTGGCGGCGAGATGAAAACCCTGGCGGATGTATGTGATCGTACAACTGCATGAGCTATGATGGCGGCTGTCTTTTCACGATGAAACGTACAGGGCATGACAGAGCAGCAACTACAGGCACGTACCCGACGCAAACCGCGCAGTCTGGCGCAGGAACTGGTCACGGTGCTGACCGAACGTATTCGCAGCGGCCAACTCAAGCGTGGCGACAAACTGCCGACCGAATCGCAGATCATGGTCGAGGAGGGCGTCAGCCGCACGGTGGTGCGTGAGGCGATCTCGCGGCTGCAGGCGGCCGGCCAGGTGGAGACCCGCCACGGCATTGGCACCTTTGTGCTCGACGCGCCGAGCACCGGCGGTTTCCGTATCGACCCGGCGACCATCGTGACCCTGCGCGAGGTGCTGGCGGTAATGGAGTTGCGCATCGCCCTGGAGATCGAGTCGGCCGGGCTTGCCGCCCAGCGTCGCAGCGATGAACAACTGACCGGCATGCGTGCTGCGCTCGACGAGCTCAACGAAGGTGCCGCGCATGCCTCCGATGCGGTCTCGGCGGATTTCCAGTTCCACCTGCGCATCGCCCAGGCCAGTGGCAATCATTATTTCGCTGACATCATCAATCACCTGGGTACCAGCATCATTCCCCGCACCCGGCTCAATTCGGCGCGCCTGGCCCACGATGACCAGGCCCATTACCTGAGCCGCCTGAGCCATGAGCACGAGGCCATCTATGAAGCCATTGCCCGACGCGACAGCGAAGGAGCGAAAATGGCCATGCGCCTGCACCTGAGCAACAGCCGCGAGCGGCTGCGCCAGGCGCATGAGGCGGCTGAGGCACAGGGGGGCTGATCGAACCATTGGCTTGAATGCGGGCCCATGACTATTTCTTGAAGAGAAATAATCAATTGCCACCTGCACTGATTCTAAGGGTCGGGCGAATGAGTAAGGATTGATACACCCTCACTCAACCGCCCAGGTGCCACCATGAACAAGCCTACGTCGGACCTCAAGCCCTCGCCATGGCACGACGGCGAGCTTGCGCTGCAACGCAGCGTCGGCGCGATCGAACGCATGGTGGGGACCGGCAAGGTGCAGATGTCGCGCGACTTCATGCCCGACCAGCACCGCGAGTTCTATGCCCAACTGCCTTTCGTGGTGCTCGGCAGCGTCGATCCGCATGGCAATCCGTGGGCAACGCTGCGCACCGGCCAGCCCGGCTTCATGCAATCCCCCGATCCGCGTCGGCTGCTGCTGGACCTGCCCCGTGAGCCCGCCGATCCCGCCGATGCCGGGCTGGAGGACGGTGACGGCGTGGGCATGCTTGGCATCGAGTTGCACACCCGCCGACGCAATCGCCTGAACGGCTTCGTGCGCCGGGCAGACGACAGCGGTTTTACCATCGAGCCGACCCAGTCCTATGGCAACTGCCCGCGCTATATCAATCTGCGCCGCTATGTCTTCGATGACAGCACACCCGGTGAGCCCTGCGAGTCTACCGAGCTGAGCGCAGCAGACCGTGCCGTGGTGGCCGCTGCCGATTCCTTCTATGTTGCCTCGTATGTGGTGCGCGATGGCGTGCGCCAGGTGGATGTCTCGCACCGCGGCGGCAAGCCAGGCTTTGTCCACATCGACGCCGACGGCACGCTGAGCGTCCCTGATTTCAATGGCAACCTGTTCTTCAACACTCTGGGCAACATGCTGCTCAACCCCCGTGCCGGGCTGGTGTTCGTCGACATGCGCAGCGGCGACCTGCTGCAGATGACCGGGCGTACCGAGGTGATCGTCGACGATCCACAGACACTGGCCTTCATCGGCGCCGAGCGCATGTGGCGGTTTTACCCCGAGCGGGTCGTGCGCCGACCGGGAGGGTTGGCGCTGCGCTGGGTCGACATGGATGACGGCATCTCGCCCAATGTGTTGATGACCGGTAGTTGGGAGGACATGCAGGCGCGCCTGAAAGCCGCGGCATTGCAGCAAAGCTGGCGTCCGTACCGGGTAACGCAGATCGTCGACGAGAGCGAGCACATCCGTTCGTTCCACCTGGCGCCCGACGATGGTTTGGGCTTGCCGGTGCGCCAGGCGGGGCAGCACCTGCCGATCCGAGTACGGTTGCCTGGAGAGGAGGCGCCATTGGTGCGCACCTACACCTTGTCTGGCGCGCCGGCGGACGATGCGCTGCGCATCAGCGTCAAGCGTGAGGGTGTGGTCTCTCGGCACCTGCATGAGCAGGTCAGGGTCGGTGACCTGATCGAGGCGCGTGCGCCGGCTGGAGCCTTCACCCTCGATGCTGCGGTACGCCGGCCCGTGGTGCTGCTGGCTGCGGGCGTGGGGGTGACCCCGGCATTGGCCATGGCCAGGCACCTGGTCAATGAGGGACGGCGTACACGCTACGCCCGGCCTGCCTGGGTGTTCCAATCGGCGTCGAACCGGGCGCAACTGGCCTTTGCCAGCGAGTTTGCCACGTTGGTGGCAGCCTCCGAAGGCAAACTCAGGCATATGCGCCTGCTCAGCGATGCCCGCGGTGCGGTCGCAGGTGAGGACTATGAGCGCGAGGGGCGCCTGGGCGTCGATCTGCTGCGCGAGGTGCTGCCTTTCGATGACTACGACTTCTACCTGTGCGGGCCGCAGGGTTTCATGCAACAGATGTACGACGGCCTGCGCGCACTGGATATCAACGATGCACGGATCCACGCCGAAGCCTTCGGCCCATCGAGCCTGCGCCGCACGGGCAACGAGCAGCAGGCCGCGCCGGCCTTGCCGGCGGTGGCCGCTGAGTCGGTTGCGGTGATGTTCATGGACTCGGCGAAAGAGGCGCGCTGGAACCCGGGAGATGGCTCGCTGCTGGAGCTGGCCGAACAGCGTGGCCTTGAGCCGCCTTTTGGCTGCCGTGGCGGGTCGTGCGGAAGCTGTCGGACCCGCGTGCTCAAAGGGGCGGTTACCTATGCCGAGGCACCGGAGTTCGCCGTGGCGCAGGACGAGGCGTTGATCTGCTGCGCGATGCCGGCCGACGGATCCGGGCCCTTGCATCTGGCGTTGTGATAGCAAACTGTCTCTTCGATTGGACTGCCCCCAACAAGTTGGACACAAATCCAACCCTTGGGGGCAGTCCACCCTGTGGGAGCGGGCTTGCCCGCGAACACGGGCGTAGCCCGTGCCAGGCAGCGCGGTATCTTTTTCGCGGGCAAGTCGCAGCGGCTAACCGCCGCTCCTACAAGCGCGCGTCAGAGCGCGCCGTCGCTCCACTGACCATTGACCAGGCGCCGCAACCCCAGTGGGTTGCCGTCCTGCAGGGCCTTTGGCAACAAGGCTTGCGGGTAGTTCTGGTAGCACACCGGACGTAGGAAGCGATCGATGGCCAGGGTGCCGACCGAGGTGCCGCGGGCGTCGGAGGTGGCCGGGTAGGGGCCGCCGTGCACCATGGCATCGCATACCTCAACACCGGTCGGATAGCCGTTGACCAGAATCCGTCCGACCTTTTCTTCCAGCAGCGGCACCAGCCAGGCATAGGCGTCGAAGTCTTCGGGCTCGCCGATCAGGGTGGCCGTGAGCTGGCCGCGCAGGCCCAGCAGCGCGGCGCGCAACTGCTCATCGCCACAGACTTCGACCGCCACGGTGGTGGGGCCGAACACTTCTTCCTGCAGCAGCGGATCGGCATCCACCAGCAGGCGTGCGTCGGCCTTGAACAGTTGGGCGCGGGCCTGGCTGCCTTCCTGCGCCTGGCCGGCCAGGTGCTCGATGCCGGCGTGCGCGTGCAGGTGTTCCAACCCGCCCACATAGCTGCGCAAGCCGCCGGCATTAAGCAGGGTCTGCCCCGCCTGCTGCGCCAGGTGTTGGCCGAGGTCTGTGAGCAACTGGCTGAACTGTGCCGACTGCAAGCCGATCACCAGCCCTGGGTTGGTACAGAACTGACCGGCCCCCAGGCACACGGAGCCTGCCAGTTCACGGGCGATGGCGTCGCCGCGTTTGGCCAATGCGCCAGGCAGCACGATTACCGGGTTGATGCTCGACATCTCGGCGAATACCGGGATCGGCTGCGGACGTTCGGCGGCCATGCGGCACAAGGCATCGCCGCCCTTGAGCGAGCCGGTGAAGCCGACCGCCTGGATGGCCGGGTGCTTGACCAGCCACTCCCCCACGCCACCGCCGAAGACCATGTTGAACACGCCCTTGGGCATGCCGGTGCGTTCAGCGGCACGGACGATGGCGCAGCCCACCAGGTCGGCGGTGGCCATGTGGCCGCTGTGCGCCTTGAACACTACCGGGCAGCCGGCAGCCAGCGCAGCCGCGGTATCGCCGCCTGCGGTGGAAAACGCCAGTGGGAAGTTGCTGGCGCCGAACACCGCCACCGGGCCTACGCCGATGCGCATCTGGCGCAAGTCCACTCGCGGCAGGGGTTGACGGTCCGGCAGCGCCAGGTCGATACGGGCACCGAGGAAATCGCCCCGGCGCAGCACTTGGGCGAACAGGCGCATTTGCCCGCTGGTACGGCCGCGCTCGCCCTGAATGCGGGCGGCGGGCAGGGCGGTTTCGCGGCAAACGATAGCGACGAAGCTGTCGTCCAGCTCATCCAGTTCGGCGGCAATGGCGTCGAGGAACTCGGCGCGACGGGTTGGCGGCAACTGGCGGAATTCGGCGAAGGCGGTGGCAGCGGCTTTGGCAGCTTGATCGACTTCGTCTTCGGTGGCTTGCATGAAGCTGTAGGGCAAGGCCTCGCCAGTGGTGGCGTCCAGGCTCTGCAGGCGCTGCTGGCCGGCGGCACTGCGCTGGCCGGCGATGAAGTTATGGCCGAGGATCTCAGGCATGAGGTGCTCCTGTAGGTAAAGTGCAAGGTCCATCCATCCCCCATGGAGGGAAGGCTGTCAGGTAATCGGTGCCGGGTTGAACAGAGTGATGTCGTTATGCAACTTGTGCCGCTCGGCCCAGGTCTGCTTGCGGCCGCTGGCAACGTCCAGGTAGTAGTGGAAGAGCTCCCAGCCCAGCTCCTCGATGCTTGCGCGGCCGCTGGCGATACGCCCGGCATCGATGTCGATCAGGTCGGGCCAGCGCTGGGCCAGTTCGCTGCGGGTGCAGACCTTGACCACGGGGGCCATGGCCAGCCCGTAAGGTGTGCCGCGACCTGTGGTGAACACATGCAGGTTCATGCCCGCAGCCAGTTGCAGGGTGCCGCAGACGAAGTCGCTGGCCGGCGTCGCGCAGAAGATCAGGCCTTTGCGTGCGACGCGCTCGCCCGGGCCGACCACGCCCTGGATCGCAGCGCTGCCGGACTTGACGATCGAGCCCAGGGACTTTTCGACGATGTTCGACAGCCCGCCTTTCTTATTGCCCGGCGTGGTGTTGGCGCTGCGGTCGGCTGCACCCTGTTGCAGGTAGCGGTCGTACCAGTCCATTTCGCGCACCAGCGCTTCGGCCACTTCCGGGGTTTCGGCACGGGAGGTGAGCATGTAGATGGCATCGCGGACCTCGGTGACCTCCGAGAACATCACCGTGGCACCGGCGCGCACCAGCAGGTCGGCGGCATAGCCCAGCGCCGGGTTGGCGGTGATGCCGGAGAAAGCATCGCTGCCGCCGCACTGCATGCCCAGGATCAGCTCACTGGCCGGCACCGTTTCGCGACGGCGTTGGTCGAGCTTCTTCAGGCGGGTTTCAGCCAGTTGCATGATCTGTTCGATCATCTCGACGAAACCCAGCGAAGCGTCCTGCAGGCGATACAGCCAGGGCTCGCTGAGGTCCACGGACGGGTCGTCTTCGTGCATCACCTGGCCGGCCTGCAGCTTTTCGCACCCCAGGCTGATGACCAGGGCTTCGCCGCCCAGGTTGGGGTTGCGCGCCAGGTTGCGCACGGTGCGAATGGGGATATAGGCGTCACGCGCGTTGATCGCCACGCCACAGCCGTAGCTGTGGGTGAGGGCGACCACGTCGTCGACGTTGGGATACTTGGGCAGCAGCTCGTCGCGGATGCGTTTGACCGCGTGGTCGAGCACGCCGGTCACGCATTGCACGGTGGTGGTGATGCCGAGGATGTTGCGGGTACCGACGGTGCCGTCGGCGTTGCGATAGCCTTCGAAAGTAAAGCCTTCAAGAGCTGGCAGGGCCGCGGGAACCGCGTCGCAGCGCGGCAGGCTGTCGAGTTCGGGGGCAGCGGGCATCGATAGCTGGGTTTCCTGAACCCAACTGCCCTGACGCAGGTCTTGCAGGGCATAACCGATGATCTGTCCATAGCGGCGTACAGGCTCGCCCTGGTGGATATCGACGGTGGCGACCTTGTGGCTTTGCGGCACGCCCTCGACCAGGGTCAGGCCATCGGCGAAGCGCGCACCTTCGCCCAGGCCACCGTCATTGACCACCACCACGACATTGTCGTCATCGTGCAGGCGGACGTAGCGGGGCGACTCGGAATGTTCGATCAACTGCATGGTCAGGCCCTTCTTGTGATTTCTTTCAGGCTTTTATACGGCCACCGACGCCCATCCCGGGGCGCCGGCGTACTTCAGGTTACTGGCGCGAGCCGGCCAGTTCGGCGTTGGGCGCCGCTTGCGGTGTGGCTTCGTCCTTGAGCTCGATGCGCTTGATCGGGCCGACGATCACCAGGTAGCTGAATACCGCTACCAGCGCATTGGCACCCACGTACACCAGTGCCCATTTGAACGAGCCGGTGGCACTGATGATGTAGCCGATGACGATCGGCGTGGTGATCGAAGCGATGTTGCCGAAGGTATTGAACAGGCCGCCCGAGAGCCCTGCGATCTGTTTGGGCGAGGTGTCGGCGACCACTGCCCAGCCCAGGGCGCCGATGCCTTTGCCAAAGAAGGCCAGGGTCATGAAGCCGACCACCATCCATTCGGCGTCCACGTAGTTGCAGAACACCATGGTGGTGGACAGCAACAGGCCACAGACGATGGGCAGCTTGCGCGAGAAGGTCAGCGAGTTGCCGCGGCGCAGCAGCCAGTCCGACAGCACACCGCCCAGCACCCCACCGATGAAGCCGCAGATGGCCGGCAAGGAGGCTATGAAGCCGGCCTTGAGGATGGTCATGCCGCGCTCCTGCACCAGGTACACCGGGAACCAGGTCAGGAAGAAGTAGGTGATGGCGTTGATGCAGTACTGGCCCAGGTACACGCCCAGCAGCATGCGGCTGGTCAGCAGTTGCTTGATGTAGCCCCACTTCGGGCCGTCGTTGCCGCGTTTCTGGTCCATGTCCACCAGGCCGCCGTTCTGCTCGATGTGCTCGAGTTCGGCCGGGCTGATGCGCGGATGCTGGCGAGGGTTGTAGATGGTCTTCATCCATACCATCGAGAACAGGATGCCCAGGCCACCCATGACCACGAACACGTGTTCCCAGCCGAAGCTGAACACGATCCAGCCCATCAGCGGTGCGAACAGCGCGGTGGCGAAGTACTGCGCCGAGTTGAAGATCGCCGAGGCCGTGCCGCGTTCGGCGGTGGGGAACCAGGCCGCAACGATCCGGGCGTTGCCCGGGAACGACGGGGCTTCGGCGAACCCGACCAGAAAGCGCAGGGTGAACAGGGTGACGACTGCCCAGGCCACCGGCAGGCCGCCGACGAAACCTTGCAGCAGGGTGAACAGCGACCAGGTGAAGATGCTGAATGCGTAGACGTTCTTCGAACCGAAGCGGTCCAGCAACCAGCCGCCGGGAATCTGCCCGGCCACGTAGGCCCAGCCGAAGGCGGAGAAGATATAACCGAGGGTGACCGCGTCGATGCCCAGATCCTTCTGCAGGCTTGAACCGGCGATGGCGATGGTGGCGCGGTCGGCGTAGTTGATCGTGGTCACCAGGAACAGCATGAACAGGATCAGGTAGCGTACATGCGTCTTTTTCGTCGCTTGCATGCTGGTGTTCTCCCACTATTTATTGTTGTGCGGGGCATTCGGATTGTGGGCCGGAGCGCGGCTGGCGCTCCGGCAGCGGCATTGGCAGGCCGCGGGGGTCGCTTATTGCGGGCCCATTTTGTCCATCAGGGCGGCGAGCATTTCGTACTCTTCCCCGGTCAGGTCGGTCAGCGGGGTGCGTACCGGGCCTGCGTCGTAGCCCGCGAGTTTGGCGCCGGCCTTGACGATGCTCACCGCGTAACCGGCCTTGCGGTTGCGAATGTCCAGGTACGGCAGGAAGAAGTCATCGATCAACTTGCCGACCGTGGCGTGGTCGTCGCGGGCGATGGCGTTGTAGAAGTCCATTGCGGTCTTGGGTACGAAGTTGAACACGGCCGAGGAGTAGACCGGCACGCCCAGTGCCTTGTAAGCCGCAGCATACACCTCGGCGGTCGGCAGGCCACCCAGGTAGCTGAAGCGATCGCCCAGGCGGCGACGAATCGACACCATCAGCTCGATATCACCCAGGCCATCCTTGTAGCCGATCAGGTTCGGGCAGCGCTCAGCCAGTTTTTCGAGCTGTGCAGCGTTCAGGCGGCAGACGTTGCGGTTGTACACCACCACACCGATCTTCACCGACTTGCACACGGCTTCCACGTGGGCGGCTACGCCGTCCTGGCTGGCTTCGGTGAGGTAGTGCGGCAGCAGCAGCAAGCCCTTGGCACCCAGACGCTCGGCTTCCTGGGCGTACTCGATGGCCTGGCGGGTGGCACCGCCTACACCAGCCAGGATCGGTACGGAGGTGGCGCAGGTGTCAACGGCAGTCTTGATCACCTGGCTGTATTCGCTGGCAGCGAGGGAGAAGAACTCACCGGTGCCTCCGGCGGCGAACAGCGCGCTGGCGCCGTAGGGGGCCAGCCATTCCAGACGCTTGATGTAGCCGGCGGGATTGAAGTCGCCCTGGGCGTTGAAGTCGGTGACGGGGAACGACAACAGGCCGTGGGAGAGGATGGATTTCAGTTCTTGTGGATTCATTGTTGTAGGCATCCTGGGGGCGCTTGGGTAAGAAGGTGTACCAAGGTGAGAGGTAAGTTATCGTACAACTTACACTATGACTAGCCCTGCCTGAGAAAATTTTTGAAGCGACGCCTATCCGTAGGGCCCTGTCGCGGTGTGCGTCAGCTCCCGGTGGATCAGCCATAGCTGTGATTTTGTAGGAGCGGCCTCGTCCGCGATAGAGCCGCAACCACCAGCCGAAACGGCTGATCGTGCACTACGGCCGATCAGTCATCGTATGTCTTGAGGAAAAAAAAGATCGCGGAGACAGGCACAAGCCCGCCGCCCGCTTCCACGGGAAGTGTTCTGGGACCAGCAGAGGGTGACCGGGGAAGCAGGGGCGACCTTGCGCCGCCCCGCGATCAAAGCTAACGAAGAGGGGTCAGGCCGCCTGGTGGCGCTTGCTGGCCTGGGACTTGCGGACCTGGGCGCGGCAGGCGTCGCCGAAGGCTTGGAACATCTTGATCGAATCAGGGTTCTTCGCCGCTTGCCACTCGGGGTGCCACTGCACCGCGAACAGGAAGGGCGAAATGCTCGGTGCATGAATTGCCTCGACCAGGCCGTCTTCGGCGTGGGCGATCGGCTCGATGCCTTCACCCAGGTTGCGCAGGCCCTGACCGTGCAGCGAGTTCACGCGGATCTCGTCGGTGCCCAGGGTGTCGCGCAGCCAGCTACCGGGCTTGATCTTCACGCCGTGGGAGGCGGCGTATTGCACATCGACCGGGTCTTCAGGGTTTTCGCGGTGGTCGTTGAAGCCAGGTTCGGCGTAGACCTTCTGGTAGATGTCACCACCCAGGGCCACGTTGATTTCCTGCATGCCACGGCAGATGCCGAAGATCGGCAGGCCGCGGGCGATGGCCAGTTGTACCAGGGGGATGTCGAACAGGTCGCGATCCTTGTCCTGGGCCTTGCCGGGGGTTTCGTTCTCCTGGCCATAGAGGGCCGGATCGATATTGCTGCCGGCGCCGGTCAGGTAGACGCCGTCGGCCATGTCCAGGTACGCCTCGAGGGCGTCGGTGCCGCAGCAGGTAGGGACCAGAACCGGTACGCAGTCGGCGAAATCGACCAGGGGAGTGATGTATTTATGGGTCATGACCTGATAGTCGTGACCTTTGCGCTCTTGGGTACCCATGGTCATCAGGACGACGGGTTTGCGCAGGGCGGGTTGCTTGTTGCCAATGTTGCTGTTGGACATATGTCACCTTGGGACAGGTTTTACCTGTCGTTGTTGTGCAGGTCCGCGGCCTTTGGCCCTTGATGCGTGACCTGTGGTCCCGAGCACTGCCGGCGCGGCCTGAAGGCTGCGGACCGGTCGGGACATGCTTCATAGCTTGCCAGAGCCGTTTAATATGTCAAACGACTGGCGGGTCGGTTTCAGGGGGCGATCTGCCTGTTTTTGGGGGCTTCGCCTGCTGGAAGCCCGAGCCGACAAGGCTTTGGCAGGGCAGTCGGTCAATAATATTTAACGACGCAGTTGGGTCATTGCAGCGCTGCAATAAATCTGGCGTTTGCGCGCTTGCCGGATTTGACAGCACACCCTTGCCGAGGGAAGAGTGGCAGACATTGCCCTGGGCTATCGCCATTCCAAATCCAATAAAGGGAGTTTCAGATGTCTGCACCATCCACCGATCCCGTCGTACGTGTGCCTCTTGCGCAGTTGCAGGAGCGGTTGCAGCAGATCTTCCAGCGTCATGGATGCAGCGAGTCAGTGGCCGCAGTGCTGGCCGCCAACTGCGCCAGCGCCCAGCGCGATGGTGCTCACAGCCATGGTGTGTTCCGCATGCCGGGTTATGTCTCGACGCTAACCAGCGGTTGGGTCGATGGCGCTGCGGTGCCCGAGGTCACGGATGTCGCCCCGGCCTTCGTGCGGGTCGATGCCAAGGGCGGTTTCGCCCAGCCAGCCCTGGCTGCGGCACGCACGTTGTTGGTGGAGAAGGTGCGGCAGGCGGGTATTGCCGTGCTGGCTATTCATAACTCCCACCATTTCGCGGCGCTTTGGCCGGATGTGGAACCCTTTGCCGAAGAGGGCCTGGTTGCATTGAGCGTGGTCAACAGCATGACCTGCGTGGTGCCCCATGGCGCCTGCAAACCGTTGTTCGGCACCAACCCCATCGCGTTCGCCGCACCTTGTCAGGGACTCGCCCCGATCGTCTTCGACATGGCCACCAGTGCCATGGCCCATGGTGATGTACAGATCGCCGCGCGCGAGGGTGAGCAGTTGCCGCCCGGTGTTGGCGTCGATGCCGAGGGTAAACCGACCACCGATCCCAAGGCCATCCTCGAAGGCGGCGCCTTGCTGCCGTTCGGTGGGCACAAGGGCTCTGCGCTGTCGATGATGGCCGAGCTGCTCGCGGCGGCGCTGACGGGCGGGCATTTTTCCTGGGAGTTCGACTGGTCGCAGCATCCAGGCGCCAAGACACCCTGGACCGGACAGCTGATCATCGTCATCGACCCGAGCAAGGCTGAAGGTGGACGCTTTGCCGAGCGCAGCCGGGCGTTGGTGGAGCAGATGCAGGCGGCAGGGTTGTCGCGCCTGCCTGGGGAGCGGCGGTTCAGGGAGCGGGCGGTTTCGGAGCGGGAAGGGGTGGCGGTTGATGGGCATGACTGGCGAGAACTTCAGGCGATGTTGGACTGAACAGCGCCTGATTTGCAGGTTGCTTTCAATCTCAGCTTTCGTCATGACGCGATAGATGAACGAGTTGGTAAAGCAGGCTGATCCCGGTAACCCATAGCAAGGAGCCCCATGTCACTCCATCCACTTGCAGGAGTTCATGACGTCCAATGGTGGTGCATGAGGTCATCCCGAGGATCATGAATACAAGGCACAGGCCCAGTCGGACGGACGTGCGTTTGCACAAATAATTGAGAGTTATGAAAAGGACCAAACAGCCAATCGTGGCGTAGAGCAGGGGCATACGTACTACTCCCGTGCTATCAAGAGGGTAATTGATGAAGTTTGCGGGCCAATACCGCCATTGACCTGGGCGCTGATGGAAACAATCACGTCTCCAGCGTGAGTTGTAGATAATCTGCCTTTGAGCGTTCCCCTGACGCCCGGGGGCTGTCAGGGCTCACGGTCGAACCAGCGACTGCGCTCGAAGAGCAGAGGAAAGCCTGCCAATATAAGAAAGACGCTCCATTCTCCGCCGTTCCAATAGAGGACTTCGCGACTGCCTATATGAGTGCAGGTCGCAATGCCTGTTGTCAGGAAAAATAAATACAGGAGTCTGCGTAGCGCCACAGGCTTGCATAGCCAGTCGAGCAACAGGCTGGTGACGATAATGCACGCTATCTGGATTATTTCCGGCATCGTGCGCTTATAGAATTATCATGATGTTAGTCACCTGTATGTCCAGTGCCTTGAAATGGCATCGACTCTTGCCAGGGCGGCCCCGATCAGTTCTTTTGACGATCAAAGAACGAGGAGCGTTTCCACAGGAGAAAATACCCGAGGCTGGAAAAGAACCATCCCCACCACCCACCGTCCAATGCCAGTACTTGCTCTGTTCCCAGTTGGGAGCAAGTCGTGATACCCAATGTGATGAGTGATAGCCCCAAAACGCGGCGGATGGTTGCGGATTTGCACAGCCACTCAAGTAGGACAGTGATCGTTAGCAGGGCGATGGTGAGATAAATTTCCGGCATCGCAAGCGTCTCAGAGAATAAGCGTCAAAGCTGAGACTTGAGGGCCAATTCCGCCTTTGACCTGAGCCTCAAGTGAAACCAGTACATCCGAGGAATGGAAGGTGGGGAGCTGGTTCCTGATCGCGATTGTCGCCGCAGCCCCGGTTGTTCCTCCAGCAATCTTGCCTGCAAGTTTCCCGAAGGCTCCCGCAACTCCCGCTCCTGTAGCAGCGGAGATCGCCGCGCTAACCAACGCCGCCACTGTTATCCGGTTTTCGTTGAGCTGGTCGGCCAGCTCCCTCGTAAGTGGTCTAGATACGAGGATCTTGATATGACAGGGCAGTTTCCCCGGGAGCATCCGGTCGTACAGTTCCCGTGCATTGATAGTCACCTTGTAGTGCGCTCCATGAACGGATGGCAGGCTCAGCTTGGGGAGGTCACAGCATTGACCAGGTTGGATGATGGATTCGCTGATGTCGAATGCGATCCCGTAGCGTCCGACATGGTGATAAGTCTTTTCAGCTCGCATGCGCGCTCTTCAGCTGATGGGCTGGCCCGACGAGCTGCGAACGATGCCGTGATGGAGATGCAGGAGTCTGCCGGCTTGATCTGGCTTTTCTGTGGGATATCTCCCGCGATCTTGCAAACGGCTCGCTCCCACGGGAGCCGCGCCAGTTTTCGGATTTTCAGCAAGACAGTGGCTGCTGCAAAAATCAACAGATGTGCACTATCGGCACTGCTATGCAAACCTGCATTCACACCTTGCACATTCAGTGATGTTCCTTGCGCGTCACTGCAGGTATGCTCGGGGAAGCCTTTCCGAACTGTCCTGATCCAAGGAGCTGCACGCTGTGTTCAAACATGTCGATGCCTATGCCGGCGACCCGATTCTCTCGTTGATGGAAGCCTTCAAGGTCGATCCCCGCGCCGACAAGGTCAACCTGAGTATCGGTCTGTACTACGACGAAGCTGGCGTGGTGCCGCAGCTGCCGTCGGTGGGCAAGGTCGAGGAGCGTCTGGCCGGCCAGCCGCATGAGGCTTCGCTTTACCTGCCCATGGAAGGCCTGGCCAGCTACCGCCAGGCGATCCAGGCGCTGCTGTTCGGTGCCGACCATCCGGCAGTGACCGGCGGACGTGTCGCCACCGTGCAGACCGTGGGCGGCTCGGGTGCACTGAAAGTCGGTGCCGACTTCCTCAAGCGCTACTTCCCGCAGTCCGAGGTGTGGGTCAGCAATCCGACCTGGGACAACCATCGCGCGATCTTCGAAGGCGCGGGCTTCAAGGTGCACACCTACCCGTACTTCGACCAGGCCACCCGCGGCCTGGATTTCGACGGCATGCTGGCGAGCCTGCAGACCCTGGCCAAGCACAGCATCGTCCTGCTGCACCCGTGCTGCCACAACCCTACCGGCGTCGACCTGAGCCAGAGCCAGTGGCAGCAAGTGGTTGAGGTGGTCAAGGCTCGCGAGCTGATTCCGTTCCTCGACATCGCCTATCAGGGCTTCGGCGAAGGTCTGGCCGAAGACGCCTACGCTATCCGTGAAATGGCCCGTGCCGGTGTGCCGTGCCTGGTCAGCAACTCGTTCTCGAAGATCTTCTCGCTGTATGGCGAGCGGGTAGGGGGCCTGTCGGTGGTCAGCGATGATGCCCAGAGCGCCCAGAGCGTGCTGGGTCAGCTCAAGGCCACGGTGCGCCGCAACTACTCCAGCCCACCCAGCCATGGTGCGCTGCTGGTCGCCGGCGTGCTCGGCGATGCCGGCCTGAACGCCCAGTGGCAGGCGGAAGTCGAGACCATGCGCAAGCGTATCCTCGACATGCGCCAGGGGCTGGTCGATGCACTGGCCAAGCAGTTGCCAGGCCAGGACTTCCAGTTCTTCCTGCGCCAGCGTGGCATGTTCAGCTACACCGGCTTCAGTGCCGAGCAGGCGCGCCGCCTGCGTGACGAATTCGGTGTCTACATCATCGACAGCGGCCGGGTGTGCATGGCTGGCTTGCGTCCGGACAACCTGCAGCGTGTCGCCGAGGCGTTTGCGGCGGTGCAGCAGGGCTGATCCGCCGGGCCAGGCATGCCTGGCCTGTGGGAGCGGGCTTGCCCGCGAAACAAAGAGGTGAGATTACCGACGCCTTCGCGGGCAAGTCGCAGCGGCGAACCGCCGCTCCCACAACGATTCGCTTCCTCTTCTCAAAACAGGTGCCGTCCCTCGGACGGGGCTTCGCAACAGCACCTATTCAGTGCACAATCGCGCCCCTCTTTTTCGGTTGAGGTGGCGTGAGGCTTCTATTTCGCCACTCTCAGCCTGTTGCAGTCTTGCGAGTGGAGTTGCACCCGGAATGAATGAGCAGGCCCAAAGCGTCGAACAACGCTTCGAATCGACCCAACAAGCCACCCTCGGTAGCTGGTCGCGTCAAGACACCACCTGGATGCTGGGCCTGTTCGGCACGGCCATCGGCGCAGGCACGCTGTTCCTGCCGATCAACGCCGGCCTCGGCGGCTTCTGGCCGCTGCTGATCCTGGCCGTGCTGGCCTTCCCCATGACCTACTACGCACACCGTGCGCTGACCCGTTTCGTGCTGTCCGGCAGCAAGGGCGGCGATATCACCGAGGTGGTCGAGGAGCATTTCGGCATCACCGCCGGTGCGCTGATCACCGTGCTGTACTTCTTCGCCATCTTCCCGATCCTGCTGATCTACAGCGTGGCGCTGACCAACACGGTCGCAAGCTTCATGGAGCACCAGTTGCACATGACGCCACCACCCCGCGCGATCCTCTCGTTCGTGCTGATCCTCGGCCTGCTGGCCATTGTGCGCTGCGGTGAGCAGGCCACGGTCAAGGTCATGAGCCTGCTGGTGTATCCCTTTATCGTCGCCCTGGCGCTGCTGGCCCTGTACCTGGTGCCGCACTGGAATGGTGGCATTCTCGATACTGCTGGCCAGTTGCCGTCTGGTTCGGCCTTCCTCCACACCCTGTGGCTGGCGATCCCGGTAATGGTGTTCTCGTTCAACCACTCGCCGATCATTTCGGCCTTCGCGGTCGATCAGAAGCGCCGTTATGGCGAGCATGCCGACGCGCGCAGTGGGCAGATCCTGGCCCGTGCCCATCTGCTGATGGTGGTGATGGTGCTGTTCTTCGTGTTCAGCTGCGTGCTGACCCTGAGCAGCGCGCAACTGGCCGAGGCCAAGGCGCAGAACCTGTCGATCCTGTCGTACCTGGCCAACCACTTCAGCAATCCGGCCATCGCCTTCGCCGCGCCGCTGATCGCCTTCGTCGCCATCGCCAAGTCGTTCCTGGGCCACTACATCGGTGCCAGCGAAGGCCTCAAGGGGATCATCGTCAAGACCGGCCTGCGCCCGGGGGCCAAGGCCCTGGATCGTGTGGTCGCGGCGCTGATGCTGGTGGTGTGCTGGATCGTCGCCACGCTCAATCCGAGCATTCTGGGCATGATCGAGTCGCTGGGCGGCCCGATCCTCGCGGTGCTGCTGTTCCTGATGCCGATGTACGCCATCCGTCGTGTGCCGTCGATGCGCAAGTACAGCGGCGCGATGTCCAACCTCTTCGTCGTGGCGATCGGCCTGGTGGCCCTGAGTTCGGTGGTCTACGGCCTGCTGAACTGAGGCCGTCGCACAGAGCAGGCGGGCGCGCGGCAATCCGCGCCTGCCTGTTGCTCGAAGCTTGCAGCCCGACGCTAAAAGCGATTAACTCGGAATCCTTTTCAAACCTTATAAGGATTTCTGCCATGGCTCAAGTGACTCTCAAAGGCAACCCGGTTCAGGTCAAGGGCGAGCTGCCCAAGGTCGGTGCCCAGGCGCCTGCCTTTTCCCTGGTCGGCGAAGGCCTGGCCGACAAGTCGCTGAAGGACTATGCCGGCAAACGCAAGGTGCTGAACATCTTCCCGAGCGTCGACACTCCGACCTGCGCTACCTCGGTGCGCAAGTTCAATGCCCAGGCCAATGACCTGGCCAACACTGTGGTGCTGTGCATCTCCGCCGACCTGCCGTTCGCCCAGGCGCGCTTCTGCGGCGCCGAAGGCCTGGAGAATGTAAAGAACCTGTCGACCCTGCGTGGTCGTGAGTTCATCGAGAACTACGGCGTTGCCATCGCCGACGGCCCGCTGGCCGGCCTGACCGCCCGCGCCGTTGTGGTACTGGACGAGAACGACAAGGTGCTGCACGCCGAACTGGTCGGGGAAATCGCCGACGAGCCGAACTACGACGCCGCTCTGGCTGTTCTGAAGTAAACGCGGGCAGAGGGCCGCAGTGCGGCCCCAGCGGTTTACACACTGTTACGCCGGCCCGGAAGCCATTCCGGGCCGTTTTCATTTAAAGTTCATCGTTTTAGCAACGTCAGCCAATGGTAAATGCCTGGTAAAGGCCCTTTGCTAAAGCGATGCCAGTGCTTATCGTTCAATCTCCCCCGGTCGCCACTCTCTGAACAAGGTTCGTTCAACCCATGCAAGCTTCTGCCTCCCGTTCTCCCCGTCGCTGGCTGTTCGGCCTGCTGATCCTGCTGCTGGTGGCCTTGCTGGCCTGGTGGCTGTGGCCTGCCGCTGCCCCGACGCACAAGGAGCAGGGCGTGCGCATGGGCAAAGGCGGGCGCCCAGGCTTCGGGGCCTCCAGCGACCCGGTGCCGGTGCGCGTCGAACCTGTGCGGGTCGGCGACTTCCCGCTCTACTACAAGGCACTGGGTACGGTCACGGCGGCTAACACGGTCAATGTTCGCAGCCGGGTGGCGGGTGAGCTGGTCAAGATCCACTTCAAGGAAGGGCAGCAGGTCAAGGCTGGCGACCTGCTGGCCGAGATCGACCCGCGCTCGTACCGGATTGCCCTGCAGCAGGCAGAGGGCACCCTGGCGCAGAACCAGGCGCAGCTGAAGAACGCCCAGGTCGATCTGGCCCGCTATAAAGGCCTGTACGCCGAAGACAGCATCGCCAAGCAGACACTGGACACCGCCGAAGCCCAGGTCGGGCAGTTCCAGGGGCTGGTCAAGACCAACCAGGCTGCGGTGAACGACGCACGCCTGAACCTGGAGTTCACCCAGATTCGTGCCCCCATCAGCGGTCGCCTGGGCCTGCGCCAGCTCGATCTGGGCAACCTGGTGGCGGCCAACGACACCACCGCGCTGGTGGTGATCACCCAGACCGAACCGATCAACGTCGCCTTCACCCTCCCGGAAACCGAACTGGCCACCGTGCTCGAGCGCTACCGCAGTGGCGCGCGCCTGCCGGTCGAGGCCTGGGACCGCGGTGACCGCAAGCTGCAGTCCACCGGTGTGCTGGGCAGTTTCGACAACCAGATCGACACCACCACTGGCACCCTGAAGTTCAAGGGTTTCTTCGAGAACAAGGACCTCGCCCTGTTCCCCAACCAGTTCGTCAACGTGCGCCTGCTGGCCGATACCCTCAAGCAGGTGGTGCTGGCCCCGGCGGCGGCGATCCAGTTCGGCAACGACGGCACCTTCGCCTATGTGGTCAACGCCGAGAACAAGGTCAATGTCCGCAAGCTCAAGGTTGGTGCCAGCGACGGCGAGAACAGCGTGATCCTGGAGGGCCTGAAGGCCGGCGAGCGCCTGGTGCTCGAAGGCACCGACCGCCTGCGCGAGGGCACCCAGGTCGAGGTGGTCGACGACAGCTCGCAAGTGCCGACCACCCCTGGCCAGCACCTGCAAGGCCAGGAAGCCAAGGGCTCGGCCCAGACCGGTGAGTCGAGCAAGGCGGGCGCATGAACATCTCGCGGCTGTTCATCCTGCGCCCGGTCGCCACCACGCTGAGCATGCTGGCCATCGTCCTGGCCGGCCTGATCGCCTACAAGATGCTGCCGGTGGCAGCCTTGCCCCAGGTCGATTACCCGACCATCCGTGTCATGACCCTCTACCCGGGCGCCAGCCCCCAGGTGATGACCAGCGCGGTCACTGCGCCGCTGGAACGCCAGTTCGGCCAGATGCCGGGCCTTAGCCAGATGGCCTCGACCAGTTCGGGCGGCGCCTCGGTGCTGACCCTGCGCTTCAACCTGGACATGAACATGGACGTTGCCGAGCAGCAGGTCCAGGCTGCGATCAACGCCGCCAGCAACCTGCTGCCCAGCGACCTGCCGGCCCCGCCGGTGTACAACAAGGTCAACCCGGCCGATACCCCGGTGCTGACCCTGGCCATCAGTTCCGGCACCATGCCGCTGCCCAAGCTCAACGACCTGGTCGACACCCGTGTAGCGCAGAAAATCGCCCAGATCAGCGGCGTCGGCATGGTCAGCATCGCCGGCGGCCAGCGCCAGGCGGTGCGGATCAAGGTCAACGTCGATGCCCTGGCCGCCAACGGCCTGAACCTGGACGATGTGCGCACCTTGATCGGCGCCTCCAACGTCAACCAGCCCAAGGGCAACTTCGATGGCCCGACCCGGGTGTCGATGCTCGATGCCAACGACCAGCTGCGTTCGCCCGACGAATACGCCAACCTCATCCTCAAGTACAACAACGGCGCACCGCTGCGCCTGAAGGACGTCGCCGAGATCGTCGACGGTGCCGAGAACGAGCGCCTGGCGGCCTGGGCCAATGAAAACCACGCGGTGCTGCTGAACATCCAGCGCCAGCCCGGGGCCAATGTCATCGAAGTGGTCGACCGCATCAAGGAGATGCTGCCGTCGATCACCGACAACCTGCCGGCCGGCCTCGACGTCAGCGTGCTCACCGACCGAACCCAGACCATCCGCGCCGCGGTGCGCGATGTGCAGCACGAGCTGCTGTTCGCCATCGCCTTGGTGGTGATGGTCACCTTCGTCTTCCTGCGGCGGGTCAGCGCCACGATCATTCCGTCGATCGCCGTACCGCTGTCGCTGATCGGCACCTTCGGTGTGATGTACCTGGCCGGCTTTTCGATCAACAACCTGACCTTGATGGCCCTGACCATCGCCACGGGTTTCGTGGTGGACGATGCCATCGTCATGCTGGAGAACATCTCCCGGCACATCGAAGAAGGCGAAACGCCGATGCAGGCAGCGCTCAAAGGCGCCCGGCAGATCGGCTTCACCCTGATTTCGCTGACCTTCTCGCTGATCGCGGTGCTGATCCCGCTGCTGTTCATGGCCGATGTCGTCGGCCGGCTGTTCCGCGAGTTCGCCATCACCCTGGCGGTGGCGATCCTGATCTCGCTGGTGGTATCGCTCACGCTCACGCCGATGATGTGCGCGCGTTTGCTCAAGCGTGAACCCAAGGAAGAAGAGCAGAGCCGCTTCTACCGCGCCAGTGGTGCCTGGATCGACTGGCTGATCGAACGCTACAGCCACGCCCTGACGTGGGTGCTCAAGCACCAGCCGCTGACCTTGCTGGTGGCGGTGGGCTCGCTGGCGCTGACGGTGTTCCTCTACATCATCGTGCCCAAGGGCTTCTTCCCGGTGCAGGACACCGGGGTGATCCAGGGCATTTCCGAAGCCCCCCAGTCCATCTCGTTCAGCGCCATGAGCGAGCGCCAGCAGGCACTGAGCAAGGTGATCCTGCAGGATCCGGCGGTACAGAGCCTGTCTTCGTACATTGGTGTGGACGGGGACAACGCCACGCTCAACAGCGGGCGCCTGCTGATCAACCTCAAGCCCCATGCGGAGCGCGATGTCACGGCCAGCCAGGTGATCAGCCGCCTGCAGCCGCAGCTCGACCGGCTGGTGGGTATTCGCCTGTTCATGCAGCCGGTACAGGACCTGAGCATCGAGGACCGGGTCAGCCGCACCCAGTACCAGTTCAGCCTGTCCTCGCCTGACCCGGACATGCTCGCCGAGTGGAGCGGCAAGCTGGTCCATGCCCTGCAACAGCGCCCTGAGCTCACCGACGTTGCCAGCGACCTGCAGGACAAAGGCCTGCAGGTGTATCTGGTGATCGACCGCGACATGGCCAGCCGCCCGGGCATCACCGTCGCGCAGATCACCAACGCCTTGTACGACGCCTTCGGGCAGCGGCAGATCTCGACCATCTACACCCAGGCCAGCCAGTACCGCGTGGTGCTGCAGTCGCAGGCGGCGGCCAGCATTGGCCCGCAGGCGCTGGAGTCGATTCACGTCAAGGCCACCGATGGCGGGCAGGTTCGCCTCTCGGCGCTGGCGCGCATCGAACAGCGCCAGGCGCAGTTGGCCATTTCGCACATCGGCCAGTTCCCCGCCGTGATGATGTCCTTCAACCTCGGGCAGGGCGTGTCGTTGGGCGAAGCGGTGCAGGTGATCGAGCAGGTGCAGCAGGACATCGGCATGCCGCTGGGCGTGCAGACCCGCTTCCAGGGCGCCGCCGAAGCCTTCCAGGCCTCGCTGTCGAGCACCTTGCTGTTGATCCTCGCCGCCGTGGTGACCATGTACATCGTGCTCGGCGTGCTCTACGAGAGCTATATCCACCCGGTGACCATCCTCTCGACCCTGCCGTCGGCGGCCGTGGGTGCCTTGCTGGCGCTGCTGCTCAGTGGCAACGACCTTGGGATGATCGCCATCATCGGTATCATCCTGCTGATCGGTATCGTCAAGAAGAACGCGATCATGATGATCGACTTCGCCCTGGAGGCCGAGCGTCACCAGGGCATGAGCCCGCGCGAGGCGATCTACCAGGCCGCGCTGCTGCGCTTCCGGCCGATCCTGATGACCACCCTGGCGGCGCTGTTCGGCGCCTTGCCGTTGATGCTCGCCACCGGCTCCGGCGCCGAACTGCGCCAACCGCTGGGCCTGGTGATGGTCGGCGGGCTGCTGGTCAGCCAGGTGCTGACGCTGTTCACCACGCCTGTCATCTACCTCTACTTCGACCGCCTGGCGCGCCGCTGGCGCCCGGCCGCTGATACCGCGCAGGCCGAGGCATGAACCTGTCCGGACCGTTCATTCGCCGGCCCGTGGCGACCATGCTGCTGAGCCTGGCGATCATGCTGCTCGGTGGCGTCAGTTTCGGCCTGCTGCCGGTCTCGCCGCTGCCGCAGATGGACTTCCCGGTCATCGTGGTGCAGGCCAGCCTGCCAGGCGCAAGCCCGGAGGTGATGGCCTCGACCGTGGCAACGCCGCTGGAGCGCAAGCTGGGCAGCATCGCCGGGGTCAGCACCCTGACCAGCAGCTCAAGCCAAGGCTCGACACGGGTGATCATCGGCTTCGACCTGGGGCGCGACATCGACGGCGCGGCGCGCGAGGTGCAGGCTGCAATCAACGCCACCCGCAACCTGCTGCCCAGCGGCATGCGCAGCATGCCCACCTACAAGAAGGTCAACCCGTCGCAGGCGCCGATCATGGTGCTGTCGCTGACCTCGGACGTGCTGTCCAAAGGGCAGTTGTACGACCTGGCCGACACCATCCTCTCGCAGAGCCTGTCGCAGGTCAGTGGGGTAGGGGAAGTGCAGATCGGCGGCAGTTCGCTGCCGGCGGTGCGCATCGAGCTTGAGCCCCAGTTGCTCAACCAGTATGGCCTGGCGCTGGACGATGTACGCACCGCCGTGGCCAACGCCAACCAGCGCCGCCCCATGGGTTTCGTCGAGGATGCCGAGCGCAACTGGCAGGTACGCGCCAACGACCAGCTGGAAAAGGCCGATGACTACAAGCCGCTGGTGATCCGCCAGCAGAACGGTGCCATCCTGCGCCTGGCCGATGTGGCCAAGGTCAGCGACGGTGTCGAGAACCGCTACAACAGCGGTTTCTTCAACGACGATGCGGCGGTGCTGCTGGTGGTCAACCGCCAGACCAACGCCAACATCATCCAGACCGTGCAACAGATCAAGGACCAGCTTCCGGCCCTGCAGTCGCTGCTGCCGGCCAGCGTCAAGCTCAACGTCGCCATGGACCGCTCGCCGGTGATCAAGGCCACGCTCAAGGAAGCCGAGCACACGCTTCTGATTGCCGTGGTGCTGGTGATCCTGGTGGTCTACCTGTTCCTGGGTAATCTGCGTGCCTCGTTGATTCCGAGCCTTGCCGTGCCGGTGTCGCTGGTGGGCACTTTTGCGGTCATGTACCTGTGTGGCTTTTCGCTGAACAACCTGTCGCTGATGGCATTGATCCTGGCCACAGGGCTGGTGGTGGACGATGCCATCGTGGTGCTGGAGAACATTTCCCGGCACATCGAGAATGGCGCCAAGCCCATGCGCGCTGCGTTTCTGGGTGCCAAGGAAGTGGGGTTCACCCTGCTGTCGATGAACGTTTCGCTGGTGGCGGTGTTCGTCTCGATCCTGTTCATGGGCGGTATCGTGCGCGGGCTGTTCCAGGAATTTTCGATCACCCTGGCCGCAGCAATCCTGGTGTCGCTGCTGGTGTCGCTGACCCTCACGCCGATGCTCTGCTCGCGCTGGCTCAAACCCCATGCCCCACAACACCAGACGGGTTTGCAGCGCTGGAGCGACCGGGTGCACCAACGCATGGTCGAGGGGTACGACAAGAGCCTGGGCTGGGCCGTGCGTCATCGCCGGCTGACGCTGATCAGCCTGTTGGCGACCATCGTGCTCAACGTCGCCCTGTACGTGATCGTGCCCAAGACCCTGATGCCGCAGCAGGATACCGGTCAGTTGCAGGGCTTCGTGCGGGGCGATGACGGGCTGTCGTTCACCGTGATGCAGCCTAAGATGGAAATCTACCGCCGGGCGCTGCTCAAGGACCCGGCCGTGCAGAGCGTCGCTGGTTTCATTGGCGGTAACAGCGGCACCAACAACGCCTTCGTCCTGGTACGGCTGAAACCGATCGCCGAGCGCAAGGAGAATGCGCAGAAGGTCATCGAGCGTCTGCGCAAGGAGTTGCCGAAGGTGCCGGGCGGGCGCCTGTACCTGATGGCCGACCAGGACCTGCAACTGGGCGGTGGCGGGCGTGATCAAAGCACCTCGCAATACCTCTACACCCTGCAAAGCGGGGATCTGGCAGCCCTGCGCGAGTGGTTCCCCAAGGTGGCCGCGGCCTTGCGCAAATTGCCCGAGCTGACGGCCATCGACGCCCGCGATGGTGCCGGCACCCAGCAAGTGACCCTGGTGGTCGATCGCGACCAGGCCAAGCGCCTGGGCATTGACATGGACATGGTCACTGCCGTGCTGAACAACGCCTACAGCCAGCGGCAGATTTCGACCATCTACGACAGCCTCAACCAATACCAGGTGGTAATGGAGATCAACCCCAAATACGCCTGGGACCCGAGCACCCTGGAGCAGGTGCAGGTGATCACGGCCGAGGGTGCGCGGGTGCCGCTGTCGACCATCGCCCGTTACGAGAACAGCCTGGCCAATGATCGGGTCAGCCATGAGGGGCAGTTCGCCTCCGAAGACATCTCCTTCGACGTTGCCGAGGGCTACAGCGTCGACCAGGCCCTGGCGGCGCTGGAGCGCGAGGTGGCCAAGCTGGGCCTGCCGGAGTCGGTGATCGCCAAGCTCGGTGGCAGTGCCGACGCCTTCACCAAGACCGCCCAGGGTCAGCCGTTGATGATCCTCGGTGCACTGGTTCTGGTGTACCTGGTGCTGGGCATCCTCTACGAGAGCTACATCCACCCGCTGACCATCCTCTCGACCCTGCCGTCGGCGGGGGTTGGTGCATTGCTCACGCTTTACGTGACCGGCGGGGAGTTCAGCCTGATCTCGTTGCTGGGGCTGTTCCTGCTGATCGGGGTGGTGAAGAAGAACGCCATCCTGATGATCGACCTGGCCCTGCAACTGGAGCGCAATGAAGGCCTGTCGCCGGAAGAGTCGATCCGTCGCGCCTGCCTGCTGCGCCTGCGACCGATCCTGATGACCACCATCGCCGCCATCCTCGGCGCATTGCCGTTGCTGCTCAGCCAGGCCGAAGGCGCGGAAATGCGCCAGCCGCTGGGCCTGACGATCATCGGTGGCCTGGTCTTCAGCCAGATCCTCACCCTTTACACCACGCCCGTGGTCTACCTGTACCTGGACCGCGCGCGCCACCGTTTCAACCGTTGGCGCGGCGTGCGCACCGACGCCGCCCTGGAAACCCCGCTATGAACTTTGCCCAGACCCCGCTGCACCGCGCCCTGCAATTGCTGACCCGTGGCCGTGGATCGCGCCTGCTTGGCGCCGGCCTGTGTGTGGCGATGCTCAGTGCCTGTACCCTGAGCCCCGATTATCACCGCCCCGAGGTCAGCACCCCGACGCAGTTCAAGCAGGCCGAGGGCTGGACCCAGGCCAACCCCTCGGATGCCATCGCCCGCGGTGCCTGGTGGGAGCTGTATGGCGACAAGGGCCTGAACGCCCTGGTCGAGGAACTCAACCGCAGCAACCAGACGGTCGCCCAGTATGAAGCGCAGTACCGTCAGGCCCAGGCCCTGGTACGCAGCAGCCGGGCGTCGCTGTTCCCGTCGCTGAACCTCACCACCAGCAAGAACCGTTCAGCCCAGGGCACTGGCAGTTCCAGCTCGAGCCTGTCGAACAACAGCAGCGGCATTCGCGACACCTACAACGCGCAGTTGGGCGTGAGCTGGGAAATCGACCTGTGGGGCAAACTGCGCGAGACCATGAATGCCAACGAGTCCAGCGCCCAGGCCAGCCTCGCCGACATGGCGGCGATTCGCCTGAGCCAGCAGTCGGAACTGGTACAGAACTACCTGCAGCTGCGGGTCATCGACGAACAGAAACGCTTGCTCGAAGCCACCGTGGCCGCTTACGAGCGCTCGCTGCGGATGAACGAGAACCAGTACCGCGCCGGCGTCGCCGGCCCGGACGCCGTCGCCCAGGCACGTACCCAGCTCAAGAGCACCCAGGCCGACCTGATCGACCTGGCCTGGCAGCGCGCCCAGTATGAAAATGCCATCGCCGTGCTCATGGGCAAGGCGCCGGCCGAGTTCTCGCTGGCCGCCAGCAACGATATCCCTGCGCTGCCGCCGATCCCGGTGAGCTTGCCGTCGCAGTTGCTGGAGCGTCGTCCGGATATCGCCTCGGCCGAACGCAAGGTCATGGCCGCCAACTCGAACATCGGCGTCTCGCGCGCGGCCTATTTCCCCGATCTGTCGTTGAGCATGAATGGCGGCTATTCGAGCAGCAGCTTCAACAACTGGATCGAGCTGCCGAATCGCTACTGGTCGGTGGGGCCACAACTGGCATTGACCCTGTTCGACGCTGGCAAGCGCAGCGCCGAGGTGGACCGCACCGTGGCGGTCTACGACCAGACCGTAGCGCAGTATCGCCAGACGGTGCTCGATGGCTTCAAGGAGGTCGAGAACTACCTGGTGCAGTTGAAGGTGTATGCCGACGAAGCGGTGGTACGCCAAGAAGCGCTGGATGCTGCCCGTGAATCGTTGCGCCTGACCGAGAACCAGTACCGTGCCGGATTGATCGGCTATCTGGATGTGGTGAACGTGCAGACCACGGCGCTGAGCAACGAACGCAGTGTGCTGAATCTGCTGCAGGGGCGCCTGGTGGCCAGCGTGCAGTTGATCGCGGCATTGGGCGGCGGCTGGGAAGCGGGGCCGGCGTTCGCAGAGGCTGACAAACAGTAAGGTTGCAGTGCCGGCGTTATCGCGGGGCAAGCCCGCGATAACGCCGGCACCGTGCGTAACCGACCGCTGGATCTTCCACCCTGTAGTCCCCGCAAAATCCCGTGCCTTTCCTCCCTGTTCGCGTAAAATCCTCCGCCTTTTCCGGGCCCTTCCTCGCCCTCTGCCGGAACTTGAAATGCTGACAGGTAGCTACTCCTCTTCGCTGGTGTTGATCTCGCTGTGCGTGGCCATCCTGGCGTCCTACACCGCACTCGACCTCGCAGGCCGCATCGCCACCGCCAAGGGACGCGCGGTGTATCTGTGGATGGGCGGCGGGGCGCTGGCGATGGGAATCGGCATCTGGTCGATGCATTTCATCGGCATGTTGGCCTTCGAGTTGCCCATCGAGCTGGGCTACGACCTGGGCTTGACCGCGTTGTCACTGCTGATCGCCGTGTTATCTGCAGGCTTTGCCTTGTGGTTGGTCAGCCAGCCGCGGTTGAGTTGCCCGCAGGTGGGCTTGGGTGCGCTGTTCATGGGCACCGGGATTGCCTGCATGCACTACACCGGCATGGCTGCCTTGCAGATGCTGCCCGGGATCGACTACGACCCGGCGCTGTTCGGTGCTTCGCTGGCCATCGCCGTGGGCGCCTCGGCGGCAGCCTTATGGATTGCCTTCCGCCTGCGCAGGCAGACGCCGTACGTTCGGCAGATCCGCGGTGCCGCAGCGGTGCTGATGGGGGTTGCCATCGTCGGCATGCACTACACCGGCATGGCGGCGGCCAACTTCCCCGAGGGTAGTTACTGCGGTGCGCTGGTCGGCGGGTTGTCTGGCGACTGGCTGGACTATGCAGTACTGATCACCACCCTGGCGGTGCTGGCGGTGGCCTTGCTGACGTCGGTGCTGGACGCGCGCCTCGAATCCCGCACCGCGGAACTTGCGCGCTCATTGACCCAGGCCAACCTGGAGCTGACGCAACTGGCCCTGCACGACACCCTGACCGGGCTGCCGAACCGCACCTTGCTGGCCGACCGTATCGAGCAGGCCATGGCCAAGGTGGCAGAGCAAGGTGGTTGCTTTGCGCTGATGTTCATCGACCTGGACGGGTTCAAGCCGGTCAACGATGCCTTCGGCCATCATGTTGGCGACCAGTTGCTCAAGGCGGTGGCTGCGCGGCTGCGTGGACATCTGCATAGCCAGGACACCTTGGCGCGGATTGGTGGTGACGAGTTCGTCCTGCTGGTCGAGTTGCAGGAACCGGACGATGCTGTGGGCGTGGCGGACAAACAGGTCAATCTGGTAGCCAGGCCATTTCGTGTTGCAGAGCACGACCTGCAATTGTCGGCAAGCCTGGGTATCGTGCTCTACCCGGGTAATGGCCAGGACCAGCACGAACTGCTGCGCAATGCCGATGCGGCCATGTATCACGCCAAGAGCGCGGGCAAGAACGGCTACAGTTTTTTCGACACCTCGATGAACAGTAACGCCCGCCAGCAGCTGCAATTGCTGCAGGACCTGCGCGCGGCGCTCGAGCATGACCAGTTCCGGCTGTATTACCAACCCAAGTTCGAAGCGCACCAATGTACGCCGATCGGTGCCGAGGCCTTGTTGCGTTGGGAGCACCCGCAGCAAGGGCTGTTGCTGCCGGACCGTTTCATCGGCCTGGCGGAGAAGACCGGCCTGATCATCCCCATCGGCGAATGGGTGCTGGGCGAAGCCTGCCGGCAGATGCGCCTGTGGCTGGATCAGGGTCATGGACATTGGCGCATCGCGGTGAACCTGTCGGCCATCCAGTTCTGCCATTCAGGGTTGGTTGACAGTGTCTCGCGAGCCTTGGCCGACAACGGCCTGCCGGCCAACCGCCTGACCCTGGAAATCACCGAAACCACCGCCATGCGCGATGCCGATGCCAGCCTGACGGTGTTGCAGCGCTTGTCGGACATGGGCGTCGATCTGTCCATCGACGACTTCGGGACGGGCTATTCCAGCCTGATGTACCTCAAGCGCCTGCCGGCGAACGAGCTGAAGATCGACCGCGGTTTTGTCCGCGACCTCGAGCATGACAGCGACGATGCCGCGATCGTTTCGGCGATCGTTGCGTTGGGGCAGGCATTGGGTTTGCGGATCGTTGCCGAGGGCGTTGAAACCGATCGTCAGCAGGACTTCCTGACCCGCCTGGGCTGCGATTCGCTGCAGGGCTACTTGCTGGGTCAGCCGGTACCGGCCGAGCAGTTCATGCAACGGCTGACGCAGGGCGAGAACGGCTAACCCGCGTCGCGCAGGGTAGGGAAGGGGTTGAAGGCGTCCATCTCGGCTTCGACTGCCTCGATGATGCGCTCCACATCTGCCGCGGCCATGATCGCGGCGCAGGGAATGCCGGCGATGGCCAGCAGGGTTTCGCCAGTGGCCCGGTCGAACAAGCGCGCGACCATGCTGCGTGGTGCATCCATGCTGGCCTCGAAGCCCAGCGGGTGGAAATGCCAGCGCATCACCTGGCAGGCGTTGGGGAACGTCATCTTGTTCATGCCAGCCTCCATTTCCGGGTGTTCGGGCGCCTGGTCGCTGAACCCTGTGCCTGGCCTTGTCGTGAAGGGCAGGGGGGACAGCGAAACTTAAACATAGCAGCTACGGCGCCAGTGTCGCGCAGCGAAGATGACAAATCGGCGAATGCATGACACAGGTCACATCCACGTGGCTCCGGCAAATCACGGGCGTCCATGGGGGCAAACGTTTTCCGCGTGGCTTGGCGAGCAACGGGTGCGAACCTGACCGACCTGCGCTTTCGGACCAGCGGTCAACTGAGCAGGCCGGCGGCGATATTGATGGTGAAACCCAGGATCGCGGTGTTGAACACGAAACTGACCAGGGAGTGGGCCAGCACCACCCGGCGCATGGCTCGGCTGGCCACGCCTATGTCCGAGGTCTGGACCGCGACACTGAGGGTGAAGGAGAAATAGTGGAAGTCCCAGTAATCGGGGTTGCGTTCGCCATCGGCGAAGCGCAGAGGGGGCTCCTTGTGGCTGTCGGTGTAGAACAGCCGCGCGTAGTGCAGGCTGAAGATACAGCCGATCAACAGCCAGGATCCGGCCACGGTCAGGCCGGTATACAGGTAGTGCAGGGCCTGCGCGCTGCCGTGCAGGCCGCGACTGGACGCCAGTTGCAGGGTCACGGCGACCAGGCTGGCAATGGCTGCAATGCAGACGGTGAACAGGACCAGGCCTGCGTTTTCGTCCTCGACATTGGCGACCTTGCGCACGGTTTGGGATGTAGCGCGCCAGGTCAGCCACAGCACCAGCGTTAGGTACAGCCAGACACCGAGGTTCCAGCCTGCGAGAAAACGCTGGGTCCAGTCGTCTGCGGGGATCAGCCAGCCGCCGAGCAGGCCAACAAGCGTGGCAAGGGTCAGGCGTGGGTGGGTTCGGGTCAGGCGGTGGAAAGCCATGGGCGCTCGGCGGTAGTCTGGGTTGTCTTCCACTTTAGCCTGCACCAGGTGGTGTTGTGTCGCCGCGCGTTCGATCCGTGGTCGATCATCAGGTACCATCCGCGTTCGCCATCGATAAAAGCCTTGTGTATCAAGGTGATGACTCGTTTCACGCTACAGGATCCACGTTTTGACCGATTCCCTGCACAATCCCTTGCTGCAGTACCTGGCACGCCTGGCGCCCTCCAGCCAGTTGACCATGCGCTATATCCTCCAGGATGCCGCCGACCGGCTGGGGTTCGCCGATTGCGACATCGCCGCGGTGCCCTGGCACCTGATCGAACCTGGCCACGTCATTGCCCTGGTGGCAGCCTTGCGTGCCGATGGTTTTGCACCCAATACCTCTTCGCTGTACGTCAACGCGGTGCGCGGGGTGATGAATGAGGCCTGGCGCCAGGGGCTGATCGACCACGAGCATCTACTCAGGATTCGCGAGGTCAAGCCTGCGAGCGGCACGCGCCTGCCACCCGGGCGCAACCTGCGACGCAGCCTGATCCGTGAGCTGATGGAAGTCTGCGCTGCCGATCCGCGGCCGCAAGGTGTGCGCGATGCGGCGATCATCGCCTTGCTGTACGGCACCGGGATGCGCAAGTCCGAGTCGGTGGACATCGACTTGTGCGATGTCGACTTCCACGAACACAGCCTGCAGGTGCTGGGCAAGGGCAATCGGCAACTGGTCAAGTACGCCCCGGCCTGGGCCTTCGACAAGCTGCAGGCCTGGCTCGACCTGCGCCGCGCGCAATTGCCGGAGGGCGCGGCGGACGATCCCTTCCTCTTCAACCGGATTCGCCGGGGCAGCCATATCACCCGTGCGCGCATCACCAAGCATGCGATCTACTACATCGCCCGCCAGCGTGGCGCGCAGGTGGGGGCGAAGATCATGCCGCACGATTTTCGCAGGGCGTTCATTACCCGGGTGATCGAGGAGCATGACCTGTCGATTGCCCAGAAGCTTGCCCACCATGTGAACATCCAGACCACCGCAGGGTACGACCGACGTGACGACAACGAGCGGCGGCGGGCGGTGGAGCGCTTCGACTATTGAGATCGGCGTTGTGCCCCGCTCAATGAATGCTCGAGGCCAACTCGAAGATCGGCATGTACATCAGGATCACGATCAGCCCGATCAGCAGCCCGATGAAGGTCATCAGCAGTGGTTCGAACAAGCGCACGAACCACTCGACCCAACGACCGATCTCCTGGTCATGGAAATCGGCGCACCGTTCGAGCATCTGCCCCAGGTTCCCTGATTGCTCCCCCGCCCGCAGCAGACGCAGCGACACCGGCGTGACCAGCCCGCCAGCCTCCAGCGCCGCCGACAAGGCTAGCCCTTCTCCCACCTGCCGCGCCGCACGCTCCAGTCCTTCGCCTGCAACGCTGCCGAGCAGTCCGCGCGCCATCCCCATTGCGGTCAGGATCGGAATGCCACCCTGCAGCAGGATCCCCAGCGAACGATAGAACCTCGCCAGCTCGTACATCAGCAAGCGCTGGTGCAAGGCCGGCAGGCGCTGCAGTTGGCGGTTGGCAACGCGGCGCACACGCGGGTGGCGGCGCAGCAGCACCAGGGTGAGGATGCCTGTCAGTGTGCCGAGCCCCAAGGGCAGTTGCTGGGCATGCAGAAACAGGCCGACCTTCATCAGCACCCGCGACAGCCACGGAAGTTCGCTGCCCATGCCTTCGAACACCAGGCTGAAGCGCGGCACCACATAACCGAGCAGAAACAATACGACCCCACCTCCGACCAACAACAGCAACAAGGGATAGACCGACGCGCCCACAAGCTTCTGGCGCACCAGGTCCAGGCGCTGGCGATAACTGATATAGCGGCCGAGGGCATCACCCAGGGCTCCGGTGCGCTCGCTGGATTGCACCAGCGCCACATAGAGCCCGGGGAAGATCCGGGGCTGCTGGGCCAGCGCCTGGGACAGCGAACGGCCTTCGTACAGCTGGCTCACCAGTTGGCCAAGCACCTTGCGCGCCGGGGCGTTCGGCGCCTTTTGCGCCAGGCTTTCCAGGGCATCGATCAGGGGCAGGCCGGCGTCGAGCAGAGTCCCCAGCTCCTGGCTGAACAGCACCAGGTCGAAGGGCTGAGCGCGCCGCCAGTTGCCATGCGACCAGGACAACCCCTGGCGTTGCAGGCTCACTACCCGCAGCCCCTGGTCCTGAACCTGGCGCCGGGCATGCTCGGCATCCTCAGCTTCGACCTGCATTTGCACGATACCCTGCCTGCCGAGGGCCTTGAGGCTGTAGCGCATGGCGAATGCCCTCACTGCCAACTGGTGACTTCGGCGTTTTCGCCGTCACCACCGGGCTGGCCGTCCTTGCCCATCGACAGCAGATCGTACTCGCCACCGTTCTCACCCGGCTGACGATAGATGTAAGGGCGGCCCCAAGGGTCCTGGGGCACGGCCTTCTGCAGATAAGGGCCGGACCAGCGCGCCTCGCCACCGGGGGCGGTGACCAGCGCCTGCAAACCCTGCTCGCTGCTGGGGTAGTGGCCCACCTCGAGGCGGTACAGGTCCAGTGCCTTGCCCAGCCCTTCGATCTGCGCTCGGGCAACCTTGGCTTCGGAGCGGCCGAGCTGGCTGAAGTACTTGGGCGCGACGATGCCGGCCAGCAGGCCGAGCACCACCAGCACCACCAGAAGTTCGAGCAGGGTGAAACCACGTTGTGTGCGAATGCGGCGCTGCATGGCGATGCCCTCCGATGCGTGTACAGGCCCCCATGCAACAGCCGTGCACGTCTGCCTTGCGGCCTTGTGGCATGCGGCTCAGGCAAGCGGCACGCTGCTTGCGTGAGAGCTGCAGGGCCCAGGTTTTTCGGGGCATTTCCCCCACATCGGGGGGCACGGCGGGGAGACGAGCGACATGCGTGGACTCATCCTTGGCTTGATCGGGCTGCTGGCAGGTGCGGCCCAGGCTGACGTGTACATCTCCATCGGCGCGGGTGGCACCTACGTGCTGTCCAACGTGCATCGACCGGGGCGCCAGTATGAGCGGGTCATCAGCGAGACCCGCCCCCAGGCCGGCCCTCTGGAGGCGCAACTGTTGACTGGGCGCCCCTACGCTGACCTGGTAGCGGATGCGGCCCGCCTGCATGAAGTGCCCCAGGCGTTGCTGCATGCCGTGATCAAGGCCGAGTCCGGCTACAACCCCAAGGCCCGCTCGGCCAAGGGGGCTGCCGGATTGATGCAGTTGATGCCCGATACTGCCCGGGAGATGGGGGTCAAGGACGTCCTCGACCCCAAAGACAATGTGCAGGGCGGGGCGCGCTACCTGAAGCGCATGCTCAGGCTGTTCGACAACGACATCACCCTGGCCGTGGCAGCCTACAACGCCGGGCCCGACGCGGTGATCAGCCGTGGTCGCGTGGTGCCGCCCTTTGCCGAAACCCGGCGCTATGTGCCCAACGTGCTGCGCGACTACCGGCGCCTGCAGGGGCTCGCCGAGGGTGGGGCGTGGTGAGCGGTGGATCAGTGCGGGATGACGGAGGGCACTTCGCCGCCCAGCGAAAAGCGATAGCCAATGTCGATATCGGGGGCTGGCCGGTGGCAGTGGGTGCGACTGAGCAGGAACTCGAACGCCGGCTCGTACAGCCCGTCACGTACTACTGCGCCGGCAAGGACCTCGACCTGGTACCAGCCGTTGTCGAGTTCGATCGTCGGTCGGCCCGGCACCTGGTAGCGGGCCATGAAGTCGCCAAGGGTTTTGTTGGTGAAGTGCTGCAGCATGCGCCAGGTGAACAGCATCAGCGCGCGGTTCTCCACGTGCAGCACGTAGCCTGCGCGGCGGTGTGCCACGCGACTGCCGGCTTCGAGCAGGGCCGGGGTTCGTTCGTCGAGGCTGAAGATGATGCGGTAGGGCAGGTTATCGATGCCTGCCAGGGGCAGTACCACGCCTTCGAGCACGGCGCGGTCGCCGCTGTCGGTGTCGGTGCGGGGGTGGGTGAATTCGTGGGCAAGGTCGTCGGGTAGCGCGTTGTCATCCTTGAAACGCGCCAGGCGCTGTATGTCGCCGACGAGGAAATAGTCGACCAGGTCGTTCAGGACTTCGCTGAATTCGTAGCGCATCGGATTTTCCTTGTTCTATGTGCGCTGGCGGGTAAACAGAATGTAGCGGATGCCGTGAGGGCTGTCGCCTCTGCCGGCAGTCCGCTGTGATCAATGGCGTTGGGCGATCTGGATCAGGTTGCCACAGGTATCGTCGAACACCGCCACGGTGACAGGCCCCATGGGCGTAGGCGGCTGGGTGAACTGCACGCCGCCGGCGCACAGGCGCGTGTACTCGGCCTGGATGTCACGCACGGCGAAGGAGGTGGCCGGGATGCCGTCGGCCTTGAGCGCGGCCTTGTAGGTTTTGGCAGCCGGATGAGCGTCGCGCTCGAGCAGCAGCTCGACACCATTGGGGTCGTTGGGGGAGGTGAGGGTGAGCCAGCGGTACTGGCCCATCGGGATGTCGTGTTTGGGCTGGAAGCCCAGAACGTGATGATAGAAAGCCAGAGCCTTGGCCTGGTCGTCGACGAGGATGCTGGTGACTACGATCTTCATAGGCTGCACCGTTCCTGAGGGTCGTAGCGTTAAGTAAAGACGCTGCGCGCCATTTGACCAGTCTGATGGCGGGGCGAGGCACCCTTGATCCTATCTGCAGGAGCGGGGGGGGCGGCGCTCCGACTTGACCCGCGATGGGGCGCGCAGCGGCCCCATGCATCCGCCTTACTGCGGCGACCCGAACAATGCCGTCCAGTAGATCCCCGCATCGCTCTTGGGATCTACGGCATAGGCTGCGCCCAATTCGCGGTAATCCGGGTTCATCAGCGTTGCGCAGTGGCCAGGGCTGGCCAGCCACCCATCGACCACCTTGCGTGGCGTATCGCGGCCGGCAGCGATGTTTTCGCCGATCTGCTGATACAGATAGCCGGCAAGCTCGGCCCGATCACCCGGCGTGCGGCCGTCGCGGTCGATGTGGTCGAAGAAGTTCTGGTTGGCCATCGCCCGCGTGTGGTTGGCGGCGACACCGGCCAGCGTGGTATTCCAGCTCAGGGCCGCTGCTGCTGCGAAAGGCTGCCCACCGCATTGGCGCGGTATCTTGCGCGCGGCGTTGACCTCCTGCAGCAGTTTCTGGCCTTCGGCTTGCCAGTCGCCGAGGCGCCCGCTGAGCAGCGGGCGTGCCAGCACGATGCGCCAGTCGCGGCCTTCCTGGCTGACACCGATATCCACGAACTGCGGGTCGAGCACCACCTGGCAGAAGCTTTCTTCGATGGCGCTCATCGCCGCCTTGGCATCCCGTGGCCCGGACAAGCTGATGGCCTGGACATTGACCATGGGGTAGGCGGCACGGGTCATGGCCTGCTGCAGGTCGCGGGTGCCTTCCGGCGACAGCGCCAGGCGGGTGTCGCTATTGAGCGGCGGCAACTCCAGCGAACCTGCGTCGCCGCAGCGCTGGGCCTGGCTGCGGTAGGCATTGATCGACTCGATCAGTTGCGCTTCGTCGCCGCTGATCGCCAGGGCACTGGTGGAAATGACCAGGCCGAGTGACAGGGCGCCAAGGCAGGCAACAGATGACAGGACGCGCATCAAGAATCTCCCTATGACTGGCAGCGACCTCGTGTTGGCGCTGCCCATCCTACACAAGCCGCAGGCTTTTGGCCTCGTCTTGTGCGTTGCAGTAAACCACCGACAACCGATTGTTGCGGCAAAAGAGGCAGTAGACCGGCGAAGGGCGAAAAAGTGCAATTGATTGGAAATCATTCGCAATATCTATTATAAACACGACTCAATCGCAATCATGCATGCCAGGAAGGCGCTCCATTCACTTTATCGGGAGCCTTTCATGGCACGTTCCTGTCCTTTTCGTCCGACCCTGCTCGCCCTCTGCTGTTCCCTTGGCGTAGCCGCCCATGCCGCTGATGCGCCGCTGGAGCTCGACGCCACCGCGATCAACGCCGATGCCGTCAAGGCGCCTCGCACTCAGTTGCCGGAGGCCTTCGCAGGTGGGCAGCTGGCCCGTGGCGGGCAGATGGGCGTGCTGGGCAACCAGGACATGATGGACGTGCCGTTCACCATGACCAGCTACACCTCGCAGTTGATCGAGGATCAACAGGCCGAGGACATTGGTGATGTGCTGCTCAATGACCCCTCGGTGCGCCAGTCGTTCGGCTTTGGCAACCAGTCCCAGGTCTTCGTGATCCGCGGCCTGCCGTTGAGCGGCGACGACGTGTCGTTCAATGGCCTGTACGGCGTGCTGCCACGGCAGATGATCTCCACCGACGCGGTAGAGCGGGTCGAGCTGTTCAAGGGCCCCAATGCGTTCCTCAACGGCGCCAGCCCCACTGGCACCGGCCTTGGTGGCAACGTCAACCTGCAGCCCAAGCGCGCCGGCGACACGCCGACTCGTCGTTATACCCAGGACATCAGCAGCGATGGGCGCATCGGCGAGCACCTGGACATCGGCCAGCGTTTCGGTGAAGACAACCGTTTCGGCGCGCGTCTGAACCTGTCCCAGCGTGAAGGCGAAACCGCCGTGGACGACCAGGACCAACGCAGCAAGCTGTTCGTTGCAGGCCTGGACTATCGTGGTGACCAACTGCGCCTGTCGGCCGACATCGGTTACCAGAAGCAGCGCGTCAATCACCTGCGCAACTCGGTGCGCCTGGGCTCGGCGGTGACCAGCATCCCGCGTGCTCCGAGCGCCGATCACAACTACGGCCAGGATTGGTCGTGGACCGAGACCGAGGATACCTTCGGCATGCTGCGCGGCGACTACGACTTCAACGAGAACTGGAGTGGCTACATCAGCGGGGGCGTCAAGCACACCCGCGAGAACGGTTTCTATGGCACGCCGGCCCTCACCAACGCTGCCACGGGCGCCGCGACCATCGGTGGTTCGCAGATCCCGCACAACGAAGACAACACCAGCCTGATGGCCGGGATCAATGGCCGCTTCGAGACGGGCCCGGTGAGCCACCAGCTGAATCTCGGCGCCGCGAGCATCTGGACCCAGCAGGAAAACGCCTACGTCTTCTACAGTTCGCAGAACACGAATATCTACAACACCAGCCCACTGCCCAAACCGACAACGCCTACGCTGGTCGGCGGCATGCTCGACGACCCAGGTGTGACCGGCAAGACCCGCAACCGCAGCCTGGCGCTGTCCGATACCGTGGGGCTGTTCGACGACACGCTGCTGCTCACCGCTGGCGTACGCCGCCAGCAACTGCGTGTCGAAGGCTATGCCTACCGCGGCACGGGTGTGGACGCCGGGCGCACTGCGTTCTACGACGAAGCGGTCACCACACCGGTGTATGGCATCGTCTACAAGCTCAACCCGTCGGTCTCGTTGTACGCCAACAGCATCCAGGGCCTGGCCCAGGGCGCCACGGCGTCGGGCCAGGTGGTCAACGTCGGCGAGGTGTTCCCACCGGCCAAGACCAAGCAGATCGAGGCGGGCATCAAGTTCGACCGCCAGACCTACGGTGCCAACCTGGCGCTGTTCCGTATCGAGCGGCCCACCGATGGCTATGTGCAGGGCAACCTCTATGTGCAGGACGGCGAGCAGGTCAACAAGGGGATCGAGCTCAGCGTATTTGGCGAGCCGGTGCCGGGCCTGCGCCTGATGGCCGGTGGCACGCGCATGGACACGGAGCTGAAGAACACCCAGAACGGCACCAACGATGGCAACAAAGCGGTGGGGGTCCCGACCTTCCAGCTCAATGCCAGCGTCGACTGGGATGTGCCTGGGCTCGACGGCGTGGCGCTCAATGCCCGCATGCTGCGCACCGGCGGGCAGTACGCCAACCCGGCCAACACCCTCAGCCTGCCGACCTGGAACCGCTTCGACGTGGGCGCGCGCTATCGCCTCAAGGTGCAGGAAAAAGACATCACCTTGCGCATGAACGTCGAAAACCTGACCGACAAGAACTATTGGGCCTCGGCCAACGGCGGTTACCTGACCCAGGGCGACCCACGGCTGGTCAAGTTCTCCGGGACCATCGATTTCTGATGGCCCGTCGCCTCGCTATCGCGCCAGTGCCTGGTTGGGCTTGTAGAAGATGAAATGCGTGGTCTGCGCTGTGCGCCGATAGGCCTTGGCCCAATCTGGCCGCACAGTGCGATCATGGAAGTACAGCGCCCCCGCGGTGCTGTCCTGCAGCTGCTGGTTCAATGCCTTGCGCGCGATTTCCTTGGCGACCTCGTAGCGCTCCTTTTCCTCGACCTGGTCAGGGCGCCCGTCACACCACCAGGAGAACTGGCAGCTCTTGCTCTCGACGCCTTGCTTGACCACGCCGCAGATGGTGTCGGGGAAGCCGTCCTTGCCCAGGCGGTTGAGCACTACACTGGCCACTGCGCTCATGTCTTGCTCGTCAGCGCCCTTGGCCTCCCAGTAGAGGGTGCGGGCAAGGCAGGTGATGCTGTCGTCCAGCGGCGCTTGCCCGGCCGGATCCACGGCCTGCACCTCGGTGGGGGTGATCTTCTCCGGCGCCTTGGGTGGCGGGGAGTCGTTTACCACTTTCTGTTCCAGCGCCTGGGCCTTGTCTTCAGCGACTGCGGCCTTGGCGCTGTCGGCGGCATGCAACGGGCCTGCGGGCAGGGCCAGGAACAGGCTGATGACCATCCACGGGTGGCGCATGATCGGGCTTCCGCGTCAGTGAGCTGATTACATTCTAGCCAGTGGTTTCAACTTAGCGTGAGGCTCAGCATCAATGGCAGGGTGACGGCTGCGGCGACGGTCTGCAAGGCGATGATGGTCGCCATCAGCGGCGCATTGCCCCCCATCTGCCGGGCCATGACGTAGGACGATGATGCGGTGGGCAGCGCCTGGAACAGCACGGCCACCACGGCGGCCTGGCCGCTGAGACCGAGCAGGCGACACAGGCCGAAGGTGGTCAGTGGCATGACCAGGAACTTGAACGCCGAGGCGGCCACCAGGGGCTTGACCTGCTGGCCCATCCGCGCGCCGCCCAATGCCGCTCCGACGCACAGCAAGCCGAGGGGCAGGGCGGCCTGGCCAAGGGCCTTGACCGTCGGCTCCAGCCCCGCCGGCAGGCCAAGCCCGGTGACCCGCAGCAGCAGGCCACCCGCGCAACCTACGATCAACGGATTGGCGAAGATCGCCCGCAGCACGGTCAGTGGCGAGCTGTGGCGAGCACTGAAACGGGCGAATACCAGTACGCAAAGCAGATTGACCAGCGGCACGATCGCCGCGTTGGCCACGGCCGCCAGGGCGATGCCGGCGCTGCCGTAGATGCCCGCCGCCAGGGTCGCGCCAATGTAGTTGTTGAAGCGTATGCCACCCTGGAACACCGAGGTGAAATCAGCACCATCGTGGGCTGCCGCGCCCTGGTAGAGCACCAGCAGCAGCGCGCCTGCGAGGGTCGAGAGCATCAGCACCCCAACCATGCCCAACACCGGTACTCCATCCAGGTTGGCGGTGGCCAGGCCATGCAGGAACAGTGAGGGCAGCAGCACGTAGTAGCTCAGGCGCTCGGCGCCGGGCCAGAAACCCTCCGCGAGAAAACCGCGCACCCGCAACAGAGTGCCCAGGGCGATCAGCAGGATGATGGGCACCAGGGTGGTGAGGAGCAGAGGCAGCATGGTCGCGGTTCCGTGGTCGGGTACCGGCACAGGTTAGCGAGGTGAGTCAGCAGAAAAAAACGTTGTTTTCTGCATTCACCGTTGAGAAAAACTGCATGGTCGTAAGCAGTTGCCTGATCAACTGCCCAGGGCGGTCCTGAGTACCGCGCTCAGGTGACGGCGCTGGCTCTTTTCATGTTCCAGCAACACCACGTGGCGGCTCAGTTGCGGCTCACCAAAAGGCAGCACCGTGGCGGGCGGCAGCCGTTGCAGGTCGTCGTCGCTCATCGGGATGATCGCCACCCCGAGGCCCATTGCAGCCATGCGTGCCAGGGCTTCCTGGCTGTCCAGCTCCATCTGTTCGCTGACCTGCAAATGCTGACGGCGCAGTTCCTGTTCGATCTGCCGACCGGCCCAGGCGCGTTTGTCGAAGCGCAGGAACGGCTGGTTGGCGAGCAGTTGCGCCAGGCTTTGCCCGGCCAGGTCGGGGCTGGCGACGGCCCAGAAACGGTCGGAGAACAGCGGGCTGAACTGCAGGCTCTGCGGGTAGGGGCTGACCGGTTCGGTGGTAATGGCGGCGTCCAGCTCACCGTCCTCGATCCGCCGCGCAAGTTCCGCGGACATGCCCGAGACCACGCTGATGTGCAGTTGCGGATGGTGCGCCTTGATCCACACCAGCGCCTTCGGCAGGCGCCGGGCGAGCACGGTATGGATCGCACCGATACGCAGGCGTCCACGCAGGCTCGGGCCGCTGGCCAGGGTATCGGCCAGCTCGTCGTAGGCGGCGAGAATGCTTTCGGCGCGCGCTACGGCCAGTTGCCCGGCTTCGGTGAGTATCACCTGGCGACGGCTGCGGTCGAACAGCGGCACTTGCAGTTCGTCTTCGAGTGTCTTGATGTGCAGGCTTACCGCCGAAGGGGTCAGGCTCAGCAGGTCGGCGGCGCGGGCGAAGGTGCCGTGGCGGGCGATGGTGACCAGGGTACGCAGGGCTTTGAGGGACACGCGACGGTTCTCCTGCACGGGAATGCCCGGCACGGTACGCGCATCGCGCCTCCTCGGGCAAGCGCCAGGCAGGTCAGTAGACCCACACCTCCACCCGGCGATTGCGCAGGCGCCCCTGTTCCAGGTCGTTGTCGGCTACCGGCAGTTCATCACCCATGCCGGTGACATCCCGGATCTCCACGCCGCTGCGCGCCAGTTCACGGCGCACGGCCATGGCCCGCAGGCGCGAGAGCAGGGCGGCGCGGCCGGGCGTTTCCTTGGGGTCGCCAAAGCCCACGAGTACCGCTTTGTCACGCAGCTTGCCGACCTGGCGCAGGTAGTCGCTGACCCGCTGCACATCGCGCAGGGCCTTGTTGTCGAGGCTGGCGCTGCCCTCCTGGAAGCGGAAGTTGACGCTCAGCCGCCGGGCCTCCGCAGCCAGGGCACGGTATTGCGCGGGCATCTCGGCCTGCACCGCGACCGGCAATGCCTTGACCTGCTGCGAGACGAAACCCTGAGCGGCGACAATGGCCTGGCCGGCAGGGCCCTGGGTGAATTCGGCCAGCGCCCTGGCCTGGTCGGTCGCTTGGGCCGGCAGGTAGAAGAACAACCGCCGCGACAGCGGATAGTCTTCGCTGGCCACGCCTGCGGCGGTTGGCAACAGGGCCGGTGCATCGCCTTCGGCGATGGCCAGCAGCTTGGCGCCATGCACTGTGGTCAGGCTGCTGAAACCGATGGCCGCGGGATCGGCCTTGACCCGTTCGGCCAAGGCATCGCCGGATTCGAAGCGTTCGGCCCGTGGCGAGAGCTTCAGTGCCCGTGGTTGCAGTACCAGCGCGCGAAAGGTTTCGAAGGTGCCGGAGCGATCGTCACGGGCGTACAGGTGAATGGGGCCGCCTGCTACACCGAGTTGTTCCCAGCGTTGGATCTGGCCGGAGAAGACCTGGGCCAGTTGCGCGGTACTCAACTGCTGCAGGCGGTTGTCGGGGTGCACCATGACCGCAACGCCGTCCAGGCCGATCACCTGCTCGCTGGCCGCGCTGCGCAGGTCGCCCAGGCGCTGCAGTCGCAGCACTTCCTGGTCGGAAATCGGGCGCGAGGCGGCGGCAAGGTCGGCTTCGCCACTGTTCAGGGCACTGAAGCCGGTGCTGGAACCATGGGCGGCGATCGTGATCAGCAATGGCTGACCCTGGGCGTCGCGGGCACGGATATCAGTCTCGTTGGGCTGTTTCCCGCGCTCGCTGCGGATGTCTTGCGCACCTTGGCTTTGCAGCAGCCCACGCACCAGCGCAGGGCCCAGCGCCGCGCCGATGGTGTTGGAGCCCTGGATACGCAGTGTGGCTGGCTCCGCCTGAGCCAGCAGGGGCAGCAGGCAGAGCAGAAGAGCGAGCGGGCGGGGCATGCCGGGATCCTTGAGGCACAGATATGTCCGGCAGATTACGACAGCGGTGTGAATGAAAAATGACGGTCAGGCGCAGGCCAGCGGTCAGAAGGTGGGCGGCGTGATCACCCAGATGACCACCGTGTCCACCTCGCCAGGGTTGCCATAGCGGTGCGGCTCCTGGCTGGGAAAACTGAAGCTGTCGCCTTCATCGAGCAGGAAGTGGCGCTCTCCCACCCACAGCTCGAAACGCCCTGACAACACATACCCGGCTTCCTCGCCTTCGTGGCTGTAGCTCTCCTGGCTGTAGGCGCCCGGCGGGAAGCGCGAATGCAGCATCTCCAGCTGGCGGTTGGGCTGCGGGGTGAGCAACTGGTCGACCACGCCATCTTCGTAATGCACGCTCAGACGGCTTTGCCTGCGCACCACGAAGCCCTGGTCCTCGGGCGCGGTGCTGGCTTCGCTGGCGAAGAACCACTGGATGGTCACCCCCAGGCTGCGGGCGATGTTGAACAGCGCCGGGATCGAGGGGTACGACAGGTTGCGTTCCAGCTGGCTGATGTAGCCAGCGGTCAACTCGCTGAGGCGGGCCAGTTCCGCCAGGGTCATGCCGCGGCGCTTGCGCAGGCCGCGGATTCGGGTGCCGAGGAACTGCGGCGCGGCGGCACCGCCTTCGGCGAGTTGCGGAACGAGGGGGCGCTGGCTCATCGAGGGTCGGTCCATCGGTAAAAACCGGGAGTATGACCAGCCTCAGAGCGACCAGGCAACCGCCAGGCCGTCATGGATTGCCTCTTCAGCGGTTCGTGGAGCCAGGCAATCGCCGATGCGCCGTACTTCGACCAGCCCGGCCAGTTCCTGGGCCAGGGTGTCGACAGGCTGGTGACCGAGGCACAGCACCAGGGTGTCGATCTGTTCGAAGATCATGGGTTCGCCACTGGCGGTGTGCTGCAAGTACACGGTGTTGTCGTCGGTGCCATAGAGGCGGGCGTAGGGGGTGATGGGGATACCCAGGCGGTGCAGTTCGCCGGCCATCTGGTCACGCACGTAGAGCGGCAGGCTCTCGCCGCAGTGAGTGCCATTGACAGCCAGTTGCACCTGATGACCTTCGCGCACCAGGCGTTCGGCGATGCCTGGGGCGATCCAGTCGCAGCGCCAGTCCAGCACCAGCACCGAGCGCCCCAGGGCGTGCTCGTTGCGCAGCACCTGCCAGTCATCCACCACCTGCAGCTCGCCGCTGCGCTCAAATGCAGGCCAGTAGGGGGTGGCACCGGTGGCCGCGATCACCAGGTCTGGCCGTTCGCGCTCGACCAGCGCGCGGTCTACACGGGTATTGCGTACCACCTGCACCCCTGCCAGTGCCAGTTCGCGCTGCAAGTTGGTGCTGGCGCCGCCGAACTCGCTGCGCCGTGGCAGCAGTTGCGCCAGCAGCACCTGGCCGCCGAGCTGCGGGCCCGCTTCGTACAGCGTCACTTCATGGCCTCGGGCGGCGGCGACGATGGCCGCCTTCATGCCTGCCGGACCACCGCCAGCCACCAGGATACGCTTGCGCCGGGGGGCAGGTGTGACGGTGCCGTACTGCAGTTCACGACCGGTTTCCGGGTGCTGGATACAGGAGATCGGCAGGCCCCGATGGAAGTGGCCGATGCAGGCCTGGTTGCAAGCGATGCAGGCGCGCACGTCTTCGACACGGCCTTGTTCGGTCTTGATCGGCATCTGCGGGTCGCAGATCAGCGCACGGGTCATGCCGCACACATCGGCCTGGCCACGGGCGAGAATCAGTTCGGCTTCCTGCGGCTGGTTGATACGGCCAGTGACGAACAGCGGGATGTCCAGGCGCGCCTTGAAACTACCGGCTTCGCGGGCCAGGTAGGCCGGTTCGATGGCCATCGGTGGGACGATATGCACCGCGCCACCCAGGGTCGCCGAGGTGCCGGCGACGATGTGCAGGTAATCGACCTGATTCTGCACCGCGATGGCGGCCGCCAGTGATTCGTCTTCGCTCAAGCCTTCGCTGTCACGCTCGTCCGCACTGATGCGCAGGCCGACGATGAACTGTTCGTCAGTGGCTGCACGCACCGCTGCCAGCACTTCGCGCAGAAAACGCAGGCGTGCTTCGAGGTCGCCGTTGTAGCCATCGGTACGACGGTTGACACGTGGATTGAGAAACTGCGCGGGCAGGTAACCGTGGCTGGCCACCACTTCGACGCCGTCCAGCCCGGCCTGGTGCAGGCGCCGGGCTGCACTGGCGTAGCCCTGGACGATTTCGTCGATCATGGGCTGCTCCAGGGCGCGCGGCATCACGCGAAAGCGCTCGTTGGGCACCGCCGAGGCCGAGTAGGCCACTGCCAGCAGGCCATCGGCCGATTCCATGATCTCCCGGCCGGGATGGAACAGCTGCGACAGCACCACGGTGCCGTGTGCGTGGCAGGCCTGGGCGATACGTCGGTAACCGTCGATGCAGGCATCGTCGGTGGCCATCAGCACATGCGAGGTGTAGCGCGCGCTGTCGTGAACCCCGGCGACCTGCAGCACGATCAGGCCGGCGCCGCCCTCGGCGCGGGCGCGCTGATAGGCGACGAGCTTGTCGTTGACCAGATTGTCGGTGGGCAGGCAGGTGTCGTGACCACTGGACATGATGCGGTTCTTCAGGCGTTTGCCACGGATCTGCAAGGGTTCGAACAGGTGAGCGAAGGCAGTCGACATGCGTACGAGCTCCAGTGTGCGTTCTTGTTTTTTTTCATGGAAGTGTACCTTCAGTAAAAAATCAACTTGTTTTTTTACTTTGGCAGGACTAGCGTTCGGCTCATCCCCTCGGACTGGGATAAGCTCGTCCCCACAAGAACAACCCTGGATGACACCATGCACCCCAGCGAACGTACCCTGCGTGAGGAACTGGCCGCCTGTTATCGGCTGATTGCGCATTTCCGCATGACGGACCTGATCTTCACCCACATCTCGGTGCGCGTGCCCGGCCCCGAGCATCATTTTCTGATCAACCCCTATGGCCTGCTGTTCGAGGAAATCACCGCGTCCAACCTGGTGAAAATCGACCTGCAAGGGCGTGCCGTGGAGGCGTCGCCGTACCCGGTCAATCCGGCTGGCTTCGTCATCCACAGCGCCATCCACGGCGCACGCGAGGATGCCCAGTGCGTGTTGCACACCCACACCCGTGCCGGGTGCGCGGTGGCGGCGCTCGAGTGCGGGCTGCTGCCGGTCAACCAGATCTCCATGGAGTTCTACGGCAAGGTCGCTTACCACGACTATGAGGGTGTCGCCCTGGACATGGACGAGCAGCAGCGACTGGCCGCCGACCTCGGGGACAAGCCGGTGATGATCCTGCGCAATCATGGGCTGCTGACGGTGGGGCGCACGGCCGGCGAGGCGTTTCTGCGCATGTTCTACCTGGAGAAGGCCTGCGAGATCCAGTTGGCGGCGCAGAGTGCCGGGAAGGTGGTGCTGCCATCGCCCGAGGTCTGCGCGCATACTGAGCAGCAGTTCAATGCTCCGGCGAGGCCGCTCAAGCCCGGCGAGCTGGCGGACCCGGATGCCATGGGGCTGGCCTGGGGGGCGCTGTTGCGCTTGCTGGAGAAAGTGGCGCCGGATTATCGGGACTGACGGCAGAAGCGGCTTTTTGTAGCGAAAGGCCGCTTCTGCAAAAGACCGGTGTCGTCGGTCAATGTGCCTGGGGTTCGATCAACTGCGCCGGCGCTTGCCTGGCCTTGCCCCGGGCAACCCAGTAATACAGCACGCTGGGTACCACCAACCCGATCAGCCACGACACATCGACACCGCCCAGGTGCGCAACCATGGGTCCGGTGTACAGCTTGGTGTCAATGAAGGGCATCTGGATCAGCACGCCGATGCTGTAGACGATGATGCCGGGCCAGTTCCAGCGGCCATAGCGCCCGTCGGGATCGGCCAGGGCAGGGATGTCGTAACGCTCGCGGGTAATGAAGTAGTAGTCCACCAGGTTGACCGCGCTCCAGGGCACGAAGAAGGTCAGCAGGAACAGGATGAACGACTTGAACGCACTCAGGAACGAATGCTGACCGAGCAGGGCCACCAGCGTCGCAGCACCCACGATGCCGAGCACGAACAACAAGCGCTGCAAGCGACTGATCTGCAGGCTGCCGCGAAAACCGCTGATGATCGTGGCGATGCACATGAAGCTGCCGTAGCTGTTCAGGGTTGAGATGGTCACCTTGCCGAAGGCGATGGCGAAGTACAGCAGCGCCGCGGTGGTGCCGGCGCCACCCAGGCCGACGATGTAGGCCACTTCACGCCCCGAAAACTGACCGCCGGCAATCGCTGCGGCGAACACGCCGAGGATCATCGATGCCTGGGCGCCGATCACCGAGCCCAGGCCGGCGGCGAGGAAGGTCTTGAGCGGCGACGTGTTGCTGGGCAGGTAGCGTGAATAATCGGCGACGTAGGGGCCGAAGGCGATCTGCCACGAGGCGGCCAGCGACACCGCCAACAGGAACGAGGCCCAGCTGAAGTGGCGGTTGTCGAGCAGTTGGCCGATATCGGCGAGCATCAGGATACGGCTGAACAGATAGACGAACGCAATGATCCCCAGCACGCTGGCGACACGGCCGATCCAGTGGATCACGCGGTAGCCGGCGAGGGTGGCCAGCACGATCACGCCAGCGAAGATCAGGATACCGGCACTGTCGCTGACACTGAGCAACTGGCCGATAGCCTGGCCCGACAGCACTGTGCCGGTGGCAGTGAACCCCAGGTACATCAAGCACACCAGCACCATCGGGATGGCCGCGCCATAGACGCCGAACTGCACGCGGCTGGAGATCATCTGCGGCAGCCCCAGTCGCGGCCCCTGGGCGGCGTGCAAGGCCATGACCGCTCCGCCAATCACTTGGCCCAGCAGCAGGCCGATCAGCGACCAGAACACATCACCGCCAAGCACGACGGCGAGGGCGCCGGTCACGATGGCGGTGATCTGCAGATTGGCTCCCAGCCACAGGGTGAACTGGCTGTACACGCGTCCGTGGCGTTCAGCTTCGGGAATGTAGTCGATCGAGCGCCGCTCGATCACGGGCTTGCTGGACATGTGGTGCTCCGCTGGTTTGTTGTTGTAGGGCGGGGAGGGCATCCTGAGGGATGACTCTGCTCTTATATCATCATGTATATACAAGATGGTCAATGCGCAGGCATCGACTTTTGGGATAGCGAAGAGGTCACTGCCAAACCATCCACCACTTGCATAAACAGCTGACTGTTGCGCAACCCTAGGCCGCAACTGTGCTGGTCGCTGGCGAAGGAATACCCTTATGCTGTAACGAAATATGTCGTGAAATGCCTGATAGAAGGAACACCGCAATGCCAGTCAAGGACCTGCTGATCGCCCTGTTGGTGATCATTGCCTGGGGCGTCAACTTCGTGGTCATCAAGGTCGGGCTCGACGGCCTTCCGCCCATGCTGCTCGGCGCCTTGCGTTTCATGCTGGTGGCCTTTCCGGCGATCCTCTTCATCAAGCGCCCGAACCTGCCCTGGCGCTGGCTGATCGCCTATGGCGCGACCATCTCCCTCGGGCAGTTCGCCTTCCTGTTCCAGGCCATGTACAGCGGCATGCCTCCGGGGCTGGCTTCGTTGGTACTGCAATCGCAGGCGTTCTTCACCTTGGGTTTCGCTGCGCTGTTTCTGGGGGAGCGGTTGCGCCCGGCCAGTGTGCTCGGGTTGCTGGTGGCGGCCGGCGGCCTTGCGGTGATCGGCAGCGAAGACAGCAGTCATGTGCCATTGGTGGCGCTGCTGTTGACCCTGTGCGCCGGCGCCATGTGGGGCATGGGCAATATCATTACCCGGCGCTTTGGCTCGGTGGACCTGGTGGCCCTGGTGATCTGGGGCGGGTTGATCCCGCCGCTGCCGTTCCTGGCGCTGTCGTGGTGGTTGGAGGGGCCGGAGCGCATCGGTCATGCGCTGGCCAACATCGGCATGAGTTCGGTGCTGGCGTTGCTCTACCTGGCGCTGGTCGCCACCATGCTCGGCTACAGCCTGTGGAGCACATTGCTCTCGCGTCACCCGGCCGGCAAGGTCGCGCCATTTTCGCTGCTGGTGCCGGTGATCGGCCTGAGCTCCTCGGCCTGGCTGCTCGACGAGCGCCTGAGCGCCGCACAGGGTTGGGGGGCGCTGCTGGTGATGCTGGGGCTGCTGATCAATGTCTTCGGGCCCCGCCTGGGCCAACGCCTGCGAGCTGCCAGCGCGCAGTAACCTGTCGAACGCGAGGCTCTGTTAGCATCAGGGGTTTTCCAGAACCACGGAGCCGCGCCCATGATCATTTCCACTACCAGCCAGCTCGAAGGTCGCCCGATCAGCGAGTACCTCGGCGTGGTCAGCGCCGAATCGGTGCAGGGCGTCAACTTCGTGCGCGATTTCTTCGCACGCTGGCGCGACTTCTTCGGCGGTCGCTCGCAAACCCTGGAAAGCGCATTGCGCCAGGCGCGCGAGCAGGCCACCGAGGAACTGCTGGAGCGGGCACGTCGCTTGCAGGCCGATGCAGTGGTGGGCGTGGACTTCGAAATCAGCATGCCGTCCGTGCAGGGTGGGATGGTCGTGGTGTTCGCCACCGGGACGGCTGTGCGTCTTAAATAGCGGCGAGGTGCCACTGGTCGGGCAAAGGTCTTTCGTCCGGGTGGTCTGCAAATGACCGGCTAGTCTCAGTTCAACGAGCCGTGTTTCTCTGGGCAAGCAGGCTGCTTGCCGACGCGGTCGCCTTTGGAGGGGAGACAGGGTATGAGCGAGTCCTATATCGAAGACCTGAACGACGCATTCCCGATCAACAGCCAGGTACGTTGCGGCCAGACGGCCTTTCACCTGGGTTTTGCCAACATGACCCTGGACGAATCCGAGCAGCTTCAGCCGGCCCACTTGCAGCGCAGCAAGAAAGGGCGCTTCACGCCACGGGTGCCCGCCAAAAAGTCATCCTGACGACTCATTGATGCCCATCGCAGGGGCCTGCTCCGGGCATGAAAAAGCCCGGCCTTGCGGGCCGGGCTCAAGTAGCGGTGTACAACTCAGTTGAGTGGGTCGATCACCTTGACGGTCTGCTGCTCACGGGCGGCAGGCCATTCTTGTTGCAGGGTCATGAGTACGCGTTCGACGAACTGAGTGTCGGCGGCGGCCTTCTTGCCGACGTAGCCCTGGCCACGGCGGTAGACCTTGAAACGGGCGCACATGCTGTCGGGCATATGCAGGTCGGATTCGTCTTCGACGGTGTTGGCCGGCAGGCGGTCGAGGCGGACCTCGCCAGTCTGGCTGACCCACAGCAGGTGGTCGTCGAGGCTGTCCTTGCGTGCGGCGAACAGCTGAGCCAATTGGTCGATCGTAGGATTGTTGTTCAAGTTCATCATAAAGCCCCCATTACCCATTCGTTGGTGATTTTCACAGTTGGCGCCACAGCGGTGTAGCGCTCTACCAAGGCTGCTACAGCAGCATCGCAACAGGGGCTTTCTCACGCTGCCTTTTGGACAGTTTCCCTCTCCACGGACGGCCTGCGTTACCGCGCAGGCCGTCTGGAACACCCTTGCCACCGCTCCCGATCAGGGAGACGGCCTCATCATGCACAAGGCTGGGGAAGGGCGTCAATGGGTTTGTAGTGAAAATTTTTAGTCACTACATCTTGTCGGACAATCCTGCTTTTTCAGGGGAATAGCGCGCACTCAAGGTCATCCCTTTCAAGGTGTTCGCGTGCGATTGTGTGAGGGCTGACAGGGGCTTGCCGAAAGTTTTTTAGTGCCTATGAGATCGAGCGCCGCCCGCGCGGCGCTCGATCTCATAGACGCTGAAAATCTTTCGGCGAACCCCTCTCAGCCTCTACGCAAACACCTTGAAATGCATGGCACTCAAGGCGCTACAGCAGACAGGATCGCGTGGGCTGCACGGACCCGTTCATCGTTGGGGTAATTGCGATTGGCGAGCAGCGCGATGGCGACCCCCTTGGCAGGCACAAAGGCGACGTAGGCACCGAACCCGGTAGTGGCCCCGGTCTTGTTGTACCAGTACGCCGGGCCGGCCGGTTGTGCGGGTTGCAGCCGTGTAGCGATTTGCGGCTCACGGATCATCTGCACACCATTGCCCTTGATCAGGGTGTCGAGTGCGACCGGGTAGGGGTAGCGTTCCCAGCCCAGGCCCTGGGTCATGTCGCCCAACTGGAAGTAGCCGCCGTGGGTGATGGCGATCGCCTTGGCCATATCCGCCGACAATCCCCGTGGATCGAGTTGCGCGCGCAGGTAGGTGAGCATGTCGGTAGCGCTGGTCTTGATGCCGTAGGCTTCGTCGGCGAAGGCGCCAGGGCTTACGCGAATCGGGCGCTCATTGGCGTCGTAGCCCTGGGCGTAGTGGCCGCGTTCTGCTGCCGGGACCTGCAGGTAGGTGTGCTTCAGGCCCAGGCTCGGGAGCAGGCCTTGCTGCATCAGTTCGGCGAACGGGCGCTTCTGTGCCTGCGCCGCGAGGTTGCCGAACAGTCCCAGGCTCGGATTGGAATAGCAACGGCGGGTGCCGCGCTCGGTTTTCTGCTGCCATTGCTGGAGGAACACCAACGCCTGCGCGTCGTTGGCCACCGCGTCGGGGAACTGCAAGGGCAGGCAGTCGGCACTGTAGGCGCCCAGCTCCAGCACGCTCGCCGTACCCAGGTCCGACTTCGCCAGCGCTGGCTGGTAGCGGCTGGCCGGGGCATCGAGGTCGAGCTTGCCTTGGGCGCTGGCCAGGGCGACGAGGGTGGCGGTGTAGGTCTTGCTCACCGAGCCGACCTCGAAAAGCGTGTCGTGGGTCACAGGCCGGTTGTCGTCCTTGTCGGCCACGCCGTAGCTGAAGTAGTGCGCCTGGCCGTTGGCGTAGACCGCCACGGCCATGCCGGGAATGTGTTGTGCCTGCATCAGTGGCTGGACGATGGCGTCGACCTGGCGTTGCAGGTCGTCGGCCAGCGCAGGGGGGGCGGACACCGCCAGGGCCAGGGTGAGCAGGACGGGGCGTAGGCTGTACATCGATAGGTTTCCTTGCCTGGAAGAGGGCCAATGTCCGTTCAGCGACACTGGCGGGGGTTCCGGCGTTAGCGCCGAGAGAGCGCAGACCTTATCGTCAGGCCTTGCACCATGACAAGACGGACACCTCATGAAGTACCTGCGCATGCTTTTCGATAAATTCACCCTGACCCTGCTCTCGGTGGTCCTGCTTGCCACCTTGCTGCCCTGCTCGGGTGACGGCGCGGTCGCCTTTGGCTGGCTGACCAACCTGGCGATTGCCCTGCTGTTCTTCCTGCACGGCGCCAAGCTGTCCCGCGAGGCGATCATCGCCGGGGCCGGCCACTGGCGCCTGCACATTCTGGTGTTCTCGTGCACCTTCGTCCTGTTCCCGTTGCTGGGCCTGGCGTTCAAGCCCCTGTTCGTGCCGCTGGTGGGCAACGAGCTGTACCTGGGCTTGCTGTACCTGTGTGCCTTGCCGGCGACCGTGCAATCGGCCATCGCCTTCACTTCGCTGGCACGTGGGAATGTCCCGGCAGCGATCTGCAGCGCGGCGGCCTCCAGCCTGCTGGGTATCTTCCTTACGCCGTTGCTGGTGATGCTGTTGCTGGGGGCTGACGGCGATACCGGTTCGGGGCTCGATGCAGTACTGAAGATCACCTTGCAGCTGCTGGTGCCCTTCGTGGCCGGGCAGATCGCCCGTCGCTGGATCGGCGCCTGGGTCAAGAAGAATGCACGCTGGCTGAAGATCGTCGACCAGGGTTCGATCCTGCTGGTGGTCTATACCGCGTTCAGTGAAGCGGTGGTGACGGGCTTGTGGAGTACCGTCTCGCCGCAGCACTTGCTGGGTCTGTTCGTCGCCTGCGGCGTGTTGCTGGCGGTGGTGCTGCTCGGTACCCGCTTGCTGGGGCGCGTGCTGGGCTTCAGCGTCGAAGACCGCATCACCATCCTGTTTGCCGGCTCGAAGAAGAGCCTGGCCACCGGGGTGCCGATGGCTCAGGTATTGTTCGTGGGGAGCGGGATCGGCGCGATGATCCTGCCGCTGATGCTGTTCCACCAGATCCAGCTGATGGTGTGTGCGGTGCTGGCGCAGCGCTACGCAGCGCGTGAAGTGGTGGGCGAGGAAGCTTCGGCGGCGTCCTGACGCAGAGGGTGGTGTGAGCGGGACGCGAAGCGCGTACCGTTCACACCAACGCTCGCTCTATCCCGCCCGCCACCAGGCTCTCCATCAGCCCGACGCCTTGCAGCTCGGGCACGCCACGCGCTTGCAGAACGCCCGGCAGCTGGTTCAGCAAGCTGCCCAGCACATGGCCGGCCGCTGCCAGCACCTCGCCGCCATGCCGCGCCTTGGGCGCGACCAGTTGCAACAGCCCGGTTTCGTAGTCCTGGCGCAGCTCGCCCAGGCGTCTCTGCTGAGCCTCGCTCAGGCAGCAGAAATCCCGCTCTGCCAGACGAAACTGCAAGGGCCGTTCTGCATGCAGTTGCCAGTGTGCGGCAATCAGGCCAGGCAGTGCCGGCTTGCCCCGGGCCAGTGCCCGGCGGCCCTGGTCGAGCGTAGCCAGCAGTTCTTCGTACAGTTCCTCGATCAGGTCGAACAACAAGTCCTGCTTGCTCGGGAAATGGTGGTACAGCGAGCCCGCCGTCAGCCCGACATGCGCGGCCAGCTCGCGCATGCTGACCTGGCCGAAGCCTTTTTCGGCGAACAGCGCCATGGCCCTGTCGCGGCGTTCCTCGAAATTGGCGCAGCGCAGGGCAGCAGTGACTGGCATGGCGCGCGCTCCTCAGTAGGTGAAGAAACCACGGCCGCTCTTGCGCCCGAGGTATCCGGCGGCAACCATCTCCTTGAGCAGCGGTGCAGGGCGGTACTTGCTGTCGTTGAAGCCCTCGTGGAAGGCCTCCATGATCGCCAGCAGGGTGTCCAGGCCGATCAGGTCGGCCAGGGCCAGCGGGCCAATCGGTTGGTTGCAGCCCAGGCGCATGCCCGTGTCGATATCCTCGGCGCTGGCCAGTCCCTCCTGACGCACGAAGATCGCTTCATTGATCATCGGCACCAGGATGCGGTTGACCACGAAGCCCGGGCGATTGCCCGCAGTGATCGGTGTCTTGCCCAGTTTCTCGGTGACCAGCAGCGCCTGGGCGTAGGTCGTGTCGCTGGTCTGCAGGCCACGGATGACCTCGACCAGGGCCATCATCGGCACCGGGTTGAAGAAATGCACGCCGATGAACCGCTCAGGGTGCTCGATGCTGGCGGCCAGCTGAGTGACCGACAGCGAGGAGGTATTGGTGGCGATCAGGCACTGTGCAGCGACACTGGCGGCCACCTGCTGGAGGATGCGCTGCTTGAGCGCCAGGTTTTCGGTGGCGGCCTCGATCACCAGTTGCGCGCTCGACAGCTGTGCGTAATCGGTACTGGTGCGGATGCGTGTCCTGGCTGCTTCGGCTTTGTCCGCCTCAAGGGTGCCCTTGCTGACCTGGCGCTCCAGGTTCTTGCTCAGTGTGGCGACACCGCGCTCCAGCGCAGCGTCACTGACATCGATGAGCAACACTTGGAAACCGGCTATCGCGCACACCTGGGCGATGCCGTTGCCCATGGTACCGGCGCCGATCACGGCAATCTGCTGAATGGTCATGTCGATGCTCCCGTCACACGCGCTCGAAGACCACGGCGATGCCTTGGCCGCCGCCGATGCACATGGTGGCCAGCGCATAGCGGCCCTGGATGCGCTGCAACTCGTGAATGGCCTTGGTGGCGATGATCGCGCCGGTGGCGCCGACCGGGTGGCCCAGCGAGATGCCCGAACCGTTGGGGTTGACCTTTTCCGGGTCGAAGCCCAATGCCTGGGCCACGGCGCAGGCCTGGGCGGCGAAGGCTTCGTTGGATTCGATCACGTCCAGGTCGTTGACCGACAGGCCGGCTTTTTCCAGCACCTTGCGCGTGGCCGGGATCGGGCCCAGGCCCATCAGCTCAGGTTCGACCCCGGCATGGGCGTAGGCCACCAGCCGTGCCAGCGGCTTGAGATCCAGGCGGCGCACCGCATCGCCAGTAGCCAGGACCAGGCCAGCGGCGCCGTCGTTGATCCCGCTGGCATTGCCAGCGGTGACGCTGCCGTCTTTCTTGAACGCGGTGCGCATCCCCGCCAACTGTTCGGCACTGACATCCCCGCGCACGTGCTCATCGATGGCGAACTGCACGCTGCCTTTGCGGGTTTTCAGTTCGATCGGCACGATCTGGCTGTCGAAGCGGCCTTCGGCGATGGCGCGGGCGGCGCGACGCTGACTGGTCAACGCCAGTTCGTCCTGCATTTCACGGGTGATGCCGTGCTTGGCGGCGACGTTCTCGGCGGTGATACCCATGTGGAAGCCTTCGAATGGATCCTGCAGGATGCCGACCATGTAGTCGATGCCCTGCAGGTCACCCATGCGCGCACCCCAACGGGCTTGCGGGAGCAGGTAAGGGCCGCGGCTCATGGACTCGGCGCCAGCCGCCAGGGCAATGTCGGTATCGCCCAGCAGCAGGCCCTGGGCGGCGGATACGATAGCCTGCAGGCCCGACCCGCACAGGCGGTTGACGTTGAATGCCGGGGTTTCCTTGGGAATGCCGGCGTTCATCGCCGCCACTCGGCCCAGGTAGGCGTCGCGGGGCTCGGTCGGAATCACGTTGCCCATCACCACATGGCCGATCTGCTCGGCGGCCACGCCCGAGCGCTCGATGGCAGCGCGCGTTACGGCGGTGGCGAGGTCGGCCAGCGGCAGGTCCTTGAGTGAACCACCAAAACCACCGATGGCCGAACGCACTGCACTGACGACGTAGATTTCTGCGCTGCTCATATATAGCTCCGATTGCGAAGGCGTGGCGGGACGGTGCCGGGCTCTGCGAGAATGGCGACCGTTGCGGATGGGTTCCGAGTCTAGGCAAAGGCCGAGAAAGGGCCTATGCCGAAACTGCTCAGTCAACCTGGCATTTTTTGCCACTCAGCATAGACAGCGGATATCCGTCATGCGCGAAAGCGATTCGGTCGCGGTGTACTTTCTCAATGCCATGCTCCACGCCCTGCGCGATCGCCCCGAGGCGCGCGATGCGCAACTGCGTGCGGTCGGCATCGACCCGGCGCTGCTGGCCCAGCCCCAGGCGCGGGTGCCGGCCAAGGCGTTTGCCCGGCTGTGGCTGGCGCTGATCGAAGACCTGGACGACGAGTTTTTCCGTCTCGACAGCCATGGCATGCCGATGGGTAGCTTTGCCCTGATCTGCCGTGGCTTGATCCAGGAGCTGACCCTGGAAAAGGCCCTGCGCCAGTGCCTGGGCAATTTCGCACTGTTCCTGCGCGATTTGCGCGGCAGTTTTGCGGTGCGCGGCGGGCGTGCGGTGATCAGCGTGCAATCGAACATCGGCGATCCTCTGACCCGGGTCTATGCCGAGGAAACCTTTCTGGTGCTGGTCGTCGGCCTGCTGTGCTGGCTGGCTGGAAGACGCATCAGCATCGACCGCACCGAGCTGGCCGTGGCGCGCCCCGCACAGGACGACGACACGCTGCTGTGGGGACCGGACCTGCGCTTGGGCAGCGGGCGGACCGAAGTGGAGTTCGACAGTGCCTGGTTGCGCCTGCCGGTGGTGCAGGACCTGGCCGCGCTCAAGACCTTCCTGCGCAGCGCGCCACAGGGCCTGGTGATCCGTTTTCGCAACCAAGGCGACCTGGTGGCGGAGGTGTATCGCCACCTGCGCAGCCGTGGCTACGGACAGTGGCCGACCCTGACTGCCATGGCCGAGCGCCAGGGCCTGAGCGCCAGTACCTTTCGCCGGCAACTGGAGCGCGAGGGGCGCTCGTACCAGCAGATCAAGGACGAAGTGCGCCGGGCCATGGCGTTCGAGCGATTGCGCGAGGGGCAGTTGAGCATTGCCGAGATCGCCGAGCAGACCGGGTTCCAGGAGCCCAGCGCCTTTCATCGTGCATTCAAGAAGTGGACGGGGCAGAGTCCGGGGAGTTATCGGACCCGGCTGGGCGTGAACCCATAGATGGCCTGGGCCGCATGGCGGCCCCAAAGGCTCCACCTCAAGCCGGCACCATGGCAAAGCCGACACCAAAGCGGTTCCAGGCATTGATGGTAGCGATCGCCAGGGTCAGGTTGGCGACTTCGCCCGCTTCGAAATGCTCCAGCAGCGCTTCGTATTCGGCCTGCGGTGCACCGCGTTCGGGCAAGCGGGTGAGGCTTTCCAGCCAGGCCAGCGCGGCGCGCTCACGGGGCGTGAAGAAACGGGTTTCCTGCCAGACGCTCAAGGTCTGCAAGCGTGCCTCGGTTTCGCCCGCCTTGCGCGCATCGTTGGCGTGCAGGTTCATGCAATAGGCGCAGCCGTTGATCTGCGAGGCGCGCAGGCGCACAAGTTCGAGCAGTGAATGCTCCAGGCCGCACTTGGCCAGGACCTGCTCCAGGCCGACCATGGCCTTGTAGGCTTCAGGGGCGTGCCTGGCCCATTCGATTCGATCGTGCATGGTGATTCTCCAGTCAGTTCAAGTCAGGGGTGATTCGTGGTGCCAGCGTAGCGCCGTTGCCTGCAGGGCCCGATAGCCAATCCCGCTATTTGCCGGGAGACCAATGCCGGCATTCGTGCGGCCACTGACCTGCATCCAATCTCTTCATTTCTGCCGCGCGCCAGCAGCCGGGATAATGGCTGCCTGTTGTTCGAGGAGTATCGATTCATGTCCAACGAAACCTTCATGCGTGAAGCATTGGCGCTGGCCCGCGCCAATATCGAGGCGGGTGGCCGCCCGTTCGGTGCAGTACTGGTGTATCAGGGCCAGGTCGTGGCCCGTGCGGTCAACGAGATTCACAGCACCCAGGACCCGACCGCCCATGCCGAATTGCAGGCGATCCGCAAAGCCGCCCAGGCCTTGGGCCGGTCGCGTCTGGACGGCGCTGAAGTCTATGCCAGCGGCCACCCGTGCCCGATGTGCCTGGCTGCCATGCACCTGTGCGGCATCGAGCGGGCATGGTTTGCCTATGACAACGACGAGGGCGAGCCTTACGGGCTGTCCACGGCGGCGGTCTACGCGCAGATGGCACGTGCGCCGCAGCAGCAGAGCCTGCCACTGCGGGCGCTCAAGCCCGAGGGCGAGGGCGGCCTGTACCAGCAGTGGCGGCAGGCGAACCCGGCATGAGAGGCGCGTTGAACCTGCTGCTGGTGATCCTGCTGGCCCTTAACCTGCGGCCGATCCTGACCAGCATTGGTCCCTTGCTCGAACCCATGCGCAACAGCACCGGGCTTGGCTACCAGCAAGCGGCGTTGCTCACGGCGCTACCGGTGCTGTGCATGGGGCTGGTGCCTTTGCTGCAGCCTTGGCTGCGGCGTTGGATCAGCGAGCACGGCGGGATGCTGGGAGGGCTTTTGGCGATTGCCGTGGCCTGCCTGTGGCGCCTGCAGTTGGACAGCGCTTGGGCGTTGATCGCCAGTGCGGCAGTTGCCGGGGTTGGAGTGGCGGTGGTACAGGGCATGATGCCCGGGCTGGTCAATCGCTGGTTTCCGACCCGTCTGGCGGCGTCGATGGGGTTGTATTCGGCGGCCTTGATGAGCGGCGGCGGCCTGGCTGCGGTGCTCGGCCCGGCCGTCAGCGAGGCAGCGGGGCGCTGGCAGGCGGGGCTGGGTATCTGGGCAGTACCAGCGCTGCTTGCGCTGTGCGGCTGGGCCTGGCTACGTCCGCGCCACGACACGCCTCACCTGGCCGGTGCCAGCGGCGGTCACTGGTTCGGTAATCGCCGTGCCTGGTTGTTGGCGCTGTATTTCGGCCTGATCAACGGTGGCTACACCAGCATGGTCGCCTGGTTGCCGGCCTATCACCTGGAGCACGGCGGTACAGCTCAGGGGGGTGGTGAGTTGGTGGGGTTGATGACCATCTTCCAGGTCAGTGGCGCGCTGGGGCTACCCTTGCTGCTTAGGCGCCTGCATGATCGGCGGCCTGGCCTGTGGCTGGCGCTGGCGATCCAGTTGGGCGGGTTTCTCGGCTTGCTGTGGGCGCCTACCCAGGCCATGGGGCTTTGGGTGGCGATGATCGGCCTGGGGCTGGGTGCGTGCTTCAGCCTGAGCCTTACTCTGACCCTCGAGCATCTGAAAACACCGGGCGAGGCGGGGAGTCTGGCTGCTTTCGTGCAGGGTGTCGGCTTCATCGTCACCGGCACCGTGCCTTATGTGACCGGCTGGCTGCGCGCGTTCACCGGCGACTTCCAGGCGGCCTGGACCTTACTGACGCTGACCGTGGTGGCGATGCTGCTGGTGACCGTACGCTTTGCCCCCCAAGGCTACGCCGCTGCCATGGCCCGGCGGGGGCACTCTCTGCAGGCGACGACGCTCAACTGAGCTGCTGCAGGGCGTCGCGCACGCGGTCCAGCGCCGGGTCGATGTCCAGCCGCTCGATGGCGCCGAAGCCCATCAGCAGCCCCGGACGCACCGGCACGTCGTTGAAGAACGGCGCCAGTGAATAGACGCCGACTTCGACCCGGCGTGTCAGCCGGACCAGCAACTCCACATCGACTCCAGGTGCGGCCAGGGCGCTGAGGTGAAAGCCGGCGCTGGCCGGTACGGCGCTCAGCCAGGGCGCCAGGTCGCTGTCCAGGCGTGCGAGGATTCGTTCGCGCCGCGCGGCATAGATGTCGTGGCAGCGGCGAATATGGCGGTTCAGGTGCCCTTCGCCGATGAAGCGCGCCAGCGCCCACTGCTGCAGGCTCGGGCTGTGCCAGTCGCTGAGGTGCTTGGCCACGCAGGCGGCGCGCAGGACGTTGGGTGGCAGTACGGCATAGCCCAGGCGCAGCTCCGGCAGCAAGGTCTTGGAAAAGGTGCCGACATAGGCCACCAGCCCATGTCGATCCAGGCGTTGCAACGCATCGCTGGCCGGGCCCTGATAGCGAAACTCGCAGTCGTAGTCGTCCTCGATGATCAGTGCTCCCAACTCGGCTGCGCGGGCGAGCAGGGCGTGTCGGCGCCGCTCGCTCATCGGCATGCCCAGCGGGAACTGGTGTGACGGCGTCACGTAGATCAGCCGGGTGCCGTCAGCGATCTGCTCGACGCACAGCCCTTCATCGTCCACCGGCACCGACTGCAAATCGGCGCCCATCGCCAGAAACAGCTGGCGTGCCGGCGGGTAGCCGGGATCCTCCATGGCCACGCGTGTACCGGGTTCGATCAATACCCGGGCGATAAGGTCCAGCGCCTGCTGGGCGCCGTTGCACACCAACACATCGGCGGCGCTGCAATGTACGCCGCGGGCGAAGGCAATGTGATGGGCGATGGCCTCGCGCAGCTCGGGCAGGCCCTGGGCCGGGAACTGGCGCTCGCTGTGGCGCTGGCTGCAGCGCAGGGCGTACTGCAGGCAGGCGCGCCATTGATCGAAGGGAAACTGGCTCTTGGCCGATACGCCGCCGACGAAGTCGTAACGCGAGGGCGCCTCGAGGGCGGAGCGGCCGAGCACGGTGGCGCGTTGCTGCCAGCGTTCCAGGCTGCTGGCGGCGGCCAGGGCAATCGGCTCGACGTCGCTGGCTTGCAGGGCCCGGCGTGGGCTGACGAAGGTGCCACGTCCGACCACGCCGCTGAGCAGGTTGTCGTAGGTCAGCCGCGAGTAGGCTTCGGCCACGGTCTTGCGCGATATCCGCAACTGCTCGGCCAGCAGGCGCGTGGGAGGCAGCTGGGTGCCGGCTGCCAGGTGGCCGCTGTCAATGGCGCTGCGCAGCTGCTGGTAGAGCTGCTCGGCCAGGCCCTTGCGGCCCTCCAGGCGAATGTGCAGTTCCATGGGGCTATCCGGATGGGTGACGGCCTAGCTTCCGATTTCGGGTGGCGGCTCGCAAGTTTTGTTGCTCGGCGAAGGCTCTTTAGCGCCTGTAAGATCGAGCGCCTCGCGGGCGGCGCTCGATCTTACAGGCGCTAAAGAGCTTTCGGCGAACACCTGTCAGCCCTCACGCAATCGCACAGCCCGATCAACCCTGACGATAACGCGGCGCCAGTTGTTGATTCGACAGGTGCCCGTTCAACGCCTGACGGCTGGCCTCGAACGCCTCAAAGCGTTCGAATTCGTGCAGCGACGGAATCGAGATCAGGCGCTTGGCGTCGAAATCGGCCAGTGCCGCTTCCACCAAATCCTCGGCAGTCATGACGATCGCCGGATCCAGGTGCTCCACCGGCAGGCCGCCGATGCTCCAGAAATCGGTGGCGGTGGCGCCGGGCAGCACGGCCTGGACCTGCACGCCTTTGTCGGCCAGCTCCTTGTGCAGGCTCTGGGTGAAGGCGGTGACGTAGGCCTTGCTGCCGCCATACACGCCATTGAGCAGTTCCGGCAGCAGGCTGACCACTGAGGAGATGTTGATCAGCGCACCCTCGCCGCGCTCGACGAAGCCAGGCACCGCAGCATAGGTCAGGCGGGTGAGGGCGGTGATGTTCAGGGTGATCATGCGGATCATCTGCTCGACGTCGCTTTCCAGCAGCGCGGTGTGGGTGCCGATACCCGCGTTGTTGACCAGCAGGCCGATGCTGGCATCTTCGCGCAGGCGGGTTTCGATGCGCGCCAGATCCTGGCTGTCGGCCAGGTCTGCCGGCAGGACTTCGACGCTGCGCCCGGTCTGGCTGCTCAGGCGCGAGGCCAGTTGATTGAGGCGTTCGCGGTTGCGGGCGACCAGGATCAGGTCGTGGCCACGGCGGGCCAGGTGTTCGGCGTAGAGTGCGCCAATGCCGGTAGAGGCGCCAGTGATGAGGGCTGTACGAGTCATGGTTGCTGCTCCGTGGGTGGGGTTGCAGCGATGATGCGCGGCTTTGCTTGTGGCGCAAATGACACATATAGTACGTTTTCAGGACATCAAGCGAGGTGCGTCATGCATCGGGTCGGCTATCTGTTGTGTGAAAGGTTCCAAGTCATGGCGCTGGCGTCGCAGTCGGTGTTCGAGTTCGCCAATGTGCTGACGGGCAAGCGCCTCTACGCCTTGGGCAACTACAGCGTGGCCGGCGGTGTGCTGGTGTCGTCGCTGGGTATGCAGTTGCAGACCCAGGCGGTCGATACCCCGGGGCATGCCGACACCTGGCTGGTGGCGGGCACATTGTCGCCGATCGCCTCACCTGCCGATGCGGCCAGCGTGGACCTGGTGCGTCGGCTGGGCGAGCAGGCGCGGCGTACCGCCGGGATCTGTACGGGGGCCTTCACCTTGGCGGCAGCCGGCCTGCTCGACGGGCGTCGGGCGACCACGCATTGGGTCTACGCCCGGGAGCTGCGGCAGATGCACCCGGCGATCCAGGTAGAGGACGACCGCATCTTCATTGCCGATGGCAACATCTGGACGTCCGCCGGCATGACCGCCTGTATCGACATGGCCCTGGGCATGCTCGAGCAGGATCACGGCCATGAGCTCGCACGAGCCGTTGCGCATCGGCTGGTGATGCACCAGCGTCGCTCGGGAGGCCAGTCGCAACATTCGCAGCTGCTCGACCTGGCACCGCGCACCGACCGCATGCAGAGCGTGCTCGAGTACGCTCGCCAGCACCTGCGGCGGCCGCTGAGCGTCGAGGAACTGGCCGAGGTTGCGCACCTGAGCCCGCGCCAGTTCAGCCGGGTGTTCACTGCCGAAACCGGGCAATCGCCGGCGCGAGCCATCGAGGGCCTGCGCCTGGAGGCGGCGCGGCTGATGATCGAGCAGAGTCGCCACAGCCTGGATGTGGTGGCGCGCGAGACAGGATTTCGCGACCGTCGGCATTTGCGCGAGGCTTTTGTACGCGGGTTCGGTATTCCGCCCCAGGCGATACGTCGTGATGCGCGGCGCGTGGAACGTGAAGGAGTCGTCGCATGAAGAAGCGGGTGCGCATGGACGACCTTCAGGTGTTCGTCACCACTGTCGAGGCCGGTGGGCTTTCGGCGGCAGCGCGGCAGTTGGACATCTCGCCGGCTCTGGCCAGCGCCGCGCTGCAGCGTCTGGAGCACAGCCTGGGGATTCGCCTGTTGGTGCGCTCGACACGCCGTCTGCGCCTGTCGGACGATGGCGAGCGTTATCTGCCTCACGCGCGTCAGGCCCTGGACGCGCTGGTCGACGGCGAGATGGCGTTGGAGCAAGCACGCGCCGAACTGGCGGGGCCACTGCGGTTGTCGATGCCGTCGGACCTGGGGCGCAACCTGCTGTTGCCCTGGCTGACGGAGTTTCAGGCCGAATATCCACGACTCGACATGCGCCTGCGGGTCAGCGACCAGGTGGCCGATCTATTTGGCGAGCAACTGGATGCCAGCATCCGCTACGGGCTGCTGGGGGACTCCAGCCTGGTGGCCTTGCCGCTGGCCGCCGCTAACCGGCGTACGCTCTGTGCAGCACCGTCCTATATCGCCCGCCATGGCGCGCCGCAGACTCCGCAGGCGCTGGCCGGGCACAACTGCCTGCGTTATGTAATGGGTGAGCAGATCCACGAACGCTGGAGTTTCGAGAATGCAGGCGCAATGACCACGGTACTGGTCAGTGGCGACCGCTGCAGCGACGATGCCGATATCGTGCGACGCTGGGCGGTGGCAGGGCTCGGTGTGGTTTACAAGTCGCGCCTGGATGTGCTCGAGGACATTCGCGCCGGAAGGCTGGTGGAGTTGCTGACGGACCATGCAGGGCAGGCGGCACCGCTGCAACTGGTGTGCGCGCACCGGCAGTCGCTGAGCCCGGCGGTGCGGCGCTTGCATGGGTTTCTGGCGCTGAAGCTGCAGGCGTACCTCGCAGGAGCGGATAGGCCTGCAGCCACAGCGCTTCGGGTCACAGCACCTTGAAGCCGTGGGTGCCATCACGCTCCAGTTGCGCGATCAGACCGAACTCCCAGTCGAGGTAGCCTTGCATGGCTTCACGCGGGTTGTCGGTCCCTTCGTATGGCCGGCGGTAGCGGTCGGTACGCTCCACCGCCAGGCGCGTCTCACCTGTTTCCAGTGGCTTGCCGGCGGCGATCCAGCTCGCCGTGCCGCCTGTCAGCAGGTAGACCGGTGTGCGCGTCAGGGCTTGCAGGTCGGTGGCGGCAAAGCTTGCCAGCAGGCTGCTGCCGCAGGTCAGCACGTAGCGCTCGGCCTTGGGCAGGCGCTCCAGGGCCTCGGGCAACTGCGCGCGGATCGCCCAATAAGCACCTGGGATGTGGCGCTTGACGTAGTTGGCGCTGGCGGTGAAGTCCAGCAAGACGGTGCCTTCCTCGGCCAGCCAGGCCTGCAATTGCTCGACGTCGATCTCGGTATTGCGCGCCAGCGCCGGGCGGGGTGCCTGCCATTCGCCGGTTTCGCTGAAGTCGGCCTTGCTCAGGCCGTCGAGCACCGCCACTTCCCAGCCCATCTGCGCGAGCCACGAAGCGCTCATGTTGGCACGCACGCCGTCGTCATCGACCAGCACGATGCGGGCGCCGCGTACGCTGGCGTTGTGATCGGTTTCCTGCACCAACTGGCCACCGGGCGTGGAGCGGCTGTCGGGCAGGTGACCGGCAACGTATTCCTCGGGTGTGCGCACGTCGAACAGATAGGTGGTGCGCGCAGTCTCTGCCTGCCAGGTGGCCAGGCCCTGGCGGTCCAGGCGTCGCACTCCGGCCCGGTCGGCGACGGCGCGGGCGCGGTCGGCAGCGCTGCTGCGGGTGCTGTCGCCGACCTCGGCGAAGCGCTGCGCCTGGCCGTGGGCCAGTTGTTGACCGGCCAGTGTCCAGCCGATAGTGCCGTTGCGCAGCGCCGCCACCGGGTTGGGGATGCCGGCGTTGACCAGCGATTGTGTGCCGATGATGCTACGGGTGCGCCCCGCGCAGTTGACGATCACCCGCGTCGCTGGATCGGGTGCCAGTTCGGCGACGCGCAGCACCAGTTCGGCGCCAGGCACGCTGATGCCTCCGGGAATGCTCATGGTCTGGTATTCATCGAAGCGCCGGGCGTCGAGCACCACCACGTCGGCCTGGCTGTCGAGCAGGGCCTGGACCTCTTCGGCGGCCAGCGAGGGGGTGTGGCGCACACTCTCCACCAGCTCGCCGAACGCTTTGCTGGGTACGTTGACGTCGCGAAACAGCTCGCCACCGGCATCGCGCCAGCCGCCAAGTCCACCCTCGAGCACTGCCACATCGCTATAGCCCAGTGCCTGCAGACGCTCGACAGCGATGGCCGACAGTCCCTCGCCATCGTCATAGACGGTGATGGCGGTATCTCGGCGTGGCACGCGGGCGAAGATTTCCAGTTCCAGCTTCGAAAGCGGGATGTTGGCCGCGAACAGCGGATGCGCCTGGGCGAAGGGGTCTTCCTCGCGCAGGTCGATCAGGGCGACTTCTTCCTGGGCCAGCAGGGCGGTGCGAAGGTCATGGAAACTGCGAGTGCTGAGGCGGGTCATGGGGCAGGGTTCTCTTTGGACAGGTCCCAGATGTTGGGCAGGCTGGTGTTGGAATAACCGGAGATGAACGGCTTCTCGCTACCGTCGGGCAGGTATACGGCGCGGCTGACCGCACCGATGTTGGCGCCGTAGACATGGATGCTGATCGAGACCCGGTCGTCGAAGGCGTTGCTGACCTGATGGATATCGCCGATGCGCGGTGACACCGCTTCCACGTGGCCAGGGTCGATCCGCAGCCGCTCGCCCTGCGCCACCAGGGCGCCATGGGCGTCGCGGGTGAAGCCTTGGGCGTATTCGGCACCGCGCAACATACCGATCAAACCCCAGACACGGTGGTCATGGATCGGCGTGCTCTGGCCTGGGCCCCAGACGAAGCTGACCACCGAGAAGCGCTGGCGCGAATCGCAATGCAGCAGGTATTGCTGGTAGCGGGTCGGGTCCGGCTGGGCAAGGGCTTCGGGCAACCAGTCGTCATGGGCGACCAGGCTGTGCAGCAGGGTGTGGCCCTGGTCGAGCAGAGTGGCTTCGTCGGGGTGGCGGTCCAACAGGTCGGAGAGTTCGCCAATGAAGTGGCGCAGGCGCTCCAGGCGCGGTGTCTGGCTCATGGTTCAGGCTCGGGCTGACGATCATGGGTAAACCCTAGCAACTGCCTGAATATTCTCAAAATTCAAATTACTCATAAGCTAATATGCAAAACAAGTATTTAAAAGTGGCGTGGCATGATCTGCGAAATCTGCATTTTGAATGCATTAGGTTATGCCTAAAACGAATTTCACAGGGTGTGATCAAGTGGTTAGCGTATAAGTAAGTCGGCAATTAGATTCAAACGCTATAAAAACCTAACTGACCTTGGGACACCTGCAATGAGCGTTCAATTCATCGGCATGATCGGCCATCGCCTGTCATCGGATATCCTGGCTCCCAACGGGCCCGTCTTCGACAACGACTACATCGCCCGTTTTGCCCAGGCCCATGAGCAAGTCGCGATGCCTTGCAGGCCTATTACGACCTGGGCGTGACCAGCTTTCTCATTCGCGGCTTCGACCCGCTGGCCGACGCCGAGGACTATGGCCGCATACTGATTCCGTTGACCCGCGCCAAGGTGGCAGCGCGCAACGCCTGACATTCACTGTTACACGCGACGAGACCGCACGCGCGGATCGCCCTGACTTGCCCGATGCGGCATCTGGAGACGAACGTGCGTTATCTCAAACAACTGGCCGCCGGTGTGCTGGCCACCTCGATCAGCCTTGCGGCTGTCGCGCAGACCCTGGTGGTCGGCGACCAGAGCTACAACGCCCGTGCCGTGATGGAAGCGGCCGGCGTGCTTGACGATTTGCCCTATACCCTGGAGTGGAAGCAGTTCACCGCCGGCTCCCCTGTGGCCGAGGCGCTCAATGTCGGCAGCCTCGACCTCGGCCTGTTGGGGGATGCACCGCCGTTGTTTCTTGGTGCACTCGGGGCGCCGATCAAGGTGGTGGCGGTGTCGCGGCAGAACCTCGAAGGCGTGGCGATCCTCGCGCGCAAGGATTCTGACATTCATAGCCTGGCCGACCTCAAGGGCAAGCGCGCAGCGATCTGGAAAGGTTCCTGGAGCCAGCAACTGCTGTTCAGCGCCCTCGACAAGGCTGGCGTACCCCGCGACGCATTGGAGCTGCGCTACCTCAGCGCCCTGGACGCCTCCCATGCGCTGGATGGCGGCTCAGTCGATGTGATCGCGACCTGGGAGCCTTATGTCACCCAGCAGGAGCGCCAGGGCGCACGGGTGCTGGCCACGGCCGAAGGGATCATCCCGGCGCAGAGTTTCGTGGTCGCCAATGCCAAGGCGGTGCAGGACAAGCGGGCGCAGATCGCCGACTTCCTCCAGCGCCTGAAGAAGGCGCGTCAATGGACCCTGAGCGACCCGGCACACACCGAAGCGTACGCCGACGCCTGGGCCAAGCGTACCCGTGCCGACGGCGACATCGCCCGCGCCTGGTTCGCCCGCGCGCGCACCGACCTGGCACCGCTCAACGCGCAGGTGATCACCGATGCGCAGAAGACCGTGGACTTCTTTGCCGGCATTGGCCTGATCAAGGGCTATCCGGCCGCGAGTCTGTTCGACACTTCGTTCTCGGCGGCGCTGCAGGACAGCTCCGTCACCCAGCACTGAGGCCCCGGCATGAGCAAGCGACAGATCAAACTGGGCGCCCTGACCATGGGCTGTGGTGGCCCCGGCCGACACAACCTGTGGCTGGACCCGGCGCTGCCTGCCGACGCCAGCGTCAGTATCGACTGGTACATCGATATTGCCCGCCAGGCAGAAGCTGCGCTGTTCGACCTGATCTTCATCGTCGACAGTCAGTTCATCACGCCAGGTTCGCCGTCCCATTACCTCAATCGCCTCGAACCTCTGACCCTGCTCTCGGCTTTGGCTGTCAGCACCCGTCATATCGGCCTGGTCGGCACCCTGACTACCTCCTACAACGCGCCGTTCAACGTCGCTCGGCGCCTGGCCTCGCTGGACCTGATCAGCAAGGGGCGTGCCGGTTGGAACGTGGTCACCAGTGGCGATGCCGGCACCGCCGGCAACTATGGGCTGGATGAGCATTACGACTACGACACCCGCTACAGTCGTGCCCACGAGCATGTCGAGGTAGTGCAGAAGCTCTGGCATTCCTATGAAGACGATGCCTTCCCACGGGATCGCCAGAGCGGGCGCTTCCTCGACCCCGCCAAGCTGCACAGCCTCAATCACAAGGGTGAGCATTTCTCGGTGGTCGGCCCGCTGAATATCCAGCGCTCGCCCCAGGGCCAGCCGGTGATCTTCCAGGCCGGGGATTCCGAGCAGGGGCGTGACCTGGGGGCGGCGACGGCGGACGTGATCTTCACCCACGCTGCAAGCGTCGAGCAGGGCCAGGCGTTCTACCGGGACGTGAAGGATCGCGCCGCACGCCTGGGGCGTGATCCTGAGCAGGTGCTGGTGCTGCCGGGGGCCGAAATCTATGTAGGTGATACCGACGAGCATGCCCGCGAGATCGAGCGTCACTATCATCAGGCCGATCACAGCTTCGAGCTGGCGCTGAAGGAGTTCGGGCGTAACTTCGGTTGGCACGATTTCAGCCAGTACGACCTCGATGCGCCGTTTCCGCAGCAGAGCCTCGAGTTTGCCCGCAGCAGTTTCTTCACCAATGCCAAGCGCATCGCCGACCAGGCGCGGGACAAGGGTTTCAGCCTGCGCCAGGCAGTGGAGTTCGGCCGCCAGCTACGCCCAGGCGCCTTCGTGGGCTCGGCGCAGACGGTGGCGGCGAAGATGGCCGACTGGTTCGAAGCCCGGGCGCTGGACGGGTTCAATATCTACATCGGGCATCCGGGGCAGTTCCGACGCTTTACCCAGGAGGTGGTGCCGTTACTGCAGGAGCGAGGTGTCTACCGAACGGCATACGAAGGGACGACCCTGAGGGAGAGCCTGGGGCTAGCCATACCGCGCTTCGCTGGTTGAACCTGGCCGCTTCGGCGATGGCCTCACTGGCCATTTCCGGAAGCGGCAACCCGTTTCGGCTCAATGCACGCGCTTGCGCGTCGCCACGCAGGCCTGGGCCTGCAGCGTCAGTTCGTCAAGGTGCTCATCGCGCTGGCGCTCGGCGTCGATCATTGCCGCCTCGCCATGCTGCTTGAGCAGATAGGCGTGGATCTGACGCACTTCCAGGGTCTGGTAGATGGGCGCAATGTCCAGGCGTCCGACCAGCGCGCCGCTGGCCTTGCCGGTGCTGCTCATCAGCACTTGTGGCCCGGTGGCGCTCACGACCTGCAGGCCCATGGCCTCGAACCAGGGTACGGCATGAGCAAAAGCGCTCATCTCCACGCAGCTGTAGCGCGCCCGCAGGTCTGTCAGCAACCCACGGGCGATGCCTTCACGACGGTGGTCAGGGGATACGGCGAGAAACGCCAGAACACACGCGTGCTGATCATCCTGGGCCGGCAGGGCGAGGGCGAAGCCCAGCAGTTGGTCCGGGGCCTCGGCGTCCAGCGCCAGGACCAGCTCCACGGCCAGGCCACGGGTGCCGTCCAGGGCCTGCAGGTATTGGTGGACTTCGAGGCCGACACCGTACTGGTACAGCGGATACAGCGGGTTGTCCGCGGTGATGGCGACGCTGCTCAGCGCGCCGACATGTTCGATCACCAGCTGGCGGATCTGGTTCTGGAAGGATTCGGGCGGCACGCCGTCGAGGCGGCTCAGGATGAACATCGGGGGGGACAGGCTCCGGCGGTTGAACTGACCCCGCGCCTGAATGACGCGGGGTGTACAGTCTAACCGCTTTTACCGGCTTGGCCTCACTGGCGCAACGCGGCCAGCATCAAGTCGAGGTTCTGCACTGCAGCGCCCGAAGCACCCTTGCCCAAGTTGTCGAACACGGCCGTCAGCAGGACCTGCCCGTGCTCGGGATTGGCATACAGTGCCAGGCGCAGGTCGTTGCTGTCGTTCAGGGCCTGCGGGTCCAAGGGGGTCGCAGGCCCTTGCTGGTGCAGGGGCATTACCTGGACATGGCGTGCGCCCTGATAGTGCTGTTCGAGACAGGCCTGCAAGTGCTCGGCGGTGACGCCTGGCGACAACAAACGCAGCTGCAGCGGGATGCTCAACACAATCCCCTGGCGATAGTCGCCGTAGCCTGGCAGGAACATTGGGCGTGCGCTCAGGCCAGCGTGGGCCTGGATCTCCGGGACATGCTTGTGCGCCAACTCCAGACCATAGAGCTGCAGGGCCGGAGCAGGATCACCGCCTGACTGCTCATGGCGCTCGACCGCAGCGCGACCGCCACCGGAGTAGCCGGAAATGGCATGTACGCTCAACGGGTAGTCCGCAGGTAGCAGGCCGGCGCGCACCAGTGGCCGCAGCAGGGCGATGGCACCGGTCGGGTAGCAACCGGGGTTGCTGACCCGTGTGGCCTGGGCGATGCGCTCGGCCTGCTGCTCGTCCAGCTCCGGCAAGCCATAGACCCATCCAGGGCTGGTACGGTGCGCAGAGCTGGCGTCGATCACTCGCACCGCCGGATTGTGAATTGTCGCCACGGCCTCGCGTGCGGCGTCGTCGGGCAGGCAGAGCAGGGCAATATCGGCGCTGTTGATGGCCTCGCGGCGGCGCTGCGGGTCCTTGCGCTCGGCCTCGGGCAGGGTCAGCAGGCGAAGGTCGCCGCGACCGTGCAGGCGGGCATGGATCTGCAGGCCGGTGGTGCCTTGGTCGCCGTCGATGAATATCAGGGGCTGGTGCATGGTGGAGATCCGCTCAGGAAGGAAGTAGGTGTATCCTCGCGGTTGTTTGATCTGAAGAAAATTTGAATATCATGATGACGATGTTCAGTTTAACTGAATCAGGACATTCAACCGGACAAGGAGCAGCATCCTGCGAGAAATCAGCCTCGATCGCCTGCGCACACTGGTGGTGATCGCCGACCTTGGCTCCTTCGCCGAGGCCGCTCGCCAGTTGAACCTGGCACCACCGACCATCAGCCTGCACGTCGCCGAGCTTGAAACGAGGGTGGGGGCAGCGCTGCTTACCCGAACCCGCGGGCAGGTACGGCCCACGGTGGTCGGCGAAACCCTGCTGACGCGTGCCCGTCGGCTGCTGGCCGATGCCGACCAGGCGCTGGATGAAGTGCAGCGTCAGGTGGCCGGATTGACCGGGCGGGTGCGCCTGGGCGCCTCCACTGGCGCCATTGCCCACCTATTGCCCAGTGCGTTGGCGGCCCTTCGCAGTGAGCATCCGGGTATCGATGTGCAGGTTCAGGTGCTCACGTCGCAGGCATCGCTGGCGCGCGTGCGTGACGGTAGCCTGGACATCGGCCTGGTGGCGCTGCCGCAGGTGGCAGTGAAGGGGGTCAAGCTTACCCCGTGGCGACGCGACCCGATCATGGCCTACCTGCCTGCCGACTGGCAGCCGCCGGCGCGGGTGACACCCGCCTGGCTCGGGCAGCGTGCACTGATTCTCAACGACAGCACCACGCAGCTTTCGCGGGTGACCAGCGATTGGTTCGCGGCAGCCGGGCTGTACCCTGAGGCGCGCATCGAGTTGAACTACAACGATGCAATCAAGAGCCTGGTGGCTGCGGGTTATGGCGCGACATTGCTGCCGCAGGAGGGGGAGGCGCCTGAACTGGACCGGCGCATCGCTCGACGCCCGTTGCGACCGGGGTTATGGCGGGCGCTGGGGATCGCCTGCCGCGAAGGGCAAGTGGAGCGGGCCACGGGGCATGTGCTGGAGGCGCTGGAGCGCTTGCGGCAATGACGGTCTGTGTCGGGTGTGGTCACAGGCATGTACCACAGTGATCTTTGGGCGGGCTTGCCCGCCAAAAGATCACTGCGGTGATGCGGGTTAGCCCCGCTCGCGCTTGCGCACCACCGTCACTGTCTCGCCACCCACTCCCCAGTTGTCGGTGGGCACTTCCTCGATCACCACGAAGGTACTGGCCGGTGGCTTGTTCAGCACCCGTTCCAGCAGTTCGGTGGTGCCTTCGATCAACAGGCGTTTGTGCTCGGCAGTGACCCCTTCGTCGGTCACACGGATATGAACGTATGGCATGGCAGGCTCCTCGGGTTTTCAGTGCCAGGTACCGGCGGTGCCACCGCCGTCTACCGGAAGTACGACGCCGCTGACGAAACGTGCGTCGGTCAGGTATAGCACGGCATCGACGATGTCCTGCGGCTTGCCGGTGCGCCCACTCGGCGACAAGACACCCAGGCCTGCGACGTCGTTGTTGTGCAGGGGCGTCTCGATGATCCCCGGAGCCACGGCATTGACCTGCACGCCGCTACCGGCCAGTTCCAGCGCCAGGCCCTTGACCGCCTGGTTCAAGCCACCCTTGACGAGGATCGGCAGTGCTGCGGGCACTCGCACGTTAGGCTGCATGGCGACCGAGGCGGTGATCGCGACGATATGGCCATGGCCTTGGGCGCTCATGATCTTTGCCGCGGCCTGGGAGGGGTAGACGAAGCCCTTTAGGTTGGTGGAAAACAGCGCGTCGATGTCCTGCTCGGTGTAGTCGGTGAACGGTTTGGGAATGAAGATCCCGGCATTGTTGACCAGGATATCGACGCGGCCGAACACTTCCAGCGCTGTATCGAACAGCCGCTGTGCGGTGCTGGCGTCAGCGATGTCGCCAGCCACGCCGACGAAGGCGGCCGGGTTGCCCAGCTCGGTGGCGGCCTGGTCGAGGCGGGCCTGGGTGCGGGCGTTGCCGACCACATTGTCGCCACGTTCGATAAAGGCCTTGGCGAGGGCGAAGCCCAAGCCGCTGGATGCGCCGGTGATAACGATGGTTCTTGCAGTGCTCATGGTGGGGCTCCAGTTAAGCGAGCCGGTTGGCTCGTTGGTGGAGCCACTCTAAGACCTCATCTGGAGTTGAAAAATAAGGCGGATGGCATTTCAATCGATACTTCATGTAATTAATCGAGCTGTCATGACCCGCCATTTCGATGATCTTCAACTGGGCAGCCTCGAGCTGTTCTGCCTGGCTGCCGATACCGGGAGCTTCACTGCCGCTGCCACCGAGGCCGGGGTCACGCCGGCAGCGGTCAGTCGCTCGGTGGCACGCCTGGAAGAACGCCTGGGTGTACGGTTATTCGTGCGTACTACGCGGCAGATGCGCCTGTCCGATGCCGGCCAGGCGTACTACCAACAGTGCCGTCTGGCACTGGGGCAACTGGTTGAGGCCGAGCGCGAAGTTTCGGGTGGCCAGATCGAGCCGCGTGGGCGCCTGCGGGTCAGTGCGCCGACGCCTTACGCCCATCACCGTCTGTTGCCATGGCTGCCGCGTTTTCGCGAGCGCTATCCGCAAGTGCAGGTGGACGTGCATGTCAGCAATCGCAATGTCGATTTCGCCGAGGAGCAGTTCGACCTGGCCATCCGCGGACGTGAGCCTGCCGATTCGCGGCTGGTGGCACGGCGCCTGGAAAACGCCGAGCTGGTGGTGGTGGGGACCCCGGGCTACCTGGCGCGAGCAGGTCATCCGCAGGTGCCGGAAGACCTGGCGCGGCATGAGTGCATCCTGTTCGAGATACCCAGCAGCGGACGCAGTGCGCCCTGGACCTTTCGCCGTGACGGTGGCCTGGTGGAGATCGAGGTCGGCGGCTCGATCACCTGCCTGGGCGACTTTCTCGCCACCGCCACCCTCGCGCGACATGGTGCCGGCCTGATGCAGGCGTACCGCTTCACCGTGCAGGAGGCCCTGGACAGCGGTGAGCTGGTCGAAGTGCTACCGGCCTTCGGTGGTACGGCGCGGCCATTCACGTTGATCTACCCGCAGGCGCGGCACATGCCGCTGCGGGTGCGGCTGTTCATCGACTTCCTGGTGGCGGGTGGGCAATTACCTGCCACCTGATTGCGTCAGAACCAGCGGTCGTTGCGTTTACGCCCGCGGGTCAGCGCCGGCAGGATCAGGCCGGCCAGCAAGCCAGCACCGGCGATGCTGCCGCCGTAGACCATGTAACGCATCATCACCTGCTTGTTTTCGTCGCCCAGGCGCGCCTGGGTGTCGCGCAGGCTCGATTGCGACTGCTCGAGCTGTTCGTTGAGGGCCTTGGTGCGCGATTCCAGTTCATCGATCAGTGCTTTGCGCGAGTCCAGGGTTTCCTGCATGCCCTGGACGCGAGTCTTCCAGCTGTCGTCGATGGTCTTGAGCTGGCCGGACAGTTCCGCGACCTGAGCATCGAGTTGCGGCAGGCGTTCGCTCTGGCCGGGCACAGTCTGCAGGTCGCTGGTGAGGATCCACACCAGATCGCCGCTCTGGCCGCGAACCTGGCTGTAGTTGCCCTGGGTGCCGATCAGCGACACTTTCTGTCCGGACTTGAGCGTGCCGACGATCCGGTGACCATCGGTCGGGCCGCTGCGCACGTAGGTGCTCAGGCTGTCGCTGACCCAGCGTGCGTCGCTGGAGGGCTCTTCGGCGTAGACGGACGGCGCAGTGGCGAGCAGGGCGGCGAGGGCGAGGGTGGCGCGGCGGAATTCGGGCATGGTGGTCTTCGCTGAAACAGTACGGTTGGAGGCCCGGTGACTGGGCCGTGAAGCGGTCGGTGGATTGACCGTCAGCGAAAGACCGTTTTTTTGTAGGCAGGTTCACTGCTTTAGGTGGGAATCGTCTGCAAGATGTTGCGGGTAAGGGGCTTGATCAGCGAATGGCGCGTGGGTGGATCAATCGCAGCGGCGGTTTACCGCTGCGATCGATCCACCAACAGGTTGGCACTGGAGCTGCTGCCCGGCTCAGGTCACGACCTGGTAGCACGGCACATAAGCCGCACCGCCGGGCAGTTTCATCCGGTGCTGGTCGACGAAGGCCTGCAGCAATCTGCCCAACGGGTCGAGGATCGCCTGATCGCCGCGGATCTGGTATGGGCCGTGTTCCTCGATCAGGCGAATGCCCTTGTCCTTGACGTTGCCGGCGACGATGCCGGAAAACGCCCGACGCAGGTTGGCGGCCAGCTCATGGGGCGGCAGGTCGCGGCGCAGGGCGAGATCGGCCATGTTCTGGTGGGTCGGGTCGAACGGGTGCTGGAAGCCACCGTCGATCTTCAGCAGCCAGTTGAAGTGGAAGGCGTCGTTGCGCTCGCGGCGGAACTGCTTGACCGTCTTGAGCCCTTCGACCATGTGCCGGGCGACTTCGGCCGGATTGTCGATGATGATCTGGTAATGGCGCTGCGCCGCTTCGCCGAGGGTGGCGCCGACGAAGGCATGCAGTTGCTGCAGGAACGGCTCGGCGCTGCGCGGGCCGGTGAGAATGACCGGGAAGGGCAGTTCCTGGTTGTCCGGGTGCATGAGGATGCCGAGCAGGTACAGGAATTCCTCGGCCGTCCCAGCGCCTCCGGGGAAGATGATGATGCCGTGGCCGACGCGGACAAAGGCCTCCAGACGTTTCTCGATATCCGGCAGGATCACCAGCTCGTTGACGATGGGATTCGGCGCTTCGGCAGCGATGATGCCCGGCTCGGTCAGGCCCAGGTAGCGGCTGCCTTGCATGCGCTGCTTGGCGTGGGCGATGGTCGCGCCTTTCATCGGGCCCTTCATGACGCCCGGGCCGCAACCGGTGCAGACGTCCAGCTTGCGCAGGCCCAGTTCATGGCCGACTTTCTTGGTGTACTGGTATTCCTCGCTGCTGATCGAGTGACCGCCCCAGCACACCACCATCTTCGGCTCCACGCCCGGACGCAGGGTGCGGGCGTTGCGCAGCAGGTGGAATACGTAGTCGGTGATGCCCTGGGAGCTTTCCAGGTCGATGCGCTGGCTGGCCAGTTCGCTTTCGGTGTAGACGATGTCGCGCAGGGCGCTGAACAGCATTTCGCGGGTGCTGGCGATCATCTCGCCATCGACGAAGGCATCGGCCGGGGCGTTGAGCAATTCCAGGCGCACGCCGCGATCTTGCTGGTGGATGCGGACCTCGAAGTCCTTGTAGGCCTCAAGGATGGTCTTGGCATTGTCGACATGGGCGCCGGTGTTGAGGATAGCCAGGGCGCACTGGCGGAACAGGGTGTAGAGACTGCCGGTACCGACTTCGCTCAGTTGTTGGACTTCACGTTGCGACAGCGTCTCCAGGCTGCCTTTGGGGCTGACGGAGGCGTTGATGACATTGCGTTGGGGCATCTAAGTCTTTCCTGTGCGGGTAAAACATCCTTCTTTGACAACACCATACCGACAATTGCACGCGGCAACGAGGGGGGAAGGCAAAGATTCGGCGCTTGGCTCATTGCCAGCGCACGACGGCTCAGACGGGCACCTTGAACACATGGCGCAGGTAGGCGACGAAATTCGCGTCCCGGCACTGCGTCTTGCCGGGGCTGTCGGAGATTTTTGCGACAGGGGCGCCGTTGCAGGCGGTCATCTTGATCACCACGTTCATTGGCGTCACGCCGGGAATGTCACACGTCAGGTTGGTGCCGATGCCGAAGCTGACGTTGATCCGCCCGTGCAGCGCGCGGTAGAGCTGCAATGCCTTGGCGAAATCCAGGCCGTCGGAGAAGATCAGGGTCTTGCTCAGCGGGTCGATGCCCAGGCGCTCATAGTGCGCGATGGCTTTTTCCGCCCAGGCCAGGGGATCGCCGGAGTCGTGGCGCAGGCCATCGAAGAGCTTGCCGAAATACAGGTCGAAGTCCTTCACGAAGGCATCCATGCCGATGCAGTCGGTCAGGGCGATGCCGAGCAAGCCCCGGTATTCACGCACCCAGCATTCCAACGCCGCGACCTGGCTATCGACCAGGCGCGGACCGAGTTGCTGGTGGGCCATGAACCATTCGTGGGCCATGGTGCCGATGGGTTTGAGTTCGTATTCCCGGGCCAGGTGGACATTGCTGGTGCCAACGAAACGTCCGGGGAAGTCGCGCTTGAGGATATGCACTACCTGATCCTGTACAGGATAGGAGAAGCGTCGGCGGGTACCGAAGTCAGCGAGCTGGAACCCTGCCAGCTCATCGCTGCTGGCGTGCGTCTTGAGCCAGTCGAGTTTCTGGTACAGGCGCTCGCCCACCTGCGCCATCGTCACTTCGCGATAGCGGTAGCGATTACGAACCTCGCAAATGATTGCCAGTAACGGGATTTCATAGAGGATCACGTGCAGCCAGGGGCCGCGAATACGGATCGCCAGTTGCCCCGCATCGTCCAGTCCGACCTGGACATAGCGCAGGTTGAAGCGAAACAGGCTGAGGAAACGAATGAAGTCCGGCTTGATGAAGGGGATTTTTTCCAGGTAGGCCAGCTGGTCGTGGGTCACCGAGACCTCGGCCAACTGTTCGATCTGGTAGCGGATCTCGGCAAGGTAGGGCGAGAGGTCTTCGTCGTTGCGGCAGCGCAACTCCCACTCCACCTCGGCGTTGGGGTAGTTGTGCAGCACCGCCTGCATCATGGTGATCTTGTAAAAGTCGGTGTCCAGCAGGTTCTGGATAATCCGTGGGGCAAAAACGTCGTTGCTCATGGGCGGGGCTCCTTGAACAGTGCGAGCTGGCGGTCCAGCTCGCCTTCATCGGCGCACAGTACTACCCCGGCGGCAGCCAGCTCGCTGCAGGCAGCTTTGGCGCCGGCGTCGCTTAGTGCTCGGCAGGCGGGCAGGTAGAGCAGCACATGGAATCCGGCGCGGTTCAGTTGCAGCGCGGTGGCGCGCACGCAGTAATCCAGGGCCAGGCCGCCGACCAGCACGACCTCGACGGCGTAAACCTTGAGGTACTCGATCACCCCGGTGGAGCGGCGCTCGGCCAGGTCGTGGTAGCAGGCGCCGTAGGGGTGCAGGTCGGGCTCCACGCCTTTCCAGACGAAATAGTCGTAATCGATCGGGGCAGGCAGGCCGTGCAGCAGTTCGAAACCTGGTGTGCCGGGCACGCAGTGGCTGACCCAGGTGAGGTCGGCGTTGGTCAATGCCAATGGCTGAAGCATCTGCGCGGCATCGCCCACCACCCAGGCGGCATTGGCTGGGTGGGCATCCTTGCTGCCCAGGCGCAGGTCGGCACGACTTGCCATGGCATTGAGCGCCGGTGCGATCAGGTGACCGCCGGGTACCGGCAGCTCCTGCGGGGCGTTGGCGGTAAAGCCGTTCTGGGCATCGACGTCGAAACTGGCGATCTTCATCAGGACTACCTCAACTGGAATGCCTATATATTTCATCTGGTGTTATAAGTGTGTCAAGCGTCCTCGTTTATGGAGTAGGGCTTGCATCACAAAAAATACCTGGTGGAATATGGGGTGTGGAACGAGGAGTCGAGATGAGCGCAGTTGAAGTCATGGCCAGCGTGGATATCGTTGCGCTGCGCCTTGCCCCGGATTTGCAGGGGTTGCAGGTGTTGTTGCACCGCCGCGATCGAGAGCCGCATCGGGGGCAGTGGGCCTTGCCGGGTGTCATCGTCAACGGCAGCACGCCGGACAATAGCCTGGATGCGGCGGCCGAGCGGGCGCTGCAAGAGAAGGCACAGGTTCGGCCTCGGTACATGGAGCAGGTCGGCACCGAAGGCAACGCGTTTCGTGATCCGCGTGGTTGGTCGTTGAGTACCTACTACCTGGCATTGCTCGATCCGGTGCAGGCCATCGTCGGGGAGCAGTTGGCTTTCTTCGACCTCGACAGCCTATCGACCCGCAAAGTGCTGTTGCCGTTCGATCATGGGCTGCTGGTGCAGCGCACCCGCGAGCGGCTGGCGGCCAAGAGCCTGTACAGCAGCCTGCCTCTGTATCTGCTGCCGACGCGTTTCACGGTGCTCGATGCGCTGGGTGCGGCGCAAGCGTGCCTGGGGCGGCCGGTGAACAACACGTCGTTGCGCAAACGTCTGGAGCGTCTGAGGGAGGCAGGCTGGGTGCGTGATACCGGCGAACGCAATCAGCCACGACTGGGCCGGCCCCAACAGCTTTACGAGTACCTACCGCAAGGCGTGGGTCCGTTTCTGTTCGACCGTAGCCTGTTGCCGGAAGCATGAAGGCTCAAGCATGGCGTTTGGCGGCCGATATAGCGGTCAGGTCAAAATCCTTGCGGAGAAGGAAAATGGTAGGGATCACAAGTGTCAACCTCACCGGCGCGAATGTGCAGTCGTCTGCGCTGCAGACGTCCGCCCAGGCCAGCGACACTGAAAAGAGCAGCAGCTCGGCTGGCGGCGCCCAGGTCGCCATGCCGGCACCGTCTGACAAGGCCGACAAGGCCAGGAGCAGCGGCAGCAGCAGCGAGCCGTCACACATCCGCCAGTTGCGTGAGCTGATCAAGCAAATGCAGAAGCAGCTGGCCGACGCCCAGAAGCGGCTGTCCGAGGTTCAGGCGCAACCGATGGACGAGAAGGCCAAGCTGGCTGCGGTGGCTGGTGTCCAGGCGCAGATCGCGACCATCAGCGGTCAGATCCAGCAGGCGACCGCGCAGTTGCTGCAGGCCTTGAGCAAGCTGAACAGCAGTAGCTCCGGCAACTTGATCAGCACCATTGCCTGAGGGTGAGGGCAGGCGGACCCGCAACGGGCCGCCCTGAACCTGGTGACTTACTCGGACGCCACGCGCGAGCGGTTCTGGCGGTCTGACTTGTACTGCATCGCCACCGCCGGCGCCGCCTTGGCCGAGCCGGTTTCCAGCCATTGGCGCAGGCGCCCGGCATCGGCGAAGTGGGTGTACTTGCCGTAGGCGTCGAGAATCACCATCGCCACCGGGCGGTTGTCCATCTTGGTCAGCAGTACCAAGCAGTGCCCCGCCTCGTTGGTGAAGCCGGTCTTGGTCAGCTTGATGTCCCAGTTGCTCTTGTTCACCAGATGATCGGTGTTGCGAAAGCCCAGGGTGTAGTTGGGTTTGCGGAAGGCTACGGTCTTCTCGCGGGTGGTCGAGAGCTCGCTGAGCAGCGGGTAGTTGCGCGAGGCGATCAGCAGCTTGGCCAGGTCATGGGCGGTGGACACGTTTTGCGTCGACAGGCCGGTTGGCTCGACGTAGCGAGTATGGCTCATGCCCAGGCTACGAGCCTTGGCGTTCATCGCCTTGATGAACGCGCCATAGCCGCCGGGATAATGGTTGGCCAGGGTATTGGCTGCGCGGTTTTCCGATGACATCAGGGTAATCAGCAGGGTTTCGCGACGGTTCAGTTCGCTGCCGGGGCGTACGCGCGAAAAGACACCCTTGAGGTCAGGGTTGTTGGCGGTGGTCATGGTGAGCATCTCGTCCATCGGCAGCTTGGCGTCGAGCACCACCATGGCGGTCATCAGCTTGGTGACCGAAGCGATGGGCACCACGCGGTCGGCGTGGCTGGAGTACAGCTCTTTGTTGGTATTCAGGTCGATCAGCAAGGCGCTGCCGGAAGCCAGGTGCAGTTTGGACGGGTCGCGTTGTGCCTGGGCCGGGGATTGTGCAGCAGCGGTCGACGGAAGGATCGCGGTTCCTGTGAGCGCCAGCAGCAGGCTGAGGATGGACAGGGAAGTTTTCACGTTGAGGCTCACTAATAGTTGGTATGTCGTTGGCTGTGCAAGGGTTTCCCCCGAAAACCGCTGCATTGTGGAGTATGGCTCAGCGGCTGTCGATTGCTCGTCCAGGCCCAGCGTCGAAATGAAAAAACCTTCATGCTGTATCGGTTTTTCCCGCCTGTTGCGACAAATGCTCCCCGCGCTTTCGCATAGGCGAAAAAAAGCCCGCCAAAGGCGGGCAGAAAGAAGCGTAAGGAGCAACGCACAACACATGAAACAGTCAACAAAAACGCTGGTCAGGCGGTAAGGGTGCCGGCCTGCAGCTGTTCGGCCATGGCCTGGGCCTTGGCGCGGGAATCCAGAGGGCCGCTGACGGGCTCGCCGTTGCGCATCAGGTACCAGCAGGCCAGCAGGCCTTGAGCGCGCAAGGGAGCAGGGACAGCACTGCCGACGACAGACATGATGTGGATAGTGGCCATGTTGGACCTCCTGTGAAACATGGCCCTACCTTACGCAGCAGCCGACGCTGTTTGAAATCAACTTGCTCGATAGTGGTCATTACTTTTTTCAACGACAAGGGCAGGTCACCAGCGCGGCGGGCCGTAGTACACCGGCGGCGGGCCGTAGTAGCGGCGATACACCGGCGGTGGCGCGGGTACATAGCGCTCGACGACATAGGGCTGGTAATACACCGGCGGCGGTGGCGCCTGCACATAGACCGGAGGCGGCGGATAATAGGCCGGCTGGCGTTCGACATAGACGGTACGGTCATGGCCGCCGGATACTGCTGCCCCGACCACGGCACCGACCACGGCTGCACCGAGTACAGGGCCTGGGCCCCAACCGCCGCCATGGGCGGCTGCCTGCCCGCTGACGGCCAGTGCGCCGACCAGCAGGGCGATTCCGGGGATGAGACGGTTCATGAATGAATCCTCGCGATGACCCCACACTTGGGGCTTATCAATAAGACCGCGAAATCGGTAAAGAGAGCACAGGCGCAAGGTAAAGGTTGTGTAAGGGGCGACTGACGGTCAGGTCTGGTACGCTCGCAGAAACGATTCAGTCATCAGCGACAGGAGCAGATATGGCGATTGCACCTAGCAGGGACACGACACTGTGCATTTCCCTGGCCGGACGCCCGGGCACTTTCGGTGTGCGTTTCCACAACCACCTATACCAGCACCTGGGTTTGGACTACTACTACAAGGCCATGACCACCCAGGACCTGCCTGCGGCAGTGAATGGCATCCGCGCCTTGGGTATCCGCGGCTGTGGTGTATCCATGCCCTACAAAGAGGCGTGCATGGCCCTCGTGGACGAGATCGATCCCTCCGCGGCGGCTATCGAGTCAGTGAATACGCTGGTCAACACCGACGGTCACCTGAAAGCCTACAACACAGATTACCTGGCGGTGCGCCAACTGCTGGAGTCGCACGAGGTCGATCCGGCCACGGCCTTTGCCCTGCGCGGTAGCGGCGGCATGGCCAAGGCGGTGGCCAGTGCACTGCGCGACGCAGGTTTCAGCGAGGGTCTCATCATTGCCCGCAACGAGCAGGCCGGGCGGCAGTTGGCGGACACCTGTGGGTATCGCTGGCAGCGCGAGCTGGGCGACCTGTGCCCACCGATGCTGGTCAACGTTACCCCCATCGGCATGGCTGGCGGCCCGCAGGCGCAGGAGCTTGCCTTCTCTCGTGAGGCGGTCGAGGCTGCGCAACGGGTGTTCGACGTGGTGGCCATGCCGGCCATGACCCCGCTGATTCTTCTCGCCAAGGAGCTGGGCAAGCCGGTGATCACCGGACTCGATGTGATCGCGCTGCAGGCGCTGGAGCAGTTCGTGCTGTACACCGGCATCAGGCCGACGTTGGCGCAGGTGGAGAAAGCGGTCGCTTACGCGCGCGACGCCTGAACGGGTGCCATCACGGGGATCCCCGTGATGGCTTGAGTACCTCAGAAAACCTTTTGCCCGTTGTCCAGTCGCTCGTCCACCAAGGCACGGCCGTGCGCGAGAGAAACATGCTGGGCGTTTTCCAGGTCCGAGAAGAACTTCATCGGCATCGACAGGCGCCTGCTGGTATGGCCTTCGGGATCGGTGATCAGGCAGCCGGCGGCATAGGGCAGGGGAGAGTCGGGATGGGGCATCACACTGGCGGTGATGATGTGCTTGCGGTACTCACAGTGAAGGGTTTGCATCGTCCTTACCTCGCTGTGCTGGTTTGGAAGCGCTCACCTCTATGTACCGCAGCGAGGGGCCGGAAGTTCCCGGCCCCGACGAGCGTAACCTGCGTCGGTCAGCCCTTCAGTTCGGTCGGCTGGATGACTTCGACCCAGTAGCCATCCGGGTCCTTGACGAACGCCAGGTGGTTCATGCGGCCATCCTGCAGGCGCTTCTGGAAAGGCACGCCCAGCGCTTCGAAGCGTGCACAGGCCACGCGTACGTCCGGCACCGAGATGCAGATGTGGCCAAAGCCGCGCGGATCGGTGTTGCCGTTGTGGTAGGCGAACTCGGCATCGTGCTCGGTGCCGTGGTTGTGGGTCAGCTCCAGCACACCCGGAATCGATTTCATCCACTGGTGACGTGCGGCGTCATCGGCAGGAATCTGTGCCGGGTCGACCAGGGCCAGGAAGTACAGGCTGAAGGCCGCCTCGGGGAAATCGCGCTTGTCTACCAGGCGAAAGCCCAGGACGCGGGTGTAGAAGTCCAGCGACTTCTCGATATCCTTGACCCGCAGCATGGTGTGGTTGAAGACGAATTGGGCGGTGGCGGTGTCTGGTTGGGCAGTGACGCCAGGCAGGGTTTGCAGATCGTTCAGGCTCATGGGGGCTCCAGAGACAAGGCCGGCGCAGACAGCGCCGACGGTGAAAACAGGACGGCCATGATACGGCAGTGAAGCGATTGCGCAAATGAAAGCGCCCTGCACGAGGCAGGGCGCTGGAATTAGAGGCCCGCATGTGCGGGCGCGTGATGGGGTCGCTAGTCCTTTAGCTGGTTCGATACTCACCCAGGCGATGTGAAAAAACTGTGAAGCAGGCGTGGATGTTTCATCAGCGTACCCAGGATTCCACCGTGGCCGCGCCGTACTGTTGCTTCCACGCTTTCAAGCCACGGTGGTTGCCACCCTTGGTCTCGATCAGCTCGCCGGTGTGCGGGTTCTCGTAGACCTTCACCACGCGCGGGCGGCGTTGTTGCTTGGCAGGGCTGGCCGAGGTTCTCGCGCTGGCTTTCTGGCTCTTGGGGTCGAGGATCGCGACAATGTCGCGCAAGCCCTTGTCGTAGCTTTTCATCAGCCCGAGCAATTTCTGCTCGAACTCGATCTCGCGTTTAAGGCTGGCGTCCTTTTTCATTGTCTCCAGTTGCGCGATTTGCTCCTGAAGTGCTTTTTCGGCCGCACGAAACTCTGCAAGTCTGGACACTTTCATCACTCCTGTCAGTCAGCCGTGGCATGGCGTGACGAACATGCAACAGTAATAAACGCCGGCCACGCGGATGGGTGAAACTGTTCGCTGAACAAGAGTGTAGACGTGGCCCGGTGTTCGGTAAACCTCAAACTTTTAGCGGCAAGTAAGGAACTTTCAGTGCACCGCGCACCGCAAACTCAGTGTGTTTTCCGGGTGTCTGCGACAACGCTCATACCATGGTCCAATGGCCCGAGGTAGAGCACCCGAGGAAAAATGGCCCGTAGTCTTCATTTAATGTCGAGTACGTCGTGGCACAGGTGCCCGATAGTGCATCAGCATGTTTCTCGTCTTTTCTGGATGTTCCCCTGCATGTTCTCTCCCTTTCCTCTCGCCCCTGGCCGCAGTGTTGCCGGCCTGTCCTTGTTGTGCGCGGCAGCCGGTGCACAGGCCGGTGGTTTTTTCGAAGACAGTCACGCCAAGCTCGAGGCGCGCAATGTCTATTTCAATCGGGACTTTCGTGACGGCCACAGCAGTTCCAGCCAGGGGGCTTCCAAGCGCGAGGAATGGGCGCAGGGCTTTATCCTCGATGCCCGTTCGGGCTATACCGACGGCACGGTCGGGTTCGGTGTCGATGCGCTGGGCATGCTCGGTTTCAAAATCGATTCCAGCCCCGCCGACAGCAACAGTGGGCTGCTACCCTCCAGCGGGCACGACCCGCGCCATTCTGCCGATCAGTACGCCAAGCTGGGTGTGGCGGCAAAGGTGAAGGTGTCCAGGACGGTGCTGCGCTATGGTGCGATGATGCCGGACATGCCGCTGCTCAAGTACAACGATGGTCGCCTGCTGCCCACCCTGTTCCATGGTGCGATGCTGACTTCCGAAGAAGTGCGCGACCTGAAGTTCACCGTGGCCCGCCTGGACAAGTACACCGCACGAGACTCCAGCGACCGCCAGGATATTCGCGTGCACTGCAAGAACAAGCGTTACGCCTGCGATATTGAGGCCGACCACTTCGATCTGGCGGGCGTCGACTACCGCGTCAATGATCGCCTCAGCGCCCAGTACCAAGTGTCGAAGCTGGAGAACATCTATCGCCAGCATTTCCTCGGGTTGGTCGCCACGCAGCCCTTGGCGGTGGGCGCGGTTTCGGCGGATGTGCGCTTGATCAAGAGCGACGATACCGGCAACGCCCGTGCCGGCGAGATCGAACACCGCGCGTTCAGCGGCATGCTCGGCTACAGCCTGGGCGGGCACAAGGTCAGTGCCGGCTGGCAACGCATGTATGGCGACAGTGCCATGCCTTACCTGGATGGCAGCAACCCGTATCTGGTCAACTATGCCCAGGTCAACGATTTCGCTGCGGCCGGTGAGCGCTCCTGGCAATTACGCTATGACTATGATTTCAAGGCACTGGGTATTCCCGGTTTGAGCTTCTTCACTCGCTATATCAACGGTGACCATATCCAGGTGCCCGGCAGCAGCGCCCAAGGCAAGGAATGGGAGCGTGACAGCGAACTCAAGTACCAAGTCCAGGGCGGCACCTTCAAAGACCTCAGCGTGCGTCTGCGTAACTCCACGTATCGCAGCAACTATGAACGATGGGCGCGCGACATGGACGAGACCCGGGTCATCGTCAGTTACAACTTCTCGGTGTTCTGAGGCACTTTGCCAAATGCCGCCGGGCGATGAACAATGATCGGCGGCAAGGGCAGCGAGGCAGTGCCATGAAGCAACTTCTGTTGATCGGTATAGGCCCGGGCGACCCCCGTCAGGTCACTTTCGAGGCCGTCGATGCGTTGCGCCGTGCAACGGTGTTCTTCGTGCTCGACAAGGGCGGCGACAAGGATGAGCTGTTGCGGCTGCGCAAACTCATTCTTGAGCGCTATGTTCCCGAGGGAAAGTATCGCCTGGTGCAGGTGGAGGATCCGCGCCGGGATGGGCAGGCCCAGGACTATGTCGGCGCGGTGCAGGACTGGCACCGTGCGCGCGCAGCCCTGTATGCCCGGATGTTCGAGGATGAACTGGGTGAAGACGATGTCGGTGCCTTTCTGCTGTGGGGCGAGCCGGGCCTGTATGACAGCACCTTGCGCATTCTTGACCGGGTGCGCGAACGCGGGGTGGCGCTGCAGCTTGAAGTCATCCCCGGGATCAGCAGTGTCCAGGCCTTGGCCGCGCGGCACCGGATCGCGCTGAACCGCATTGGTGAGCCGCTGACCGTACTGCCGGGGCGGCGCCTGGCCGAGCAGGCGGTGATCGACAACGTGGTGGTGATGCTCGACGGACAGTGCGCGTTCACCGCGCTGGATGACCCGGGCCTGACGATCTACTGGGGGGCTTATCTGGGAACGGCAGACGAGATTCTGGTGGCGGGCAAGCTGGCGGAGGTCAAGACACATATCGTGCAAGTGCGCGAGGACGCGCGGCGGCGCAAGGGCTGGATCATGGATACCTACCTGTTGCGCCGGGAAGGGTGAGGCCGAGGTCAGGGCACCCCGAGGATCCCCACGACCTTGTCACGCAGTTGGTCGATGCTGAATGGCTTGCCGATCAGATGCATGCCCTCGGACACACTGACGTTCTCGGCGTAGCCGCTGGCGAACAGCACCGGCAGCAGGGGCCGGATTTCCCGAGCTTTGGCCGCCAGCTCGTCGCCGCGCATGTCGGGGAGGCCGACATCGGTCATCAGCAGCGCCAGGGGCTGCGCGGTATCTTCAAGAATCTTCAAGGCTTCGGTGGCGTCCTGCGCCTCGATGGTGGTGTAGCCCAACTCGTCGAGCACTTCGACCATCAGCATACGAACGATGTCGTCGTCTTCGACTACCAGAAGGTGCATGGTTTGAATCCTGTCGCGTAAGGGAAATGTCTTTACTCTGTGCCTGCCGCACGGGCAGAAGTTCCTTCAGGATAGCGGCCCCTGCAATTGGATGGAACGATTGGCCGCGGATACCTTCAAATACTGGCTAAATGCCCTGCCAGATCAGGCAAAGCTGGTTAGACTCGTACCAGGTACGGGGGTGGCAGCGGCATACAACAATGACTGAATGTAGTGGCCACACACTGTTCAATGGACTTATTTCGCTCGGGCGTTATCAGATGATTCAAGCAGCCTCCATGGATCAACGCAGCTTTCGCAAGCTGCTGAGCCGTAACGTCGGCCTCCCGTTGGGTGTCGGCCTGCTGGGCGCCGTCGCCTTTGTCGCGGTGATCAACTATTTGCTCTCGGCCATGCAATGGGTCGAGCACACCGATCGGGTGATCGGCAATGCCAACGAAACGGTCAAGCTGTCGATCGATATGGAAACCGGCATGCGCGGCTTCCTGATCACCGGCGACGAGCGCTTCCTCGACCCCTACGAGGTGGCCAAGCCGAGAATCTTCAGCAGTTTGGACAGCCTGCGTGGCATGGTCCTGGACAACCCACCGCAGGTCGATCGTATCGACCGCCTGGTGGCGCTTCAGCGTGCCTGGAACGATTTCGGTAGCGAACTGATCAAGGCGCGCCGCGACCAGGGCGATTTTCGCGGTGTGATCGGCAGTGGTCGTGGCAAGCGCATCACTGACGAAATCCGCAAGGAATTCGACGACTTCGTTGCCACCGAGCAGCAGCTGCGCATGGCGCGCAACGAGACGGTCAGCACGGTCACCGTCACCGCGATCAGCGCATTCGTGCTGTTCATCGTCGGCCTCAGTGCGCTGCTGGCCTACCTGGGGCGGCGTGACCTGTTGGCGCTGTCGGAAAGCTACGTCAGCAACCTGCAGGCCCAGCAGCGTTCGGCCGAGCGTCTTGAACACCAGGCCTGGTTACGCAACGGACAGACCCAGTTGTCGCAGGAGGTCCTAGGGCAACTGACGCTGACCATGCTGGGCGACAATATCCTGCGCTTTTTTGCCGGCTACCTGGGCAGTGTGGTCGGTGCACTCTACATCCGCGATTCCCATGGCCGCCTGGTGCGCGTGGCCAGCTACGGGCTCGACGCCGAACAGCAAGGGCGCGAACAGGTGATGGCCGAGCACGATGGCCTGCTGGCCCAGGTGGTGCGCGAGCGTCGCGTGCTGCGCCTGGATGACCTGCCGCAGGATTACTACCGGTTGAGCTCCGGCCTGGGCAGCGGGCTGCCGCGCAGCGCTATGCTGGCGCCGGCCAGCGACAACAACCAGGTCAATGGCGTACTCGAGCTGGGCTTCCTGCGACCGTTGCAGGAGCGGGATGTCGAGTTGCTGGAACGGATCGCCGACAACCTCGGCATCTCCCTGGAGAGCGCGCGGTATCGCCAGCGCCTGCAGGAAGTGCTTGCCGAGACCCAGCAGTTGAATGAAGAACTGCAGGTCCAGCAAGAGGAGCTCAAGACTGCCAACGAGGAGCTCGAAGAGCAGTCGCGGGTGCTCAAGGAGTCCCAGGCTCATCTGGAGACCCAGCAGGCCGAGCTCGAGCAGACCAACGAGCAACTGGCCGAGCGCACCGTGGCCCTGGACCGCAAGAACAGCGAGCTCAATGCTGCGCAAATGGAACTGCAGGCACGTGCCGAGGACTTGCAGCGTTCCAGCAAGTACAAGTCCGAATTCCTCGCCAATATGTCCCATGAGCTGCGCACGCCGCTCAACAGTTCGCTGATCCTGGCCAAGTTGCTGGCCGAGAACGGTGAGGGCAACCTCAGCCAGGAACAGGTCAAGTTCGCTGAATCGATCTATTCGGCCGGTAACGACCTGCTCAACCTGATCAACGATATCCTCGATATCGCCAAGGTCGAGGCTGGCAAGCTCGAAGTACGTCCGGAGACCACCCAGGTGGTGCGCCTGGTCGAAGGACTGCGCGGCATGTTCCAGCCGCTGGCCGATGACAAGGGCCTGAGTTTCGAGGTGAAGCTGGAGTCGCAGGTGCCGGCGACCCTGTTTACCGACCGACAGCGTCTGGAGCAGATACTCAAGAACCTGCTGTCCAACGCCATCAAGTTCACCGAGCGTGGCCAGGTGAGCCTGAACATCAGTCATCAGGTCGGCATCGGCATCGTCTTTGCCGTGCGTGACAGCGGTATCGGTATCGCCGCCGACCAGCAACAGGCAATCTTCGGTGCCTTCCATCAGGTCGACGGCACCAGCAACCGCCGCTATGGCGGCACCGGTTTGGGCCTGTCGATCTCACGCGACCTGGCGCACTTGCTCGGTGGCCAGATCAGTGTCGACAGCAGTCCCGGTCAGGGCAGCGTGTTCAGCCTGATCATTCCCGAACGCTACGAATCGGTCGATAGCCAGGAAGAGGTCCATAGCCTGCGCCCGACCCTCGATCAGTTGCCGCCGGCACCACGCGCGCTGGCTACACCGCAGCAACCGCTACCGATTCCGGCATTTGCCGACGACCGCGAGCAGGCGCCGTTCGCCAATCGCTGCATCCTGGTGATCGAGGACGAGCCGAACTTCGCCCGGATCCTCTACGACCTGGCCCACGAACTGGACTATAACTGCCTGGTCGCCCATGGCGCCGATGAAGGTTTCGCGCTGGCGGCACAGTACGTGCCTGATGCCGTGCTGCTGGACATGCGTCTGCCTGACCATTCCGGGCTTACCGTGCTGCAGCGCCTCAAGGAACAGGCCAACACCCGGCACATCCCCGTGCACATCATCTCGGTGGAAGACCGCGTCGAGGCCGCCATGCACATGGGCGCGGTAGGCTACGCGGTCAAGCCGGCCAGCCGCGAGGAGCTCAAGGAGGTGTTCGGTCGCCTGGAAGCCAAGCTGACCCAGAAGCTCAAGCACATCCTGCTGGTGGAGGACGACGACCTGCAGCGCGAGAGCATCGCCCGGCTGATTGGCGACGACGACATCGAGATCACCGCGGTGGCCCTGGCTCAGGAGGCCCTGGAACTGCTGCGCGAGAACATCTACGACTGCATGATCATCGACCTCAAGCTGCCCGACATGCTCGGCAACGAGTTGCTCAAGCGCATGACCGCCGAAGACATCCGCAGCTTCCCGCCAGTGATCGTCTATACCGGGCGTAACCTGACCCGCGAGGAAGAGGCCGACCTGCTCAAGTACTCGCGCTCGATCATCATCAAGGGCGCGCGTTCGCCGGAGCGCCTGCTGGACGAGGTGACGCTGTTCCTGCACAAGGTCGAATCGCAACTGTCCCACGAGCGCCAACGCATGCTGAAGACGGCACGCAGCCGCGACAAGGTGTTCGAGGGGCGCAAGATCCTGCTGGTGGACGACGATGTGCGTAACATCTTCGCCCTGACCAGTGCCCTGGAGCACAAGGGCGCCATCGTCGAGATCGGGCGCAACGGCCGCGAAGCGCTGGAGCGCCTTGAACAGCACGAGGATATCGACCTGGTGCTGATGGACGTGATGATGCCGGAAATGGACGGCTATGAAGCGACCCGCCTGATCCGCCAGCAGGCACGCTGGCGCAAGCTGCCGATCATCGCCGTGACGGCCAAGGCCATGAAGGATGACCAGCAGCGTTGCCTGCAGGCGGGCGCCAACGATTACCTGGCCAAGCCGATCGACCTGGACCGCCTGTTCTCCCTGATCCGCGTCTGGCTGCCGCAACTGGAGCGAATTTGACTAGCGAACGCAACACCGATATCGAGATCCGGCTGCTGATCGAGGCGATCTACCTCAAGTACAGCTACGACTTCCGTGATTACTCAGGCGCTTCGATCAAGCGCCGGATCCTCCATGCCCTGCGTCAGTTCGACTGCCGTACCGTGACTGCGCTGCAGGAGCGAGTACTGCACGACCCAGGCATGTTCATGCAGTTGCTGCAATACCTGACGATCCCGGTCAGCGAGATGTTCCGCGACCCAGGCCACTTCCTCGCCCTGCGCGAGGAGGTGGTGCCGCTGCTGCGCACCTGGCCATCACTGAAGATCTGGATCGCCGGTTGCAGCACGGGGGAGGAGGTGTACTCCATGGCCATCCTGCTACGTGAGGAAGGGTTGCTGGAGCGCACCATCATCTACGCTACCGACATCAACCCAAGTTCCCTGGAGAAGGCCAAGCAGGGCATCTATTCGATGCAGAGCCTGCGTGAGTACGAGGAGAACTACCGCAAGGCCGGAGGGCGGCGCGACTTTTCCGAGTACTACACCGCCGCCTACGGCAACGCGATCATGGACAGCAGCCTGCGCGACAACGTGACCTTCGCCGACCATAGCCTGGCCACCGACAGCGTGTTTTCCGAAACCCAGTTGGTGTCATGCCGCAATGTGCTGATCTATTTCAACAAGGACTTGCAGGACCGCGCCCTGGGGCTGTTCCACGAGTCGCTGTGCCATCGCGGCTTCCTGTTCCTGGGCAGCAAGGAGTCGGTGGATTTCTCGGCCTATAGTGACCGCTTCGAGCCTTTGGTAAGGCCCGAGCGGATCTACCGCAAGACATGAACGGCGTGCGCGCAGTGGTCATCGGCGCCTCGGCCGGCGGCGTCGCGGCCTTGTTCGAAGTGCTTGGCGCCTTGCCTCAAGGTTTTGCCCAGCCGGTGCTGTGTGTGCTGCACCTGCCGGATGATCGCCACAGCCAACTGGCCGAAGTGCTGCAGCGCCGGGTGAATCGCCCGGTGCGCGAGGCTCGTGACAAGGAACGGATAGAGGCCGGGCAGATCTATGTTGCAGCGCCCGGTTATCACTTGTCGGTGGAGCGCGACCTGAGTTTGTCGCTGAGCCAGGAGGCGCCGGTACACTTTTCACGCCCGGCGATCGACTTCCTCTTCGCCTCGGCTGCCGATGCCTATTGCGAAGGGCTGCTCGGCGTCCTGCTCACCGGTGCCAACGAAGATGGCGCCGAGGGCCTAGCCTACATCAAGAAGTGCGGAGGCCGGACCGTGGTCCAGGACCCCCGCGACGCACAGGTTGCGCTGATGCCCGAGGCCGCACTGGCCCTGCATTGCCCCGACCATATTCTTTCTCTGAGCGGTATCGGACAGTTGCTCGCCACCCTGGAACCCAGCGCATGCTAAGCCACATCATCGCCAAACTGCTGATCGTCGACGATCTGCCGGAAAACCTGCTGGCCCTCGATGCCCTGATCCAGGGTGAGGACCGTGAGGTGCACCGCGCCCAGTCGGCCGAGCAGGCCTTGTCGCTGCTGCTCGAGCACGAGTTCGCCCTGGCCATCCTCGATGTGCAGATGCCGGGCATGAATGGCTTCGAGCTGGCCGAGCTGATGCGCGGCATGGAGAAGACCAAGAACATTCCGATCGTCTTCGTCAGCGCTGCTGGCCGCGAGATGAACTACGCCTTCAAGGGCTACGAGAGCGGCGCGGTGGACTTCCTGCACAAGCCGTTGGACACCCAGGCGGTCAAGAGCAAGGTGTCGGTGTTCGTCGACCTTTATCGTCAGCGCCAGGTGCTCGGTCGTCAGTTGGAAGCGCTCGAGCGCAGCCGGCAGGAGCAGGAGCAACTGCTGGCCCAGCTGCAGGTGGCGCGCAGCGAACTGGAGCGTGCGGTGCGCATGCGCGATGACTTCATGTCGATCGTCTCCCACGAGGTGCGCACACCGCTCAATGGCCTGATCCTGGAGACCCAACTGCGCAAGATGCACTTGTCGCGTGGCAACCTCGCGGCGTTCAGCGAAACCCACCTGAAGGCGATGGTCGAGCGCGACGAACGGCAGATCAACAGCTTGATCCGGCTGATCGAGGACATGCTCGATGTGTCGCGCATCCGCACCGGCAAGCTGTCGATCCGCCCGCGGCCGTTCGATCTGTCGCAGTTGGCGCGCGGCCTGGTGGAGAACTTCGCGGCCCAGGCAACGGCGCTGGATACCCACATCGAACTGCAACGCTGCGAGGTGCTGCAGGGGGAGTGGGACGAGTTCCGTATCGAGCAGGTGCTGGCCAACCTGCTGTCCAATGCCTTGCGCTATGGTGAGCGACGCCCGGTCCAGGTGCGGGTGTTCGAGCAAAGCGGCATGGCCTGTGTGCAGGTTCAGGATCACGGCATTGGCATCAGTACCGCCAACCAGCAGCGGATCTTCCAGCAGTTCGAGCGGGTTGCGGCGCATCAGGCCAGTGGTGGGCTGGGGCTGGGATTGTATATCTCCGAGCAGATCGTGCAGGCCCACGGTGGACGAATCCAGGTCGAGAGCGAAGAGGGGCAAGGTGCGACCTTCAGCATCCTGCTGCCGCTGGCGACGGCCGATCAACAAAGTGACCAGGCACAGGCAACCTCTGTGTGACCTGGTGGTCAGATGGCCAACTATTTGAAATTCAAGGCGTTGTGATGAGCGAAGATGCACAAGATGTGGTGCTGGTGGTCGAGGACGAACCGGTCATTCGGATGATCCTGCGCGACTACCTGGCAGGCGAGGGCTACCACGTGTTGGTCGCCGAAGACGGTGAGCAGGCGTTCGCGATTCTGGCGAGCAAGCCGCACCTGGACCTGATGGTCACGGACTTTCGCCTGCCAGGCGGGATTTCCGGGGTGGAGATCGCCGAACCCGCGGTCAAGCTGCGACCGGATCTCAAGGTGATCTTCATCAGCGGCTATCCCGCAGAGATCCTCGAGTCGGGCAGCCCGATCGCGCGCAAAGCGCCGATCCTGGCCAAACCGTTCGACCTCGACACCCTGCATCAACAGATCCAGGCATTGCTCAGATAATGGGGCTTATACCGCCTTGGTGTTGAGCAACCGCACACCCAGCCCGATGAACAGCGCGCCCGTGGCGCGTTTGAACCAGGCTGCCCGGCGCGACGCCTTCAGGCGTTGACCGAAGCGGTAGGCGGTGAAGCAGTAGAACGAATGCACCAGCCCGACGATGGCCGCGATACTGATGAACATTGCCGCGAACTGGCCGAAGATCGGCCGGCCAGGTTCGAGGAATTGCGGCAGGAAGGCGCAGAAGAACACCAGGGTCTTGGGATTGCTCGCCGACACCAGAAAGGCCTCGACGCCGATCCGCCATTTCGCTCGAGGGGCGACCGGTGTGATTTCGCCTGCAGGCAGCTTGGGCTTGTCCCGTGACAGCAGTTGCCGCAGGCCAAGGTAGATCAGATACCCGGCGCCCACCAGCTTCAACGCCAGAAATGCCGCTGGCAGCGAGATCAACAGCGCACCGACACCCATCGCCACACCGCTGATCAGCAACAACTGCGCACTGAGGTTGCCCAGCAGCGTCATGCCCATGCCGGACGGGCCGTAACGCAGGGCGTTGCGTACGGTCAGCAGGACGTTGGGGCCAGGGGTGAGCGAGGTGATCAGGTAGGCCAGTGAAAACGTCAGCCAGAGGTGCAGTGCCATGGAGCGCGGTCCTTCGCAGGGGAAAGCCTCAAGATGCCAGCAATCGGCGCCGGATGCCATGGCAATGGGTATTTCTGCACTGTCCGTACCTGACAGAAGGCGTCGCTACCAGAGCGCCACGGCGCCCGCTGCAATGACCCGTCCAAATACTTCGAGCGCCTTGTCCACATCAGCTTCGGTGCTGTAGCGCCCCAGGCTGATGCGTACGCTGCTGCGTGCCTGCTGCTCGCTCAGCCCCAGGGCCAGCAGCACGTGGGACGCGGCGTTGCTGGCCGAGTTGCACGCCGAGGTCGTGGAGATGGCCAGTTCGCTCGCCAGTGCCGCACTGCTGAAGCCCTTGGCCTCGATGCACAGGTTCAAGGTGTGCGGGATACGTTGCTCGGCGCACCCGTTGAGGCTCACACCCGGCAAGGCCAGCAGGCCGCCACGCAGGCGTTGCGACAGTGCCTGGATCCGTTGGTGCTCGCTTGCGGCCAGGGAACCGGCCAGGGCGAAGGCACTCCCCATGCCGACGATCTGATGCCCCGGCAGCGTGCCGGAGCGCAGCCCGCCTTCGTGGCCGCCCCCATGCATCTGCGCATGCAGGCAGGGGCGAGCACGGCTGCCGACGTACAGCGCGCCAATGCCCTTGGGGCCGTAGACCTTGTGTGCGGAAAATGACATCAGGTCGACGGCTTGTCGCGCCAGATCGATGTTGACCTTGCCCACGGCCTGGGCGGCATCCACATGCAGCAGTGCGCCGTGTTCGCGGACGCATTCGCCGATCCGGGTGAAGTCGGTGATGGTGCCCAGCTCGTTGTTGACCGCCATCAACGACACCAGACGAGTGTCGCCACGCAGGGCGGCCTGGACGACCTCTGGCTGTATCAGCCCCTGTGCATCCGGCAACAGCCTTGTGACCGCCCAGCCCTGACGCTCCAGTTCGGCGACAGTGTCGAGCACGGCCTTGTGTTCCAACTGGCTGGTGATCAAGTGGCCTGGCTGGCCGGCGCCCTGGGCGATGCCCTTGAGGGCGAGGTTGTTCGACTCGGTGGCACCGGAGGTCCATACCAGCGATTCGGTCGCCGCGCCGACCTGCTCGGCGACCTGGCGGCGGGCCTGTTCCACCAGCTCGCGGGCGGCCTGGCCATAGGCGTGACCGCTGGACGCAGGATTGCCGAAATGAGCCTGGCGGCCCATGCAGGCAAGCATGCTTTCGATGACTCGGTCATCGACCGGGGTGGTGGCGGCGTAGTCGAGGTACAGCGGCAAGTTGTGCATCAGGCGGGTCCGTGCGGGCAGAGGCTGAGGAATGTCAGCATGCTAGGGGAACCGCGGGGGAATGAGTTTTCCTTGTTTTCGCCTTTTTCAGCGGTTGATGGAAATATTTTTCGTCGCAAGGCCAGCCAGGAGAAAACTATTCTGGCCGGCCTTGCATCAAAGCCTCCAGCATCCTTCGAAGCGTTCGCAAACGCCATATTGCCGGTCAAGCTGCGCCATGGCCCGCAGGTGTTCGAGCTTCGCTTCAGCGGTGACCTGGCGGTAGACCCGCACGTAGTAACGGCCCATGTCGCGCATGCGTACCTCGCGGCCGTTGTAGCGATTTCCCGGTTCCAGGCCCGCCCAGATCTGCAACTGCTGATCCTGCACGCTGTTGAGGTATTGGCGGTTATTGTCGCGGAATCTGGCCTGGGTGAGGGCCTTGACCTGGCCAAGGGCTTGCTCGAAATGCTGCAGATTGGCGCGGTACTGGTCCCAGTAGGCATCGGGCAGCGTGGCATTGCCCAAGGCCTGGCGACGTTCGGCGATCTGCCGATCGGCCGGAGGTTGCTGCAGGTTGCTGGCTTGCAGTATGTCGATCACTGCGCCGGACGAGGTCAGGCTGTCATTGATAAGGCCTTCGATCATTGCGCTGCGTTGCACGGAGGCGGGCAGTGGAGTGGGCGGTAGCGGGAACAGCGGGGAGGTGCCGCTACAGCTTGCCAGGGGCTCATCGCTCAGTGGGTAGGGGATGCGAACATCCTTGCCGTCGATGCGTTGCAGGCGGGTGAGTTGAAGCATGCAGTAACCGTCGCTGCGATCGACGCTCACTTCGTATTCGGAACCGGCGGCGGGGGTGAAGGTGACCCCGATCGAGCAAGGCGCGCCACCGGTGCTCAAGGTGTTGGCAAATAGATAGAGTGGCTGGTCGGGCTCCAGGCGGATCTCCAGGTAGCCACGGGTGTCGGCGGTGGGCGGCACGCGCATGTCGGCGCGGCGTCGAGTGTCTCTGGCCAGGAAATTGTTGAGCAGGCCGGTGGTGCTGCCCTCGCACCGGGGACCTCGGTAGACATCCAGCGTCGAGTTGGAGGTGTTGGCGACGTAGCGCAGTTTCGACGCGTCAGTGCGGCTGCTGTCCTGGTAGGTGCCGTTGAAGCTGCAGGCGCCGAGCAGTGTGCAGGCGGCAACCAGAGTGATGGAGCGTGCTGCGGTGGCGAGCATTATCGTCCTTGAGCGTTGGGTGAGGGCGGTGCAGATGCTAGAGGTGATGGCACAGTTCGTCCAGTGTGCCATCATCGACTGCGCCGCCTGGGCTTCAGTCGACAGCGGCCTGCGCGGCAATCTCCCGCTCATCCTGTGCCACCACCTGCTGGCACAGCTCGATGATCTGTTCGCGCATCCAGCGGTTGGCCGGGTCCTGATCAGTGCTTTCATGCCAGTACAAGTGCGTTTCCAGTGGCGGGACTTCTACCGGCAGCGTCAGGTAGCGCAACTGATGGCGGCGTGCGAAGCGCTCGGGTACGGTCATCACCATGTCGGTCTGCTGCAGCACCTGCGAGGCCATCAGGTAGTGTTGCGAGCGCAGCGCGATCTTGCGCTGCACGCCCATCTTGCCCAGCGCCAGATCGACGTAGCCCAGGCCGTTGCGACGACTGGAAATATGGATATGGGTCATGCCCAGGTAGCTATCGAGCGTCAGCTTGGCCTCGCCCAGCGGGTGGCCCTGGCGCAGGGCGCAGACATAGCGATCCTGCATCAGCTTGACGTGGCGCACCTGGGGGTCGGTGTTCAGCGGAGCATCGACGGCGAAGTCCAGGCGGCCTGCGGCCAGCTCCTTGGTGGTCTCGCGGCGCTTGCACAGGAAGCTCTCGATCACCACACCCGGCGCCAGGCGGCGCAAGCGCTGGAACAGCAGAGGCAGGACCACCGCCTCGGTGAGGTCGGTCATGCTGATGCGGAAGGTCTTGCTGGCCTGCTGCGGATTGAAGATTCGGCTTTCCTGCACCGAAGTGCGCAGCAGGGCCAGGGCGTTACGCACCGGCCCGATGATGTTCTGCGCCATCGGTGTCGGCACCATGCCTTGGGCGGTGCGCACGAACAGTGGGTCGTTGAAGGTTTCGCGCAGGCGCGACAGGGCGTTGGAAACGGCAGGTTGAGTGATGCCGACGATCTGCCCGGCACGGGTCAGGTTGGCTTCGGTGTAGATGGCGTCGAAGACGATGAACAGGTTGAGATCGACCTTGCTGAGGTTCATAGGGGCGCCACGCGTTGTTGATGTTATTCGTCGATCATATATCGGTTATGAATGTTAATACACGCGGAAAATAGACTAGGTGGATTGACCTGGGCTGCTCTAGGCTCTGTGCATGTTCTTCATTCCGCAAAGGTAGCCCAGATGGATTTCGCCTATACGCCCAAGGTCCAGGCTCTGCGCGAGCGCGTCACCGCGTTCATGGACACCCATGTCTATCCCGCCGAAGCCGTGTTCGAGCGTCAGGTTGCCGAAGGTGATCGCTGGCAGCCCACTGCGATCATGGAAGAGCTCAAGGCCAAGGCCCGGGCCGAAGGGCTGTGGAACCTGTTCTTGCCCGAGTCCGAGTACGGCGCGGGGCTGACCAACCTGGAATACGCACCGTTGGCCGAGATCATGGGCCGTTCGCTGCTGGGGCCGGAGCCGTTCAACTGCTCGGCGCCGGATACCGGCAACATGGAGGTCCTGGTGCGTTATGGCAGCGAGGCGCAGAAACAGCAGTGGCTGGAACCACTGCTGCGCGGCGAAATCCGCTCGGCGTTTGCCATGACCGAACCTGACGTGGCCTCGTCCGATGCCACCAACATGGCTGCCACCGCCGTGCGTGATGGTGACGAGTGGGTGATCAACGGGCGCAAGTGGTGGACCTCCGGCGCCTGCGACCCGCGCTGCAAGGTGATGATCTTCATGGGGCTGTCGAACCCCGATGGCCCGCGCCACCAGCAGCACTCGATGGTGCTGGTGCCCACCGATGCTCCCGGGGTGAAGATCGTTCGCCCGCTGCCGGTGTTCGGTTACGACGACGCGCCCCATGGTCATGCCGAGGTGCTGTTCGACAACGTACGCGTGCCTTACGACAACGTCATCCTCGGCGAAGGGCGTGGTTTCGAGATTGCCCAGGGGCGCCTGGGGCCAGGCCGTATCCACCATTGCATGCGGTCGATCGGCATGGCTGAACGTGCCCTGGAGCTGATGTGCAAGCGTGCGGTAAGCCGCACCGCGTTCGGTCGCCCGCTGGCCCGGCTGGGCGGCAATGTCGACAAGATCGCCGACTCGCGGATGGAAATCGATATGGCGCGCCTGCTGACCCTCAAGGCGGCGTACATGATGGACACCGCCGGCAACAAGGTGGCGCGTAGCGAGATTGCCCAGATCAAGGTGGTGGCGCCGAATGTCGCGCTCAAGGTGATCGACCGGGCGATCCAGATTCATGGTGGTGCGGGTGTTAGCGGCGACTTCCCGCTGGCCTACATGTATGCCATGCAGCGTACCTTGCGCCTGGCCGACGGGCCCGATGAAGTGCACCGGGCGGCGATCGGCAAGTACGAGATCGGCAAGTATGTGCCCAAGGAGATGCTGCGCAGCGGGCAGTAAGCCCGCTGGGCATGTACTTGCCGTCAAGGGCCGGTGTGGTTCGTGGCAGGGGCCGTGGATGATCCTGGCGCGGCGTCGCCAGGGGGCGCTTCGGCCTTGCTCGGGCTCTCTTGGGCCAAGGCAGGTTCTTGCCCTTCGCTGGCTCGGGTCTTGAACAGCGACAGCACCACGCCGCCTAGCAGCAACCCGAATGTCACGCCCAGCGACAGCAGCGCCGGCACCTTGCCCACCAACCCGTGGTAGAAGATCTTGCAACCGATGAAGATCAGCACCATCGCCAGGGCGTACTTGAGGTAGACGAAGCGGTGCATCAACGCTGACAGGGCGAAGTACAGCGAGCGCAGGCCAAGGATGGCGAAGATGTTCGAGGTGTAGACGATGAACGGATCCTGGGTGATGGCGAAGATCGCCGGCACGCTGTCGACGGCAAACACCAGGTCGGCCAGTTCGATCAGCACCAGGGCGAGAAACAGTGGAGTGGCGTAACGCAACGCCTTGCTCTGGCCGGGTGGCGTGAGACGGACGAAGAAGTGCTTGCCATGGATCTGGTCAGTGACCCGCATGTGCCTGCGCACGAAGCGCAGCACCGGGTTGTTGGCCAGATCCGGACGGCTGTCTTCCCTGGAAAGCGCCATCTTCACCCCGGTGAACAGCAGGAACGCGCCGAACAGGTAGAGCACCCAGGCGAAGTTCTGTACCAGCGCAGCGCCCACGCCAATCATGATCGCACGCAGGACTACCACGCCGAGGATGCCCCAGAACAGCACGCGGTGCTGGTAACGGCGAGGGATGGCGAAGAAGCTGAAGATCATCGCCATGACGAACACGTTGTCCATCGACAGCGACTGCTCGACCAGGAAGCCCGTGTAGAACTCCAGTGCCGACTGGGCGCCGAGCTCGTACCACACCCATACCCCGAACAGCACGCCCACGCTGAAATAGCCTGAGTACAGCAGCAGGCTTTCACGCATTTCGATTTCACGTTCCTGGCGGTGCAGCACGCCCAGGTCGAGGACCAGCAGGGCGATGACGATGGTGACGAAGACCAGCCATAACCAAGTGCTGGTGCCGAGCAGGGGTGTTGTGAGGAATGTCTGCAGAGCTGTCATGAGCCCCTCCTTGATTGTCGACGTTGCATGGCAACAGTGATTCCGACATGGCGGCGCAAACCGTCAGAGGGGCCCGGCATCACATGGGTGTAAGCCTAGTCCATGGAGTGCCGGGGCCAAGGGGAGGGGTGTTACATTTCTTTGCCTGATTAGGGTTTCCCGAGCGCGTCGACGACTTTGCGCGCCACTTCGGACGGCATCCAGGCTTCCCAGACCTGCGGATGCTCGCGCAGAAATACCTTGGCCGCCTCCCGCGGGTCCTGGCGTTTCTCGCTCATGATGGCCAGGGCCTGATTGAGGGTGTCGATTGGCAAGTCGACTTTTTCGAACAGGGCCACCAGGTCCGGGTACTGCGTCTTGAAAGCCCGCGATACGCCAATCGACAGTTTGGCGGGCAGCGAACTGCTGCCGCGTGGGGCGGGGTTGGCCGGGTCGGTCAAGGTGGCCCAGGCCTGGGCATCGTAAGGCGGCTCTTCCAGGCGTACGAGGTCGAAGCGGCCCATCAGGGGCGTGGGGCTCCAGTAATAGAACAGCACGGGCTGGCCGCGCCGAATCGCCGAGCTGACCTCGGCATCGAGGGCGGCGCCGGAGCCGGTGCGAAAATTGGTGTATAGCCCCTCTAGTGCGTAAGCCTTGAGCTTCTGGGTGTTGACGATTTCCGACGTCCAGCCGCTGGGGCTGTTGAGGAAGCGGCCTTTGGTCGGCGCCTCGGGATCTTTGAATACCTGCGGGTAGCGCTTGAGGTCGGCGACGCTCTTGAGTTCTGGCGCCAGCGGCTTCAGGTTGCGCGCCGGGTCGCCCTTGATCACGTATGCCGGCACATACCAGCCTTCCACGGCGTTCTTCACGGTATCGCCCAAGGCGAACACCAGGCCTTTTTTCTCGGCGTCGACCCAAGCGGGGCTGCGGCCGGCCCATTCTTCGGCGATCACTTGCAGGTCGTTTTTCGCCAGTGCCACTTCCATGCTGACGGTACTGCCGGGGAGGGTGTCAGTGGGGTATCCGTAACCCTTCTCGACGATCAGGCGCAGGATTTCGGTGGTCAGGGCGCCGCTTTCCCAGCCGATGGCGCCGAACTGGATAGGCTTGGCTGACTCGGCGCGTGCCGCGCTGTCGGTACTGGCCAGGCCCAGCGCGAGCAGCAGCCCGGCCAGCAGCGTGGGAATCTTTTTCATCATGACCTCTTCGTTTGTGGGCTTGCCAACTGGGCAGTGTAGACCAGGGCATGGTAGGGCCGGGCTCGCGATGCTGCTTCCCTCTGCAAGCAAACCCTGACCTGCCCAATCATCGTCCCACCGGCGGATGGTTGCTTGCCGGCCCCCACTTCTACTTTCTTGCCCCGAGGGCTTGTGATGACTGACCTGAAATTTGTCCATTACCGCAGCTACCGCTTCGATGGGCTACTGCTCGTTCGCTGTACCGGAAGTGATCTTGAGAACATCAAGCGCATCACCTACCAGTTGCACAGGAAAGACGGGAATAGCGTCAGCTTGCTGCAGACCGAGACGGCACCTTCACATGCCTCCAGTGGTGAGTTGACCGACTATGGCTGCCCCATTACGTTCAAGGTCGATGCGCCTTACGGTCGTTTCGCCATCACGCCTACCGTGACCTGGATTCAAAAGGCGGGTGGCGCTACGCGTACATTTGCGCCACTGGAGTTCGACATTCAGCCCGGGGAATCGACGCGTACCTTTCTTGGCTCGGGCCGCAGCAGGCGCGACGCCACGTCTGATCCGGCGGCGCGCAAGATGCCGCAGTCGTTCGAGCTGGTCGACGACATGTTGCAGCAACACGACCCTATCAACTTCAAACCTGCGGTCGGCCCTTTGCTGGTGAAGTTTGCCGAGGGTGGTGCCGAGCGCTTCGCCGCAGACATGCAAGCGGATTCGAACTCCCTGCTGATGCGGCGCTGGCCGGGGCTGGAGCATCTTTTGCAATGGCGCCAGTACCTTGAGCCCGAGCAACGCGATATCGAAAGCTTGCAGGCATTGCGCGATTACTGGCAGATCGAACAGCCCGCCAGCATGAACAACGACACGTTCATCGTGCTCGGCAAACATGTGGCGCAACTGGACTACGTTGAGCATGTGCACCTGGCCCCCGTGGGCGAACAGTCGGCCGCAGGGCCATTGCTTCTCGCTGGTGCCTTGGCGACGGTGCTGACCGGGGTCGCCGTTCACTACGGTAACAAGGCATATGACGAGTCGCAGCCCACCCCCGATTTCGAAGCGCTTCAGCGCTACCTTGACGAGCCGGATGCGTTGATCAAGGGTCTTAACATCCGCAAGGCCTGGGAAAAGGAGGTCAAGGGGCGAGGGGCACGCGTGCATCTGGTCGATGGTGGCCTTTACCCAAATCATGAAGAGCTGCGCGGCAACAGCGCTATCAAGGTCATTGTCCTGGAGCCAAACGGTAGCCCTGATCACGGCAGCTCATCGGCAGGGGTGATAATCGCCTCTGCCAACGGTACCGGGGTTACAGGCATCAGCCATCAGTCGGAAGTGTTCTTCTACAACTCCGAGGCAGGAAGGCGCACGCTCGATCAACTGCTGATCCGAGTCATGCCCGGCGATGTGGTCACCATAGTCCGTCAGGTCCACGATGCTAAAAGGCCGGAGGCGTACCTGCCGACGTTGCACTCCGCGATGTGGTCGAGCGTAATCGAACGATTGGTTGACCGTGGGGCTGTGGTCGTATGTGCAGCGGGTAATGGGTTCAACCAGGACAACAGCGATATCGGGGCAGTGGCAGGGACTGGGGTGAACTTGTCGCGATGGCGTTACTTCGATGCCACGAAAGACATTGGTGCCATCGTGGTAGGGGCGTGTGAGTCATGGTCTGGCCATCCCCACAGAAAATCCAACTACAACTACCCCTATCGCATGCTCAACGCCTGGGGAGACTCGGTGGTGACACTTGGTTTGTCACCCACTGGGTTCTTGCAGGACAAGGACGGCAATGACAGGGACTACACCAACATCTATGGCGGCACCTCGTCTGCGACAGCGATGATAGGTGGCGCGCTGACGCTGATCCAGTCCTACGCCATGGAACAGCACCATCTCTACCTGAACGCCTACGAGATGCATATGTTGCTGATGCAGACAGGCTACACCGACGCGATGTTCCCCCATGAATCCCAGCCGCCGATGGGCGTTCGGCCAAACGTGTACGCCGCGTTGAGGCGGCTTGACAGGATTCTTGATGGCGGCCGGTTCTACTCGCCCCAAAAAAACGAAGGCTGAGCGCGCCTGCGGCGGCAATTGCGCCGCAGGCTTTCTGTTCAGACCCGGAACTGGTCCATAAGCCCCTGCTGCTGGTTGGCAAGGCTATTGAGCGACTGGCTGACCCGCGCCGATTCGTTGGCCTGACCTGACAGCGATTCGGTCACGTCGCGAATGGTGGCCACATTGCTATTGATCTCTTCGGCCACCGCGCTCTGTTCTTCGGCGGCCGAGGCGATCTGCAGGTTCATGTCGCTGATCACGGTGACCGCCTGGCCGATGCGCTGCAGCGCGGTAACCGCTTGGCCAACCTGCTGCACGCCGCCCTGGGCCTGGCGATGACTGCTGTCCATGGCGCCGACCACTTCGCGGGTGCCGGCCTGTAGCGACTCGATCACCTGGCGGGTCTCTTCCACCGACTCCTGGGTGCGCCGCGCGAGGTTGCGCACTTCGTCGGCGACCACCGCGAAGCCGCGCCCGGCTTCCCCGGCGCGCGCGGCCTCGATGGCCGCGTTGAGGGCCAACAGGTTGGTCTGCTCGGCGATAGAGCGAATCACCTCCAGCACCGAACCAATCTTCTCGCTGTTTTGCGCCAGCCCCTCGACCTGGGCCATGGCGCTGCTCATGTCGGCGGCCAGCGCATCGATGCTATCAGTGGTCCGATCGATCACGGCCAGGCCTTCGCGGGTGGCCTGGTCGGCATCGCGCGCGGCTTGCGCTGCCTGGGCCGCACTGCGGGCGACGTCCTGGGCGGTGGCGCTCATTTCGTGAGAGGCGGTCGCGACCTGGTCGACCTGGCGGTACTGCTGCTCCATGCCCGCACTGGTTTCGCTGGCGATGGCGGCAGACTGGTCGGCCGTGCCGCGTGCTGCCTGCACCGAGCGTTTCACCTCGGCGATGGTGGGTTGCAGTTTGTCGAGGAAGCGGTTGAACCAGCCGGCCAGCTCACCCAGTTCGTCGCGCTTGTCGTAGTTCAGGCGACGGGTCAGGTCACCTTCGCCGCTGGCGATATCCTTGAGCATCGCGGCCACACCGAGAATCGGCCGGGTTACCCCGCGCGCCATCAGCCACACCGCCAGCAGGCCGGCGATCGCCGCAGCCAGGCCCAGGCCCAGCTCGAGCAGGGTGCCGCTGGTGTTGAGCACGTCGAGTTCGCGCTTGAGCGCGTCGGCAGGGCCGGTCAGGGCGCTTTCCGGTACGTCGAGCAGCACGCCCCAGGGCTTGCCGCCGGGAATCGGTGCGAACGCGGCCAGTACCTTCAGGCGTTGCTGGTCGTGAAGCACCTGCAGCTTGCCAGCGGTCAGCTTGCGCACCAGCTCGGCGCCCTGGCGGGTATCGACCTGGTCGAAGCGCTCGGCCAGCTTGCCGGCGTCCGGGCTGTAGCCGGCCAGCAGGCCCGCGGGGCTGAGGATGCCGACCTTGGTGCGACCTTCGTACAGGCTGCGGCTGGCATCTTCGCTCAGGGCCTGCAAGCTGTTCAGGTTGGTGTCGATGGACAGGGTGCCGATCACCTTGCCATCCACCATCAGCGGGAAGACGATGCTGGTCATCAGCACTTGCTGGCCAGCGATTTCATAGAAGTAGGGCTCGATCACGCAGACCTTGCCGGTGCTGCGCGGGCAGGCCCACCAAGTATTGGCCGCCTCGCCGCTGGGGCCGATCTGGGTGTTGGCCATATCACGCTCGGGCAACGCCATGGCGGTCAACTGGCCTGCGCGCGGCTGCGACCAGTACAGGGCGAAGCGCCCGGTTTCGTTGCTGCCAAGCTCGGCGAGGCCGCTGAACAGCTTGTCCTTGCCATCCAGGGCGTTGGCTTCGAACACCAGCGAAAGGCCGAGCAGGTCGGGGTTGGCCTGCAGTGCGGCGCGCACCTGGGCGGTCATGTCCTGGCGCAGGTCGTGGGCGTCGATGAAGCGCTTTTCGGCCTGTTCGCGCAGGAACAGGACCTGACGGGCGAAGCCGGCACCGTACTGGTAGGCGTCCATGAACCGACGACGAATGCTCAGCGCCTGGACCTCGCCTTGAGATTCGATGCGGGCCTGGGCGGATTCGGTGAGCATCTGCGAGCTGCTGGCCTTGACCAGGTCCGAGCTGTGGTCCATGCGATACAACGAAAGGCCGACGAGCAATGTGACGATGCTGGCCAGGCACAATCCGGCGAGCAGGGTGATCTTCCATTGGATGGAAAGTTGACGCAACGGCATGGTGTACATCCCTTGTAATAGTAGAGCTGGGGCTGACGACTGTTTCGGCGGCGCATGGCTTTTCTTTATATGAACGTTCAATAAAGATAAATGCGCTTCCACAACCGCCATTCCTCGGCAGTTTTGACATCCTCCCCCCAGTGCTTCAGAGTGTGCGCCCTCCATAACAACACCCCTGGTCCGGCCGCTGCCCAGCGCAGCTTGTCGCCGGAGCGCCCGCTTTTTGTCTGTCGTAATGAGGTATTGCACACCATGAATGCAGTGATCGCCGCGGTCGGTATCATGCTGGTACTGAGCCTGTCCCGCGTGCATGTGGTCATCGCCCTGATCGTTGGCGCCGTGACTGGTGGCCTGGTCGGTGGTCTGGGGATCGAAGGTACGCTCGCAGCCTTCAATGGCGGCCTGGGCGGCGGCGCGACGGTGGCGTTGTCGTACGCGTTGCTCGGTGCCTTCGCCGTGGCCATCGCCAAGTCCGGCCTGGCCCACGCCCTGGCTGACCGCGCGCTGGCGATGATCGACCGCCAGGGGCAGGTACAGAGCGGCACGCTCAAGTGGCTGTTGATTGGCCTGATGCTGGTGGTTGCGGTGTCGTCGCAGAACGTTCTGCCGATTCACATCGCCTTCATCCCGCTGTTGGTGCCACCGCTGCTCTACGTGCTGACGCGCCTGCGCATCGACCGGCGCCTGATCGCCTGTGTGATCACCTTCGGCCTGATTACCCCGTACATCTTCCTGCCCGTGGGTTTTGGCAACATCTTCCTCAACCAGATCCTGCTGGCCAACGTCAGCCGCGCGGGCGTGGACATCAGCGGCGTCAACGTCACCCACGCCATGGCCATCCCAGCGGCGGGCATGCTCGTTGGCCTGCTGGTGGCGGTGTTCATCAGCTATCGGCGCAAGCGTGACTATGACCTGGCTCGCATCGAAGAGGTCGAGCAGGTCAGCGTGCAGTACAACCCGCTGACTTTGCTGGTGGCCGGTGCAGCCATCGCTGCGGCATTCATCATCCAGTTGTGGCTGGATTCAATGATCATCGGTGCCATGGTCGGTTTCCTGATCTTCTCGCTGTCGGGCATCGTGCGCTGGCGCGAGACCGACGATCTGTTCACCGAGGGCATGAAGATGATGGCCATGATCGGCTTCATCATGATCGCCGCCTCAGGCTTTGCCGAAGTGATGAAGGCTACCGGCGAGGTGAAGAGCCTGGTCGAGACATCGGCACAATGGATCGACCACAGCAAGGGTATCGGTGCGCTGCTGATGCTGCTGGTGGGGCTGCTGGTGACCATGGGCATCGGCTCGTCCTTCTCCACCGTGCCGATTCTTGCCGCGATCTTCGTGCCGCTGTGCGTGCAGTTGGGCTTCGATCCTCTGGCCACGGTGTGCATCGTCGGCACAGCCGGTGCGTTGGGCGACGCTGGCTCGCCTGCCTCGGACTCGACCCTGGGGCCGACCTCGGGCCTGAACGTCGATGGTCAGCATCACCATATCTGGGACACGGTGGTGCCGACCTTCATCCACTACAACCTGCCGCTGCTGGCGTTCGGTTGGGTAGCGGCGATGGTGCTGTAGGCGATAGCAGCTCGATTGTGGCGGGTCGGGTGCGGTGGCATCATGCTCAAAGCGTGAATCCACTACCCCGAGAATCCCTGCAATGAACACACCTCGTGCCGAATCGCCGCTGCCGGAAGACCTGCGGGTGTTCCTTACCGTGATCCGCAAGTCAGGCTTCGCAGCGGCCGCGGACGAGCTGGGCTTGTCGCCAGCCTATGTCAGCAAGCGCATCCGCTTGCTGGAGTCCGCACTGGGCACGCGCCTGCTGCACCGCAACGCCCGCAGCATTGCCCTCACCGACGCCGGGGAGCGTGCCCAGCGCTGGGCCATCCGCATTCTCGGTGACATGGACGACTTCGTTGGCGAAATGAAGCAGGTGCGCCAGGAACCACGCGGCGTGCTGCACCTGTGCAGCAGCTTCGGCTTCGGCCGCAACCATGTCGCACCTGCCGTGGCGCAGTTGTCGGCGGCGTATCCGGCCCTGGAGATTCGCCTGGATGTGTTCGACCGGGTGGTGGATATCGTCGCCGAAGGCTTCGACCTTGAAATCCGTATCGGCGACGACCTGCCGGCGCAGCACATCGGGCGCAAGCTGGCGAGCAACCAGCGTGTGCTGTGCGCCACTCCCGAATACCTTGCCCAGCGGGGTACGCCGCTGACCCTCAAGGATCTCGACAATCACGACTGCCTGGTGCTCAAGGAACGCAACAATCCGTTCGGTGTGTGGCAGTTGCAGCATGCAGGGCGTGAAGAGAGGGTGCGGGTCAGCGGGCCGCTGTCGTCGAACAATGGCGAGATCGTGCTGCAGTGGGCCCTGGGCGGGCGGGGCATCCTGCTGCGTTCGTACTGGGACGTGCGGCCGTTGCTGGAGAGCGGTCGGCTGGTGCAGGTGCTGCACGACTACACCCAGAGCGCCAACGTCTGGGCGGTGTACCCGACGCGCCTGGCGGACTCGGCGAAACTGCGCGTGTGCGTGGAGTTTCTCGAGCGGCACTTCAGGGTGTTGCTGGGCTGAGAAAAGGTTCTTATCAGCCTGGCAACGTTCCGTGCATAGGTCGCTGATGATTAAGAGAGCGGCGAGCATTGCCGAAGAGTCGGCTCGGCTCGCACGCGCATTTGCTTACACCTTGAACGTGTTCTTCACCCCTTCATGTACAAGGCAACTGGGTCCGCCGGCGAGTCTCAGGTACACCTGCACTTTCTGTGAGGGGGAAAGGGTTGCAGTGCCATCTTGAAATACTGAATACGTGGCGATCATCTCACCAACGAAGATTTCGCTTAGCAGGTTCAACGGAACAAAAATGATGTCTGATTGTGTTGGGTTGGTGACCAACACCGAAAACTCGTACGACCCTACTTCCACTCCTTGCTCATCCTTCCCGATGATCGACACGTGCACTACAGCACCTGCTCGCATCCCAGCGACGACAGGCCTGATCAACCTCACGCCGATCCTGGCTGATTCACAGGTGACAATCCCATTGTATAAAGGCTCGAAGGTAGGCGGCTGGAGTTCGATGGGCAGCGCGGCGTTCGATGTCGTTTTCATGAAGTTGACTCCCAGGGGTCAATTGAGCGGTTCCAGCAACCGAAAGTTGTTGGCGTTGGCACACTCGAAACATAACCCATCGGATTTCATTGCGAACCTGACAAAAATATCAGGTATCTCATGCGTCGCCCGCTTGCCTGAATACCGCTGCGGCGCGCGTGATCGCGATACAAGGCCGTTCATGAACGTTCAAGCCACCCACGGATGGGCCTGCAGATACCGGGCTTCGAAGGCGCGGATCTGCTCGGTGCGCTGCAGCGTGCTGCCAATGGCATCGAGCCCCAGCAGCAGCGCCTGCTTGCGCAATTGGTCGATCTCGAAGGCAATGCAGCGACCGTCGTGCAGCACAATCTGCTGCTGCTCCAGATTGATGCTCAGTTCGGCGCTGTCGGGTGTGCTGACCCACTGGCCAATCTCCTTGACTTCAGCTTCGGCGAGCTGGATCAGCAGCACGCCGTTGCGCTGGCAGTTGTCGAAGAAGATCCCGGCAAAGCTGCTGCCGATCAGTGCGCGGATGCCCAGTTGCTTGAGGCCCCATACCGCATGTTCGCGGCTCGAGCCGCAGCCGAAGTTGGGGCCGACCACCAGAAAGCGCGCCTGCTGCCACGGTGCCTGGTTGAGCACGAACTCCGGGTTCGGCGCGCCGCTTGCGGCAAAACGCAGGTCGAAGAACACCCCGCGGTCCAGGCCATTGCGATCGATGCCCTTGAGAAACTGCTTGGGCATGATCACGTCGGTGTCGACGTTGGCGGCCAGGAACGGGGCGGCGATGCCGGTCTCGGTGAGGAAGGGTTGCATGGCTCAGGCCTCCAGGGAGAAAGTGCGGACATCGACGAGGTGGCCGCTGACGGCTGCTGCGGCGACCATCGCCGGGCTCATCAGGTGCGTGCGGGCGCCGGCGCCCTGACGGCCCTCGAAGTTGCGGTTGGTGCTCGAGGCGCAGCGGTCGCCGGGGCTGAGCACGTCGTCATTCATCGCCAGGCACATGGAGCAGCCCGACTGGCGCCATTCGAAACCAGCATCGAGAAACAACTGCGCCAGGCCTTCACGTTCGGCCTGTTCGCGCACCTGGGTGGAGCCGGGCACGATCATTGCGCGTACGCCTGCCGCCACCTGGCGTCCGCGCACCACACGGGCGGCATCGCGCAGGTCTTCGATGCGGGCGTTGGTGCACGAACCGATGAAGGCATGGCTGATGGGGATCTGGTCGAGCTGCATGCCGGGTGTCAGGTCCATGTAGCGCAAGGCGCGTTGCAGGTCCTGGCGGCGGATCAGGTCGGGTTCTTGCAGCGGGTCGGGTATCTGCTGGTCGATCGGGGCGGCCTGGTCGGGGCTGGTGCCCCAGGTGACCATCGGCGCCAGCTCGCCAACATCGAGGGAAACTTCCAGATCGAACTGCGCGCCCGGGTCACTGAACAGTGTGTCGCGCCAGGTCTGCACCGCCTGCTCCCAAAGCTCGCCCTTGGGCGCGCGGGGCTTGTCGGCAAGGTAGTCGTAGACTTTCTGGTCAGGCGCCATGAAGGCACCCCGGGCACCGGCTTCCACGGCCATGTTGCAGATGGTCATGCGCGCCTCGACGCTCAGGGCACTGATGGTCGGGCCGGTGAACTCGATGGCATAGCCGGTGGCACCGGAGGCACCGATGCGGCGGATCAGTTGCATGATGATGTCTTTGGAGACCAGGCCTGCGCCCAGCTCGCCGGTCACCGTGACACGCAGGGTCTTCAGGCGTTTGTAGACCAGGGTCTGGGTGGCCAGCAGGTGCTCGATCTCCGAGGTGCCGATGCCGAAACCGAAGGCGCCCAGCGCGCCGTAGGTGGTGGTGTGGCTGTCGCCAGCGGCGACCACCATGCCGGGCAGGATGAAACCTTGCTCGGGCGCTACCACGTGCTCGATCCCTTGGCGCTTGTCCAGCACATCGAACAGTTCGATGCCGAAGTCGCGGCAGTTCTGCTCGAAGTAGGAAACCTGCAGTGCGTCACCGGCGTCAGGCATGGTCGCGATGCGCACAGGGGCGGTGGGGTTGACGTGGTCGACTACAGCCAGCGTACAGGCCGGGCGCCAGACTTGCCGCCCGGCTTCGCGCAGGCCGCTGAATGCCTGGGGGCTGGTGTATTCGTTGGCGACCTGGCGGTCGATGTACAGCAGCACATGGCCCTGGTCGTCCAGGGTGCAGACGGTGTGGGCATCGAGGTGCTTGTCGTAGAGGGTTCTGGGGCGATGCATGGCTGTCACTCGCGATCGAATGGTCATAGGCGTAGGCGTCACGGTAAGCGCCCGGGTCTAGCTTATTCCGTTCAGATCGTGGAACAACGTGGTCACCGTAATGCTGTGATGCACGAATCGTGCGGCATGTCGGGCGAGCGTCCTGGCTGGTATGCTCTGCAGCGAATCCACCTCAAGAGACCACCATGGCAAGGCCGCGAAAACAGGACAGCAGCGACAGCGACGTCAAGGCACAGATCATCGACGCCGCGTTGCGAGTGATCCAGCGCGACGGTTCGGTGTGCGCCACCTACCGGCGCATCGCCAGCGAGGCCGGGGTTTCGCCAGGGACCATGACCTACCACTTCAGCACGATTCAGGAGATCGTCGCGGCGGCCTTCGTCAAGATGACCAACCGCATCGCCGATCAGTACTTCACTCGCCTGGGCGACGCGCGTGATGCCGAGCATGCCCGCGAACTGCTGGCCGACCTGATCTGTGGCGAGCTGTGGAAAGCTTCCGGGCAGATGCTGCTGATCTTCGAACTCTATGCCTTCGTCTCGCGCCACCCCGACTACACCTACATCATGGATGACTGGATGGCTCGCTCGCGGGCGGCGTTGCAGGTGCATTTCGACGAGAAGACCGCGCGGGCACTGGATGCGCTGATCGAAGGCTTCACCATTCACAATGCGCTGAGCCGCACCGTGGTGAGCCGGGACGACATCCTGGCGTTGATCCGCGCCTTGTCATGAGCCTGACACGGGTGCGCGCGGCCAAGGCTGCAAAAAAAGCCCCGCGGACCAAGGTCGGCGGGGCAAAGGGTTGGGGGAGGACCAACCAAAGGAGAGGTTGAAACAGGTCGGGCGGGTTTACTTCACGCTGGCCACGGTCTCAGGCTGCCAGCCACCGCCCAACGCTTTGTAGATCGAGACGATGCCGCGATACAGGTCGACTTCGCCCTGGGCCTGGGCATCCTCGGCCGCAAGCTTTTCACGCTCGGCATCGAGCAACACCAGATAATCCACCGTGCCTTCGCGGTAGCGCACCGACGCGAGGTCAGCGGCCTTGCGGCTGGCATCGCTCTGGCGGATCAGCGACAGCAGCCGTTGCTGGCGCTTGCCGTAGTCGCTGAAGGCGTTGGACGATTCTTCCAGTGCCAGCAATACCTGTTGCTCGTAGGTTGCCAGCGCGCCTTCGGCGTCGGCCTTGGCGCCGCGCAGACGGGCACGCACGCTGCCCAGGTCGAAGGCTGCCCAGCTGATGCTCGGGCCCAGTGCCCAGGCATTGGCCGCGGAGGAACCGATCTGCGAGCCGCGTCCGGCGGTAAAGCCAAGGAAGCCGCTCAGGCTGACCCGTGGGAACAGGTCGGCCGTGGCCACGCCCACATTGGCGGTCGCGGCGGCGAGCTGGCGCTCGGCGCTACGGATGTCCGGGCGGCGGCGCAGCAGCTCGCCTGGATCGCCGACGGGCAGGGCCTTGGCGATGGCCGGCAGTTGCTTGGGCGACAGGTCCACGCTCAGCGCGTCCGGGCGCTCACCCAGCAGGGTGGCGATACGGTTGCGCGCCCGCACCTGCTCGGCCTGCAGTTGCGGCACGGTGGCCTCGACCGCCGCCAGGCGGGCATCGGCACGCACCACATCCAGCTCGTTGCCGACCCCGGTGTCGCGCAGGGTCACGGTGATGCTGCGCGAGTCTTCCTGGGTCTTGAGGTTGGCCAGGGCGATCTTTTCGCGCAACTGGGCGCCACGCAGCTGGCCGTAGGCGTCCACCAGCTCGGCGATCAGGCTGACCTGCAACTGTTGCAGGTCGGCTTCGGCGGCGTCTTCCTGAGCCTTGCTGGCCTCGATCTGACGCTGGATACGGCCGAACAGGTCGACCTCCCAGGCCATGTCCAGGCCCAGGTCGTAGCGCTCGCTGTTGACGCGGCGCTCGGTCTGGCCTGGTATCTGGCCCTTGCCGATGTCGCTGCTGGCGCGGCTGGTGACCACCGGCAGGTCATCGTTGGAGACGTCCTCGCGGATCGAGCGTGCGGCCTTGAGGCGGGCGAAGGCCACGCGCAGGTCACGGTTGCCCTGCAGCGATGCCTGCACCAGCTGGTTCAGGGTCGGGTCGTCGAACTGCTTCCACCAGCTGCTTTCGAAGCGGCTGCGGTCCAGGGCCTTGGCCGGTGTTTCAGTATCGAAACGCGCAGGCTGGGTATCTGGGGTCTTGTAGTCCGGGCCCACCGCGCAGGCCGCCAGGGCCAGCGCCAGAAGGCTAGGAGTCAGGGGTTTGAGCAGGTTCATGCATGATTCTCCAGCGCTTGCACACGCTCGGCCTTGCGGGCCTGGCGACGTTCGACGTGACGGCGGATCAGGTTGAAGAACACCGGCGTCAGGAACAGGCCGAACACGGTCACCCCGATCATCCCCGAGAACACCGCCACGCCCATGGCATGACGCATCTCGGCACCGGCACCGGAGGAGAACACCAGCGGCACCACACCCATGATGAAGGCGATCGAGGTCATCAGGATCGGACGCAGACGCAGGCGGCAGGCTTCCAGCACGGCGGCCAGTGGATCCAGGCCCTCGGCCTGCTTGTCCTTGGCGAACTCGACGATGAGGATCGCGTTCTTGCACGCCAGGCCCACCAGTACGATCAGGCCGATCTGGGTGAAGATGTTGTTGTCACCCCCGGAGATGATCACCCCGGTGATGGCCGACAGCAGGGTCATCGGTACGATCAGGATCACCGCCAGCGGCAGGCTCCAGCTTTCGTACTGGGCAGCCAGCACCAGGAACGCCAGCAGTACGCAGAGCGGGAACACGAACAGCGCGGTGTTGCCCGAGAGGATCTGCTGGTAGGTCAGGTCGGTCCACTCGTAGGTCATGCCGTTGGGCAGTTCCTCCTTCAACAGCTTCTCGATCGCCGCCTCGGCCTGGCCAGAGCTGTAGCCTGGGGCAGCGGCACCGTTGATTTCGGCGGTGATGAAACCGTTGTAGTGCATCACGCGGTCGGGACCGGAGGTGTCGCTGACCTTGAGGAAGGTCGCCAGCGGGATCATCTCGCCCAGGTTGTTGCGCACCTTCAACTGGCCAATCTGCTCGGCGTCGAGACGGAACTGCTGTTCAGCCTGGACGTTGACCTGGTAGGTCCGGCCAAAGCGGTTGAAGTCGTTGGTGTACAGCGAGCCCAGGTAGACCTGCAGGGTGTCGAAGATATCGGTGATCGCCACGCCATGAGTCTTGGCCTTTTCCCGGTCGATGGCAGCATCGACCTGCGGCACGTTGACCTGGTAGCTGGTGAACAACCCGGCGAGCTCAGGCACGCTGCGGCTCTTGGCGATGACGTTCTGGGTTTCCTTGTACAGCGCCTCGTAGCCCAGGTTGCCGCGGTCCTCGATCTGCAGGCGGAAACCGCCGATGGTGCCCAGCCCCTGTACCGGTGGCGGCGGGAAGATCGCGATGTAGGCGTCCTGGATATCGGCGAACTGCGCGTTCAGCGCTGCCGCGATGGCCTGTGCCGACTGGCTCGGGTCCTTGCGCTCGTCGAACGGCTTGAGCGGGGTGAACACGATGCCGCTGTTGGGGCTGTTGGTGAAGCCGTTGATCGACAGGCCCGGGAAGGCCACCGAGTCGGCAACGCCCGGTTGCTTGAGGGCGATTTCGCTCATGCGCTTGATCACTGCCTCCGTGCGGTCGAGGCTGGCGGCGTCAGGCAACTGGGCGAAGGCCACCAGGTACTGCTTGTCCTGCGCCGGAACGAAGCCGGTCGGTGTGGACGAGAAGCCCAGGTAGGTCAGGCCCATCAGGCCGGCGTAGACGAACAGGGCGATGCCGCTGGAGCGGATGACCCGGCGCACGCCGCCGACGTAGCTGTGGCTGGCACGGTCGAAGAAGCGGTTGAACGGCTTGAACAGCCAGCTACCCAGCAGTTTTTCCAGGAACCGCGAGAAGCGGTCCTTGGGCGCATGGTGGTCCTTGAGCAGTACCGCAGCCAGGGCCGGCGACAGGGTCAGCGAGTTGAACGCCGAGATCACGGTCGAGATGGCGATGGTCAGGGCGAACTGCTTGTAGAACTGCCCGGTAAGGCCGGAAATGAACGCCGCTGGTACGAACACCGCGCACAGTACCAAGGCGGTGGCGATGATCGGGCCGGTCACCTCGCTCATGGCTTTTTGCGTGGCCTCCATCGGCTGCAGGCCCAGGCCGATGTTGCGCTCGACGTTCTCCACCACGACGATGGCATCGTCCACCACGATACCGATCGCCAGTACCAGCCCGAACAGCGACAGCGCGTTGAGCGAGAAGCCGAACAGGTGCATCACCGCGAAGGTGCCGATCAGCGAGACCGGTACGGCCATCAGCGGGATGATCGAGGCGCGCCAGGTCTGCAGGAACAGGATCACCACCAGCACGACCAGCACCAGGGCTTCGAACAGGGTGTGCACCACCGCTTCGATCGAGCCGCGCACGAACACGGTCGGGTCATAGACGATGCTGTAGTCCATCCCTTCCGGGAAGTCCTTCTTCAGTTCGGCCATCTTCGCCCGCACTTCGTCGGAGATCTCGATGGCGTTGGAGCCTGGGCGCTGGAAGATCGGGATCGCCACCGCCGGCTGGTTGTTCAGCAGCGAGCGCAGGGCGTACTGGCTGGAGCCCAGTTCGACCCGGGCGATGTCTTTCAGGCGCGTGATTTCGCCATCGGCACCGGCGCGGATGATGATGTTCTCGAACTCTTCCTCGCTGACCAGACGGCCCTGGGTGTTGATCGACAACTGGAAGCTGGTCGAGCCGGGGGCGGGCGGAGCGCCCAATTGGCCGGCGGCGACCTGGCGGTTCTGTTCGCGGATCGCCGCGACCACGTCACTGGCCGTCAGGTTGCGCGAGGCGGTCTTGTTCGGGTCCAGCCATACACGCAGGGAGTAGTCGCCCATGCCGAACAGCTGCACGTCACCGACACCGCCCAGGCGCGCCAGCTCATCCTTGATGTTGAGGATGGCGTAGTTGGACAGGTAGAGCATGTCGTAGCGCTGGTCCGGCGAGGTCAGGTGCACGACCATGGTCAGGTCGGGCGATGCCTTGTCGACGGTAATACCGATGCGCGTCACTTCCTCGGGCAGCTTGGGCTGGGTCCGGGTCACGCGGTTCTGTACCTGCACCTGCGCGTTGTCCAGGTCGGTACCCAGGGCGAAGGTGATGGTCAGGGTCAGCTTGCCATCGGCGGTGGACTGCGAGGACATGTACAGCATGTTCTCGACACCGGTAATGGCTTGTTCAAGCGGTGCGGCGACGGTTTCGCCGATCACCTTGGGGTTGGCGCCTGGGAAGTTGGCGCGCACGACCACGGTCGGTGGCACTACTTCCGGGTATTCGCTGATCGGCAACTGGAACAGCGAGATGCCACCGGCGATCAGCAACACGAGCGACAGCACGGCGGCGAAGATCGGGCGGGTGATGAAGAATTTCGAGAAGTTCATCGATGTTGTCCCTTAACCGCGCGGTGCCTGGGCACTGGCGACTTTCACGTTCGAACCTGCCACCGCCGGTGCCGGATTGCTGGCTTCCAGCGCCTGGCGCTGACGGGCGAGGGTGGCGAGGGTTTCTTCACTGGCCATCGGGGTTTCCTCCGGGGTGACCGGCGAGCCTGGGCGCACACGCTGCAGGCCCTTGACCACGATGCGGTCGTCCTTGCTCAGGCCGCTGCGCACGATACGCAGGCCTTCGAGCTTCGGACCCAGTTCCACCGCGCGGTAGGCGGCCTTGTTGTCCTTGTCCATGACCAGCACGAACTTCTTGCCAAGGTCGGTGCCGACCGCTTCGTCATTGATCAGCACGGCGTCGTACTTGGCGCTGCCGACCAGCTTCAGGCGGGCGTAGAGGCCCGGGGTGAACTGGCCGTCGCTGTTGTCGAACACGGCGCGACCACGGATGGTGCCGGTGCGCGGGTTGACCTGGTTGTCGACGAAGTTCATCTGGCCCAGGTGCGGGTTGCCGGTCTCGTTGGTCAGGCCCAGGTACACCGGGGTGGCCTGGCCGCGCTGGCCCTGGCGGGCAAGCTGGGTGTACTTGAGGTACACGCGCTCGTCGGCGTCGAAGTAGGCGTAGACCTTGTCGGTGGAGACCACGCTGGTCAGCGGGGTGACGTCGGCGGTGACGATGTTGCCAGCGGTGAAGTCGGCGCGGCTGACACGGCCACTGATCGGCGAGGTGACCCGGGTGAAGCTCAGGTTCAGACGGGCCAGGTCGAGCTGGGCCTGGATCGCATCCACCCCGGCGCGGGCTTCGGCGGCGGCGCTGCTGCGCGATTCGGCAAGCTCGGCGGAGATGGCGTTGCTGTCGCGCAGGCGCTCGCCACGGCGGGCTTCGTTGGCGCTGCGGATGGCGGTGGCCTTGGCCTGTTGCAATTGGGCTTCGAGACGACGGACTTCAGCCTGGAACGGGCGTGGGTCGATCTGGAACAGCAGGTCGCCTTTCTTGACCTGGGCGCCTTCGGTGAAGGCCACCAAGTCGATCTGGCCGGAGACGCGCGGGCGGACTTCCACGGTTTCCGGGGCTTCCAGGCGTCCGGTGAACTCATCCCATTCGTTGATCGGCTGCTCGATCACCTTGGCCACGCTCACCTTGGGGGCGGCGGGAGCCTGCATGGCGTCGGGGGTTTTACCGCAAGCGCTGATCACCGCCACTGCCAGGGCAGCGAGGGGATAGCGCAGGGCCTTGAATGAATATTCCATGGAGAACTCCGCCACTGTATTGATAGTGGGCGGATCATGAGTGTGTTGCGTTACAGGAACGAATCGAATGGCGCGAAGGTCATTATCACGCGGAATGATATGTCGAGCCTGTTTATCGATGGCGACACATGTGGCAGTGAGGGGCGCAGTGTTCGACGTGCCCGCGCCCCCCCTCACCACATGGCGAAATCAGTCCTCGAACCCTTCCAGCACGATCTTGCCCTTGGCCCGTCCACTTTCGATCAGCGCATGGGCGCGACGCAGGTTGGCGGCATTGATGGTGCCGAAATGCTCACCCAGCGTGGTCTTGAGCACACCATCGTCGATCAGTTTCGCCACCCGCTCCAGCAATTCGTGCTGCTTGATCATGTCGCTGGTCTGATAGAGCGAACGGGTGAACATCAGCTCCCAGTGCAGCGACAGCGATTTGCGCTTGAGCGGCACCACGTCGAGGCTGGCCGGATCGTCGATCAGCGCCAGCTTGCCCTGCGGGCGCAGCGCCGCGATCAGTTGCGCAAAGTGACTATCGGTGTGGGTCAGGCTGATCACCAGGTCGACCTCGGGGTAGCCAATGGCGTTCAGTTGCTCGACCAGCGGCTGGCTGTGGTCGATCACATGGTGCGCGCCCAGCTCGCTCACCCACTGACGGGTTTCGGGGCGCGAGGCGGTGCCGATCACGGTGAGGCCGGTGAGTTGGCGTGCCAGTTGAAGCAGGATCGAACCCACGCCACCGGCCGCGCCGATGATCAGCAGGCTCTGGCCGTGGCCACCGTTTTCAGGGACGCCCAGTCGGTCGAACAGCAATTCCCAGGCGGTGATCGACGTCAGCGGCAATGCTGCGGCGCTGGCGTTGTCCAGGCTGCGGGGCTTGTGGCCGACGATGCGTTCGTCGACCAGGTGCAATTGGCTGTTGCTGCCGGGGCGATCGATGGCGCCGGCGTAATAGACCTGGTCACCGGGCTGGAACAGGGTGACTTCGGTGCCGATTTCACGGACGGTCCCGACCGCATCCCAACCCAGTACCCGCGGGGCCGTCTTGCCGGCGCCGGCGCGGATCTTGGTGTCGACCGGGTTGACTGAAATGGCCTGGACCTCCACCAGCAGGTCGCGTGGGCCTGGGGTGGGGCGGGGCAGTTCGCTGTCGAACAGGGCCTGGTCGCTGTCGATGGGCAGACCGTGTTCGGTGAAGACGATGGCTTTCATGGGGGGGTTCCTTGGGTATCGATGAGCGATGGGCATACCTTAGCTAACGTGGTTTGGCTGAAAAACATCGTTATGGAAGTTAGACTTTCAGGGTTCTTTTGAAAGTGTGCTGTGGCAGGGCGAGCCCTGTCGCGGGCTGTCCCGCGAGAGGGCTGTTCTGCTGGCCGATCAGGCCCCGCGTGGTGGGAAGTCCACTTCGGTCCGGGCCACGTTGTTCAGGTAGTTGGTCAGGGTCAGCAGCGTCACCTGGGCGATCACGTCGACGATCCGCGCATTGTCCAGGCCACCGGCGCGCACTTCGGCCAGCACACCGTCGGGCACCTGGCCGCGGTTCAGCGTTACCGCGCGGGCAAGCACGGCCACCGGATTCAGGGTGCCGGCGCGTGCGGCCTGCATATCGGCCTCGCTCAGCCCGGACTTGCCGCCGAAGAAGCTGTGTGCGGCCACGCAGTACTCACAACCATTGACCTGGGAAGCAGCCAGTGCCACGACCTCGCGTTCGGCCGGGGTCAGGCTGTTCTTGCCCATGGCCTGGGCCAAGGCCATGTAGCCGTTGAGTGCGGCTGGGGAGTGGGCCATGGTGGCGAAGGCGTTGGGCAGGAAGCCCAGGCCTTTTTCCACGCCTTGCAGGGCAGGGCGGGCGGCTTCAGGGGCTTGTTCGAGGGTCAGGGCGGCGATGCGAGTCATGGTGAATCTCCTGTCTGAGTGGGGAGCTTGTTGTTCAAGCTTGGGTACAGATTACCCAGCAGGAATTGCTATTCGGGTTCAGATCGTCCAGCTTATGCGACTGATCGTCTAAAGCTGGACCTGCCATGGACCGCCTCGCCACGTTGCTCAACCATTTCGACTTCCACGCCTCGACCTTCCACCAGGGCGGCTTCTGCGGCATCTCGCGCTTCGAAGGCGAGCAGCGCAGTGGTCATGTGCATCTGCTGCGCGCAGGTCGCTTGCGTTTCAGGGGGCCGGCCGGCCAGGAGCAGGTGCTGGAAGAGCCCAGCCTGATTTTGCTGGTACGCCCTCAGTCCCACCAACTGCTGGCCAGCGAGGCGGACAATGCCGAGCTGGTCTGCGCCACCTTGGATTTCACCGGCGGCCCGGACAATCCGCTGACCCGTGCACTGCCGGACGCGCTGGTAAGCCCGCTGAGCGCCCTGACCGGGCTGCAGGCCAGCAGCGACTGGCTGTTCACTGAAGCCTCCGGCGACGACTGCGGTCGCGAACTGGTGCTCAACCGGTTGTTCGAGCTGATGGTGATCCAGCTGTTGCGGCAGTTGCTCGGGGAGGGCCAGATGGCTTCGGGCATGTTGGCGGGGCTGGCCGACAAGCGCTTGTCGCGGGCGCTGGTGGCGATGCATGACGCCCCTGCGCACAGCTGGACTGTGGAGGCGCTGGCATCCTTGGCGGGGATGTCGCGGGCGAGCTTTGCCGCGCACTTTCGGACGGTGGTGGGCAGCACGCCGGGGGACTACCTGGCGGATTGGCGTATCGGCCTTGCGCAGAAGCGTATCCGCGAGGGCAGGCCGCTGGCTCTGGTGGCGGATGAGGTGGGGTATCAGAGCCCTTCGGCGCTGGCCAGAGTGTTCAGGCGCAAGACTGGGGTGAGCCCTTCACAGTGGCGGGGATAAGGTTGAGATCACGGCTGTTCTTTTCGCGGGCAAGGTTGCCCCTGCAAAGGCAATCCAATGCCCGCGAAAAGAGCACCACCGGCATCAATGGTCCGCGACAACCTCATCCTGCGACAGCAGCGCCTTGGCCAGCTCTTCATCACTGACCTGCAACCCAGGATGGCTCTTGCGCACCTGCTCCAGCGCCGACTCCACATAGGCTCCGCGAATCGCGCCGCCACTGGCCACGAACGCAGACAGTTCGTCGCGTGCCGGGATGATCCGTTTGTCATCCTTGAACGTGGAGTAGAGCGAAGCAGAAACACCTGCCGAGGTGGCCACGTCGCCCGCGTCGACGCGGGCCAGAGCGGACCCTGCGGGGATGCACAGCAGCAGTGCGGGAACAAGCAGTGAATAACGCATGATCAGTCCTCCAGAAGCATTACAGCCCAAGGGATCTCGTGCATGCAATTAAGAGATGAGGCCATTGGCCAGAGTTCCCCCTGCCAGTAATTGCCAGACGAGCGACCGCATATCGGATGCCCGGCTTCATCAACAATTGCGGCTTACACTATCAGCATTCTTGATACTGTCAGTGCACCTGCTGTTTTGCTGAAGTTGTGACCGTAGACTCATTCGCAACCGGCCACCCGAGCCGGCTCACAACTACAAGAAGCAAGTGGAGACACGAATGAGTAGCCAAGTTTCGTTCGAAGACCTCCCACTCAGCCGTTTTCATCTCAAGACGGTGTTCAGTGGTACGGGCGGTCAATTCAGTGACGGATTCGTGCTAGGGATTATCGGCATCGCGGTCAGCATGGCGGCGGGGCCGTTGCAATTGAATGCGCTATGGATGGGTTTGCTAGGCGCGGCGTCACTGGCCGGTCTGTTTCTCGGCAGTTTGTTTGCAGGGCCCTTGGCCGATAAGTTCGGCAGGCGCCGTATTTTTGCCTGGGACATGTTGCTGTTCGCGGTTATTTCAGCTTCGCAGTTCTTCGTTACTTCCCCCGAGCAACTTCTGGCACTGCGCCTGCTGCTCGGACTGGTGCTGGGGTTCGACTATGTGGTGAGCAAGTCGCTGGTCACCGAGTTCGCCCCACGCCGTTATCGCGGGCGTTTGTTGAGTGTCCTGGCCGCCGCCTGGGCCGCAGGTTATGTCGCCGCATACCTGGTGGGCTTCGCCATTCGTGATATCGGCCCGGACGCCTGGCGCCTGATGCTGGCCTTGAGCGGCGTGCCGGCCTTGTTGATCCTGCCGTTGCGCCTGGGTGTGCCGGAGTCGCCGATCTGGCTGATGGCGCGCGGTCGCAGTGCCGAGGCGCTGACCATCGTCCAGGCCAGGTTCGGTGCGCACGTGACCTTGCCTGCCGCACCACCGGCAGCGGCGCAGCAACGCGGCAGCTTCAGCGAGCTGTTCAGCCGCCGCTGGCGCAAGAACACCCTGGTCGGCTGCGTGTTCTACACCTGCCAGGTGATTCCGTTCTTCGCCTTGGGCACCTTCGCGCCGCGTGTGCTCGAAGCACTGAACGTGCAGGACAAGTTCGTCGGCGGCCTGGTCTACAACGTGCTGTTGATGTTTGGCGCATTGTTCGGCCTGCTGATCATCGACCGCATTTCGCGCCGCAGCTTCCTGATCGGCACCTTCTATCTGAGCGCCGTGGGCCTGGCCGTACTGGCCTGGGCCAGCTTCGGGGCGCTGGGCACCATCATCGCGTTTGGCTTCTTTGCTTGCGTGCTTGCGGCAGCGGTCAACCTGGAGTTCGTCTACCCGCCGGAGCTGTTCCCCACCCACCTGCGTGCTTCGGGCATCGGCCTGGCCGTGGCCGCCAGCCGCTTCGGCTCGGCGTTCGCCACCTTCCTGTTGCCGATCGCCGTGCAGCATCTGGGGGGGCACACGGCGCTGGGCGTGTGCGTCGGGGTGCTGCTGTTTGGTGGTGTGTTCTGCCACCTGTTCGCCCCGGAAACCAGCCAGGAGCGCCTGGCAGCGGTGACGCCGGACGATGGTGCCGGCAAGCCGGAAGAACGGCCGTTGAACGCCCATTGATCATCAACACGGGAGCTTGAGCATGCCTGGCAACAGACTCATCGACATGTACGCGGTCCAGGTGTTCATCGCTGTGGCCGAGGAGGGCAGCATGTCCGGTGCGGCCAGTCGCATGGGCATCTCCCAATCCGGGGTGTCGCAGTTGGTACGCCAGCTGGAGGACGATCTTGGCGTGGTGCTGGTGGACCGCACCACGCGGCCGCTGACCCTGACTACGTTCGGCCTGGCCCTGCGCAACCGGGGCGCGCTGCTCAGCGAGGAGTTGTCCAATCTCAAGGCGCAGGTGCTCGATGCCGGGCGCGGGGTCAAACCCGACCTGCGCATTGGCCTGGTCGATTCCTTCGCCGCTACCTGTGGCTCGATGTTCACCCGCCAGATGCTTGGCCAGGTCACGCAGTTGTCGGTGCGCACCGGCCTCAGCCCGCAGCAGGGCGAGTCGTTGCTGCGCCGCGACCTGGACCTGATCGTCACCAGCGATCCGCTGATGGATGCCAACGACGTGATCCGCTATCGCTTGTTCACCGAGCGCTATTTCGTGATTACGCCCAAGGCGCTGGGGCGAGAGCTGCACAGCCTCGACGATGTGCGGGCGCTGGCCAATGTGTTGCCGGTGGTGCGTTTCAATCGCCTGTCGCAGGTCGGCCTGCAGATCGAGCGGCACCTGCGCGGCCTCAATGTGCGGGTGCCCAACCGCCTGGAGCTGGACAACGCCGACGCCCTGACCGCAATGGTCGCCGAAGGCATCGGCTGGGCGGTGACCAGCCCGATGTGCTTTCTGCAGGCCATGCCCTGGGTCGACAACGTCGCCGCGCACCTGACGCCTGAGCTGAGCCTGGAGCGCTCGCTCTATCTGGTGGCGCGGCGCAACGAATACGGCGCCTTCTTCGCAGATGCCTGCGAGTCGGCGCGTGCTGTCATCCTCGATGCCTTCCTGCCGCGGCTTGTGGCGCTGGGCAAGGGCGTCGAGGCATTAGTCAAATTCGAAGAGGGAAATACCCGTGAGTACTTTTGATCGCCTCGATACACGCGTCGAGCAGGACTATGTGGGCGAAGTGCGAATTGGCGCCGACAAACTCTATGGCGTGAACTCGCTGCGCGGCTTCGACAACCTGAGCGTGTCGCCGCTGAGCATCGCCCATTACCCGGCCTTTCGTGATGCCTTTGCCCAGTGCAAGTGGGCCGCTGCGCTGGCCAACCATGAATGCGGCGTGATTGCCCAGGCCCAGGCCGACGCCATTGCCCAAGCTTGCCAGGCGGTGATGGCCGGTGCATGCGACGACTCGCTGATCGTCGATCTGCTGGAGGGCTCAGGCGGCACCTCGACCAACATGAACTTCAACGAAGTCATCGCCAACCGTGCCCAGCAGTTCCTCGGCCATGCGCCGGGCAGCTATGAGGTGGTTCACCCCAACGACCACGTCAACATCTCCCAGTCCACCAACGACGTGTACCCGGCGGCATTGAAGATCGCCACCCACGCCATGCTTGCCGGGCTGATCGAGCAGGTGCGCCTGCTGGCCCAGGTGTTCGATGCCAAGGCGCTGCAGTTCGCCGATATCCTGCACTTGGGCCGCACCTGCCTGCAGGACGCCCAGCCCATGCGTCTGGGGCAGTTGTTCGGGGGGTACGCCGCGCTGACTCACCGCCTGGCCGACGAACTGGTTGCCGTGCGTGAAAAGCTGCACACACTGCCTTTGGGCGGCACCGCCATCGGCACCGGTTTCGGCGCGCCGAAGGCTTACCGCGCGGCGGTCTACCGGCATCTGGTGAAGATCACCGGTGTCGCCTACCAGGCGCCAGCCAACCCCTTCGATGCGATGCAGAACATGGATGTGTTCGGCCGCGTATCTGGTGAGCTGCGTACCTGCGCCACCTCGCTGGCGAAAATCGCCGCCGACCTGACCAAGCTATCGTCGGGGCCGGTGGGCGGCATGGGCGAACTCAAGCTGCCCGAAGCCCAGGCCGGCTCCTCGATCATGCCCGGGAAGGTCAATCCGGTGCTGCCGATGGCGATGATCCAGCTGAGCTTCGCGATCATCGGCAACGATGTGGCAGTGGCTCAGGCAGTGCAGTACGGCGAGCTCGAGATCAACCATTTCGAGCCGGTGGTGGCCTCGCGAGTGTTCGACAGCATCACCTTGCTCACTCAGGGCATCCAGCGTTTTCGTGAAAAGTGCGTGGCCGGCATCCAGGCTGACCAAGCCCGCAACCTGGCGCATTTGACCGATTCGATGGCGGTGGCGACGGCCCTGGTGCCGCGCCTGGGTTATGCCCAGGTCAGCAAACTGGCGCGTCAGTCGGTGCGTGAAGGGCGCTCGCTGCTGGCGATCCTGGCCGAGTCCGGTGTGATGACCGAGGCGCAGGCCATGGCAGCGATCGAGCAGGCGTCGTATCCGGTGTTCGAGCAGCGTTGATTGATGAATCCGCACCTGCAGACAGGTCACCACCTGCTGCAGGCGCGGCGGTTCGGCGCCTCGACTGCCCGCGAAGGCGCCGGAACGCCCGATACAGCGCGCGAAGGATTGAAAGTTGTGTGTTCCCAGAGAACTTCTGTTGGCCGGTTGTTGAGTTTCGAACAGCGGTCGTTATATCGAAATGCCCGAATCAAAGCTGAATTTTCTGGTGTGGCCTTGAACTGTTGTTTATTGAACAGCGGGTTGTACAAATAGCCCGTCATCCAACACGTGAATCGCTGAAATAGTGTATTCAGTGCCTTGGCACAACAACTGCAATAACCCCATTTGAATACCCGACCGTACTTCGTGAACAACAGCGAAACACGGTCCTATCTATAAATGGGGAGTATCAGTAGTGCGCGCGAAAGTCCGATTTTCCGCTCAGCCGCGTTTCAGCCTGGTGACCGCCGCCAGCCTGCCGTTGTTACTGGCCGCCTTCAGCCCGGCAACGCTGGCCGCCGAGGAATCCACCTTGGGCACGGTGACGGTCACCGGCGCTGCGGCAACCGGCGCCCAGCAGGACCAGAAGCGCCTGCAGAAGGTTGCTGGCAACACGGCGGTGGTCGACAACCGCAAAGTCGAGCAGGGCCGTGCGGCCAACGCCGAGGACGTACTGGCGCTGCAGCCCGGTGTGTTCGCCCAGGGCACCAGCGGTACTGCTGCGAACAAGATCTCGATCCGCGGCTCGGGGCTCAACACCTTCTACCAAGGCTACGTGCTGGGCACCAAGTTCCTCTTCGACGGTCTGCCGATCACCGGCCCCGGCGGCACCCAGGAAGACTTTCTCGACATGCAGGCGGTGGATCACACCGAGGTGCTCTACGGCGCCAACGCTTACGAGTACGGCGCGTTGGCGCTGGGCGGGGCGATCAACATGGTGAGCAAGACCGGCCGCACCGACCCCGGCAACTACGCGCGCTTCGAAGTCGGCAGCTATGGCTACCGCAAGCAGCAGCTGAGCACCGGTGGAGTGGTGGGCGACAGCGATTACTACATCAACGTGCTGCACAACGAGCGCGACGGCTACCAGGACCACGCCAGCAACGAAGGCCGTGGCATCGCCGCCAACTTCGGCCACGTGTTCAGCCCCAAGCTGCAGACCCGTGTGTTCTTCAAGTACCGCGAAGAGCAATTGATCAACGGCAACACCCTGACCCGCGCACAGCTCAAGCATGATCCGCGCAGCAATCTGGTGCCCACCGGGCGGCGCAAGGACGGCACCACCTTCATCGGCAACAAGACCACCTACACCTTCGACGATGGCGCCAGGCTCGAAGTCGGCGCGTCGTACAACAACTACCCGCTGCTCAATGGCTGGCGTTATGCCGTGGCGCCGCAGGATTGGCGCTCGAAGGATATCAACCTGACCCTGCGCTACCTGCGTACCGGCGACACCTTCCTCGGCCTGCCCAGTGACAGCAGCGTGATCTTCAGCAACACCCGCGCCTACCTGGCCGATGTCAAGGCGCACAGCCGCGCCACCGGGCTCAAGACCCAGGAAACCAACTACACCGGTTCGCGCGATACCGTGCTGACCCTGGCCAACGAGCTGCAACTGGCCGATGACCTGTGGTTGTCGTCGGGGCTCTCGTTCGTCAACATCCGCCGCAAGGGCGAGATCGAGGCGAGCACCCTGACCGCGGCCAACCCCAGCAACTTCCCCACTAGCGTCGAATACGTCGAGAACGACCTGGCGCCGCGCCTGGGCCTGCGCTACCAGATCAATCCCGAATTCCAGTTGTTCAGCAACGTCAGCCGCAGTATCGACCCGCCGGTGACCTGGCAACTGGGCAGTACCAGCAATCCTTTCCTCTACGATGTCCGGCCGCAGAAGGCCACCACCTTCGAGGTGGGGGTGCGCGGCAACCACGGGATCTTCGATGGCAGCCTGACCCTGTACCGCTCCTGGGTGCAGAAAGAGCTGTTGACCGTGGTCGTGCAACAGGCAACCGCCACCCAGGACCAGCTCACGGCCACCTCCAACGCCAGCCCGACCCTGCATCAAGGCATCGAGGCGGGGCTCAATGCGTTGCTGTGGACCGGTGCCAACGGCGACACGCTCGACCTGCGCCAGGCCTACACCCTCAACGACTTCAAGTATCGCCACGACGAACGTTTCGGCGATAACGAGCTGCCCGGCCTGCCGCGCCAGGTCTACCAGGCCGAGCTCGCCTATCGCCAGGCCAGTGGTTTCTACGCCTCGCTCAACCTGCGTGCGGCGTCGAGCTACTACATCGACTACGGCAACACCTGGCAGACCCCGTCGTACCTGTTGTGGGGCGCCAAGTTCGGCTACCAGGCGCCAAGCCGCAAGTGGGAGGTGTTCGCCGACCTGCGCAACCTCACCAATCAGCGCTATGCCAGTGCCACCAACACAGCCTATGACGCAGGCGGGCGCGATTCTGCGAATTTCTACCCAGGGGACGCGTTCAACGTGACCACTGGCGTTGCCTTCCGATTCTGAGTGCACGGAGAGCCTCATGAGCACAGATGTAGCGCAGATGAGCCTGGGCATGAACATCCTGGGGTTCGGCGCCCACGCCGGAGCGTGGCGCCAGGGCGAGGCGGCCATCGACGCCTATGTCGATGTCGCGTACTACCGGGATATTGCCCGGATTTCGGAAAAGGGTTGCCTGGATGCGGTCTTTCTCGCGGACGGCCCGGCGTTGCCCGGCGATGTCGCCAGCCAGCCGGGTGGACGGCTGGAACCGACCCTGCTGCTGACCGCCTTGGCCGCCGCCACCGAGCGCATCGGGGTGATCGCCACCTGTTCGAGTACCTACAACGAACCGTTCAACCTGGCCCGGCGCATCGCCTCGCTGGATCACATCAGCGGTGGGCGCGCCGCATGGAACGTGGTCACCAACGCCGGCGACGCGGCCGCGCAGAATTTCGGCCTGGCGGGTGCGCCGCTGCATGTCGATCGCTATGGCCGCGCCGAGGAATTTCTCGAGGTGACGCTCAAGCTGTGGGACAGCTGGGAAGAAGATGCCGTGGTCGGTGACCGGGCGGGAGGGCGTTTCGCCGATCCGGACAAGGTCCACACCCTCGATTTCAAGGGGCGGCACTTTCAGGTCAAAGGTCCGCTGAACCTGCCGCGCTCGCCCCAGGGGCGTCCGGTGCTGGTCCAGGCGGGTTCTTCCGAAGGCGGCAAGGCGCTGGGGTCGCGCTATGCCGATGCGATCTTCACCACCCAGACCACCTTGCCTGACGGGCAGGCCTTCTACCGGGAGATGAAAGCCCGCGCCAAGGCCTGGGGGCGAGACCCGAGGCACCTGAAGATCATGCCGGGGCTGTCGACGGTGATCGGCAGCACCGAGGCCGAGGCCCATGCGCGTTTCGACGAGCTCAACGCCTGGCATGGCGAGCATGGCCTGTTGCAGCAAGTGGCCGGACGCATCGGTATCGATGCCCGCGAGCTGGACCCGGATGCACCCTTGCCCTGGGCCAGGATCGGCCCGGTGGCAGCGTTCGAGCAGGGCTCCCATGGCTTTCTCGAGGCGCAGCTGAACCTGGCCCGGCGCGAAAACCTGACCATCCGCCAGTTGTCACGACGCATCCTGGTGGGCCATCGGCTGGCGGTCGGCACCCCTGAGCAGGTCGCCGACACTCTGGCCGAGTGGTTCCTGGCCGGGGCGGGAGATGGTTTCAACATCATGCCCGACATGTTTCCTTCAGGCGCGCGGGTGTTCGTCGAGGAAGTGGTGCCGTTGCTGCAGCGGCGCGGATTGTTTCGACGCGAATACCAGGGCAGCACGCTGCGCGAGCACCTTGGCCTGCCCAAGGCAGTGAACCAGTTCTCGTTGCGGACATGACCCCCGATAAAGGGGAATTGCAGTGGGGAATCGCCCCCACTGCGATCCCTTTGGACATACAAGCTACTGAAAGCACAAGATTTTTTCCCATGGCATGACCCTTGCTCCGGCACCTCGCAGAGTCCCTGTGTCCCCGGAGGTGCAGCATGAAGACCCCGCCCAAAGGCTCCATCCTGACGTCACTCGCCCTGGCCGTGCTGGCCTGGCAGGCCACTGGCGAAGCGGCCGTGCAGTGCCAGCGCACCCTGGTGGCCAATGTGGTGGCGTTGGACCAGCCGTTGATGTTCAACCGCCTGGGCGCGCAGAACGCCAATGGCATGATGTTCGCCCTGCGCCACGATGTGGTCGATGAGCATCACGTTCCGCTGAGCCAGGGCGGCGCTGCGGTGCCGGGCAAGGTCACCCTGCGCCCGGACAAACGCCCGCGCCCGATCGTGCTGCGGGTTGCCGCAGGCGACTGCCTGACGGTCAACCTCACCAACTTGCTCGCTTACCAGGCCAATCCCAACAAGCACGGCATTCACCCCGAGGAAGCCGAGGGCGAGGAGGGCGAAGAGGTCGAGCTACCTGAAGTCGAGGACGACGAACACTTCGTCGCCGACGAACAGGTCAGCGATCGCCATGTCGGCTTCCAGGTCAACGGCATGCAGGCGGTCAACAGCATCGCCGACATCGCCGCCAATACCGGGCGCAACGCCAACTTCCTGATCGCCCCGGGCGGCACCCGCAGCTACACGCTCTACGCCGAGCGCGAGGGCGCCTTTGCCGCCTCCAGCCGTGGCGCGCCCTTTGGCGGTGAAGGCAATGCCGGGAATGTCGCCAATGGCTTGTTTGGCCAGGTGGTGGTGGTGCCCAAGGCCGGACGGACCTATCGCAACACCCTGACCGAAGAGGAAATGCGCCTGGCCACCTCAGGCCGTACCGCCACCGGCCAGCCAGTGATCGACTACGAGGCACGTTATCCGCAGGTCCAACCGTGGATCGCCGAAGGCAAGGCCGGCAAACCGATCATTGCCATGGTCGATGGCAACGAGATCCTCAGCAGCGAAACCGATGCCATCGTCATGGGCCCCAACCCCGATGGCAGCTTCCCGCGCGCGACCTACCCGCTGGAAAGCGTCGGCAAGCGCAACCCGGCATTGCCCAACCGCCTCGAAGCCTTCCGTGACTTCGCTTCGCAGTTCGCCGACGAGGTGGCCGGCACCCAGGCCTTCCCCGGTTACTGGGCGGACCCGGTGATGGGGCATGTGCTGGAGCCGGCACGTGACTCGTTCATGATCAACTACGGCTCTGGCGGCATGGGCGCCGAGGTGGTGGCCAACCGTCTGGGCGTCGGGCCGATGCACGACTGCCTGTCGTGTGCCTACGAGGAGTTCTTCCTCAGCGCCCATACCGTCGGCGATATCGGCACCCTGGTGGATGTTCCGGCCAACGTCGGCCTCGAGCACATCCGCCCTGGCGAAGTGCCGCCGGCCAGCGCCACAGGGGTGAAGGCGAGCATGGCCCTGTACCCGGCCGAGCCGTCCAACGTGCACCACAGCTATATCGGTGACTTCACCAAGTTCCGCAACACCCACAACGGCCACGAGCAGCACATCTTCCACCTGCACGGCCACCAGTGGCTGTTCAACCCCAACGACGACAATTCGGACTATATCGACGCCCAGGGCATCGGCCCGGGGGTCGGCTACACCTATGAAATCGCCAATGGCGGTTCGGGCAACCGCAACCGCGTGGCGGGCGATGCGATCTATCACTGTCACTTCTATCCGCACTTTGCCCAGGGCATGTGGGCCATGTGGCGGGTGCACGATGTGTTCGAGCCCGGCACGCGCCTGGCCGTGAGTGGTGACAGCGAGAATGGCTTCCACGCTACGCCGTTCGCCTTGCGCAATGGCAAGCCAGCCAGCGGCGCGCGGGCGCTGCCCGACGGCGAGATCGTCGCCGGTACGCCGATTCCGGCGGTCGTGCCGCTGCCAGGCAAGGCCATGGCGCCAATGCCGGGCAAGGTGACCGTGGTGCCGAAACTGGCCGAGACCCTCGTCGCCGAACAGGGTGACGACGAAGCTCAAGAGGAGGGTGGCGATGACCATGGGCAGGGCGCCAGCGCGCCACGGGCCGTGGGGTCGCTGGCCCTGGTCGATCGCAGCGAAACCAATCGCAATGCCGACGGAACCCTGAAGAACCCCGGCTATCCGTTCTGGGTCGGTGGCATGGAAAGCAGTGTCGGTCAGCGTCCGCCAACCCCACCGCTGGACATGCTCGACCCGGCCCTGGCTCGCCAGCTCAAGGACAGCGGCAAGGCACTGTGGGCCAACCTGGACCCCAACCAGGTCGATGGCTGGGACGGCGGCCTCGGTCGCCATGCGCTGGACGGCGTATCGGCGGGCGGCGAGGCGGTGACCACCACCACCAAACTGGATTTCTCCAAGGTGGTGCACAAGGCCAAGCCGATCTACCTGCCCGAGGAGGGCACCGAGGTCGAACAGGCCGCCATGCAGTTCCACGCCAAGGCCGAGCACCCAAGCTTCGCCCTGATACCCGGCAGTGCACCGGTGGCCAAGGCCTTCCGTACCAACGGCGCCTTGCCCACCGCAGGCGCGCCATTCTACGAACCCTGCATGGATGATCGCGGCAAGCGCCTGACCCAATCCTCCGGGGTGGGTGAATTCGCCAGCGGCGAAAGCCTCACCGGCATGAGTTTTCGCGGCGCCTCGACCTTCACCGCCGACCGTCCGCGCATCTACAAGGCCGCCAATATCCAGTTCGATGCGGTGTACAACAAGGTCGGCTACCACTTCCCGCAGGCGCGCATCCTGGCCCTGTGGGAAGACGCCTGGCCGGTGATCACCAAGCAGCGCCCGCCGGAGCCGCTGGTGATGCGCATGAACACCTTCGATTGCACCCAGTACGTGCACACCAACCTGATCCCCTCGTTCTACGAGATGGACGACTACCAGGTGCGCACCCCGACCGACGTGATCGGCCAGCACATCCACTTGCCCAAATGGGACCTGACCGCCGCCGACGGCTCTGCCAATGGCTGGAACTACGAAGATGGCATTCTCTCGCCCGGCAGCGTGGTCGAGCGCGTGGATGCCATCCGCGCCTACAACGGCTGCAGCGAGGGCGATGCCCGCGATGGCTCGGCGGCCTGCCCGAAAGCACGCCAGCATCCGTACTTCGGCCGCTTCGGCCGGGCAGACTGGCTCGGCGCGCGCACGGCCATGCAACGCTGGTTCGCCGATCCTCTGATCAACGTGTACAACGTCGACCGTGGCCTGGGCACCATCTTCACCCACGACCACCTCGGCCCATCGACCCATCAGCAGTTGGGCCTGTATGCCACTGTGCTGGCAGAACCCGCAGGCTCCACCTGGTACCACGCCGAAACCGGCGAGCAGTTGTACAACCCGGCCCTGCGCCAGGATGGCGGGCCGACTTCGTGGCAGGCCGTGATCCAGACCGGCGACCACGATGGCGACGGGCGCAACGACAGCTACCGCGAGTTCTTCCTCGAGTACAGCGACTTCCAGCATGCCTATGAAGCGGGTGTGTACGTGGGGGCCGGCCCCGATGGCGTGCCTAACGGCCAGGCGTATCCGGCCACCGCCGACAGCTTCCGCTACGCCATCAACCCGCCGGTGCGGCAGAAGGCGTCGAACCTGTTGGAGGCGGTGGTCGAGTCGCGCGGCGGGCTGAGCCCAGGCTGTCCGACCCGGCCGTGCCCACAGGCGATTTCGGTGGATGATCCGGGGATGTTCGTCGTCAACTACCGCAACGAACCGCTGGCCCTGCGTGTGTTCGACCCCAACAAGGTCGGCCCGGACGGCAAGCGCGGCATGCAGGCCGACGGCCTGGGTGGCGACCTGGCCTATGCCCTGCAGACCCGCACCGACCGGGCGATTCCAGCGTTGAACCTGGCGCCCTCGGCAATCACCTCGGCGATCGGCCCTACTGGCGGCACCACGCTGTTCCCGCCGCACATCAACAAGGGCACCGAGCCAGGCGATCCGTTCACCCCGATGCTGCGCACCTATTCCGGCGACAACGTGCGCTTGCGCATGCACGCTGGTGGGCATGAAGAGGAGCACAACGTGACCCTGCATGGCGTGAAGTGGCTGCAGAACGGTTCAGGTTTCGGCAGCAGCTCCAACTCGGGGTGGAAAGCCTCGCAGATGGTGGGTATCTCCGAGCAGATGGGTTTCATGGCACCGGTGTCGATGATCTCAAGCTCCGCCGCCAGCAACGGCGACTACCTGTATTCGCTGGATGCGGCGCTGGAGGGTTACTGGAACGGCATCTGGGGGGTAATGCGCAACTACACGGCGCAGCGGCCAGACTTGATTGCTCTGCCAAACAACCCGCAACCGGTGGCCATGCGCAACACCGTGAACTTCGACGGCATCTGCCCGAAAACCACGACCAATGCCAATGGCATCGGCACCCGGCCGACGGTCAAGCGCAGCTATGAAGTGGTTGCCGCGCTGGCCAATGACATTCTGGAGAACCGCCAGGGTGTCAGCATCAGCGATCCGGCGGGGGTCAACCAGCACGTCGGCGGGCCGTTGAAGAGCAACGGCGGGACCTTGGTGTTCAACAGTCGGCGCACCAGCATTCCATTGGCAACCGTGACCGACGAGGAGGACGGCACGACCTTCACCCTGGGCGGCCACAGTGCGCCGCTGCATGACCCGACGGCGGTGCTGTATGTGCGCAAGGCCGACCTCGATGCCGTGACCGGCAAACTCAAGCCAGGTATTCCAGTAGAACCCTTGGTACTGCGTGCCAATGCGGGGGATTGCATCAGCATCACCCTGGAGAACCGCCTGCCGCTGATGATGCCGGACCTGCCCAGTACGGCGGTGATGCAGAACGTGGTCAAGCGTGATCGCAATGCCAGCGAGGGCTCCACGGCCTTCAACAACAACCTGATGCGCCCGTCCAGCCATGTTGGCTTGCATGCGCAGTTGCTGGCGTACGACATCACCAAGTCCGATGGCGCCAACGTCGGCCTCAACCCCGTGCAGACTGTCCCGCCACGGGCGGGCAACAGTGGGACGTACCCGAGCAAGGTGTATCAGTACTACGCCGGGCATCTGGAGCGCGAGGGCAAGCCGGTGCTGCAACTGGGGCGTACGGTGGACAACATCAACACCACCGCCATCGAGTTCGGCGGGCTCAACCTGACCCCGGCGGACTTCATCAAGCAGCCTCAGAAAGGTCTTGTTGGCGCCATGAGCGTCCTTCCACAGACCGCCACCTGGACCGAAGACAGCGCCAGCCGCGCCCAGGCCACGGTCAAGGTCAGCGGCCAGGCGGACTACCGTGACCTGGTGACGGTATGGCAACGCTCGCTGAACATGCGCTGGGCCGATGGGCGTCCTGTGGAGGGGATCGCCACCGAGGGCAATGGCGTGCCGGGTGATCCGAAAGACAATGGCAACATGGCCATCAACTACAAGACCGAGCCCTTGTGGTTGCGCTTCGGCCTGGCACCGGATACCCCCTTCGGCCACGCCGATGGTCATGGCTTCGCCGATGTCCCCAACGCCCATATGGCCTACAGCAACGCCCTGGTCAACGGCGATCCGCAGACACCGGTGCTTTGGGCCAAGCCCGGTCAACCGCTGCGCAGCCATGTGCTGATGCCCAGTGGTGGTAGCCGCGGTATCACCTACCAGCTCGACGGGCACCTGTGGCCGCTGCATGCCTACCAGGCCGAGAAGAACGACCTGGACGGCTACCCCATGGGCCTGCCGGGCATCGGTTCGGTGCGCTTCGGCTACAACCCGATGGCGATGTACATCGGCGCGCAGGAGAGCGTGCTGCCGGCGGCGCACTTCAGCTTCATGCTGCCCAGCGCGGGTGGTGCCAACGCGGTGCCGGGGGACTACCTGTTCCGCGACTACGCCGCCTACGGCAATACCGCCGGGTTATGGGGGATCCTGCGGGTGACCAACGAAGCGCCACCGACCACTGCACCAGCACAGTAACCAGGGTGTGCGGCCCCGCTGCCAGGCAACCGGCAGCGGGGCCGTTTCACATCAGCGGATGCAGGGCGCGAAAGGTCTGTGCTTCTTCCACCAGCCAGTCATGCACTGCGCGGGCGCCGGGTTGGGTCAGGCCACCAGGCGGGTAGAGCAGTACATAACGCTTGTGATTGGGGATCGGTACACCGAACGGAACGATCAGCGTGCCGCGCTCGAGTTCGTCGTTGAGCAAGGTCCGCCGCGCAATCGCAACGCCGATACCGGCAATCGCCGCCTCGATGGTCAGGTGATTGCGGTTGAAGGTGTGGCCGCGTCGTACGTTCAGGCCACCCGCACCGATACCGTCAAGGTAGAACTCCCACTCCGCGTACTCCGAACTGCCGCGCCAGGCCGTGATGTCGTGCAGCAGCGGGTAGTGCACCAGATCGGCCGGGCCGTGCAGGGGCGGGCGACCGCGCAGCAGGGCCGGGGAGCAGACCGGGAAGATCTGTTCGTCCAGCAGTGGGGTCGAGAGCATTCCAGGATAGCTGCCGTCGTTGAGGTCGATCGCCAGGTCGAAATCGCCGTCGTGCAGGGCCTGTTTGCTGTCCTCGGCCACCAGGCGCAGCTCGATGTCCGGGTAGCGCTGCTGGAAGCGCGGCAGGCGCGGGGTCAGCCATTTGGCGAGGAACGAAGGGATCGAGCGCAGGCGCAAGGTACCGCGAATTTCGCCGGCGTCCAGACGCAGCAGTTCAGCTTCGATGCTGCCATAGGCCTCGGCCACGGTCTGCGCCAGGCGCTGCCCTTCGGCTGTCAGCTCCACGCCACGGGCACGGCGCAGGAACAGGGCGAAGCCCAGGCGCTCTTCAAGCTGGCGCATCTGCTGGCTGACCGCCCCGGGGGTGATGTGCAGCTCTTCGGCACAGCGGGTGAACGACAGGTGCCGCGCGGCACAGGAGAACACATGCAACCAGACGAACACCTGGCCGTTGAGCTGCCCTTTCATTGTTTAGTCCTGCTAAAGGCTTGCTTAGGAATTTTCGTTGGTCATCGCCAGGCGAGCGCGGCAGTATCGCGCAAATTCGCAGTACCCATCAATTTTTCCGGAGGGCCGCGCAGCGGCGAATAACGTCGCGGCGGTCAGGCATTAGCATGGCTATCAGTGTTTTCGACCTCTTCAAGATCGGCATCGGGCCGTCCAGCTCCCACACCGTGGGGCCCATGCGTGCCGCCGCCACCTTCGCCCGGTTGCTGCGCGAGCGCGGCCTGCTGGCCCAGGTGCAGCGGGTCGAGGTGCGCCTGTATGGCTCGCTGTCGGCCACCGGCGTCGGTCATGCCACCGATCGCGCCTGCCTGCTGGGCCTGATGGGGCAGTGGCCGGACCGCATCGACCCGCACAGTATCGAGCCGCGCATCGACCAGTTGATGCAGGAGCAGTGCCTGATGCTCGATGGCTCGCACCCGGTGGCGTTCCAGTACAGCCGCGACATGCGCCTGCTCGACGAAAACCTGGACTATCACCCCAATGCCATGAGCCTGGAAGCGCTGGACGGGCAGGGCAGCCTGCTGACCCAGACCTACTACTCCGTGGGTGGCGGCTTCATCATCGAGCAAGCTGAAATCGATGCCCCGGTCAGTCGCGTCGCGCAGGTCGAGTTGCCCTACGAGTTTTCGTCAGGCGCCGAGCTGCTGGCGTTGTGCAAGACCCATGGCTTGACCGTGGGCCAGTTGATGATGGCCAACGAACTGGCCTGGCGCAGCGAAGATGAGATCCGCAGCGGCTTGCTGAATATCTGGGCGGCCATGCGCGAGTGCGTCGACAACGGCCTGCGCAATGAAGGCATCTTGCCTGGAGGGCTCAAGGTCAAGCGCCGGGCTGCGCGTCTGCATCGCAGCCTGCAGGAGTTGGGCAAGCCCAACGTGATCGGCTCGACCCTGAGCGCGATGGAGTGGGTCAACCTGTTCGCCCTGGCGGTCAACGAAGAGAACGCCGCGGGCGGGCGCATGGTCACGGCACCGACCAATGGTGCGGCCGGCATCATCCCGGCGGTGTTGCACTACTACATGAAGTTCAACCCGGGCGCCTGCGATGACGACGTGGTGGCCTTTCTGCTGGCAGCGGCGGCGGTCGGCATCCTGTGCAAGAAAAACGCATCGATCTCCGGCGCCGAAGTGGGTTGCCAGGGGGAGGTCGGTTCGGCCTGCTCCATGGCCGCTGCAGGCCTTGCCGAAGTGCTCGGCGCCACGCCGCCGCAGCTGGAAAACGCCGCTGAAATTGCCCTGGAGCACAACCTCGGCCTGACCTGCGATCCGGTCGGCGGTCTGGTCCAGGTGCCGTGCATCGAGCGCAATGCCATCGCCGCCGTGAAGGCGATCAATGCCGTGCAGATGGCCTTGCGGGGTGATGGCGAGCATTTCATCTCCCTCGATCGGGTGATCCGCACCATGCGCGACACCGGCGCGGACATGCACGCCAACTACAAGGAAACTTCGCGCGGCGGCCTGGCCGTCGCCTTTGTCGAGTGTTGAGTCGCCCTGTTCGCAACCCAGCCCTGAAGGCGCAACTGCGAACACGGGCGTAGCCCGTGCCAGGCAGCGGTGTCTTTTTCGCGGGCAAGTCCGCTCCTACAGGTATCGCGTCGGTGCAGAGGACCGAGAACAGGCGCTCAAGGAGCCCGACTCAACACGCCTGAATCCACCTGCAACACCCGCTTCACCGAGCAACAAAAACAACTACAAAGGCGAAACCCATGACTGATGTACACAACACCACGACCGTTCGTGCGGATTCGGCTGCGCCGGCTTCGACCACAGCCACGCGCAGCTGGAACCGCCACGACACCACCTGGGCCCTGGGTCTGTACGGCACCGCCATCGGCGCCGGCACCCTGTTCCTGCCGATCAATGCCGGGGTAGGGGGCTTCTGGCCGCTGTTGATCCTCGCGCTGCTGGCTTTCCCGATGACCTTCTATGCGCACCGTGCGCTGACCCGCTTCGTGCTGTCCGGGCGCCGTGGCGGCAACGAAGACATCACCGAGGTGGTCGAGGAGCATTTCGGTGTGGGCGCCGGCAAGCTCATCACCTTGCTCTACTTCCTGGCGATCTTCCCCATCCTGCTGGTCTACAGCGTGGCCTTGACCAACACTCTCACCAGTTTCCTCGAACACCAGCTGCACGTGACCGCGCCGCCGCGTGCGCTGTTGTCGCTGCTGTTGATCGCCGGCCTGATGGTGGTGGTGCGCTGCGGCCAGCAGATCATCGTCAAGGTCATGAGCGTGCTGGTCTATCCCTTCGTCGCCTCGCTCCTGCTGCTGGCCCTGAGCCTGATCCCCAACTGGAACGGCGCCTTCTTTGCCCAGGCCGGCGAAGGCCTGAGCGCCTCCAGGCTGCTGCTGACCCTGTGGCTGGCGATTCCGGTGATGGTGTTCTCGTTCAACCACTCGCCGATCATCTCGGCCTTCGCCGTCGACCAGAAGCACCGCTACGGCACCGACGCCGACCGCAAGAGCGGCCGCACCCTGGCCACCGCCCACGTGATGATGGTGCTGACGGTGATGTTCTTCTGCTTCAGTTGCGTGCTGGCCCTGAGCCCAGCCGACCTGGCTGCGGCCAAGGTGCAGAACATCTCGATCCTGTCGTACCTGGCCAACCACTTCCAGACCCCGGTCATCGCTTTTGTCGCGCCCCTGATTGCTCTGGTGGCGATCACCAAATCGTTCCTGGGCCACTACATCGGTGCCAGCGAAGGCTTCCAGGGCATGATCGTCAAGAGCCTGCGCAGCCGCGGTAAAAGCTGGTCGGCCAAGCGCCTGGAGCGTGTCACGGCGCTGTTCATGGTGCTGGGTTGCTGGATCGTGGCGACCCTCAACCCGAGCATCCTCGGCCTGATCGAAAGCCTTGGTGGCCCGGTGCTGGCCTGCCTGCTGTTCCTGATGCCGATGTATGCAGTGCGCAAGGTGCCTTCGCTGCGCAAGTACTCGGGCGCGCTGTCGAACGTCTTCGTCGTGCTGGTGGGGTTGATCACCTTGTCGGCGATCTTCTACGGCTTCGTTGCTTGAGGCCATGCTCCACGATTCGTGTTGCTTCGCTCTGCATTTGCGTTCTTGATGCCTTTGGTGCCGCAGCTATGCTCGGCACCTGGAGGGTCGCCTTGCGGCCTGAGTGCACACGAAACGGAGTGATTGGCATGTTCCAGGGTTTCAAGAAAGCCTTCCAGCACGTCGAAGGTATCGAGATCGCCTACCGTATCGGCGGCAAGGGGCCGGCATTGCTGCTGTTGCACGGCCACCCGCAGACCCATGTGATCTGGCACAAGGTGGCCGAGAAGCTGGCCGAGCATTTCACCGTGGTCGCCGCCGACCTGCGCGGTTACGGCGATTCGGCCAAGCCTGAGGCCGACGACCGGCATGAGGCGTATTCCAAGCGCCGCATGGCGGCCGATATGGTCGGGCTCATGCAGGCCCTGGGCTTCGAGCAATTCGCCCTGATGGCCCACGACCGCGGTGCGCGGGTCGCGCACCGCCTGGCGCTCGACCACTCCCAGCGCCTCACCCGCCTGGTGCTGCTGGACATCGCCCCGACCCTGGCGATGTACCGCCAGACCAACGAAGCTTTCGCCCGTGCCTACTGGCACTGGTTCTTCCTCATCCGCCCGGCGCCGCTGCCTGAAACCTTGATCGAAGCCAACCCGGAAGGTTACCTGCGCAGTGTCATGGGCGGGCGCAGTGCCGGCCTTGCGCCGTTCACCGACGAGGCGTTCGCCGAGTACCGTCGTTGCCTGTCGCTACCGGGCGCGGCGCGTGGCGTGTGCGAAGACTATCGGGCCGCTGCCGGCATCGACCTGGAACATGACCAGGCCGATATCGATGCCGGGAACGCTGTGAAGACCCCGCTGCTGGTGATGTGGGGCCGTGACGGCGTGATCGGCAAGTGCTTCGACCCGCTCAAGGAGTGGCGCGCCTGTGCCGAGGACGTGCGCGGCAACGAGCTGCCCTGTGGTCACTACATTCCCGAAGAAGCCCCGCAAGCCCTGCTCGAGCACGCCCTGCCGTTCCTGCAGCACGCCTGATACGACCTGACCTGTCCTGGACGACATCAACATCTACAGGAGCCTCGCTGTGCTGTTTCCAACGGTCGCGAAAGACTGACCCGGCACCGTTTACTGGCCCTTCCTGCGCAGCTCCACGACACTGCGGCGCATGTCGCTGGCCCAGCCATCGAGCACCGGCTTGACGTTCTCCAGCTTGAGCTGCGCGGTGTCGTTCTCCAGCGCCTCGCCGGCGCCCTTGCGCACCACCTGGGCCAGCACTTTCTGGTTGGCACCGTCGAGGAAGGCCGCCTCCACGGCGATGTCCACTTCCTGGTCACGACCGCCGGCGGCGGTGTTCACCGCTGCCGCCACCAGGGCGATGGGCACCACTTCATAGGGCTTCAGGCCCTCGGTCTTGGTCGACACTGCGGTGATTGCGGGGCGTACCACGATCGTTCCCGGGCCTGGAGCGCTGACCACCGTCAGCACGCTGCCCAGTTCCCGGCGCATGGCGTCGTCGAAGTAGCGGGTGATCGCCTGCAGGGTCTGCGCCGAGATCACCGCGGTGGGTTGTGGCTTGGGATAGAACTGGCTGGGCTCGATGTAGACCTGTCGATACTGGCTGGCCTTGAGCCCCGGGTCGATCCAGCGCATCACCGGCGCCCCGGAAACACTTTCCGCCGGCTTGAGCCGGCTGTAGTCCTTGAGAAACCCGGAATACTGGCTCGGATCGACGCGGTTGCTGGAGCAGGCGGCCAGGGCGAGCAAGGCGGCGCACAGCAGGGTGGCGCGAGGCAGCGGTTTCATGATGTGTGGCGTCCGTTGAGGGGGGCCAGATCAACGCTAGCAGGTGCTTGGCGATTGGCCAGTTTGCCGGTGGGTTGGTATGCGTCCTTGGTTCGGTGATGTGAATTCCCACAAGGAATCTTCAACTGTCGGACTGTTACATTACCAGCAAGACTGCAAATATATGCCCGTTACGGGTATGTTTTGAGGCGCTGTATTGTGACCAGCAAATTGATTGAGTCGTTGCGTGACGACCTGTCTGTGCTTTACCAGGCTGGCGTGGTTGGCAAGGTAACGATGCGCGAATTCGAGGCCATCTGTCCTGCGCCCGTCAGGGATTTCACTGCGCTGGACATCAAGCGCCTGCGCGAGGCGCTCAATTTCAGCCAGCCGGTTTTCGCACTGCATTTGCATACCAGTGCGTCTACCGTACGCAAATGGGAGCAGGGGGAGACCCGGCCAGCCGGGCCCGCGCTGAAACTGCTCAATATCATTGCCGACAAGGGCCTCCAGGCCATTCTCTGATCAGCCCAGCACCTCCCGCACGCGATACCACAACATCCCCAGAGCCAGCAGCGGCGAGCGCAGGGCCTTGCCGCCGGGGAAGGTCAGGTGCGGTACGGCACTGAAGATATCCAGGCCCTGGCTGTGGCCGACGGCGATGGCCTCGGCCAACAGCTTGGCGGTCCAGTGGGTCACGTTCAGGCCATGCCCGGAGTAACCCTGGGCGTAATACACGTTCGGATGCTGGCTCAGGCGGCCCACCTGGGGGAAGCGGTTGGCGGTGATGCCGATCATGCCGCCCCACTGGAAGTCGATGCGCACATCGGCCAGTTGCGGGAACACCTTCAGCACTTTCGGGCGCATGTAGGCGGCGATGTCCTTCGGGTCGCGGCCGGAGTAGTGGCAGGCGCCACCAAACAGCAGGCGGCGGTCGGCGGTCAGGCGATAGTAGTCAAGGCCGACCTTCTGGTCGCACAGGGCCATGTTCTGCGGGATCAGGCTGCGCGCGAGGGCTTCGGGCAGCGGTTCGGTGGCCACCACGTAGCTGCCGGCGGGCAGTACCTTGCCGGTCAAGCGTGGCTCCAGCTCGTCCAGGTGCGCATTGCACCCCAGCACCAGGCTCTTGGCCCGCACCTTGCCGCGAGCGCAATGCAGGGTGACGGTAGGACCGTGTTCGATGCGCTGCACAGCGGTCTGCTCGAAAATGCGCACGCCAAGGCTGCTGGCGGCGCGGGCTTCGCCCTGCACCAGGTCCAGTGGATGCAGGTGGCCGGAGCCCATGTCCACCAAGCCGCCGGCGTACTGGTCACTGGCAACGACCTCGCGGATGCGCTCTGGGGCGATCAGTCGGGTTTCGTGCCGGTAGCCCAGTTCGGCCAGGTCCTGCAGTTCGTCGTTGAACGCATCGAACTGCGCCGTTGTATTGGCCAGCTCACAGAAACCCCAGCGCAGGTCGCACTCGATGTTGTACTGCTCGATGCGCCTGGCCACCAGTTCGACCGAGTCCAGGCCTGCCTGCTTGAGGTAACGCACGCCGTCCTGGCCGACGTAGCGGGCAAAGCCCGACACGTCATGGCCGATACCACGGATCAGTTGCCCGCCATTGCGCCCGCTTGCGCCCCAGCCGATACGCCGGGCTTCCAGCAGGATCACCGACAGGCCCCGCTCGGCCAGCTCCAGCGCGGTGTTGACGCCGGTCAGGCCGCCGCCGACCACGCACACGTCGGCGCTCAACTCCCCTTCGAGCTCAGGGTAGGGGGCCGTGGCGCGGGCCGTGGCGGCGTAGTAGGAGGCGGTGTGTTCGGTTTGATGAGGCATCGGAAACACTCGAATCAGCGGTTGGACTTGATCTTGCTCCAGGAGCGGGTCATGACCCGCATGATCTGCGGGCTGGGGGTGCTGGAAACGTAGAGCTTGTCCAGCACTTCCTGGGACGGATAGATCTCGGGATTTTCCACCAGCGACTTGTCCATGAACGCCTTGGCGTCAGGGTTGGCGTTGGCATAGCCGACCGTCGCACTGACCTTGGCGATCACTTTCGGGTCGAGCAGGTAGTTGATGAAGGCCAGGGCCTGGTCAGGATTGCTGGCGTCTTTGGGGATGGCCAGCAGGTCGAACCACAGGTTGCTGCCCTCCTTGGGAATGCTGTAGGCGATCTTCACGCCGTTCTTGGCTTCCACGGCGCGGTTGGCCGCTTGGAACACGTCGCCGGAGTAGCCGAAGGCCACGCACACATCACCGTTGGCCAGGTCCGAGACGTACTTGGAGGAGTGGAAGTAGGTGATGTACGGACGCAGCGCCATCAGCCGTGCTTCGGCCTTGGCGTAGTCTTTCGGGTCTTCGCTGCGTGGGTTCATGCCCAGGTAGTTGAGCATGGCCGGGAACAGCTCGTCGGGCGAGTCCATGAAGGCCACGCCGCATTGCTTGAGTTTCTTCAGGTTTTCTGGCTCGAACAGCACGGCCCAGGAGTCGACCTTGTCGATGCCCAGCGCGGCCTTGACCTTCTCGACGTTGTAGCCGATGCCATTGGTGCCCCACAGGTACGGTACGGCGTACTGGTTGCCCGGGTCGTTCTGCTCCAGTTGCTTGAGCAGTTTCGGGTCCAGGTGCTGCCAGTTCGGCAGCTTGCTGCGGTCGAGCGGCAGGAACGCGCCGGCCTTGGCCTGGCGGGCGAGGAAGTGGTTCGAGGGCACCACCACATCGTAGCCGGTGCGCCCGGCGAGCAGCTTGCCCTCGAGGGTTTCGTTGGAGTCGAAGACGTCATACACCACCTTGATCCCGGTACTGGCCTGGAAGTCGGCCAGGGTGGTGTCGCCAATGTAGTCGGTCCAGTTGTACACGCTGACCGTGGGCTCGGCATGGGCGGCCGCGCCGAACAGCAGGGCGAAGGCTGCGGGAATCAGGGTTTGCAAGTGACGCATGTCGGCACCTCGTTGGTCTTGTTCTTCGGGTTCGATGAAGCAGAAGCAGGGCAGCGCGTTGCCTGCGGGAGCAGCCGCTCCCGCAGGCACCCTCCGTGGGGTCAGACGCTCAGCAGCAGGAACTCGCGCTCCCAGGAGCTGATCACCCGCTTGAAGTTCTCATGCTCGGCGCGCTTGACCGCGACGTAGCCCTGGACGAACTGGCGCCCCAGGTAGTCTTCCAGGACCTTGCAGTCTTCCATGTGCTGCAGCGCATCCTCGATGGTGATCGGCAGGCGCAGGTTGCGACGCTCGTAGGCGCGGCCCTGTACCGGCGCACTCGGCTCGATCTTCTCGATCATGCCCAGGTAGCCGCACAGCAGGCTCGCGGCGATCGCCAGGTAAGGGTTGGCATCGGCGCCCGGCAGGCGGTTCTCGACCCGCATCGCCTCGGGGCTGGAGGTCGGGACGCGCAGGCCGGCGGTGCGGTTTTCCTCGCCCCATTCCACGTTCACCGGTGCCGAGGTATCTGGCAGGAAGCGGCGGAACGAGTTGACGTTCGGCGCGAACATCGGCAGCACCTTGGGGATGTACTTCTGCAGGCCGCCGATGTGGTGCAGGAACAGCTCGCTCATGCTGCCGTCTTCATTGGCGAACACCGGCTTGCCGGTGGCGATGTCGACCACGCTCTGGTGCAGGTGCATGGCACTGCCCGGCTCGTCGGTGATCGGCTTGGCCATGAAGGTGGCGGTGACATTGTGCTTGAGCGCCGCCTCGCGCATGGTGCGCTTGAACACGGTGATCTGGTCGGCCAGGTCCAGGGCGTCGCCGTGACGGAAGTTGATCTCCATCTGTGCCGGGCCGTCTTCGTGGATCAGCGTGTCCAGGTCCAGGCACTGGATTTCGCACCAGTCGTAGACGTCCTCGAACAGCGGGTCGAATTCGTTCGCAGCATCGATGGAGAACGACTGTCGGCCACTTTCGGCGCGGCCCGAACGGCCCAGTGGCGCCTGCAGTGGCAGGTCCGGGTCTTCGCAGCGCTGGGTGAGGTAGAACTCCATCTCGGGCGCAACGATCGGCTGCCAGCCCTTGTCGGCGTAGAGTTTGAGGACTTTCTTCAGGACGTTGCGTGGCGACAGTTCGATGGGGTTGCCGTGCTTGTCGAAGGTGTCGTGGATGACGATGGCGGTCGGTTCGATCGCCCAAGGGATCTGGTACACCGCCGCAGGATCGGGGCGGCAGATCATGTCGATGTCGGCCGGATCGAGCAGGCCGTAGTAGATGTCGTCATCGACGAAGTCGCCGGTGACGGTCTGCAGCAGCACACTCTCGGGCAGGCGCATGCCACGCTCGTTGAGGAACTTGTTGGTCGGGGCGATCTTGCCGCGGGCAATGCCGGTCAGGTCACTGACCACGCATTCGACTTCGGTGATCCGGTGTTCTTTCAGCCAGGCGGACAGCTGATCGAAGGGGGCGTTCATACAGACCTCTTGGTTGGGTTTTGGTGGTGGGTACGCAGGCCGTGCGCCGTGTGCTGGTATTGCACGCCGTTGCACGAAGCCACTTCCCACAGGTCACGCTGAGGACTATCTTGGGCGCAGCCCCCCGGGGCTATCTATCCGTTTTCTCCGTCAATCAATGCACCAAAAGAGTGCATATAGGACGCCGCGTGAATACGCAAAACGCCTTGCAGGTCCAGGCCTTCAACACCACCGATGTCACCGAGCAGGTTCGCGCCACGCCCGGTTGGCAGCAGCAATACCGGCAGATGTCGCCCGGGCATTTCAGCGGTCAGTTGCGCTGCCTGGGGCTCGATGGCGTCGAGGTGTACGAAGAGCGCCTGAACACTCGCGTCGAACAGTTCTTCCGCGCGCCGAGCGGTTCGTTGACCTTCTGTTTCGACCAGGTCGAGAACAGCCTGTACCTGCTCAACGAGCAAAGCCGCAACATCTGGATCACCCCGGAGAACTACCAGGAAGTGGCGGTGGTGTTCGACCAACCGTTCCTGCAGCGCCACGGCCTGGATCTGGAGCGTCTGCAGGGGCTGTTCATGGTTCCGCTGGGCAGCGGCCAGAATGCCCTGTTCGGCAGTTGGCTGAGCGCGACCCTGACACGCCTTGCGCAGGCTGACTGCCCCCTTGAAGGGCAGGCCTTGGCCGAGCAACTGCTCGATGACTGCCTGTTCATCCTCGACAACGCCTGCCAGCGCCTGCAGGGCCAGGCACTGGGCAAGCGCGGTGAAGAGCGGGCGATCATGCAGCGGGTCAGCGAATGGGCAGCGGACTGCCCGGAAGAAACGCTCAATCTCATGGAGCTGGCGCAGGTGGCCGGGGTGTCGTTGCGTCAATTGCAGGAGGCCTTCAAGGCCTTTACCGGCATGCCCCCGGCGCATTGGCTGCGTCTGCGCCGACTCAACGGTGCGCGCCGCGACCTGCTGCGCGGCGCCAGCGACGTGACGGTAGCGGAAGTGGCGATGCGTTGGTCATTCTGGCACCTGGGGCGGTTTTCCGAGAGCTATCGCCAGTTGTTCCGCGAGTTGCCGAGCGAGACGCTCAAGCGCGGGCGCTGAAGGGGCATCTGCGAGAGGTTGGCTGTCAGATAAAGACCAGCTCAAAAGGCTGCAGCAGGCATTCCAGCAGCTGTTGCGGCACCACGGGCGGCGTGTCCGCATCCGCCTCCATCTGACTGACATGGGCAGCAATGGCCTGGCGCTTGCGCGCGAGGCTGGCTTCGTCGAGCTGGATACGACGCGCGCGTTGCCAAGGTAGCCGAGGATCGTCCGGCGTCGACCAGCGCCACGCCCATATCGGCGCTTCGGCCAGCGTTGCACCACGCGCCTGGGCGGCCTGTGCGCAGGCACGGCCCACCGCGTCATGGTCGCAATGACCGTCGTGGCGCCAGGGGCACATCAGCAGGTCGCCGGGTTGCAGCAACTGGCTCAAGTGATTGACCAGGAAGGCCTCATCGCGGGGCAGGGCACCGTCCTTGAGGTTCAGCCGTCGCCAATCCAGGTCCGCGACCCGCAGATCGAGCTGCTGCAAGGCATGGCGGCTTTCCAGCGGGCGCTGGTGACGCAGGCGTCGTTCGCTCCATTGAGCCGAGCCTGGGTGGCTGCCTTCGCCGTCGGTGGCAGAGATGAGCACGAGGTCCTGCTCGCGGCCATGGAAGTGACTCAATAATCCGCCCGCCATGAGCACCTCGTCATCCGGATGCGGCGCTACCAACACCAGGCGCCGGCCCGGCGGGCACAGTTGTTCGGGGGTGATCCAGGCGGCCCGGGCCAGGTGCGCGGATTTCTGCCATTCGCTCCAAGGGGTTCCCGCGTCAGCCTGGATCATGTGCTCGTTCATCGTTGCCAAGCTCCTGCTGTCAGTCGAACTCAAACCAATCCAGGCGCGGGTATTCTGCGGCGGCTTGGTCATGGCGGGTTTCGGGACGATTCCCGGGTCTCTGAAGGATTGAGGGAGAGGGTGAGGGGAGAGTTCAAAAAAGCTGGTGCCACACGATCTGAATGTTAGGCGGGTTTGACCTGGGAGCGGGCACCGCCGGACTTCAGGACTGCAGATGATGGCACCTTGCTTGCTTTCTCTGCCGTGCGGGATACTTGCGCACCAGGAGTGCACGTAAGGACGCAGTAGACATGCAACGCAATGCCCAGGAACCTGAGTTCTTTGTGTATTTGAAAGCCTATCTCTTGGGCTTTGTCATATTCGGTATTTATCAACTTGGTACGTGGCTAGGCCTCGGCCTCTATAAGGGGCTGCTTGCTCATCATCCTGCTATTTGGAAGTGGGGGATGCTGGGCACACTATTGATGACAGCGTTAATGCTGGCTTACCTGTATGTGCGGGGCGGCTTCGGACTGGCCCGCCGTTACACGCAAAGCAGGCGCTTTGACCTCCTCGCGTTCATTGTCCTGGGCGCGGTATCGAACGAACTCGCTTCGCCGCTGATGGACGTGCTTCACAAAGAGGTCGATACACTGCCCGCATCGGCGGGGCTTCTGATTCTGATCGGTGGGCTTGTCATATTCTCGTCTGTCTTGACCGCACATCTGCGCCTGAACAGGCATGCTGGCACGGCCAAGGAGATTCATTTTCTCCAGGACAACGAAGTTTCGCTGCACGAACACGACCAGCTCGGCATGGCACCCAGGGCAAAGGATTTTGCAGATGCTGTTTTGGCGTGTACCCAGCATGAGTCGATAGTGCTGGGTGTGGATGGCCCTTGGGGGGTTGGCAAGACAAGCTTCATCAACCTTGCTACCAAGCATTGGCAGCTGCCGCAAATCCTTGTGTTCCGCTTTGAACCATTGAAGTATGCAGGCGATGCCGACCTCGCTCAGCGCTTTGTGAGAGAGTTGATTGCGCGTATCCAGCGGAAATCCTATGTGCCGGAGCTCCAGCCCTTCGCCTCACGGTATTCCCGGTTGTTGAAAGGCAAGGCCGAGTTCTCGTTGTTTGGTCTGAAAGTGGAGCTGGAGCCGGGCAGCGATACACTGGACGAATTGCTGCAGAGTCTGGATGCGACGCTTGAGCGGTTAGGCAAGAAACTGATTGTCGTCATCGACGATCTTGACCGACTGGAGCCGCCAGCTATAAATAACGTGCTGTTCGGTATGAAGAAGGCCTTCAGGCTTCGCCAAGCGACATACGTTTTGTGCTACGACACTGAAATGTTGGTGGCGTTGGCAAGTGATGGCGAACAGGCACGAGAGTTTCTTGAGAAATTCATTGCATTAAAATTCAATGTGTTCGTGGACGCGGCCGCGCTGGCGCGTTACTTGAGTCAAGACTGGAAAAAGGATGTCCCAGGATTGGATTTGGCGCCTGTGGGGCGGATGAGCGAACTGACGCCTTTGCTTTCCAAAATGGCGGAGATGCTGCAGGGTAAGCACGCGCCGCGATACCTTGAGCTGATGGGTAATTTTCGTAAATTAAAAAGAATCATCAATGCCCTCTTGGTAATGCAGCTGGAGAAAGTGTCATTCGACAATACAGATTTCAACCGTGAAGATCTCGTGAACCTCGTGCTGTTGCAGCTCAGCTACCCAGGCATGTTCAGGCGTATCCATCTTGAGGAAAGCGGAGGGCGGACGGGGATTTTTGGTGTAAGGCTCGAAGATGACCTGTCAAAGTGCACCCATCATTCAGACTATGTCAAACTCGTCAAGAAGGCCCCGGCAGGGTGCAGTTTTCTTTTGGCTCAGATATTCGGCGTCGCGGGCCAGGCAGTGGATCTCAGTGAAATCGATAACATTAAAACGCGTGCGTGTGTCAATTTTACTGGGGCGAGAAATCTGGAGCGATACATTGATTTGATTCTTGAGCTTAAAGTGCCTCCACTCACGGATACTCATATATTTTATAAGGCCTCCGTTCAAAGTGTCATCGCCGGGAAGCCTGTCGCCGAGATACTCGACAAAGAAGAGTTCAGGCTTTCTGTAGACGGTGTCGCGCATGTAAAGTTTTGGGAAATGCTGGCTGAATATAGTTGGCGCCTCAAAGGTCCTGATGTTTATGAAGTCATAAACAAGGCAATAGAAACGCTGCCCGGCTACAGTTATTTGTCGCGGGGTATTCGACGCGCAGACCGAGAGAACGTAATACGCTCAATTGCCAAGCTGGTAGATAGCTGCTTCTGGCGGGCTCAGCCTGGCGTAGGCAGGGCGAACACGAATGAGCATGTAATCAGTATTGCGCACTGGTTTTTTGGAGAGGAAAAGTTTTCAGGAAACTCGTTATTCGAAAGACTGATCAATTTGTCACGGGGCGTATTGGGTTGGAAAGACGTGTTGGTTTTTCGGCAACAATGCTCACTCGATCGCGGCGGGCAGTTGCATAACATAAATCGCGCCTTGATCAAACACAGCGACAGGGCCGCCGAAACGTCAGGGGATATGCATCGGCTTACGATAAAAAGTATGAGGTTTTTCTCTCAGGCTATATTCAGTATTTTTGATGATTCATACATTAAGCCGGGTAAGAATATTTTTGATGACGTCGAATCTTTGACCCGTGAACAGATTGCGGGAAATGGATGGCCAAGGTCGGATGAGGATCTCATCGATCAGAACACTCTCGACGAGAGTAAGTCATCCATCGCGCTTTATATCTTGTACCAATTATCCAATCGAGCAGGCCCTGGTGATTGGGGGGTTGGCTGTGGTTTTTACGATCGCGAAGGTGCGTCTGACGTATACGGTATTTCCGATGCAATGAGTTCTTATATGCTGAACGTCTGCTTTAATCCGAAGCTTGACGCTCGCAACGCCATGAGGTTTGTCAGGTTTTTGATGAGGATGTTGCAGGAAAGCCACGGTTACGAGGATGATGATGTTAAGTTGGAACTTTCCTGGCGCCCTTTGTTAGACATGATTTCTGAGCCGATGCTCCGCGATTATTGGAGCATCCATAAAGCCAGCCTCCTGAAACAGGTGGCCGACTATGACGGGGCACCCATGAGAAAGGGACATCTGATTATCGACTACCAACGGCATTGGCCCATTGTCTCGGACTATTTAGATAGGCTCTGACCTTCCTCGATCAGGAGTGGCCAAACCATTACGCTCACCGTAACGATCAACCGCCGTGCTTGATTGATGCCCCCACTCCCCAGGCCTAAGGTCACCCCACGACAGCGAACCCGTGGAGTCACCAATGACCACAACGAAGAATCCACCGCCGCAATGGTCGAGAAGGCGCGCTGAAAAGCAGCGCCGTCTCGAGCGGGTGCGTCACCTCGCCGATGGCGTGGTGCTGCCCACCGAGCGGATCGTCGAGGCCCTCGAACTGCTGATCGCCCCGGGTGATCGAGTGGTGCTCGAAGGCAACAACCAGAAGCAGGCGGACTTTCTTTCGCGCTCGCTGGCCAAGGCCGACCCTGGCCGCCTCCACGACCTGCACCTGATCATGCCCAGCGTCAGCCGCGCCGAGCACCTGGACCTGTTCGAACGCGGCATCGCCCGCAAGCTCGATTTCTCCTTCGCCGGCCCCCAGAGCCAGCGCATCGGCCAGTTGCTCGAAGACGGTCTGCTCGAAGTCGGCGCCATCCACACCTACATCGAACTCTATTCGCGCCTGCTGGTGGACCTGATCCCCAATGTCACGCTGGTCGCAGGCTTCACTGCCGACCGCGATGGCAACCTCTACACCGGCCCCAGCACCGAGGACACCCCGGCGCTGGTCGAGCCCACGGCGTTCAGCGACGGCATCGTCATCGCCCAGGTCAACCAGTTGGTGGAGCATGTCGACGACCTGCCCAGGGTGGACATCCCAGCCTCTTGGATCGACTTCGTGGTGGTCGCCGACCAGCCGTTCTACATCGAGCCGCTGTTCACCCGCGACCCGCGTCATATCAAGCCGGTGCATGTGCTGATGGCGATGATGGCGATCCGCGGCATCTATGAAAAACACCAGGTGCAGTCGCTCAACCACGGCATCGGCTTCAATACCGCTGCCATCGAGCTGATCCTGCCGACCTACGGCGAGTCGCTGGGGCTGAAGGGCAAGATCTGCCGCAACTGGACCCTCAACCCTCATCCAACGCTGATCCCGGCCATCGAGACCGGCTGGGTCCAGAGCGTGCACTGCTTCGGCACTGAGCTGGGCATGGAAGACTACATCGCCCAGCGTCCGGATGTGTTCTTCACCGGGCGCGACGGTTCGATGCGCTCCAACCGGCTGATGTGCCAGCTGGCGGGGCAGTACGCGGTGGACCTGTTCATCGGCGCCACCTTGCAGGTCGATGGCGACGGCCATTCCTCGACGGTCACCCGTGGCCGCCTGGCTGGCTTCGGCGGCGCACCCAACATGGGCCACGACCCGCGCGGGCGGCGCCACGCGACCCCGGCCTGGCTGGACATGACCGTGCCCGAAACCCTGCTCGAACGTGGGCGCAAGCTGGTGGTGCAGATGGTCGAGACCTACCAGGAGGGCGGCAAACCCACCTTCGTCGAAACCCTGGATGCGGTCGAGGTGGCGAAGAAGGCCGGCATGCCGTTGGCGCCGGTGATGATCTATGGCGATGACGTGACCCACCTGCTCACCGAAGAGGGCATCGCCTACCTGTACAAGGCGCGCAGTCTGCAGGAGCGCCAGCAGATGATCGCGGCGGTGGCCGGGGTTACCGCCATTGGCCTGCGCCATGACCCCAAGGATACCGAGCGCCTGCGCCGCGAAGGGCTGGTGGCCTTGCCCGAAGACCTGGGCATCCGCCGTACCGACGCCAGCCGTGAGTTGCTCGCCGCACGCAGCATCGCCGACCTCGTGGAGTGGTCCGGTGGGCTGTACAACCCGCCCGCACGTTTCAGGAGCTGGTGATGAAAGCACTTTGCATACAGCCCCTGGCCCTGCCGGATCAGTTGGCGGACCTGGCCGTCGAAGCCCTGATCGACGAGGCCGACCTCTCGCCCAAGCCCGGGCTGGTGGATCGCCGTGGCAGTGGCGCCCATGGCGACATGAACCTGGCCTTGATGCACGCCTCGGCGCTGTCGCTGTGGCCGTGCTTGCGACAGATGGCCGAGGCCGCGCAACGCCATGGCGAGATCGCGGCGCCGCTGCGCGCAGAGCTTGGACGCCTTGGGCGTGAAGGTGAGGCAGCGATGCTTGCCACCACGGCCGGGGTCAATACCCACCGGGGGGCGATCTGGGCGCTGGGGCTGCTGGTTGCGGCGCGAGCGCTGAGCCCGGTGAGCAGCGATCCACATACCCTTGCCGCACGTGCCGGGCGCCTTGCGCTGATCGCCGATCCGGCCGCTTCTGTACAGGACAGCCACGGCATTCAGGTGCGCCGCCGCTATGGTGCGAGTGGCGCCCGCGAGCAGGCCCAGCAAGGCTTTCCGGCGATCACCGGTCACGGCCTGCCGCAACTTCGGCGTAGCCGCGCCGCGGGCGCCAGCGAGACCCATGCGCGCCTGGATGCACTGCTGGCGATCATGGCTTCGCTGAGCGACACCTGCGTGCTCTGGCGCGCCGGCGAGCAAGGTCTGGATGCCCTGCAGCAAGGAGCCCGCGCGGTGCTCGACGCAGGCGGCAGCGCCAGCTTGGCGGGTCGCCGTCAACTGCGCGCCCTGGAGGCTCGCCTGCTGCAACTCAATGCCTCTCCAGGCGGTGCCGCTGATCTGCTGGCCGCCTGCCTGTTCCTCGACAAAGCCGGGAGCCTGTGACATGGAAACCCTGAACTTTCAATTCCCCGCCGCACAACCGGGCCGTGGCCGCGCCCTGGTCGGCTGCGTCAGCTCCGGCGACCTGGAGGTGCTGATCGAGCCCGGCCAGGCCGGCAGCCTCGACATCCAGGTGGTGACCTCGGTCAACGGCAGCCAGGCCCGCTGGAGCCAGTTGTTCCAGCGCCTGTTCGACGGCCGCAGTTTGCCTGCGCTGAAGATCGACATCCATGATTTCGGTGCCACCCCCGGCGTGGTGCGCCTGCGCCTGGAACAAGGCTTCGAGGAGATCGGCCATGACTGATAGCGAACGCCTGCTGCACAGCCGCAGTTTCGTCGAGCTGGGCGCTCGACAGCGTGCCCGGGCCCTGCTCGACACGGGCAGTTTCCGCGAGCTGCTCGGCCCCTTCGATCGCCTGATGTCGCCCTGGCTGCCACGCCAGGGCATTGTGCCGCAGGCCGATGACGGCGTGGTCATCGCCAAGGGCAAGCTCGCCGGGCGTCCCGCCGTGGTGGCGGCCATCGAAGGCGGGTTCCAGGGCGGCAGCATGGGCGAGGTGGGGGGCGCGAAGATCGCCGGCGCCTTGGAACTGGCCGCCGAAGACAACCGTAACGGCATCCCCACCTGCGCCGTGCTGCTGCTCGAGACCGGTGGCGTGCGTCTGCAGGAGGCCAACCTGGGCCTGGCGGCGATTGCCGAGATCCAGGCCGCGATCGTCGAACTGCGCGCCCACCAACCGGTCGTTGGCGTGATCGCGGGTTCAGTCGGCTGCTTCGGCGGCATGTCCATTGCTGCCGGGCTGTGCAGTCACCTGCTGGTAACCCGCGAAGCACGTCTGGGCCTCAATGGCCCACAGGTGATCGAGCAGGAAGCGGGGATTGGTGAATACGATTCGCGTGACCGGCCTTTCATCTGGAGCCTCACCGGTGGCGAGCAGCGTCACGCCAGCGGCTTGGTGGACGCCTACGTCGCCGATGACGTCGAGGCGATCCGCAGCCAGTTGCTGGCGTTGCTGGCCGCACCCTCTGCGCAGCGTGCCAGCCGCCATCAATGGTTTCTCGAGCGCCTGGCGCAACTGGGCGACGACTGCCCGCAATTCGATGCCGCCGCCGTGCGTGCCCTGTATCAAGGAGATGCCTGATGAACCGTGCCCAGAACTGGTTGCAGGGCCTTGCCAGCGGCGAGCCGCTGCCAGGTTTTCCCGCCTCGGTGCAGGTGGTCGATGGCGAACTGGACAATCGCCTGGCGCGCTTTATCGCCGTGGTGCCCGATGTGCACAATCCCTTTGCCCGAGCCCGTACCGGCGAAGTCGGCCTGCTGGAAGGCTGGGGCCTTGCCAAGGCGGTCGCCGAGGCGGTGGACGCCGACCGCGACGGTGAGAAACGCGTGCTGGTTGCGCTGATCGATGTGCCCAGCCAGGCCTACGGGCGGCGTGAGGAAGCGCTGGGCATTCACCAGGCCCTGGCCGGTGCGGTGGAGGCCTACGCCCAGGCGCGTCTGGCCGGGCATCCGGTGATCGGGCTGCTGGTGGGCAAGGCGATGTCCGGGGCGTTTCTTGCCCACGGCTACCAGGCGCAACGCCTGATCGCGCTGGATGACAGTGGCGTCATGGTGCATGCCATGGGCAAGGCGGCGGCGGCGCGCATCACCCTGCGCAGCGTCGAGGACCTGGAAGCCTTGGCCGCCGAAGTGCCGCCGATGGCCTACGACCTGAAAAGCTACGCCTCATTGGGGTTGCTGCACAAGCGTCTTGCCGTGGATAACGCGCAGGCGCCGACCGCCCAGGACCTGGCACAGGTGCGCGCCAGCCTGATCGATGCCGTGCGCGACATTGGCGACACCACTGACCTGCGTAGCCGCCTGGACGGCGAGCATCGCAGCGCCTCGCGCGAGGTGCGTCAGCGCCTGCGCAGCCAATGGCAGGAGGCCTGAGATGTACGCCCCGCGCCCACACGACCTGCTCTGGGGCATGACCCCGGCCATGCTGCCTGCCGATGCGCCTGCCTGGGCGCGTTCGGTATTGGCGGCCGGCGAGCCGGTGGTTGTGCGCCGGGCCCTCTTGGCGCCGGGCGGGGTGGCGGTCGGGCTGCGCGGGCGAGGGCGCGAGCAGCGTTTTGCCTGGCAGATGCGCGTGGCGGACATCGAGCACCGGGTCAGCCCCGAAGCACTGCGCGGAGAGGTCGAGTTGTCGTCGCCAGCCTTGCGTGCGCTATCGCAGGTCAGCGCTTGGTTGAACGATCGCGAGTGGCTGTGGGGACCTACCGGCAGCACGGGTTTCCAGCTCGCGACGGGGATAGAGGTGCTGCACGCTGGCAGTGACCTTGATCTGCTATTGCGTGCCCCTGTGTCGATATCTCGTGATCAGGCCGCTCGGCTGCTGGAACAGATGGACGGCGCGGCCTGTCGCGTCGATGCGCAACTGGAAACACCCCTGGGTGCGGTTGCCCTGCGCGAATGGGCCAGCGGCGCGCGGCGGGTGTTGCTCAAGTCGGCGACTGGTGCACGCCTGGTGAGCGATCCGTGGCAACTGCAGGAGGATGCGGCATGAGCAGCCTGTTCGCGTTCCCGGGGCAGGGCGCCCAGCAGGTGGGGATGCTTCATCGCCTGCCAGAGGGTAGTTCGGGCCTGCTCGAAGCGGCCAGCGAGGCACTGGGCGAGCAGGTGCTGATGCTCGACAGCGCCGAGGCCTTGCGCCATACCCGTGCCGTGCAGTTGTGCCTGCTGTTGACCGGCGTGGCCTGGGCGCGCTGGCTGATGCAACGCAGCCCGGCGCCGGGGTATGTGGCCGGGCTGTCGATCGGTGCCTACGCCGCGGCAGTCAGCGCCGAGGCGTTGGCGTTGGAGGACGCCGTGCGCCTGGTATCGCTGCGTGGCGAGCTGATGCAGGAGGCCTATCCGACAGGCTATGGCATGACCGCCTTGAGCGGCCTCGACCTGCCCAGTGTCGAGGGTTTGCTGGATGCGGTTGGAGGTGAGGCCTACCTCGCCAACCTCAACAGCGACAACCAGATCGTCATCGCCGGCAGCGACGCCGCGATGGCGGCAGTCGCCACGCGTGCGCGCAGCCTGGGGCAGGGCGTGGCTCGGCGCCTGGCGGTCAGCGTGCCGTCCCATTGCCCTTTGCTGGCGGCCCCGGCGGCCACCCTGGCCGCAGCGTTCGCCGAGGTCGAGTTGCGCCACCCACGCATCGCCTACCTCAGCGCCAGCACGGCACGACCGATTTTCGATCCGGCACGCCTGCGCGACGACCTTGCCGGCAACATGGCCCGGATCGTCGACTGGCGCGCGACCCTGCGCAGCGCCTGGGAGCGCGGTGTGCGCCTGCACCTTGAGCTGCCGCCGGGCAGTGTACTCACTGGCCTGGCGAGGCGAGTCTTTGAACCTGGAAAAGTGCTGAGCGTGGAATCCACGCGTGCGGACAGCATCGATGCACTGTTGCGTCAGGAGGTGGCCGACAACCGATGACCGCGCTGTAGCTCGAAGGACAACAACAAACAACTTCGATACAACCTGAGGAAAACAACAATGATCATCTATGGTGTGGCTCTGCTGGCGGTGTGCACGCTGGCCGGCGTCATCGTCGGCGACTTCCTGGGCGTGCTGTTGGGCGTCAAATCCAATGTGGGCGGGGTCGGCATCGCCATGATCCTGCTGATCTGTGCGCGGCTGTACATGCACCGCAAGGGTGGCATGAGCAAGGAATGCGAATTCGGGGTCGGTTTCTGGGGCGCGATGTACATCCCGGTGGTGGTGGCCATGGCGGCCCAGCAGAATGTGGTCACTGCCCTGCATGGCGGGCCCGTGGCCGTGGTGGCCGCTGTCGGCGCGGTGCTGGTGTGCGGCGCGACCATTGCCTTGATCAGTCGCAGCCATCGCGGCGAGCCGTTGCCGGCGCTCGACGCGGCGCCGCCAGCCTCGGTGCAGCCTGCACCTGCGGGAGGTCGCTGATATGTGGCCGCTCATTGAGAAAGCCCTGGAACACAACGACCTGATCACCGCGTTCGCCGTCGTCGGCGCGGTGATGTGGGTATCGGTGATGCTCTCCAAATACCTGACCTTCGGCCGTGTGCACGGCTCTGCCATCGCCATCGTCATCGGCCTGGTGCTGGCCTGGATCGGCGGCAACCTGACCGGCGGCCAGAAAGGCCTGGCGGACGTCACGCTGTTTTCCGGGATCGGGTTGATGGGCGGGGCGATGCTGCGCGATTTCGCCATTGTCGCCACCGCCTTCGAAGTGCAGGCCACCGAAGCGCGCAAGGCCGGGATGATTGGTGCGGTGGCACTGTTGCTGGGCACTGTGCTGCCCTTCATCGTCGGTGCGGCGGTGGCCTGGGCGTTTGGGTATCGCGATGCGGTCAGCATCACCACCATTGGCGCGGGCGCGGTGACCTACATCGTCGGGCCGGTGACCGGGGCGGCGCTGGGGGCAAGCTCCGACGTGATGGCCTTGTCGATTGCGACCGGCCTGATCAAGGCGATCCTGGTGATGGTGTTCACGCCGGTGTCGGCACGCCTGCTGGCCTTGGACAACCCGCGCTCGGCGATGGTGTTCGGCGGCCTGGCCGGGACCGTTTCCGGGGTGACGGCCGGATTGGCGGCAACGGACCGGCGATTGGTGCCCTACGGTGCGCTGACCGCCACTTTCCATACCGGGCTGGGGTGCCTGATGGGGCCGTCGATCCTGTACTTCTGTGTACGCGGCCTGGTGGGATAAGGAGGACAGTCGGCCTGGGCTCTCAACCTTCGCGACTGTACATCCGGCACTCGGCCAATAGCGCCAGCAGGTTCGGCTCGCGCTCGCGCGCCTTGAGAAACACTGCACCGATATGCTGCTGTAACCGGTAGCGCGGTTGCAGCGCGATCAAGCGCACGCGGTTCTCGTACACCGCGGCGATACGGCCCGGCAGCAGGGCATAACCGACCCCCGAGCTGACCATGCTCAGCAGGGTGAAGATATCGTTCACTTGCATCGCCACCTTCGGTTCGAAGCCGGCCTGTTCGAAGACTCGTGCGCCATCGCGGTGGGTGGCGAAACCCTGTGTAAGGGTGATGAAGGTGGAGTCGGCCAGGTCCGCCAAGTCGACTTCGGCCTGCACGGCGAACGGCGAGTCGGTCGGCACGGCCAGGAAGATATCGTCGGAAAACAGCGCCAGGTGTTCACAGGCCGGATCGTTGATGCTGTCGTCGAGCGAGACCAGGATGGCGTCCAGTTCATGGTTCTTGAGACGGTGCAGCAAGTCGACGTTCGAGCCAAGGGTGAGGTCGATGTTCAGCTCGCTGCGGCGCAGCTTCAGGCCCATGACCAGCTTGGGCACGGTCTTGACCGTGAGCGAGTACAACGCCCCCAGGCGAAAGCGTTCGGCATAGAAACCTGCGGCCTCGCGGGTCTGGCGCACCATCTGCTCGGCGTCCTGCAGCAGTTGCCGGGCCTTTTTCTCCAGCACATAGGCGCTTTCCAGTGGGATCAGCTGGCGGCCTTCGTGCTTGAACAGCGGGCAGCGCAGGGCGTTTTCCAGCGAGTGGATCGCCCGGTGCACGCTGACCGCGCTGGTCGACAGCTCGCTGGCGGCGCGGCCCAGGTTGCCACTGCGCATGAAGGCGAGAAAGGTCTCGAGCTTCTTCAAGGTCAGTTCTTCGTCGATCAGCATGCACAGGCGCTCGCGGGCGGTCGGAGTGTCGATAATGCCACAGCACGGCGCGACCCCGTCAGCCCTGCGCAGGGGCGCAACGCTGACGGTTTCTGCCGGCCGGGGTGTTTCAGGGGAACTTTGCCTGGCCGGACGATTCCACCGCATGTCGGGCCCACTGCAGCGGCCGCCCGACTGAATCATCGTCCTGGATGGACGACCCCTGGAGGTACGCATGGCCCGACACATCATTCATTTCACTGGCCCGATCAATTCCTCGACCTGTGGCAACCTGATCAACACCTGCTCACGTGCCGTGCAGCAGGGCGCCGAGGTGTTGCAGATCAACATCGCCACCATGGGCGGCGAATGCAGCTATGGCTTCACGCTGTACAACTTCCTGCTTGGCCAGCCGGTGCCCGTGCATACCCACAACCTCGGCACGGTCGAGTCGATGGGCAATATCCTGTTTCTTGCAGGCAGCCATCGTACGGCCTGCCAGTACAGCAAGTTCCTCTTCCACCCGTTCCATTGGACCTTGCACGGCTCGGTGGACCACTCGCGCATGGCCGAGTACGCCATGAGCCTGGACTACGACTTGCGCCTGTATGCCGAGATCGTCGCCGAACGTACGCAAGGCTCGGCCGAGGACCTGGATGTGATGCGTTACCTGATGGCTTATCCACGCATCCTAGGGCCACGGGAGGCCCTGGCCAGCGGAATGATCCATGCCATCGATGACCTGCCGCTCGCTGCGGATATGGTGCAGTGGAGTGTGCACGCCTGAAGCCCCGTGTTGTACGGCGGCCCACAGGTTCGCGCACAAGCGTTCGATGGCCCTGCCTTTTAGCGCCGCCGGTCAGTTCCCCTGCAACGCGATGGAGCAGATCGTCACACGCCCGTTCGGAACTCTTGTAAGGCGCGCATTCGCGCCTTGCGCCACAGATCGCCAAAGGAGAAACGACATGGCACACGATCAGGACCGCCCAAGCCAGCGCGGTGGCACCAAGGAAACCAATCCTGGCAATTTCGCCAACGACCGCGAGCGGGCCTCCCGCGCTGGTCAGAAGGGTGGCCAGAATTCCGGGGGCAACTTCGCCAATGATCGAGCACGGGCTTCCGAAGCCGGGCGCCGGGGTGGCCAGAACAGCCACGGCAGTGGCCGCAACCCATGATTGCGCTGCTACTCAGCCGCTGACGAAGCAGCCTTGGCGCTGTTTTCGAGTGAGCTCGACAATCTTTTGAATCTTCACGGAAAACTCTGATCAATCAAAAGTCATCCATGGAGAAGAGGAGGCCCGTGATGCCAGCTCCACAGTTGTACATCATCGAATACACGCTGCACGCCGAGGCGCGCAGTTTCATCATTCGATCGGAGCGAATGGACAATGCCGAGGCATGGCATTGGGCCAGTTGTGATGCAGGGGTCGGGATCATTCCGAAGTTCGGACGGGAGAAGATCAGAAAGGTAAGCCGCCCGATGGCCGAGCGTTATGGCGTTACCGGGGTGAGTTGGCGCTTGTCCGGTGGCAAGGCTCCACTTCCTCAAGGCGCGCCAGGCACCGTGGTGACTGGTTGAACCCGCTGCGAAAAAGCCCCCACCTGCAGACGCGGGCATGCCCGCGCCTGCAGAGGCTCTGATGTTACGCCCGGCGTAGCGCAGGGTAGTCCGTATAGCCTTCGGCACCGTTGGCGTAATCGAACTGCGCGCGGTGCTCGTTCAAAGGCGCTTGTTGCTGAAGGCGCTCCACAAGGTCCGGGTTGGCGATATAGCTACGCCCGAACGCGACGGCATCGATCAGCCCCCGTGCAATCAGCGCCTCGGCTTTTTCCGGGGTGTAGCCGCCAGCCGCGACGATCACCCCTGGATACACCGCACGGATGGCTTCGCGGAATTCGTCACGCAGCGGTTTGCCGCCTGCCCAATCCGGCTCTGACAGGTGCAGATAAGCCAGGTTGCGCTTGGCCAGTTCGCCGATCAGGTACAACGCCGCGGCTTCCTGGTCTTCACCGTTGTCGACCCCATTGAACGGCCCCAGCGGGAAGATGCGGATCGCCACGCGATCGGCGCTCCAGGCGGCGATGGCGGCGTCTACCGCTTCCAGCACGATCCGCGCGCGATTCTCGACGCTGCCGCCATAGCGGTCCTCACGTACGTTAGCGCTGGGCGAGAGGAACTGGTGCAGCAGGTAACCGTGGGCGGCGTGCAGTTCGATCAGGTCGAAGCCTGCGCGCTGCGCATTGCGCGCGGCCTGGCCGAAGTCAGCGACGATGTCGGCGATTTCGGCTTCGCTCAAGGCCCGTGGTGCAGAGGTCTCGACGCGAATCACATTGCCCTGTGCGTCGCGCAGCGAGGTGCGAGCATCGGCAGGCAATGCCGAGGGCGCGACTGGCGCGGCCTGGCCGGGCTGTAGCGAGGTGTGGGAAATGCGTCCGGTGTGCCAGACCTGCACCGCGCTGTGGCCACCTGCTGCGTGGATGCCTTCGTTGACCAGGCGCCATCCGGCGATCTGCGCGTCGGTGTGGATACCTGGCGATCCCGAATAGCCTTTGGCCTGGAAGGAAATCTGCGTCGCTTCGCTGATGATCAGCCCGGCACTGGCACGCTGGCTGTAATACTCGGCCATCAGCGGCGTGGGCACATCGCCCGGCTCCAGGCTGCGCAGGCGTGTCAGGGGCGCCATGAAGACGCGGTTTGGCAGGGTAAGGGCGCCGACATGAACGGGGCGGAACAGGTGCTCGAGTGTCATTGAAGCCTCTGGGTGCGGTAAAGACGATGAGCAGCACCATACCGATCCCATTGGGGAAAGGGGGGACCGGTATCCCCGCTTGTCGCTCCCCAATGTCGCGTGGCAGAGCGTAAACATTGGCGCCCACCAGAGCGGCTCTCTGCCCCTTCTCGATGCCTTTGAGCTAGCAGAATTGCCAGTTTCGCACCCGTTGTGAGGTCCCTAGGATGTTCTCCAGTCAGCGAAATGACACCCAGTGGGAAACTCAGAGGCTCACCAAGATGACATCTGATCAAGCAGCGCGTCGATCCGCCGCACTCAAGTTTACGGTTACGGTAAGTGATGATCTTGAGTTAAATGCCGTGAAAATTCCCGCGGCCCCCAACAATGTGCTTGACCCTTTGAATGCGGCGAATGGTGCCGACGCTTTGGTCGAGTACGACATGCAACCCGAGGACAGCATTGTGCTGTTGTACAACGGCAGGTCATATCCGGCGCAAAACGGCAATACCTCGAACAGAGTCGTTTTCCGCATTCTCAGTGACCACATCATATCCAGTATCAACAGTACCGTTAGCGTCAGTTACCAAGTGACGCGGCGGGGCAAGACCCTAGGGTCTGCCGAGCTGCAGTTGCAGGTGCTGAATCCGACTGCTGACAGGCTCCCTGTTCCGGCTATCGCAGAAGCCGTTGGCGGGAGGTTGGATGTTATCAATCTCAGAGCCGATGCAAACGTGTCTGTCGCCGCTTGGCCGCTGCAGACGCTGGGGCAATTGATCTATCTCAGGTACAGCGGAACTTACGCAAATGGCAGCCAATGGACTCAGCAAGTGTGGAACGGCAAACCACTTGACCAGCTGGGAGCTGTCAGAAGCACGATCGCCTTATCGACGCTTGGGGAATTGCTTGGCGGCAGCCGCATTACGCTGCGATTCGAAGTCTCCTTCGACCAGGGGCGCAGTCGCGTAGTGTTTCGTGAAAACGCTTATGAAATCATTCAGGGCCCCAGTGTGATCCGGGACGACTTCAGTAGTTACGCCTATAACCATGAAGTTCGGCCGGGTGGGGTACTACCCATGTTGGGAGGGAACATGTGCCGAGTGATCAGTGGCCAAAATATTATAATTCTGACAGCTCAGTCAGGCTGGCCGCTTCTCAAAGGGAACTATCTGCGTATGAACCAGGCGACGGTCCGGTTCGAACTTAATGGCACTTTCAGGACTTTCCGCTGTAATTTTACGCTCGGTGTCCAGAACAGCACCACTGCGTACATCACCTACCTGAACGCGCAGGGGGCGACGATCGAAACCCGGACGGTGACCCTGGGTGCAAACGGACAGGATGAATACAGCTTCACTTCCTCGGCTCGAGATATCAAAGTGATCCAGATCCAAGATACCGCCGGATTGAACTTGGATGACTTTGAAGTCAGCGCATAAAGGGCACCCCAACGGCAGCCGCCTGCCACATTCTTCACGGAGTGCCATTGCCTGACGTTCAGCGCGCCAAGCGCCCCGGGACGAAATGCGCCACGTCGTTGAACCCCGGTGTCGAGGCATGCCCCGGGGTTACCAGCGAGTCGATGAAGGCTTCGTCCTCGGCGGTGATGTTCACCTCCAGCGCTCCGGCGTAGGTTTCCCACTGCGCCTCGGTGCGCGGGCCGACGATGGCCGAACTGACCAGCTGGTTGTTGAGCACCCAGGCGATGGCGAACTCGACGATACCCACTCCCTTGGCGTCGGTGTAGGCGTGGATCTTCTGGGCGATGGCCAGCGACTCCTGACGCCACTCCACTTCCATGATCCGCTTGTCCTGGCGCCCGGCGCGGCTGCCGGCGTCAGGGGTCGAGCCTGGCGCGTACTTGCCGCTGAGCACGCCACGGGCCAGAGGGCTGAACGGCACCACGCCCAGCCCGTGGTAGGCCGCGGCGGTCAGTTGCTCGGGCTCGGCCTGGCGGTTGACGATGTTGTACAGCGGCTGGCTCACCACAGGCTTGGGCACCCCGAGGCGCTCGGCCAGGTTGCAGATCTCGGCGATGCGCCAGCCGCGGAAGTTGGACACGCCCCAATAGCGGATCTTGCCTTGCTGCAGCAGATCACCGATGGCACGCACGGTCTCCTCCAGCGGCACCTTGTGGTCTTCGCGGTGCAGGTAGTAGATGTCCAGGTAGTCGGTGTCCATGCGCGTCAGTGTTGCCTCCAGCGCATTGAACAGGTGCTTGCGTGACAGCCCGCTGCGGTTGGGCAGGCCGTCTGCCGGACCGTAGCCGGCCTTGGAGGCGACGATCCAGTCCTGGCGATGGCGTGCCACCGCTTCGCCGACGATCTCTTCGGAGCGCCCGGCGTTGTAGACATCGGCGGTGTCGATGAAGTTGATGCCCTGGTCCCAGGCGCGGTCGATGATGCGCAGCGAAGCCTCGGTATCGGTCTGCTCGCCGAACATCATGCTGCCCAGGGTCAGGGCTGAGACTTGCAGGCCGGAGCGGCCGAGAGGGCGGTAGCGCATGCTGGAGGTCCTTGCGTCGAAGAAGATGGTTGGACCGTTTTACACACAAGCACCGGGCTTTGAAAGGGCGCAGGGTGGCGTTCGCCGCTATTTACCGTTGCCAGGCGAAGGGAATTTCTGGCCGAGCGCAATCCTTGTGCTACTACTTGATATCGACACGCGCGATTGCAGATGGACGGTCGCAGAGGCAGGGAGTTTCGCCAGCGCTGATGTCTTGCCAGCCCCCGCTACAGCCGTCTTCCTGCTGCACGTGAATGAATCCGAGCTGTTTCATCACCACAAGGAAGGCTACACATGACCGAAGTCACCCTGATCGAAACCGTGAGCGCCGATTCCCTGACCAAGCTGCTGCAGGACGCCGGCTGCCGGGTCAATCGTAGCGAGCAGAATGCCGTTGTGCAGCTGCTCAGCGCCAGCCAGGGCGTGGGTTACGCAGTACGGTTCGGTAATCGAGCCAATGGCCAGGAGGGCGAGTTCCTCGACTTTACCTTCAGTTGCGCGCTGCGCATCCAGGGCGAGCTGCCGGCCGGGCTGGCCGAGCGCTGGAACGCCAGCCGTCGTTTCGCCCGGCTGTCGGTGCAGGGCGAGTTCCTGGTGATGGAAAAAGACGTGGTGGTTGCCGATGGCGTCAGCGAGAAGCATCTGCTGGGCAGCCTGGTGCTGTGGGATCGCCTGCTGCAGGAGTTCATCGTCTACCTGCGCGACTATAGCCGCAATGTCGCCGACCAGACCGAACAGGCGACCAGCGCGGCGACTGCTTCGTGACCTCCCGCACCTTCTGGGCCGGCGCGGGTGCGCTGGCCGTCATTGCGGTGGCTGTCGCCCTGGTACTGCGTCCGGGGGAGGAGCCGGTGGCCGCAGCGCACCCGGCTGCGACCCAGGTCAAAGGGCCTGTGTTGGCCAGCCTGGGCGAGCAGAAGGTCGGCAGCGACGAACTGAAGACCTTGCTTGCGCAGTTGCCGGAGCCGACTCGCGAGCACCTGCGTGGCGATAGACCGGCACTGGAGGCGTGGATCCGCGCACGTCTGGCAGAAAAGGCGTTGTATCGCCAAGCCGAAGCCAAGGGCTGGCCACAGCGTCCGGATGTCGAGGCGCAGACTCGCGCCCTGAGCGAGCAGATCGTCTTGCGCGACTACCTCGCGTCGGTCACGCGAGTGCCTGACGACTACCCGAGCCAGGCCGAGCTCGAGCAGGCTTACCAAGCCAACAAGGACGAACTGCGCCTGCCGGTACGCTATCGCTTGAGCCAGATCTTCCTGCGGGTCGAAAAGCCCAAGGACGATGAGGCAGTGGTCAAGCAGGCCCAGGCCCTGGCCAAGCAGGCACGCGATGGCGATTTCGCCACGCTCGCCCGCGAGCACTCTCAGGACACCGGCACTGCCGCCCAGGGCGGCGACACTGGGCTTCAAGCGCTCGACCAGTTGCTACCTGAAGTGCGCGAGGTGGTGACGCGGCTCAAGGTCGACGGTGTGAGTGAACCGGTGCGCAGTGCCGCAGGCCTGCACATCATCAAGTTGGTCGAACAGCAACCGGCGCGGGCGGCAACCCTGGAGGAGGTGACACCGCAACTGACCCAACTGCTCAGGGCACAACGTCAGGAGCAACTGGTGCGCAATTACGTCAACGGCATGTTCGATTCGGCGACCTTGAGTATCGACGGGGCGGCATTGAATCAGGTGCTGGAGGCCAGTCGCTGATGCTGCTGGAGTGAGTGTGCCGAACCTGCATTCGGTACGCTCGCTCAACCCGCCTTGCGCAGGGTCAGGTTGATCCGCCGTTCCCCCATTCGCTCATGCTTGCCCGGTTTGATCGGCAGCACGCCATGAAAGCGCAAGCGATCCTCGCCACCCCATACCATGACATCGCCATGACTGAGCGGCACATGCCGCGGTCGGTCGCTGCGCTGCATGCCGCCGAGCAGAAAGACCGCGGGCAGCCCCAGCGAAATCGACACGATCGGCTGGCTGAAATCCTGCTCGTTGCGATCCTGGTGCAAGCTCAGGCGTGTACCGGGCAGGTAGTGGTTGACCAGGCAGGCATCCGGCACGAACCCTTCGAAGCCAGCTTGGGAAGCGGCTCGCGCAGCCAGCGTCAACAGCACCTCGGGCAGCGCCGGCCAGGGCTTGCCGCTCAGCGGATCCAGCGGGCTGTAGCGGTAGCCACGCGCGTCGCTGACCCAGCCCAGGCTGCCGCAATTGCTCAGCGCGACGGCCATGTGCAGCCCTCCGGGGGTTTGCATGTGTCGGAACGGCGCCGCGCGCAACACCGGGCGCAGGGCATCGAGCAGGGCTTCGACCTCGGGCAGGGCAAAGCCTGGCAACAGCATGACCTGGCTGGCCAGAGATTGCGGTTGAGAACCGAAAAGGTCGAGGTCGGACTGGATCATGGGGAGCACTGGCGTGGGTAAGCCTGGATTGTATCGCTGTTGGCTCGGCCAGCCCATGCCGAATGACCGGTGGGCTACGACATCCCGGGATCGAAAAAGGAACCGCGGCGCCCGGGAGCGGGGCGCCACGGTCCAAGGGGGGAGCGGTTATTGCTGGGTCACGGTCGCACTGTTGGCGTTGCCGATCTGGTTGATGGTGGCGTTCATGTTGGCCCCGCTCTGGTCGACGAACGCCTGGTTGCCGTTGCCACCCTGGGTCACATACGCGACGTTGACGCCGTCGGTCTGCTTGATGCTCGCCTGGTTGCCGCTGCCATACAGCTGGTAGGTGTAGCTCTGGTTGCCGCTGCCCGATTGCTCGAGGGTGATGCTGCCGCCATTGCCCGCGGCCAGGCCCTCGGCATAGTTGGCGGTGCCGCGTTGGTCGGCGATCAGCAGGTTGTCGCTGCCGTTCTGTTCGAAATACAGCTCGTTGTTGCTGTCGGCCTGGTGGGTCTGCATCTGGTTGCGGTTGCCGTTCTGGTTCAGGCGCGCCAGCTGGTTGGCACCTTCCTGCGTGAAGTTGACGGTGTTCATCACCCCTTGCTGGTTGATTTCGGCGCGCTGGCTGCTACCGAACTGCCCGCCGGACTTCTCGCCCTTCCAGTTGCTGGCCATGACCTTGTTGCCGACGCCATTGGTCTGGATGCTCAGGTTGTGGTTGTCGCCGGTCTGGTAGGTGAAGTGCAGGTTGGCATTGCCGGTCTGGCTGATACTGGTCACCGACTGGGTGGTTTCGAACTGATCGGACCAGCTGGCGTTGCCCCGACCGCTCTGGCTCAACATGGCGAGGTTATCCTGGCCGAAGCTCTGGTCGATGTAGCCTTCGTTGAGCTGGCCGTTCTGCAGCACGCTGGCCTGGCTGTGGGCCTGGTTGTCTTGCCAGACTTCCACCGAGTGGCCGGTGCCGGTCTGGCTGATGCCGATGGTGCCGCCCTGGCCGTCGCGTTGGTCGCCGTACGCCCAGTTCTGCTTGCCCTCCTGGTAGATGGCAATGTTGCCGTTCTCATGGGTCATGTGTTCGGCGGCGGCCTGGTTGTCGCTGCCGCCCTGCATGATCAGGCTCTGGTTGTTGGTGCCGCCGAACAGTTGCTCGACGGTGGCTTCGTTGCGTTCGCCCCACTGCATCGTGGTGGCCTGACTGCCGAGCTGGGTGTCCTGCCAGATGATCGAGCGGTTGCCCGTCCCCTGTTGGGTCTGTAGCGCCTGGTTGTTCTCGCCGACCGACTGGCTGGCGAAACTGTCGTTGAGGCTGCCGCCGGACTGCTGGGTGATCTGGCTGCCGTTCTCGAACAACTGCTCGGCGTAGCCTGCGTTGAACGAGCCGGTGGCGCTTTGCTGGACATGGCTGGTGCTGGTGTCCTGGATCGCCAGGTGGTTGTGGTCGTGCCCGGCCTGGTTCTGCGTCACCGAGGCGAAGGGCGCGAAGGTCTGCAGGACTTCGGCGATGTTCTGCGCGCCTTGCTGGGTCTGGGTCGAGGTGCTGTCGTCGGCCATGACCTGGCCGACCAGGGCCAGGGTAATGGCAGCGCTCAAGGGTGCGAGCTTGTACATGGTGGTGCCTCCAGGTCTATCGGTATTGGGTGATCTGTACGTGCTGGCCGTTGCCGGCCTGGGTCACGGCACTGTTGAGCCCCGAGCCGTTCTGCTGGATCAGGGCACTGTTGTCGTTGCCGATCTGCTCGATCTGCGCACTGTTGTGGCTACCGCTCTGGCGGATCGAGGCGCTGTTGCCTTGGCCCTGCTGGCTGATCGTGGCCATCAGGTCACTGCCTTCCTGCAGGATGAACGCCTCCTGTGCGCCGCCGGCCTGGACGATACGACCCAGCAGGGCCTGGCCGTCCTGGCCGAGCAGGGCGCGGTTGCCCGTACCCTGCTGCTCGATCGAGGCCACCTGGCCGGCGCCTGCCGGCAGTACGCGAACGATCACGGGCTCGCCGAGGTCGTTGCCAGCGACCAGGTCGGCGTTGTCCATCAGGTCGTCGGCCCAGGTGAGCGGGGTGACCAGGGTCAGGCCGAGCAGCAGGGGGTGCAGGTGCATGGCGTTCTCCTTCGCGCTACTGCACGGTGACTGGCACGGTGCGCACGGTGCCTTGGCTGCTGCGGATGGTCGCCGTCGGGTTGGCCGTCGGGATCACCGTGGTGCTGTTGCTCACGGCCAGGCGCCAGCGTCCGGTCACCGGCACCGTGGTGCTGCCCAGTGTCACCAGGCCGTCCGGGGTGGTCACCTGTACCGTGATGGTGTTGCCGGTGGTCACCGAAGAGGTGCCGCTGATGTCCCAGTTGAAGCGATTGTTGGAACGCGCCGTGACGGTCGCCGCGGTGACGGCGAAGGTCTCCTGGGCGGGGCGCGGCGAAACCTGCAGCGTGACCGTGGCAGGGCTCGACAGTGCGCCGATGGCGTCACGCGCGACGTAGGTGAAGGTCGTGGTGAACGGTGCGCTGACGGTGGTTGGCGGCGTGTAGGTAATGACGCTGCCGTTGCTGCTGACGGTGCCGCGTCCGGCCGGAATGGGCTGGGTGACACTGGCGATGGCCAGCGGCAGGTTGCCTTCCGGATCGGTGTCGTTGGCTAGCACGTCGAGGGTCAGCGGCACACCCAAGGTGGCGGCGCTGTCGGCGACGGCGGTCGGTGGCTGGTTCGGGGCGACGTTGACCGTGACCGTGGCTGCTGTCGATTTCAGCCCCTTGGCGTCCTGGGCGCGGTAGCTGAAGGTAGCGACGAAGGCGTTGCTGGCGCCTGGTGGTGGGGTGTAGGTCACGGCGGTGGTGCCGTTGAGCACCACCGAGCCAAGGCCGGTGCCTGGCTGGGTCAGGTCGGTGATGGTCAATGGCAGGTTGCCGTCCGGGTCGCTGTCGTTGGCCAGCAGGTTCAGGGTGAGCGGTACGCCGACGCTGGTGCTGCCGTTGTCGGCCTGGGCCACGGGAGGCTGGTTCTCGGCGGCGACCGGCGCTGCCCCGACCACGGTCACCGGCTCGACGTCACTGCCGCCATGGGCGGACTTGACGGTGATGCTGGCAGGGGGCTGGGTCAGGTCGCTGACCGTAAGGCTCTGCAAGGTGCCGCTCTTGGACAGGCGGCCGAAGCCTTGGGCGACCAGGTCGGGAACCTGCACCTCGTCACTGGAGCTGGCTTCGATCAGCAGGCGCTTGTTGGCCCAGTCGTAGCGTGCCGTGCGCACCTTGACCACATCGGTGAGCTTGCTCGACAGCGCGGTCGGCCGGGTGGTGCCAGCGGTGCTGCTGGCGGTGACCACCACCACAGGCGGTGGTGCGGCCTGGCTCAGTTGCTGGCTGAAGAACAACCCGTTGTTGTCCGGCGTCAGGCTGAACTGGCAGGGCGAGGGCGGCGTGCCGACCAGTGCCAGGCCATTGCGCAGGCAAAGGCTGGCGCTGTTTGGCGCCTTGGCGAACACTTCGACGCGGGTCCCGGCGCCATTGCGCTGGTAGGTGGCGCGCTGCAGTTCCACCGGGGTCTGCTGGCGTTGATCGAGCACCTTGCCGGAGACGGTGAAGGTGTTGGTCTGGATCGTGCCGGCCGGGCCCTGGATACGCACGAAGTTGGTGTTGAATGGGCTGCCGGTGACCGCTTCGACGCGATTGGGGTCGCCGATGAAGGTCTCGGTGGCACCGGTGTCCGGATTGACCTCGCTGTAGGGGCCACCGACGCCACGCAGGAATGGGCCGAGGTTGCCAGTGAGTGCGCCGCTGAAATTGCCCGGTGCGCCGATGCCGATGTCGCGGGTGATGTTGATCGCGCGCCGGCCTGCGGTGGTCACGTTGACCGTCTCGACCCCATAGGGGTGGGTGATGGTGTAGGTGCCGGTGCGCGGCACCGAGGCGCGGATGCGGATGCGGGCGAAGCTCTGCTGGTCGCCGTTCACCGGGTTCTCGGCCGCGAAGGCGGCTTCAAGGCCGGCGACATAGACTTCCAGCTCGTAGCCGCTGTTGCCCACCTGCGGAATGTCGGTTTCGGCGAGGAACCAGAACATCTCCGGTGGCCAGTTGTCCGGGAACACCAGGGGCAGGGCGTCGTCGTAGACGCCGGGTTCGGGCAGCAGGGTGCACATGTAGGCAGGTGCGCCCGGCGCGCCCGGTGCGCGGCTGCTGGTGGCGCGCGACTGGCACAGTTCCAGCGAAAGGTTGTCCGAGTCCTTGTACCACATGGGGTAACCCCCGGTGGCAAAGGTGTAGGGCCCGGGGTCGACCTCGGAGAGCGCGGCCCAGGCCGCACTGCTGAGCGTGAGGGTGAACCCGGCGGCGCACAGCGCCCGGCGTGGCCAAGTGTTCATGCTGCCTCCTTGAAGGCGGGGCTTCTGTCTGTTCATGGCACCAGCTCCACGTCTTCGCTGTCGCTGCCGCCCTGGGCACTGGTGACTTGCACCTTGGCCGGCGGGATTGGCGAGAGCCCGGTGGTCAGCGTCTTCACCGCACCGTTGCCCGACAGGCTACCGATCAGCGCGCCGTTGCCGGTGTGCGCGGTAAGGGCCGGCGGGGTGGTTTCGTCGCTGCTGCTGGCGACCAGCGTCAGTTGACCGCTGGCGAGGCTGTACTCGGCGCGGCTGATGGTGACCAGGTCGGTCAGGCTCATGGGCGCCGTGGTCGGTGTGCTGGTGGCGATTGCCAGGCTGTTGTCGGCGGTCACCTGCAGGGTCAGCGGCAGGCTCGGGTTGAGCGCCGACTGGGCGTACCAGGCGCCGGTGCCGTTGGCTTCGCCCAGTGCCAGTGTGGGCGTCTGGCTGCTCAGGGTGACGGTGGCCGGTGCTGGCGGGGCCATGACGAAGACATCCTGCTGGGCGCGCAGGTCGCCGTTCTCGGTGTGCCGTGAATAGGTGCTGCGCAGCGGGATCAGTGGAGTCGGGCGGTTGATCGTCGACAGCTTGCCGGACACGGCGAACAACTCGGTGCGCAGGTCGATGCCGTTCGGGCCTTCGATACGCACGAAGTTGGTGTTGAACGGGCTGCCGGTGACCGGCTCTTCCAGGTTCGGGTCGCCGATGTAGCGTTCGCTGGCTCCGCTACCGGGATTGGTCTCGGTGTAGGGCCCGTTGACGCTGCGCAGGAACGGCCCGACATCGCCTTTGAGCGCGCCGCTGAAGTCGGCTGGAGAACCGATGCCGATGTCGCGGGTCATGTTGATCGCGCGGCGGCCAGCGGCCGGTACGTCGAAGACTTCGACGCCGTAGGGGTGGGTGACCACGTAAGTGCCTGCAACCGGCACATCGACGCGAATGCGTACCCGGGCGAAGCTGACCTGATCGCCTTCGACCGGCTCCTCGGCGCTGAAGGCTGCCTCGATGGCCGTACCGTAGCTCAGGTCGATGCCGCGCGCAGCGTCGACGATGGCCGCATCGGCGGTGAACCAGAAGGCTTCGTCAGGGAAGTTGCTGGGGAACTGGATGGGCTGGGTGTCATCGAAGACGCCCGGGGTCGGCAGCAACGTGCACATGTACGAGGGTGCGCCTGGCGCGCCGGCAACCCGTGAGCTGACGGCTTTGGACAGGCACAGGTCGAGGACTCGACCATGGCTGTCCTGATACCAGGCGGCGAAGTTGCCGTTGGCGAGGTTGTAGGGGCCGGTATCGACCGCGTACAGCGCAGCCTGGGCCGGTAGCTGGATCAGGCCGGCGAAGATCGCCATGGCCAGTGGGTGGGGCGTCGGTCGGTGCATGAGCAGATCCTCCTGCAAACGGGCCCATGGTTTGGGGCGTCTGCACAGGGATCGGCAACAGTTGTGCCAGCTTGCTTGAAGTGTGCTGCAGGGCTTGTGGGGCGTGGCTTTGGCGGGTGAGCGCAAAAGTGAATGCCGGAGTATTCGATGGGCGGATAACCCCAGCTTTGGGGAATTGGGGAGGCCTGGGCAACCCCTGTGGCCTGGGTCGCTGCCATCCACAGCCGAACCCCGCTTTACGTATACGGCACGCTGACGCACACTGCGCAGAGTTCCGGGGTACAGCTGGAGTAAACGATGGCGCGACAATCACCCATAACAGACGCCCACGACCCGATGCAGCAATCCCGCCAGGTCCGCCTGCACCTGGCCAACGAGGGCAAGTTGCCTTCGGGCATGCTGCGCGAAGAGATCGATGCCTCATGGCGGCGCAGCCACGGCCATGGCCTGGACTGCCTGCAAGGCGAGCAGGTCGGCCTTGGCATCGAGCACGGTCAGAACCTGCAGACGCTGCTCGAACTCAACCGCACACTGATTGATGCCGTCACGCCCGAGCTCGACTACCTGGTCGAGCGTCAGGGCAAGGGCGCAATCATCATCCTCGGCGACGCCCAGGCCAATGTGCTGGCCATCGAAGGGCAGACCCATGTGCTCAACCGCAATGGCCTGCGTGACCTGCACCCCGGCAGTTGCTGGAGCGAGGCGCTGCGCGGCACCAATGCCATCGGCACCGCCGTGGTCGAAGGGCGGCCCACCCTGATCAACTGTGGCGAACACTACCTCGATCGCCTCAGCCCGTTCTCCTGCACTTCGGTCCCTCTGCGCGACCCTCGTGGCGAGGTGATCGGTGTACTCGACATTACCCGCGAAGGGGTGATGAGCCAGCCCCAGGACAGCCTCTCGACCCTGATGCTTGCCGCCGGCAACATCGAGAGTCGGCTGTTCGGCCTGTACCACCCCGAGCAGTGGGTGCTGGCGTTCCACTGCCGCCCCCAGTACCTGGGCAGTGCCTGGCATGGGTTACTGGCCCTGAGCCTTGATGGTGAGGTGATGGCGGCGAACGAAAATGCCTGCCAATTGCTCGGACTGCCACGCCCTGGCTTGATCGGCCGCCGTTGCAGCGACTTGCTCGGCGAGCGTTCGCCGGCCTTTCTCAACCGCCTGTGGCAAGGCGGGATGAGCAGTGTGCAGACTGCCAAAGGGGAGTTCTTCGTTCGGGTGCTGCAACTGCCTCGGCATGGCAACCTGGGGGCGACCGTCGCGACAAAGCCTGTTGCTGCGCTCAAGTCGCCGGCGCTCGATGCGCTGGGCGCGGGCGATAGCCGTCTGGCGCGGGGGTTGCGCATGGCTCGCCAGGGCCTGGTCAACGGCCTGCCGGTGCTGCTGTTGGGGGAAACCGGGACGGGCAAGGAAGTGGTGGCGCGCGCCCTGCACCAGGCCAGCCCGCGTGCGGACAAAGCGTTCGTGGCCGTCAATTGCGCGGCGATTCCCGAAGGGCTGATCGAGTCCGAGCTGTTCGGCTACCGCGACGGCGCGTTTACCGGCTCGCGCCGCGGCGGCATGGTCGGTCGGCTGATGCAGGCCCATGGCGGTACCTTGTTCCTCGACGAAATCGGTGACATGCCACTGGCCCTGCAGGCGCGGCTGCTGCGCGTGCTGCAGGAGCGTCGCGTGGCGCCCCTTGGGGCTGGCGAGGAACAGGACATCGACGTGGCGATCATCTGTGCCACGCACCGCGATCTCAAGCGGCTGGTGGCCGAGCAGCACTTTCGCGAAGACCTGTACTACCGGGTCAACGGCGTATCCCTGCGCCTGCCGGCCTTGCGCGAGCGCGATGACCTCGGGGCCCTGATCGAAGGGGTGCTGGACAAGCTCGGTGCCCGAGGCGTCACCCTCGATCCGGCACTGGCCTGCCTGCTCGAAGGCTTCGACTGGCCGGGCAATATCCGCCAACTGGAAATGGTATTGCGCACCGCGCTGGCCATGCGCGAGGAGGGTGAGCAGATACTCGGGCTCGATCACCTGACCGATTGCCTGCTCGACGAGTTGTCCAGTGGCGCCCCTGTGGCCGGTAGCCTGCGCGAGAATGAACTGGAGTTGATCCGTGGCGCCCTGGCGCGTCACCAGGGCAATGTATCGGCCGCCGCCGAAGCGCTGGGCATCAGCCGCGCGACGCTGTACCGCAAACTCAAGCAGTTGCGCGGTTAGACCATGGGCGGAGTGTTCTCGCGCCTGATCGAGTCTGGCGACCCCGTGCTCATGCGCCAGGCCCTGGCCTGGCTGTATGGTTTCGTGCGGCCCCAGCGCCGGGCCATCGCCGTGCTGCTGGGGTTATCGTTGCTCGCTTCGCTGCTGGCCCTGGCCCAGCCCTGGCTGATCAAGACCTTGATCGACGATGGCTTGCTCGCTCGCGATTACCAGACGCTCTGGCACATGGCAGCGTTCATGATCGGTGCCGGGGTGCTGGGGACCGTGCTGTCGGGGGTCAACCGCTACCTGCATACGCGTTTGTCAGGGCGCATCCTGTTCGCCTTGCGCGATGACCTCTACCGACACTTGCAGCAATTGTCGCCGACGTTCTACGGGCGCCGCCGCACGGGCGATATCCTTTCGCGCCTGGACGGCGATGTCGCCGAAATCCAGCGCTTTGCCGTGGATTCGCTGTTCGCGGCCGTCTCCAGCGTGATCGGCCTGCTGGGCGCGGTGGCCCTGATGCTGATGTTGTCGTGGCAACTGTCATTGTTGCTGGCCTTGCTCGTACCGATCGAAGTGCTGTGGCTGCGTTGGATGCGGCGCAAGGTCGAGCGCGAAGTGCGCAGCCTGCGTGAGCGCTCGGCGGACGTGTCGTCGTTCCTGGTCGAGACGCTGCCTGCGATGAAGTTCATCCAGGCCGCCGGCCAGCAGGGCCGTGAAGCGGGGCGCCTGGATCAGTTGGGGCAGGGCTACATGAAGCAACTGCTCAAGGTGCAGATCACCGAATTCTTCACCCAGGCCGTGCCCGGCACCCTGACTTCGTGGTGCCGCGCCTGTACCTTTCTGGTGGGTGGCTGGTGGGTGATCCAGGGCACGTGGCAGTTGGGTGCGCTGATCGCCTTCTCCACCTACCTGGGCATGGCCGTTGGGCCGGTGCAGAGCTTGCTTGGCCTGTATGTCGCGGTGCAGCGGATGGCGGTGAGCCTGGGCCGGGTCATGGAGCTCAAGCGCGAACCGGTGGCGGTCAGCGAACCGCAGGTGCCCAGGCCGATGCCCGAGGGGCCAGGTGAGCTGCGCCTGGAAGGCGTAGGCTTTGCCCACGAGGGCCGCCAAGGGGCGGTGCTCGATCAGGTCGATATCACCGTCGGCGGTGGGCTGAAGGTGGCCATCAGCGGCGCCTCCGGAGTGGGCAAGTCGACCCTGATCGACCTGCTGCAGCGTTTTTACGACCCGGATCATGGGCGCATCCTGCTCGACGGTGTCGACCTGCGCGAGCTCGAGCTGGCCGCCCTGCGCCGCCGCATCGCCGTGGTCAGCCAGGACATCGTGCTGTTTCGCGGCACCCTGGCCCAGAATCTCGCCTACAGCACACCTGATGCCAGCCGCTCCGCGCTGGAACAGGTGGTGCGCCTGACCCGTCTGGAGGGCTTGGTGCAAAGCCTGCCGATGGGGCTCGATGGCGCGCTCGGCGAGCGCGGCCAGCAGTTGTCCGGCGGGCAGAAACAACGTATCGCCATCGCCCGTGCCTTGCTGCAGGATCCAGCGATCCTGGTACTGGACGAAGCCACTTCGGCAGTGGACGAGGCGACCGAGCGCGAAGTGATTGCCGCCATCGATCAGTTGTTTGCCGGGCGCACGCGCATTCTCATCAGCCACAGGCCGTCGACCCTGGCCGATGCAGACCTGCATCTGCAACTGCAGGGCGGCCAGTTGCGGGTTCTGGAACGGGTGCACGCCGACCATGGTCGCTGAGCTGCGCTTGGGGGTGATCGACAGCGGCTGCACGTCGGCGCAAATGCCGACGGTGCTGGCCGCGCGGCGTTTCTGGCTGCAAGACGGACTGCTCCAGGAGGGCGAGGCGCAACCTGACGCCCTGGGCCATGGTCGTGCGGTCCTGGAGTGCCTGCGCGAGGGGGCCGGTGATACACCGGTGCTGCTGGCCCAAGTGTTCAGCGACCAACCGCGCACCAGCGCCCTGCAGGTGGCTGCCGCCTTGCTGTGGCTGGTGGAGCAGGGGGCGACCCTGGTCAATATGAGCCTGGGGCTGCAGCAGGACCGCCCAGTGCTGCGCCAGGCCTGCGCCGCCGCCCAGGCTGCCGGCGTCGTGTTGTGTGCGTCCAGCGCGGCCCGGGGGGCGCCGGTGTATCCGGCCAGCTATCCGAACGTGCTGCGCATCACCGGCGACGCCCGGTGCAGCGCAGGCCAGTGGTCATGGTTGGGCACGGTGCAGGCCGACTTCGGCGCGCCGGTGGGAGGAAATGCCCAGGCGGGGGCCAGCCTGGCATGTGCCGCCTTGACCGGGCGAATGTGCGCAGTGCTGCGCGAGCATCCCGAGCTGCAACCTGCACGGCTACATGCCTGGCTGCAGGCGCATGCGGCCTTCGTCGGGCCTGAGCGTCGAGGTGTCGATGAGCCGTGATCCGCACATCCTCGTGCTCGGTGCAGGCCCTGCCGGGGCGGCAACCGCCATAGGCCTGCGGCGCATGGGCTATACGGTCACGCTGGTGTCGGACTGGCGTCGTTTCGATGCCGTCGAAGGAGTGTCGCAGCGCGTGTTGGACGGCCTGCACCATGCAGGGCTTGGCTTGGCACTCGCAGTGGCGACGATCGCTGCCGCGCGTCAGGTGCAATGGAACGGCGAGCGGCTGCAGATGAATCAGGAGTTCCTGCTTGATCGGGCATGTTTCGATCGGGCGCTGCGCGAGGATCTGCTGCGCGCCGGGGTGAATCTCGTTCAGGGGCGTGTCCGCGAGCTGACGCAGGAGGGACGATACCGGGCGCGGCTCGACGACGGCCAGGTGCTGCAAGGCGATTTCCTGGTCGAAGCCCGTGGTCGCCAGGCCCCGCTGCCTGCCAGCCGCCTGCGCGGCCCGGAAACCGTCAGCCTGCTCAACCTCTGGCAATCGACGGCAGGCGGCACGCCGGCCTCTGCAGTGGAAAGCCTTGACGATGGCTGGGCATGGATGGCGCGTCTGGCAGACGGGCGCTGCTACTGGCAAATCACCCTTGATGCCAGCGTGGCCTCGCTGCCGGGCAAGGCGGCACTGGGTGAGTATTGCGCGACCCGGCGGCGGCAGTCGCCAGGGGTCGCGCAGTTGTTCGATGCACGCGCGCTAGAGCCCGCTCAGGTGCATGCCCGCAGCAGCACTGCGATTCTTGCCGGCGAGTGTGCCGGCGCGGACTGGCTGCGGGTGGGGGATGCGGCGATGGCCGTCGATCCGTTGTCGGGCAACGGGATCTTCCAGTCACTGTCGTCGGCCTTGCAGGCGCCGGTGGTGATCAACACCTTGCTGAGGCGGCCGGAGCGGGCGGCCTTGGCGCAGCGCTTCCACCAGCAACGGGTGGAGCAGTTGTTCCTGCGTTTTGCCCGTACGGGACGGGATTTCTACCGGCTGGAACAGCAGCATGCCGGCGCGGGGTTCTGGGTGCCACGGCAGCGGTGGCCTGATGACCAGGCCATGCACCAGGCCGCGCATTGGCAGACGGTTCGAGTCGAACGCAGGCCGGTGTTGCGCGAAGGCTGGGTGGACGAGGCCGAGGTAGTGGTAACGGCTGACCAGCCGCTGGGTGTATGGCACCTGCAGGGCATTGAACTGGCACCGGTGGTACGGGCCCTGCAGGCGGGTTCTGGCCTGGTCGAGGTGCTGGCGGACCAGCCTGAGCAAGCTCAAGCGATGGTGCGACGCTGGTTACTGGAGCAGGGTTATCGCTGAGGGCCGCGTATTGCTTTTGCGAGTAGCCAAGCGCCTGCACGACGCTTGGCGAAGGCTCAGAAGAAAGTCCCGATCACCAGTTGCAGGTAGGTCCCGGTATCCCGGCTACCCAGCTGCATGCCGCCACTGTCGGCACTGCGCTCGGGTTTGTAGAAGCCCAGCACCGGGCTGATCAGCAGGTGATCGTTGACCATCCACTCCACATACAGGTCCAGCTCTCGTCCGCCGACATTTCCCTGGTCGGTGTCCAGCGTGTCGAAGTCGAAGTACAGCGCGCCAAGGGTCAGGTTGTCGCGAGGCTTGGCCTTCAAGCCCACATGGTGGACCTGGGTGTTGGTGTTGAAGGGGCCGGCATAATTGGCGGCGACCTCACCCTGGAACCAGGTGCCGTAACCCCGGCTGAGCCCGTAGAACAAGGGGTCGAAATCCTTGGAGAAGCGGCTGTAGCGGTAGGTGGCGGTGGGTGTCCATGGCAGTTGCGAAAAGGTCCAGCTGCCTTCCAGATACCAGGCGTTCTCACGTGTGCCTCGTTGGTCCTGGGTGACGTACTCGCCGGCCACCTCCAGGTCCTGGACACCGAGGTTGCCGCGTCCGCGCAGACTGACGGTGTCCATGCCATCGCGGTGTTCCAGGCCCATGATCTGGGCATAGCGACGGTCCACATCCAGGCCATGAATCCAGCTCAGGCCAAGGGTGCCTGCGTCGCCGACGTGCTCCAGATTGGCGACAGCCATGGCGCTGTCGGCCTGGTAGTGGTTGTCGGACTTGAGCCACATCAGGTCGCCACGCCAACCCTGGCTGCCGCCCAGGCGCAGCACGGCGGTGCGGTCGAAGGCCTTGCGCGCCGCCAGGTAGTAGGCGCCGCCGCGGTTGAAATTGGCACCCAGGTCGACCTTGCCGAGGTTGACGGGGTCGCCCTGGATCAGGAAGCCATCCCCCAAGGTGACCACCTGGCGGCCGCCGGAAATATCGATGCCGTCTTCACCCAGCAGCGGGAACAGCGTCCCCGAGCGCCAGCCAAGATAAGCATCCTCAGTGGCCGTGCGGCGTTCGTCCCCCAGGGTCAGGCCCGCGGCATCGCCGTCACCCCAGGTGGCGGAGCTGAGCAGGCTGAAGGCGCCGTACAGTGAGCCGCTGTCGGCCAACGTCTGGCTCGCGCTCAGGCCATATTTGACGTAGCCCTCGCGCCAGTTGCTGCTGCCAGGCTTGCGGTTGCCGGCCTGGTTGAAGCTTTCGTCACTGTGAAAGATGCCGAACAAGGCCTCGAGGTTGGCGTTGAGGACAGTGCCATCCTGGTTGTAGAGCTCGTGGGCCTGGGTAAGGGGGGCGGCCAGCAGAAGGGCCAGCGTGCAGACGAGCGGATGCCTCATGGTGTGCTCCATGTTTTCTTGTTATTTTCAGGAAGTCGGCCTCTTTGCCGGCAACGCTGCGAAGAGGCCGGCGCAGCTCAGGTTCAGAGCTTGATCAGTACCGACTTGAGCTCGGTGTAATAGTCGATCGCCGCAGCGCCCATCTCCCGGCCGACGCCCGATTGCTTGTAGCCACCGAAAGGCAGCGCAGGATCCAGCGCACTGTGGCAGTTGACCCAGACCGAACCGGACTTGATGCGCGGAATCATTCGATGCACGGCGCTCAGGTCGTTCGACCAGATGCTCGCGCCCAGCCCGTAAGGGTTGTCATTGGCCATGCGCACGACCTCGTCGATATCGTCGAAGGGCATCGCCACCAACACCGGGCCGAAGATCTCTTCCTGGACCAGGCGATGGCGCTGGTCGACATCGACGAGCACCGTCGGTTTGACGAAGTAGCCCGGCCCGTAGCTCTCACCGCCGCAGGCGATGGTCGCGCCGAGCTCGCGGCCCAAGGCGATGTAGCTGCTGACCCGGTCCTGCTGCTTGGCGGAGATCAGCGGCCCCATCTGCACCGCCGGGTCCAGGCCGCTGCCGAGTTTCATGCCGTTGGCGATGCCGGCGATGTCGGCCACCACATTGTCGAAATGCTTGCGGTGCACATACAAGCGCGATCCTGCACAGCACACCTGGCCCTGGTTGAAGAAGATCGCCGTGGCCGCACCGGCGGCGGCTTCCTGCAGGTTGGCGTCGGGCATGACGATGGTCGGCGACTTGCCGCCCAGCTCGAGGGTGACGCGGGTCATGTTGTCCATCGCGGCCTTGCCGATCAGCTTGCCGACTTCGGTCGAGCCGGTGAAGGTGAGCTTGTCCACGCCCGGATGGCGGCTGAGGGCGGCGCCAGCGTTGAGCCCGGTGCCTGTGACCACATTGAACACGCCAGCCGGGTAACCGGCTTCATCGACCAGCTCGGCGAGCTTGAGCGCCGTCAGTGGGGTTTCGTCGGCAGGCTTGAGCACCATGGTGCAGCCGGTGGCCAGCGCCGGGCCGAGTTTCCAGCAGGCCAGCAGCAGGGGGAAGTTCCAGGCGACGATGGCTCCGACCACGCCGACCGCTTCGCGGCGAATGAAACCGTGGAACTGTTCGTCGGGCATCAGCGGCATCGAAGCCTCGACGGTGCTGCCCTCGATCTTGGTGGCCCAGCCGGCCATGTAGCGCAGGAAGTCGATGGCCAGTTGCACGTCCATGACCTGGGCGACGTTGGCGCTCTTGCCATTGTTCAGGCATTCGAGCTCGGCCAGTTCGCGGGCATCGCGCGCCATCAGGTCGGCCAGGCGCCACAGCAGGTTCTGCCGCTCGCGTGGGCGCATCCGGCTCCAGGGTGAGTCGTCGAAGGCCTGGCGGGCTGCGCGCACGGCACGGTCGACGTCCTCGGTGTCGGCCGAAGGGACCTCGCCGAGAATCTCGCCGGTGGCCGGATTGCGGAAACTCAAGGTGCGGCCACTGGCGGCGTCCTGCCAGTCGGCGCCGATGCGCATCTTCAGCTTGCGCGCGAGGAACGCCTGGGTGGCGGGCAGGATGGGCAGGTCGGAAAGCATGGGGCGGTGCCTCTTGTCATTGGAGTGTGGCAAGGGCGGCGCAATGGCCGTGCCAAGGTGGCCTGGCGGATTTAAGTCATTGATCAGTTTGATTTTTGTGTTGGTGTACAGGGTGGATTGCGGGGCTGTGCTGTTGCACATTGAGACGGTGTGAGACGGTGGTGAAACAGGTAGACCGCGCTGGCCTTTTCGCGGGCAAGCCCGCTCCCACAGATATTGAATCCTGCACCAACCCGTAGGAGCGGGCTTGCCCGCGAAAAGGTCACCACCGATACCGCTGTCTCAACCTGAAACAACCTGTCGCGAATTGGGACGTTCCGACCCGCCGCAACTCACTGGGATAAAGCGCTCAAAGCAGCTCAAGTCACTGAAAAATCGCCACTTTCAAACACCTGGCACACTTCCTGTATTGCCACTGTCACATGCACCGGCGGTATCCAAGCGTGCGATAACGATAAGAACAACACCGTGGAGGTCTGATCTTGAAGACGACTCGACTCCGGCAGCAGGCGGGCACATTGGCGCTGGTCGCCGCCGCCCTGCTGAGCGCCCAGGCCATGGCGGCCGAACCGGGCCCGGCGATTTTGCAGAACAAGTGCATGGGGTGCCACATCCCAGAGGGCAACGATGCCTACAGCCGCATCAGCCACCAGCGTAAGACCCCTGAAGGCTGGCTGATGAGCATCGCCCGCATGCAGGTGATGCATGGCCTGCAGATCAGCGACGACGAGCGCCGCACCCTGGTCAAGTACCTGGCCGACAAGCAGGGCCTGGCGCCGAGCGAGACTGATGGCGTGCGCTACGCCATGGAACGCCGGCTCAATACCGTCGAACACTTCGATACGCAATTGGCCGAAACCTGCGGCCGCTGCCACTCCGGTGCTCGCGTCGCATTGCAGCGGCGCCCAGCGCAGGAATGGGAACACCTGGTCAACTTCCACCTCGGCCAGTGGCCGTCTCTCGAATACCAGGCCCAGGCACGCGACCGCGACTGGCTGGAAATCGCCCTCAAGCAAGTGGTGCCGGACCTGGCCAAGCGCTTCCCGCTGGAAAGCCCCGCCTGGAGCGCGTGGCAAAAGGCCAAGCCCAAGGCCGACGCATTGCCGGGGCAGTGGGCGTTCAGTGGTCATATGCTCGCCAAAGGCGATGTCCGGGGCGTGATGACGGTCAGTGCCGACCAGGGCGACAGCTTCAAGGTCGAGGTCAAGGGGCAGTACGCTGACGGCACGCCGTTCAACGGCAGCGGCTCGGCGATCCTCTACAACGGCTATGAGTGGCGCGGTAACGTGAAGGTCGGCGACAGCACGATGCGCCAGGTCTTCTCGGCCCTCGATGGCGAGATGAAAGGGCGCATGTTCGAAGCCGAGCACGACGAGCGCGGCCTCGATTTCACCGCAGCGAAGGAGGGCAAGGCGCGCCTGCTGGCGGTGCAACCGGCCTTCATCAAGGCCGGGGACGAGCGCGAGATCACCTTGGTGGGCAGCGGCCTGTCCGGCAAGCCTGAGCTGGGTGCCGGTGTGCAGGTGACCGAGATTCTGGAGCAGACCCCCACCCTGGTTCGGGTCAAGGCCCACGCCGCAGCCGATGCAGCACCTGGCGAGCGCCAGGTGACGGTGGGCACGCTCAAGGGCTTGAGTCTTGCGGTCTACGACAAGGTCGATGAGGTCAAGGTGGTGCCGGCGTTCTCCATTGCCCGTATCGGCGAGAACGGCGCTTCGGTACCCAAGGTCCAGGGGCGCTTCGAGGCCGAGGCCTGGGGCAAGGACGCCAATGGCCAACCGTTGCGCATCGGTTATCTGCCGGCCACCTGGAAGGTCGAGCCGTTCAACGAACGTGCCGTCGAGGACGAAGACGTCAAGTTCGCCGGGCAGATGCAGGCCGATGGCATATTCGTCCCCGGCGGTGCCGGCCCGAACCCGGCGCGCAAGATGATGACCAACAACGCCGGCAACCTGAAAGTCATTGCCACGCTGGCTGACGGCGGGCAGACGGGTGAAGGCCACATGATCGTCACCGTCCAGCGCTGGAACAACCCGCCGCTGCCATAAGGGCAGCAGGCACGGTTTTTCCAACGGATCGATTATCGGGAGATCACCATGGGCGCACTACTGAATCTGGTCGAACGCAACCTGCATGAAGTGCAGGTCGATGCCGACCGCATGCTGTTCCATATCCCCAGCAGTTCGCTGTTCACCGCTGACGCGGTGACCGGCGGCATCATCGACACCCTGCGCCAGCAAGGCTGCTCGGCCGAAGAGCTGATGCAGCGCCTTGGCCAGCAGTTTGCGGGCGACGATATCCAGGACACCCTGCGCGAGTTGATCGCACTGGAGCTGGTCAGCGACGGTTCGCCGCTGACCCCTGAAATCGCCCTCAAGCAGGTCGAGCGCACCGCGCTCAATACGGTGGTGCTCAACGTCAATACCGGCTGCAACCTGAGTTGCACCTATTGCTACAAGGAAGACCTCGACAAGCCTTCGGCAGGGCGCAAGATGAGCGCCGCCACCGCTGAGGCTTCGGTGGAGATGCTGCTCAAGGAGTCCCCCGACGAAACTCGCTACAGCGTGGTGTTCTTCGGCGGCGAGCCGCTGTCCAACCGGCCCTTGATCGAGCACATGGTCGCCTACTGCGAGCGGCGTTTCGCCGAAGCCGGCAAGCAGGTGGAGTTCATCATGACCACCAATGCCACGCTGCTCACCGAAGAGATCGTCGACTGGCTCAATGCCCATCGCTTCGGGCTGTCGGTGAGCATCGACGGGCCCAAGACCGTGCACGACCGCAACCGCATCACCGTGGGCGGGCAGGGCACCTACGATGTGGTGCGGCGCAAGGCCGACATGCTGCTGTCGCGCTATGACAGCCGCCCGGTCGGCGCCAGGGTGACCCTTACCCGCGGCATCACCGATGTCCAGACCATCTGGAACCACTTGTTCAACGAGCTGGGCTTTGCCGAAGTGGGCTTCGCCCCGGTGACATCGGGCGACATGGCCGACTTCAACCTGACCGGCGAAGAACTGGTGCAGGTGTTCGCCAACATGAAGGCGCTGGGTCGCCAGTACCTGGAGGCGGCGTTGCAGCACCGCAACATCGGTTTCTCCAACCTGCACCAACTGATCACCGACATCCACGAGGGGCACAAGAAGGCGCTGCCATGCGGTGCGGGCCTGAAGATGCTGGCGGTCGATCACGAGGGCGAGCTGAACCTGTGCCACCGTTTCACCGGCTCCAGCCTGCCGACCTTCGGCAACGTGCACACGGCGGTCAAGCAGGTCGAACTCAACGATTTCCTGTCCCAGCGCCTGGACCGCAGCGGCACCGGTTGCGACAGTTGTCGCATCCGCAACCTGTGCTCCGGTGGCTGCTATCACGAGAGCTACGCGCGCTACGGCGACCCGCAGCACCCGACCTACCACTACTGCGAACTGATGCGCGACTGGGTTGACTTCGGCATCGAGGTCTACAGCCGCATCATGGCCGCCAACCCGGCCTTCATCGATCGCTACATCACTCCTCGCAAGGCGCACTGACATGAAGCACTTGAAGCCCCTGAACAACAAGGCGCGCATTCTTGAACAGGCTGCCGCCGAAGACCGCGTCGAAGAAGTCATGGCCATGAGCGCGGTGGCCGGTTGTACCGCCACCACCGACCCAGGCTGGGAAGTGGACGCCTTTGGTGGCGTCAGCTCGCTGTGCCAGCCCATGGAGGCTGACCTGTACGGCTGCTCCGACCCTTGCTGGTGGCCGGCCCAAGTCCCCGACATGATGAGCACCTACCAGGACTGGAACGCCCAGGCGAGCAACTCGCAGGACGATTGGCGCAACCTCGGCACCGTATTCCCGAAAGACAAGTGACCGGCCCGACAAGAACGACAAGGGGAAACCGCATGAAACCTGGATTCTGCGCGCAACTGGCGCTGAGCGTCGCCACCTGCGCCGCGACACTGGCCGTGCACGCCACCGACGGCGCCGCCGGGCCGGCACTCAAGCCTGGCCATGAGTACCTGATCGCCACCAACTACCCGAACAACCTGCACGTGGTGGATGTGGCCAGCGACACGTTGTTCAAGAGCTGTCGCCTGCCGGACGCCTTCGGCCCGGGCACGGCGATGATGGCGCCGGACAACCGCACGGCCTACATCCTCAACAATCACTATGCCGATATCTATGGCATCGATCTGGACACCTGCACGACCACCTTCCACGCCAACCTGTCGAGCGTGCCGGGCGAGGTGGGCAAGTCGATGTATTCCTTCGCTATCAGCCCCGACGGCAAGGAGGTCTATGCCACGGTCAATCCAACCCAGCGATTGAACGACCACTACGTGGTCAAAACACCACGCCTTGAGGTGTTCAGCACGGCTGACGGGGTAGGGGCCAAGCCGGTGCGCACCTTCCCCATGCCGCGCCAGGTCTACCTGATGCGTGCCGCCGACGATGGCAGCCTGTTCGTCGCCGGGCCGGATATCTACAAGATGGACGTCAAGACCGGCAAGTACGAAGTGGCGCTGCCCCTGCGCAACTGGAATCGCAAGGGCTACAGCGCGCCGGACGTGCTGTACTTCTGGCCGCACCAGAGCCCGCGCCACGAGTTCTCGATGCTGTACACCATCGCCAAGTTCAAGGATGAGAAACAGGACCCGGCAACCGCCGAGCTGCTGTACGGCTACCTGAGCGTGGACCTCAAGACCGGCAAGACCCACACCCAGGAGTTTGCCGACCTGACCGAGCTGTACTTCACCGGGCTGCGCTCGCCCAAGGATCCGAACCAGATCTACGGTGTGCTCAACCGCCTGGCCCGCTACGACATCAAGCAGCGCAAGCTGGTCAAGGCGGCGAACCTGGACCATACCTACTACTGCGTGACCTTCGACAAGGCTGGCGACAAGCTCTACCTGGGCGGGACCTTCAACGACCTGGCGGTGTTCGATCCGAATACGCTGGAGAAGGTGAAGAACATCAAGCTGCCAGGGGGTGACATGTCCACCACCACGCCGCAGGTGTTTGTCCGATAGTTCGGTGGTGGCTTTTTCGCGGGCAGGCCCGCTCCCACAAGGCCCCATGCGACCTCAGTAGGAGCGGGCTTGCCCGCGAAGAGGCCAGTCCAGACAACACAAGAACAACAAGAGAACGCCATGCCCCAGCCAAGCTACTCCCAGGGCGACTGCAGCAAGCCCTTGCTCGACCACTGCATCGGCGACGCCTTCGATGCCACCGTCGCCCGCTTCCCCGACCGCGAGGCTCTTGTGGTGCGTCACCAGCAACGGCGCTACACCTGGCGCCAGTTGGCCGATGCCGTCGACCAGCACGCCCGCGCGCTGATGGCGCTCGGCGTGCAAGCGGGCGATCGCCTGGGCATCTGGGCCCCCAACTGCGCCGAGTGGTGCATCACCCAGTTCGCCAGTGCCAAGATCGGTGCGATCCTGGTCAATATCAACCCGGCCTATCGCAGCAGTGAGCTCGACTATGCCCTGAGCCAGTCCGGCTGCCGCTGGGTGATCTGCGCCGATGCGTTCAAGACCAGCGACTATCACGCCATGCTCCGTGACCTGGTGCCCGGCTTGCCTGCCAGCAAGCCCGGGGCAGTGCACTGCGAGCGCCTGCCTGAGCTGCGCGGGGTGATCAGCCTGGCGGTGAAGCCTCCGCCAGGCTTTCTTGCCTGGTGTGACCTGCAGGCTTGCGCCGCTGAAGTCAGTGCCGAGGCCCTTGGCCGCCGCCAGGCGAGCCTGCGCCCGAGCGAGGCGATCAATATCCAGTACACCTCCGGCACCACCGGCTTCCCCAAGGGCGCGACGCTCAGCCACCACAATATCCTCAACAACGGTTACATGGTCGGCGAGAGCCTGCGCCTGACCGAGCATGACCGCCTGGTGGTGCCGGTGCCGCTCTACCATTGCTTCGGCATGGTCATGGCCAACCTCGGCTGCATGACCCACGGCAGCACGCTGATCTACCCCAACGATGCCTTCGATCCCTTGCTCACCCTGCAAGCCGTGGCCGAGGAGCGCGCCACCGCGCTGTATGGCGTGCCGACCATGTTCATTGCCGAGCTGGACCACCCGCGCCGCAACGAATTCGACCTTTCCAGCCTGCGCACCGGGATCATGGCCGGTGCCACCTGCCCGATCGAGGTGATGCGAAGGGTGATCGACGAAATGCACATGGCCGAGATACAGATCGCCTATGGCATGACCGAGACCAGCCCGGTGTCGTTGCAGACCGGCCCGCAGGACGACCTTGAGGTCCGTGTGACCAGCGTGGGCCGCACCCAACCCCGCCTGGAGAGCAAGGTCATCGACGCCGATGGCAATACCCTGCCGCGCGGCGAGATCGGTGAGCTGTGCACCCGGGGCTACAGCGTCATGCTCGGCTACTGGAACAACCCGACGGCCACGGCCGAGAGCATCGACGCCGAAGGCTGGATGCATACCGGCGACCTGGCGGTCATGGATGAGCAGGGTTACGTGCGTATCGTCGGGCGCAGCAAGGACATGATCATTCGCGGTGGCGAGAACATCTATCCGCGTGAGCTGGAGGAGTTCTTCTTCACCCACCCGGCGGTGGCCGATGTGCAGGTGATCGGCATTCCGTGCAGCAAGTACGGCGAGGAGCTCGTCGCCTGGGTGCGACTGCATCCAGGGCACAGCGCCAGTGCCGAGGAGTTGCGCGAATGGGCGAAGTCGCGCATCGCGCACTTCAAGGTGCCTCGGCATTTTCGCTTCGTCGATGAGTTTCCGATGACGGTGACGGGCAAGGTGCAGAAGTTTCGGATGCGCGAGATCAGTGTCGAGGAACTGGGTGGGGTATCAGCCGGTTGACTGGGGGCGGCCGATGGTCCTATCGCGGGACAAGTGCTCACGCTGTGCCTGTGGCAGCGGGCTTGCCCCGCGATGTGGCCTGTGCCGTCACTGCAACCATTCCGGGCTGTTGAAATTGCTCAATCGCCCATCGTCGATGGCACACTCCAACCCCTGAATCGGCTTCAGCAACAGCGCTTTCTGCAAACTCCGCTCACCTTGCTGCCACGCCCACTCCAGCACGGGCAACACTTGCCGGGGCAGTACACAGAACATCGGTTGCCAATACCCCCCCTGGCGCACCATTGCAGCGCTGTCATGGCGGGCAGCCAACCCGCGCAATGCATCGATCAAGGCCCGGTCGATCAACGGTGCGTCGCAGGCCAACACCACCACCCACTCATGGCTGGCCACCTTCAGCCCGGCAATGACGCCGGCCAGTGGCCCGGGATAATCCACCTCGGCATCGCCCACACACTGGTCGGCGTATGCCGCATACGCCGCTTGATTGCGGTTGCAGGAAATCACCAGGTCGTCGCTCAGCCCCCGCACCACCCGATGGATGTGCGCGATCAGCGGTTCGCCGCGCCATGGCACCAGGCCCTTGTCGCGACCGCCCATGCGCTGGCCACGGCCACCGGCGAGGATGAGGATTGAGCAGGGGGGCAGGGCGGCAGGCATGAAAAAGGGTCCCGGGCAGTCGATGCCCGGAACCCTCTCATTCAACGCCTGGCTTGTCCAGTCAGGTGTCGTGGGTTGCGGCAAGGTCGGTTTCGGCGCGGCGCTTGCCGGCCAACCGCATCACCACCACGAAGAACACCGGTACGAACACCACCGCCAGCGTCGCGCTGAGCATCCCGCCGATCACCCCGGTGCCGATGGCCTGCTGGCTGGCTGAGCTTGCGCCGCGGGCAATGGCCAGCGGCACGACGCCGAGGATGAACGCCAACGATGTCATGACGATCGGGCGCAGGCGCAGGCGTGCGGCCTGCATCGCCGCATCCGCCGCATCGACGCCCTGATCCACCAGGCTCTTGGCGAATTCGATGATCAGGATCGCGTTCTTTGCCGACAAGCCAATCAAGGTGATCAGGCCGACCTTGAAGAACACGTCGTTGGGCATGCCGCGCAGGGTTACCGCGAACACGGCACCAAGCACACCCAGCGGCACCACCAGCAACACCGCAGTAGGGATCGACCAACTCTCGTAGAGCGCTGCCAGGCACAGGAACACCACCAGCAGCGACAGGGCCAGCAGCAAGGGCGCCTGGCTACCCGAGAGACGTTCCTGCAACGACAGGCCGGTCCACTCCAGTGCGCTGCCGGCTGGCAGTCGGTCGACCAGGCGCTGGATTTCCGCCATCGCCTCGCCGGAGCTGTAGCCGCTTGCCGGTTCCCCGGAAATCGACACTGCCGGGTAACCGTTGTAGCGGGTCAGTTGCACCGGGCCGCTGAGCCAGCGGGCCTGGACGAACGCCCCCAGTGGCACCATCTTGCCGCTGCTGTTGCGCACGTGGATCTTCAACAGGTCCTCGACCTGGCTGCGCTGGTCGCCCTCGGCCTGCACCACGACGCGCTGCATGCGGCCCAGGTTGGGGAAGTCGTTGACGTAGTTCGAGCCTACCGCGGTGTTGAGCACGGCGCCGATGTCGGCAAAGGAGACCCCCAGGGCGTTGGCCTGGCGTCGGTCGATTTCCAGTTGTACCTGCGGGCTTTCGGCCAACGATGCCTCGCGCACGTTGGCCAGCACCTTGCTCGTGCGTGCGTTGGCCAGCAGTTCGTCACGGGCTGCCATCAATCCGGCATGACCCAGGCCGCCGCGATCCTGCAGACGGAACTCGAAACCTGTGGACTCGCCCAATCCGTCGACTGGTGGCGGCAGCACGGCATAGGCCACGGCATCCTTGAGCTCGGAGAAGGCCATCGTGGCGCGGTCGGCGATCGATTGCGCACTGTCGTCGGCGCCGCGCTCGGACCAGTCCTTCAGCGTGGTGAACGCCAGCGCGGCGTTCTGCCCACTGCCTGAGAAGCTGAAGCCGAGAATCAGCGTGGTGTTGCCCACGCCGGGCTCTGCGGCGTTGTGCGCCTCGATCTGCGCCGCCACCTGCTCGGTGCGCATGCGGCTGGCGCCCGGCGGGAGCTGGATGTCGGTGATGGTGTAGCCCTGGTCCTCGGTTGGCAGGAAGGCACTCGGCAACTGGCTGAAGCCATAGGCCAGCACCGCCACCAGCAGCCCGTAGAGCACCAGGTAGCGCCCACTGCGTGCCAGGGCGTGGGCGACCCAGCGCTGGTAGCCATTGCTCATGCCCTCGAAGCGGCGGTTGAACCAGCCGAAGAAGCCCTTGCGTGCGTGATGCTCGCCCTTGGCCACTGGCTTGAGCAGGGTGGCGCACAGTGCCGGGGTGAGGCTCAGGGCGAGGAACGCCGAGAACAGGATCGACACTGCCATCGACAAGGAGAACTGCTGATAGATCACGCCCACCGAGCCTTTCATGAAGGCCATTGGCAGGAATACCGCCACCAGCACCAGCGTGATGCCGACAATCGCACCGCTGATCTGGCCCATGGCCTTGCGCGTAGCCGCCTTCGGCGAGAGGCCTTCCTCGGCCATGATCCGCTCGACGTTCTCCACCACCACGATGGCGTCGTCCACCAGGATGCCGATGGCCAGCACCATACCGAACAGGGTCAGCACGTTGACCGAGAAACCCAACGCCAGCATCACCGCGAAGGTGCCCATCAGCGCCACCGGAACCACCAGCGTGGGGATCAGTGTGTAGCGGATGTTCTGCAGGAACACGAACATCACTGCAAACACCAGCAGCATGGCTTCGAACAGCGTGCTGATGACCTGTTGGATCGAGACCTTGACGAATGGCGAGGTGTCGTAGGGGATGTCGTACTTCACCCCGGCCGGGAAGTAGCGCGCCAGCTCATCCATCTTCTGGCGAACCAGGGTCGCGGTCTCCATGGCGTTGGCCCCCGGCGACAGCTTGACGCTGAAGGCACTGGTGGGCTTGCCGTTCAGGCGCGTGCCGTACTGGTATTCCTGGGCACCGATCTCGACCCGCGCCACATCGCCCACGGTGACCACCGAGCCATCCGGGTTGGCCCGCAGCACGATGGCCGCGAACTCCTCTGGGGTGCTCAGTTGGCCCTTGACCACCACGTTGGCGGTGATTTCCTGCGTCGCACGGGCGGGCAGGTCACCGATGCTGCCTGGCGCAACCTGGGCGTTCTGCGCGGCGATGGCGTCGGCGACGTCCTGGGGCGTGAGCTTGAAGCCGACCAGCTTCGCCGGGTCGATCCAGATGCGCATGGCCCGCTCCGAACCATACAGCTGTGCCTTGCCGACGCCTTTGAGGCGACGGATCTCGTTCATCACGTTGCGCGCCAGCAGGTCGCTCAGGGCGATCTCGTCATAGCTGCCGTCCTCGGAGGTGAGGGTGCCCAGCAGCAGGAAGCCGGTGGAGACCTTCTCCACCTGCAGGCCCTGCTGGGTGACGGGCCGCGGCAGGCGCGACTCGACTACCTTGAGGCGGTTCTGCACATCGACCTGGGCCAGGTCAGGGACGGTGCCCGGCTCGAAGGTGGCGGTGATGGTCGCGCTGCCCAGACTGCTCTGGGATTCGAAGTACAGCAGGTTGTCTGCACCATTGAGCTCCTGCTCGATCACGCTGACCACGCTTTCGTCCATGGTCTGCGCCGAGGCACCTGGGTAGACGGCGTACACCTCGACCTGCGGTGGCGCGACATTGGGGTACTGGGCCACGGGCAATTGCGGGATGGCCAGGGCGCCGGCGAGCAGGATGAACAACGCGACCACCCAGGCGAAGATCGGGCGATCGATGAAGAATTGCGGCATGGATCAGGCCCTCACTGGCCGTTGCGCTGGACGATGGGGTTGGCAGCCTTGCCGGTATTGACCCGGACCTGGTCGCCGGCCTTGACGTGCTGAAGCCCTTCGACCACCACCTGTTCCCCAGGGGCCAGGCCTTCGCTGACGATCCAGCGGTCGCCCTGGGCATTGCCCAGCACCACCTGGCGTTCTTCGATGCGCTGTTGGGCATCGACCACCAGCACCTTGGGCACGCCGGCGCTGTCACGCAGGATCGCCCGCTGCGGCACGCTGATGCCCTTGGGCTGCAGGGCCTGCTCGAGGCGCACACGCACGTAGCTGCCGGGCAACAGATCGAGATCGGGGTTGGGGAATTCGCTGCGCAGGGTGATCTGGTTGGTGCTTGGATCGACGCTGATATCGGAGAACAGCAACTTGCCCGGCAGCGGATAGGCACTGCCGTCGTCCTGGATCAGGGTGGCGCGGGCCTGGTCCCGGCCGACCTGCTGCAGCTCGCCTGCGCGCATGGCGCGGCGCAGGGCGTTGAGGTCGCGGGTCGACTGGGTAACGTCGGCGTGGATCGGGTCCAGTTGCTGGATGACGGCCAACGCGGTGGTTTCGTTCTGTCCGACCAGCGCCCCTTCGGTGACCAGCGCACGGCCAATCCGTCCGGAGATCGGTGCAGTGACCGTGGCATAGCCCAGGTTGAGCCGCGCGCGTTCGAGCGCGGCCCTGGCCTCGGCCACCTGAGCGTCCGCCTGGAGGAAGGCGGCGCGGGCATTGTCATATTCCTGACGGCTCACGGCCTTGTCGTCGACCAGTTCGCGATAGCGCTGCTCCTGCAGGCGCGCCTGGTACAAGGTAGCTTCGGCCTTGGCCAGCGCGGCGCGGGCGCTGTCATGGTCGGCCTTGAACGGCGCCGGGTCGATGAGAAACAGCACATCGCCCTGTTTGACGTCGCTGCCTTCGCGGTACACCCGCTTGAGCACCACGCCGGCAACCCGGGCGCGGACTTCGGCGGTGCGTGGCGCGAGAATACGCCCGCTGAGTTCGGTACTGATGGCCAGGGCCTGCAACTGCACGGTTTCGACCCGCACCTGGGGGGAGGGTGCTTGCGCGTCCTGTTCGGGGGCGTCGTTGCAGCCGGTCAGGGCCAGTGTGAGCAAGGCGAGAATCGCCCAAGGGCACTTGGAGAAGGGAATGGACATACGGATCTTCCGGATAGGATCGCCGCTATGCTAAGGCAGGCGCTCGCGCATGGGCTGTTAAGCTGTGTACGCCGTGTGTGAAAAAGTGTAAGGCTCGTGCCGTGTGGAGCGTAGGATTCTATATCCTGCGAGCAACTGACTGCACTGGCCCCATCGCCGGACAAGCCCGCTTCCACAGGTAGTCGCAGCCTCTGTAGGCGCGGGCTTGTCCGGCAATGACGGCGGTAAGGTCTCAAGCCTATCTGTTCATGACGACCCACATGCCAAACATCCTTCTGGTCGAAGACGACAGCGCGCTGTCCGAACTGATTGCCAGCTACCTGCAACGCAACGATTTCCATGTCCGGGTCATCGCCCGTGGCGATCATGTGCTCGACGAGTTTCGTCGCCAGCGCCCCGACCTGGTGGTGCTCGACCTGATGCTGCCCGGCCTGGATGGCCTGCAGGTGTGTCGCTTGCTGCGCCAGGAGTCGCAAAGCCTGCCGATCCTGATGCTGACGGCCCGTGACGACAGTCACGATCAAGTGTTGGGCCTGGAAATGGGGGCCGATGACTACGTGACCAAGCCCTGCGAGCCCCGCGTACTGCTGGCCCGGGTACGCACCTTGCTGCGCCGCAGCAGTGTCAATGAACCGCGCCTGGACAGCGAGCTGATCCAGGTCGGCGGCCTGTGCATCAACCTGGCCGAACGCAGCGTGAATTGGCGCGGCAGCGAGGTCGAGCTGTCCAGTGGCGAATACAACCTGCTGGTCGTGCTGGCCCGCAATGCCGGCGAGGTGCTCAGCCGCGACCGCATCCTCCAGCAATTGCGCGGCATCGAGTTCAACGGTACCGACCGTTCAGTGGACGTAGCCATCTCCAAGCTGCGGCGCAAGTTTGACGACAACGCCGGCGAAGCCCGCAAGATCAAGACCGTGTGGGGCAAGGGGTATCTGTTCAGCCGGGTCGAGTGGGAGTACTGACGCGCCATGCTCAAGATCCTGGTGCGCCTGTACCTGGTGATCATCGTCGCCTATGCCGGAGCCTTGCTGCTGATTCCCGACGCTATCGTCGGTGCGTTTCACGAACGCTTCATGGCCTACAACCTTGATCAGGCCAAGGGCGTGCAATCTTTGATCGTCCGTCAGTTCCACCAGGCGCCGCGTGAGCAATGGCCATCGGTGGAGCAGGACCTGGCCGCGGCCTTCGCGCCCTTGCAGGTGCAACTGCTGCGCATGGACGCCGCCGACCTTGCGCCGCAGGAGCGTGCGCGGCTGGAGCACGGGCTGTATGCGGTGCGCATCGCCGACTGGGGTTATTACGAAACCGTGCTGGCGCCGCTGGACAAGGACTGGCTGGTGCGCCTGCACTCGCCGCCGGATCCGCTGGACATCAATGTGTTGTCGTGGGGCGTGACCGTGCTGATCGGCGCTGCCATGCTGGGTTGCTTGCTGCTGTGGGTCTGGCCGCACTGGCGCGACCTGGAACGGCTCAAGGAAACCGCGCGGCGCCTGGGACGCGGGGAGATGGCGGAGCGTACGCAGATCTCGCCGCGCTCGAACATCGGCGAGCTGGCCGGGGTGTTCGACACCATGGCCGGAGACCTGGAGCGCCAGGTCAACCAGCAGCGCGAGCTGCTCAACGCGGTCTCGCATGAGCTGCGCACACCGTTGACCCGCCTGGATTTCGGCCTGGTGCTGCTGTTCGACGAAGTGCCGCCGGCCAGCCGCAAGCGTTTGTTGGAACTGGTGGGGCATGTGCGGGAGCTGGACGAGCTGGTGCTTGAGCTGCTGTCGTACAGCCGTCTGGAGAACGCCGACCAGGTGCGCGAGCGCGTCGAGGTGTCGTTGCTGGAACTGGTCGACAGTGTACTGGGCAGCTTTGCCGAAGAACTCGATGGTCGCGGGATCAGATGGGAGGTGCGTGCCGACGACAAGCTGCCACGTTTCGTGCTCGATCCTCGACTGACCGCGCGAGCGGTACAGAACCTGGTGCGCAATGCCATGCGCTACTGCGACGAGAGCTTGCTGCTGCGATTGAAGCTGGAAGCGGACGGGGCTTGCCTGCTGACGGTCGAGGATGACGGGATTGGCATACCGCCTGAGGAGCGTGAGCGAATCTTCCAGCCATTCTATCGCCTGGATCGCAGTCGGGACCGCAGCACCGGGGGCTTTGGGCTGGGGTTGGCGATCAGCCGCAGGGCCATCGAGGGGCAGGGTGGAACCTTGACGGTTGCGCAGTCTTCGCTGGGGGGCGCGCAGTTCAGGATCCGCCTGCCGGCAGGCTAGGATACGTTCGGTCTGGGTGCCGACCAGCTTGACCGTACCGCCTTCGAGCACCGACGGTCGCGCGGTCACCTTGCGCAGTACCAGCACGGGCTTGCCGAGCGCCGGGGCTTCTTCCTGCCCCCCTCCTGAGTCGGTGAGGATCAGGTGTGCGCGGGCCATCAATCAGACGAAGTGCTGGTAGTCCTGCGGTGCGACCAGGTGAATGTTGTCCCGCCCGGACAACACGCCGTATACCGATTTCTGCACCTGCGGGTTGAGGTGTACCGGGTAGACGAACTGTACGTCCGGATAGCGCAGGGCCAGTTCGGCGAGTGCCAGGCAGATACGCTCGAAGCCGGCGCCGAAGTTTTCCCGGCGATGGCCGGTGATGAGGATCATGCGCTATGCAGGTCGGCGCGCACGCCGGTCAGGCGCCGGTTGGCTTCTTCTGGCCAGGGTTGCTGAAGGTTGCCGGTGCGCAGGCCGGCTTCGACATGACCGATGGGGATATGGCGATGGAACGCGGCCAGGCCGGCGATGAAACTGGTGGTGGTATCGCCATGCACCAGCACGATCTCAGGCTGGACCTGTTCGTAGGCGTTGTCGAGGCTGCCCAGCAGGTCACGTGACAGACCATTGAGGGTCTGGTTCTGGGGCATTACCTTCAGGTCCTGATCGACCGACAGACCGAAGGCGGTCAGCACTTGCTCGAGCATTTCCCGATGTTGACCGGTGGAGCAGATGTGCAGGTCGATCTCCGGCCATTCGCGCAGCACCCGTGCCAGGGGTGCCATCTTGATTGCTTCGGGGCGGGTGCCGAATACCATCATGACGGTGTGAGCCATCGTCGCGTCCTCGTCCTATTCCCTGTACGAAGTTGTGCGATTCACGTCTGCGTGTAGAACGTAGAGGGTAGATACAAGCAGGGGATGGCGAGGTTGTCCAATTCGCCGGGTAGTGGCCGGTGGCTATCGCGAAGGCCATGTATTGCGGGGGTTCAAGCGCTTTGCGGCACGCCCAACGCATTCGCGGGCAAGCCCGCTACCACCGGGGTGATAGCAGGCTTGCCCGCGAAAAAGGCGGCGCAGTGTCGATGAAGTCGGTCTGGCTTAGACCACGACACCCTGGCTACGCAGGTAGTCGTCATAGGTGCCGCTGAAGTCGACCACGCCATCGGCCGACAGCTCGATGATCCGCGTGGCCAGCGACGAGACGAACTCACGGTCGTGGCTGACGAACAGCAGCGTGCCCGGGTAATTCTCCAGCGCCAGGTTCAGTGCTTCGATCGACTCCATGTCCAGGTGGTTGGTCGGTTCGTCCATCACCAGCACGTTGGGCTTTTGCAGGGTCAGCTTGCCGAACAGCATGCGGCCCTGTTCACCGCCGGAGATGACCTTCACCGACTTGAGGATCTCGTCGTTGGAGAACAGCATGCGCCCCAGGGTGCCACGAATCACCTGTTCGCCGCTGGTCCACTGGCCCATCCAGTCGAACAGCGTGACATCGTCTTCGAAATCATGGGCGTGGTCCTGGGCGTAGTAGCCCACCTCGGCGCTGTCGGTCCACTTGACCGAGCCAGCATCGGGCTGCATTTCGCCTACCAGCGTGCGCAGCAAGGTGGTCTTGCCGATGCCGTTGGGGCCGATGATCGCTACGCGCTCGCCAGCTTCGATGGTGATGTCGAAGTTCTTGAACAGCACCTTGTCGTCGAAGGCCTTGGCCATCTTTTCCACGACCACGGCCTGGCGGTGCAGCTTCTTGGTCTGTTCGAAGCGGATGAACGGGCTGACCCGGCTCGAGGGCTTGACCTCGGCCAGCTGGATCTTGTCGATCTGCTTGGCACGCGAGGTGGCTTGCTTGGCCTTGGAGGCGTTGGCCGAGAAGCGGCTGACGAAGGTCTGCAGTTCGGCGATCTGGGCTTTCTTCTTGGCGTTGTCCGACAGCAGCTGCTCGCGCGCCTGGGTGGCGGCGGTCATGTACTCGTCATAGTTGCCCGGGAACAGGCGCAGCTCACCATAGTCCAGGTCGGCCATGTGGGTGCAGACGCTGTTGAGGAAGTGACGGTCGTGGGAAATGATCACCATGGTGCTGTTACGCGCCGTGAGAATGTTCTCCAGCCAGCGAATGGTGTTGATGTCCAGGTGGTTGGTTGGTTCGTCCAGCAGCAGCACGTCCGGATCGGAGAACAGTGCCTGCGCCAGCAGCACACGCAGCTTCCAACCCGGCGCTACTTCGCTCATCGGCCCGAAGTGCTGCTCCAGCGGAATGCCCAGGCCCAGCAGCAGCTCGCCGGCGCGCGATTCGGCGGTGTAGCCGTCCATCTCGGCGAATTCGGTTTCAAGCTCGGCGACGGCCATGCCGTCTTCCTCGGTCATTTCCGGCAGCGAGTAGATGCGGTCGCGCTCGGCCTTGACCTTCCACAGTTGGCCGTGGCCCATGATCACCGTGTCGATGACGCTGAACTGCTCGTAGGCGAACTGGTCCTGACGCAGCTTGCCCAGGCGGGTGTTGGGCTCGAGCATCACCTGGCCGGCGGACGGCTCCAGGTCGCCGCCGAGGATTTTCATGAAGGTCGACTTGCCGCAGCCGTTGGCCCCGATCAGGCCATAGCGGTTGCCGTTGTTGAATTTGACCGAGACGTTCTCGAAGAGCGGCTTGGAGCCGAACTGCATCGTGATATTGGCTGTAGAAATCAAGTACTTGTCCTGCGGGAGTTCCAGAGGTGTATGAATGGCCTTTCGTCACGCCTGAACCCTTGCGGAGTGGCTTGACGCGAGGCGGCAGCTTTTCCCGCTCACCCAAGGCCAAGGAGGAGCGGCAGTCCATTCGCGTGGTGTAGCGGGCGACATCCAGGTGCCGGGGCCAGTGGGAGCGATCCCGGTATCAGGCTTGCGCGGGGCGTACTGCGACGTTCACGGAGGCTCAGCGCTTCATGCGCTGATTCGAGGGCGCGGATTGTATCACCTGGTTGATTGATCCACAGCCACTTTGCGGCACGCCGGACAAATAGCCTGCCCGTGCGAGGAGGGCGGGGCGCCATCCCGGAACCTGCGAGAGGGCGCCTGCAGTGACGATCACTCCATCCAGGGCGCCTTGCCGCAGTCCGACTCCCATTCGGCGATCTGGTCATGCCGGATCAATGCTTCCTCGCCGTTTTCAGCACGAAACGCTTCGACCAGTCCGGCAACGCATTTGTCGACGTCGGTATCGGCGATTGCGTCCTGGGCGGGCGCCAGCTTGTCTTCCATCATCACGTTGCGGGCGTAGACCCGATGGGCAGTCAGCGATCCGTCCGCCGCCCACTCCTGGTATTCACCGGTCCAGACCCCGTGATCGAAGGTGATCAGCTTGGTCATGTTGCCAGTGTTGGCGTCCCATTCATGGGCAACGCCATGGGGTGTGCCGTTGTCGTAGGGAACCTCTGAAACGCGCTTGCCCTGCGCGGAAAATCGCTCGACAGTCCCGATCAGCTGGCCGTTGCTGGCCTTGGCCTTGTAGGTCGTCTGGCCGCTGTTCTCATCGTAGTTCTCCTGCACCCCGTCGGATTTGCCGTTGCGGGCCGTGCGCAGGTAGACCAGCTTGCCGGTATTCGGGCTCCAGAACTCGACCTTGCCATCGATCAGGTCCTGGCTGAACGCCGCCTTCGCCAGGCGGGTCTGGCCATCGATGGCGTAGATCTGCAGGGCGCCGTCCATGTTGCCGTCCTTGTACTGCGCGGTGTAGCGCAGTGTCCGCGACTTGGCCTGGTAGCAGGAGACATCACCGGAGATGAAGCCTTTTTCGACCTGGGCGTCGCACACGAAGTTACGGCCCATGTACATGTTGCGGTCGGACCTCAGGCTCTTGAGGGTCTGGTTGAGGTTGAACAGCGTGTCCATGTAGCCATTGTTGGCCCGCATGAAGTTTTCCGGAACGTTGGTGACCAGCCCGGTGAAGGGCTTGTTTTCCGAGCCTGCGTAGATCAGGCCGTTGTTGACCTCGGCGTTTCGGTAGTCGAGCTGGCTTTCCGAGCATCCGGCCAGCGCCAGTAGAGCGCATGCTCCGGCAGCGGCGTTGCGAACCTTCACGGCATCATCCTTTATGGTGGTACATCGCCAGCTATATCGCCGCCTGGTAAGAAATCTTTAGCCTCCAATGACCTGCGATTGCCCTCAAAGCTGCAACCGTCGCATCGTTACCCTGGGATTGGCTGATCATCATCGCCGTATTGCCCCTGACGTCCCTGTGCAGCGGGTCGGCGCCGCGTTGTACCCGTTCGGCCTGGATGTCGAGGCGGCCGAACAGGGCTGCGAACGGAAGTGCGGTCTGGCCATCATTATTGGTTGCATCGATGGGGCACAGGCCCATCAAGCGTCATCCAGTGAGTCGAACGCGAACTGACCAAGCTGCGAAGGCTTGAGCAGCGTTAATGGCGCTACATCATGAGTTTGTTATTTGGAATTGGCGCAGCTTAATGTCGCGGAACTATCGGTTTTACTATTGTGAAGTGCGTCGCATTATTGGAGGTGCGTTGTTTCATGTGTAGTTGATTGACAACGGTCGGCAGGCCTCCCGATCAGAAGAGGCAAGAGGCCGTCCAGACCTCAGCGCGCCTGGGTGAACGCCAGGAAGTAGCCATTGCAGTCACGCACGCCGAACTCTCGCGAGCCGTAGGGCATGTTCTGAAGTGGCCATGCGATCTCGGCTTTATCGCGCACGCGTTCGAAATACCCATCGACATCGGCGATCACGAAATAGAACGTGCCCGTGCATTGCGGTGAATGGCCCCACAGGTCTTGCTCGGTGAACACGATCCGGTTGTCGTCGAGGTGCACGGTCAGCGTCGTTTGCTGCGAATCAGCAACTTCGAAACCCAAGGTATCGCGGTAATGCTCCCGCGTTTTCTGCAGGTCATGGCAACGCAACAGGGGGCTCAGCGGCATGGTGTTCTCCGAATGGCGCGGCAGGGATTGGCCGATGATAGCGCCTTGCTCAATGGGAGGAAACGTAGGGGGGTGAGCCAGAGGGGGCGGGCAGTGCGTAGGTCGCCTTCATCCAGTCGATTTCGGCTTGTGGCGTACGCCCGAAGAAACGCTTGAACTCGCGGCTGAACTGCGAGGGGCTCTCATAGCCGACGCTGAAGGCGGCTGCCGATGCGCTCAAGGCGTCGTGCAGCATCAGCAGCCGGGCCTGGTGCAGACGGGCCGACTTCAGGTACTGCATGGGCGAGGTGTTGGTCACGCTGCGAAAGTGTCGATGGAAACTGGGCACGCTCATGCTGGCCTCGCGGGCCAGCGACTCGACGTCCAGATGCTCCCGGTAGCGGCTGTGAATGGTGCGCAGTGCGCGGGTCAGCTTGGCGAAATGGCCGTGCCGACTCAAGGCTGCACGCAGCGAGCCGCCCTGGGCGCCAGAGAGGATGCGGTAGTAGATTTCACGCACCAGCGCCGGGCCGAGGATCTGCGCGTCGCTCGCGATGGTCATGGCTTCAAGAAAGCGCAGTGTCGTGGTCTGCAGCGCATCGTCCATGGGCGAGGCGTACATGCCCCGCGGCGGTTCGCTGCTGCTGCCCAGCAGTTCGTCCACCTGCAAGGTCAGCTCGCTGGCCAGTTGCAGGTCCAGGCGTATATAGATGGCCAGCATCGGCTCGTCTTCGCTGGCATCGGTTTCCATGGTGAAGGGCACAGGAACCGACACCACCAGGTAGTGCCGAGCGTCGTACACATACACCTCGTCAGCCAGGTAGCCGCGCTTGCAGCCTTGGCAGAGGATAACGATGCCGGGCTCGTAAAGCACCGGCACATGGCTCAGCGGCCGGTTCGAGCGCAGGAAGCGCACGTCTTGCAGCGCGCTGAGGTTATAGCCTTCCATCGGCGCGAGCTGCGTGAGCAACTGCACCATGCGCGCACAGCGGGTATCGGTCTGTGTCACTGCCCGGTCCTCTGCCTGGCGCTCAACCATCGGTCGAGCAGGTCAGGTCTTGCCATTGATCGATCTCCTGGCTCATGCGCTGCAGCTTGTCGCGCACCAGGCCCAGTGCGTCACTGCCCAGTAGCAGGTGGTCGGGCGGACTGGGGCTGGCGATGACCTGCAGGATCGCCTGGGCTGCCTTGCGCGGGTCGCCCAGCTGCTTGCCGCTCTTGTCCTGGCGTGCCTTGCGGATGGGGTCGAAGCGCTGGTCGTAGTCGGCGATGCTGCGTGGCGAACGCTGCATGGAACGACCGGCCCAGTCGGTACGGAACGAACCCGGCGCCACCGCAGTAACGGCGATGCCGAACGGGCGCAGTTCCTGGCTCAGGGTATCGGAAATGCCCTCCAGTGCGAACTTGCTCGAGCAGTAGTAGGCAATGCCCGGCATCGTGAGGGTGCCGCCCATGGAGGTGATGTTGATGATGTGGCCGGCCCGGCGCTGGCGAAAGTAGGGGACGAATGCCTTGGTGACGGCAACGGCGCCGAACACATTGACCTCGAACTGCCGGCGCATCTCTTCCAGCGGGGATTCCTCTAAAATCCCTTCATGGCCGTAGCCGGCGTTGTTCACCAGCACATCGACGGGGCCGTGAAGCGCCTGCACCTGTGCAACCACAGCGTCTATGCGGGCGAAGTCGGTGACATCGAGGATCACCCCGTGGGCGCGTTCGCTGTTCAGGGCCTGAAACGCTGTCAACGCGCTGTCGTTGCGTACGGTGCCGATGACGCGATGTCGGGCAGCGAGCGCCGCCTCGGCCAGGGCACTGCCGAAACCACTGCTGACGCCGGTAATGAAGAGAGTCTTGCTGTCGCTCATGATCGCGATCCTGGGTAGGGAGTACGCGAGCATGCTAGGTGGATTGGCTGATCGTCCCTATGCCGGGGGCTCTTGAAACCTTGCCCGTTTCTATCAAAAGCGAGCGTGGTGATAACCGCCAGGGATGCTGCAGGCAAAGAAAAGCCCGCTGGGGAGGGCGGGCGAAGTATTTCACGGATGTGGAGCAACTGTGCCAGCCGCGACGTGAAAATGTCGTGAAGGGGGTGTCAAAAAAATACCTACAACGGGCAGGAAACCAGTTTTGGGAAAGCACCTACTGCCAATGGCTATTTAGATGACATGCATCGCTAAAGCGCACCTAGAGAATCCCTTCTTGGTCAATGTCGATCAGCGTCTAGAGGAACGATTCCGTGTGCTTTCAAAAAACCAGAACCATGGGGGTGCTTCTGGCGCTCCTGGCGCTGCAGGGTTGCGCCAGTATCATCAGTGACTCCAAGTATCCGGTGAGTGTCACGAGCAGCCCGGCGGGTGCGAATTTCGAGGTCATCAACAAATCAGGGATGGTCGTTCATCGCGGCAGCACGCCTGCGGTGGTGACGCTGATGTCGGGGGAGGGTTATTTTCGTGGCCAAACCTACACGTTGCGTTTCATGAGAGAGGGATACCCAGATCGACAGGTCGAACTCGACTCGAGTGTGGACGGTTGGTACTGGGCGAACATCTTGTTTGGCGGTGCTATCGGCATGCTGATCGTCGATCCGCTGACCGGTGCGATGTACAAGTTGCCGGACGGGGTCTCGGCTGATCTGGGGCAGCCGGTGGCGGAGGCGGCGCAGGGCGCACTTCGGATCGTCTCGATCAATGACCTTGATCCCGCGCAGCGCGCCCAGCTTGTTTCCCTTCAATAAGGGGCGGTTGGACGGGGTGCAGAGAAGGCGGCATGCCCTGCACCCACATTGCGCTGTCAGAAGCCAGGTGCGATCTGCCCTTTGTAGCGGGTCAGGATGAATTGACGCACTTCAGGGGAGTTCAGCGCCTTGGCCAGCTTCTGGCGTTGCCCGGTGAGAAACAGCAGCACACCCAACGGCAGCCCCAACGCTACGGTAAAGCCCAGCGCCGTGCCGAGCATGCTCAGGGTCTCGAGGCAAGCGAGGCCGATTTCACCCCAGTCCAGATTGGCCAACAGCGCATTCATCGCCCACGCTCCTGGCGCAGCGCAGCCACCGGATGGGGCGCACGCAGGCGATCACCCTGGCCGAACAGCTTGTTGCGCAGGCTGCCTTCGGCATACTCGCGCTTGAACAGGCCGCGCGCCTGCAGTTCGGGGACCAACAGATCGACCACGGCAACGAAGGTTTCCGGTACGACCACGCTGGACAGGTTGAAGCCATCCACGTCAGTGTCTTCGACCCAGGCCTGCAACTGGTCGGCGACGGTCGTGGGCGACCCGACCAACAGCGGGCCGTCGCCGCCCAGGCAGCAATATTCGGCGATCTCGGCAACGGTCCAGGTCCGTGTCGGGTCGGCGCGGGTGAAGCCCTCGACTACCGACTGGATGGCTTCGCTGGGCACCTCGCGCAGGATCTGGTCGGGGCTGTAGGCGGCAAAGTCGATGCCTGTCCAACCCGACATCAGCGAGAGCGAACCACTGGCACTGGCGTACTCACGGTACTCGCGCAGACGGGCCTGCGCGGCCTCGTCGGTTTCGGCGACGATCACCGTGAGCTGTTCAAGGATCAGGATATCGGAGCCCTTGCGCCCGGCAGCGACCGCTGCGGCACGCAGATCGGCAACCTGCTTCTTCAGCACGGTCTTGCTCGGTGCTGCAACAAACACGCATTCGGCGTTGGCTGCGGCAAAGGCCCGCCCCCGGCTGGATGCACCGGCCTGGTAGAGCACCGGTGTGCGCTGTGGTGACGGGGCGCTGAGGTGAAAGCCTGGAACCTTGAAGTAGGTGCCGTCATGGTCGATGCCGTGGACCTTGGCCGGGTCGGTGTAGACGCCGCTGGCACGGTCGGCGCGCACGGCATCCTCCTCCCAACTGGTTTCCCACAGCTTGTAGCAGACCTGCAGGTATTCCTCGGCCAGGGCGTAGCGCTGGTCGTGGCTCATCTGCTCGGGCTGGCCGAGGTTGCGTGCCCCGCTGGACAGGTAGGAAGTCACGATGTTCCAGCCGGCACGGCCCTGGGTCAGGTGATCGAGGGTGCTCATGCGCCGGGCGAAAGGAAAGGGGTGTTCGAACGACACCGAGGCGGTCACGCCAAACCCCAGATGCCGGGTGGCTGCGGCCATTGCCGGTACCAATTGCAGCGGGTCGTTCAGCGGCACCTGGGCACCGCTGCGCAGCGCTTCATCGGCATTGCCGGCGTAGACGTCATAGACACCCAGCACATCGGCGAGGAACAGGCCGTCGATGCAGCCCCGCTCGAGGGTCTGGGCCAGTTCGATCCAGTAATGGATATCGGTGTAGCGCGTCGCCTGGTCGCGCGGATGGCGCCACAGCCCAGGCGACAGGTGCCCGACCGTGTTCATGGCAAAGGCATTGAGACGGATCTGCTTGGTCATGGCGCAGCCTCAGTTCCAGTCGTGGCGGGTGGGGCGGACACCGTTCAGGGCCCAGTTACCGACCAGGTGATATTTCCAGCGCACGGGGTCGTGCAGGGTATGCACGCGGGCATTGCGCCAGTGCCGGTCGAAGTTGTGCTGCAGCAGCGAGGAGCGGGTCCCGCCCAGTTCGAACAGGCGGTTGCTGGCCTCAATCGACACCTCGGTAGTCAGCACCTTGGCCTTGGCCACCGCCACCGAAGCGGCGGCGACGTTGTCGTCGTTCGGCGCGGGCTTGGCGGTATCCAGCACCTTGCCGGCACGCTCGAGCAGGGCCTCGGCGGCTTCCTGGCGGATCTCCAGGGAGCCGATCTGGATGATGGTGAGCGGATCCTCACTGGCTTTTTCGACACCGGCATCGATCCACGGACGGGCATGTTCGCGAACAAAGGCGATGGTGTCGTCCAGCGCCGCGCGGCCGATGCCGGCGTCAATTGCCGCAGTGGTCAGCTGGGCGAAGGGGCCGGCGAGGGTAGGGTGCTCGTAGGAGCGGTAGCTGGGGAACAGGTTGAATGCAGGCACGCGCAATCCGTCTAGCAGCACGGTGCCGCTGGAGGTGGTGCGCTGGCCCATGCTGTTCCAGTCGTCGACGACCACCAACCCAGGAGTGCCACGTGGCACAAAGGCCAGTTGTGCCCGGTCCTGTTCGTCCAGGGCCAGTACGCCGATCCAATGGGCATAGAGCGAGCCGGTGCAGTAGCCCTTGCGGCCGTCGATACGGTAGCCGTCAGCTTCGGCGACCAGGCGGGTACGGATGTCCTGGACGGTCTTGCCACCGGTTTCAGACAGTGCGTTGGCAAAGCGATGGCCTTTGAGTACCAGGTCGAAGAAGAAGCGGTGCTGCTCTTCGGTGCCTTGCAGGCGGATGTCTTCGAGCAGGCAGTAGTGGTTTTGCGGAATCTGTCCAAGCGACGGGTCGGCAGCCGAGACGATGGCGATCACCCGCGCCAGGGTGGCGAAGGATACTTCGGCACCACCATAGGCACGAGGCACAGTGATGCCCCACAGACCGCTGTTGGAATAGGCATCGACCACATCAGCCGGGACTTCTCGGCGCCGGTCACGCTCGGCGGCGCCTTCACGCAGCAGCGCGGCGACCTGATGGGCAACGGCGATGGCTTCTGCATCGTCGCGGATGACATGGGCATCCGGCTGGCGGATGTCGTAGGAGGCAGAAACGGCAGGCGTGGACATGGGTTCCTCGGGATACTGTGCGTGTACACAGATCACTGGAGCAGAAACCGTGCCAGCGAATTTATCTCAATAAAATCAGTAGCTTGGTGGATTTTATCGAACGAGGTGTCGCCCCTTGGGCAATCAGATGTTGGCCAGCTGTTGCTGAGCAGACAGTTGCCAGAGAGACATATCGCTGTACCTGCCGCCCCGCGACGCAGCATCGCTCGAAGGCAAAATGCTATCCCGACGTTTCTATGTAAGGGTTTTGTAAAAAACCATTTAAGAATTGTGAACAACTGTATCCTGAATTGACCTACACCATTGGCTAGACCCATGAACCAACTTCCGTCGCAGCCTGAGGCTGCACGCGGGGCGTTCTCCAGCTTTGAGGCGTGTCGCAATACCCAGAAAGGCCCTGTGGTGATCCTGGCGTCAGGCGCGTCAGCGAAAGATTTCCCGCTCGAAGATTTTGCCAGCGTCCCGATCATCGCCATGAATGGCTCGATTTCGATGCTGGTGGGCACGGATATGCGCCCATTCTTCTACATTTGCACCGACAAGGACTTCTGCAACCAGCAACCCGAGCTTTTTGCCATGGCGTTGCACTGCAGCCCCCGATTGGCACTGTGGCCGGAGCAGTTCGACCTGTTCGACCTGCCTGAGGACACCGAGCGCTACCCGCTGCTCAAGGCCCTGGACCCAACGTTTAGTGAATGGCTGGGGCTCGGGGATGGCCGCTATGCCCGCAACCGCACGCTGTGGAGCAAGCGGGCGCGTTCGATCGGTTTCAGCAGGAACCTCTCATACGGTTTCTTCGATGCCCGGACCGTGGCTTTTGTAGCCCTGCAACTGGCTTACCACCTGGGTTTCGACGATGTGCTACTGGTCGGCGTGGATCTGGACCAGTCGGCAGGGCGCTTTTACGAGACGTCCGGTGGCAAGCGCTCGCCCTGTGGCCTCGACCAGCACTGGGACAGTCGTATCCTGCCGTCACTGAGCCTGATGGCGCACCAGGTGATGGGCGAGCGTTTCCGCGTTCATAACCTCTCGGCCCGCTCACGCATCCCCCCGGCGTTGATCCCCAGGATCGACCTGCAGCAGGCCCGTGCCCTCGCGGCCCGAGCGACGGCCGTGGCGTGAGCATTACACGTCAAGAAAGCGGATGCAGCGCCATCGGGCGATAGGTAGAGTGCCGGGGTCGTCAGCCTGTATCAGGAGTTGCCATGTCCAGCGCCTTCACTCTCATGCCATCGCCAGTTGGCACCCTGACACTGGTCGCCCGTGGCGAATGCCTGGCCGCCGTGCTGTGGGAAGAGGAGCGTGCCAACCGGGTGCGCCTTGGCGAACTGCACCGTGATGACCAGGCGCCAGTGCTGCGGGAAACTGCCCATCAGTTGGGTGAGTATTTTGCCGGTCAACGCCAGCGCTTCGAGTTGCCCCTGGACTTCGATGGCACTGAATTCCAGCGCCAGGTCTGGGCGGCGCTGCTGACCATTCCTTTCGGCCAGACCCGCAGCTACAGCGATATCGCCCGACAGATCGGCAACCCCGCGGCGGTACGCGCGGTAGGGGCAGCCAATGGCCGCAACCCGATCTCGATCATCGCACCCTGCCATCGGGTGATCGGTGCCTCGGGCGGCCTTACAGGCTTTGCCGGCGGGTTGCCTGCCAAGCAGTACCTGCTGGCGCTTGAGGGCAGGCAGAGCCTGTCGCTGTTCTGAGCGCTCAGCTCAACCACCACGCCAACGCGCACAGCACCAGCGCGAGCACCGAGCCTACGAACAGGCTGTAGTGCCGCTGCGCCCGTCGGGCATGGCGTTCGACTTCACGCAGGTACTGGCCGGGTGTCGGCGCATCCGGGCGATGGCGCAACCCTTCGGCGATGTCTGCCAGCCTGCCGCGAATCAGCAAACCAACCAGGTAGTAGCAGGAGGCATAGCTGGCGAATGCCAGCAGCAGGTACTTCACGGGGATCCTTCCTTGGGTGATACAAAGGGAGAGGATACCCTCAGCCGCTCGCAACTAACCAGCAAAACTCAGGACGCCGGCCTTGCAGCGAAGCGCTGGCGGAACCAGTCATCGAGCATGGCCTTCTCGGCATACAGGCGATCGCTGCTGCCCACGCGGCCTGGGCGGCTCAGGTACATCTTGTCGCTGACGCGTTCCTCGGCCTTGTGCTCGGTCTGGCCGGGTTGAACGAGGGTGTAGCTGAGTTCGATGGTCGGCCAGGTGATTTCGCGCATGAAGCGTACGTTATAGGCCTGACTGTTCCAGGGTTCGTAGCGGCCGGCCAGATCAATGTCGCGGATGTCGATGTGTACTCGCTGACCGGGCTGAAGGTAGCGCTGGCCAAGTTTTTCCAGGTGCCGGGTGAGTGCCGTCATCACTTCTGGGTCGGCGCCGCGCTCATAGCCGGGGCTGTTCAGGCTGGCATCGCGGAATTTTTCCGGGTGATCGAAGCTGACCTGGACCTGCGCGGGCGGGATGCCTTGTGCCATGCTGTCGTATGCCAGCACCAGCAGTGCAGCGCAGGCTAGGGTAGAGCGCATGATGCACCTCCGCGACGGGCTCGTTGTCTCGCCATTCTACGCCTGGTGCCGGCGACACAGCAGAGGAATGATGTAATGGCGCGTTTTCGGCAGCTAGCTGCCAACGACAAAGGGCGGGACTTGGCGGTCGGCGATATCCACGGGCACTTCCAACGCCTGCAGGCCGCGCTCGAGCAGGCGGCATTCGATCCCGAGGTCGATCGGCTGTTCAGTGTCGGTGACCTGGTCGACCGGGGCCCGACCAGCGAAGAGGCCCTGAACTGGCTGGCGCATCCCTGGTTTCATGCGGTGCAGGGCAATCACGAAGCATTGGCCATCAGCCACTATCGCGGTGGCCGTGTTGATCTGGACATGTACCGTGCGGCGGGCGGGGGCTGGTTTCTCGACTTGCCCAAGGCTGAGCAGGCGCGCTTCGTCGAGCAGTTCGAACGCCTGCCGGTCGCGCTCGAAGTACAGACTGCCTGCGGGTTGGTCGGCATGCTGCATGCAGACAGTCCGTTCGCCGACTGGGCTGAGCTGCGCGCCTGCCTGCAGACTCGGGACGACCCTGCCGTGCGCGAGGTCTGCCAATGGTCGCGCCGGCGCCTGAAGAGCGCCGATAGCGAACCCATCCAAGGGCTGCGTGCGCTGCTGGTCGGGCACACCCCGGTGCTCACGCACAAGGTATTGGGCAACGTGTGGCACCTGGATACCGGTGGCTGGAGCAGCGGTTTTTTCAGCCTGCTGGATATCGGCACGCTGACGCTGATCAACGAGTGACACATCTGCGACCTTCCCAAAAACGACCACCCACACATTCGGGTTATGTCTGCAGCCAGCCAGACCTCCCATAGTGACCCCATCGGCTCAATCCGGAGCAGTCACACGATGGAGTTGCTATGCGCAAGGCACTGAAGGTGATTGGCGGTCTGTTGCTGGTGTCCTCGACGGCACTGGTGCAGGCAGCGGCAGAGGGGGACAGCAGCAACACGCTCAGGCTGTACAACTGGACTGACTACATCGGTGAAACCACCTTGGCCGACTTCGAAAAGGCCACCGGTATCAAAGTGGTGTACGACACCTTCGATGGCTATGAAACGGTCCAGACCAAACTGCTCACCGGGCGCTCCGGCTACGACCTGGTCATGCTCAATGCGTCGCTGGTACCGCCGCTGATCCAGGCCGGCGTATTCCAGGCCCTGGACAAACAGCAACTGCCCAGTTGGCACAACCTCGACGAGCAGGTGGTCAGCAACCTGCAAGGTTACGACCCTGGCCTGAAGTACTCGGCGCCCTACACCTGGGGCAGCTCCGGCGTTACCTACAACGTCGACAAGATCAAGGCGCGCATGCCCGACGCACCGATCGGCTCGCTGGCCATGTTGTTCGACCCGGCCATTGTTTCGCGCTTCGCCGATTGCGGGGTGACTTTGATGGACGCCCCCACCGAAGTGATTCCACTGGCCCTGCAGTACCTGGGCAAGGATCCGCGCAGCGCCGCACCTGCGGACCTCAAGGCTGCCGAACAGCTGCTGCTGGGCATCCGCCCCTATATCCGCAAGTTCGACTCGGTCAACTACCTGACCAGCCTGCCCAACGGCGACGTGTGCCTGGCTCTGACCTGGTCGGGTGACTACGCCACCGCCCAGGCGCGTGCGGTGGAGGCGAAGAAGGCTATCAAGCTGGCGTTCTTCATTCCCAAGGAAGGCTCGCTGATCTGGTTCGACAACCTCTACATCCCCAAGGATGCGCCGCACGTCAGCAACGCCCATCGCTTCATCGAGTTCCTGCTGCAGCCACAGACCATGGCCAAGGTGACCAACTTCATCCACTACGCCAACAGCAATGCCGCGGCCACCGCTCTGGTACAGGCCGATATCCGCCAGGACCCGGCGATCTACCCGGACGCCCAGACCCGCGAACGGCTGTTCGCGCAAAAGACCCAGACACCCAAGGACATGCGTGCGATCACGCGGGTCTGGAGCACGGTCAAGACCGGTTTCTGAACATTTTCGAACGATCCTCGCCAAGGAGCTGCCCATGGCCACTTCAAGCAACGCATTCGCTATCGCCCACGATCCATTGGTGGAAGCCGACAAGGCCCATTACATGCACGGTTATCATATGTTCGACGAGCATCGCCAACAGGGCGCGCTGAACATTATCGAAGGCGAAGGCGCCTACATCCGCGATACCCAAGGCAACCGCTTCCTCGATGCCGTTGGCGGCATGTGGTGCACCAACATTGGCCTGGGGCGCGAGGAAATGGCCTTGGCCATTGCCGACCAGGTGCGCAAGCTTGCCTATTCGAACCCGTTCTCGGACATGGCCAACGACGTGGCCATCGAGCTGTGCCGCAAGCTTGCGCAACTGGCACCGGGCGACCTGGACCATGTCTTCCTCACCACAGGTGGGTCTACTGCCGTGGACACCGCCTACCGGCTGATCCAGTACTACCAGAACTGCCGCGGCAAGCCGGGCAAGAAACACATCATCGCCCGCTACAACGCCTACCATGGCTCGACCACCCTGACCATGCAGATCGGCAACAAGGCCGCCGACCGGGTGCCTGAGTTCGACTACGCCCACGACCTGATCCACCACATCTCCAACCCCAACCCGTACCGCGCCCCGGACAACATGGACGAGGCCGAATTCCTCGATTTTCTGGTCGCCGAGTTCGAAGACAAGATTCTCTCCCTGGGCGCCGACAACGTTGCCGCCTTCTTCGCCGAACCGATCATGGGTTCGGGCGGAGTGATCATCCCACCCAAGGGATACTTCGCGCGCATGTGGCAGCTGTGCCAGACCTACGACATCCTGTTCGTCGCCGACGAAGTAGTGACTTCGTTCGGGCGCCTGGGCACCTTCTTTGCCAGCGAAGAACTGTTCGGCGTAACCCCAGACATCATCACCACAGCCAAGGGTCTGACCTCTGCCTACCTGCCGTTGGGTGCGTGCATCTTCTCCGAGCGCATCTGGCAGGTGATCGCCGAGCCGGGCAAGGGGCGCTGCTTTACCCACGGTTTCACCTACAGCGGCCATCCGGTGTGTTGCACGGCAGCACTGAAGAACATCGAGATCATCGAGCGCGAAAACCTGCTGGCCCACGTCAACGAGGTCGGCAGCTACCTGGAGCAGCGCCTGCAAACCTTGCGTGACCTGCCGCTGGTGGGCGATGTGCGCTGCCTCAAGCTGATGGCTTGTGTCGAATTCGTCGCCGACAAGGCGAGCAAGGCACTGTTCGACGATGCGATCAACATCGGTGAGCGCATCCATAGCAAAGCCCAGGCCAAAGGCCTGCTGGTACGGCCGATCATGCACTTGAACGTGATGTCGCCGCCGCTGATCGTCACCCGCGCCCAGGTTGACGAGATCGTCGAAACCCTGCGCCAGTGCATTCTCGAAACCGCGCGCGAGCTCACGGCGCAAGGGTTGTACCAGGGGCGATGAGCAGCCTGCAGCGGGCTGTGCGTGGGCGTGTCCGGCAGGCTAGACTGCCGGGCATGACCCAGGCCTCTCCCGACACACCGATTGCCCTTACCCTCGGCGCGCTGCAGCAGTGGCATGCGGCGCTGCAAAGTGCGTTGGCCCATAGCGAATCACCGCAGGCCCTGCAGTATCTGGCCAGGGCGCTGGGCCAGTTGGTGGCGGTCGAGTCGATGATGATCAGCGTCGAAAGCCAGGGACAGGCGCCGCGCCTGTTGTACCAGCAAGGCATTCCCGATGCCCATCGCGATGCCGTGCTCAACCGCTATTTCGCCGCCGGTTACCTGCTCGATCCTTTCTGCCTCGCGGTGCAGAGCGGGCTGGCTGAAGGTTTCTATCACCTCCAGGACATCGCGCCGGACAACTTCTTCGACAGTGACTACTACAAGGCCTATTACCTGGGCACTGGCTGCAGCGAAGACAGCTACTACATCGCCGACCTCAGCGATGGCCGCAAACTCTCCCTCAGCCTGTTCCAGGGCTGCAGCGGCACACGGCTGAGCGCGCAACAGATCGACCTGTTGCGTGCGGTCGAACCGATGGTGCGCGACCTGCTGGGCCGTTATGCACGGCATAACCTCGAACCCGGTGTCGCGACGCTGGAGCATGCAAGTCTGCAGGCTGCGTTCGACAGCTTCGGCTGCCAGGTGCTGACGGACCGCGAACGGGAAGTCGCGCACATGATCCTGCGCGGGCATTCGGTAAAGTCCACGGCGCAGGACCTCGGCATTTCGCCTGAAACCGTACGCATGCATCGCAAGAACCTCTATCTGAAGCTGGGCATCAACTCTCAGTCAGAGTTGTTCGCTCGTTTTATCGATTGGCTGCGTCAGGGCTAGGGCCAACCCGGGTTCCTGGTTCACGCGAGCTCAATCGGCTCTCCGGCACATTTCGTACAGAGCCTAAGAATCTGCTGGGAAAATCTAAGGTTCTAGTATGTAATTACAGCCTACATACCACGGTACGAAATCGTAGGAGCAAGCATGGCCCGGGGCGGCATCGACAAGGCGGCAGTACAGCAGGCACGGCAGGCGCTGATCGCCCGGGGCGAGCATCCGAGTATCGATGCGGTACGCATCGAGCTGGGCAACACCGGCTCGAAAACCACCATTCATCGCTACATGAAGGAGCTCGAGGCGCTGCAACCGCTGGCAGATAAACACTCACCGGCCCTCAGCGACACGTTGGGGCGTTTCGTCGGCCAACTGGCCGAGCAGTTGCGCGAGGAAGGGGAGGCGCGTATTCGCGACGCGCAGGCCGAATTCGATAAACAGCGCGAACAGTTGCAGGCGCAGTTGCAACTCGCCCAACAGGCGCTCGCTGCTGCTCACCAGCAACAACAGATTCAGGCCAGCGCCCTTGCGGCCGAGTCGGAAAGGCTCGAAACGGCGCTGACCACCCTGCAGGCCGAGCAATTGCGCAGCGCCAGCCTCAACCAATCCCTGGGCGAACTGCAGCTCAGGCTGGCCGACAAGGACGAGCAGTTGCAGCAGTCGCAAGGGGATTTGCGTCAGTTGCAGCAGGACGCGATCGCCCGCCAGGAACAACTGACACACCTGCACCGTGAGAATGAGCGCCTGCTGACCGAATGCCGACAGGCCAGCGCCCAGCACAAACAACTCGACGAACAATTGGAGCAGCGCGATGCCCAGGTTCAAGGGCTGCGCTCGATCCTGGCCCAGGCGCAGGGGGCGAGCGAGGAGGTGCGTCGGCAGTTGGACGGCGAGCGTCAGGCGCTGGTGGGTCAGCGTGACATCTGCGCCGAACAGATGCGCCTGATCGAGCGTCTGCAGGATCGTCTGATACAGAGCGAGGCGCGCTGTGCGCAGCTGGAGACCTTCCAGGCAAAGGGCGCGTAGATAAATCAAACTTCGCCAGGCCCGCGCTTTCTTCTGTAGACACCGTTACGGAGAACGCACTATGAGCGAACAGAAACGTCCACACCCTGCGCAAGGGCCTCACTCATCCGACAAGGCGTCCAGCAAGCAGGATCTGGGTTTTGATCCGGACTCCCCCGAGCTGGAGGATCCGCAAGTCGACCCGCAAGGTCCGGCAAAGCCACCCCGTGATCACGAGAAGAAAGGTAAGTGATCGAGTCATGACCTTCTGGGCGTGCGCACGCGGCAGCACGTACCGCGCCCGCAGGCCCGATGGTTCAGTTGTCGAGCTGGCGCGCTGCGTCTACGCCGGCACTGGACAACTTGATTGGATAACGCACGCTGATCTGGTGATCGGCATCGACATTGACGCTGCCATCATGGATCAAGCCGGCCTCCTGAAGCGTCTTGAGCATTCCGGCCACCGCCTTTTCGCCGCGGTAGTTGTCCAGCACTTCCTTGCCCAGGCCTTCAGGGTGGGCGTGCAGTAGCCGAGTCAGTACTTCGGCGCGCAGAGCATCATTACTCATATCAAGCCTCTCTGGTTACCTGTGGATCACTTGCCGTGCTTGGCCTGAAGCTGTTTGGCGTGCTCCAGGTGCTTCTCGAGGGTGGGCAGGGTCTCGCTGGCGAAAGCCTTGAGCTCCGGCTTGTCGGACGATGCGGCTTCCTTCTTGAACAGCTCCACGGCTTTCTCGTGGGCATCGACCTGATTGTTGACATAGGACTTGTCGAACGACTCGTCGCGCCATTCCAGGATCATCTTCTTGACCTTGTCGGTGAGCGCAGCCTCGTCAGGCACGCTGATATCCAGCTTGCGGGCGATATCACCGAGTTTCTGGTTGGCCTGGGTGTGACCGGTGACCATCTGCTGGGCAAAGGTCTTGATCTCCGCGTCCTTGCTCTTTTCCAGCGCCAGGTTGCCGGTTACGACTTCAGCGATACCTGCCTCGGTCGCCGCATCGACGAAGTCGTCGGAGGAAGCGGCCATCACCTGCACCGAGACAAGGCCCATGGCCATGCACAGACCGGCTCGCTTGAGGAACAGAGTATTCATGTGTCTCTCCTTGTCCGTGGTCGCGACATCGGTGTCGCAAACGGTTGAGCGCCGGTCGGCGGCGAAAGTTTGAAATTTCTCACCGGCGTCATGCTCTGCGGGAGAGGAATGAGGAGAGGGGGTTGCAAGTAAACTGTTATAACGTAACATTTGCTGAAATCAGCTTGTCTCAGGAAACCTACCGTGATCCGCAGAAACCCCTCCGGCCACCTCCCACAGATCGCCGAATCAGCCTACATCGACAAGACCGCGATCATCTGCGGCAAGGTCATCATCAAGGACCATGTGTTCGTCGGCCCCTACGCGGTCATCCGCGCCGACGAGGTGGACGCCACCGGGGACATGGAGCCGATCGTCATCGGCGCCAACTCCAACATTCAGGATGGTGTGGTCATTCACTCCAAGTCCGGAGCGGCGGTGAGCATCGGCGAGTACACCTCCATCGCCCACCGCTCCATCGTGCATGGCCCCTGCGTGGTCGGCGATCGGGTGTTCATCGGCTTCAACAGCGTGCTGTTCAATTGCCGCGTGGGTGATGGCAGCGTCGTGCGTCACAACTCGGTGGTCGACGGTCGCGACCTGCCAGAGCGCTTCTACGTACCGCCCACCGAACATATCGGCCCGCACACCGATCTCGATCGCTACCCACCCGTCAGCGTGTCGGCCTCGGAGTTCTCCGAGGATGTCGCCCGCACCAACATCGACCTGGTCCAGGGCTACAAGGCCCTGCAGAACGAGTTCTGATCATGGCCGACCTGCTGATACGCAACGCACGGCTGGTCAACGAAGGGCGCGAGTTCGAGGCTGACCTGCTGGTCGCCCGTGGGCGCATCGACAAGATCGCCGCGAGCATCGAAGGCGTGCGCGCTAAGGTCGAGATCGATGCGCAAGGGCAATGGTTGCTGCCGGGCATGATCGATGACCAGGTGCACTTTCGCGAACCCGGGGCAGGGCACAAAGGGAGCATTGCCAGTGAGTCGCGGGCTGCGGTGGCGGGTGGCATCACCAGCTTCATGGACATGCCCAACACCGACCCGCCAACCCTCACCACTGCGGCGCTGGCCGACAAGAAACGCCGCGCCGCGGCCAGCTCGCAGGCCAACTACGGTTTTCACTTCGGCGTCAGTCGCGACAACCTGGACACCATCGCCGCGCTCGACCCGCGTGAAGTCGCCGGGGTCAAGGTGTTCATGGGCGCGTCCACCGGCAACATGCTGGTGGACGACCCGCAGGTGCTCGAGCGGCTGTTCATCTACTGCCCGACCATCCTGCTGGCCCACTGTGAGCACACCCCGAGCATCCTGGCCAACGAGGCGCTGTGGCGTGAGCGCCATGGCGAATTCATTCCTGCGGCCGCTCACCCGCTGATTCGCGATGCCGAAGCCTGCTATCGCTCCTCGTCGATGGCCGTGGACATGGCCAGGCGTTTCGGTACACGCCTGCACGTACTGCACCTGACCACCGCGCGCGAACTGGCGCTGTTCGCCGCTGGCCCGGTACGCGACAAGCACATCACCGCCGAGGTCTGCCTGCACCACCTGCTGTTCGACGACAGTGACTACGCGCAGCTCGGCCATCTGATCAAATGCAATCCGGCCATCAAGACCCGTGCCGACCGTGACGCACTGCGCCAGGCGCTGGCCGGCGATGTGATCGACGTGATCGGAACCGATCATGCCCCGCATACGCTCGAGGAAAAGCGGCGAGTCTATGGCCGCGCGCCCTCGGGACTGCCGTTGGTGCAGCATGCCTTGCCGGCAGCGCTGGAGCTGGTCAGCGAGGGTGTGCTGAGCCTGACCCAGTTGGTCGACAAGACCAGCCACGCAGTGGCCCGCCTGTTCGCCATACGCGAGCGCGGTTTTCTGCGCGAAGGTTACTGGGCGGACCTGGCGCTGGTCGAGCGCCTGGCGCAACCGCGCCCGGTCGCCGATGATCCGATCCTGGCCCACTGCGGCTGGACACCTTTTCAGCATCGACACCTGCAGCATGTGGTGCGTACCACCGTGGTATCCGGCCAGCTGGCCTGGCACCAAGGCCAGGTGCAGCCACGCTGCCAGGGCCTGCCGCTGATGTTCGATCGATGACTCCTTTATTGCACGAGTGTGCCCCCATGACTGAAGAAGACTTGCTCCGCCAGCCGGCCGAGGCCTACATGAACGAGCCCCAGCGCCAGTACTTTCGTAACCTGTTGCTGGGGCAGCGGGTGGAGTTGCAGGAGCGCATAGAGCAGGACTTCCAGGCGTTGCGCGAGCAGGAAGTGCACAGCGACCCGGCCGATCTTGGCAGTGCCGAGGAGGAGCGGCACTGGCAGTTGCGCACCCTTGAGCGAGAGAAGCGCCTGCTGGACAAGATCGACCAGGCGTTGGAGCGCCTGGCCAAGGGGGATTACGGCTGGTGTGAGGAAACCGGCGAGCCGATCGGCCTGCGCCGCCTGCTGCTGCGTCCGACCGCGACCCTGTGCATAGAAGCCAAGGAGCGGCAGGAACTCAGGGAACGGCATTTGCGCGATGATGCCTAGTCGACCACCACGGGCTGGGCGTAAAGCTGCCAGCGCACTGAACTGACGCCTTTCTCCAGGCTCACCCGGCTCACCAGGCGCTCCAGTTGTGCAGGCGCCTGTGGCGTGCCCAGCAGTTCGGCGCGCACCTCCAGGCGCAGCGGGTCGTGCAGGTCTTCGCTGTGCAGCGACTGCAGGCGCAGGCCCGGGTCACTGAGGCTGTGCAGCATCAGGCTGCGCACCTGGATCTCGTCTTCTGCCCGGCAGACGATGCGCACCTCGAAGCGTTGCTCGACTTCACTGGCGGGCACGACGTCCTGGCGGTCCAGGCGCTGGGCGATGTCGCGCAGCAGGATGTTGGCACACAGCACCACCAGGCTGCCCAGGGTTGCCTCCAGCAACAGTCCCAGGCTGCACAGCACACCGATGGCCGCGGTGCACCAGAGCGTGGCAGCGGTGTTCAGGCCGCGCACGTTGAAACCATCGCGCATGATCACGCCACCACCGAGAAAGCCGATGCCGGACACGACATACGCGGCGATGCGCGAGGCGTCGCTGGGTTCCATGCCGGGTACCGCCTGGGTCATCAGCACGAACAGGCAGGCACCGGTGCTGACCAGCGCATTGGTGCGAAGGCCGGTCAGGCGCTGGCGCAGTTGACGTTCGGCACCGATCAGGGCGCCGAGTACGAGGGCCACGCTGACGCGCAGCAGAAATACTTTCCAATCCATAGCAAACCTCTTTCCACGGGCAACGGCCCGCACATGCGCCACTGGCAAATGTGACGCCAATAAAATGAATGAGCGCGCAGGACCACGACACTCGCCGGCAAGCGCTGGCTGAGCGGGGAAAGAAGAGGGGAAATCTGCCTTCGCAGGCGAGATGGACCGCCGTCTACCGTGTTCGGCAAGACAGCGGCAGGAATGCTGCCGGACTAGCTTGCCGTGTGGACCTGTCGCAATCGACTGGGGCTACTGTCCAATGCAGGACTCCTGTAGGGGATGCATAAGTGCGTCGCGGACCTTACGCCTGCAGTTGCGCAGAATCAAGGGCGAATTCATGACAATTGCTTCATTGCCGAAACCTCCTACCGTTTCCGGTGCGTTCATCAGCGGTGGTAACCTTGGCGCCTTTCACCATCCACGCCGGACTGTCCCATGCTGTTCAACATCGCCGTGCTGCTCGCCACCCTGGTGGCCATGGAGGGTGTCGGCACACTGGCCCACAAGTACGTCATGCACGGCTGGGGCTGGTGGCTGCACCGCTCGCACCATGAGCCGCACCTGGGTGTGCTCGAGACCAATGACCTCTACCTGGTGGCACTGGCCCTGATCGCCGCTGGCCTGATGGCCCTGGGCAAGGCCGGCTACGCGCCCCTGCAGTGGGTCGGTGGAGGTGTCGCGGGCTATGGCGTGCTGTACGTGGTGGCCCACGACGGTTTCTTCCATCGGCACTGGCCGCGTAAACCCAAACCCATGCAGCGCTACCTCAAACGCCTGTACCGGGCGCATCGGCTTCATCACGCGGTGAAAGGACGCGAAGGTAGCGTGTCGTTCGGCTTCTTCTACGCGCCGCCGCTGCGCGAGCTCAAGCGCCAGTTGCGCGCGCGGCGGGGCGACTGAGTCGCGCAGGTTTCAATTCGTGGTTTCCTGCACGGCAATGGCCTCTTTGTGCCCTCGACTCACCCACCAGCCAAAGGCTGCAGCTGTGAAGAACATGATCAGGCTGTAGATCGCTGCCGGCACGGCCATGGTGGGGTTGTTCAGCAAGCTGGGACTCAACGCCAGCGCGATGGCCAAGGTGCCGTTGTGAATGCCGATCTCCATGCCGATGGCGATCGCCTGGCGTTTCGGGATGCGCAACAGGCGTGGCACCCAATACCCCAGCCCCAGGCTGATCACGTTGAACAACAGCGCGGCGACACCCACCACCGGCGCGTACTCCACCACTGTCTGCCAGTCCTTGGCCAGTGCCAAAACGATGGTGAAGGCCAGGAACAACGCCGCTACCAGCTTCATCGGTTTCTCCATCCGCGCGGCAAAGCCCGGTGCGTAGCGGCGGATCAGCATGCCCAGGCCCACGGGCAGCAGGACGATGGCAAACACCTGCATGACCTTGGCAAATTGCAGCGGGATGGCCTGGTCCGACTCCATGAAGTAGATCAGCGACAGGTTGACCAGCAGTGGCATGGTGAGGATGGCGATCAGCGAGTTGACCGCCGTCAGCGTGATGTTCAGTGCCACGTCGCCATGTGCCAGGTGGCTGAACAGGTTCGCGGTAGTCCCGCCCGGCGATGCGGCCAAGAGCATCAGGCCCACTGCCAGCGCGGCCTCCAGGCCAAACCCGTTGGCGATCAGGAAGCAGATGAACGGCAGCAACAGAATCTGACAGGCCAGGCCGACCAGCACGGGCTTAGGATATTTCACCACTCGGGCGAAGTCGGCGAGGGTCAGCGACAACCCCAGGCCTAGCATGATGATGCCCAGGGCGATGGGCAGGAAGGCTGTCAGCAAGGGGGAGGCGGTCATCGGCATGCTCGTGGGTGAAGGATTCCGAACAGTGTAGGCAGGCTCCATCGATCAGCTAATCGCAAAGTGCCGGCCTTTGGTAACTGATTATTTCTGGATGAGCCACACCTCGCCGCGACCTGACGCGTTGCGATGGGCTGCCGAGCACAGTAGGATTCGCGCTTTTGCCGAAGGATTAGCTCGTCATGTCGTTCCAGCAAGGTCTGCTCGCCACTCCGGTGCCGGCCCACGCCCGTCACCTGTTCTTTGCCCTGCATACGGGGGAGGCGTTGCCTGCCGTTCTGGATGCCTTGTTGCAGCAAGTCGACGGCCACAGCCTGATCCTGGCCGTCGGCGCGCCGCTGGCCAAGGCACTGGGGCGCGATGTCCCGGGCTTGCGCAGTTTCCCGCAGTTGGACGCAGCGGTCGAAAATCCGGCCACCCAGCATGCCCTGTGGCTCTGGCTGCGTGATGACGCGCGTGGTGATCTGTTCCTGCGTGCCCAAGCCCTGGAGCAGGCCCTGGCGCCGGCTTTCACACTGGTCGACAGTGTCGATGGTTTTCTGCACCACGGCGGACACGACCTGACCGGCTATGAAGACGGCACCGAAAACCCGCGGGACAACGATGCTGTCGACGCAGCCATCGTGGCGGGCGAGCAAGCGGGCCTGGCAGGTTCCAGTTTCGCTGCGTTCCAGCTGTGGAAACACGATCTCAACTACTTCAAGTCGCTGCCTCAGCCAGAGCAGGATGACATCATTGGCCGTCGCCTGAGCGACAACGAGGAGCTGGAAGACGCGCCGGAGTCGGCCCACGTCAAGCGTACCGCGCAGGAGAGCTATGACCCCGGGGCCTTCATGGTGCGCCGTTCGGTGGCCTGGGCCGACAACCGTGGCGCAGGGCTGGCCTTCGTTGCCCTGGGCCGCTCGTTCGATGCCTTCGAAGTCCAGCTGCGGCGCATGAGTGGCCTGGAAGATGGCGTGGTCGATGCCTTGTACCGCTTCAGCCGACCACTGACCGGCGGCTACTACTGGTGCCCGCCAATGGGGGCTGAAGGCCTGGACCTGCGCCTGTTGCTCGGTTAAATATCCCGATACAGAATCGCTGCGCATCGCAGGGTAGAGCGACTAGCCTTGAAGGTTTCCCCCTGTAAACGGGAGCCTCCTTCATGTACGCACGTCGCGATGTCCTGCGTGCCAGCGCCGCGCTTGGCGCACTGGCCCTGAGCCCTTGGCTGCGCGCCGAGTCCGGCAGCGGCCTGCTGACCCGCAAGATCCCCGCCACCGGTGAGGCCTTGCCGGTCATCGGTGCCGGCACTTCCGGTAGTTTCGAGGTCCAGGCCGGCTCTGCCCAGTACCAACAGCTCAAGCTTGTGCTCGAGGCGTTCTTCAAAGGCGGCGGCAAGGTCATCGACACCTCGCCCAACTACGGCGGTGCCGACGCCATTCTCGGCCAGTTGCTGGAGGAGGGCGGCTGGCACCGTCAGTGTTTCATCGCCACCAAGATCGCTGCCGACAGCCGGGAAGGGGCCGAACGGCAATGGGTGCAAAGCCTTTCCAGCCTGCGCACCGACAAGGTCGACTTGCTGCAGATCCACAACCTGCGCGACTGGCAGACCCAGCTACCCTATGCCCGGGAGTTGAAGCAGCAAGGCAAGACGCGCTATGTGGGCATCACTCACTATCTCAACAGTGGGCAGGATGAGGTGGCGCGCATCGTGCGCAGCGAGCCGCTGGACTTCATCCAGATCAACTACTCGGTGAACGCTCCGGATGCCGCGCACGAGCTGCTGCCGCTGTGCCAGGACAAAGGCGTCGCGGTGCTGGTCAACCGTGCTTTCGACGATGGCCGGCTGTTCGCCCGGGTCAAGGATCAGGCATTGCCATCTTGGGCGGGCGAGGCGGGTATCGGCAGTTGGGCGCAGCTGTTCCTGAAGTTCGCCATCAGTCACCCGGCGGTGACCACGGTAATTCCTGCGACCGGCCGCCCGGACCGTCAGCTTGACCAGCTCAAGGCTGGCAGCGAGCCGCTGCTGAGCGAAGCCCAGCGCCAGGCGCTGATCAAGCAATTTGCCTGACGCCATGAACGGCTGGCGGCGGCGCCTGGACCAGAGCCTCAACATCCAGCCCGGCGAAGGCCCGGCAGTGGTCGCAGGCCTTGCGCTGTTCTACCTGCTGTTCACGGGGTATTTCATGCTGCGCCCCGTCCGCGAAACCATGGGCGTGGCAGGAGGTGTGGACAATCTGCAATGGCTGTTCACCGGCACCTTCATTGCGACCCTGGCCTGCCTGCCGCTATTCGGCTGGCTTGCTTCACGGGTGAAGCGGCGGCGCATCCTGTCGTGGACCTACGCCTTCTTTACCAGCAACCTGCTGTTGTTTGCTGTGCTCTTTGCCCGTGATCCAGATGACCTCTGGAATGCACGGGCTTTTTATATCTGGCTGTCGGTGTTCAACCTGCTGGCCATCTCCCTGGCCTGGAGCGTACTGGCAGACCTGTTTTCCAGCGAGCAGGGCAAGCGCCTGTTCGGCCTGCTGGCGGCGGGTGCAAGCCTTGGCGGCCTGAGCGGGCCGATTCTTGGCACTCTGCTGGTTTCTCCCCTCGGGCACGCGGGTTTGTTGGTGCTGGCGGGCGTCTGTCTGCTTGGCAGCATAGGCGCTGCTCTGTACCTGCAACACTGGCGTGAGCTGAATCCGCTGCCGACCAGCACCGCGCATCCGAGCTCTCGGCCGCTGGGCGGGAATCCGTTTTCCGGCGCCACCGCCGTGCTGCAGTCGCCCTACCTGCTGAGTATCGCGTTGTTCGTCATACTGCTGGCCAGCGTCAGCACCTTCCTGTATTTCGAGCAGGCCCGTATCGTCAGCGAGACGTTCAGCGACCGTACACGGCAGACACAAGTCTTTGGCCTGATCGACACAGTCGTGCAAACGCTGGCGATACTCACCCAGGTCTTTCTCACCGGACGCCTGGCCCGGCGCCTGGGTGTCGCTGTGTTACTGGTGGGCGTGCCACTGGTGATGGCGGTCGCCTTCATCTGGCTGGCGCTGGCGCCGGTCTTTGCGGTGTTCGTTTTCGTGATGGTCGTGCGTCGTGCAGGCGAGTACGCCCTGGTGCGCCCGGGACGGGAGATGCTCTTCACCGTCTTGCCCGCTGATGAGAAGTACAAAGCCAAGAACTTTATCGACACCGTGGTCTACCGCGGCGGCGATGCCTTGAGCGGTTGGGTCAAGCGCGGCCTGGACCTGCTGGGCGAGCATCCGCAGTTGGCCATGTCGATCGGCGCCATCCTCGCGCTTGGCTGGGGCGTTACCGGCGCCTGGCTGGGCCGTCGCCAGCGTAGCCTCGAAAACGCCCCGTAACTCAAAGCACCTCGCGCCAAATACAGCGCCGTTGCACCTTTAGCGCCACCGGTCTGCCAGATCGGTAATAAACCGAATCCCCTGCTGCTGCGATGCTCCGAACTTATGTACGGCAAACGCCCGTGCATATCCCACAGCCACAAGAGGTGCAAGACCATGGCCAATAACCAGAACAAGACTGGCAGTCAGGGTGGTACCAAAAATCCTGGCAACTTCGCCAACGACCGGGAAAAAGCGTCCGAAGCCGGTCGCAAAGGCGGCCAGCAGTCCGGTGGCAACAAGCAGAACGACGACATGGGCCGCAAGGGCGGCCGCTCGTAAGTGATGCTGCGCGGTGCCGGGGTAGCTCGGCACCGCAACAGTAGGCTGAGGCAAGAGTTTCGGGTTTGTACCCGTAGTTATTTTCCGGATCAATCTGCGCTCGTGCGCGGCAGGCAGGCAATCCTTGCCTGCCTCGAAACTTCACCGGGAGGCGGAGGCAGAAGTCGTGCTCGGCCTCAGTGCGGCGCGCGCACGATGGTCTTGAGCAAGTCTTCCGGGCTGATGTGCCCAACCACCTGGCTCACCGCGCTGCCTGGGGTTGGCAGGTCGATGATGTGGTCTTTCATCCGGCCGACCACGTGCATTTCGCACGGCTTGCAGTCGAATTTCAGGGTCAGCACTTCGTCGCCATGAATCAGCTGCATTGGCGCGACCTTGGTGCGTACACCGGTAACGCCCTTGGCCTGCTTGGGACACAGGTTGAAGGAGAAGCGCAGGCAGTGCTTGGTGATCATCACCGGCACCTCGCCGTGCTCCTCGTGGGCCTCGAACGCTGCATCGATCAACTTCACCCCATGGCGATGATAGAAGTCACGGGCTTTCTGGTTATAGACGTTGGCCAGGAACGACAGGTGCGCTTCGGGATAGACCGGGGGAGGCGTGGTCTCGGCCTTGCGGCTACCGCGCGGGTGCGCTTTGACCCGTGCCTCGGTGAGCATTTCGATAGCCTCACGGCGCAGGGCCTTGAGTTGCGAGTTGGGGATAAAGTACGCCTGCGGGGCATCGAGCTCGATAGCCTCGGCGTGGTACTGGGTGGTGCCCAGTTGGCCCAGCAGGTCGTGCAACTGATCCAGCGCCTGCTGCGGTTTGTTGGCCGCGCCGAACGGGCCGTCCAGGGCAACCTGCACGGTGACGCCTTCCTCGCTGGTGACACTCAGCGCCAGGCGTTGCTCGGTCAGCACGACATGCCACTGAACCGCGACGCGGCGCTCGGACGAGGTGCGTTGCAGCGCCTGCTGCCAGTTATGGTCAAGGTTGCGCGACAGTGGGTGATTCGGCCGCAGCTTGTGCAAGCCTTCGGGCATCTCGTTGGGCTCGACGCGATAACGGTAGCGTGTCTGGCCATCGTCCTCGAACTCGCCACGTGGCTCGGCGATGTTGGCCCGGAAGCCCACCACTTCACGCTTGACCAGCACGTTCAAGCCGTCACCGTTGGTCAGCGGTACCTCGGTGACCACCATCAGGTCACGCTTGCCGACCTTTTCCACCACACCCACTGGCAAGCCGGTGAAGGTGGGCGAATCGAAGGCACCGATGTCGATCTTGCGGTCGCTGACGAAGTAGTCGGTGCTGCCGCGGTGGAAGGTCTTGTCCGGGTCCGGTACGAAGAAGTGCTGGGTTCGACCGCTCGATGCGCGGGCCAGGTCCGGGCGATCCTCGAGAATCGCATCCAGCTCCTTGCGGTAGTGGGCGGTGATGTTCTTCACATAGCCCATGTCCTTGTAGCGGCCTTCGATCTTGAATGAGCGCACGCCGGCGTCGACCAGGTCACGCAGGTTGGCGGTCTGGTTGTTGTCCTTCATCGACAGCAGGTGCTTCTCGAAGGCAACCACCCGGCCCTGATCGTCCTTGAGGGTGTAGGGCAGGCGACAGGCCTGGGAGCAATCACCTCGGTTGGCGCTGCGGCCGGTCTGGGCGTGGGAAATGTTGCATTGGCCGGAGAAGGCCACGCACAACGCGCCGTGGATGAAGAACTCGATGGCAGCATCGGTCTCGGCGGCGATGGCGCGTATCTGCTGCAGGTTCAGTTCACGGGCCAGCACCAACTGGGAGAAGCCGGCCTGGTCGAGGAATCTGGCGCGCTCTAGTGTGCGAATGTCGGTCTGTGTACTGGCGTGCAACTCGATCGGTGGGATGTCCAGCTCCATCACCCCCAGGTCCTGGACGATCAATGCATCGACACCGGCGTCGTACAGCTGGTGGATCAGCTTGCGTGCAGGCTCCAGCTCGTTGTCGTGGAGGATGGTATTGATCGTGGTGAAGACCCGCGCGTGGTAGCGCCGGGCGAACTCCACCAACTCGGCGATATCGCTGACCTCGTTGCACGCGTTGTGCCGCGCGCCGAAGCTCGGTCCGCCGATATAGATGGCGTCGGCGCCATGCAGAATGGCCTCGCGGGCGATGGCCACATCGCGGGCAGGGCTGAGCAGTTCCAGGTGATTCTTTGGAAGGGACATGTCGTTATAGGTTCGTGCTGTCACGGTTTAGGGCGGCATTGTAGCGATGAATTGCCGCGCAGGCACCCGTGACGTTCCAGGCGGGCATACTCGGCAGCGACGAGCCTGCTCTCCTTGACGCAGCCCCGTCATCCGCCCACGTGTCAGAGAGCCGGAGCAGTTTGCTCCGCTTGCCATTGCGTCCTGCTGGACGCTTTGCCACAGATAGGCGTCAGCTGTACGCTCAGCGATTGATCCAGGTTCGCATCAAACACTGGAATCATCATCTGGGCACTGCAGCCAGCGACCCGATCCTGACTGATGACATTACCTGCGCGAGTAATCGACACCCATGTGCCTTCAGGCGCTACTACCGATTCCGGAGGCGACCAGGTGACATCCACGACCCCTACTCTCGGTCGGAGCAAGGTAACCAATGGAGTCCCAGTAACCATCGGCACCCAATCGCCTTCCGTTCCTACCCCAGACCCAGGATAGGCAATGACCTGACACACCCACTTCTTGTCGGTCCTAAGCGGCGCTTTCAGCGACAAGCGCTCGTGGGTCCGGGGGGCATCGACGCGCGCAGAGGCGGCGACCATGGCGGTCTCTGGCGAAAACACCTGCACGATGTAGTGAGTGATCTCCAGACTGTTCGACATGTTCCAGGCCACATCGACGCCCTCGTTGTCCAACACCACTGAGGTGATGTCGGGCCTGTCTGCTACGACGCGCAAAGGCTTGGTGCTGATGCCTGCGCCTTTTGCAGTCAGGGCCGTGAGGGTAAAGCTGAACGCATCAAACTCCGGCAGTGGCGAGGACAGTGGCAAGTCGGCGAGCTCGTATCCCGCGGGCAGGGCCATGTCGTAATGCGTGCCGGTAAGCGCACTGCGCAGGCTCAGCTGGTATTGCACGATCTCTCTGGGGTCCAGGGAAAACCATGCGACTGCGATGCGGTTTCCACCACGATAGAGCGGGCTCTGCTCCAGATTCGGCGGGGTCATGCATGACGGGAAATGAATCAGCTCCGATCGGGCGCGGGTATTCTCGCGAACCACAGCCTCCACGCCGACTGTCCAGCCTTGGTCATTGCCCAGCCCCCCGCCCAGTTGCGAATTGCCCACGACAGCACTGGCGCTACCCGCTCCACTGATTGGAATGACGAATGTCGTGCCGCTGATCGTCGATGACACGACGATCTCATAGCCCAGAAGAGCCTGGCTGGAAGGCTGCCAACCAACGCGCAGGGTCTCGCCATCGTATATCGCCGAGTGCAGGATCGGCTGGAGGGTTGGCAGGGGCAGTGGAGCGCTGCTCTCTGTTTCCCCACTCTCCCGCAAGGCCATCACGGTGACGCGATATTCACGTATCGCGCTCAGGGGTTCGGACAGAGGTAATACGCCAACGGTAGCTGCACCGTCTGGAATGAATTGGTGTTTCAACGGCGTCCAGCCGCCTGTGTCCTGATGACCCAATGTGATCACCCAACCTGCAGGCGTGTCCAATTCGAGAGGGCTCCATGCCACACGCAGGCAGTCTGTCTCGTAAACGGCCTGAACGATGGAGAGCCTGAGTGCATCGTTATCGCGTTGCATTGCCGACCTCCTGTGAAGTGCCGCTCACGTCAGAGGACTGCTGCGCCTTTTGTTTTTGCTGGTTGTCGTAATCAGCCAAGAACGCAGGATGGACGGTTGCTCGCAGTTGCGCAGGGCTGCGAAGTGGCGCTCTGCTTTTGAGATCTGCCAGCATATTTTGCGTAGCGAGGTTACCCGACAAAATGCCGTTGGCGTAATAACTGCCTTCGACGCCACCTTTGAATTGCAAGTTGTATACCGGGGTGGCCTGAGCCTCGACATAACCGACGAATGTCACCGTGATCGGAGGTCCGTCACCGGCCAACTTGTCGCCTACCTGGATTTCCCGTGCCTGCACCTCCATGTTTCTCACGGCACTCCCGATTTGAATCGCTCGCATGATGGGGTGGGTCGGTGTGACATGCAGGGTCTGGCCGGTAGTGCGTATCTCAAGCATGGAGCCATTTTCTGTACCCGTGGTTCTTTCACTGACCGTGCGCACGCCATGCGGTGTCTTGACCTTGTCTCCCGAGACGATCTCTTCGATTTTTTTTGTCTCGCCCGACGCCAGGGTGATCAATGTGCCCCCTGCTACACAACCTTCCATGATGCGGAGTTGAGGGATGATCTCCCTGCCGGGGTTTCCTGCGGATCGCTTATCGCTGGTAAATACAAGCGTTACGTTTCGTGGCATGGGATCTTCTGGCGTTCCTGGAAGGTAGAGCATGTTGGTCATGTAGAAGTTGACGAGCGAGTCTTTATTGTTGGTCAGGCATGACGGGTTGCGCTTGAACTTTTCGGCCTCGTAATTGAAGCTCAGCTTTCCATTACCGTCAGATGTCCATTCGTCAGCAATACTTTCAGCTCTGGAGTGTACCCGACAGCCCCCACCGCTCGGGTTTACTAGATAGATCGCCGTTTCGCCAGTTACCGTAGATTCGGTTTTTCCTTCGGCGAGAGCGTAGCCAGAAACGGGAATCAGATAGTTAGCAGGCTTGTTCTGGCTTGCCCAATAATCGCACTCTTCACGGCTGTGGCGGTTCCAGCACATCTTGATGGGTGTATCGTTGTCAGGGAGTTTATTGCTGCAGACTTCCGTAGCGGCAGGAGCAGAAATGACGCATTTGCCATTGGCGTCTCTTGTACAAGGTCTGGGCTCTGTCATACAAGCGTCAACGATACCCGTTGAACTGACTGCCTTCATGACGAGCGTCGGCGGGAACTCGTCGTCACTGTCCTTGGGGATCATGTTGAAGAAAGCGACAGCGCGAACGGGAATCGTTGGATCCACCGAGGCACTCACGTTAACGCGTAGTTCAGGAAGGTTCGTCAGATCAGTGGCGTTTTTCGAGGCAATGAAATCACCCGTGAGGTCGTTATACATAATGAGCGTGACAGAGTTTCTCTCGCTGCCGTTCGCAACGGTCGAAATGGCTTCAGAGCTGTACGTGACCGCTGAACTAGTTGCAGTAGCATTGGAGCGCGAAAGCTCCGAGATGAATTGAAGGTCTTGCAAAGGAGCGTCGGCATCACTGGACGTCTCAGGGAAGACAACTGGTTTTACTGCGTCAGGCTTTGCGCCGGAAACAGCGAGCGCTTTCACCCGCTGTTTGTGCGCAGCTTCCAGGCGCCTGAACATTTCGGGCGCCTGTGCTTTTGTATGCCCTGTCAGGCGTTGTTGTGCCTTATAAAGTTGATAATGCTGGGGGTTGCCCCAGTCCAGCTGATACAGGACGCCAGGGGTAAGATCTTTAGTCAATTCCTGCCCCAATGTTTCTACTTTTTCCTGGGCGTTTATTGCGTTTACTTCATCAGTGGCCTCGGCGGCCCAGGCAGAAGGAAGCGCATAAAAGAATAAAAACAATGCAGCCAATAGATTAATTGAGGTCGACTCTCGACTTGTCATCGTCTTTGCTCCCTGGTGGGTTCGATCCCTTGAATGGCAACACACGACATCGCCCTCTCGGACAACATTGTTAAGATCCAACCTACTGGGATTACGCGCTCGCCGACAACTGGCAAAAATGATAGGTCATTTGTCTGTGCCTGACAGATCACCCAGGCAATCGATCAAGGCCGAAGTGGCTGGTGACAGGCTGCATTCTGTGCGGGTGATGATGCCGATTTCACGCTCCAGACCTCGCGCTTCCAAGGGCCTGCGCAGCAACCTGTGTGTACCGTCGTCCGCCGATTCCGGCAGCAGCGTAACCCCCAACCCATTGCGCACCAGCGCCAATACCGTCGACATGTAGTTGGCTTCCATGGCGGCTTGCAACACCAGCCCGTGTGCGCGGAACACCTCCTCGATCTGCGCCCGCACACTGCTGTCGCGCCCGGTGAGGATCATCGGCAGGCCGTCCAGGGCTTGCAGATCGACGGGGCCCGTGGCCAGCGGGTGTCCGACAGGCACAAACAGGCATAACCGATCACTCAGTAACGGTGTGAAGTCCAGCCCGTGCCCGAACTGGCTGCGCACACCCACGCCGAAATCCACATCGCCTTCGCGCACGCGTTCGACAATGCGCTCGGCAACCAGATCGCGCAGGCGCACTTCGACACCTGGATGCGACTGCCGGAACACCGCCAGCCGCTGCGCCAGCGCCCCGGCACACAACGAGGGCAGGGCAGCCACTGTGACCACCCCGCGGCGCACCGCCGCCAAGCCTTGGCTGGCGCTGACGATGTTGGACAGATCGAGCAGCAGCTTCTCCATCGCCGGCAACGCCTCGCGCCCTGCAGCAGTGAGGGTGACGTGCCGAGGGCTGCGTTCGAGCAGGGCAACGCCCAGCCAGCTTTCGAGTTGGCGGATCTGGACGGTCAGGGCCGAGGGCGACAAGTGCAGGTCGTTGGCGGCGCGGGCGAAGTTGCCGCGCTGGGCAACGGTGATGAAGGCGCGAATATGCTGCAGGGCATTCTTCATTTTGTTTTTTCGAATGTGGGTGGCTTTAAATTGCAATTTACACGCTACCGAACCTCTCCTGATACTCGGGACAACAAAAAAAACAAGCCGGAGTAACCCCATGCTCGCCCTCTACGGCGTCATTACCATTCTGTCCTTGCTGATCGCGGTGATGAGCAAGCGCATCTCGCCCCTGGTCGCGCTGATTGCCTTTCCCATCGTGGCTGCCTTGCTCGCGGGTTTCGGCCTGCAGACCAGCGGTTTCATTCTCACTGGCATCAAGAATGTCGCCCCGGTGGTCGGCATGTTCATCTTCGCCATCCTGTTCTTCGGCGTGATGACCGATGCCGGCATGCTCGACCCGATCATCGACCGCATCCTGCGCGCCGTCGGCACCCGTCCGACCCGTATCGTCTGCGGCACCGCGTTGCTGGCGTTGCTGGTACACCTGGACGGGTCGGGTGCGGTGACGTTCCTTGTCACGGTGCCCGCGATGCTGCCGCTGTATACGCGCCTGGGCATCGACCGACGGGTGCTGGCCTGCGTTGCGGCGATGGCGGCGGGGGTGAATTTCCTGCCCTGGACGGGACCTGTGCTGCGCTCGTCCGCGGCGCTGCACGTGCCGGTGGCTGACCTGTTCCAACCGCTGATTCCGGTACAGGTGGTGGGGCTGTTGTTCGTCTTCGGCTGCGCCTACTGGCTGGGCCGACGCGAAGAGAAACGCCTGGGGCTCATGGCCGGCGCCGATGCCGGCGCGGCACCGCAGCGTATCTTGAGCGCCGATGAACAAGCCCTGCGCCGTACGCACATGTTCTGGCCGAACCTGCTGCTCACCGTACTGGTGATGGCGGTGATGATCGCAGGCTGGGTCGACCCGGTAGTGATGTTCATGCTCGGCACGGTCGCCGCGCTTTGCCTGAATTATCCCCGTGTCGATCAGCAACGCGAACGCATCGATGCACACGCCAAGACCGCCCTGACCATGGCCAGCATCCTGCTTGCCGCCGGTGTGTTCACCGGCATCATGCAAGGCACCGGCATGCTCAAGGCCATGGCCGAGGTGGCGGTGCAACAGATTCCGCCGGGCCACGGGCGACTGATTCCCGCACTGGTGGGCTTCGTGTCGATGCCGCTCAGCTTGCTGTTCGACCCGGACTCGTTCTACTTCGGGGTCATGCCGGTGATTGCCGAGGTCGGCCGCTCGCTGGGCGTGGACCCGGTGCAGGTGGCCCAGGCGTCGCTGCTTGGCGTACACACCACCGGCTTCCCGGTCAGCCCGCTGACCCCAGCGACCTTCCTGCTGGTGGGGCTGTGCAAGCTCGACCTTGCCGATCACCAGCGTTTCACCCTGCCATTTCTGTTCGCCGCGTCGGTGCTGATGACCCTGACCGCGCTGGCACTTGGAGTCTTCTGAACATGAACACTTTGCGAATCGGCGCCGGCGCCGGCTATTCCGGCGATCGCCTGGAGCCTGCGGTGGAACTGGCCCGGGATGGGCAACTGGATTACCTGGTGTTCGAATGCCTGGCCGAACGCACCATCGCTCTGGCCCAGCAAGCCAGACTGGCCGACCCACAGGCCGGCTTCGATCCGTTGCTGACCGAGCGCATGCGGGCGGTGCTGCCCTATGTACGCGGCGGCGCGCGGCGTCTGCGTATCATCACCAACATGGGCGCAGCCAACCCGCGTGGCGCGGCGCGACAAGTGTCGGCCATCGCGGCTGAACTCGGGCTGCAGGGGCTGAAGGTCGCGGCAGTGGACGGTGACGATGTGCTCGACGTGCTGCGCCAGCACCCGGACTGGGCGCTGGATAACGGCCTGACGGTAGCCGGGCTGGGTGGGCGACTGGTGTCGGCCAACGCCTATCTGGGGGTCGAAGGGATCGTCCAGGCACTGGCCCTGGACGCCGATGTGGTGATTACCGGCCGTGTCGCCGACCCGTCGCTGTTCCTTGCACCGCAAGTGCATCACTTTGGCTGGCCTGACGACGATTGGTGTCGCCGTGGCCGAGGGACACTGACCGGACATCTGCTTGAATGTGCGGGGCAGGTCAGTGGTGGCTACTTTGCCGATCCCGGCCTGAAGGATGTTGCCGACCTGGCGCGGCTTGGCTTCCCCTTCGCCGATATCGACATCGAAGGCCTGGCCACGCTCGGCAAGGTCGACGGCAGTGGGGGACGCATCGATGTCGCGACCTGCACCGAACAACTGCTCTACGAGGTACACGATCCGCGTCGCTACCTGACGCCGGATGTCACGGCCGACTTCTCGGGCGTGCATCTGCAAGCCTGCGGCAAGGATCAGGTACGCGTCAGTGGTGGCGAAGGCATGGCCCGCCCGCAACAACTCAAGGTGACCGTGGGCTATCGGGATGGCTGGATTGGCGAAGGACAGATTTCCTACGGCGGCCCGAATGCCGTGGCGCGGGCACGTCTGGCCGGACGGATCGTCGAAGAGCGCCTGGCGTTGACCGGCGTCGCCGTCGAAGAGCTGCGCTGCGAGCTGATGGGGGTCGATTCGCTGCACGCCAGCCATTTCGGCATGGGCGGCGAACCCTGGGAGGTACGCCTGCGGGTTGCGGCACGTTGCCTGAACCGCGAGGCGGCGCAAGCGGTCGCCAACGAGGTCGAGACGCTCTACACCAATGGCCCGGCTGGCGGTGGCGGGGCCACTCGCCAGGTCCGCGAGGTGTTGGCCGTCGCCAGCCTTTACCTGCCGCGTGAGCTCGCGCAACCCCAAGTCCACCTGGAGCAATGCCCATGACCCGCCAACTGCACGAACTTGCTCACACCCGTACCGGGGACAAGGGCGACACCTCGAACATCTCGCTGATCGCGTATCGGGACGAGGACTACCCGCTGCTTGAACGGGAGCTGACAGCGGAACGGGTGGCAGCGTGGTTCGCCCATCTTCGCGATGAAAGCGCGGGGCCTGTACGTCGCTATGACTTGCCGCAACTCAAGGCCCTGAACTTCGTGCTGCCGGGTTTATTGCGTGGTGGCGTGACCCGCTCGTTGGCGCTGGATGCCCATGGTAAGTGCCTGGGGGCGGCGTTGTTGGCGATGGAGGTCTAGCTCTGCTATCAGCCCTTGGCCGCCATCGCCGTCACTTCGACCTTCATCCCTTCGAACGCCAGCGAGGCCACGCCCACCGCCGCACGCACTGGCCAAGGCTTGGCGAAGAAGCGTTGGTACACCTCGTTGAATGCCGCACGATCAGCCATGTCGGTCAGGTAAATGGTCAGGTGCAGCACGCGGTCCATCGAGCTGCCGGCACGCTCCAGCGCATCCTTGAGCGCCTGCAGGGTGCACTCGCTCTGGGTGACGATATCGCCCAGCTCAAGTTCGCCATCGGCGCGAATCGGGACCTGTGTGGTGACCAGGATACCGTTGTACTCGGCGACATCGGAGGAGATGGACGCGGCGTCCGCATCGGGGGTGAAAGTGATACCTGTCTGGGCCATGAACGACTCTGCCTTGCTTCGGAAGGAAAAGCGCAAGCCTACGCGAGCCGCGGCCCCCGTCGCAAATGCATTGAAATGGCGCGCCCCGGCCTTCAGAATCGCGCCGATTCTCATGCAAGGGGTTGGCGTTGAACGAACAGACATTGTCGCAGCGGCTGGAACGCGTGGCGGCTCATATCCCGCCGGGGGCGCGCCTGGCCGATATCGGTTCCGACCACGGCTTCCTGCCGGTGGTCCTGGTATTGCGCGGCGCCATCGAGGCCGCAGTGGCCGGCGAGGCAGCGGCAGGGCCTTGCGAGTCAGCTCGGCGCAACGTACACCGCAATGGGCTGGACGCGCGCATCAGCGTGCGCCTGGCCAACGGTCTGGCTGCCATCGAAAGCGACGATCGCATCGACACCATCAGCCTTTCGGGCATGGGCGGGGAAACCATCGTCGAGATCCTCGAGGCAGGCAAGGCGCGATTGCAGGATGGGCAACGCCTGGTGCTGCAACCCAACGGCGGCGAACAACCGCTGCGCCAGTGGTTGATGGACAACGGCTATCGGATTGTCAGCGAAGAAGTGTTGCGGGAAAACCGCTTCGACTACGAGATCATCGTCGCCGAACAGGCCGGCTCGGTGCGCTACAGCCCGCAGGAGCTGTTGTTCGGCCCCTTGCTGATGCGCGAGAAAAGCTCGGCGTTCATCAACAAGTGGCAGCGCATGCGACGCCAGCGCCAGCAGGCATTGGCCAACTTCGAACGGGCCAGGGAAGTCCCTCAGGACAAGGCCCGGGCCTTTGCGATGCACATCGACTGGATCGACCAATTGCTGGCCTGAGGCTCATTGCTGCGAGCAGTCGCCCATTTCACGGTAAGCGACCTTGTGTGTCTGGCCCTGGTGGTCGACATAGACCATGTGCGCAGTGCCGACCTGGCAGTCGGCAGCGTTACTGGCCGGGGTGATCGACACCACCTTGGCGATATCCAGCGGCATACCGTAGTCGTAAACCTGGCCCTCGGCAGACGGCGAGCGAGGCTGCTCGGCGAAGGCAGCCATGGGGAGCAGGGCGCTACACAGCGCAAGTACGGCGATCGAGCGTTTCATGATGAACTCCAGATGAGGTTTCCCTCATGATCCATTCATTGGTGTTTCACAATAAATGGGCTAGACCGTGATAGATTCATGCCTTCAAGGTATGAATCACGCTGGAGCGTCACGTCATGGACATGCTGCACGCAATGCGCACTTTCGCCCGGGTAGTGGAATGCGGCAGCTTCGCCGCAGCCGCTAATGCGCTGGACATTTCGGCGGCGCAGGTGTCGCGGATCGTCGCCGAACTGGAAAACCAGTTGCAGACTCGACTGCTGCATCGCACCACCCGGCGGCTGCGCATGAGCGAGGCGGGGGAGCGGTTTCTCGAGCGCTCACGCCAGATCATGCTGCTGACCGAAGAGGCTTTTGACGAAGCACGCGGCGCCCACCTCACACCCCGTGGACGGCTGCGCGTGCATTGCAGCCATGGCCTGGGCCTGCTGATGATGCCGTTGGTAGCCCGCTACAACGCCTCATGCCGTGAAGTGGTGATGGAGCTTACCCTGTCCCAGCGCAACCCCGACCTGCTCGCCGAAGGGCATGACGTGGTCATTGCCATCGGCCAGGGCCTGCCAGACTCGCAACTGATCGCCATCCCGCTGGGCAGCATCTACAGCGTGCTGTGTGCATCCCCCGACTACCTGGCCCGCCACGGCGTCCCCAAGCGCCCTGAAGACCTGCACGAGCATGTCTGCCTGCGCACGGTCGATCCCCTGTTCGAGGAGGACTGGCCCTTCGGTGACGCGCCCGACAGCTGCGTGATCTCGCCCCAGGACACCTTTCTCACCAATGTGGCCGATGCGATGGTCAAGGCGACCGAGCTTGGCATGGGGATTGGCCTGTTGCCGTATTACTCGGCCAGCCAGGCCTTGGAGGACGGCCGCCTTTGCCGGCTGCTGGCCCCGTATCGGTTGCGGCAACGGGAGATCTACGCGATCTACCCGTCGCGGCACTATCTCGATGCCAAGGTGCGTACCTGGCTGGACTTTCTCAAGGAGCAGTTGCCGGTGCTGTTCCAGGCGCACGAACGGCTGGTGGATGACCCACGCTGCTGGCGCTAGACCTTACTGGCTATCCTGATCCTCGGCAGTGCCACCGGACGCCCCGGCGCCACTGCCGGTAGCTTCGCCAGTGCTGCTCGAGCCACCAGTGCTGCCGTCGGCTGCGTCGGCGTTGCTGCCGGTGTCACTGCTGTCGTTACCCTTGCTGCCGCCAGGGCTGTTGACGCTGCTGCCGTCTCCGGCGGTCTGGCCCTGCGTGGCGGGTGCCTTGTGATCGGTATGGTTGGTGTCGGACGCGGCGAAGCTGGCACTGGAAGCCAGCCCCAGGGCGAGGAAGAAAAACAGCGGGCGCATGGGAACCATGGTAAATCTCCTACGAGGATGATCGTCCTTCGTTCGGCTGCGCGCAGGGAAGCTGAGTGCCCGGTGTGCGACGGGCGGTCGTGGGGATGCGGCGCAGCCCCACGCGGGCACTTCGATCATGCAAGCCCGATCAGGCAGGTTCAGAGCGTGTGAGCGGAGCGCTTTCACCCGTGACGGCATCGACGATCGGCGGATGATCCTGCGCGGCATGGATCAGTTCTTCGGTCATGCGCAGCTCGGCGCCGGTCGGCGAGAAGGTCGCGGTGGGCGCGAAGGGGGCCGGATGTTGTGGGGCGGGGCGCTTGCCACGTCGCCAGACGAAGAAGCTGACCATGGCCAGGTTGATCACGGCGAAGGCCCAGAACAGTCCGGCCTCGCCATAGGAGGTCATCACCGGCGAGATCGCCAGCGGGCTCATCGCCGAGCCCAGCGAGTTGATCAGCAGCAGGCCCTGGATCATCGGCACCAGCGCATCCATCGGCGCGCGGTCGGCGGCGTGGCTGACCGCCACCGGATACACCGCGAACACACCACCACCCAGCAGGAACAATGCGGCTGGCAGCCAGGCCGAGGTCGGGGGCAACAGCAGGATGACCAGCGACAGCACAACGCACAGCGTGCCCAGGGCGATCAACACATCCTGGCGATCCTTGCGGTCGGACCAGCGCCCGACCGGGTACTGCAGCAGCATCGCGCCCAGGATCACCCAGGCCATCATGCGCCCGACTTCACCCACATCCAGGCCAATACGCTGCAGGTACAACGGCAGCAGGGCATACACCGCAGCAATCGCCACACCCGAACCGAAACAGCCCACCAGGCCGCTTGGCGTCACGCCCAGCAATTGCCGTGGCTTGAGCGGCTCGACCTGCTCCAGCAGCGGCGACACCCGCGGCAGGATCACGATCGGCAGTACCGACAGTGCCGCCAGCATGCCCGCAACGGTGAACGGTGCACTGGTCCCCAGGCTCACCAGCTCGCCGAGCATTGCCTGACCCAGCACGCCCGCGCCGTATAGCGCGATCATGTACAGGGCCAGCAGGCGCCCACGAATCTTCGCGTCGCCGGCCAGCAGCAGCCAGCTTTCGATCACCAGGAATACGCCGACCGTTGCCCAGCCGTTGAGCAGGCGCAGGGCGAACCAGCCCCAGGTGTCGACGAACAGGCCTTGCAACAGAATGGTCGCGGCAATCAGCGAGGCGAAACTGCTGTAGGCACGGATGTGGCCGATGCGCAGGATCAACCGGTCGTTGAAGATGGCACCGAGTGTGAGGCCGATGAAGAAGCCTGACGAGACGATACCGATCATCGTTGCCGATTCGCCGGCTTCGCCAAGGCGCAGGGTGGTCAGGGAATACAGCAGGCCATTGCCCAGGGCAATGATGAAAAGCCCGAGCAGGGGTGCCAGCGCCATCGCCAGCAAACGCGGAGACATACGTACCTCAAGTGATCGATCAGCGAATGAGCCTCTTCGACCACGCGCGTCTGACCAGACCTCGAAGGACCGGGGCTGCACGTAAGTGCCAGGGCGGGGATGCAACCAGGGCAAGACTCAACCGCAGACTCGGAGCGCGAGATCGGGCGGGGTCGGTTGAGCCTGTTGCACATGCGCGATGTGGCTGAGGCACGGACGTTGTCATTGCTGCCGGTAGCCACCGTACGAGGCGACTGGGCGAAAAGGGCGCGGCATTCTACGCCCGCGCCCCATCACTTGCCAAAGCCCTGGTGGTGCGACAGGAGGCCGCACCCTCTGCTGATCAGGACGAAGGTTTGGCTGCTGCGTCCTGGCCGCTGTTGCTGTTGACCTGGGCGTCTTGCTGGGCGGCCTTGGCGGCTTCGCGCTTGGCCACCATAGCTTTGCTCTGCTGCTGTTGCAGGGCCCAGCGGGCATGGTGTTCCTGCAGGCGATCGGCGCCGCCTTCGGCGAAGGCGGAGGTTACGGCGGTGGCGGCCAGCAGGGCCATGGCATAGCGCAGGGATTTCATGGTTTGACTCTCCATCGTAGTTTGATTCTTTCCGGGCCTTGCAAGAGAGGCCGATGGAAAGAGGATGGAGGGCCAGGATTTTCTCAGGATTAACAACAATCAGATGTTTGACCGTTGGTCGCCTTGCTTTTGCTGCTTCTTCGGTTGCCGGGCACGCGATGGCCGCGGGCCTGGCAATCGAATGCCCTCAGTTTTTCGGCAAGTCCCGCGTACGCAGTTTTTCCGGCAGGGCAAACAGCAACAGCACAGCAGTCACCAGGCTCGTGGCTGCGATCAGGTAAAGCGCTGGCGTGGTGCTGCCCGACAGATCGCGGATACGCCCGACCAGTACCGGGCTGACGATCCCACCCAATTGCCCCAGTGTGTTGATCAGCGCGATGCCACCGGCAGCCCCGGCGCCTGCGCCGGCCAGCAACTTCGGCGGCAGCGCCCAGAAGCTCGGGATGGCCGCCACTACACCCGCGCCCAGCAGACCAAGGGAGACGATCAACAAGGGCGTGTGGTCATCGAACAGCCCAGCGCACAGGAACCCTATGGCGCCAAGACTGATCAACCCGGCGGTAAACCAACGCCGCTCGCCGGTCGCATCCGACCACCGGCCGCACACCACCATGGTGATTGCCCCGCAGATATAGGGCACTGCCGTCAGCAGGCCAATCATCGATGGGTTTTCCGTGCCTGCACTGCGGATCAGCTGAGGTGCCCAGAAATTCAGGCCGTAGGAGGCGATCTGAATCAGGAAGTAGATCAATCCGAGCATCAGAAAACCAGGAATGCGGATCGCTTGCAGCAACGAACCCTGCCCATGGGCGGCCTGCGCCGGCTCGATGCGTGAGCGCAGCAACTGTTTTTCCCCGTCGCTGAGCCAGCCGGCGTCTTCTATGCGGTCTTTGAGCTGGGTCAGCACCAGCAACCCAAGCAGCACACAGGGCAGGCCGCCAAGCAGGAACAGCCAGTGCCAGCCGCGCATCTGCATGACGCCGTCAAGATGACCGAGCACCAGGCCCGAGAACGGCGCGCCGAACAGCCCGGCGAAGGCCGATGCCAGGAACAGCAGCGAAGTGATGCGGCCACGGAAATGCTGCGGGAACCACAGCGTCAGGTAGTACAGCACGCCGGGGGCGAAACCGGCTTCCATGGCGCCGATGATGAAGCGCAGGGCGTAGAACTGCCATTCGCTGGTGACGAACACCATGGCAGCGGTGGCCAGGCCCCACGAAATCATGATCCGTGCGATCCAGCGACGGGCGCCGACCTTGTACAGCATCAGGTTGCTCGGCACCTCGAACAGCACGTAGCCGACCACGAACAGGCTCGCCCCCAGGCCGTAGGCGGTGTCGCTGAAACCAAGGTCGGTCTGCAGCTGGAACTTGGCGAAACTGATGTTGATGCGGTCGAAGAAGGCGAACAGGTAACACACCATGATCAACGGCATGAGGCGCCAGGCAACCTTGCGGACCAGGGCTTTTTCGCTGTCGGCGCCATCGGTGGCACCCAGCGGCAGGGCGGAAAGACTCATTGATGTTCTCCAGTCGGGCCGCCCTGTGGGCGGCCTTGTTGTTCTTGTTGTCTGGCGGGGCCGCGGCCCCTTGGTTGTGACGAAGAGTCAGCCGGGCAGACCGGCCGGCAGCGGGTGCAGGTCGCAATTGCGTCCTGCCTTGACCAGTTGCCCCGGCACCTCGTGGCCGAGCAACGCAGGCAGGGTGCGCGACATCTTCAGCAGGCCGTCGAGGTCGATGCTGGTAGGGATGCCCACCTCGATGCACAGGTTGACCAGGTCCTCGCTGCAGATGTTGCCCGATGCCCCCGGCGCGAACGGGCAGCCGCCCAGCCCGCCGAGCGCGGCATCGAAGCGCCGCGCACCGGCCTCGTAGCCCGCCAGCACATTGCACAGGCCCAAGCCACGGGTGTTGTGAAAGTGCAACGTGAGCATCGACGCCGGCAGGCGCTCAAGGCTGCGCCGCACCAGGCGCGCGACCTGACGCGGATTGGCCATGCCGGTGGTATCGGCCAGGGTCACGCCTTGTACCCCCAGCTCCAGGTAGGCGTCGAGCAGGCGCAGCACCAGGTCTTCCTCGACGCGACCTTCGAACGGGCAGCCGAACGCGGTGGCGACACTGGCGTTGAGGCTGACTGCCTGACCTTGCACGGCCTGGACGATATCGCCAAAGCCCGCCAGCGACTGTTCGCGGCGCATGCGCATGTTGGCCAGGTTGTGCGACTGACTGGCCGACAGCACCAGGTTCAGCTCGTCGGCCCCAGCAGCCAGTGCCCGCTCGGCGCCTTTGAGATTGGGGATCAAGGCGACATAGACCACACCTGGCTGACGCTGGATGCCACGGAAGACCTCGTCACCATCGCGCAACGCTGGGATGGCCTTGGGCGAAACGAACGAGCCTGCTTCGATGCGGCTGAATCCGAGCTTGGACAAGCCATCGATCAGGCGGATCTTGTCTTCGGTCGGCACCCAGGTCGGTTCGATCTGAAGGCCGTCACGCGGGGCAACTTCCTGCACCACCAGCCTGTCTGTGTGGTTATCGGTCATTGCACCACCCCCTTGGCCCGCAGGCCGATGACTTCATCGGGGCTCAAGCCCAGCCCGGCCAGCAGTGCATCGGTGTGCTCGCCCAGCGCCGGGCCTTGCCAGTCGACACGGCCAGGCGTGGCCGACAGCTTCGGCACGATACCCGGCATGCGCACCGGGGTGCCGTCGGGCAACTGGCTGTCCAGCAGCATGTCGCGGGCCTGGTAGTGCGGGTCGTTGACGATGTCGGCAACCGAATAGATGCGCCCGGCCGGGACCTCGGCGGCTTCCAGCGTGGCCAGTACCTGGTCGATCGGGTGGCGGCGGGTCCAGTCCTCGATGGCATCGTCGAGCTGAGCCGATTGCGCGGCGCGACCATCGTTATGGGCAAAGGCCTCGGCCTCGCCCAGGTCTGGTCGGCCGATGGCCTGCATCAGGCGGCGGAAGATCGGGTCGCTGTTGCCGGCGATCACTACGAACGCGCCGTCGGCGGTGCGGTAGGTGTTCGACGGCGCGATGCCGGGCAGGGCACCACCGCTGCGTTCACGCACATGCCCCAGCAGGTCGTACTCCGGCACCAGGCTTTCCATCAGGTTGAACACGCTTTCCACCAGCGATACATCGACCACCTGGCCGACACCGCCATTGGCACGTACATTGAACAGCGAGAGCAAGGCGCCCATCACCGCGTGCAGCGAGGCCAGCGAGTCGCCCAGGCTGACGCCTGCCCGCGCCGGTGCCGAGCCCTGTTCACCCGTGGTGTAGCGAATACCGCCCATGGCCTCGCCGATTGCACCGAAGCCAGGCCGGTCGCGATATGGGCCGCTCTGGCCATAGCCGGAGATACGCACCAGGGTCAGGCGTGGATTGAGCGCGTGCAGAACGTCCCAGCCCAGGCCGAGCTTTTCCAGCGCGCCGGGGCGCAGGTTCTCGATCAGCACGTCGGTGTCGGCCAGCAGGCGCTTGACGATGGAAAGGCCTTCAGCGGCCTTCAGGTCGAGGGCCAGCGACTTCTTGTTACGCGACTGCAAGTACCACCATAGCGAGGTGCCGTCGTGCAGCTTTCGCCACTTGCGAAGCGGGTCGCCCTGGCCCAGGGCTTCGATCTTGATGACTTCGGCACCGAACTCACCGAGCAGGCGAGCGGCGAAGGGGGCGGCGATCAGCGTGCCTATTTCCAGGACCCTGATGCCTTGTAGCGGGGCAGGCATGGTGCGTACCTCTTTGTTCTTGGACTTTGAGGTAGAGGCTACGACTGGCGCCGGGAACGCACCAATCCTGTGTCGGCAACAACCGTTCGCCAAATGCGAAGGGTAGGGGCGACACCCCTCAGCCGCCAGGCTCAGCCGCGCGCAAATGCTCGAACAGCAAGCGGCTCACCGGCGACAGCGACTCAAGGTCCCGCGCCACCAGCAGCAACTCACGCTCGGCCCACTCGTCGCTCAGCGCCACCGCACGCAACCCCAGCGCACCGCCAAACAACTCGAAGGCCTTGCGCGGCAGGATCCCCACACCCATGTCAGCCTGCACCATGCGGCACACCGCATCGAAGCTGGGGACATGAATACGCAGGCGCAAAATCCGCCCGGCGCGGCGAGCGGCCTCGTGGGTACGCATGTTGATGGAGCTCGCCGAGTGCAGGCCGACAAAGTCGTTGTCCAGGGTTTCGGCGAAGTCCACCTGCGCCTGGTGCGCCAACGGATGCCCTTCACGCACCACCAGCACCAACTGGTCGCGTCTGTAGCGCACCTTGAGCAGGTCGCGGGTGTCGCTGTCGCTGGAGCAGATACCCAGGTCCGCCACGCCATCGAGCAACCCCTGGATCACGCCATTGCTGGGGCGCTCCTCCAGGTCCACCTTGATCCGTTCGTGTTGCGCGGCGAACAGCGCCAGGTCTTCAGGCAGAAACTGGATGATCGCCGACAGGTTGGCGAGCATGCGCACGTAGCCGCGCACTCCCTGCAAGTGCTCGCCCAGTTCCAGGCCGATCTTCTCCAGGTTGAACAGCATGCGTCGGGCGTGGTGCAGCAGGGTTTCCCCGGCCGGGGTCAGGCTCATGCCTCGGGCCAGGCGGGCGAACAGCGGCGAGCCGAGCGCTGCTTCCAGCTCGTTGAGGCGCTTGCTTGCCGCCGACAATGCGATCGACTCGCGCGCTGCCGCACGGGTCAGGCTGCCTTCCTCATGGATGGCGACGAACAACTGCAAGGTCACCAGGTCAAGACGACGGATGAGGTTGTTCAATTGCATGGCCAGACGCCCTTACTTGCCCGTTGATGCGGTGCGCGAGCGCAGCGCAGTCGCCAACCCCACGGTCAGCACCACCGCCAGCCCCACGGCGAGCAGGAAGGTCAGAGCGATACCCAGGTGCGGCAGCAGCGCGCCGAGGCTCAGGTAGAAGGCAATCACCCCGACGGCACCGATGGCGTTGCCGCGGATCATCCCGGCCATGGAGAAACGCCCACCCTGGACATGGGAGAACACCACCAGTGGCCAGGCGATCACCGGAATCGGCGCGAGCATGCCGCTGACGGCAGGCCCCAGCCAGCTCGCCGCGCCTGTGGTGAGCATCAGCAGACTAGTTGCAGCGACCATGCGCATGGGGATTTCCCACCAGCGCGGCCTGATCTGCGCAAGCTGCGCCGGGCGTGGCTCGCGGGCCGTGGCCCAGACCAGCAGCACCACCAGGCACAGGGCGACAACGATCGAAACCGGCAGATTGCCCCAATGGGTCAGTACATAGGCTGCCACGCCGTACAGCGCGAGCGACACCAATGCCGTGAGCGCCACGCCAAGCCTGCGGCTGGCGAACAGGTAGCAGGCATAGCTGGCCTGGACCGCTGCCAGCCCGCCGAGTGCGCCCGGTATGGCGTTCAGGGAGAAGGCGGTGCCTTGTTCCAAGCACAGGAAGATCATGACCAGCGCCGAGGTGATCGGCATGCCGGAGAGCAAGCCGCCGAGCAGCCCTCCCCAGCGCCGCGAGGCCAGGGAGACAGCCCACATCAGAAGGGGAGTGACAACGAGCTTGAGGTAGAAGAGCGTCATGACGGCAAGCGGTCCGTTTGTTCTTGTCTGGCCGCAGGGCTGAGCCTGCGGCCGCGACATTGTCGATCATCCTCTGCGTCAATGACACCGCTTTGTTTCAGCGACTGGCGTCGAGCACTACCCGGTAGCGCGCCTTGCCGCTGCGCAGATGGTCGATCGCCGCGTTGACCTGGCTCATCGCGAACTGTTCGACCTGGGGCACGATCTGGTGGCGTGCACAGAACTCGAGCATTTTCGCCATCGCCGCCGGGGAGCCGACCGGCGAGGCAGAAAGGCTCTTCTGCTGGAGCATGAGGTTGAACACGTGCACCGGGATAGCCCCGGGTACCACACCGACGAAGTTCACCCGACCTCGGGTACCGAGGGTGCCGATCATGGCGGTCCAGTCCAGGTCGGCATTGGCAGTCACCAGAAGGAAATCGAGGGTGCCAGCAATGGCTTTGAGCGCCTGGCTGTCGGTGGAGGCCACCACCTTGTGCGCACCCAGGCGCCGGGCTTCATCCTGCTTGCTCAAGGATGAGGTGAACGCGGTCACCTCGCAGCCCCAGGCATTGAGAAACTTCAGCGCCAGGTGCCCCAGCCCGCCGATGCCGACCACCCCGACGCGATCGGTGGGTTTGACGCCGAATGACAGCAGTGGGTTGAACACCGTCGAACCGGCACAGAACAGGGGACCGACAAGGGCAGGGTCGAGGCCGTCCGGCAGCGGGATGGCCCACGCCCAGTGCGCGCGCAGGCGGTCGGCGAAACCGCCGTTGCTGCCTATGATCGTCGGTCGGGCCGAACCACACAGGTTGTGCGAGCCCTCCATGCACGGCGCGCAGTGCATGCAACTGCCTTTGTACCAACCGATCCCGACCCGCTGGCCAACCTGCAGCCCGGTCACCCGATCGCCGACCTGCTCGATGCGCCCGACCACCTCGTGGCCCGGAATGAACGGGTACTGGGTCAGCCCCCACTCGTTGTCGATCATCGACTGGTCGGAATGGCAGACGCCGCAGTACTCGACAGCGACTTGTACCTCGTCAGCGGCCAGCGGGCCGGGATCATAGCTGTGCCGCTGCAGCGGCGCTCCCGGCGCGGTGGCGGCCCAGCCGCTGAATGACGTGGTTTGGGTGGGATTGCTCATGGGACACCTCCAGAGACTTGGCGAGTGTTACGAAGCCTGGGAAGTGTAGACCGCCCCTGATGCCGCGAGAGTGGCTATGAGCTACTATCCGCCCCCATCGCCTTTTTGCCCCATGCCCCGCCCAGGAGAGTAGCCATGTCACGGGACCTGACAGACAACGAGCAACTGAAACGGATCTGCGAGGATCTGCTGGCAAACGTCGCCTCGACACAAGGCAATCAGCAATGGGTCGACAACGTGCTAAGCGGGATGAACGACATCGCGAACATGAGCCGCGAGGCGTTCATCGACCCTGCGTTTCAGCTCAGCCTGTGGGAGAGCGAGGCGGTCACTACGACTGGGTCGGGCAGCGTGAAATGAACGTACTGCAGGGTGGTTCGCTATAGATTATTGGTTATAACGATTCGCCGACTGCGGGTTGCCACAGTGGCGTCTTCGGGTTCAAAGGCGCTTCTATTCCGACAGGCTGGCATACGCTTCCGAGCACCATGCGCGTGAGCATCTGCACCAGTGCCTGCCCCTTGGCATCTTCCACCGGCCAGTTCACTTGCCCAGCTGCGGCACGGTGGCAAAGCGCACGTGGGCCAGGATCGTCGACCAGATGAACAGCAGCAGATGCTCCGGTGCAGTGCGTTCGATCAGCCCTTGATCCATCCAGCCCTGCAGGCACCTCATGGCCGCTTTCAGCCAGGCTGCAGGTTGGGTTCCACAGGGCGGAACCACATTCGATTGTCGGCGTCGCGCCGTCGGGTTTATCTGACAGCAAGTGCGGCCTGCCTCTCGTGCCGCAATCCCCGAGCGAATAACAAAAGCGGGACTGCAACCCGCGCGAGGAGATGCCGATGAACCCATCCAAGCACCCGCACATCCTGGCCTGGCTCGCCGACGTTGCCGGCGAACTTCATGCACTGCGCCAGGATATCCACGCCCACCCGGAACTGGGCTTCGAGGAAAACCGCACCTCGGCACTGGTCGCCCAGGCCCTGCGCGAGTGGGGTTACGAGGTCCACACCGGGATCGGCCGCACCGGCGTGGTCGCTGTGCTGCGCAACGGCAGCAGCACGCGCCGCCTGGGGCTGCGCGCCGACATGGATGCGCTGCCGATCGTCGAGGCCACGGGCGCGGCCTACAGCAGCCGACACCCAGGCTGTATGCATGCCTGCGGACACGACGGTCATACCGTGATGCTGCTCGGCGCTGCTCGCTACCTGGCGGCGACCCGACGCTTCGACGGCACCCTGACGCTGATCTTTCAGCCCGCCGAGGAGGGGCAGGGCGGGGCCGAGGCGATGCTCGCCGATGGCCTGCTGGAGCGTTTCCCCTGCGATGCGCTGTTCGGCATGCACAACATGCCGGGGCTGGCCGCCGGGCACCTGGGCTTTCGCGAAGGACCGATGATGGCTTCCCAGGACCTGCTGACCGTCATCCTGGAGGGCGTCGGTGGTCATGGTTCGATGCCGCACCTGACAGTCGACCCGTTGGTTGCTGCCGCCAGTGTGGTGATGGCGCTGCAGACCGTGGTGGCGCGCAACATCGATGCCCAGGAGGCGGCAGTGGTTACCGTCGGTGCGCTGCAGGCTGGCGAGGCGGCCAATGTCATTCCACAGCAGGCCCTGTTGCGCTTGAGCCTGCGTGCGCTCGACGCCGAGGTCAGGCGCCTGACCCTGGAGCGCGTACAGGCGATCATCCGCGCCCAGGCCAAGAGCTTTGGCTGCAGCGTGAGCATCGAACACCGCCCGGCTTATCCGGTGCTGATCAACCATGCCGCCGAAAACGCCTTCGCCCGCCAGGTCGGCATCGAGCTGCTCGGGGAGGCCGCCGTCGATGGCAATACCCGCAAGCTGATGGGCAGCGAGGACTTCGCCTGGATGCTGCAACGCTGCCCCGGCGCCTACCTGTTCATCGGCAACGGCGTGGATCGGCCGATGGTGCACAACCCCGCCTACGACTTCAACGACGACATCCTGCTGACCGGGGCCGCCTACTGGAGCGCGCTCACCGAACGCTGGCTCGCCCCGGCCTGAACGCTTCTTCATTGACTGCCGCTGGAGCCCACATCCCTGCGGGCGTTCCTCACATCTGGTTTCTGGAGAATTTCCCATGCACGCTACGAATGCAGGCGCATCGCGCACCCGGCAAGTGGTCGCCGCCGTCATCGGCAATGCGCTGGAATGGTATGACTTCATCGTGTACGGCTTTCTGGCCAGCATCGTCGCTCGTCAGTTCTTTCCCTCCGACGATGACTACGCCTCGCTGCTGATGGCCCTGGCGACCTTCGGCGTCGGATTCTTCATGCGCCCGGTGGGCGGCGTATTGCTGGGTATCTACGCCGACCGCAAGGGGCGCAAGGCGGCCATGCAACTGATCATTCGCCTGATGACCCTGTCCATCGCGATGATCGCCTTCGCCCCCAACTACCTGGCCATCGGCATGGGCGCGCCCTTGCTGATCGTGGTCGCGCGCATGCTGCAGGGCTTCGCCACGGGCGGTGAGTATGCCAGTGCCACGGCATTTCTGGTGGAGAGCGCGCCGGCGCACCGCAAGGGGCTGTACGGCTCCTGGCAACTGGTCGGGCAATGCCTGGCGGTTTTCACCGGGGCGTCGATGGTCGCGCTGGTCACCCACCTGTGTTCAGCCGAGGCGCTGGACGCCTGGGGCTGGCGGATTCCTTTCGTGTTCGGCTTGCTGATCGGCCCGGTGGGGCTGTGGATTCGCAAGCACATGCAGGAGCCCGAGGAGTTTCTCGAGGCGCGCAAACAAGCCAAGGACCAGGCCCCAAGCCTGTGGCAGGTGCTGCGTACGCATCGCCGGGCGCTGTTGGTGTCCATGGGCCTGGCCAGCGGCGCGACCGTTTCCTTCTATGTGGTGCTGGTGAACATGCCGACTTTCGCCCACAAGAGCCTGGGGCTGCCACTGGACCAGGTGCTGCTGGTGCAGATGCTCGCGGTGGGCCTGATGACGGTGGTGATTCCGTTCTCCGGCGCGCTGTCCGACCGTATCGGCCGCAGGCCGGTGCTGATGGCCTTCACCCTGGGCTTTTTCCTGATGGTCTACCCGCTGCACCTGTGGGTCGCCGCAGCACCGTCGGTCGAGCGTCTGCTGGTGATGCAACTGGCGCTGTGCAGCATGATCGGTGGTTTCTATGGGCCGGCACCCACGGCGCTGGCCGAGCAGTTCCCCATCGCAGTCCGCTCAACGGGGGTGTCGGTGGCGTATAACGTGGCAGTAATGCTGTTCGGCGGCTTCGCGCCGCTGATCGTCACCTGGCTGACCAAGGTCTTGAACACGCCCGTTGCGCCGTCGTTCTACGTGCTGTTCGCCTGCGTGGTGACACTGCTGGGCACCTATTGTCTGAAAGAAGCCGTGCGGCCACGCGCGCCTGCCGTCCTCGAACTTGGAGTAAAACCGTGAAACCGCTAGATCTCGACCCTGTCGTCGCGCTGGATGCCAGCGACCTGTCCCGGGCGATCCATGCTCGCCAGGTGTCCTGCCGCGAGGTGATGCAGGCCTACCTTGCGCACATCGAGCGGGTCAATCCGCAGGTCAACGCTCTGGTGTCGCTGCGTCCGGCACAGCAACTGCTCAGGGAGGCCGACGCACGCGACCGCGAGCTCGACCGCGGCCAGTCTCGCGGCTGGATGCACGGCATGCCCCAGGCCATCAAGGACCTGGCCGCCACGGCTGACCTGCGCACCACCTTGGGCTCGCCGCTGTTCGCCGAGCAGGTGCCGCAGCAGGACGCCATCAGCGTGGCGCGGGTTCGGCACAACGGCGCGATCATCCTCGGCAAGAGCAACGTGCCGGAATTCGGCCTCGGCTCGCAGACCTACAACACGCTGTTCGGCACCACCACCAACGCCTACGACCCCAGCCGGGTGGCCGGCGGCAGCAGCGGCGGGGCCGCTGCGGCACTGGCCATGCGCCTGCTGCCCGTGGCCGATGGCAGCGACATGATGGGCTCGTTGCGCAACCCGGCGGCGTTCAACAATGTGTTTGGCCTGCGCCCGTCCCAGGGCCGCGTGCCGCACGGTCCGGCGCCGGAGATGTTCGTCCAGCAACTCGCCACCGAGGGCCCGATGGGGCGCAGCGTCACCGACCTGGCCCGGCTGCTGTCGGTACAAGCGGGCTTCGATGCGCGGGTGCCGCTGTCCATCAACGATGGCATGCAGGATTTCGCTGCGGACCTGCGACAGGACTTCACCGATGTGCGGGTCGGCTGGTTGGGCGACTACAACGGTTACCTGCCCATGGACGATGCCGTGCTGAGCCTGTGCGAAACCGCATTGAGCGACTTCGAGAACCTGGGGTGCAAGGTCGAGGCCTGTCAGCCGGACTACCCGCTGGAGCGCCTCTGGCAATGCTGGCTGACCCATCGCCACTTTCTGGTGCACGGCAACCTCGCAGCGGCCTACGCCGACCCGAGTCGGCGCGCATTGCTCAAGCCGGAGGCGCAGTGGGAGGTCGAGGGCGGCCTGCAACTGAGCGCCGCTGCACTCTACCAGGCGTCGCTGGCGCGCAGCGACTGGTACCGGGCGATGGCAGGGCTGTTCGAGCGTTACGACTTCCTGCTGCTGCCCTCGGCCCAGGTGTTTCCTTTCGACGCGCAGCAACCTTGGCCGCAGGTCGTTGGTGGGCGGGCGATGGACACCTATCACCGCTGGATGGAGGTGGTGATCGGCCCGACCCTGGCCGGGTTGCCGAGTATCAGCGTTCCGGTCGGTTTCAATGCACAGGGCCTGCCGATGGGGATGCAGATCATCGGCCCGGCCCAGGCCGATCAGGCGGTGCTGCGCCTGGCCTATGCCCACGAGCAGCTGACCCGCTGGGTCGAGCGCTACCCGCCGCCGAGCCTGCTGGCGCGCTGAAGCCCTTGCAGGCGCATATCTTGCTGGGCAATGTGACGATCCTGGTGCAGACACGGAGGCGAACATGAGCGGCAATGGAGACGGCGGTGGCGTGCGATCGGTTGAGCGGGCGTTGACGATCATCGAATTGCTGGGTGAGCACCAGGCCCTTGGGCTGGAGGAGCTGCACTACCTGACGGCGTTACCCAAGGCCACAGTATCGCGCATGCTCGCCACCTTGCAGGAGCAGGGCTGGACCTACCGGGGCCTGAGCGACCGCCGCTACCGTCTGCGCGCGCGGCGCCTGTTCGGCGACGGCCAGTTGCGGTTCAAGCGGCAGATGGTCGAAAGCGCCGCGCCCCTGTTGCTGGAGCTCAGCGAGCGCACCGGGTTGGTGGCCGACTTGTCATGCTTCGACGGCCAGCGCCTGGAAGTGATGGAGAGCGCGATTCCCCAGGTGTTGCGCAAGCGCTACCCGAACAACTGCCAGATCGTCGGCCACCACGCCAGCCTGTTCCACTCGGCGATGGGGCGCGCCTGCCTGGGCGAGCTGGAGCAGCATGAGGTCGAGCGCCTGGCCGAGCATGCGCACCTGGGGGACGACACACTGCTGCGCGGCATCGAGGACGAGACACAGCAAGGTTTTGCCCGGCGCACGGAAGGTTACTGGGAGTATCCGGTGCGGCTACCGTTCCTGATCCGCGCCATCGCCTTGCCGGTCCACACGCAAGGACGGCTGGCGGGGAGCATCGCCTTGCACTGGCCACTGGACCAGGCACCGGTAGAGCGGGTGCTGGGGCTGCACCTGGAGAGCCTGGCGAGAACCGTTGACCAGGTGCAGCAAACGCTGGCCTGAGCGATTTTCCGCATCGCGTTGAAAGTGTTATCGGGCGGCGCGGCTGTTTGCCGGCCATCGCCCCGGCAATACTGTGCGCAACTCAAACGTGTTGGAGATGTGACGATGGGTGCGCAGGTAACGAACAATCCGCTGGTATCGATTGCAGTGCTCAAGGCCCGCGAGGGCAGGGCGCTGGCACTGAAGCAGGCGTTGCTGGAACTGATTGAACCGACCCGCGCGGAGCCGGGCAATCTGGACTATGTGCTGTTCGAGGGCAAGGATGAGCCAGGGACGTTCTACATGCGCGAGGCGTTCGTCGACCAGGCCGCGCTCGATGCGCATTTCGCCGCACCGTATTTCCAGCGGTTTGCGGCGCAGAGCGAAATGCTGTTGGGCGAGCCGCTGCGCTTGATCTTTCTGGAGCAGGTTTCTGATCGTTGAAAAAGACACCGCGCTGCCTGGCACGGGCTACGCCCGTGTTCGCGGGACCAGTCGGGGCGCCGAACCGCCGCCCCCACAGGGATTGGGCTGACCTTTAGATTTTGAACAAGAAAGTTACCCCTACAAGAGCTCCGCAACTTCTGAATACTGCGGTGTTACCTGTGGGAGCGGGCTAGTCCCGCGATCACCGGCGAAGCCGGTGCCTTCCACCGCGGTGTTCTTTACGCGGGCACGTCGGGGCGGCGAACCGCCGCCCTCCAGCTCAGCCGATCACTCCCACTCTGCCTTGCCGATCGCCAGCCCGTGCATGCCGTTGTAGCTGGCGCGCTTGGGCTGCGTCCAGCCCTCCAGCAGGCTGTCGTCGAGCTTGTAGATCTCCACTCCCAGTGGCCGGCAGACCGACAGCGGGTCCTGTGCCTCAGGCCCCCACATCGGCAATGAGAGGTCGCCGCCCGGGCAGGTCGACAGCGCACACAGCACATCGATTTCGGCGAAGAACTCCAGGTAATCACCCTGCTTGGCCGGGCAGGCCTTCATGAAGTACATGTCGTCATGGTTCAGGCCGGTGCACTGGAAGATGTTCAGCACATCGTGCACGTCGAACTCGGTCAGCCCATGGGGCAGCACAGCGCGGGTGAGGTTGGAGTGGCAGTGGTGATGGAAGTCCTCGCCGGTGAGCATCTTGTTCACGTAGGGGTCGCAACGGGTGCCGAGCAGGTCGTGCAGGCGTCCGCCGTGTTCGTCGATGCCGTAGTCGGCCAGGCTGTCGTCGGTGATGGTTACCAGCGGGCGCAGGAATGGCAGGTTCGACCACAGTCGGTCGTAGGTGGTGACGTGGGCACCCTGCAACTGGCGGGTACGGGCCGCCCACAGGCGCTCACGCGGGTCGTTGGCGTTCCAGATGTTGAAGTCGCCGACCTGCGGGCCGACCGGGGTGGTGACGCGGAACACATGGCCCGCCGGCACCTTCCAGGCGCGGCCGGTGCGGATCGGCACTTCGAACTGCTCGATCAGCGTGCGTGCATCCTGGCGCTCGCGCACGCGGTCATAGAAAGGCTTGTCGACCTGCAGGGCAGCGCCTTTGCTGACCTGGTAGGCGGCGGGATAATCCTTGTACATGGGTAGGTCTCCGGTTTCAGGAACGGGGTGGATGGCTGAACAGGTCGAGCAGGGCGTGCTCGGAGTCGTCCAGGTAACGGGTCATGGCTTCGGCGGCATCGTGACGCAAGCCGTCGGCGAGCAGGTCGTGGATCTCTCGGTCGCGCTCCAGCCAAGGGCTCTGGAAGTTCTTTTCATCGGGCGCAACGGCGAACACCAGACGCATCTGCGCAGCGATATTGGTGAAGAAGGCATCCAGCAGCGGACTGCGCAGCAGGCCGACGATGTGCTGGTGAAAGCGCAGGCTGTGGGTGCCGAAGGCCTGCCAGTCTTCACGATCACGGGCAAGTTCGGCCGCCTCGATGGCGTCGAGCATGCGGTCGGACTGGTATTCGCGCAGCGGCTTGCTGCCGTGGATCGCCTGCACCTCAAGTGTGCGGCGCACCAGAAAGATATCGCGCACCTCGGCGACACCCAGCCTGCGCACCATCACACCCTTGTTGCGCACGTAGGTGGTCAGGCCTTCGTGACCCAACTGGTGCAGGGCCTCGCGTACGGTGTTGCGCGAAGCGTTATAGCGGCCGGTGAGCTCCGCCTCGACCAGCGGCATGCCTGAGACCAGGCGGCCGCCGATGATGTCCTCGCGCAGTTCGAGGGCCACCTGGTCGGCCAGGGGCAGGCTTTCGCCGGTCTTTTCCGGGACTTTGCTGCTCATGCCAGTTGCACGTCCTTGAGGAAGCGGCCCATACGCTCGCTGCGGTTGTCGAGCAACTCGCGCGGCGCACCGGCCTGGATGATCTCTCCGCGCTCCATGAACACCACGCGGTCGGAGACCTGGAAGGCGAATTTCATTTCATGGGTGACGATGACCATGGTCATGCCCTCGCGGGCGAGGTCCTCGATCACCTTGAGCACATCGCCGACCAGTTCCGGATCGAGCGCCGAGGTCGGCTCGTCGAACAGCATCACCTGCGGGCGCATGGCCAGTGCCCGGGCGATCGCCACCCTTTGCTGCTGGCCGCCGGAGAGCTGGTGCGGGTACTTGCCGGCATGCTCGCGCAGGCCCACCTTGCTCAGCAGCGCCAAGCCCAAGGCGTGCAGGTCGGTGTCGCTGGCATGGCCATGGTGACGTGGGGCGAGTATCACGTTCTCCAGCACCGTCTTGTGCGGGAACAGGTTGAAACCCTGGAACACCATGCCGACCTGGACGATGCCCTCCATGTGCAAGCGATTGCCGAGGCTGCCGCCGTCTTCTTCACGCCCGCGCAGGAACGGCGCGCCGCACAGCTCGACCTGGCCACGATCCAGGCCCTCCAGGCCGTTCAGGGTACGGATCAGCGTAGTCTTGCCCGACCCCGAAGGCCCGATGATCGACACTACTTCGCCGAAGCGGATGTCCAGGTCGATGCCCTTGAGTACTTCCAGCTGACCATAGTGCTTGCGCGCGCCGAATACCCGTAGGGCGAAGTCGCCCTGCCTGGGTGTGGTCTCGCGCCGGGCAGGCGCCGGTTGCGCCGGGCCATCGGCGATGGCCTTGGGCTGGCGCCGGGTGACGTCAAGGTGCTGCTCCAGGCGACGTAGCAGGTAACTGAACACCGTGACGATCAGCACATAGTAGAAGGCGACCGCGAGCATGGTCTCCATTACCAGGAAGTTCTGCGTGTACAGCTGCTGGCCGACCAGCAGGATCTCCGACAGCGAAATCACCGACACCAGCGAGGTCAGCTTGACGATGGTGATGTACTCGTTGGCCAGGGTCGGCAATGCCACCCGCAACGCCTGTGGAATCACGATCAGGCGCTGCACACCGGTGTAGCGGATACCCAGCGCCTTGCCGGCCTCGAGTTGCCCCTTGGCCACTGCCAGCAGGCCGCCGCGATGAATCTCGGCGATATAGGCCGATTCGCTCAGCACCAAGGCGATCAGGCCGGCGGCGTAGGGGTTGGACAGCAGCACGCTGGTACTCGGGAAGACCTGGGGCAGGTTGTAGACGAAGATCAGCAGCACCAGCAGCGGCAGGCTGCGGAAGAACCAGATGTACAGTGCCGCGCCGCGGTTCAGGGTGCGGTTGCTCGACTGCCGCGCCAGCGCCAGGACAAAGCCGAAGACGATGCCCAGCAGCCAGGTCTCGACGCTCAACTCCACCACGGTGCCGACTGCCTTCCAGAAGTCGCCGTTGACCAGCAGGCCGGCGGCATAATCCCAATCGAATTGCATGCTCGACGCTCCTGCTTACTGCGCTTTCGCTTGAGGATTCTGGCCCAGGGCCTGGGCCACTTCGGCAGGGCTGGGCTCGCCGAGGTTGTAGCGAGTCAACAGCGTCTGGTACTCGCCACTGTGCTTCATGGCCTCGAAGCCCTGGCGCAGTTCACCGAGCAGTGCATCGTTGCCCTTGCGCACGGCAAGGCCAATGACCACCGGGTAGATCAGCTCGTGGGAACTGATCACCACTCGGCCCTTGAGCTTGTCGGCGGTGATGGCCGCCACTGCGGCGTCTTCGAACTGCACATCGACCGCCTTGGCCAGCAGGGCCTGGGCCGCCTCCGGTGAGGTGGGGAATTCGCGCGAGTCGATCGGCGCCTGGCCGTTGGCCTCGCAGTGGCTTTTTGACAGCGCCATCAGCTTGGGAATCCACGACCCACCCTTGATCGAACCAATGCGCTTGCCGCACAGGTCCTGGGGCGCTTGCGGGCGGAAACTGTCATCGGCACGCACCATCAGCGAGGCACCGCTCTTGAGGTAGGGCAGGAAATCGACCTGCGCCGCGCGCTCAGGGGTGACGTAAAGGGCCGAGGCGACCACATCGAAGCGTCGAGCGTTGACCCCCATCACCAGGTTGGCGAAGCGGGTGTCCTGGAACTGGGGGGCGAGCTTGAGATGCTGGCCGAGCAGGGTCATGAACTCGGGATCGAAGCCAGCAGGCTTGCCCTGGTCGAGGTATGTGTAGGGAGGGTAGGTGAGATCCGAGCCGATGGACAGGCGATCGGACTGCAAGGTGCCGTCGGCGGCCTGTGCGGCGGCACTGAGGGTCAGGGCGAGGGTGAGGGCTGTTGCTCGGGACATGAAGGACGCTCCACTTATGATTGTTCAACAATCGTTGTGGAGTCATTAATCAATAGTCGTGCCAATATCTGCCTGGCATCAAGTCAGAGGATTGGGGCAGTGCCCGCGAAAGGAGCACCGCAACCCTCACTGACACCCCCCCTCTACGTAGTTCTACGTAGTACTTACGCGTAGTACTGCGAATGTTCTTGTGGACCCAGTACGCCGAGAGTGTCGTCGTCCCTACCCGGGCACCCACAAAAACAAAAACCGTCGCCGGCACACCCGTCGCGACAGGAGAAATCCCGATGACCAAACTGGCTACCCGAATTGCCTGGTTCGCCATTGCCTTGCTGGGCGCATTCGCGCTGGGCACCGTGGCGTTGCGCAGGGGCGAAGCCATCAGCGCCCTGTGGATCGTCACCGCAGCCGTCGCCATCTACCTCGTTGCCTACCGCTACTACAGCCTGTTCATCGCCAACAAGGTGATGCAACTGGACTCCACCCGCGCCACCCCGGCCGTGCTGCACAACGACGGGCTGGACTACGTACCGACCAACAAGCACATCCTTTTCGGCCATCACTTTGCCGCCATCGCTGGCGCCGGCCCACTGGTCGGCCCGGTGCTCGCCGCGCAGATGGGTTACCTGCCCGGTACGCTCTGGCTGATTGCCGGGGTAGTGCTGGCCGGGGCCGTGCAGGACTTCATGGTCCTGTTCATCTCCACCCGCCGCAATGGCCGCTCCCTGGGCGACCTGGTACGCGAGGAAATGGGCTCGATCCCCGGAACCATCGCGCTGTTCGGCACGTTCCTGATCATGATCATCATCCTTGCGGTGCTGTCGCTGATCGTGGTCAAGGCCCTGGCCGAGAGCCCGTGGGGCATGTTCACGGTGATGGCGACCATCCCGATCGCCATGTTCATGGGCGTGTACCTGCGCTACCTGCGCCCGGGTCGTATCGGCGAGATCTCGGTGATCGGCGTGGCACTGATGCTTGCCTCTATCTGGGGCGGCGGCATGGTTGCCGCGGATCCAGTGTGGGGCCCAGCGTTCACCTTCACCGGCGTGCAGATCACCTGGATGTTGATCGGCTATGGTTTCGTCGCCGCTGTGCTGCCGATCTGGCTGATTCTGGCGCCACGCGACTACCTCTCGACCTTTCTCAAGATCGGCACCATCGTGGCGCTGGCCATCGGTATCCTGGTGATCGCGCCTGAGCTCAAGATGCCGGCCATCACCCAATTCGTCGACGGCACAGGCCCCGTGTGGAAGGGGGCGCTGTTCCCGTTCCTGTTCATCACCATCGCCTGTGGTGCAGTGTCCGGCTTCCATGCGCTGATCAGCTCCGGCACCACGCCCAAGCTGCTGGCCAACGAAAGCCATGCCCGCTACATCGGCTACGGCGCCATGCTGATGGAGTCGTTCGTGGCGATCATGGCCATGGTTGCCGCCTCGGTCATCGAGCCGGGCGTGTACTTCGCCATGAACAGCCCGGCCGCGGTGGTCGGCGGTGATGTGGTCACGGTGGCGCAGACGGTCAGCAACTGGGGCTTCACCATCACCCCGGAAATCCTCCAGCAGACCGCCACCGACATCGGCGAGCACTCGATCCTGGCCCGTGCCGGTGGTGCGCCGACGCTGGCGGTGGGGATCGCGCAGATCCTGCACCAGGCGCTGCCGGGTGAGAACACCATGGCGTTCTGGTACCACTTCGCGATCCTGTTCGAGGCGTTGTTCATCCTGACCGCCGTGGATGCCGGCACCCGAGCCGGGCGTTTCATGCTCCAGGACCTGCTGGGCAACTTCGTGCCGGCACTGAAAAAGACCGACTCCTGGACCGCCAACCTGGTGGCCACCGCTGGCTGCGTGGCGATGTGGGGCTGGTTGCTGTACCAGGGGGTGATCGATCCACTGGGCGGCATCAACACCTTGTGGCCGCTGTTTGGCATCTCCAACCAGATGCTGGCCGGCATCGCCCTGATGCTCGCGTCGGTGGTGCTGATCCGCATGAAGCGCCAGCAGTATGTCTGGGTCACCTTGCTGCCTGCCGTATGGCTGCTGATCTGCACCACCACCGCGGGCCTGATCAAGCTGTTCGACCCCAACCCGGGCATGGGCTTCCTGGCGCTGGCGCGCAAGTACAGCGATGCCGCAGCAGCCGGGCAGGTGCTGGCACCGGCCAAGGATCTGGCACAGATGCAGCACGTGATCTTCAACGCCTACACCAACGCCGTGCTGACCGGGTTGTTCCTGTTCGTGGTGCTGAGCATCCTGTGCTTTGCCGTGAAGGTCGGCAGAGGCGCCTGGGTCAAGCCTGAGCGCAGCGACAAGGAGTCGCCGTTCCAGCCGATCCCCGACGCCTGAGGAACGCTGCGATGTTGAGCAAACTGAGCAAGATGGGCAAATGCATGGGGCAGGCTGCGCGCATGCTGGTCGGCATGCCCGACTACGACACCTACGTCGCGCATATGCAGGCCCAGCACCCGGGCGAGCCGGTGATGAGCCGCAAGGCGTTCTTCCGCGAGCGGCAGGATGCACGCTACAACGGTGCCAGCGGACGTCCGACGCGTTGCTGCTGAGGTGTTTGCCGTGTAAAAGGGGCGCCACGCTTGTCGTGGCGCCCTTGTCATTTGCCGGGGCCACAGGCGAAGCTGGCGCCGCGCCGCCCCCGCAACCGGAGTGACCATGCAACTCAAGCACAAGATCGTCACGCTCAGTGTCCTGCCGCTGATCGTCTCGGTGCTGTTCATCTGCATCCTGGTGTTCGCCCAGAGCCGCAAGCTCGAGGAGGACCAGGCGCGCCTGGTGGAAAGCAGCATCATGGCGGCGAAGAAGGCCGAGTTGAAGAACTACCTGGGCCTGGCCATGAGCCTGATCGCGCCGTTGTACGACAGCGGCGCCGACGATGACGACACTCGCCAGCGCGCCCTGCAGATCCTGTCGCGGGCCAACTTCGGCCTGGACGGCTACTTCTTCGTCTACGACCGCCACGGCAAGAACCTGATGCACCCGCGCCAGGCCGAACTGGTGGGCAAAGACCTGATCGGCATGACCGACAATAAGGGCCTGCTGGTCATCCAGGCACTGCTCGAGAGCGCCGAACGCGGTGACGGCTACCAGTTGTACGACTGGCAGAAGCCCTCCACCGGGCAGTCCACCGGCAAGCTGGCCTATGTGGTGATGCTCGAGCGTTGGGGCTGGATGCTCGGCACCGGCATCTACATCGACGACGTCGAGGTGGCCACGCTCAAGTCGCGCCAGGAGGTGGCCTCCGGCGTGCTGACCACGGTGCTGGCCATCGCCTCGTTCTCGCTGCTGGCGGTGCTGGTGATCTTTGCCGGTGGGCTGATGCTCAACGTCAGCGAACACCGTCTGGCCGACCGCAAGCTGTCGGCGCTCAACCAGCGTATCGTCAACCTTCAGGAAGAGGAGCGCTCGCGGGTAGCGCGCGAACTGCACGACGGCATCAGCCAGGAACTGGTGTCGATCAAGTTCCAGTTCGAGCTCGCGGCCATGGAGCTCGACAACGGTCGTGCCGGCGGGCTGGACAACCTGCGCAACGGCACCACTCGCCTGGCTTCGGCGATCGGCGAGGTGCGGCGGATTTCCCACGACCTGCGCCCCTCGCTGCTCGACACCCTGGGTCTTTCGCCCGCCATCGACCAGCATGTGCGCGATTTCGAGCAGCGCACCGGCATCCGTACCCAGTACGAGTGCGGGCTGACGGACATCGAGGTGGATGCCGAGCTTTCGCTGACGCTGTTCCGTATCATCCAGGAGGCGCTGGCCAATGTTGACCGCCACGCCAAGGCCAGTGTCGCGATCATTTCCATCTCTGCCCACGACGGGTTGCTGGTACTGCGCGTGGAGGACAACGGCATGGGCTTCGACCCAAGTGCCGCGTACGAAAGCCACGGCATTGGCCTGCGCAACCTGCGCGAGCGGGTCGAGCATCACCGGGGCAGTTTCAGCATTGCGTCGTCTGCCGGACGCACCGAGCTGCAGGTCCAGATACCCATGAACAACCCGAGGCTTGCATGAGCGACACCACACCGATCCGCATTGCTTTGGTCGACGACCATGTGCTGGTACGCGACGGCGTCAAGGCACTGCTGGGCGCAATTGCCCATTTCCAGGTGGTCGGCCAGGCTGAATCCGGCGCCCAGGCGCTTGAGTTGGTGGCCTCGCTGGAGCTGGATATCCTGCTGGTGGATGTTGGCCTGCAGGACATGAACGGCCTGGAGCTGACCCGCCGCCTGTGTGGCTTGTACCCCGGCATCAGGGTGCTGATGCTGAGCATGTACGACAACCAGGAGTACGTGCGCACCTCGATCACGGCGGGGGCGAGGGGCTATGTGCTGAAGAACGCACCCTCCACCGAGCTGATAGCCGCAATCGAGGCGATTGCTGCCGGTGGCAGTTTCTACAGCCCGGAAATCGCCCGCAAGCTGGTCAGCAGCGGCCGCGACGAGAACGACCTGACCCCGCGCGAGCTGCAGGTGCTGGCGATGATCGCCAGGGGTAGCAACAACAAGGAGATGGCCCGGGAGCTGGGCATCAGCGTGCGCACGGTGGAGACCTTCAGGCTGAGCATCCGGCGCAAGCTGAATATCGATACCCCAGCAGCACTGGTGAAGTACGCGCTGGAGCATGGGCTGGTGACGCTCTGAGGCAGCGCTGCGCCATGGACTATGGCTCTGCGGCAAAGCCGATGCTCCACCGCAGTGTGCTTTTCGCGGGCAAGCCCGCTCCTACAGAACTGCACCGCTCAGGTTTTGCGGGCAGCGACTGGCTTTCCCGCTCAATCGTGGGAGCGGGCTTGCCCGCGAAGGGCTCACCCGCGAAGCGCCTGCTTACTTGAAATCCCACTGCATCTGGGTGGCAATGCTCACACCGCTGGAGGAGCGCACGCACACATCCAGGTAGTCGGTGAAGCGCGGCGGCACGGCAATGCCCTCATCGAGCAGGCGGCGGTTGTCGAACAGGTAGTTCAGGTCGGCAAAACCGCTGTACAGGCGCAGGGCCCGCAGGACCAGGCGTGGGTTGGCCGGGCCGATGCGCGACTCGAAGCTGGCGGCCAGTTCCTTGAGGTTGTCGACATCGATCTTGCGGTAGCGCTCGCCCACCGGCGCGGCGCCGTTGGCCAGGGCGAATGCCTGGTCGATCTCGCCGAAAGTACAGGCCGAATCATGCCCGGCGGAGATGTGGTAGAGGTCGTGGCTCAGGCGCGGCTTGAGGGTCAGGCCGATCAGCGCCTCGGCGCAGTAGTCCACCGGAATCACGTCGATCTGTTCGTCGAGGCCACAGGTGAAGCTTTCCAGGGCGAAGCCCATGCGGAACACCCAGAAGATGCTGCCAGAGGCCTGGCAACCCAGGCTGCGGTGACCGACCACGATCGAGGGGCGCGCCACCACCAGCGGCAGGGCCGGCAGTTCCTCGCGCATGCGTCGCTCGATTTCAGCCTTGGAGGCGGTGTAGTCCACCAGTTGCTGTTCAGCGTCCGGAAACTCCCAGGATTCACTGATCGGCGATTCACGCTCAGGGCCGCAGCACATGGCGGTGCCCACGTGGAGGAAGCGCTTGAGGCGCTTGGAGCGGCTCATCACCTCGGCAAAGGCGAAGGTGCCCTCGACGTTGACCGGCCAGATGGCCGGGTTCTTCGAGAACGACGCCACGGCAGCACAGTTGATGACCCGATCGACCTCCAGCAGGCGCGGCGTTTCGCGCTCCAGCCAGGAGGTGTCGAGGAAGTCGCCGCAAATGATCTGCCCGGCGTTCAGCGCCTGGCATTCGGCCTGGCTGACGCCATGCTGCTGCAGGTTGTCGCGCAGGCGCTCAAGCCCTTGCCCGGCGTTTTCGGCGCGGACCAGGAATACCAGTTGCGGGCCTTGGCCATTGGCAATCAGCTGGGCGACGACCGACCCGCCGAGGAAACCCGTGGCGCCGGTAATCAGGATGCGTTCGGGGGTAGCGGTAAAGGTGATCGGTGCGTGCGTGTTCATACATTTCCTCAAGACGGGTAAGTCATCCGCAGTTCAATGTTAAGTGGCGACATCGAAACGTTGAAATGAACTTAAAGTCATCAGTTGGTTCGAGGCATTCGTTGGGACTGACTGATTCGCCTTGAGAACTTGCCCAGATAGACAATCTCTGTTTAGCGCAGTGCCTATCCGTTCAACGCTGAAAGTGGCGCAGCCATGCAGCGCAGGGCCAGTTGCCACTCGTTGCAGCGCAGGTCCGGTAGCGGGCATGGCGAGCGGCGCGCCATTCTCCACGCTTTATGCCTGGGGGACGATGAATAGAAGGGGAGATTGGCAGGGTTTTCGATGAAACAAAGTTTAGAAAAGGGGCAGGCAGTGGGGAGTTTTAAATATATTTCATTCGCGCGGTAGTTATGGTCGACGCGAGGGGTTGTTCCGTTCGCGGGCGTGCCCGCGAAAAGAACAACAGCGTTATTGAAGATCAGTTCAAACCCAACTTCCCGCGCAAGGTCGACAAGTCTTCGGCCAAGGTATTGACCGGCCCGACCATGGCCTTGCGATCACGCTCGGCCACCTTGTCGTAGGACTGGAACCCGCCATCCTTGGTCTTGTACTTGGCCAGCAGCGTGTTGACGGTGGCGAAGTTCTTGTCGACCTTGGCGACGAACGCCTTGTCCTGGGACTCCAGGTGGGTGCGGAACAGCTCGAAGATCTTCTGTGCGCCGTCGATGTTGCCCTGGAAGTCGTACAGGTCGGTGTGGCTGTAGCGATCCTCCTCACCCGAAACCTTGGTCGCGGCCACTTCTTCGAGCAATGCTGCCGCACCGCCGACGACTTTTTCTGGCGGGAAGGTCAGGGTGGCAATACGGCCCTGCAGGTCTTTCACGTCGGCGATCAGCTTGTCGGCAATCGGGCCTTGGCCGTCGGTGGTGTTCTTGTCGAACAGCGCGTACTCCAGGCGATGGAAGCCGGTGAAGTCATCGGCCTCGACACCTTTTTCGTGATCGTCCATCCGCGAGTCGATGGCCGCGTCCAGGTCGCTGAACAGCTCGGCAATCGGCTCGACGGCTTCATAGTTGACCCGGGTCGTGGCATACAGCGCCTTGGCCCTGGCCAGGTCTCCCTTCTTCACCGCATTGGTGAACTGCTCGGTGTCGCTCACCAGCTGATCGACCTTCTCGGTGACATAGATCTTGTAGTCCGACACCGGCTGCACCAGGGTCAGCGGGTCAACCGCAGCATTGGCCAACAGCGGGGCAAGCGTGAGCAACAGGGCGAGGCGGGTCTTGTTCATGGCGATGTCCTGATCCGTTTCTGTGTCGTGTCATGCGGTTTTTATGGGTTTGGCAGCGTCGAGCAGCGAACGACCGATGAAATCGTGATCGTTCTTCACACCGGGGAGGGCGAAGAAATACCCCCCTCCGACCGGCTTGATGTATTCCTCCAGCGGCTCGCCGTTGAGGCGGTTTTGGACGGTGATGAAGCCCTTCTCCAGGTCGGCCTGGTAGCAGATGAACAGCAGCCCCATATCCAGTTGCCCGTTCTTGTTCACACCACTGGAGTAGTTGAAGGGCCGGCGCAGGATCAGGTTGGGCTGGCTGGCCGCGGTGCGCGGATTGGCCAGGCGGATATGGGCGTCCAGGCGGGTCAGCTTGCCTTCCGGGTCCTTGGCGTAGTTGGGTACATCGGTTTCGCGCTGGCCGTCCATGGGCGCGCCGCTGGCCTTCTTGCGGCCGAAGATCGACTCCTGCTCCTGCAACGGCGTGCGGTCCCAGCGCTCGACCAGATTGCGGATGATCCGCACCACCTGGTAGGTGCCATCGATCGCCCAGGCGGGCTCATCGCCACGCTGTACCCAGACCAGCTGGTTCATCAGCGCCGCGTCGCTGGAGTCGGGGTTGGCCGAGCCGTCACGAAAGCCCAGGAAGTTACGCGCACTTTGCTCGGGCTCTGCAGCCTTGCGCGGTGCCTGCGGCGGCACCGAGCCTTCCTGTTTCCAGCGTACGTAGAGCAGGTCAGGCAGGTTCTTGATGATGTCGCGCAGGGCGTGGATGTTGGTGTCCGGCGCGTTGGAGCAGAACTGCAACCCCAGGTCGCCATGGCAGCGCTCGGCTTCCAGCGCATCGTTGGGGAAGCCGAGCATGCGGCTCAGGCGCTTGGGCTTGGCACTGCTGAGGCCAAATCGCTCGTCGAACAGTGACTCGCCGACCGACACCGTGATGGTCAGGTTGTCTGGCGTGACTACCGGGCCGAGGATGCCCGAGTCCACAGGTGGCAGCTTCGGGTCGACCTGGGGGACTGGGCCGCCGGTCATCAGGAAGCGAATGCGCTGGTCCAGCGTGCGGAACAGGCGCTCGAGATCCTGCTGGTCCTGCGCCAGCACATCGAAGGAGACGAACATCCCGGCGGTAGGACGCGGCGTCACCACCCCCGGTTGATGTTCGCCGATCCAGGCGTTGCGCTCTTGCGTGCGGTCGCTGTGCGGGGCTTCGGTGACCTTGGCCGGTGAGGGGGCGGCCAGCGCGTTGCCGGTGGCCATGGCGACGCCCGCGACACCAAGGCCAGCCAGCAGGCGGCGGCGCTCTTGGGATTGCGGGGCGTTACGGGTATCGCGGTCTGTCATCTGGGGCTCGCTTGTCTTTACTGGTCGGCCAGGCCAAGGGCCTGATCGATGGCCGCAATCGCATTGGCCAGTGCATCGGCATCGGCTGCGATCTGCTGTTTCTGCGCCTGCGGCACCTGGTCGTAGGGTATGTAGCCTTCGGCGCCGCGCAGGGCCTGCAGGTGCTGCTCGAACTGAGTCATGGCGCTATCGACTGCCGCCAATGGCTGGGAGCCGGTCCTGGCCAACAAGGGGCGCAGCAGATCGATCACTTTGCGCACACCTTCAAGGTTGGCGGCAAAGCCCTGCAGGTCGAGGTGGCTGTAGCGTTCCTCTTCGCCGCTGCTGCGGATCTGTGCAAGGTTGCGCAGGCTGCGCACGACCGCCTCGGTGAATTGCTGCGGCGCAATGGACTGGGCCAGCAGTTGCGTCTTGAGCTCGCCCAGGTCGGCCAGCAGCGCGTCGGCCACCGGTGTCAGCCCTTCGGTGGTGCGCTGTTGGAACAGGCTGTACTCGATGCGATGCAGGCCCGCAAACGCCGGATCCTGCTCACGCTGCTCGAAGTAATCGGCGCGGGCATTGATCCGGTTGTCCAGCTCAGCCAGCCGCTGGCTGGCGGGGGCGATGCGCTGGTAGATCACCCGCGCGGCGCCATAGGCGGCTTGCGCCTGCTGCAGGTCGCCGGCCTGAATCGCGTCCTTGAGCGCCTGGCCTGCCCGCACCAGGGCGCTGCTCTGGCTGGCCAGGTAGACACGGTATTCGGACAGCGGCCCGATAAAGGCGGTCAGTGCGGGGCGCGCCTTGGCGGCCGCTTCGGAGGCGGCGGTCGGGGTGACGGTCAAACTGCCACGCGGGTTGCTGAGCAGGCCGCAGGTGATCGCGTAGCGACCCGGCTGCAACGTGGCATTGATCACCTGTGACAAGCCCGGCGCGATGTTCTCGCGTTCTTCGATCACCAGCACGCCATCGAGGATCTCCCACTCCACGGCGCGCTGGGACTGGTTGACGATGCGGAAACTGTTGGGCCCGGCCGGGACGCTCAGGTCGTTCGGTTCGCACGCGTGATCGCGAATGGTGATCAGCGTTTCGTGCCCGGCGTTGGCCGCACGTCTGGCCTGGGCCTGGTGCGAGGCGTAGAAGAACACCAGGCCCGCACCGACCATCAACAGGGCACTGCCGGCAACCGCCAGGCGCAGTACACGGGGGGAGGGGGGCTTGCCGGCGGCGCCGGTCTCGTGACTGGTCATGCTTACCCTTGTTTCTGTGCAGCGTGGGAAGAAGGCTTGGCCGGCGCCGGCCAGAAGAACAGCACCAGCGCACCGACCAGATAGAGCAGGTAGGCCCCCAGGGTGCTCACTGTCGGGGTGTCCTGGTAACCGAACATCCCCGCCAGCACCGATCCGGTCGGGCCATCCATCGGCAGGCTGTGGCTGATATCGAAGACAACCCCCTGCAGCGCATTCCAGATCCCGGCCTCGTGCAGCGCCTGCACCGAGTTGGCGAGGATGCCCGCGGCCACCACGAGGATGAACAGGCCTGTCCAGCGGAAGAACTGCGCCAGGTTCAGGCGCAGGCTGCCGGAGTACAGCGCCACACCAACCAGGATCGCCACCACCAGCCCAAGCAATGCGCCCAGGGGCGCCGCAGGCCCTTCGCTCTGCTGGAACACCGCCAACAGGAAGAACACCGTCTCCAGGCCCTCGCGGGCGACGGCGAAGAACACCATGGCGATCAGCGCCCAGGCCTGGTGCTTCGAACCGCCGAGCGCGGCATCGAGCGAGACATGCAAATCATGCTTGATCGAGCGCGCCACTTTGCGCATCCACAGCACCATGGAGCTGAGGATCACCACCGCGACCAAGCCGACCAGCGCTTCGAAGAGTTCCTGCTGTTTCTGCGGGAACTCGCTGCTCATCAGCTCAAGGCCAGCGCCGACAAAAAGGGAGAGGGCTGCGGCGAGGAATACGCCGATCCACACGGCCGGCATCCACTGGCCACGGCCGGTCTGGCGCAGATAGCTGGCAATGATGCCGACAATCAGCGCGGCTTCGATGCCCTCGCGGAGCATGATTAGGAAGGGGACTAGCATGATTCTCCCGGGATGTCTGAAGGCATCGACCTCATGGCGAGGTCGCCGGGAAATCTACTTCAATGAGAATCATTAGCGCATGTGAATAATATTTTAACTTTTGCCATGTCCTCCCTGGCCAGGCTCGGGGAAATGGGGGTTGCAAGGCTGGAGTACAAATGTGCTCCACCGCGATTGCCATGCTCAATGAAAGAACGCTGAGGGCGATTGACCACTTCCCTACCAGAATCGACCAGTTGAAAAGCGTGCATCGCCAATCATCGCTGCTTGACCAGAGCCGCAAGAAAATTCCGCCGAACACTCCTGGCACCTGGGCATGTACGCGTTGATCCTCAACGAGCATGCCAGCGGGGCAGTGGACAGCAACCGGGTCATTCGCATGTTGCTCCTGCACGACATCGTGGAGATCGACGTCGGCGACTTCCCCATTCATGGAGGCTCGTCCAGCCAGTTGCAGGCGCAGCTGGAAGCGGAGGCTGCGCAGCCACTGTGGCTGCGCTGTCAGTAGCCGCTTACTGGAACCATTGCCACAGCAGCAGGGTGCCGACCAGCCCGACCACCGAGACGATGGTCTGCAGCACCGACCACACCCAGATCGTCTGCTTGAGCTGCAGCCCGAAGTACTCGCGCACCATCCAGAATCCGGCATCGTTGACATGGCAGAAGAACACCGAGCCGGCACCGATGGCCAGTGCCACCAGCGAACTCTGGGTGGTCGCCAGGCCCGCCATCAATGGCGCGAGAATACCGGCAGTGGTGGTGGTCGCAACGGTGGCCGAGCCCGTCGCCTGGCGTAGCGCTACCGCGATCAGCCAGGCCAACAGCACGTACGACAGGTGCGCGCCGTTGGCCACCTTGCTGATGGTGTCGCTGATTCCGGCTTCGAGCAGGGTCTGTTTCAGCCCACCACCGGCGCCGATGGTCAACAACAGCACGGCGATCGGCGCCAGGCTCTTGCGCAGCACGCTGCCGACCTGGTCACGGGCCATACCGATCGACCAGCCCAGGCAGATCACCGCAGCGATCACCGCCAGGCCCAGGGCAATCAGCGGCTCGCCAAGAAACTTGAGGGTCAGCGCCAGGGTACTTTGCGGTGTCAGGGCGATCTTGGCCAGCGTGCTGCCAAGCATCAGCAGCACTGGCAGCAGGATAATCAGCAGCGATATGGCAAAGCTCGGCTTGCGCCGGGTCTCGACCTTGGCGGTGAACAGCGCACCCAGTTCCGCGGGTTCCTGCACATCCATGCGTTTCGACAGCCAGATACCATACAGCGGGCCGGCGAGGATCACTGCCGGCACGGCGATGCACAGGCCCAGCAACATGGTCATTCCCAGGTCTGCATGCAGGGCACTGACCGCGATCAGCGGCCCCGGGTGGGGAGGCATCAAGGCGTGCAGGGTGGTCATCCCGGCCAGCGCCGGGATCGCCACCTTGAGCAGCGGCTGCCCAGACTGGCGGGCGATGACGAAGATCACCGGCACCATCAGCACCAGGCCGACCTCGAAGAACAGCGGCAAGCCGATGACCATCGCCACCAGCGCCATCACCCAGGGCAGCGCCTTGCCGCGGGCATGGCGCAACAGGGTAGAGGCAATACGGTCGGCGGCCCCGGACTCAGCCATCAGCGCGCCCAGCATCGCGCCCAGGGCAATGATGATCCCGGCCTCGCCCAGCAGGCTGCCGGCGCCCTTGCCGAAGGCCTTGGCCACTTCTTCTGGTGGCAGGGCCGCGCCCAGGCCCGCCACGAAGGTGCCGATCAGGATCGATAGGAAGGGTGGTAGCTTGGTGACGCTGATGAGCACGATGATGCTGGCAATGGCCGCCAGGCAACAGAGCACCAGGCGGGTGTCGTGGGCAAGCCACGTGGCATGAGAAAGATCCAACGGAAACCCCTTCTTGTAATGTCTTGTTACGTGTTTGGAAGGAATATACCCGATGGATTCATATAGACGACTAGCTGATCCAGTTTTTCAGGGCTGGAACACATGAAAGTTTTTTCAGAAACCGCGTAACCCTGCATCCTTGCCGCAAACCTGCTAAAACAGGCCGCCGTGCTCTGCGCAGCAGCCCCACCACCGAGGAGAGACCCATGATCAAGACCGGCGATTCACTGCCTGACATCACGCTGTACGGCTACAGCAACGGGGAGGGCGCCTGTGCGATCGGCCCGAATGCCTTTTCCATCCTCGAGCGCTGCAAGCAACGCAAACTGGTGATTTTCGCCTTGCCCGGGGCCTTCACACCCACTTGCTCCGAGCGTCACGTCCCCGGCTATGTCGCTGCGGCCGATGCGCTCTTTACTGCGGGTATCGACGAAATCCTCTGCGTTTCCGTCAACGATGCCTTCGTCATGAATGCCTGGGGAAACAGCCTGCAGGTGGGCGATGCGGTGAAGATGATCGGCGACGGCAATGGCGAATTCGCCAAAGCCCTGGGCTTGAGCCAGGACCTGTCGGCCCGCGGCATGGGCCACCGTTCCCAGCGTTACGCGATGCTGGTCGAAGATGGCGTGGTCAGGCACCTCGCGGTCGAAGCGCCCGGCAAGTTCGAGGTCAGCGATGCCCAGAGCATGTTGAAGTGGGTTCAACAGCTCAGCGTTTAGCCGTTTGCGGCCCACACGTTCATGATGAGCGCCCCGCGCCAATTGCCGTAGGAAATTTCCTATATAAATAGCGCTCAGCTGTAGAGAAGATTCCCCTCGGCCATAGTGGCCTAATCGGGAGTGTTTTATGTGGGCACGTAATATTCAATTTACATCGGCGATGCTTGCTGTCGCCTTGCTCAACGGCTGCGCCTCTATCATTGGTGACTCAAAGTATCCGGTTACTATTGCCAGTACTCCGCCGGAGGCATCTTTCGATATTGTGAACAGGTCGGGGCAGGTCATCTACAACGGCGTTACGCCTACGGTTGTCACCCTGCAGTCGGGTGAACGCTACTTCCGCGGTGAAACCTACACGCTGCGGTTCAAGAAAGAGGGATACCCTGACAGGCAGGTTGAGCTCGACTCGAGTGTCAGTGGCTGGTACTGGGGGAACCTTCTGTTAGGGGGCGTCATCGGTATGCTGATTGTCGACCCTATTACCGGAGCCATGTACAAGCTGCCAGATCGCGTCTCTACAGACATGGGAGCAAAAGTAAGCACCGCCCCTAACCCACTGCAGATATCGACAGTCGATGATTTGAGCCCCGAGCAGCGAGCCCAACTGGTACAGATCAAATAAGGACCTTTAGCTCGGTGCAGCGTCGTTCCTGTGCGGATTGGATGACGGTGCTCAGGGCTTGGGCTGGGCGGCGCTGATAGCGCTGGCCCTGCCCACCACCAATGGCCTGCGCGGAGAGATACCTGGACGTGGTCCAGCACTTGCGACGCATTGCGCAGGGGCCCGATTGACTGAAGGATGATCGGCAAATTCAGCGTTTGCCGAACACCTGGAGAACCGAAAATCAAAAACAAGATGCTTCTTCCGCCCGCCCAAGATGCCTCTTGTTCAGCTCTCGCCCCCACGATTCATACAATTTCCTTGCGCTAAATCAAGGCGCTATCTGCCTGATCCAACACTGCAAGGAAGTTTTATCCCAATGAAAGCAATTACGTTTCTGATGCTCGCTTCGGCCGCGTGCGCTATCTCCAGCACCGCCATGGCAGCGGACGGCACCATCAACTTTACCGGGGAAATCGTCGCGGCTTCTTGCGTCGCTTCGGCCGGTGCGGGCTCCACCGTAGGTGGCGGTCCTGGCAAGCAGATCGTCGACGTGAACCTCGGCAAGGTGAGCATGGACGCCATCAACGGGGCAGGCGAAGGCAACATCGCTGCCGGCACCGCCATCAACCTCAACCTGGACTGTGGCAACACCGCCGCAGGCCTGACCACCATCAAATTCGGTTTCGATCCGATGTCCGGCTCGGGCGTAGATCCGAACAACAATAGCCTGCTGAAGATCACCGGCACGGCTGAAGGTGTGGGCATCGGCATGTTCGACGACAGCAACAAGCTGCTCAACATGTCCGGCAACGAGCAGTATTCCGCTCCGTTGATCGTAGAGGGTGAAGGCTCAGAGGCCAAGTACTCCGCCAACATGCGCCTGCGTGCTTCGTACGTGGGTAACGGCGCCAAGCTCAAGCCCGGCACAGCGAACGGCACCCTGCCGTTCACGCTGACCTACGAGTAATCGTTCCCAAGAGAGGGGGACGCATGCCCCCTCGCTTTTCTGCGAGTCACTGATGAATACCGGTCACTTTGTTCGAATCTATCTCTTTTTAATGCTGATGATGACCTCTGGCGTTTCTCTCGCCGGCATACAGGTCGGTGGTACCCGTGTGATCTTCCCTGCGTCGGATCATGAAGCCTCGCTTCAAGTTCGTAATGAGGGCACCGACGACATCATGATCCAGTCGTGGATCGAAGCTGGCCCGGAACAGGCCGATCGCGATATCCCGTTTGCGATCACACCTTCCCTGGCCCGACTGAGTCACCGCAAACAACAGATGTTGCGTATCTTCTATCAAGGCAAAGGGTTGCCCGAAGACCGTGAGTCGGTGCTCTGGGTGAGCGTGCAGGAAATTCCTCAAGTCAGCGAACTGGATAATACGCTGCAAGTTGCCTTTCGCCAGCGCTTGAAGTTGTTCTATCGCCCCAATGGCTTGCCAGGCACCGCTGACGAAGCGGCCAGCACCCTGAAATGGAACATTCTGAAGACAGCCGGCAAAACTATTTTGCTGGCAACCAACGATTCTGCCTTTCACGTGTCCTTCGCCAAAATCGCGATTGTTGCGGGCAACAAGGAGTACGCCGTCGAGCCAACCATGGTTGGCCCACACGATGCCCAGAGAATGGCCATCAAGGACATGCCTGCAACAGCCGGTGGTGAGGCGACGATCGCCTGGGAGTCCATCAATGACTACGGCGCACTGATCGAGCACAAAGCCTCCATCAAGTTCTGACGCCGCCGCTGCGTACCTGCCTTTATTTCATCGCGTACTTCACATGGGGATTTCCCCGGGACGCTTCGTGCACAGGAAGTAGCGTTTTGACGGAATTCAACCTCATTCCATGAACATCAAAAAACACAACAGGAAGTCTCGGAAGGCGCACGCAAGAAAAATATCAGGCCACTACCTTTCGTGCCTGGCGGCTGCGGGCATGCTGGGGGCTTCCAGCGTCAGCGCTGCGCAATTCAACCCCATGTTTCTCAAAGACAAAGGCGCCAAAGTCGACCTGCGTTTCTTTGAGCAGTCCAATGGCGTGGTGCCTGGCGACTACAGCGTCGATATCTATCTGAACCAACGCCTTAACCGACGCGAGGATATTTCGTTTGCCGCAGACGAAGACGCCCCCAAGGCCGATGCACACCCGATCCTGAAAGTGGGCCTGCTGCGTGAGATGGGCATTGATATCGAACGCCTGCAACGAGAAGGCATCGTCTCGCAAGAGGCTACCGAGGACGATCCGGTCAATCTGCTGCGCCTGGAAGATGCTGCGGTAGAAATGGATGTCGCCAACTTGTCGCTGTCCATCAGTGTGCCGCAGGCGTATATCAAGCGCCGTTCGCGCGGGTACGTCGATCCTTCGCTGTGGGATGACGGTATCACCGCTGCATTCAGCAACTATCAATTGAACCTCAACCGCAACAGTGGTGGCGGTATCCAAAGCGACTACGGCTATCTCGGCTTGCGCAGCGGCTTCAACCTGGGCCAATGGCGCCTGCGCAATCAATCGTCGATCAGCCAGAGTACAGGCACATCACGCAAATTCTCCAGCAACCGCACTTACCTGGAGCATGACGTCACTTCGATCAAAGGGCGTTTCGCCATCGGCCAGCTCTACAGCAATGGCGATATCTTCGACAGCAGTCGCTTCCGCGGTTTTCAGCTTGGCTCGGACATTGGCATGTTGCCCGACAACGAGACAGGCTATGCGCCGGTGGTGCGTGGTATTGCCGAAACCCATGCTACCGTCGAGGTGCGCCAGAACGGTTACGTGATCTACTCCACGACCGTCTCGCCGGGCGCCTTCGAGATTCACGATATCTACCCCGGCGGCTCCAATGGCGACCTGGAGGTCACCATCATCGAGTCCGATGGCCGTGAGCGCAAATACACCCAGGCGTATTCCTACCTGCCGGTGATGGTGCGCGAAGGGACGTTCCAGTACAGCTTGTCGCTGGGCAAATACGACAGTGAAGGCATGAAATCGCCCAAGCTGATGCAGGGTACGGCGGTCTATGGCGCCACCGACAACCTGACCACCTATGGGGGCATACTCAACTCTGATGGCTACAACGCCTTCAACGTTGGCCTGGGCCTCAATACCGGTCTCGGTGGCATGTCACTGGACATCACCAACAGTCAATCGCACCCCGATCACGGTGATGCGAAAACCGGTCAGAGTGCACGCTTTCTGTATTCCAAGACGCTCAGCAGTACCAATACCACGTTCACCATGGTGGGCTACCGCTACTCGACCTCGGGCTATCGCACCCTGAGCGAGCACATCCAGGAGTCGAGCGACGTCAACCAGGAGCGCTTTGTCAGCAGTCGCCCCAAAAGTCGACTGGACCTGAACATCAACCAGAATATCGGCCGTGGCTCGGTATTCGTCAGTGCTGGCGAGACTAATTACTGGAACCGCGCCGGTAGCACGCGGCGCCTGCAATTGGGGTACAGCGGCAACGTCGGTGATGTCAGCTACAGCATTACCGCGTCACATATTCAAGAGGCTGGCAGTTCACGCGAGTCCGACAATCAGTTGGCATTCGCCATCAGTATTCCGTTTGGCTCAAGTACACGGTCGCAGCGCGTGTACAGCAACTTCAGCCGTTCGAACAATGAGGGCGACAGCCTGCAAACCGGGGTTTCGGGATATCTCGACGATGCCGGAAAGCTCTCTTACGCCGCCCAGGCCGGTACCGCCGGCAGCGAGCATTCCGGCAGTGTCGGGCTGGGCTGGGATGGGCCGAAGGCCAAAGTTTCGGGCAACTACGCCATGTCGGGTACGACTCGCCACCTGGACGTGTCGGCGACAGGCTCGGTGGTGGCCCATAGTGGCGGCGTGACCTTCGGACAGCCTGTGGGGGAAACCTTCGCCCTGGTGGAGGTGCCAGGAGTCAAGGGCGCCAGTGTCAACAATTCTTCCGCACGTACGGACAGTGCCGGCTACGCCATCGAAAGCTACGTGCAACCCTACCGTTTCAACGACATCGGGCTCAACACCCAGACCTTGGGCACCGACGTGGATGTGCTTGATACCTCTACCCGGGTCGTGCCGCGCCGTGGGGCTGTGGTCAAGGCACGCTTCGAGGCTTCATCGGGGCGACGAGTACAGATTGACCTGAAGCTGAGCAACGGCAGGAAGCTACCATTCGGTGCCCGGGTCGAGGACGAGGGCGGGAAGTTGCTGGCCGTCGTCGACAACCTGTCCCGAGCACTTGTCTTTGGCATCAAGAATGAAGGCGACTTGAAAGTGAAGTGGGCGGACGGTGTTTGCCTGGCGCCTTACCGCTTGCCCCCTCAGGACAAAGCGCTGACCTACGACCAGATAAGTATCAATTGCAATGTGCAGGTTGATCAGGGAGTAAAGAGTTGAAACATGCATTTCAGATAATCGTGGCCATGCTTGCCATGACAACGAACAGTCCGGCGGTTGCTGATAATTCCGCCAAGTGCTACTGGTGTATTTAAGCAAGCCGCCGGTTTCAACGCTAACTATGCCCGCAAAGGCAACGAAAAGATGACGTCCGGCAGAGCGGACGCGGTGCTGAACGACATACTCAACCATAACTGACGCCAGGCAGGGCGCCTGGCGCCCTGCTCGGAACACGCTTCACGCTGCAAAGTCGTTGCCGTGCAGCGCAAGCCAACGCCGCAGGGCGTCAACCGACATGGGCCGCGCACGCAGATAGCCCTGACCAACCCCCACCCCCAGCTGCGCAAGGCAGCGACGCTGATCCTCGGTTTCTATCCCTTCCACTACCAGACGCAAGCCCAGTTCCTTGGCCAGACTCACGGTAGTGCGCACGATACTGCGCTGCCGCGGCGACTTGAGCAGCTCTCGAATGAGTTCGCCAGCCAGCTTGATTTCATCGAACGGCAGTTGGCATAGGCGCAACAACGAAGACTGACCCGTTCCGTAGTCATCGAGTGACAAGCGTACGCCGAGTTGGCGAAGACGTATGGCGTTCTGCACGCAAAAGTCGCTGAGGACCGCTGGGCCATCCTCGGTGATTTCCAGCGTTATCCATGACAAGGGCAGGGGGTGTTCGCGCAGTCGGGCAATCAAGCGCTCGACTGACGAAGCGTTGGCCAATTGAGGCAAGCTCAGGTTGAAAGCGACGGGGGATTTACGGCCATCGCGATACAGTTCGATCTGACACGCCAAGCCTTGATCGAGCAACGCATGCAGCAAGTCATCGAGCAGATGCTTGTGCGCCATCGCCGGGATGAATGTGGCCGGCGTCAACAGCCCTAGCTCAGGGTGCTGCCAACGCGCGAGGACCTCCAGAGCACCGACGGCACCGCAGCTCAGGTCGAACTGGGGCTGGACGTAAGCGCGGAATTGGCCATGAAGCAGGGCTTTGCGGATCTCGAGTGCATCGCACAGATCTGCCTGTGACGACGCGGTATGTTGCTGCGTGTCGGGAGCAGGTTTTGTCAGGTTGGGTGGGGTGTACATGGGTTGGAACCTGGTTCATATCATCCGCAAAAAGGGTATGCGAATGAGCGAACCAACCCTTCGAGACGGCTCTGCAATGAGGGCGGGAAAGTTCTTGAATGCGCTCAGGATGCCATCAGCGCATGGGGGCGTTCACAGTCATGGTTGCGCGAGGGTGCTATTGATGCCATCCAGGCATGCGAGCAAGGCTAGCCCGGTTTGCGCAACATTGTCGGCCAGCCCCTGCGCAGCCTGTTCCTCCAGCTCTACGCAATGTTCCAGCAGCGCCTGATGATTAAGTAGATAGGCAGTACCCTTGAGCTTGTGGGCGATGCGCCGTGTGGCTGGCAAGTCTTGCGCTGCCAGTGCCTGGCGCAACGCATCGGCCTCATGCTGGTTACTCAAGGTGACCTGTTCGGCCAACCGGGCGCGGATGTCGCTCTTCCACGAGGGGCGCTCGCTCGCCTGTGATTGACTATCACCAAACATGGGAATCAACTGGTTGAGCGCAGCCAGGTTGGTGGGTTTGGCCAGTACCCGGTCCATGCCGGCATCGCCACAGGCCCGCTGCACAGCCGGTTGTGCATCCGCGGTGAGCCCTATGATGCGGCAGGGCTTCAGCCCCCGACCTTGCTCCAGCCGACGAATCGCGCGGGTCAATTCGATACCGTCCATTTCCGGCATGTTGCAGTCGGTGATGACGATGTCGATATCCTGTTCGCTCCACACTGCCAGCCCTTCGAGGCCGTTACTCGCGGTGAGCGGGCGATGGCCCAGGTAGCTGATCTGCTGAACCAGCAGGTACTGGCTAGGCAGGTGATCCTCGACAATCAGTACGGTGAACAGCTCATCTGCCTGGCGAACGGAAATCTCGCTCGTACCCGGCAACGTCGCGGTATCGACGATCACCCGGTCGAGCTCGAGGGAAAACCGCATCGTGGTACCTTTGCCCATTTCGCTTCGCGCTTGCAGCTTGCCCTGCATGAGCTCGCACAGTGAATGGCTGATCGCCAAGCCCAGGCCAGCACCGGAGTTGGCATCACCGATCACACCCTCTACCAGGTAGAACGGCTTGAACACCAAGTCCAGCTGCGCGGCAGGAATACCCACTCCGCTGTCGGTAACACTGACCTCGAAGCGCAATTTGAAATGATCGACGGCTTGTACCGAACAGGTAAGTTCGACACTGCCGCGATCGGTAAACTTGATGGCATTGCTTAACAGGTTGGACACGATCTGCTTGATCTTCAGCGCATCGCCCCATACCTGCTGCGCCGCTAACGGATCGATGTGCATGCAAAGGCGCAGATGCTTCTGCCGAGCGAGCCCGGAAAATACATTGCCCACTGACTCCAGCAATGTCTTCATGCACATGGGCTCGGGGGTTAAAACCAGCTTGCCCGACTCGATGCGCGAGATGTCGAGAATGTCGCCGATCAACGCCAGCAGGCCGGTTGCCGATTCGTAGGCAATGTGTAGCGATTGATCGTTGAGTTCGGCATCGCCCTTGCGGGTCAGCACCAGTTCCAGCATGCCGAGGATGGCGTTGAGCGGCGTACGGATCTCGTGGCTCATGGTCGCCAGGAACACCGTCTTTGCGCGGCTGGCGCGGTCTGCAGACTCCTTGGCGTCCTGCAACTCATCCAGCAAGCGCTGGCGCTGCTGCAGGTCCAGGCGTTTGCGACGAATACGCCGGCGTTGCGCGAATATCAGCGCGCCCGCGATAATCAGCATCAACCCCAGCGCCTCGAAGGAGTGCCGGATATATGAGGCGATACCTTCCCAGTACCTGTCGTCGGTTGCCGAGTTGGCTCGCCAACGACCAATGATCTGCAGATTCTCGCGTGGTGAAATGCCCAGCATCGCTTTGTCGAGGATTGATATGAACACCGCCTGATCCTGCGGTGCTGCGAATACGATGCGTACGCCGGGTCCGGCGAAGACGCCACCGATCTTCAAGCTGTTTTCGTATTTGTAGGACAGGTAGTACCGCGCCACATTGGCGGGCGCCAACACCATGTCGGCATCGCCTTCGCGGACCAGTTTGAAGGCTTCGCCCATGGTCTCGGTCTGTTTGAACACCAGGTTCGGATACTGGTTTCCGAGCATTCTTCGGTCGATGTAACCGTCTGCAACCGCCACCACTGCATGGGTGTTTTGATCGGATGCATCGCGGGTTTCATCCTGACGCTGGACGAACAGGTAGGGCGCAGACGTCAGTGGCCGGGTATGCAGGTAGGGGAGGGAGGATGGCGGTGTCTCGGGAAGAATGCTCAGGGTCATCCGCCCTTGGCTGAGTAATTCATTGGCCTCGCGGATGGAGCTGACACGTTGGATCTCGAAGTGGATCCCGGCCTTGCGCCGAATGATGTCGAGCACATCGGACGCTACGCCATTGAAACGGCCACGGCTGTTGAAGAAAGCGTAGGGCGCCAGGTCTTCACTGACTGCCAGTTTTACCGTGGAAGCTCGCTCCAGCCAGGCACGCTCGGCGCTGGTGAGGCGATTACGGAAATCGGTGGGGTTGCAGTCTTCGATGTCACCCCAGAAGTGCTGGGCATTGATGATCTGGCAGCGGGTCAAGCCGCCCAGCGCACGATCCAGTATCCCCTTCAATACATCATCGCCCGGTCGGATGCCGAAACCTACTTCGATATCGGGCAGCGTTGCGCTCTGGTTGATCACCAACTGGCTGCTGAACAGTTGGCTGGACAGGTAATGCGTGGCGAGGGTGTCGCCGAGAAACACATCGTTTTCCCCGGTCATGACGGATGCCATTGCCTGGAACTCGGAGGCGTAGTGCTGGAAACGGCCGGTACCTCCGGTACTTTTGAATAGCGCAAGAACCATGGGGTTGGAGAATGCAATGCGTGTCTTCCCATCACGGCTGCTGTATTCACGCAAGTCACCCGCTTCGGAAAACAGCGCCAGTTCAGTCAGTATGTAAGGGGCACTGAGGTTGAACTGCTGACTTTTGGCCATCAGGCGACTAACGTTGTTGACCATATCGATGCGCCCGTCGCGCAACGCGTCATACATAGCGTCCCGGGTGGCAAAGGTGCGCAGCCGAATGGTAACGCCCAATCGCCGCTGCAGGGTCGCGAGATAGTCGGCCATCAGCCCTTCGAACTGGTGATTTTCTGTAAAGATGCGATACGGCGGCAGCGGTTCTTCGGTAACCCCCACGACCAGTACCCGCTTCTGTGCAAGCCACCGTCGCTCAGGTGCGGATAGCTGCACCTTCAGTTCATTGAGCGATTGACGGCCAACGGGCTGCAGGTCCTGAGCCTGCGCCAGGTTGCCAGAAGCATGGACCAAGAGCAGTACCAGCAGAACAGAGTCTAGACGGCGCAGATGTCGTTTCACAGAAAGGTAGTCAGATAATGGCGTGTTGGCGGGCGATTTCGGCCAGCTCAACCACGGAAGCCACGCCGAGCTTGCTTTGAATACTGACCTTGTGGCCACTGACCGTTTTGTTGCTCACGCTAAGACGGACTGCGATCTCGCCATTGGACATTCCCTCAGCCAGCATCCTGAGCACCTGCATCTCTCTGTCAGTGAGATCGTCGAGGGTTGTCGCGGGAGTGCTGCCAAGCAATGGCATGGCGGCTTTGGGGAAAAATATGTAGCCGTCGGCGATTGTTTCCACCGCTTGAACCAGCTTGCCAGTCGCCTCGTTCTTGCTCACGAATCCACTTGCTCCTGCATGCAGGCAGCGGGCAGCGTAGCTTTCTTTGGCCTGGGAGGTGTACACAAGTACCCGGACATCGAGCTTTTCTCTCCTGATGCGTTTGAGCACGCTCAGGCCATCGACCTTCTCCAACCCGATATCCAATATGACAATGTCGGGTTTGAGCGACTCAATCATTCGCAAGGCGTCGACACCGTCGGCGGTCTCGCCCACTGCCTCGAAGCCAATGGGCTCGAGCGCTTGGCGGATGGCTTGGCAAATCAATGGGTGATCATCGACGATCAGGACTTTTTTACTCATATCATCACCGGGTTATGCGCGTTGACGGTCCGATTACAGCAGGGCGGTGCTTCGACACAATCTTATCTCACGATGCCCCCGACTCATGACTCATTTATCGCGGCAACGGATTTTCGAGAGTTTTTCACGCGCCAGACAAGACGTTTCTTGTGCCTGGCACAGATGCCTGCGTGCGAGGCGTAGTCACTATTTGCCGATGTGCGTCTGTAGAGCTCTCGTGTCGCCAGAACATGCATGACCTTCTACCCCGTTAATTTGGGCGGTGGCTGATCTTTATCTTCGGCGGTGCTATGAAGCGTTGGGGCTTCGGCATCCTTGAGCAGATCAACTGTAGCCAAGGCCGAGAAGCGCTCCTTCAGAAACTGCTCGACCATACTGATCTGCGGGACGCGGGCGAGGTAGGCGCTTTCTACAGTGCCACACGACTGCTCTATCTGCACCATCGAGTCTGCAACGCCGTAAATCATGGCATGGCGTACACCCGGCAATAAGTTACCGAAACCGCACGTGGGAATGTCGGACTGCTGAAAATCCATCTCGCTCATGATCAGTAAGTCAAAATGCATTTTATCGTTACCTGCCACCGAATAAAGCTCGTCAAACGAGCCCACCGGCAACACCTGAAACTGCCCAAGTCCGTTAAGCAGGCGTTCCAACAACAAACGATGGATATGATAAGGATTGAACACGATGATCCGCGCAACGGGCATGCCATTCTCCGAATGAAATAAATAGGGTGGACAGGTGCTGACGGGGTCAAGCAGTCGGTAGTCTGGAATTCACGAATTCGTCGAGGCCTGGAGGAAGTCATTCAGATCACTGAGAAGCGCCTCGACGGACTGATACAGTTCATCGACGACTTTCGCAAACGCTGTATTGTCAGGTCCTGAACAAGCAACTTGCAATTGATCACAGGCGGTGATCACGCGCTTGGCCATTATGATTCGTGCTACACCCTTCACGCGATGGGCCAAGTCATATAAGCCGATATGGTCGTCCAAGGCGAACAACCTGAGAATATGTCGTAAGTCTTCCTCGCTCTCGCTGATGATGTCATGCAGTAACTTATTCATGAGACCGGCATCGTGACTGGCGAGTTGCGTCAGGTTGGTAATGTCAAAGCTTGTCTGATCTTGCGGAAAATCGTGCTCTGAGTCGCGTGCATCGAACGGCGTTGCCAGGTGTTGTAGGCGTTTTGCCAAGTCATCCAGGCTGACTGGTTTGAACAGACAGTCATCCATTCCTGCTGCCTTGCACATCTCCACTTCGCGCGCCTGCGCATTTGCGGTAAACCCTAGGATCAGGCAAGGGGGGCTGTTTGATGCTTTCTCCACGTGACGGATTTTTTTGGCCAGGTCGTAGCCGTTCAGGATGGGCATATTGCAGTCTGTGAACACGACGTCGTAACCGCCCGTGCTCCAGGCACGAAAACCACTGACACCATCAACTTCATCGGCTACCTGATGGCCTAGGTAGATGAGTTGTTGGGTGAGCAACAAGCGATTGGCCGGATGATCATCCACGACAAGGATCTTCAGTTCGCGACTCATAGGCATCTCTAGGATGCTGATCGCATTACGTACTTCGGAAGGTGCAGCTTCCACATTCAGCGTAAGTTCAACCTCCGTACCTTGTCCAAAAACACTTCGAAGATTCAAGCTGCCCCCCATCATCGAACACAGTGCCTTGCTGATATTCAACCCCAATCCTGAGCCCGCTGAAAGTGACGCGCTATCAGCACCGACCTGGCTAAAAGGTGTAAACAGCTTTGGTATATCTTCGGCCGCGATACCTACGCCGGTATCACGAACATAGACGCTCAATGACAATTGACTGGTGCTCCACCGATGCGCATTGGCCTCGACGGTGACACCGCCCTGTGCAGTGAACTTGATCGCATTGCTCAACAAATTGGAAAGGATCTGTTTGAATCGCAAGGGATCTATAAACACCTCGCATTCGGCCAACGTATCCACCTTGACCTCCACACTGAGACCTTTCTGCCGAGCGAGGCCGTCAAAAACGCGCGTGGTCGAAATGATCAGATCCTTCAGCACCACGCGCTCAGGTGCGAGCGTCAGATGGCCCGACTCGACGCGTATGATGTCCAATGTATTCCCGATGATACCTACCAGGCTCTTCGAGGAATCGTAGGCGACCTCGATCGCCAGTCGATCAAGCACTCCTTGCCGGGCTTTGATCATGGCAAGTTCCAACATGCCGACGACCGCATTCATCGGTGTCCTGATCTCATGGCTCACAGTCGCCACAAATTTCGTTTTAGCTTGGCTGGCACTATCGGCCTCGTGCTTGGCTTCGATGAGTTTCAAAAGTAACGCTTCACGCTCTGTGACATCGATCCATCCACCAATAACCCCCTTGATCACGCCATCATCATCCTGGTAGGGCACAATCCAATGGAACGCGGTAATCGAGCGCCCCCCCGGGAGGTACATTTTCATGTCCTCCGAATAGTGTTCGCCTTCCGCCATCACATGCAGGTATCGATTCTGAAAGGCGCTGGCGTACTCCGGCGGTATGAACGAATAGTCGGTCAGGAGCGTACCCGTGACATCGCTCGATGATTGCCCTGTTTCAGCCAGGTAACGTTGATTGCAGGTAAGCAGACGTGCAGATCGATCCCTGACATAGATAGAGTGCGGGAGACTATTGATCAGCGTCTCCATGAACTTCATTTGAGACCGCAGCGCTTTTTCAGCGATGGCGCGCTGGTTGATCAGTCGCCGAAGGTACAGGATCCAGGCAATGGCGACCGCGAGAAGAAGAACAGCCGACACTATCCAGCGGACGTAGATACTGCGCGCAGCGACCAGCTCGGTTCTATCGATAGCCACATCACCGCCCCATCGACTGGTCAATGCCCTCAGTCGTTCCGGAGTAAGTGATGCAATCGCAGCATCAAGAATGGAATAGAGAACCTTGCTTTCAGGGCGTGTCCCCAGCGCGAAGTGAGAATATTTGCCATCCACAACATTGACGATGCGAAAATCGTTCCTCTGCTCTTTGGCAAGCGCATACTTGGCCGTTGCAAAATTTCCGATACTGGCATCCACCTGCTGTGCTCTGAGTAACTGAAGAGAGGTATAGATATCGTCGGAGGCTACCGGTATGACGTCCGGGTATTTTTTTCTCAGATAATCCAGGAATTCAAGATTATTAGTGTTAAAAGCAACGCGACGCCCAGCCAGATCAGAAATCTGGGTGATCGATGTATCCGATGCTCGTGAAATCAGAACTCTCGGGGTTGAAAGAAACGCGCGGGTGTACAGGATTCCAATATCGGATCGAATACCGGATAAATTGAGTACGATATCGACCTCGCCCTTGGCGAGCTTAGTTCTGACCTCTTTTCCCGATGCGCACTCTACGATGGTAAAATGTAACCCGGTGACCTCGCTTATGTATTCGAACACATCGGCAGCGATACCTCGATAGGCATAGTTTCGATCGTGAAAGGAGATGGGCGGGTAGTCGGTGACTAGACCAATTTTCACGGGGGAACTTTCAGTAATCCAGCGCCGCTGTGCGGGAGTCAAATTCAGCTCAGAGGGCGGGGAATAGGTGATCGAAGCACCGGTCCAGCGCTGTATGATGCCTGCTTGTTTCTCTTGGTTGACAGCCGATAACACCAGGTTAACAGCGCGCTGCAGATGTGGATCGGTTCGACGAAACCTGAAGTGTGTTGTACTCGAGACGCCTTCGATCGGGCTCAAATACAGACCAGAAAAAAAATTGGTGTTGATCACGTGCGCGGCATCCAGTGCGCTACCCACAAAGCCATCCACCAACTCGAATTTGACAGCCGCAATCGCTTCCAGTGGGCTGGGATAACTTATAATTTTCGCGTTGGGGTATGCCTTTTGCTGGGCGGCCTGCATAGTCGATGACGCGACGGAAGACAAATGAAGCGTCCGTTGTGAAGCGCTGAGGGGCGGGATGGTTTTCTGTCGTGTCACGATCACATTGGGATCCACCCAGTAAGAAGACGATTCAATAAAGGACGCTGTAGGCTCTCGTTGCCGTCCCGCAGGCCCCAACATGTCGACTTCACCGTTAAGTAGTGCCGTCTGAGCCGCCGCTTCATCAACATATCGTTGCACGCGAACTTCCACACCTAGTGCGTCGGCGATCAGCTCAAGATAATCGGCCGTGATACCACCGTACTCACCCTTTAATGTTCTTATCTCTAGAGGCGGAGCTCCCGCCAGGGAGGTACCAAACCGGAGGGTTTTATTTTTCTGTAACCACGCCTTGTTGACAACGGTGTCCAAGTGTCTAAGGGGTACCATGTGCGATTGACCATTCAGCGGTAACGACTCGACGGCGTCGTTTGCGGCAAATGAATGCCATGCCAAGTTCCACAGCGCCAAGACGCACAGTAGGGCGGTTCGATACTTCATTTAAATTAAGTTATTTCGTTTGGCGAAATCAGCAAGGTAAACGACTGACCGTACTTCGAGCTTTTCGGCAAGCCGAGTTTTATAGGTGCTGACCGTCTTGTTGCTCAACAGCATGGCGTCACCGATTTCCTTATTGCTGAAGCCACGCGCCAGCTGCTGTAAAATAGCGAGCTCCCGGTTTGAAAGATTCTCGATCATCAACCGTTCGGATTTCTCGGTGTCCGTCCGACACACAGAACTTGTCGGCAGCTCGGGGAAGAACGGATAGCCACTCATGATGGCCCTGACCGCTCTACGCAGTTCCGCAAAATCGCCAGTTTTACACACATAACCGGCGGCGCCGGCCTGCATGCACCGACGAGCAAAAAAGCTTGGCTCCTGCGACGTGAAGATCAATACCTTGGTGGTCAGTCCATAGGTGCCTATACGCGTCAGGACCTCCAAGCCATCTAACATTGGCATTGCGATGTCCAGCACCAATAGCTGAGGGGCATGCTCGCGCACCATCTGCACCGCCTCAGCCCCATCCCCGGTTTCAGCGACTATATCGAATTTCTCTTCCTGCAAGAGCATACGTACGCCCACACGAATAACAGGGTGATCGTCCACAATCATCGCTTTCACATCTATTCCTCTGCACTGCCAAGCCACCAAGCCACGGAGAGCGTCAGGCTCTCGCCACGAGCACGCCAAGCATAGGTCAGATCTGAGCTACATAAATGTAGGAAATTTCTTACGGTATGCCGGTTCATTCTCGTGCTGCGCGGTCAAGCTCGTTCGCAGGGCGTGCCTACGCTCCAGCAGGCTTATCAGCAGCGCGAGCGGCATGAAACGGAAGAAGCCGACTCGTTTTTCATCTCGCGCCGCTTGGGAAATTTCCTACAGATGCACCGGCCTTTCCTGCTTACAGTGCCGCCATAACGATTTGAGCGCCCCTCTCACTCCTCTCCTATAGGGATTTGAAATACTGTGGAACATCAATTCCCAACATTCGGCAGAAGCGATCTGGGAGTCAGGGCTGCATCAGACTCTACGGAGTTGGAGCTACCTCTCGTCGCTGATATCAAGCGAGGCTTGGAGTCGCAGGAATTTAAGGCATTCATACAGCCCAAGATCCATCTGCTTGATCGTCAGGTCGTGGGCGGTGAGCTGCTGGCCCGCTGGAACCATCCTGTCAGGGGTGTTCTTGCAGCCGGGGAATTCATCCCCGTGATGGTGCGGCATGGGCTGGTCGATTCTCTGTTCTGGACGTTGTTCGAGCAGGGGCTGTCACTCCAGAAGCGGTTGGAGCACACAGAGGCTTTGGTGCCCCTTTCCTTCAATTTACATCCGGTGCAACTGGCAAATAATGACTTGGTAGGGAGGTTGATTGCAGAAATAGACAGGTGTCGTGTCGTTCATAACAGCATCGTGTTTGAAATCTTGGAGTCTGCGACGCTCCCCAGCAGTTCCGCTGCCTACGAAAATGCACGGCATTTGAGGCGCGCAGGATGTGGATTGTCATTGGACGATTTTGGCTCAGGGTACTCAACGCTGGAAAGGCTGATCGTATTGCCGTTTACCGAGGTGAAACTCGATCGGGCATTTATCCAAAGGATTCAGGACGATTTTCAGGCTGAGGCGATTATTTCCTGTGTACTTGAACTTACGGAAAAGCTGGGTATGTCAATGGTCGTCGAGGGCGTCGAAACAGCTGCACAATGCCAGCATTTGATGCAGATCGGAGTGCATTATGCACAAGGGTACTTCTTTGCCCGCCCAATGCCTTCTGAGATGTTCGTTGAGTACTGCGGTAGGTTCGGTAGAGCCGTCCCTAATGTAGGGTCTCGCGTGTTCTGAATTAGGGGAGCAGACAGGCTTCTGTGGCGCCCCGTTAGTCAATGTGAAACGTCGGGATCATCGTGCCGCGAACATGAATCATTGAAGCTTTTAAATAACATTGGAAAACTTATGAAATTTTACCTCAAAACACTCGCGGCCGTGTCCGCCGCTATTGTATGTGCCCAGTCCGTAGCAGCCACCAATGTGTCAGGTGGTGTAATCTCTTTTAGCGGTATGATCACCGACACAACCTGCACGATCAATGGTGGCAAGAGCGCCGACTTTACTGTCGCACTTGCGCCGATCACAGTCGCAGACGCGGGGACGACGGTGGGTCCGATCGCGAAGAACAAAAAGTCGTTCTCTATGACGTTCTCAGGGTGTAATGCGGCCAGCAGTAGTGCAACGACCCCCGCGGCGCCGACTACGCCGCTGATCATGTATTTTTCGTCAGCGGACAATATCTCAACCGATGGTAAGTACCTGGTGAATACCTCGGTGAACGAAAGCGACGCGGCGGTAGCGAAAAACGTTGGTTTCTCCCTGAGTTTGCCTGGAGCGCAGACGCCGCTGCAATTGAACACGCCGTTCAACACCGGGATTACTGGCGCAAAGAAGTCTCCCGAATCAGACACCTTGGTGTTCGACGCTTACTACTACAAAACAAATACTGCAGCGGCGAGGGTAGGGGTCGTAAGCTCCAGCTTGATTTACACCATCTCGTATCTCTGATACGCCCTTCGAAGATCCAGGCCGCGACCGCAGGCCTGGTTTGAGGCACATAATGTATAAGTTGCTCATAGGCGTGTGTTTAGTCCTGGGCTCGGCCTATGCCCAGGCAAACATAATCTTGAATGGTACGCGAATTATTTACCACGAACGCAAGGGTTTCGTATCCGTACAGTTGACCAGCACAGGGCCAGACGCCTCCTTGGTTCAGGCCTGGATTGACGACGGAGATGTCAACTCTACGCCTGAAACAGCGCACGTGCCTTTTCTATTATCCCCGCCGATCGTCAAAGTGCTTGGTCATGGCGGGCAACAACTCAGGATTGAAAAAACGGACGCAGCGTTGCCCAGCGATCGCGAAAGTATTTTCTATCTGAATGTGTTGGAGATACCTGCACTTCCGGATCACCTGAAGGAGCAAAATACATTGCAACTTGCGCTGAGAACGCGTGTCAAGCTCTTCTATCGTCCGGATGCCTTGAAATCCAGCCCTGACTTCAGCACTAAAAATATCAGGGCAGTGGCGCACGGTGCGGGTGTGTCTATTTTCAATGACAGCGCTTATCACCTGACAATTGTACGCATTGCGGTCAAAGACTCGAGTGTCGAACTTGCGGGTGCAAGTATGATTGCACCTCATGCTTCGTTGGATATACCGGGTGAGCATAAACCTGTGCCGGGCGCTCAATATGTATTGACTTATGTTGACGACCTGGGTGCGTACCGAGATGAAGTGGTCACGTTGCGGTAACTTGATGGCCCACACAAAAAAAACAAAGGCCGCTGTTTTTTTCAGTGTGTTGCTGGGTTCTTCAATCATGATGCATGAGGTGCGCGCGGAGTTTTTTGACACCTCGCTTCTGGCGGGCAGGTCGAAAGAATCAGATCTTTCTCGATTCTTGAACGATGTGGAATTGCCTGCTGGCCAGCATACATTGGATGTTTATGTAAATGAACTATGGAAGGGGCGCTTCAAGGTCCTGCTGGGCACTGCCCGTGAGGATGTGAAAATCACCTCTACGGCAATCTCGGATTTGGGATTGGATACGTCTCTGGCATCACCCGTCGTTGGCGTTAGTGATTGGATTCCGATCAACCAAATTTCAGAGGGTGCAACCTTTGTATTGGATGTCAGTGCACAAAGTCTGCGCGTGAGTGTCCCTCAAGCCTATGTGCGACGTGCTGATGAAAGCTACATTGACCCGAAATTCTGGGACCCAGGTCTGCCAGCATTGCTGGTCAGCTACAATGCGGTCTATAACCGGTTGCAAACACAACGTACCAAGGCCGTGACCAATAACATCTATTCGGGCCTGAATGTTGGCGTGAATATCGGTGGTTGGCAGATTAGAGAATTTGGCTCGGTGCGTAAACGGTCCGCCGAGCAGGTGCAGTATCAGTCCAACCTTCGCTACGCGCAGAAAAATATTGCGCCGCTGAAGTCGGTGGTAAAAATGGGCGAATTTTATTCTGGCGGAGACTTATTTGACTCTGTCAAAACCAAAGGGGTCACCTTGTCTTCGGACATCAACATGCTCCCCCAATCGATGCAGGCATTTTCTCCCGTTGTCCGAGGCACTGCCAGAACCAATGCACTGGTGATCGTGAAGCAGAACGGCAGCATTATCTATCAGGAAAACGTGCCGCCTGGTCCCTTCGTGATCGATGCCTTGCCACATACCGGTTCGGCGGGGGATCTGACCGCCATTGTTCAAGAGGCCACTGGAGAGATCACCTCATTCACAATACCCTTTTCGTCTGTGCCTAGCATGCTGAAAGCCGGTGTCAGTAAATACGCGTTGACGTTGGGCTCTGCGGTACAAGCCAATACGAACTATACCCCTGATTTTTTTCAGGCCACCTGGCAACGCGGTCTTGACAACCTCGCAACGGGCTATCTCGGCAGCACTGTCAGCAGCGAATATCAAGCCTACTTGGTCGGCGGCGCTTTTAATTTACCGGTGGGAGCACTCTCGCTGGATGTGACGCATGCGCGGACGAAGCTCAAACAGCAAGATTTCACCGGCCAGAGTATTCGAATCACCTACAGCAAACTGCTCGATGCCACGGATACCAATTTCACGCTGGGCGCTTTCCGTTACTCAAGCGCGGATTTCTATACGTTTGATGATGCGATTTATGCAACAGAAAACAATTTCAGCAAGGCTCGGAAAAAACACCAGGAACGCTTTGACATACATCAGAGCGAGGAAGCTGCTGTCATCGACATGAAGACCTGGGATTCGCTGACAGGCGCACGACCTCGTAATAACCTCAGCCTCAACGTCAGCCAACGGCTTCCCGGCGAATGGGGATCTGTATATTTTTCGGGAGTGCAACGGGACTACTGGGGCTCCGATAGAAAGAGCCGGGAGTATCAGTTTGGGTTTTCAAAATCATTCAGCCAAGTATCCGTCAACGTGTCTGTCAACAAGGTGCGTGATTCACATGGGCGTGACCAGACACGATCGTCTATTGGCTTTACCATTCCATTCGAAATGTTTTCCAATCGTGCCACGATCGCCAGCAATGTTTCATTTACCGACTCACGTTATTCACAAAGTAATACAAGCGTCAGCGGGAGTGCTTTGCAATCTCAACGACTGAGTTACAGCGTAGCTGCGAGCCATGACCCTGAGAACCGTGCGGTCAGTGTGGGTAGTTCCTACCGTGCCAAGAACGCCACGATCGGAGCGACACTCGGTGAAGCATCCGATTACCGTCAGTTTGGTCTGGACGCACGCGGTACCGTGGTCATGATTCCAGGAAAGATTCTGGCCTCCAATGAAATAGGCAACACGATGATTGTTGTCGAGGCGCCGAAGGCAAAGGGTTTGGTTGTCAATGGTGATACCAGTGTCGTCACCGATGAAGATGGTTTCGCGCTTGTACCTTACGCAAGCCCGTACCGCTCAAATTCGATCGTGCTGTCCGAAGGCGAGAATACCTCGGGCGGGCGGGTCATCGGCAACGTTGCGCACAGCGTGCCCTTCGCTGACGCAGTGGCGAAGGTCACGTTCAAAACTGACGTGCGCCAGGCGCTTAACTTCCGTGCTGTACATGATAATGGCTCCCCATTGCCCTTCGGCGCCGAGGTGCTGGACCAGGCTGGGAACTCGATCGGTTATGTAGGCCAGGCCAGCACGGTATTTATAAATTACGAAGAACGCCCTTCGCGATTAACAGTACGCATGCATGACAGTGCCTGCGCGATGAACCTGCCGGATGCACTCGCAACTCGCGCGTCCGTTTCGTGTCGATGAGTGGAGATGTGCTAATGTCTGCTTGGTCAAAAAATAAGTTGTGTTTTGCTATTTTGCTATTGAGCCTTATTTTCAACTGTGCCGCCAATGCAACGTGCTATGACGACATCACATCCCGAGGGCCCAATATTGTGCTGGATCTTTCGGAGCGCGTGAAAAAGGATATTTCTCCCACGTGGATAACGACGGTCTATACCAATTTTCCGAGTCGATCGTTTAAATGTTCTGGGGGTGAAAATCTGAAGTACCAATCTGCTCTTAAAAAATCTGGCGGGGTATTGATCGGGTTTCAGAATGGCACCTATTGGATCCGTGTGGAAATCATCTCGATGCCGGAATCCATACCCATGAAATCGGGCTCACATCAAGGCGCCGAGGTGAACACACCCATTACAATGCGCTTTACCCTAGAAAATGGGTCTGGACCTGACGAGACAAAATTTCAAAGTAGCGTGGCGCTACTCAAAAATTTCGTAAATGTCTTCGATGACTCCGGCATGAGTTGGCTTGAATGGCTTGGTTCAATTTTCAGCTCGGCATACTATCTGGTGGCCGGGGCCCCCGATTGGAAAAGAAATATGTTCACTCAAAACTTGGAGTTGATCTACACGCCCACCTCTACTACTTGCAAACTGGACAACCCAGGGCTCACCGTCACTCTTCCAGATGTGAGCATTTCAAGTGTGACTGCTGTTCCGCGGGCTGGCTATACGCCATTCAACTTGAATTTTAGCTGCGCAAACCTTCATGGCAATGGGGTTGCGGACCGCGCTGTCGACATCTTCCTTTCCAGCAATGATCTGGGCACCCAAGACACTTATCTCATCGATCAACGGCCCGGCGCAGCGCAAGGCGTCGGAATCATGCTTGTTACTGCTGACAACCCCTCCACACCGGTGATATTCTCAAGGTCGTCAATTATACGTGGAAGGGGTACTTCGATACATAGCTTATCCCCCGGTAGCTATACGCCTGATCGCTTTACCGCCTCAATGGGGGCGTTCTACTTCCCTTTCGCACCGAACAAAGTGTCGATTGGTCCGCTCAAGGCATCCGCAATCGTCAATATTATTTATCCCTAGGCAAGCAGGCCTTGCCATGCTCTCAGAGCGTCCAACACTCTGGTAAGCGAGAGCAGCCGCGCACGTCTAAACAGGTCGGGGAGGATGGTCCTATCGGCTCGTTATTGAAGGGCGGTGGTCAACTCATATCGAACGCATTTTTTCAGCTTTCGCCTCAGCCAGTCCATCGCTGAGTTGATGAGGTCGGATCCAGTTGTAGTAACCCGTCAGGTACTGGCTAATCTGGTTGTCGAAGGCATTGAGACGCCGTGGCGTTTGTGCCTTTCGCAGATGGCACTCAGCATCGCACAGGGGCAGGTCGAACAATCGCTGACCGACCTGGCATCATTACCCGGTCAGTTATAATCGAGGACGTAATTCAGTACCGCATCGGCTCTGCCGGGTTTAATCTTGGCGCTGCCTTTACGCGTATATTTCGCCTGGAACTCGAACGTATAGCGCTCGCCATCTTCTTCACTTTTTACCCATTGCATCGCTAACCCGGCCCATTTACTAAACGGAAGCTTTACGCCCGTGGGGGTCGTGAGGGCGACACCAATGCCCTCTGCTCCTCCGGGGGTCAAGTTGAGCATGCCGGAGCCTTCGTTACTACCTTCAAAATATACTTTAACGGGTAAATTCGATCCCGGAAGAAGGCCCGTGCACAGTACGCTCAAGCCAACAGTGCGTGGTGTCTGTTCTTCGAGAAGTGCAATAGCTACTCTGCCAAGTGGGATGTCTTGACGTTTTTCACCCGTGCATCCTGAGAAATAGTTACTGGAGGTCAGCTCCACCTGCCCAATAATTTCTATTTCTGCGGCATCCCAGTCTTCAACCTGCGCGTGTACCTTGAAGTTTACGTTGAGATTGCCTTTCTCGATGCCACGGGCTGTACGTATGAGTTCTACATGCAGAGGCTCTGGTAGCCGCCCGATCATTCTTGGAGCATTCTGATAACTATTTTCAAAAGGTAGAGCTCTGTTCAATCGAAAATCTACAAGCCGAATTCCAACGCCGGATAAATTGGTTCGATAGACATCGTCGTATCCGTCCTCCAAAGGAGCATCCACTTTATAACTGTAGTGAATGGGGTTTATTTTTGTCGGACATTTGAAGTCAATGAACCTGTTCACGGATGCCAAGGAGAATGCCTGATAATTCATGCGTTGGCCGATGGGGGCCAGATTCAGCGTTTTAGGCGTCATGGCTAAACTAAAGTACACCTTTTTTTGGTCTGTCGGTTGTGGCGACCACCAGCAACCGGCCGTGTTATCTGCGTTAGCGGTACCGCTGGCTACAATGGATAAAAGCGTCAAAATGATATGTGGCGCAAACTTCAACTGTTCACTCCTTGATCAGCCTGCAGACCGCAGGCCATGTTCATCTGGGGGGAGTCGATAAGACGCAAGCAGATACCGGCAGCCCACTTCACTTTCAGCCAGCCTTCTTTTTTGATGCCGAAGACCAGCACACGACACCAAATTCTAGGAATAAGGGTTGGAGACGGGAACAAGAAAAATCTTGAGTGATGAGGAGGAGGGTCTTGAATGCAATTGTGGTGTTTGCCTATTACCTTGATTCGGCTATCCGTAGAACCACCCCCTCATGTGGCCGCTGAGGTGGTCCTATAACACCTGAAGCTTGCGGGTGTTCGCCGACAAGGTCCGGGCACGCTGCCGACAGCGCAAGGCGGATGGGGACCTGGCCCCACCCGATCAGAGCACTTTATCGAGCGTGATTGGAAACTCCCTCACACGCTTGCCCGTGGCATGGTAGACCGCGTTGGCCACCGCAGCGGCCACCCCGACGACGCCAATTTCGCCCACGCCCTTGGACCCGAGCTCATTGACAATCTCGTCGTGCTCTTCAACGAAGATCACATCGATATCCTCGATGTCTGCGTTCACCGGAATGTGGTACTCCGCCAGGTTGTGATTGACGATGCGGCCTAACCGATGGTCGGTCAGCGCTGCTTCATGCAGAGCCATGCCCACCCCCCACACCACGCCTCCGAGGATCTGACTGCGCGCGGTTTTCGGGTTGACCACACGCCCAGCCGCCACGGCGCTGACCACACGTACCACCTTGATTGTGCCAAGGTCCTCGTCGACGTGGACTTCCACGAATACTGCCGAATGGGTGGCGGTGGAGAACGGTTGGCGCCTGGCGCCGGGCTCTGCCTCGATCTGCACTTCAAACTCACCGTCGGGGGCGCTGGCGACGATGTCCGCCATGGCCATGCGATGGCTGTCCGCGTGCAGGTAGCCATCGGCGAAAACGAACTGCTCCCGGGGTGTGTTGGCCACTTGCGGGTGCATTTTGCGTGCATGCTCCAGCACCTTGGCACGCAGTACCTGACAGGCCTGGCGCACGGCCGAGCCCACCGACGACACCGTGAACGATCCGCCCTGAAGCGGTGCGGTGGGCAGTGAAGAGTCACCCAGCACGAAGGTGACATCCTCCACCCTGGTGCCGGCAGCGTCGGCTGCGATCTGTGTCATGACAGTATAGGTGCCGGTCCCGATATCGGTGGTGGCACTGCTGACGGTGAGGTGGCCCTTGGCATCGATGCGCGCCTTGGCGCTGGCCTTCATCTGCATGGCTTCCCAGACGCCACCGGCCATGCCCCAGCCGATCAATTGGTTGCCATTGCGCATGCTGCGCGGTTGGGGGGTGCGCTCATGCCAGCCAAAACGCTCGGCGCCTTGCTGGTAGCAGGCCAGCAATTCCTTGCTGGAGTAGGGCTTGCCCTCGTTGCCATTGTTAGCGGCGAAATTACGCCGGCGCAGCTCTACCGGGTCGATCTTCGCAGTACAAGCGAGCTCATCCATGGCGCATTCCAGCGCAATCATCCCGGACCCGGCCCCAGGTGCCCGCATGTCCAGCGGGGTGTACACATCGAGCGAGGCCAAGCGATAGCTGAGCGCGACGTTGTCGCATTGGTAGAGCATGCCGCTCCATTCCACCAAGTGCTCGGTGAAGTCCTCGAAGCGGGAGGTCTGGCCAAGCGCATCGTGAGCGATTGCCAGCAAGCGCCCGTTTGCGTCTGCCCCCAGGCGCAAGCGTTGCTCGGTGCGGGGCCGGTAGCCAAAGGTGAACATCTGCTGACGGGTCAGGGTCACGCGCACCGAGCGCTTCAGGTGCAACGCCGCCATCACTGCCAGCGGCAACTGGTACTGCGGGCGCAAGCCCGAGCCAAAGGCTCCGCCGACGAACGCCGCGCGTACACGAATATCGGCCTTGGGCAGGCCGAACACCTTGTGCAGGTAGTCCTGGCAGTTCTGCGTGCCTTGGGTCTTGTCGTGGATTTCCAGCGTGCCGTCGGCCTTGTAGTGCACGGTCGACGCATGGGGCTCCATCGGGTTGTGGTGCTCGTTGGCCGTCAGGTAGGTCGCATCCACCTGCACCGGCGCACCGGCAAACTGCCCGGCGAAGTCGCCACGTGGCGCCGGTGTTTTGGCGGGCGCTGGATGCGACTGCTGGCATGCGCCCAGGTCTGTCTGGTGAGCCTCCTCGGCATACTCGATCTTGAGCAGCGAGCCGGCATACCGGGCCAGTTCGAGGGTTTGAGCGACCACCAGCGCTACCGGTTGCCCGCTATAGAGCACTCGATCATTGAACAAGGGCCGAAACGGCGAGCCCTCGGCAGAGTTGGCATCGCTATAGTCGTCGTCATAACTCGATATATGCGGACGATGGCCATGGTCGAGCACGGCGATTACCCCGGGTACGCGCAAAGCCAGTGTGCTGTCGATATCGACTACCCGACCGCGGGCGATGGTACTGGACACGACGCTGCCGTGTAGCAGGCCCGCCTCGGGATATTCGCCCGCATAGCGGGCCTGCCCGGTGACCTTCGCCACACCCTCCACCCGGTCCAGGGGCGTGCCGACTACTGGTGTGCTTTTGATCATGGTCGTGCTCCTCCGTCAGCGGCACCGCGCGCCGCGTCATCCAATGCGCGCACGATTGCTCGCTGAGCGAGCGTCACCTTGAAACCGTTGTGGCGCAGAGGTTGTGCACCTTGCAGCAACGTTTGCGCAGCGCGGGTAAAGAGTGCTTCAGAAGGCACCTGGCCGACCAACATGCGCTCGACAGCCAGGTCCCGCCAGGGCTTGTGGGCAACGCCGCCCAACGCCAGGCGCCCCTGGCGGATCACTTCGCCATCGAAGCTCAAGGCTGCAGCGACTGATACCAGCGCGAACGCGTAGGAGGCGCGGTCGCGTATTTTCAGGTAACGGTAATGGTGTTCGAACATTGGGGGCGGCAGCTCGATGCCTGTCACCAGTTCATCGAATGCCAGTTGATTGTCGCGCTCGGGGGTGTCCTGGGGCAGGCGATGGAAATCCGCGAAGGGTATCTGCCGCTCACCGGACGGCCCCTGTACGTGCACCACGGCTTCGAGCGCGGCCAATGCGACGCACATGTCCGAGGGATGGGTCGCGACACAGGCATCGCTGGCGCCGAGAATGGCATGGATGCGGTTCATGCCTGTGCGCGCAGGGCATCCACTGCCCGGTTCGCGCTTGTTGCAGGCGGTGCCGGTGTCGTAGAAGTAGTAGCAGCGGGTACGTTGCAGCAAGTTGCCACCGGTACTGGCCATATTTCTCAACTGCGGCGATGCCCCAGCCAGGATCGCGTCGGACAGCAGTGGATAATGCTGCTCGATCATCGGGTGCCAGGCCAGGTCGGCATTGCTCACCCGCGCACCGATCAGCACGCCGCCGCGGGGAGTAGGGTGGATATCGTTCAGCCCGAGTCCGGAGATGTCGATCAGGCGCTTGGGGCGAACCACGTTTTCCTTCATCAGGTCGACGAGGTTGGTACCACCAGCGATGAAGTGCGAGCAGGCGTCAGCCAGGTTTACCGCTTCGCTGACCGAGTTGGGCTTGTGGTAGCTGAAGGGTGTCATGGATTCTGCCCTCGTTGTGGCTCGATCCCATCCCTCATCAACGGCAGGGCTTCTTCCACCGCCGCGACGATGTTGCCATAGGCACCACAGCGGCAAAGATTGCCGCTCATCTGCTCGCGAATGGCCTCTCGGTTGTCGGCACGGCCCTCGTGAGCCAACCCGACTGCCGAGCAGATCTGCCCCGGGGTGCAGTAACCGCACTGGAATGCATCGTGGGTGATGAAGGCGCGCTGCATGGGGTGCAAAACGTCGCCGCTGGCCAGCCCTTCGATGGTCACCAGGTCGGCCCCGTCGCACATGATGGCCAAGGTCAGGCAGGCATTGACGCGCTTGCCATCGCGCAGCACCGTGCAGGCGCCGCACTGGCCATGGTCGCAACCCTTCTTGGTGCCCACCAGGTCCAACTGCTCACGAAGCAGGTCGAGCAAGGTGACCCAAGGATGCACCTGCAGTGTTCGGGGCTGACCATTGAGGGTCAGACAGATGGGGTGCGTTTCAGCCCCATTGGAAGAGATCGCGCTCATGGTGAGGTCCTCACGGTCAGGGTACGCGCAGTGTGCTGCGTCTTTGTTGTGCGACCGGGGCGGCTGAATAAACGTTCAGTCGGCTCGCCGAAAGCTTGATGTGAGGTGGCAGGGGCGGCACGTTGAAGGGCAGGGCGCATTGATCTGACCGAGCAGTCTCTGGCCCAAGCCATCAACCAGACTCTCCTGCGTCATGGCATCATTCTGGTTCCCTCATTCGCAGTGGGGCGCGCCCAACTGCTGATGTATTACCTCTACAAGCTCAAGCGTGACCGGCTGATCCCGGATATTCCGGAGCTCAAAGGCGGGCTACGGTCCGGATGAATACTTTCGAGGCTGAGCCATGAATATCTATGAGGCGATTCACGAGCGTCGCTCGACCCGTGCGTTCACCGCCGAGCCTGTCGAGCAGCATCTGATCGTCCGCCTGATCGAAGCCGCGGCACAGGCACCGAGCGCGATGAACCAGCAACCTTGGGTGTTCACCGTGGTACGCGACCAGGCACTTCTGGAGCAGGGGTATCGTCCGATGCGAAAGCGTACCTGGCAAAGCACTGTGGCGATCAGTTGCCTGAATCTTTGCAAGCGATGTTGAATGATGAGCGCTTTCAGATCTTCTACCACGCTCCTGCGCTCATCGTGATCGCTGCGAAGACGGCCAGTGACTGGGCCGTTGAAGAGTGCGCGCTGGCCGCGCAGAACCTGATGCTCGCGGCGCATGCCGAGGTCCTGGGCAGTTGCTGGATAGGGCTGGCGCAGCGTTATCTCGCCACGCCGGCTGGCAGGCAGGCTTTGCACTTGCCCGATGAATGCGCCCCTGTCGCGCCGGTGATTGTAGGTTATCCCTGCTCAGTGGCAGCTGATGTGCAGCGCAAGGCGCCGGAGATTCACTGGATCGGTTGACGCGCCGTGGACCTTGTATCTGCAGGCTCACCGCGCGAGCGAGGTCGCACCATGACCCTCCCTGAACGCTTTCCACTGGGGATTATTGAACCCGTCGCCAACCTTGTGCTTGGCTATGTGCGGCAAATTCCAGGGGGTGCGCAGGCGACAACCGCAGGAAGCATACGTCGCCTGCGCGATACGGTAGGCGATATCGACATACTCATCGAAGCCGAGGCCGGCGCGGATATCATCGCGCAGTTCTTGCGCTTCCCAGACATCGCAGAAGCACTGAGCAAGGGGCCCGTGCGCGCCAGTGTCCGCTTGAAATCCGGGCTGCAAGTGGACGTTAGGTAAGTGGTGCCGGCCGTGCATGGAGCTTTATCCACGTACTGCGCACCAGCATTCTGGTTGAATGGTTTTGTGGGGTGGCGGCAGTCGCAGCGGTCTCACTGCTGGGTACACGCCCTCCCACCCCGCTCAACTGATGCAAGTGATCGCCAGAACGCTAGCGTTTTGGCGTAACAGGCCACTCACCAGGCAGAACGCAGATCCCCTTTAGAAATCGAAGGTCATCCCGGCATACAGGGCCCGACCGTCACCCGGTGAATGCAGCGAGGCATCGGCGCCATCGGGGTCGTACCAGACGTACTCGTAGTAGCGGTTGGTCAGGTTCTTCAGTTGCAGGTCTACGCTCATGGTTTCGCTGAGCTTGTAGGTCGCGCCCAGGTTCATCAGCACGTAGCCGCCGTAGGTGCTCTGGGTGTTCTCACGCTCCAGGTAGTAGTTGGTCTGGCCGTTCGCCCAGGCGCTCAGTTGCAGGGCAGGGGTGGCCTGATAGCTGATGCCGGTGTTCCACAGGTGGTGCGGCACGTGGTCGATCTCCTTGCCTTTGCTGTCAGGCAGCGTGCTGCTGGGCTGAAGAATCTTCGAGTATTGCCAGGAGTACGACATCCACATCTCGGTGCGTTCGCTTGGGTGCAGGTTGACCTGCAGGTCGTAGCCCCAGCGCCGTGTTTCGCCGACGTTGTCCGACTCGCCGCTAGGGTCGTTGAGGCGACGGCTGACTTCACCGCTGGCATCCTGGCGCCAGTAGGCTACGCGGCCATCGACCCAACTGGCCGGGGTGAATTTGATGCCGGTCTCCCAGCCTTCGTTGATCGACGGGGCCAGGTCTTCATTACGCGGTGGCACCTTGTAGGCCGCTGCACCGGTACCGACCTGGAAGGTGCGGCCCCAGTTGGCGTAGACACTGGCGAAGCGCCACGGCGAGTAGACCACGCTGAGCTTGGGCTGCTTGATCAGCCCGTAGTCGTTGATGTCATAGTCTTGCCCGGTCATCTTGTTGGTGAAGTCACCACTGATCTTGTCCACCCGGTACGCCGGTACGATCTTCAACGATTCGAATGGCTCGATCTCCGCCTGCACGTAGGCACCGACCGTGTTGAAGTCGAAGTCCTGATCGCGTGTCTGTGCCTGGCGTACACGCTCCACGGCGCGATAGCGCTCGCTGCGGTTCTGTTGCTTTTGCACATCGCTGCCACCTTCCAGCGCAAAAGCGTGCAGCCAGTCCACCTGGGGTCGCCAGGTCAGCGAGGTGATGGCGCCGTACTGGTCTTCGTAGGTGTCGCGCTCCTGCTGTGAGCTGGTGCGCCAGTACTGGGTCCAGCGACGGTCGTCGTAGGTGTTGAGGTAGGTCTTGGCCGACCAGGACAAGTTGTCGGCCAGGTCCGTGTCGAAGTGCACGCTGACCTGGTTCATGCGCCGCGTGCCTTTGTCCGTGGCGTTGTAGGCGTTGCTCATGCGCGGATGATGGCGGGCATCGTCTTCGGTCAGGTAGCCGGCCTCCTGGGCTTCGGACTCGTAGTGGCGGGCGATCAGGCCAAGGCGGTAGCTGCCATCGTCAGGGGTGTAGAACCACTTGCCGCCGAAGCTGTAGCGCTCGGTGTCGGCATGGTCACGATAGCTGTCGACCTGCTGGCGGCCGAAGAAATAGTTCTGCGTCCAGTTGCTGGTCTCGATGCCCTTGGCCAGTTGCACCTCGCGGGTGTTGAAACTGCCGTAGCGCACGCGCGCCTTGTTGTAGTTACCGCCGGTACGGGTGTTGATATTGACGTTGCCGGCGATGTTGTTCAGGCCGTAGCGGGGGTCGCTGGTGCCGCGCACTACCTCAATGCTGTCGATGTCCATCGGGAACACCGAGTCGATGAAGGGCATGTTGCCGTCGTTGGTGTTGCTGGGGATACCATCGATCAGCAACTTGACCGCGTTCACTTCGCCTTCGCCATTGAAGCCGCGAAACGACAGTTTGCCCGAGGTGGTGCCCTGGTTGAACTCGGTCAGCATCACTCCGGGTGCACGGCTGAACAGTTCCCAACTGTAGGTCACCGGCATTTTTTCGAGGATATCGCCGCCCAGGATGTCTACCGAACTGAGCACGCTGCTGGTGGCCAGCGGGCCGCTTTCGGTACTGGTCACGTTGACCGCGCCAAGGGTGAGGGTGGAGTTTTCAGCGGGCAGTGTTTCGGCAACTGCCAATGACAATGGGCTGAGGCTATAGAAAGCGAGCACGGGCAGGACGGCGCGAGCGGTGCAGCGGAATGCGGACATGAGTGTTTCCTGGAGACGGTCGGGCAGGGCTGCGCACCGCAGGTCACGGGGCAGCTATGGGCAAGTAACGACGGGTCAGGCCAGGGGAGAGGCTCGGGGGTTGAGCTTTGGCCACTGATCGCGTGGCAGTGGCAACCTGTGGCTGTCACCGAGCAGGAGTGCATCGGGCCAGAAGCGGGGGAGCAGGTGACGATAGTAGTCGCTGGCCAGCAAGGCATGCCCGGCATGGCCACAGCAGCAGTCGCCAGCCTGGTGTTTCATTTCCGGCTGATCGTCGAGTTGCGGCAGCTCGGCCTTGAGCTGGGCCAGCAGTGACTTGGGCAGGCTCTGTGCACCGTGCAGGCTGCAAAAGCTGCCGAGGATCAGCGATTGGCTGTCGATACGGGGTGTTTGCAAGGCACGGTCGAGCGGCATCGCCAGCAGGTTGAACAGCACGGCGAAGCAGGCGAACAGACAAAGATGTGCACGTGCACGTGCACGTGAAAGCATGAGTCACCCGAACGAATGTGGCGCGCATTAAGCCGCATCCGTTGCGGGCTGTACAAGTTCCGTGGTGCGCTTTTTTGTCGCAGGCGCACCGCGGCGCCACATCGGTTGCTTCACACTGGGTGTCATCACGTTGGGCCCCTGGTGATAGCCGTCTTCATGGCTCACCTTGCCGCGGAACACGTAATAGCTCCAGAACGTGTAGCCGAGGATGATAGGCAGAATGAACAGTGTGCCCACCAACATGAAGCCTTGGCTCTGCGGCGGCGCTGCGACCTCCCAGATGCTGATCGACGGCGGGATGATGTTTGGCCACAAGCTGATGCCCAGCCCGCTGTAGCCCAGGAAGATCAGCGCCAGGGTCAGCAAGAACGGCGTGTAGTGCGCGTTGCGTGCCACGGCACGCAGCAGCCCGTAGAAGGTCACCAGTACCAGGATCGGCACCGGCATGAACCAGAGCAGGTTGGGTATGCTGAACCTGCGGGCGGCGATTTGCGGGTAGGCCAGCGGTGTCCACAGGCTGACCACGGCGATCACCACCAGCAGCACCAGCGCCAGAGGCCTGGCAACATCGTGCATGCGTTGCTGCAGCGGCCCTTCGGTCTTCATCACCAGCCAGGTGCAACCGAGCAGGGTGTAGGCAACCACCAGGCCTAGCCCGCAGAACAGGCTGAACGGCGTGAGCCAGTCGAGCCCGCCTCCGGCATAAAGCCGCTGTCGTGTGAACACCACAGCGCTGTTCACCAAGCGTGCAATCAACGTAACGGCAGCTTGAACACCCTGCGCAGACGTCGCCAGCCCAGCACGACACCACTGAGCGCGATTACCAGGCCACCGATGCTCATGGTAATGAGCAGGCTCTCTCGCAGCAGCGGCCTGGCCAGCAGAGGTTGCCAATCCCAGCTGTGCAGCAGGTTGAACAACCAGCGGCCGACCCGTTGCGTGCGGTCGAAGCTGACCACCACCTCGCCGCTGGCCGGGTCCAGGTATACCCACGTGCGCGCAGGGTCAGCGAAGTGCAGGCCCAACACGGGCAGTGGGCGCATCTGCAAGCCGTACATGCTTTGCGGATCACGGGCAAAGTAGTGGAAGTCGTAGGCGGTCTGCCAGTGATCCTCGACCGCGCCTCCCGGCGCGATGGCCTGGGCGGCGGCCAGCAGCCGCTGCCTGGACAAGGCTCGCTTCGGTGCCATGCCGGCTTCGACCAGGCGGCTGTCGCCGCTGGCGCCGCGTGCGACCACGAACGTGACGCCAGCGAGCCGCTGCCATTGCAGCTCGACCGGGACGAATCCATCCTCCTCGGCCAGGCGCGCCATGACCTGGCGCAGCGGCATGGCGAAATCGTCGGGGCGCAATGGCCCTTGGCGCAGGGCCGACAGGTCGAGGCGCGAATGGCTGTCGGTCAGGCCCCAGGGGCGCATGGACATCAGCCCACTGAACACCCATAACACCAGCACCACGCCGAACAACAGCCCGCCGATGTGATGCCAGCGCAACCAGCCACCGGGGTAGGGGCTGCATGACCCGCTGCGATAGCGTTTGCGCAACCGCAGACGCAGGACCCCCACCGTCATGCCCAGGACCGCCATGAGCGTACCGAGCAGGGAGAGACCAATCACCAGCGTGCGCCAGCCATTGTCGAAGCCGAATCCCCCGCGCAAGGGATACAGCCAGTGAAGCCAGGCACCGACCCAGTTCCAGGCGCGCTCCTGGGCGGTGGCGTCGCGCACCACCTCGCCGGTGCGTCCGGACAGGTACAGCCAGGTACCGGCAGCATCTGCTACCTGCACCTTGTGCAAGGGCCGATCGCTGTCCAGGGCGCGTGAGTGTGTCCACATGTCCTCATCCACGGTCCCCAGGTAAGTCAATGCCGCGTCACCGGCATACTGTCGAGCAGTGGCCAGCGCCCAGGCAGAGTCGCTGCTGGCCAACTGATCACCGCTTGCAGCATCGAGGGTTACACGGCGGCCGTCGGCCAGTTCAAGCAGGTAATAGGGTCGCCCGCCCAGGCTGGTCAGGCGCAGGGCTTTCATTGGCTGCTGCGCCCAGCTGGCCGGCAACTCGGCGCAGCACCCTGCCGGCAACGCCGGCAGATGGCCCAGGCGCTCAGCCGGGGTCAGCTTGGGGTAGCCGACATACAGCATGACCACCCCGGAGACGAACCACAGCGCCATGAACAGGCAGGCGACGATGCCCAGCCAGCGGTGCCAGAGATACAACTGGCGCTTCAGGCCCATCAGTAGCGCCACTGCACAGCGACTTCCAGGCTGCGCGGTTCACCCAGGTAATACTGGGTGTTGGTCTGGTGGATGAAGCGGGCGTAGACCTCGTCGGTGAGGTTGCGCAGGCGGGCGCTGACCTGCACGTGCTTGTCCAGGTCGTGGGTCATGGACAGCCCGTAGACGGTGTAGGACGGTACCCACGCGGTATTGGCGGTGTTGGCGTACACCGACGACACGTAGCGGGCGTCGGCGCCGACCTGCCAGCCCGGCGCCAGGTCGTAGGTCAACCACAAGTTGGCCACGCGGTCCGGGATGTTGACCGGGTTCTTGCCTTTGCGCGAATACACCACACCGCTGATGGTCTCATTGAACTCGTCGTACTCGGCATTCACCCAGCTGAAGTTACCTGCTGCCAGCAGCTTGGGCGTGACCTTGAGCGAGGCCGCCAGCTCGATGCCGGTGGAGGTCTGCTGGCCAGCCTGCTCGGTGGTGTTTGGCACGGTCGAGGAGGGCACCGAGATGTTCTTGCGCACGATCCGGTAAGCCGCTGCGGTAGCCGTGCCGCGTCCGTCGAGGAAGTCGAACTTGCTGCCCACTTCAACCTGCCTGCCGGTGCTCAGGTCGAAGTCGCCTACCTGGCTGATCGAGGCACTGGTCAAGGTACCTCCCGGCGGCTCGGCCGAGGTGCTGTACTGGGTGTACAGGCTGATGCTGGAGGTCAAGTCGTAGACCAGGCCCAGGCGCCCGGTGATGGCGTCCCAGCGCCGGTCGAGCTTGGCGCGCGCCACATGGTCGACCACGTCGAAATCGATATGGTCATAGCGCAGCGCAGTGATCAATGACAGCTGGTCGGTCAGGCGGGTGCGGTTCTCGATGAAGGCCGAAGTGGTGTCGGTGGTAGTGGTGCGGCCCTTGGTCATGGGTGCGTCCATGCCGGGGATATCGAGAAAGTGCCCGGGCTCGAAGCCGTTCGGGTCAACCGTGTCGAACGCGCCCTTGGACAGCGGGTAGTTGGTCTGCTGGTTGGTGTTGTAGTCCATGCCGAATGCCCAGTCACTGGCCAGGCCGAACAGCTGGCCCTGGTGGGTCAGCTCGACCTTGTCGCCGTTGACCTCCTGGTCGTGGCGCTGGCGGTAGCCGCCGGAGCGGGCGATGCTGGTGTTGCCGGCGTTGTAGCGGTACACCTCGAGGTTGCGGTAATCGCGCTGGCCGTTGTAGTGGTAGAAGGTATTGCGCAGTTGGGTGTTGTCGTCGAAGCGGTAGTCGGTGATCGAGCGCAGCCAGCGGGTGCGCTGCTCGTAGCGACCGTCCTCGACGTTGTAGTTGTTGAAACGGTTGTGCTTGTCAATGTGCAGGGTGCCCACCAGTGGCTGCAACACCGGCGTGCCCCAGTACGGGCTGTCTTCTTTTTCTTCCAGGTATTCGATGGCGAGGGTGTGCGAGAGCTGGTCGTTGATATCGCTGAGCAGCGAGAAGGCCAGGTTGCCGGCACCGTTCTCCTGACGGTCGATGTAGCCGTTGCTGCTGGTGCGGCTGTAGTCGAGCCGCGCGTAGTGGCGTGGGCCGTCGCCGCTGTTGAGTGCCTTGTTGAAGCCGACCGAGGTTTCCATCGTGTCGTAGCGCCCGTAGCTGACGCGGCCTTCGAAGGTGTCCTCGTCGCGGTTGGCCAGCTTGGTGATCATGTTAAGGCTGCCGCCGACGGCGCCGCTGCCGTTGAGGAACGACGAGGGGCCGCCGAGCAGTTCGACGCGGTCGTAGATCCACGCGCCAACCGGGCGCGCCGTGGCGCCGTATTGCAGGTTGATGCCGTTGAACAACTGGCTGACCTGGGCGCCATTGAAGCCGCGGTACGACACGTAGCCGCCCCAGCCGGGCGGTGCAGAGGCGTTGACCCCGGGCAGGGCGTTGGCGGCGTCCTGGAAATTGCGCGCGCCGATGCGCTCCATGGTCTTGCGGTCGGCGACGCTGACCGAGGCGGGGTTTTCGCGGGCGCTGAGGTTGAGCCGCGAGCCGCTTTCGATAGGGCGGTCGAGGTCCAGAGTGGTGGCTTCTTTGGGTTGGTCGGCGGTGGCCGTGACGTTGCTGGCGGGCAGGGTCAGGGTGTCATCCTGCGCCCAGGCGCAGGTTGCGCTGCCAATGAGCAGCGCCAAAGTGGTCATGCGGAACATGCAAGGCTTCCTGGCTGAAATCGGTGAGCGCACGCTTGCTGCCGATCGGGCGGCACTCGGGCGTGGCGATGTCAGAACGCGAGAAGCAAAGCGGGGGACGCGCGGGGATTGACCAGTGGCCAGCGCTGCTTGGGCAGGCGTGGCGTGGGTTGTTTGGGTAAGGGTTTACTCGACTCGCGGGCGAGCAGGGCCAGCAGGCCGAAGAACACCGCCAGCAGGGTGGCGCTGAACAGGCTGGCGATCACGCAGTCGCCGCCGGCGGACAGCACCGGGTCGGTGGTGTCTTGGTCGCCCTTGAACACGCCGCTGCTGTCGGCCGAGCACCAGGCAGCGTCATCCAGGCCGGCCAGGCGCAAGCCGGCCATCTGCCCATGGCCCATGGCGCACAGCAACGAACCGAACAGGATGCTGAAGTACAGGAGCCAGGCAACGTGCGCTTTTTGATGGCGGGCCAGCATCATGGGCAAAGCTCGGATGGTGGAGAGGGCTGATCGGCGACGAATTCTACAGGTTTTGCGGTATCTGAAAAGTAGGATGGTGCGTCACCGAGCACTCAAATGGATGCATCAGAGCTGTGTTGATTGGGCATCGTACCCACAGCCTGGGTTGTCAACCCGTTACTCACCCTGGGCATCGCGGCTGCTCCCCGTTGAGTGAATCCACCCACATACGCGCTGCCGGCGATGCCGCCGGCACACAACGCCGATCACTTCAGACTTCCTTAAGCTTGAGTTAGCAACCTGACGCTGTCCGGTTGCTGGGAAAGGCTTCTACATCGCGCCCAGTAGTAACGGACCTCCCTCTAATTCTTCGAGGCCATGGATATGAAGCGCGATTCAACTCGCGACCGCTACGGTCGCTTGTCCATCATCATGCACTGGAGCATGGTCATCTTGTTCATCGGCATTTATGCCTGCATCGAGCTGCGCGGGGCATTGCCACGAGGCAGCGTACTAAAGAGCCCATTGCTGGGACTGCATGCGCTGATGGGTATCGCCGTATTCGCGTTGGTATGGGTACGCCTGATTGGGCGGCTTAGCCCACGTCCCGCCATCCTGCCCACGCCACCTACCTGGCAGACGGCGACGGCCAGCGTCATGCACCTGGCCTTGTACGGTTTGATGATCGTTACGCCATTGTTGGCCTGGCTGATGCTGGGCGCTGCTGGTAAGCCGTTGCCGTACTGGGGCATCGTTCTGCCTTCGCCCGTTCCTGTCGACCCTGCTTTGGCCAGAACGCTGAAGGACTGGCATGAGCTGGTCGGTAACGCTGGCTACGCGCTGATTGGGCTTCATGCGTGTGCAGGCCTGGCACACCACTACTTGATCAAGGACAACACCCTCAGGCGCATGCTGCCGCACTGGTAGCACTTGACCCTGAAGTGCCTTTAACCCCCATGCTGGCAGGTTCGTTCCTTTCAGGAATTCCTCATGGAAAACCGCATCCCGCCGCCGCTGGTTGTTGCGCTGTTCGGCTTGTTCGCTTGGCTCGCTGCCCGGAACCTACCGGGCACCTTGGCGCATGCCAGCGACTGCATACGGTGCTTCTTTCCGGCAACCAGCAAGATAGGCGTCATCGTGATACCAAAACACGAGGGTCCCCATTTCCTCCAAACGATGAACCCCAGATGCCCTGGAGCTTAGGTAACGGTGGTTACGCGCTGATTGGCATTCATGCTTGCGCAAGCCAGCAAAGCACGCAATGAATGAGCGGTCGTCCGCTGACGACCGCTCATTCACAACAGTTGAGGAGGTTAATCCTTGGTGAGCGCGTCCTTGACATCACCGACTACTTGCTGTGCTTCCCCTTTTTTCTCCTGCAGTTTGCCTTTCAACTCCAGTTCCGTGTTACCGGTGGCCTTGCCTACGGCTTGTTTGACCTTGCCGACAGCCTCGTTAGCCATGCCTTTAACTTTGTCCGAAGCGCTGCTCATCATTTTTCTCCTGCGACAATCATCAGTGAACCGTGGGTTGGAAGAACCGTGCGTGCATCGGTTGAGTTGCATGTCATTCAGCGATGACACGTGTCTTGCGTGACAACAACGCGAAGCGGCCGACTGCAAAGCTCAAGGCAGCACCGATCAGAAGCGTTACCAGGGTGCCCCAGGCGGCTTTCGATACGTTGCTAGCAGCGACTTGAGCAGCTTCGCGTGCCTGCTGCTCTGCCTGTTCTTTCAGAGCCTTCACCTGTTCAGCCGCCTGTTGATAAGCGCGGGCGTAGTTATCAACCACTTGCTCGGCCTCTTGCTGACTCTTTCCGGTGCGCGCAGCGACGATATTGACCAAGGCTTCCTTGTCTGCCGCACTCAGAGCAGGCTCACTGGCTTTGCGTACTCGCTCGAACCACTGCTTGAGCTGGTCGATCGTCAGGGTCGGGTTTTCGGCTGCGACTTGACCCGCAGACTCACCTTGGGCTTGAAGCTGATCGGTCTTTTGCTCCAAGGTCGAGGGGTTAAGTTCAGCCTTGCCGGACTGCTCAAGCGTTTTGTTCAGCTCAGCTTCCAGGCTGTCCCAGTCAAGCGAGATACCCTGTCTGTTCAGTTGCTCCTTGATGCCTTGGCCAACACCAGGCGCAGCAGCAGCGACGCCATCGGCTGCAAGCGACAGGCCTTTGCCGGCAATGTTGCCTGCGGTGCCGACCACGCTACCCGCCAAAGAAGCCAGCAGCCAGGTAGCCATCAGCGTGGTCAGCGTCCAACTCAACAGGCCATGCAGGCCTCCTCGGGTAGGGGCGGTACGGCCGGCCACCCAGGCGCCGGCTGCCACGGAGATCACCGTGCTGATGAACAACCAAACCCCCGCGCCCGTACCAAAGCCGCGTAAGGGATTGCCTTCAGCCATAGGGTCAACGGCCCCGGCGCCGATGGCCGTTCCCAGCACACTGAGTATCAGGTAGCTGGCCAAGGCGATGGCGCCGCCTGCGAACACGGCGCTCCAGGATACCCTCAGCGTGCTGACAGCGTTGGCTGGGGTGGTCACATACGATTCCGTCATCTATGCATCCTCGAGAGTTTGGACTGGCAGCACCAGCAACTGATACCTCTGGTGCAACGTCAGGGCCAGTTTGCAGGTCTCATGCAAGGCTGTAATGGCGCATCTGCACCTGATCGACTAGTGCATTGGCACCACCCTTGGCCTGGTTGCAGCGATTAAGCTCCAGGTAACACCGACATGCGCAATGGAGAACTGCCATGAGTGACGCCGTGCTCGCACGCGAGACCAACCGCCGCCAGCTTCAGCAAATCATCGCCGGCTTGTCCGATGGTGTGATCCTGCTGGAAGTCGACCAATCGATAATCTGGGCAAACGAAGCGGCCCTGCGCATGCATGACGTCGACAGCCTGGAACAGCTGGGCAGCAACGCTGAGGCTTACCGCGAGCGATTCACGTTGCGTTACCGCAACAATCACCCGCTTGAACCCGAGCAGTACCCTATTGCCCGGGTGGCCGCTGGAGAGGTCTTCAGCGATGTGATGGTAGAGGTTACAGCCGTTGGCGAGGAGGAGGCGCGCAGCCGGGTACACAGGGTGCGCAGCATGGTGCTGGCGGACAGCAAGGGCGACGCTGAATCGCTGGTGCTGATCATCGCCGATGCCACTGAATGGGCCAGCGCCGAGCAGCGCTTCGAAAAAACCTTCAATGCCAACCCGGCGCCTGCGGTTATCTGCCGGCTCAGCGATCTACGTTTTATCAAAGTCAATCAAGGCTTTCTGGAAATGACCGGCCATGTGCGGGATAACGTCATCGGCAGGTCTGTCTATGAGGTAGATGTGCTGGAAAACGCCGAGCGCAAGGAGTTGGCGATCGAGCGCCTCATAGAGGGGGCAACTATCCCGCAGATGCAGGCTGAATTGCGCTTGCCGGATGGAGGCACGAAGCTGGTCATCGTGGCGGGACAACCATTGGACATGCATGAGGAAGATTGCATGTTGTTCTCATTCACCGACCTTGAGCCCAGGCGCAAGGCGGAAAATGCACTGCGTCAGAGCGAGGAGCGCTTCGCCAAGGCGTTTCGCCTGAGCCCCGTGCCTACCTTGTTGTGCAGCGCTGACAGGCAGCAACTGATCGATGCCAACGAAGCCTTTCTCGACACTCTGGGGTACACCGCGCAGGAACTGCTAGGCAAAACGGTGGCTGAAATCAATTTCATGGACGATAGCCGCATTACAGCTCAGGTGTTCGACGTATTGGAAAAAACAGGGCGCATTGAGGGGCTGGACCTGAAACTGCGTAAAAAAAATGACGACCGACTCCACTGCGTCCTGCAAGCTGACACCGTAAGCCTGCAGGACACTCCATGCTACCTGCTAGTCATGATGGATATCACCGAGCGCAAACGTTCGGAACTCGAGCTGGTCGAGGCGATCGAGACAGTCATGCAGGATGCATCGTGGTTTAGCCAAACCCTGATAGAAAAGTTGGCCAATGCCAAGCGCATTAACACAGGCCGTTTGCCTGATGCGTCGTTTACCAACCTTACGCGAAGAGAGCGTGATGTGTTGGCACTCATTTGCGAAGGTCTTGCCGACAAGGAAATCGCAGCGCGGTTGAACCTGGCACTCAACACCGTGCGCAACCATGTAGCCACAGTGTATTCCAAACTCGACGTACACAGCCGTAGTGAGGCGATCGTCTGGGCTCGGGAGCGAAGATTGTTTGCAGGGTGAATGCGTGCGTTTCAAGATGCTTGGTTCGACAATGCACGTCATCGGTAGGGCTGGTGCGTTGTCTTGGTTTTCCAATAATCTGCGGCTGAAAATCGGTCTTTTCGGCGTCCCCAAGCCGCCCATTTCCGGCTGATGGGCAACTTGTTCAGAGTTTCCTTAACCGCTATCTGGAGCTCTACGGCCAAGTCCGTATGGCTGAGATGCGTCGCGAGAAGAATCTGCGTACCTTGGTTGGTCGTTGGTGCGGGTTCGAATCGCAACATGAGCCGGTCCTTTGAACACGTAGGCTGGAGGGGAGGAGGGTGATGCCTGTTCGTGATCGGCTGATTGAGTCACGACGAACCTTCTTGACTGTCAAGCCGGCCCCAAGCTGCCGAGGCACGCTGTGCGTTATGGCGGTTCGTAGACTCGGCCAGATAACGACGTGGCCTCGCCGAGGTCTCAGTCCAACCGCAGACTCGCCGGAGTTCGCCCGTGGCGCGCTCCATGCTGCTCGACCAGGTAAGCCAAGAAACGGTCGGCGAACGTTCGCTCTGGATGTAGTGCTCGTAGACCTCATGCAGCTGCGCAGAAACACCTACGGTTCGTCCGTGGGTTTTCAGCGCAGGCTCTTCAGTACGCGGGTTGGCGGGGTCATGTTCGCGGTCATTGGTGGTGACATAGGCGTGCTTAGAACCTTAGGCGCGGCGTTACCAGCCTGCAAGAGCAGCGGTACACGCTGACCTGAAGAAAGACGGCACTGAATCAGACTCATCGGCAGCCACCTAATTCTATGGTTCACCATGAACGCCAAGGCCTTACAAGGCTCATGAACATTTATTACATAGCACATGATTTAACATAATATACATTATGCGCACCTTCGTATGGAGCTGCCGGGGCTCTGGGTGGACAGATTTGAAGCCAGCTCTTGGCCTTGATCGCTGTGCTCCAGCTCCTACAGGCACCGCTTGGCGATGCGTTCCCCGCATGCTTGAATGCCCGCCTTTAGCAACGATGTTGCTTCCACTCGGCGCCGGAGAAACGGAATGTGGCTTTGTACAGATTGGAAAATTGACTGGAATGCAATCAGCGCCGTGGCGACGGCCGTCGCAGCAATCTTCGCAGTGTGTGTTTGGTATCGTGATAACCAGCAAAGAAAACGTGAACGCTCAGCGAGCGCGAAGCTCTTGGCTCAAATCATGAAAACACCAATCGGAGCTACGCGCGTCGAAGTTGCAAGGTTCCGATGCGACAATTTTTCAGCCGTCCAAATCAAGCGATTACTGATCGATGAGAATGCTCGAAAGACGCTAGGTGAAAAAGTGTCGTCAATTACGATTGATCTGCCGTCTCAGTTTCTAGATAAAGCAGACATATTCAGTGAAAAAATTAACAACGAATTGGCTAGCGCGTTTTTTCATGTGAACAACCTGAAGCAAATAGTCATGATGACCGCCGACCTACCCAACTCAGCCAAAGATGAAGACATTTCAAAGCATGTCGGATCGGTGATACAAAAAATCCAGCAGTCCGAGGATGCTTCCCAGAACGCGCTTAACGCTCTTCAAGAGTTGGAATCGACCGGGCCCAAAAAAGGAATAACCCTACCCTTCGCGTTATGCTTTCGCGGAATAACTCGACTAAATATTCATTTAGTTGAGTTATATAGGCGCATCTACCAAGCGCGGCGTCAGAAACAAAACTAGCTCGGTTTCAGTCTTCACGGTCGAACTGCTGTTGAACAGCCATTTGAGCCCTGGGATCTGCCCAAAAAACGGCACGCTACGCACAACGGTGCTATCCGTATCCGAGTACACGCCTCCCAACGCCACAGTTTTCCCAAAGCCCGAAAACACCCGGGACGTCAGCGACGTGGTGTTGATCGGTGGCACCCCGTTCATTGCCTTCGAATAATCAGGTTCATCCTTTGAAAGGATCACGTCCAGGAGCACGCCGGTATCGTTCACAAGCGGAGTGACATCGAGCGAAAGCGCAGCCTCTTTAAAAGAGACGGATGTCGCCCCGTCACCGGCCGACTGTTGGTATGGAACCTGAGAGCCTTTGATGATTTTCGCCTGATGCCGATCAGTGGTGAACACGCGCGGGCTGGAGATTACACGCCCCCTGCCCGCTTGCTCCATTGCGTTCAGCTCAGCATCCAAATTGAACGACCTGGATGTAATCCCAAGCCCAGCGATAGCAGCTGGTGTCAGGCCCAATGGAACGCTGCCAATCAAAGTACCGGCACCGCTACCAACAGAACCGGACCATTGAACACCGAGATTCTTCGAGTATGACCGATCAACCTCGACTATGCGGGCCTCGATCATCACCTGTTTACGCGAGTAATCAACGGCTGTCAGATATGTGCGCAGTTCGACCAAGCGTTCGTCACTCATGCGTGCAACAACAACTGACGAGCCTTCTTCAGCGTTCAAACTTTCGCCCTGGTCGAGCGGAAACGCCTTAATGGCATCTGCCGATGGAATGTTTCGAACCTTTAATACGGTGACCTTATAAGACGGTGTAGCTGGATCTGAAAGCGAGCCAGACGACCCTGTAAAAGTCCCTAAGGTACCACCGGAATCGTCATCCGTATGCGGATATGCGCTGACGCGAAGAAACTTACCGTCGACCGTGTACAGAAGACCGCGAGGACCCGTGACGAATTCAATAGCATCGTCCCAACTAACGTCCTTCATACGCATCGACATGGAGCCGGTAACGCCTTCTCCCAGGACTAGATTAAGCCCGCGATAGTCTGCAAGAAGCTGAAGTGCAGCAGATACCTGGATAGTTTGGAAATCAAACGTCAATGGTTGGGTAGTTTCAGAAGCATTAGCCTGCGAGAGAAAGGCTGAGAAGGATAATGCAATGATGAAGCGGCAAAAAATATTAGATGTAGTCATGAGAAAGAGTCCGGGAAAAATGGATTAATTGGTGAAGGGGGCAGCGCTACGCTAACCCCCTCCCCCAATCAATCCTCCAATCAAGACGCCACTGCCGTGTTCGTGCTGCTGCCGCCGAACTTCGACCCTCGCCCTGATTTCCCGGAAACCCGCGCGATACTCGCCAATCTGCACGCAGCACTGCTGGCCAGCAAACCGTCACGCGTGGTGTGCCTGTCCACCATTGGCGCGCAGGCCAGCCACCCCAACCTGCTATCGCAGCTGGGTGAAATGGAACAATAGCTGGGAGGCACTGTTCCTTGCGCAGGGAATGCAGAACCCGCTACCGCGCATGCAAATGCTGGATGGCTTCAATGCAGGCTGGATCGATTTTGAAGGCACGCCGCGCCAGGCGCGTACCGATCTGCAGACGGTGTTGGCGGGGTTGGTCGAACGCGGTTGAGCAATACGCTCTGGCTGGTCCGCGCCCTCGCAGGGCGCGCCAGCTTTCAGGTGTTGGCCAAAACAGTACGTCGGCCTCGAATCTTAAGATGTACCGTGATACGTACCACGTACCGTTTCAGCTCAAACCACCAAAACGACGATAGAAACTTTCACTGGCATCCGGTAGCGGTCCGTCCGCCGTCTCCAGCGTGTCATTGAGCCAGGCTTCGGCCTTGGGCGACACCAGGCGATAGAGGTTGCGGCACAACTGGCGCGCTGCGCGACCTTCCCAATCGCCGGGCAACAGTTCGTCAGGCAACTGCGGATCCCGCAGCAGCAAACGCCGGTATTCGTGGATCAACAAGGTGCGCGCCAGGAAGCAATCCTGCGCCTCCAGCGCTTCCTGCTCGCGCAGTGCCTGCCACAGCGGGCGGAACAGCCGAATGAACTCACTGTAGTGCTGGCCCAGTTCGTCGATTCCCCAGCTCTCCTTGACCTGCGCACGCATGGCCTTGGAGGCGAGAATTTCCTGGGCATGGGTCTCGAAGACGATACTGTCTTCCTCGGCCTCCAGCTCGCGCAGGGTCGCCGCGAGGTCCGCGCGATCGGCGCGCGGGCATCCCATCACGTTAGGGGCGATGGCTCCGAAGCCTTGCCACTCCAGCTCTTCACGTACTGCCTTGCGCCTGGCAACGTCCAACTGCGAGAGCAGCACCAGCGTCCAGGCGCCGTCCCAGGCTGGCAAGCTGGCACTGTAGACCCGCTTGAATGCCTTCTCGAAGCGTCGTCGGCCGGTGCCGGTGAGGCTGTAGTAGCTGCGGCGACCGACCTTTTCAGCGGTCAGCCAGCCTTCTTTGGTGAGGCGGAAGATCGAGGTGCGAATCAACCGCTCGTTGATACCGAAGGGCTCCAGCAAGCCGATCAGGCTACCCAGCCACACCGTGCCACCATGGGGTTCGACGGCATCGCCATACAGCGTGATGATCAGCGAGCTGGCGCGGATCGGCGTCTGCTCCCGGAAGCGGGTGATCAGGTGATTCAGGGGTACGAGGCTGCTCATGGGGGAACTGGGCGCGGGGAAAGCCCCGACTATACCTTTACCCCGCCCCGCCTGACCATGGCGCGACACGGCAATGCTCATGCGCCATGCCCCGCCTTCGGCCGCAGCCCCGTATCGCCCATGCGCGGGCGCCCGGGTTCGGCCGCACTCAGCGGCGGACACTCCACCATCGATGCCATGCAACGCCTGGCAAGTGCCTGGTACTCCTGAGTGCCGCGCTGCTTCCAGGCGACCTCCTCGTCGCTCAGTGCACGCCTGACCTGGGCCGGCGAGCCCACCACCAGGCTCTGCGCCTCGCAGGTGAAGCCCGCCTTGACGAATGCCGTGGCCGCAACGATGCAGCGTGGCGCGATATGCGCACCATCCATCACCACCGCATTCATGCCTATCAGCGCATCCGCCCCCACTCGGCACCCATGCAGCACTGCGCCATGGCCAACATGACCATTGCGCTCGATGACCGTGTCACCACCCGGAAAGCCATGCATCACGCAGGTGTCCTGCAGATTGGCGCCCTCCTCAAGGACGATGCGCCCGAAGTCGCCCCGCAACGCAGCGAGAGGCCCGACATAACAGCCGGGGCCGACGATCACATCGCCGATCAGTACGGCACTGGGGTGGACATAGGCGGTGGAATGGACCACGGGGGTCAAGCCGTCGAGGCGATAGCAGGGCATGAGAGTGACTCAATGTGATTCATGACGTTAGATGATCATGTATCATTTCAAGTGAATCAGTCAATTTCGAAATGGCTGTATCGCTTTGTGATTCGCTCTACGCAGCCACCGCAAACGAAGGCTAAATCCCTGCATGCAAAGGGAATCCAGCAGTCCCATCGATCACCCCCGAATATTCAGATACACCAATTTAATTTTAATATTGATATTTCGTATCGCTTTGAGCCTATACTTGCGCCACCACTGCAACCGATTCCAAGAACTGGCCAGCCCTGACCGGCGCCAAACGTGCAGCCTGAGGTACCACCATGCCAAGCAACCTCGTTGTGCAGGCCCCGGCGGACGGTGTCCGCCTGATCACCCTGCACCGCCCGCAAGCCCTCAACGCCCTGAATACCGAGCTGCTGGCAGAACTCGCCAACGAACTCGACGCCGCTGCCCACGACGAACACACCCGCGCGGTGGTCATCACTGGCAATCGCAAGGCCTTTGCCGCCGGCGCCGATATCAACGAGATGGCCGAGCGCGATCTGGTCGGCATCCTCAACGATCCCCGCGTCGCCCACTGGCAACGCATCGCCGCCTTCCCCAAGCCCCTGATCGCCGCCGTCAACGGCTTCGCCCTGGGCGGTGGCTGCGAGCTGGTGATGTGCGCCGATATCGTGATCGCCGGGGCCGACGCTCGCTTCGGCCAACCAGAGATCAACCTCGGCATCATCCCCGGCGCGGGTGGCACCCAGCGCCTGCTTCGCGCGGTCGGCAAGCCCCTGGCCATGCAACTGGTGCTCACCGGCGAAACCCTCGATGCCCGCCATGCCTTGCAGGCCGGGTTGATCAGCGAAATGACCCAGCCCGAACTGACCGTCGAACGCGCCCTGCAGGTGGCCCGCAGCATCGCGCAAAAGGCGCCCCTGGCCGTGCGCCTGGCCAAAGAGGCCCTGCTCAAGGCCCAGGATACGGACCTCGCCAGCGGCCTGCGCTTCGAACGACATGCCTTCACCCTGCTGGCCGGCACTGCCGACCGCGACGAAGGCATCCGCGCCTTCCAGGAAAAACGCCCGGCCAACTTCATCGGCCGCTGAACCACTCGATTCCACCGACTGACGGAGCGCGCTTGCCATGAGCTTCCAGCACATCCTGTTTTCCATCGAGGACGGCGTCGCCCTCCTCTCGCTCAACCGCCCCGAGCAACTCAACAGTTTCAACGCCGACATGCACCTCGAGGTGCGCGAGGCCCTCAAGCAGGTGCGCCAGAGCGCGCAGGCGCGGGTGCTGCTGCTGACCGGCGAGGGCCGGGGTTTCTGCGCCGGCCAGGACCTGTCCGATCGCAATGTCGCCCCCGGCGCCGAGCGCCCCGACCTGGGTCATTCGATCGAGCAGTTCTACAACCCGCTGATCCGCAGCCTGCGCGACTTGCCGATGCCAGTGATCTGCGCGGTCAACGGCGTGGCCGCCGGCGCCGGCGCCAATATTCCACTGGCCTGCGACCTGGTGCTGGCCGCCCGCTCGGCCAGCTTCATCCAGGCGTTCTGCCGCATCGGCCTGATTCCGGATTCCGGCGGCACCTGGCTGCTGCCGCGACTGGTCGGCATGGCCCGCGCGAAAGCCCTGGCCATGCTGGGTGAGCGTCTGAGCGCCGAACAGGCCGAGCAATGGGGGCTGATTCACCGCGTGGTGGACGATGCCGAGCTGCGCGACGAAGCACTGCGCCTGGCGCGGCACCTGGCCGCTCAGCCCACCTATGGCCTGGCACTGATCAAGCGCAGCCTCAACGCAAGCTTCGACAACAGTTTCGACCAGCAACTGACGCTCGAGCGCGACCTGCAACGCCTGGCGGGGCGCAGCGACGACTACCGCGAAGGCGTCAGCGCCTTCATGGAAAAGCGTACGCCGACGTTCAAGGGGTGCTGAGATGAGCGCCTTGCACATTGAAGCTCAGGTTGCGGTGATCGGTGCTGGCGCCATGGGTGCCGGCATTGCCCAGGTTGCAGCCCAGGCCGGGCATCCAGTCCGGCTTTATGACAATCGCCCGGGCGCTGCAGCGCAGGCCATCGACGGCATCGCCCGGCAATTGGCGCGCCAGGTGGAAAAAGGCAAGCTGAGCCCCTGTGAGCGCGAGCTGATCACTGCCCGCCTGCAACCTGCCGAGTCCCTCGAGGCCTTGGCCGATGCAGCGCTGGTGATCGAGGCGATCGTGGAAAACCTCGAGATCAAGCAGCAACTGCTGCACCAGCTCGAAGCCCTCTGCGCAGAAACCTGCATCCTCGCCAGCAACACCTCGTCGTTGTCGATTACCCGCCTGGCAGCGGGGCTTGCTCGTCCCGGGCAAGTGGTCGGCATGCATTTTTTCAATCCCGCACCCTTGATGGCGTTGGTCGAGGTCGTGTCGGGGCTTGCGACCGAACCGGCCGTGGCCGATACGCTGTACGACACCGCCAAGGCCTGGGGCAAGCAGCCGGTGCATGCGCGCTCCACCCCTGGTTTCATCGTCAATCGCGTAGCCCGTCCATTCTACGCCGAGAGCCTGCGCCTGCTGCAGGAAGGCGCAGCCGACTGCGCGACCCTCGATGCACTGTTGCGCGAGGCCGGCGGGTTCCGCATGGGCGCGTTCGAACTCACCGACCTGATCGGCCACGACGTCAACTACGCCGTCACCTGCTCGGTGTTCGACGCCTACTACGGGGATTTGCGCTTCCAACCCTCGCAGGTACAGAAGGAACTGGTGGCGGCCGGGCGCCTGGGACGCAAGAGCGGCCAGGGTTTCCATGACTACCGCGAGGGCGCCGAACGCCCGCAGCCTGCAGAATTGCGCAGCGCTGCCGAGGTCACGCGCTGCGTGGTCGAGGGCGACCTCGGCGTCATGCAGCCGCTGGTGCAACGCCTGAGCGCCAGCGGCATCGAGCTAACCCAGCGCGCCGGCCAGGGCTTGCTGCGCATTGGCGACGCCACCCTGGCCCTGTCCGACGGTCGCCTGGCCAGCCAGCGCGCCCGCGACGACGGCCTGCAGAATCTGGTGCTGATCGACCTCGCCCTGGACTACAGCAGCGCTACCCGCATCGCCATCACCTGGGCCAGGAGCACCACGATCGAAGCCCGCGATCAGGTTGTCGCACTGCTCCAGCGCGCCGGGTTCACCGTCAGCGCCCTGGCTGATCTGCCGGGGCTCGCCGTGCTGCGCACGGTGGCCATGCTCGCCAACGAAGCCGCCGATGCCGTGCTGCAAGGCGTCGCCTCGGCGGCCGACATCGACCTGGCCATGTGCGCCGGGGTCAATTATCCACTGGGGCCGCTGGCCTGGGCCGACCGCATGGGCCTTACCCACACGTTGCGCACCCTCGAACACCTGCAACAGGCCTACGGCGAAGAACGCTATCGCCCTTCCCTGCTGTTGCGCCGCACCCATGCCGAAGGAGGCCGCCTGCATGACTGACACACCTCGCACCCCCGAAGCGCTGGCCCGCGCTTGCGCCAACGCCATGTACGCCCGTGACCCTGCGACCCAAGGCATGGGCATCGAACTGCTCGAGGCCGGCCCCGGCAACGCCACGGTGCGCATGACCGTGCGCGCCGACATGATCCAGGGCCACGGCACCTGCCAGGGCGGTTTTCTCTTCGCCCTGGCCGATTCGGCGTTCGCCTTTGCCTGCAACAGCCACGACGAGGCCACCGTGGCCCTGTGCTGCAGCATCGATTATGTGGCCCCGGCGCTGCTCGGCGACCAGTTGACCGCCACCGCCCACGAAGTGGTGCGCAAGAGCCGCACCGGCCTCTACGACGTGCGCCTGGAAAACCAGCGTGGCGAGCTGGTGGCGCTGTTCCATGGCAAGTCCTACAAGTTGCGCGGCAGCGTGCTGACGCAGGAGACGCAAGATGACTGAACCGACCCTCAACGACGCCCTGATCATCGACGCCGTACGCACGCCCATCGGCCGCTACGGCGGCGCCCTGAGCAGCGTGCGTGCCGACGACCTGGCGGCGATCCCGATCAAGGCATTGATCGCCCGCCATCCAGAGCTGGACTGGCACGCCATCGACGATGTGATCCTCGGCTGCGCCAACCAGGCCGGCGAAGACAACCGCAACGTTGCGCACATGGCGACGCTGCTGGCCGGGCTGCCTGTCGAGGTGCCGGGCACCACCCTCAACCGCCTGTGCGGCTCGGGCCTGGACGCCATCGGCAACGCCGCCCGCGCCCTGCGCTGTGGCGAGGCTGGGCTGATGCTGGCCGGCGGCGTCGAATCCATGTCCCGCGCTCCCTTCGTCATGGGCAAGGCCGAACAGGCCTTCGGCCGCAGTGCGGAACTGTTCGACACCACCATCGGCTGGCGCTTCGTCAACACCCTGATGAAAGCGCAATACGGCATCGATTCGATGCCCGAGACCGCCGAGAACGTTGCCGAGCAGTTCGGCATCTCGCGCGCCGACCAGGACGCCTTTGCCCTGCGCAGCCAGCACAAGGCTGCCGCCGCCCAGGCCAATGGCCGCCTGGCGCGCGAAATCGTCCCGGTCGAGATCGCCCAGCGCAAGGGCCCGGCCAAGGTGGTCGAACAGGATGAGCACCCGCGCGGCGACACCACCCTGGAGCAGTTGGCGCGCCTTGGTACGCCGTTTCGCGAAGGTGGCAGCGTCACCGCCGGCAACGCGTCGGGGGTCAACGACGGTGCTTGCGCACTGCTGCTGGCCAGCAGCAGCGCAGCCAGCCGCCACGGCCTGAAGGCGCGCGGGCGGATCGTCGGCATGGCCGCAGCCGGAGTCGAGCCGCGCATCATGGGCATCGGCCCGGTGCCAGCGACGCGCAAAGTGCTGGAACTGACCGGCCTTGCCCTGGCCGACATGGACGTGATCGAGCTCAACGAAGCCTTCGCCGCCCAAGGGCTGGCAGTGCTGCGCGAGCTGGGCGTTGCCGACGACGATCCACGGGTCAACCCCAACGGTGGCGCCATCGCCCTGGGTCATCCGCTGGGCATGAGTGGCGCACGGCTGGTCACCACTGCCCTGCACGAACTGGAGCTGACCGGCGGGCGCTACGCCCTGTGCACCATGTGCATCGGCGTCGGCCAGGGCATCGCCATGGTGATCGAGCGCCTTTGAGGCACCTCGACCAACGGACCGCGACCCACGCTGCAACGGGCAGTATGCTGCCCACCATGACACTCACGGCTCCTCGACGGGCCGGCGTACAAGAACAACTCGAGTGAAGCCATGAACATGTACCACGATGCCGAACGCGCCCTGCTTGACCCCATGGAAACCGCCAGTGTCGACGCCCTGCGCCAGCACCAGCTCGAACGCCTGCGCTGGAGCCTGCGCCACGCCTACGACAAGGTGCCGCTGTACCGCCAGCGTTTCGACGCCTGCGGCGCCCATCCGGACGACCTGAAGTCGCTCGAAGACCTGTCGCGCTTCCCCTTCACCGGCAAGAGCGACCTGCGTGACAACTACCCTTACGGCATGTTCGCCGTCCCCCAGGAGGAAGTGGTACGCCTGCACGCCTCCAGCGGCACCACGGGCAAACCCACGGTAGTCGGGTACACCCAGAACGACATCGACACCTGGGCCAACGTGGTCGCCCGTTCGATCCGCGCCGCAGGCGGACGCAAGGGCGACAAGGTGCATGTCTCCTATGGCTACGGCCTGTTCACCGGTGGCCTGGGCGCTCACTACGGCGCCGAGCGCCTGGGCTGCACGGTGATCCCCATGTCCGGCGGCCAGACCGAGAAGCAGGTGCAGCTGATCCGCGACTTCCAGCCCGACATCATCATGGTCACGCCGTCCTACATGCTCAACCTGGCCGACGAGATCGAACGCCAGGGCATCGACCCCAACGACCTCAAGCTGCGCCTGGGCATCTTCGGTGCCGAACCCTGGACCGACGAGCTGCGCCGCTCCATCGAACAACGCCTGGGCATCAATGCCCTGGACATCTATGGCCTGTCGGAAATCATGGGGCCGGGCGTGGCCATGGAGTGCATCGAGACCAAGGACGGCCCGACCATCTGGGAAGACCATTTCTATCCCGAGATCATCGACCCGGTGTCTGGCGAGGTCCTGCCGGACGGGCAACTGGGCGAGCTGGTGTTCACGTCACTGAGCAAGGAGGCGCTACCGATGGTGCGCTACCGCACCCGCGACCTGACCCGCCTGCTGCCCGGCACGGCACGGCCGATGCGGCGGATCGGCAAGATCACCGGGCGCAGCGACGACATGCTGATCATCCGCGGGGTCAATGTGTTCCCTACGCAGATCGAAGAGCAGGTGCTGAAAATAAAACAGCTTTCCGAGCTTTACGAGATTCATCTGTATCGCAATGGCAATCTCGATAGTGTGGAAGTGCACGTGGAGTTACGTGCCGACAGCCAGTACCTGGACGACGCTACGCGCAAGGCGCTTGTGGGTGAGCTGAGCAAGCAGATCAAGACCTACATCGGCATCAGCACGCAGATTCGCCTGCAGCCCTGCGGGACGTTGAAGCGCTCCGAGGGCAAGGCTTGCCACGTCTACGACAAACGGTTGGCCAGCTGACTTTCGATTCGGCTGCCTTTTTCTGCCCCGGCCTCGTCCGGGGCTTTTTTTTGCGCCGTATTTGCCGGCCCTATCGCGGGACGAGCCCGCTCCCACTGACTCCAGGATCAGCGAGCCGCCTGTGGGAGCGGGCTCGTCCCGCGATAGGGCCGCAACGTGATACACAATTTCATACGATACATTATTTTATGTTTGATGTTAGATCTCGTATCGCTTATAAAGAACTCCATGCCCCAACCACCCCTGAGGCGGGAGCCCGAACATGTACGCACAGCTAGTCGAAACCGGCGTCAAACGTGTCAAGTCACTGGAAGAGATGTCGCCCGAAGAGCGCCACTTCCAGGAGAAGATCGACGCCGAGATCAAGATCGAACCGAAAAACTGGATGCCCGAGGCCTATCGCCAGACCCTGATTCGCCAGATCTCCCAGCACGCCCATTCGGAAATCGTCGGCATGCTCCCCGAGGGCAATTGGGTCACCCGCGCCCCGAGCCTCAAGCGCAAGCTGCAGTTGATGGCCAAGATCCAGGACGAGGCCGGCCACGGCCTGTACCTGTACAGCGCCATGGAGACCCTGGGCGCCGACCGCGACGAAGAGATCGCCAAGCTGCACAGCGGCAAGGCCAAGTACTCGAGCATCTTCAACTACCCGACCCTGAGCTGGGCCGACATGGGCGCGGTGGGCTGGCTGGTCGACGGAGCGGCGATCGTCAACCAGGTGGTACTGCAACGTACCTCCTACGGTCCCTACTCGCGCGCGATGATCCGTATCTGCAAGGAAGAGAGCTTCCATCAGCGCCAAGGCTACGAACTGCTGCTGACCATGATGCGCCACGGCACCCAGGCGCAGAAGGACATGGTCCAGGACGCGATCAATCGCCTGTGGTGGCCCTCGCTGATGATGTTCGGCCCCAGCGACGAACACTCCCCCAACAGCGCCCAGTCGATGGCCTGGAAGATCAAGCGCCAGACCAACGACGACCTGCGCCAGCGCTTCATCGACCAGACCGTACCGCAGCTCGAACTGCTCGGCTGCACCGCCCCTGACCCGGAACTGAAGTGGAACGCCGAACGCGGCCACTACGACTTCGGTGAAATCCAGTGGGACGAATTCTACGAAGTGATCAAGGGCAACGGCCCCTGCAACCAGGAGCGGGTCGCCACCCGTCGCCAGGCCATCGAAGACGGTGCCTGGGTACGCGAGGCTGCCGTGGCCTATGCGCGCAAGCAACAGAACAAGAACGCCGCCTGAAGCGGCGACCGATGCGGAGATCGAACATGTCTGTCTGGACCCTCTACGAAGTATTCGTGCGCAGCAAGCACGGCCTGAACCACAAGCACGTGGGCAGTGTGCATGCCGCCGACGCGGCCATGGCCATCGAGAATGCCCGTGAGTTGTACACCCGGCGCAGCGAAGGCGTGAGCCTGTGGGTGGTGCCTTCGGCGCTGATCACCGCCTCTTCGCCTGACGAAAAAGACCCGCTGTTCGCCCCTTCGGACGACAAGGTCTATCGCCATGCCAGCTTCTACGAGCTGCCTGACGAAGTCGGACACATGTGAGGCCCGCCATGCACAACGACGATCTGATCCCCTACCTGCTGCTGCTCGGTGACAGCGCCCTGATCCAGGGCCAGCGCCTGTGCGAATGGTGTGGCCACGCCCCGGCACTGGAAGAAGAGCTGGCGCTGATGAATGTCGGCCTCGACCTGGTCGGCCAGGCGCGCAACTGGCTGGAGTACGCCGCCGAACTGCTCGACGACGGCCGCGATGCCGACGCCCTGGCGTTTCGCCGTGACGAGCGCGCCTTCCACAACCTGCTGCTGGTCGAGCAACCGAACGGCGATTTTGCCGTGACCATGACCAAGCAGTTCCTCTACGACGCCTGGCACCTGGCGATGCTCGAGGGCCTGTGCGCCTCCAGCGATCCGCGCATCGCCGGGATCGCGGCCAAAGCGCTCAAGGAGGTCACCTATCACCTGCGCCGCTCCGCTGAGTGGGTGCAGCGTCTGGGGGGGGGCACTGACGAAAGCCGTCGCCGCATGCTCGCGGCGATCCCGGCACTGTGGCGCTTCACCGTGGAGCTGAGCCAGGGCAGTGAAAGCGAGACGCGCCTGGCCGCCGCGGGTATTGCCGCCGACCCGGCGCAGGTGGGTCAAGCCTGGCTTGCCCAGGTCAGCGCCGTGTTCGCCTCGGTCGAGCTGCCGCAGCCCACGCCTGCCAGCCATTTCTACCTGAGCGGTCGCAAGGGACTGCACACCGAACATCTGGGCCTGCTGCTGGCCGAGATGCAGTTCCTGCCACGAGCCTACCCCGATGCGACCTGGTGAGCTGATCGCCGGCGACCGTGGCGCCCGCAGCCTGCGCGAGGGCGACCTGGCGCGGGCCTGGGCGGTGCTGGAGCAGGTCATGGACCCGGAGGTGCCGGTGGTCAGCGTGGTCGATCTGGGGATCGTGCGCGACCTCGACTGGCGCGCCGGCCACCTGCACCTGGTGGTGACCCCCACCTACTCCGGCTGCCCGGCCACCGAGGTGATCGAGGGCGATATCCGCCAGGCCCTGGAACAGGCCGGTTTTGCCCAGCCTGCGCTGGAACGCCGTCTGACCCCAGCCTGGAGCACCGACTGGATCAGCGACCAGGGCCGCGAGCGCCTGCGGGTCTATGGCATCGCGCCGCCCCAGGGCAGCGCCAGCAAGCGCAGCCTGCTCGGCGAAGCCCCCCAGGTGTGCTGTCCGCAATGCGGCAGCACCCATACCGAACTGCTCAGCCAGTTCGGCTCCACGGCCTGCAAGGCGCTTTATCGCTGCCGCGAGTGCATGGAGCCGTTCGACTATTTCAAATGCATTTGAGCCGTGGAGACGACCATGAGCCAGTTTCACAGCCTGACCATCAAGCAAGTGCGCCACGAGACACGCGACGCCGTGTCGATCGCCTTCGACGTCCCCGCCCATCTGCAGGACGCGTTCCGCTTCACCCAAGGCCAGTACCTGGTGATGCGTACCTTTCTCGACGATGAGGAGGTGCGCCGTTCCTACTCGATCTGCAGTGCCGTGCAGGACGGCGAGCTGCGCGTGGCGGTCAAGCGCGTGCCGGGCGGGCGCTTCTCGGCATTCGCCAACGACGTGCTCGCGGCCGGCCAGCAACTGGAGGTGATGCCGCCCAGCGGCAGCTTCTTCGTGCCGCTGCAGGCCGAGCGCTACGGCCATTACCTGGGAGTGGCCGCCGGCAGCGGTATCACCCCGATCCTGTCGATCATCGCCACCACCCTGGCCTGCGAGCCCAACAGCCGCTTCACCCTGCTGTACGGCAACCGCGCCAGCAACAGCGCACTGTTTCGCGATCGTCTGGAAGACCTGAAGAACCGCTATCTGGACCGCCTGAACCTGATTTTCGTGTTCAGCCGCGAACAGCAGGATGTCGACCTGTACAACGGCCGTATCGACGCCGACAAGTGCGGCCAGCTGTTCTCTCGCTGGCTCGACGTGCAGGCCCTCGATGCCGCCTTTATCTGCGGGCCGCAGGCGATGACCGAAACCGTGCGTGCCAGCCTCGAAGACAACGGCATGCCACGCGAACGCATCCATTTCGAGCTGTTCGCCGCCGCCGGCAGCGAAACCCGGCGCGAAGCCCGCGAGGCGGCGCGCCAGCTGGACTCGGCGCTAAGCCATATCACCGTGATCAGCGATGGCCGCGCACTGGCCTTCGACCTGCCGCGCAACAGCCAGAACATCCTCGATGCCGGCAATGCCATCGGTGCCGAACTGCCCTATTCGTGCAAGGCCGGGGTGTGCTCGACCTGCAAGTGCCGGGTCATCGAGGGCGAGGTGGAAATGGACAGCAACCATGCGCTGGAGGACTACGAGGTGGCGGCGGGGTATGTGCTGTCGTGCCAGACGTATCCGCTGAGCGATCGCGTGGTGCTGGATTTCGATCAGCTTTGAGACCGCGTCGCCTTCATCGCGGGACGAGCCCGCCCCCACAGGGATTGGGTTGGACTTTAAAGGGACAAGCCTGCTCCCGCAGGGATTGGGCTGGACTTTAAAGGGACGAGCCCGCTCCCGCAGGGATTGGGCTGGACTTCAAATTTTGAGCAAGACCGTTGCTCCCACAAGATCCATGGTCACTGCTGTATCTGTGGGAGCGGGCTCGTCCCGCGATGAGGCCGCCAGCAACCCTGCAACACCCTGCGTGACCTGAAAAAACAATTACAAGACAGAGGACCGCTTCCCATGACACCCGAGCACATCGATTCCATCAGCAAGCACCCCGACTTCCAGCAACTGATCCGCCGCAAGCGCCGCCTCAATGGCAGCCTCACCCTCACCATGCTCGCCGCCTACTACGGCTTCGTGCTGCTGGTGGCCTTCGCCCCCGGCCTGCTCGGCCAGTCGCTCAGTGGCGGCGTCACCAGCGTCGGCATGCTGGTGGGGGTGCTGATGGTGCTGTTGTCGTTCGCCCTGACCGGCATCTACATGCACCGTGCCAACCGCGTCATCGACCCGCTCAACGACAAGGTTCGCCAGGAGTGCGCGCAATGAACTGGACTGCCATCTCGATGTTCATGGTGTTCGTCTGCTTCACCCTGCTGGTGACCCGCTGGGCCGCGGCGCGCACGCGCTCGACCAGTGATTTCTACACGGCAGGCGGCGGTCTGACCGGGATGCAGAACGGCCTGGCGATCGCGGGCGACATGATCAGCGCCGCGTCCTTCCTCGGCATCTCGGCGATGATGTTCATGAACGGCTACGACGGCCTGCTCTACGCCCTGGGCGTACTCGCCGGCTGGCCGATCATCCTGTTCCTGATCGCCGAGCGCCTGCGCAACCTGGGCAAGTACACCTTCGCTGACGTGGTCTCCTATCGTCTGGCCCAGGCCCCGGTGCGCCTGAGCGCAGCGTTCGGCACACTGACCGTCGCGCTGTTGTACCTGGTGGCGCAGATGGTCGGTGCCGGCAAGCTGATCGAGTTGCTGTTCGGTATCAGCTACCTCTACGCCGTCACCCTGGTAGGCGTACTGATGGTGCTGTACGTGACCTTCGGCGGCATGCTCGCCACCACCTGGGTGCAGATCATCAAGGCGGTGATGCTGCTGTCGGGCACCACCTTCATGGCGTTCATGGTGCTCAAGCATTTCGGTTTCAGCACCGAGGCAATGTTCTCCAGCGCCGTGGCGGTGCATGCCAAGGGCCAGGCGATCATGGCCCCCGGGGCACTGCTGTCCAACCCCATCGACGCCATCTCGCTGGGCCTGGGCATGATGTTCGGCACCGCCGGGCTGCCACACATCCTCATGCGCTTCTTCACCGTCAGCGACGCCAAGGAAGCACGCAAGAGCGTGTTCTACGCCACAGGTTTCATCGGCTACTTCTACCTGCTGCTGATCGTCATCGGTTTCGGCGCCATCGTCATGGTGGGGACCGAGCCGGCCTACCGAGACGCCAGCGGCGCGATCATCGGCGGCGGCAACATGGTCGCCGTGCACCTGGCCCAGGCCGTGGGTGGCAACCTGTTCCTGGGCTTCATCTCGGCGGTGGCCTTCGCCACGATTCTTGCCGTGGTCGCAGGCCTGGCGCTGTCCGGTGCCTCGGCGATCTCCCACGACCTCTATGCCTGCGTCGTGCGCAAGGGCCAGGCCAGCGAGCAGGAAGAAATGCGCATGTCGCGCATCGCTACTCTGCTGATCGGCCTGCTCGCGGTGCTGCTGGGGTTGCTGTTCGAATCGCAAAACATCGCCTTCCTCTCTGGCCTGGTGCTGGCGATCGCCGCCTCGGTCAACTTCCCGGTGCTGCTGCTCTCGATGTTCTGGAAGGGCCTGACCACCCGTGGCGCAGTAGCCGGCAGCATGGCCGGGCTGGTCTCGGCCATCGTGCTGGTGGTGCTGGGCCCGGCGGTGTGGGTCAACGTGCTGCACAACGAGCGCGCGCTGTTCCCCTACAGCAACCCGGCGCTGTTCTCCATGAGCCTGGCCTTCCTCGGTGCCTGGGCCTTCTCGGTCACCGACAGCTCGCAACGGGCCAGCGAAGAACGTGGCCGCTACCTGGGCCAGTTCATTCGCTCCATGACCGGGATCGGCGCCGCGGGCGCCAGCAAGCACTGAACCCTTGAACCTCGAATGTCGGATATAACAACAATGAACCACACTCGTCTCAAGTCGGCCGCCTGGCTGGCCACCCTCGCCCTGCCCTTGCCCGCCATGGCGGATTTCATCGCTGACAGCCACGCCCGCGTCGAGCTGCGCAACCACTACATCAACCGCGACTTCCGCCAGTCCAATGCGCCGCAAGCCAAGGCCGAGGAGTGGGCGCAGGGTTTCACCGCACGCTTCGAATCGGGCTTCAGCGAGGGCCCGGTAGGGCTGGGCGTGGATGCCATGGGGCAACTGGGGATCAAGCTCGACTCCAGCCGCGACCGGCGCAACACTGGCCTGCTGCCCTTCGGCCCGCACAGCCTGGAGCCGGTGGACGATTACAGCGAGCTGGGGCTGACCGGCAAGCTGCGGGTATCGAAGAGCACCTTGCGCCTGGGCACCCTGCAGCCGATTCTGCCCGTGGTGGTGTACAACGACACCCGCCTGCTGTCATCGACCTTCCAGGGCGGCCTGCTGACCAGCCAGGAGCTCGAAGGGCTGACCGTCAACGCCGGACGCCTGACCAAGGCCAACCTGCGCGACTCCTCCGGGCGCGACGACATTGGCTACGGCGCGGCCAGCAGCGACCACTTCGACTTCGGTGGCGGCAGCTACGCGATCACCCCGCAGACCAGCGTCAGCTACTACTACGCCAAGCTCGACGAGATCTACCGCCAGCAGTACCTGGGCCTGCTGCACACCCAGCCACTGGGCGAGGGTTTGAGCCTGCGCAGCGACCTGCGCTACTTCGACAGCCGCGGCGACGGCGCCGAACGCGCCGGGCGCATCGACAACCGCAACTTCAACGCCATGTTCACCCTGGGCGTGAAGGCCCACAAGTTCACCGCCACCTGGCAGCAGATGTCCGGCGACAGCGCGTTTCCGTTTCTCAACGGCGGCGACCCCTACACCGTCAACCTGGTCACCTACAACACCTTCACCCGCGCAGGTCTCGACTCCTGGCAGGTGCGCTACGACTACGACTTCGTCGCGATGGGCATTCCGGGCCTGAGCTTCATGACCCGCTATACCGACGGTCGCCACGCCGAAACCGCGACCCTCAGCAATGGCAGCGAGCGCGAGCGCGACACCGACGTCACCTACGTCATCCAGAGCGGCCCGTTCAAGGACGTCAGCCTGCGCTGGCGCAACGTCACCTTCCGTTCCGGCAATGGCCTGACCAACGCCGTGGACGAGAACCGCCTGATCATCGGCTACACCCTGGCGCTGTGGTAACCGCGCCCTTCAAAGGAGAACAGCATGTCTGACGCCCACACCCTTCAGAGTTTCATCGCCGGCCGCTGGATCGGCCAGCACGGCGCCCAGGCCCTGCGCAGCGCCCTCGACGGGCAAGTACTTGCCTACAGCCACGAAGAACGCCCGGACTTCGCCGAAGCGCTGGATTTCGGCCGCCGCCAGGGCCTCGCCGGGCTCATGGCCCTGGATTTTCAACAGCGCGCCGCACGCCTGAAGGCCCTGGCGTTGTACCTGGCCGAGCGCAAGGAACAGCTCTACGCCCTCTCCCACCACAGCGGCGCGACCCGGGCCGACAGCTGGATCGACATCGAAGGCGGCAATGCCACGCTGTTTTCCTACTCCGGCATCGGCACCCGCGAGTTGCCCTCGGGCAACCTGCTGCACGAAGGCCCGGCCATCCCGCTGGGCAAGCAAGGGCGTTTCGCCGGCAGCCATATCCTGGTGCCACGGGCAGGCGTGGCGGTGCACATCAACGCCTTCAACTTCCCGATCTGGGGCATGCTGGAGAAGTTCGCGCCGACCTTCCTCGCCGGCATGCCGTGCATCGTCAAGCCCGCGACGTCCACCAGCTACCTGACCGAAGCCGTGGTGCGCCTGATCGACGAATCCGGCCTGCTGCCGCCCGGCAGCCTGCAACTGGTGATCGGCAGCACCGGCGACTTGCTCGAGCGCCTGCAGGGCCAGGACCTGGTGACCTTCACCGGCTCCGCCGACACCGCCGCCAAGCTGCGCATGACGCCGAACCTGGTGCGCAACTCGGTGCCCTTCACGGCTGAAGCCGACTCGCTGAACTGCGCCATCCTCGGGCCGGATGTAACCCCGGACGACGAGGAGTTCGACCTGTACATCAAGGAGGTGGTGCGCGAGATGACCACCAAGGCCGGCCAGAAGTGCACGGCCATTCGCCGCGCCATCGTGCCGGCCAGGCACCTGGATGCCGTCGCCACCCGCCTGCGCGAACGCCTGGCCAAGGTGGTGGTGGGCGATCCGGCGGTCGAAGGCGTACGCATGGGCGCGCTGGCCTCCCACGACCAGCAGCGTGATGTCGGCGAGCGCGTGCGCAGCCTGCTGCAAAGCTGCGACCAACTGTTCGGCGCCAGCGACGGTTTTTCGCCGGTGGGCGAAGGCGTGGCCGAAGGTGCGTTCTTCGCCCCGACCCTGCTGCACGCACGCGACCCGCATGCCGAGGGCGGCGCCCACGATATCGAGGCGTTCGGCCCGGTCAGCACCCTGATGGCCTACGACGACCTGGACGAAGCCCTGGCCCTGGCCGCACGAGGCAAGGGCAGCCTGGTGGCGACCCTGGTGACCCGCGACCGCGCCATCGCCGCCAAGGCCATTCCCGCGGCCGCCGCCTGGCACGGCCGTCTGCTGGTGCTCGACCGCGAGGCTGCGCCGGAGTCCACCGGGCACGGCTCGCCGCTGCCACAGCTCAAGCACGGCGGCCCCGGGCGTGCGGGGGGCGGCGAAGAGCTCGGCGGCCTGCGGGCGGTCAAGCACTACCTGCAGCGTGCCGCGATCCAGGGTTCGCCGAGCATGCTGGCGGCAATCACTGGCGAGCACGTGCGTGGCGCTGAAGTGATCGAGACCGAGGTGCACCCGTTCCGTCGCTACTTCGATGAACTGCGCATCGGCGAGTCGCTGCTGACCCACCGACGTACCGTCACCGAGGCGGACCTGGTGAACTTCGGCTGCCTGTCGGGCGACCACTTCTACATGCATTTCGACGAGATCGCCGCCAAGCAGTCGCAGTTCGGCAAGCGCATCGCCCATGGCTACTTCGTGCTGTCAGCGGCGGCCGGACTATTCGTGTCGCCGGGTGAAGGGCCGGTGCTGGCCAACTACGGGCTGGACACCCTGCGCTTCATCAACCCGGTGGGCATCGGTGACACGATCCAGGCGCGCCTGACCTGCAAGCGCAAGATCGACCAGGGCAAGACCAGCCCGTTGGGGCAGCCGCAAGGGGTGGTGGCCTGGGATGTGGAGGTGACCAACCAGCTCGGTGAACTGGTGGCCAGTTACGACATCCTGACGCTGGTGCTCAAGCGCGGCTGATCATTGCCGGCCTGACGTGTCGGCCCTGGCGCGGGTGTGCCCCGCGACAGGGACGGTTGACTCCCCACCCCATAAATGCTCAGATGCGCCCCTTGTTTCAGGTGTCCCCTGCCGCCGAGCCGGGGATTAAACGGGAAGCCGGTGCCTCGCTCCTGCGAGCAGTCCGGCGCTGCCCCCGCAACGGTAAGCGAGCGATGCATTCGATACACCACTGTGCCAACGGCATGGGAAGGTGAATGCCTCATGCCCCTCGCAAGCCCGGAGACCGGCCTGTCACAGCAGTTGGCAACTCCCGCGGTGGGCGGGCGCAGGCCGGTTCTCGCGGCGGCCGCGCGCCCGCGACAGCTGCGCGCACCTCCACCGTTCGGGTATCACTCACCCTGCGACGGTTGGTTCATCCATGTCATGCCCTACCCTGCACATCCAAGGCCTGCACTGGTCGCCGCACAGCGGTGGGCAGCCGCTGCTGGAGGGTATCGACCTGCAGATCGGCGCCGGTGAATTCGTCGGTCTGATCGGCCCCAACGGCAGTGGCAAGACCAGCCTGCTGCGCTGCGCCTACCGCTTCAATCGCCCCAGCGCCGGTCAGGTGCACCTCGATGGCGAGGATATCTGGCAGCGCAACCCACGCTGGGTCGCCCAGCGCATCGCGGTGATGCTGCAGGAGTTCCCCGAAGACTTCGGCCTGAACGTGCGTGACGTCGTTGCCATGGGCCGCACCCCGCATCTGGGCTGGTTCGAGGGCGACGGCGAGCCGAGCCTGATCGACGACACCCTCGCCAGGCTCGACCTGCTGCCGCGCGCCCTCGACGCCTTCGTCTGCCTGTCGGGCGGCGAAAAGCAGCGCGTGCTGCTGGCGCGGGCACTGGTCCAGCAACCTCGGCTGCTGATCCTCGACGAGCCGACCAACCACCTCGACCCACGCTTCCAGCTGGCCCTGTTGCAGCAACTGCGCAGCACCGGCCTGAGCCTGCTGGCCAGCTTCCACGATCTGAACCTGGCCGCCGCCTTCTGCGATCGGCTGTACGTGATCGATGCCGGGCGCATCGTCGCCCACGGCACGCCAGAACACGTGCTCACCGAGCAATGCCTGGCCGAGGTGTTCGGCGTACAGGCCCTGGTCGACCGCCACCCGCTGGCCTCCCATCCACGCATTACCTGGATCAGCCCTGCATGAAATCGCTGCTCACCAGCCTGGCCCTGCTGGCCGCCCTGCCCCTGGCCGCCGAGGCCGACAACTATCCACTGACCGTGCGCAGTTGCGAGCGCGACGTCACCTTCACCCATGCGCCGCAGCATGCCGTCAGCCATGACATCAATCTCACCGGCATGCTCCTGGCCCTCGGGCTGCGCGACCACATGGCCGGCTACAGCGGCATCAGCGGCTGGAAAACCCTCGACCCAAGCCTGCGCGAAGCACTTGACGGGCTGCCAGAGCTGGCGCCGCGCTACGTGTCGGTGGAAAACCTGCTCGATGCCAACGCCGACTTCTTCCTCGCCGGCTGGAGCTACGGCATGCGCATCGGCGGGCCGGTCACCCCACAGACCCTCGCGCCCTTCGACATCCCGGTGTATGAACTGAGCGAGTCGTGCTCCTGGATCATGCCCCAGCGCCAGGCCAGCCTCGAAGACCTCTACCGCGACCTGGACAACCTTGGCCGGATCTTCGATGTGCGCGAGCGCGCCACTGCGCTGGTTGGCCAGTTCCGCCAACGCGTCGAGCGCGTTGCGGCGCAGATGGCCGAGATCAAGCAACGGCCGCGCGTATTCCTCTATGACAGCGGTGAAGACCGCCCCACCACTTCCGGGCGCCTGGGGATGCCGCAGGCGCTGATCAGCACGGCAGGAGGTGATAACGTCATGAGCGATGTGGCCGCCAGCTGGACCCAGGTGAACTGGGAGAGCGTGGTGGAACGCGATCCGCAGGTGATCGTGATCGTCGACTACGGGCCCACCAGTTGGCAGCACAAACGCGACTTCCTCCTGCACCACCCGGCGCTGGGCAGTGTCGAGGCGATCCGCAAGCAGCGCTTCGTGGTGCTGTCGTACCTGGAGGTGACACCGTCGGTGGAGAACGCCCAGGCCATCGAGACCCTGGCCACGGCCCTGCATCCGCAGCGCTTCGCCGAGGCCCGCCGCTGATGCCGATTCGCAGCCCTGCGGGCTATCGCCTGCTGATCGTTTCGCTGCTGCTGGCCTTGCTGCTGTCGTGCCTGCTGTCGCTGGGGTTCGGCTCGGCGCAGGTCGCATTGGGCAAAGTGGTCGGCATTGTCCTGCAGCAGGTGGGGCTGGGGGCAAGCGGCGACTGGAGCCGCGGCCAGGCGCAGATCGTCTGGCAGATCCGCGCACCGCGCGTGTTGCTGGGGGCGCTGGTCGGCGCAGGGTTGGCAATGGTCGGCGGCGCCCTGCAGGCGGTGACCCGCAATCCCCTGGCCGATCCGCACCTGCTGGGGGTCAGCTCCGGGGCGGTGTTCGGCGCAGTGCTGGTGGTGCTGTTTCTCGGCCCGTTCGCCGGGGCCTTCAGCCTGCCCCTGGCCGCGTTCATCGGCGCGTTGGGCAGTATGTTGCTGGTGCTCGGCGTGGCCAGCCGCGGTGGGCGCCTGGAGAGCGATCGCCTGCTGCTGGCCGGGGTGGCGGTGTCGTTCGTGGTAATGGCCGCCGCCAACCTGCTGCTCTACACCGGCGACCCGCATGCCGCCGCCTCGGTGATGTTCTGGATGCTCGGCGGGCTGGGCCTGGCGCAGTGGTCGCTGTTGTGGCTGCCGGCCGTTTGCGTGCTGGCGGGCTTCGTACTGTTGATGAGCCTGGCGCGGGCGCTGAACGCGCTGATGAGTGGCGAGCAGACCGCTGTGAGCCTGGGCTTCGACACCCGGCGCGTGCGGGCCAAGGTGTTCGTCGGTACGGCGTTGCTGACCGGTGTGCTGGTGTCGCTGTCGGGCGCCATCGGTTTCGTCGGTCTGATGCTGCCCCACGTGGCTCGTCGCCTGGTGGGCGCCGAGCATCGCCGCCTGCTACCGGCCTGCGCCTTGCTCGGGGCGCTGTTCATGATCTGGGTCGATGTCGGCGCACGCACCCTGATCACCCCGCAGGATCTGCCAATCGGCATCGCTACGGCGGCCATCGGCGGCCTGTTCTTCATCCTCTTGCTGAGGCGCAAGGCCTGACATGCACGGACGTGGATCGACGGGTGGATGAGCAACTGCTCGAACATCGGGTGGCAAGGCAGGTACTGATCGCCCGCCAGTGATGCACCGTCGGCCCGATACCGACGGTGCACAGGCAGCGCCTAGAAGCCGGCGCTGTAGAACAGCGCGTACGACTCGATGCCGTCGTTCGGCTGCTTGATGCCGGCGTTGGAATAATGCGTGGCGCGGATGCCGATCTTCTGTTGACCCGGCAGCTTCAGGCCGAAACCGATGCGGTCTTCGAAGTTGACCGACGAGCCCAGCTTCTGATCACCGACGTCGGTCTTGGAGAAGGCGGCCAGGCCGATACCGGCCTCGATGAACGGGACGTAGCCCGAATCGCCGAACTCATAGACAAACACCGGGCTGAACGACAGGGAGTGGGCGCCGCTGTAGTCACCGCCCTCCCAGTAGGTGTAGGCGCCATCCCAGTAACCGGTCAGGTGACCGGTGCTGCTCTGCAGCCACTTCTTGTCCCAGTCGAACGACAGGCCGATGCGATAGGTCATGTCGCCCTGACTGGTGGCGCCCACGGCGCCAGAGATTTGCGCGGCCTGGGCCAGGTTGGCGCCGGCAAGGGCCAGCACGGCGGCGGCCAGCGAGGTGGCAAGACGGGTTTTCATCAATGACTACTCCAGAAGGTCTTCACGGGCAGGTGCCCTGGTGGGGCGTGCCTGCAGCAAGTGGAGGCTTGGCCTCTCGTTCTTCGCTTGCGCCCCAGGCCATCCCACCTGGGGTCACAAGTAGTAATACTTTTCTGATTATCGTCAGCCGCGATAAAAGATGAAAGTCATTTGCCACTATCGAATAGGAAAAAAGTTAGCAAGGTATCGGTTTTTTCGCCTTGAACCCTTCAGCCGGCCTGCTCCTCCAGCAGGCGGATGAACATGCTCAGGCTGCGTGACACCGTACCGCGACGCCACACCAGCCAGGTCTTGAGGTAACGAAAATCCTCGGACAACGGCCAGGCGCTGACGGTACTGGCGCCGGGCATGCTGTCGAGCATGCTGCGCGGCATCAGGGCCAGGCCTGCACCGGCGCTGACACAGGCGAGCATGCCGTGGTACGACTCCATCTCGTGGATCTTGCCCGGGACGGCCTTGTCCTTGACGAACCAGCTCTCGAAGTGATGCCGGTACGAGCAGTTGGCGCGAAAGGCATAGATGCTTTCGCCGTTGACGTCCTGGGCGCGGCTGACCGGAGCGTGGTTCAAGGGGGCGATGACCATCATCTCCTCCTCGAACACCGGCATGCCTTCCAGTGTCGGGTGCAGCACCGGGCCATCGACGAAGGCTGCCACCAGCCGCCCCGACAGCACCCCTTCGAGCATGGTCCCCGAAGGGCCGGTGGAAAGATCCAGGTCGACCTTCGGATAACGCTGGTTATAGGCTGCCAGCACTGCCGGAATGCGTACCGCCGCAGTACTCTCCAGCGAGCCGAGGGCAAAGGTGCCTTGCGGGTCTTCGCCGGCCACGGTCGAGCGTGCCTCCTGCACCAGCTCAAGGATGCGCCGGGTGTATTCAAGGAAGTTCCAGCCCGCAGGAGACAGGCGCAGGCGGCTCTTTTCGCGGATGAACAGCTCCACCCCCAGGTCTTCTTCGAGCTGCTTGATACGGGTGGTCAGGTTCGACGGCACCCGATGGATGTGTTGGGCGGCAGCGCTGATGCTGCCGTGCTCGGCCACCGCCTTGAACATTTCCAGTTGCACCAGGTCCACAGCCATTCTCCATTCGTGAATGTTTCGCTCATTATTATTCAGTTTTCATTAAAGCTGCACGCCTCTAGTCTGGCCTTCAGTCGAATACGACACCGCCAAGACAACAAGAGGACCCGCCATGAGCGAGATCAGCAGCCTGACCCATGCCATTTCCGTCGACCCGTACAGCGGCGAACAGATTGGCGCCTACCCCTACGACACCGATGCCGCACTGGACGCTGCCCTGCAACGCGCCAAGGTCGGCTACGCCCAGTGGCGCCAGGTGTCGCTGGGTCAGCGCAGCGAATACCTGATCGCCCTGGCCAATACCCTGCAGGCCAACCATGAAGCCTTCGCGGTGATGATCACCCGCGAGATCGGCAAGCCGATCACCCAGGCTCGCGGCGAAGTGACCAAGTGCATCGGCCTGTGCCAGTGGTACGCCGAACACGGCCCGGCCATGCTCGCCCCCGAGGCCACCCAGATCGAGAAAGCGCGCATCGAATACCGCCCGCTCGGCCCGATCCTCGCGGTGATGCCGTGGAACTTCCCGATCTGGCAAGTGCTGCGTGGTGCCGTCCCCGCCCTGCTGGCTGGCAACACCTACGTACTCAAGCACGCACCGAACGTGATGGGCAGCGCCTACCTGCTGGCCGAGCTGTTCAAGCAGGCTGGCTTGCCGCAAGGCGTGTTCGAGGTGGTCAATGTCACCCCGGATGGCGTCACCCGCGCGATCAATGACCCGCGCATCGCCGCCATTACCCTCACCGGCAGCGTACGTGCAGGCATGGCCATCGGCGCTCAAGCGGGCGCTGCGCTGAAGAAGTGCGTGCTCGAACTGGGCGGTTCCGATCCGTTCATCGTGCTGGCTGATGCCGACCTCGATGCCGCCGTCAAAGCTGCAGTGATCGGCCGCTACCAGAACACCGGCCAGGTCTGCGCCGCGGCCAAGCGTTTCATCGTGGAAGACAGCATCGTCGAGGCCTTCACGCAGAAGTTCGTGGAAGCGACCCGCGCCCTGAAAATCGGCAACCCACTGCAGGATGACACCTACCTCGGCCCGATGGCCCGCTTCGACCTGCGCGACGAACTCGATGGCCAGGTCCAGGCGACTCTCGCCGAAGGCGCCACGCTGCTGCTGGGCGGCAAGAAGGTCGAAGGCAGCGCCAACTTCTACGAGCCGACCGTGTTCGCCAACGTCACCCCCGACATGACCGCCTTCAAGCAGGAGCTGTTCGGTCCGGTGGCGGCGATCATCAGCGCCCGTGACGCCGAGCACGCGGTAGAACTGGCCAACGACAGCGAATTCGGCCTGGCGGCGACGATCTACACCGCTGACCTGGCACGGGCCGAGCGCATGACCTCGGCACTGGACACCGGCGGAGTGTTCATCAACGGCTACTGCGCCTCCGACCCCCGCGTAGCGTTCGGTGGCGTGAAGAAGAGCGGTTTCGGGCGTGAGCTGTCGCACTTTGGTGTGCGCGAATTCTGCAACGTGCAGACGGTGTGGCTGGATCGTAACTGAGACGAGTGCGCGTCGCTCTTTTCGCGGGCAAGCCCGCTCCCTGTAGGAGCGGGCTTGCCCGCGAAAAGGCCAGCACCCACACCGCAGATGCCTGATCATCTGCAACAAAAATGCACCCCACCCCTGCAGATTTACCAATTGTGTCAGGCAAATACGCATGGCAGGATCCGTTGATCCTCCAGCGTATTTCCAGACTTAACGTGGAAAATCAATAACAAAGCAGGGAGACCGCGATGACCGCGCACGCTCAACCAACGGCCACGGATCATGTTCTGGCCGACACCCGCAACCACATCGGCCACCTGACCCTCAACCGTCCCGCCGGCCTCAACGCCTTGACCCTCGACATGGTGCGCAGCCTGCAGCGCCACCTCGACGCCTGGGCGCAAGACCCACAAGTCAAGGCCGTGGTCCTGCGCGGCGAAGGCCCCAAGGGCTTCTGCGCAGGGGGCGACATCCGTTCGCTGCATGACAGCTTCAAGGCCGGCAGCGACCTGCATGAGCGCTTTTTCGTCGAGGAATACGCCCTCGACCTGTGCATCCATCATTACCGCAAACCGATCCTCGTGCTGATGGACGGCTTCACCCTCGGCGGCGGCATGGGCCTGGCCCAGGGCGCGGACCTGCGCATCGTCACCGAACGCAGCCGCCTGGGGATGCCCGAGGTCGGTATCGGCTACTTCCCCGATGTGGGTGGTAGCTACTTCCTGTCGCGCATCCCCGGCGAGCTGGGCATCTACCTGGGTGTCAGCGGCGCGCAGATCCAGGCCGCCGATGCCCTGTACTGTGGGCTGGCGGACTGGTACGTGGACAGCGCAAAACTGACCGCGTTGGACGAAGGCCTGGATCATCTGAACTTCGGCGACCAGCCACTCAAGGATCTGCAAGGTCTGCTCGCCAAACTTGGCTCCCAGACGCTGGACGACGCGCCGCTGGCCAAGCTGCGCCCGGCCATCGATCACTTCTTCGCCCTGCCCGACATGACCAGCATCATCGAGCAACTGCGCGCCGTGAGCATCGGCGACAGCCGCCCCTGGGCACTGGCCACCGCCGATCAGCTGGAAACCCGCTCGCCGCTGGCGATGGCGGTTACCCTGGAAATGTTGCGCCGCGGCCGCCAGCTGGGCCTGAAAGACTGCTTCGACATGGAGCTGCACCTGGACCGCCAGTGGTTCGCCCATGGCGACATCATTGAGGGCGTGCGTGCGCTGATCGTCGACAAGGACAAGCAGCCACGCTGGAACCCGCCGACACTCGCCGCGCTGTCGCGCAAGCGGGTCGATCAATTCTTCGAAGGCCTGTGAGCCCGGGAGTACACAGCATGCAAGACCTGGAACTGAGCGAAGAACAGATCATGATCCGCGACATGGCCCGGGACTTTGCCCGTGGCGAGATCGCGCCGCATGCCCAGGCCTGGGAGAGGGCTGGCTGGATCGACGATGACGTCGTCCGCGCCATGGGTGAGCTGGGCCTGCTGGGCATGGTCGTCCCCGACACCTTCGGTGGCAGCTACACCGACTACGTCGCCTATGCCCTGGCGGTAGAAGAGATCTCGGCTGGCGACGGCGCGACCGGTGCGATGATGAGCATCCACAACTCGGTCGGCTGCGGCCCGCTGCTGGCCTATGGCAGCGCTGAGCAACAGCAGCAATGGCTGCCGCGCCTGGCCAGTGGCGAAGTGATTGGCTGCTTCTGCCTGACCGAGCCCCAGGCTGGCTCCGAAGCCCACAACCTGCGTACCCGCGCCGAGCTGGTCGATGGCCACTGGGTGATCAATGGCGCCAAGCAGTTCGTCAGCAACGCCCGCCGCGCAGGGCTGGCCATCGTCTTTGCCGTCACCGACCCGGAGCTGGGCAAGAAGGGCCTGTCGGCGTTTCTGGTAGAGACCGACAACCCAGGGTTCAAGGTCGATCGCAGCGAACACAAGATGGGCATCCGCGCCTCGGACACCTGTGCGGTCACCCTCGACGACTGCCGCATCCCCGCCGCCAATCTGCTGGGCGAGCGCGGCAAGGGCCTGGCCATCGCCCTGTCCAACCTCGAAGGCGGGCGCATCGGCATCGCCGCCCAGGCACTGGGCATCGCCCGCGCAGCCTTCGAAGCAGCGCTGACCTATTCGCGCGAGCGCATCCAGTTCGGCAAACCGATCAACGAGCACCAGAGCATCGCCAACCTGCTGGCCGACATGCAGGTGCAGGTCAATGCCGCACGCCTGCTGATCCTCCACGCCGCACGCCTGCGCACGGCCGGCAAGCCGTGCCTGTCGGAAGCCTCGCAGGCCAAGCTGTTCGCCTCGGAAATGGCCGAGCGGGTGTGCTCCATGGCCATCCAGGTGCATGGCGGCTATGGCTATCTTGAGGACTATCCGGTGGAGAAGTACTACCGCGATGCGCGCATTACCCAGATCTACGAGGGCTCAAGCGAGATTCAGCGGATGCTGATTGCGCGCGAGTTGAGGCATTATATGCTTTGAGGGTTACGAATGCTGCCGCAGGCAACCTATGGCAGCATTCGGCTTGGTTATACTGAATCGACCAACAGCATGATCACGCTAATTCATAGTCAACGTTATCAATTAAGACCGTACCACACGTGTCTGGCCTCTTCATGGTGAAATATTTAATAGGCACATCCAGCGAAGCGAAGGTGACCTTAGTAGCGTAGGAAGTAGATCCCACAGTCACCTTCACATTTTTGATCAACTTATTTTCGGCACTATAAAAACAAACCTCATGAACCATACCATGACTCCCGCTAGTATCAAAACTTACTGCTGACGCCCCACTACGAAGTAAAATCTTTACCGTACCCGCGCTCAAAACCAAGCAATTATTTTTAATCGGCAAGTAACTGGCACTAGTCACGCCACTCATCAGAGACACAACCCCATGAAATCGCTGGACGGTCAAGGCAGGCAATACAAAATCTTCCAGAATGTTCTGAGGCTTGCAGGATTCAAAATCCTCGAAGGTTGCAGATACCAATACCCCAAGCAAATCCACTGTCACCGAACGTGATTCCAATCTGCTTCCAGATGGATTTCGCTCGACTTCATACGTCATCACCACGCTTTTCGAATTACTCACTCCCCGCCAAGCGCTCATCGGAATATTGACACTTTGTTTGCCAATTACCTCCACCGTATGCACTGTGACGCTTGCCCCGCTAAATTTGATACGAATTCGGTCGCCCACAGCCATACCTGCATACTGGGGAACTTCGACTACTAATCCACTTAGTCCAATCTGCCCAAGGTCAAGCTTGCCATTCTGGGCGGCAGGCACGTTAAGCAGGGCAAACGTCTTAGCCAACATCTGCTCTGTGGCGATCCTAAAGGTGAGCGTTTCGGAGGCGTGGGTCGGCTTTGACGCCCGATCAACATAATAAGTAACCCATACCGTAACGGGTTCGTCGCTCTCTATCGCCAGTAGGTGTTCGGGAATCAGGAAGGGCGAGACTTCACCACCAGACTCCACGTCTTCTTCATCCTCGTAGTATCCGCCCTCGCTGGTTTCCCAAACAACCGCCACTGTGCATGGCGTTGGGTCCACCCCTTCTTGCGGAATATCAATCTGCATACCGAATGCGTACTCGGGCAATTTCGGATCGAGGATACCATCGGGTAGTTCACGCCCGGGGAAGGGGGCCGGCAGCGTCACGGCAGGGTCACCGATGTAGTATCTGACAACCTCCGAATGGAACGTTTTCCCCCCTCGTACTACCGTGTATGAGATATCAACCCACCCACCATCGAGTGGCTTGAGAAAATCCGGGCCGGAGAGCCGAATCGGGATTTGTTTGCCTACCCGTTGCGAGGAAACGCGGAACATCCTGCTGTTCAAGTTGAGATGCTCATCGCCGGAACACGGGGTGCCCATCCAATTCACGGTGACCTGGTCTCTTTCTTCAAGCATTGCCTGTACCGGGATCAATACGTGAACCTCTCGGTGGTTTGCATCGACCCAGAAGCCGTCCGCCGGATCCAACAGTGGAGCCACTAGCCCGGCGCCCTCACCTGCTATATCGAAGAAGGCCACCTTGGAAACTGCCCGTAAGCCGTTCCGGGTCAGGGTATAGCTCAAGTCAGCGCCACCTCCAGCCAGTGCAACCAAGACCTCGAAAGGCACCTTGAACATGTGCTCTTTCGTTGCGCGGGTGATGACTTCTGGCCCATAGGTCGCCGGAATAGCCTGCCCGGCTTCGGTGGTGCCATTCCAGTGCAGGGTGATACTGTCACCACTCTGGAACGCCCCCGACACTCTGACTTCCAGGTGCGTTGCATCCTTCCCGAATATGAAAGGATCAATCACCCCCGTTTCAATCACGGCGCCATCGCTATCAAGCACAACCGGAGCGGCCAGTTCCAAGCCTGTCAGATTGACCTTGGCCCACGCGTTGACAGACCATTCCGACTCATTGCCAACCTCATCGCATACATAGTAATAAACCGGCAAGGCGTCGCTATCGCCTGCCTGCTTGATGACACTTGCATCCACTTCGATGACGATGGCCTTGCCACGGGCTTCGTCCGCAGAAACGAAATGCTCGACAGAATGATCATGCCCCCAGAAGAGATGGATTCGGTCGCCTGCATGGGCACTCAGGTATCGCGGAATAGTGACTTTGATCTTGCCTTCGGCATCCGCCATGCCGATCTCGCCAGATGCAGGCAGGCTGACGATAGGTGCCGCCAGTTCCTGCCCCTTGCCTTTTTCACCTTCGACGCCCGGCTGTCCGAAACGGACCAGGGTGGTCACCGTCAACGATCGTGTCCGGCAGTCCTTCGATAGCACCTCATAGCGCAGGACCTTTAAACCTCTCGGTATGTAATCATCAGCAACAATCAAGGAAAACTCGGTTTTCTTGAGCCTTTCATGATCGATGCGCAGGCTCGCGACCAAAAAGTCGTCCCAGTAGAGCAGCAGCGTATCCCGCTCTTGGATACCTGCCCAGGCTTTGATTGTCACGATAACGCCTTTGGGATCCTCATCGATCAGTTCATCACTGATACCGAAGTTCGCATTGGGTAAATGCTCGACGGCGCCGTTGACATACGGCCACGATAACCCGGTTGGTGGCTTTGCGGACGTGCTGGCCATGTGCTTTTCGAAAGCGGCCATATTCGCCTTGGTGAGTTCTGTTCCGTCAGAGTCGTCAATCACTGCATTTTTCAGATCAAGCCCTGTGCCTTGCGAAAATGAGTTCATTGTAAATTCCCTTTCTAGCGATCGGCCGGAATGGCATTTCAAGACTAGTTTGAAGGTCCTAAGCGCCACAACTGGCATATTTATCAGGTGGCGCAGGCGTTTCTGGCTATCTACCCAGTCGTCTGCAGAGCACGCTTGCCTCTCTCTGCACACCGGCGGATATCGAGCTGATTGAATTTCTTTATTGAATACCTGTACCTGGTGCAGTAAGCTCGACCCCATTCAGTGGAGAGCAACATGTCGAAACACACCTGCAATCACGCCAACACCACCGGTCGCACCGCGCGCCCTGTGCTGGCCGTTGCCGGTCGTAACGTCGCCTGCTCCTATTTTGGGTATTGGTTTAGCCACTAGGCGCCGATACCCACACGGCGCCCACCTTCGAGGGGCCGCCGAACATGAGAATACTCAAACCCCCGGTCGGCTCCCCGACCGGGGGTTTTGCGTTTCCAGGCCCTGAAAAACATCCATTCGTTCCGAGGACAGATTCATGAACTACACCAGCTACCCCTACGCAGACACCTACGCCTGGCGATTTAGCCAATCCCGTTCGGGCCAGCCTGCCGCCTCCGTACGGTCCATCACTGGTGGCGACGCTGCACACAGCAATCATCCGAATACCTGTCGAACACCTCGATAGGGCCGACAGCGCGGGAAGCACCCGCCGTCCGCCCAGGGAAACAACGCCATGCAAGCTTCGAATCTCGCTCTGCCCCTGACCCAACCTGCCGCTGCCAACACCTCCGTCAGCCAGCGCCTGCCCAGCCCTCACCTGCTCAAGCAGCAGATGCCGCTTTCCAGTGAACTCGCCCAGCAAGTCCACGCCCATCGCCAGGCCGTGCGCGCCATTCTCGAAGGCCGCGACCCACGCCTGCTGGTGATCGTCGGCCCATGCTCGATCCACGACCCACGCTCGGCCCTTGAATACGCCGACCGCCTGGCGGCCCTGAGCCGTGAAGTCGATGACAAGCTGCTGCTGGTGATGCGTGCCTACGTGGAAAAGCCGCGCACCACCGTAGGCTGGAAAGGCCTGGCGTACGACCCGCACCTGGACGGCAGCGACGACATGCACGCCGGTATCGCCCTGTCCCGGGGCTTGATGCTGGGCATGCTCGAGCGCGGCCTGCCGATCGCCACCGAACTGCTCCAGCCGATGGCTGCGGGCTACTTCGATGACCTGCTGAGCTGGGCGGCCATCGGTGCACGCACCACCGAATCGCAGATTCACCGCGAGATGGTCAGCGGCCTGGAGCTGCCCGTCGGCTTCAAGAACGGCACCGACGGCGGCGTCGCCATCGCCACCGATGCCATGCGCAGCGCCGCAGCACCGCACCGCCACTTCGGCATGGATGCGCAAGGCTACCCGGCGATCATCGAGACCTTCGGCAACCCGGATACCCACCTGGTGCTGCGCGGCGGCCACAAGGGCCCGAACTACGATGCCGACAGCATCGCCCTGGCCCGCCAGGGGCTGGCCAAGGCCGGGCTTGCGGCGCGGATCATGGTCGATTGCAGCCACGCCAACAGCGGCAAGGACCCGGCGCGCCAACCCGCGGTATTCGAGGATGTGCTGAGCCAACGCCTGGCCGGTGACACCTCGATCGTCGGCGTAATGCTCGAGGGGCACCTGTTCGACGGCTGCCAGGCGCTGGGCAAGGGCACATTGAAATACGGCGTGTCGATCACCGATGGCTGCCTGGGCTGGGATTCGACCGACACCTTGCTGCGCCGGGCGGCAGATAAGTTGTAGGAGGCTCACGGCAAGCCTTGCGAGACATTTCGCAGCCAATTGCGCTAGGCTTGCCGTTTCACATCAAGGAGCAGTTCCCATGGCACGTGCCACCGCCCGCCACATCCTCGTCAGCAGCGAAGAGAAGTGCAACGAACTCAAGGCTCAGATTGAAGCCGGTGCCGACTTCGGCGAAATCGCCAAGTCCAACTCCACCTGCCCGTCCAGCCGCCAGGGCGGTGACCTGGGTTCCTTCGGTCCAGGCCAGATGGTCAAGGAATTCGACACCGTGGTGTTCAGCGCGCCAGTCAACACTGTGCAAGGCCCGGTCAAGACCCAGTTCGGCTACCACCTGCTGGAAGTGACCAGCCGCCAGGACTGATTCGGTCTTGTTCGCCCGCCCCTGCAGTGCCCTTGTAGGAGCGGGCTTGTCCCGCGACAGGGCCCGTTCAGTATCCCCCCATGTCTCGCCGCGCCTCATCGCGGGGCAAGCTCGCTCTTGCAGGGGGCTGGGCCGTCTGTTGGTGGGATGCTTGCTGTCATGCCTGGCATTGACCCTCCAGGCCGCCCCCTCCCACGCCCTCACCGTCTACGGCGAAGCCCCGCGCTACCCCGCGAACTTCACGCACTTCGACTACGTCAACCCGCACGCCCCCAAGGGCGGCAGCTTGCGGCGCTCGGCCATCGAGATCGGCCAGTTCGACCATATCCTGCCGTATATCGACAAGGGCACCGGTGTCAGCGAGGTCGATGGCTGGTTGTATGCCCCGCTGGCGGTACGCTCGTTCGATGAGCCGTACACGGTCTATGGCTTGATCGCCCACCGGATGGAGCGTGGCCCGGACGACGCCTGGCTGCGTTTCGAGATCGACCCGCGTGCCACCTTCGCCGACGGCAAGCCGGTGCGCGCCGAAGATGTGCGCTTCACTTTCGAGCTGCTGATGAGCAAGGGCAGCCTCAAATACCGCACGCAGTTCGCCGAGGTTGCCGGGGTCACCGTGGAAGGCCCGCGCAGCGTGCGCTTCGATTTCAAGCAACCCCACGGACGCACCCTCGCGCTGGACCTGGCAAGCCTGCCGGTACTGCCGGAGCACGACTGGCAGACACGCGACTTCGCCAACGGCGCCGGGTTCGAAAAACCGGTAGGCAGTGGCCCCTACCGCATCAGCCGGATCGACAACGGCCGCAGCATCACCTTCGAGCGCGACCCCGACTGGTGGGCCAAGGACCTGCCGGTCAACCGCGGGCGCTTCAACTTCCAGCGCTTGCGCGTCGAGTACTTCGGCGACACCGAGGTTGCCCGCCAGGTACTCAAGGGCGGCGGATACGATTACAACCGCGAGTTCTCCGCCACCGCCTACACCCTGGGCTACAACGGCGCCCAGCTCGACGACGGCCGCCTGCAGCGCGCCCACCTGGGCCCTGCCAAGCCACAGAACGCCCAGGGCTTCGTGTTCAACCTCGACAAGCCGGTGTTCCGCGACCGCCGTGTGCGCCAGGCGCTGGCGATGCTCTGGGACTTCGAGTGGAGCAACCGGCAGATGATGCGCAACCTGTACATCCGCCAGCAAAGCCTGTACTCCAACACCCCGCTCGCGGCGCGCGAGCTGCCCGACGCCGAGGAACTGAAACTGCTCGAGCCGCTACGCGGCCAGATCCCCGACGAAGTCTTCACCCAGGTGTTCACGGCACCAGTGACCGATGGTTCGGGCATCATCCGCAAGCAGCAGCTGCAGGCGTTGGAGTTGCTCCAGGCCGCCGGTTGGCGCCCTGAGGGTGATCGCCTGCTAAACGCCGAAGGCACGCCGCTGAGCTTCACTTTCCTCAACGGGCAATCGGGCCTGGAGCGCTTGCTCTTGCCCTGGAAACGCAACCTGGCGCAAATCGGCATCGAGCTGAACATCCGCAATGTCGACTCGGCCCAATACATCAACCGGCTGATGGCGCGCGACTACGACATGGTCGTCACCGGTTACCCGGTCACGCTGTCACCCGGCTCGGAGCAGTACAACTACTTCGGCTCAGCCGCCGCCAACGACCCTGGCTCGAACAACCTCATGGTGCTCAAGGACCCGGCGGTGGACCACCTGCTCGACGGCCTGGTACGCGCCTCGACCCAGGCCGACATGCTGCGCCACGCCCACGCCCTGGACCGCGTGCTGCAGTGGAACTACTACTGGATTCCAAACTATTACCCGCCCGGCAGCTCGACCGTCTGGTGGAACCGCTTCGGCCTGCCCAAGGTGCAGGCCGCCTACGACGAAGGCCTGGATACCTGGTGGGAACTCAGCCCAACGGCGCTGACCAATCAGCAGATGGCTGAACGCTCCAAGGTTGCACCATGACCGCCTATATCCTGCGGCGCCTGCTGCTGATCATTCCGACCCTGCTGGCGATCCTGCTGGTGAACTTCGCCATCGTCCAGGCGGCTCCCGGCGGCCCTGTGGAGCAGGCGGTGGCGCGCCTGCAAGGCATCGGCGGCGGCGCCCCAGGCGCCCGGGTCGAAGTGATGCAGGGCGAGTCCCGCGCCAGTCGTGGGCTTGACCCCAAGCTGATCGAGGAGATCAAGCGCCAGTACGGCTTCGACAAGAGCGCCCCGGAGCGCCTTTGGCTGATGCTCGGCCAGTACGCCCGGCTCGATTTTGGCCAGAGCTTCTTCCGTGGCGCCAAGGTTACCGACCTGATTCTCGACAAGTTGCCCGTTACCCTGTCGCTGGGCTTCTGGGCGACGCTGATCACCTACCTGGTCTCGATCCCGTTGGGCATCCGCAAGGCTGTGCGCCACGGTAGCCGTTTCGATGCCTGGAGCAGCGCGCTGATCGTGGTTGGCTACGCGCTGCCCTCGTTCCTCTTCGCCCTGCTGCTGATCGTACTGTTCGCCGGCGGCACGTCCTTGAACTGGTTCCCGGTGCGCGGGCTGGTCTCGGAGGACTTCGACCAGCTGAGCCTGCTGGGCAAGGTCGCCGATTATTTCTGGCACCTGGTGCTACCGGTCGGTGCCTTGGTGATCGGCGGCTTTGCCACCCTCACCCTGCTGACCAAGAACGCCTTCCTCGATGAAATCTCGCGCCAGTATGTGGTCACCGCCCGGGCCAAGGGCTTGAGCCAGCGCCGGGTGCTGTACGGCCATGTGTTGCGCAATGCCATGCTGCTGGTGGTGGCCGGGGTGCCGCAGGCGTTGATCACGGTATTCTTCGCCGGTTCATTGCTGATCGAGGTGATCTTCTCGCTCGACGGCCTGGGGCGCATGAGCTATGAAGCGGCCGTCTCGCGGGATTACCCGGTCGTGTTCGGCACCCTGTTCATCTTCACCCTGGCAGGCTTGCTGATCCGCCTGATCGGCGACCTGTCGTACACCTTGCTCGACCCACGCATCGACTTCGACACGAGGGCGCACTGATGCTCTCACCCATCGCCCGGCGCCGCCTGCAGCGTTTTCGCCATAACCGCCTGGGCTGGGTGTCGCTATGGCTGTTCGCTGCCATCCTGCTGCTGAGCCTGGGCGCAGAGCTGGTGGCCAACGACAAGCCGTTGCTGCTGTCGTACAAGGGCGAGCTGTACACCCCGGCGCTCAAGCGCTACACCGAGCAGCAGTTCGGCGGTGAACTGCCGTTCCAGCCCGACTACCGCAGCGCCTATGTGCGCCAGTTGATCGAAGGCCAGGGCGGCTGGATGCTGTTCGCCCCCATCCCCTTCAGTGCCGACACGCCCAACTACGACCTGCAGGTGCCCACCCCAAGCCCGCCCAGTGCCAGCAATTGGCTGGGCACCGACGACCAGGGCCGCGACGTGCTCGCACGGGTGCTGTATGGCACACGCATTTCCTTGCTGTTCGCCTTCGCCCTGACCCTGGTCAGTGTGCTGATCGGTGTTGCCGCCGGCGCACTGCAGGGCTACCACGGTGGCTGGGTCGATCTGCTCGGCCAGCGCCTGCTGGAGGTATGGTCGGGGTTGCCGGTGCTGTATCTGCTGATCATCCTGTCCGGCTTCGTCGAGCCGAATTTCTGGTGGTTGCTGGGGATCATGGCGCTGTTCTCCTGGCTCACCCTGGTCGACGTGGTGCGCGCCGAATTCCTGCGTGGGCGCAACCTGGAGTACGTCAAGGCCGCCCGTGCACTGGGCCTGCCGGACACCCAGGTGATGCTGCGGCATATCCTGCCCAATGCCATGAACGCCACACTGACCTACATTCCGTTCATGCTGACCGGTGCCATCACCACCCTGACAGCGCTGGACTTCCTCGGCTTCGGCATGCCGGCCGGCACCGCGTCGTTGGGTGAGCTGGTCACCCAGGGCAAGCAGCACCTGCAAGCCCCCTGGCTGGGCTTCACCGCATTCTTCGCGCTGGCGGTGATCCTGTCGCTGCTGGTATTCATCGGCGATGCGCTGCGGGAGGCGTTCGACCCGCGGCGCTGATTCGGCCCTCGACTGAAAGACACACTGATCGTTTGAACGCTATCGGCATCCTGTAAGGAGCGGCACATGACTCTAGACGGCAAGACGGCACTCATCACCGGATCCACCAGCGGCATCGGTCTGGGCATCGCCCAGGTACTGGCCAAGGCAGGTGCCAACATCCTGCTCAACGGCTTCGGCGATCCGCAACCGGCGCTCGCCGAGATCGCCCGCCACGGCGTGAAGGTCGCCCACCATCCGGCAGACCTGTCCGAGGTGACGCAGATCGAGGCCCTGTTCGCCCTGGCCGAGCGCGAGTTCGGCGGCGTCGACATCCTCGTCAACAACGCCGGCATCCAGCACGTCGCGCCGGTGGAGGCCTTCCCCGTACAGAGCTGGGACAACATCATCGCCTTGAACCTCTCGGCCGTGTTCCACGGCACTCGCCTGGCCCTGCCGGGGATGCGCGAACGCGGCTGGGGGCGGATCATCAACATTGCCTCGGTGCACGGCCTGGTAGGCTCCACCGGCAAGGCTGCCTACGTGGCGGCCAAGCACGGGGTGATCGGGTTGACCAAGGTGGTGGCGCTGGAAACCGCGACCAGCAACGTCACCTGCAATGCCATCTGCCCCGGGTGGGTGCTGACCCCACTGGTGCAGAAGCAGATCGACGACCGCGCAGCGGCAGGCGGCGACCCTCGGCAGGCCCAGCATGACCTGCTGGCCGAGAAGCAGCCCTCGCTGGCCTTCGTCACCCCCGAGCACCTGGGCGAGCTGGCACTGTTTCTGTGCAGCGAGGCCGGCAGCCAGGTACGTGGCGCCGCGTGGAACGTGGACGGCGGCTGGTTGGCGCAGTAAGGGCTAGAGTTCAACTAGCAGGCCGTGTCGATTGCCCACCGACCGAGGAGGCTCGCATGAGCGAAGTACTGTGGCGCCCCAGCCCCGCACAGGTCCAGGCCAGCCGAATGGACCACTTCCGCCGACAGGTGAACCAGGACCTTGGCCTGCAGCTCGCCAACTACGCAGACCTGCACCGCTGGAGCATCGAGCAGCGCGAAGCGTTCTGGCAGAGGCTCTGCAAGTGCTTCGAAGTGCGCTGGCACAATCTGCCGTCGCAGGTGCTCAGCGAAGGCCCGCAGATGCCGGACGCGCGCTGGTTCGCAGATGGCACGCTCAACTATGCCGAACACCTGTTGCGTCGACGCGACACGCACCCGGCGCTGATCGCCGTGCGCGAGGACGGTACACGTCAGGTGCTCACCCACCGGCAGCTCGCCGCCGAGGTCGCCGGCCTGCAACGCGCGTTCAAGGCCGCCGGCATCCAGCCAGGCGATCGTATCGCCGCGGTCATGCCCAACACCTGGCAAACCCTGGTGGCCATGCTCGCCAGCGCCAGCCTGGGGGCGATCTGGTCCACCTCGTCCCCCGAGTTCGGGCTGCACGGCATCATCGACCGCTTTGGCCAGATCGCGCCGAAACTGCTGATCGTCTGCGCCGGCTATCACTATGCTGGCAAGGTGATCGACCAGGTCGAGAAGATCAATCAGGTCTGCGCCCGGTTACCAGCGCTGGAGCACCTGTTGGTCGTGCCCTACACCCGCGAGCAGACGCGCACCGATGAGTTCGTCGCACCCAGGGTCAGCCTCTGGCAGGACTTCTTTCAGGCCGGTGGCGAACCTGAGTTTGCTGCCCTGCCCTTCGACCACCCGCTGTACGTCCTCTATTCCAGCGGCACCACCGGCGTGCCCAAGTGCATCGTCCACGGAGCAGGAGGCGTACTGCTGCAGCATTTGAAGGAACACGGCCTGCACAACGACCTGAAGGCCGACGACGTGCTGTTCTACTACACCACCTGTGGCTGGATGATGTGGAACTGGTTGGCCAGCGGCCTGGCGGTCGGTGCCACCCTGGTGCTGTACGACGGCTCACCGCTGCACCCCGGCCCCGAGCGCCTGCTCGACCTGATCGACGCCGAAGGCATCCAGGTGTTCGGCACCAGCGCCAAGTACCTGGCCACGCTGGAACAGCAAGGCCTGGTGCCGATACGCAGCCACCGCCTCGACAGCCTGCGCCTGTTGCTGTCCACCGGTTCGCCGCTGTCGCCGCACAGCTACGACTACGTCTACCGTCAGATCAAGCGCGATGTGCGCCTGGTGTCGATGTCCGGCGGTACCGACATCGTCTCATGCTTCGTGCTGGGTAACCCGACCCTGCCAATACGGCGCGGGGAAATACAATGCCGGGGCCTGGGCATGGCCGTGCAGGTGTGGAACGAACAACGCCAGGCGGTGGTGGGCGAGAAAGGCGAGCTGGTCTGTACCCGCCATTTTCCGTCGATGCCGCTGGGTTTCTGGGGCGATACCGACGGCAGCCGTTATCACGAGGCTTACTTCAGCCTGTTCCCCGGCGTCTGGGCACAGGGTGACTATGCCGAAGAAACCAGCAGCGGCGGCCTGGTGATCCACGGTCGCTCCGACGCGGTGCTCAACCCCGGCGGCGTGCGCATCGGTACGGCGGAGATCTATCGCCAGGTGGAGAAAGTCGAGGAGGTGCTCGAGAGCATCGCCATCGGCCAGGACTGGCAAGGCGATGTGCGTGTGGTGCTGTTCGTGCGTCTGCGTGAGGGCCTGCGACTGGACGACGCCCTGTGTCAGCGCATCCGCCAGGTGATCCGCCAATACACCACACCGCGCCATGTGCCGGCGGTGATTGCCCAGGTGCCAGACATCCCGCGCACCGTCAGCGGCAAGCTGGTGGAGCTGGCGGTGCGCAACGTGGTGCACGGGCTGGCGGTGAAGAACACCGATGCCCTGGCCAACCCCGAGGCGCTGGCGTATTTCCGTGACCGCGCCGAGCTGCGCGATCAGGCATAATGGCGCCCTTTTTTGCCCGAAGCACAGGTGTCCCATGAAAGCACAAGCGCGCCATATCCTGGTCAAGACCGCCGATGAGGCCGAACAACTCAAGCTACGCCTGGCCAAGGGCGAGGCGTTCGACGTGCTGGCGAAGAAGTTCTCGACCTGTCCATCGGGCAAGCGCGGTGGCGACCTGGGCGAGGTGCGTCCTGGCCAGCTGGTCGGGGCCATCGACCAGGTGATCTTCAAGAAGGCCCTGCGCGTGGTGCATGGGCCGATCAAGACCAAGTTCGGTTATCACCTGGTGCAGGTGTTCTACCGCGACTGAGCGTTACATCGCTGCGCGCAACATCTCCACGACCTGTGTATGAAGCGCTGGATCGCCGCAGGCCACGATGCAGCCACCGTTCTGCGCCGAGCTGCCATCCCACGCCGTGATCACACCGCCCGCCCCTTGGATGATCGGCATCAGTGCCTGCACGTCGTAGGGTTGCAGGCTCGCCTCGACGATCACATCGACAAACCCCGACGCCAGCATGCAATAGGCGTAGCAGTCGCCCCCATAACGCATCAGTCGCGCCCGCCCCGCCACATGCTCGAATGCCGCCTTGCGCGCCGGAGTGTCGAACATGTCCGGCGTGGTGCACATCAGCGTGGCCGCCTCGAGCGCCCCACAGGCGCGGGTTTTCAGCGGTGTACCGCTACGCCAGGCGCCCTCGGGCGTGCCGACGAAACGCTCGCCGGTAAAGGGCTGGTTCATCACCCCCACCACCGGCTGCTCGCCATCGTTCAGGGCAATCAGCGTGCCCCACAGCGGCAGGCCGGTGATGAAGGCGCGGGTGCCATCGATCGGGTCCAGCACCCAGGTCAACGGGCTGCTGCCCTGTGCCACGCCCTGCTCCTCGCCCAGGATGCCATGCGCCGGATACCGCGCCTGGATCAGCGCACGCATGGCGTCTTCGGCGGCCTTGTCAGCCACGGTCACCGGATCGTACAGGCGCCCGCCTTTGTCCTCGACCTCCAGGCTCGCGCGAAAATACGGCTGGATCGCCAAGGCAGCGGCATCGGCCAATTGCTCGGCAAAAGCACGGAATTCTGTGATCTGCTCAGCGTTCAGGGACATGGGGCGGGCCTCGTAGGAAAAAGGCGGCCATGATACCCCAGCCCAGCGGCGCAGGCGCACAAGCACCTCACTTTCGGGCATGGGGTTATGACCATTTCATCAAGCGGTAGCTGAATCGTTGTACTAGGATAGCAAGCAGTCGCGCCCAAATCATGGCCAAAAGCCATATCGCGACTTTCGGATTACCGCTACTCATGGACGATACGATGAATTCTCACCTGCTCTTTCCACAGATCGGCAAAGTCATAGCCAGCACCGGCAGCCGCCAATTCCCGCGCCTGCTGCATGACCTGATCCAGACTCACCTGAGCATCGATGCTACGCATATCCGCCAGGTACGCCTGGCCTCACCCGGTTTGCACGACAGCACCACCCTGCTCAGTGAAACCGTGTTCAGCACCGGCGAACCCGCCTGCGACGAGCTTCTGGACCCGGCCCGTCTGCATCTGGTGCGCCGCACTGCCGATTATCACTACGAATTGCACGTCCTGCGCGCTGATCGCGCCAGCTTCTCGCCGCGCGAGCGCGACTGCCTGCAGGATATCTCGCCGCTGCTGCTGCCCATGTTGCAAAAGCACCTGGATGCCTTGCAGCCCAGCATCAGCGAACGACAGAGCGATAGCCTGCAGGCGCGTTTCCGCGAGCGCCTGGGCCAGACTGGCCTTGCACTGTCAGAACGGGAAATGCAGGTCTGCCTGGGCCTGCTGGCCGGTCACACTGCACCGCAGCAGGCCGAACGCCTGCAGTTGAAGGTCAATACGGTGGAAAGCTACCTGCGTCGCGCGGCGATCAAGCTGGGGATCAGCGGGCGGCATTCGTTGATGCGCTGGATGTATGGCGCCCATCCATCGATACCCCTCTAAGCCATCCGCAGCCGGGGTATTCAATCCCCGCCGCCGATGTGGCGCAGTACCCCACCTATCATTTTTGCCAGTTGGAGTGCCACATCGACTGCGTTAGTTTCTAGCCACCCTCACACGGTGGAGCTCATCAGCATGTCTGTGCAGTCTTCCGGCACGCCTGACCACGCCTACGGCACGCAAGGAGTGGCCAATGTTCCGCCCGAGCCTCCCTACAACCCGGACATGGCCTCTCTCCAGGTCGGGCCATCAACCCTCGACGCCAAGGGGAGGCTGGTGGTATTCGGCCGTAACCCCGCAGACTCCAGCCCAGGATTGCTCACCCGGCTCAACGCCGATGGCCACTGGGACGAAAGCACCGGCCATGTGGTCGTAGACGCTGCGAATCTGCCCGATGAGGCACTGGACTTCAAAGGGCTTGTCGGCGCCACGATCAATGGCCAGCAGACCTATTTCGCCGTTGGCGTGCCCACCTATTTCGATGCCGAATTCGAACGCTATCTGAACTTCGTCGGTATCAGCCGTTTTGATGAAAGCTTCCAACCGGTAACGTCTTTTGGCGATAACGGTCATGCTTTACCAGACCCGGGCGAAGGTTGGCAGAAGGGTGACGTAGGTGACCCCAAAAAGCATCGGATCAAGCGCTCGACGAAAGCGCTTCTGTCGTCCGAGGAGCGCCCACCGGTATTAGCGAACGGCTTGTTGCGAGCCATCTTCCCCTACACCCTCGGCGACGGGAACGACGAGCACACTGGAAGCTGGTTGGCGGTCTTCAACCCCGTGACTGGCGAGCTGGCACCTGAGCTCGGCGAGGCGCGTGATCTCGGCATGTTGCCACTGACCGACAAGGCTGGTTTTTCGTTGCGGGTCTTGCGTGCGCACTTCTTCGCCGACGGTAGTTTCCTGGTGCTAGCAGAGAACGCCACCAAGCGAGTCATCGTGAGGCGTTACGACCGACACGCCATCGCCGATGAACGCTTCAATGATGACCAGGGTCAGCGGGAACTGTTCGCCTTTGAAGGAAGCATGCGCCTCGGCATGTTCGCAAGGAACGGTCGGATCGCTGTGTCCCGGGGCGTGGAATTCCAGCTCCAACAACCCACGACAGTGTTCGTACTGACCGAGTCCGGTACGAACGACACGACCTTCAATAGCGGCCACCCCCTGATGCTCGGCAGCGACGGCCATGGCCTGGCCCTGGGCGAGCTTCACATCGATGATCAGGGTCGCATTTTGCTCGGTGGCGCCCTGCTCACCGCCATCAACGTCGGCCGTTTGCATGTGTATCGCCTGACACGGTCGGGAGAGTTCGACAGCGCCTTCGGCAACGAGGGCCTCTTTGACGGTGGCCCTGACTACAGGACGGCGAACAAGGTGTTGGCCAGTGGGCACGGCATACACATCCTGACGCTGTTCCCTACCAGCGGCCCGTACTTCTTGGAAAGGGTGCTCAAGCTGCACGACTGACCGGCTTCTGCAGCACCCTGCGTACCGCAGACTCTTGCCAGTACCGTGAATAGTTCCTACCACTTACCAGCCAACGAGAGTAAGCCTCATGAAAACGACAGATAATACCGGCGATAAAGCAGGGCAACTGGACCCGAATTTCGGAGTTGGGGGCATCGTGGAGTTGCGTCCACTCGATGAGGACCGCGGTTTTGAAATCATCGACTCTGCGGGCCTGCAAGATGGCGGGAGCGTGCATGTTATCCAGACTCACGAGAAGAAAGAGAACTACCTGGCCAGCTTCGATCAAGACGGCAAACGGACCCATCTGGAACACGTCATCCTGCCCGATGAAAACCAACAGAATACCAACTATTTCTTCCGACTCAAATACAACCAACTCGACCGGATAGCCTGTTACGTGCCGGATATACGCTGGCCATCCGAGGAACACGATCCCATCGTCCATACTTCAGCCGTTGGTTGTTTCGAGACAAATCTGAAACCGCAGGAAGGATTCGGCGAAAATGGTATTGCGACAATCAAACCAGCAGACCTGGCCAAGAACAGCCCCGATCGCCGCGCGCCGCGCAAGTCTGAAGCGCCCGCCGCCGGACATACCGAAACACCAGAAAAACACGTCTACGATGTGAGCAGTGGAGAAGCCCAACTCATCAATGGCGCGCTGTGGTCAGTATCCAGTAGCTACCACGAGTCTGAGGATCCACCGTTCAAAAGTTGGATTTCCAAATTTGCTCAAGACACAGGGAAGCTGCTGTCGGTTCTCCCGCTGCAGCCCCTGGAAGGCAAGCCATGGGAGCCGGTCGATGTCCATTTCTTCGAGGGCGGTGGATTTATCATGCTGGCCTACAGAGAACAACAGGCTTACCTGACGAAGTTCACCGACTCGGGAATGCTCGACAAGACATTCAACGATTCCGGCTACGTTGAAATGCCGGGTCTTGCTTATAAAAATAGCTGCATGCACGTACATCAAGAGCGAATCCTGATCGCTTCTATGGACCCATTAACACACACAAAAAAGAATGACCACCAATCTGAGCCGCTGCTGAAGTTGGACGCTTACCTCTTGTCAGGAGAACGTGACAGTACATTCACGAGTAGGAACGATGCGGTAAAAAACGCGGTGTATATTTCCTCACCACATATCGCCGTCGATGCGAAGAACCGCATCCTCGTCGGCTTGACCGGTGACATGCAGCTCGGTACATCCCCTGACCCCCTCGTGGCGATGATCTATCGATTTAGTTGGGCGGGCAACGCGGACCTGACGTTTAACGGTGACGGCAGGTTCGTACTTTCGGGTGTGGTGGCATTCAAGCACATGTTTTTGAACGGCAATGAAATCCGTGGGGTAGGCAACGTGTTTTCGAGCAAGGAACCAATAATGTTCAAAGTCCTCGATTAACGCCCCATTGAACGTGTCGCTGACCAAAGCCGTGCGTCAGCGACACGTCAGTTCAATCCCGCGCCAAGGCTTCGATCGGGTCCAGCCGTGCGGCGTTTCGTGCGGGCACAAACCCGAACACGATGCCGATCAACGTCGAACAGGCGAACGCGGTGGCAATCGAGGCCGGCGAGAACACCATCTCCCACTGTTTGACGAACAGTGTGAACAGGTAGCCAATCCCATAAGACAACGCGATCCCCACCAGCCCGCCGAACAGGCAGACCATCACCGCCTCCACCAGGAACTGCTGGCGAATGTCCGACTGCCGGGCACCGACGGCCATACGGATGCCGATCTCACGGGTACGTTCGGTGACCGACACCAGCATGATGTTCATCACCCCGATCCCCCCCACCACCAATGAAATCACCGCGATCAACGACAGCAGCAGGGTCAGCGAACGGCTGGTTTTCTGCACCGTCTGCATGATGCTGTCGAGGTTGTTGGTGAAAAAGTCCTTGGTGCCGTGGCGCTGCAGCATCAAGCTGTTGACCTCCTCTTCTACCCGCTTGCTGGGCATGCCGTCCTTGATTCGCACGCTGATGCTATCCAGGTGACGCTGCCCCAGCAGGCGCCCGGCTGCGGTCTCGTAAGGCACCCAGACGTTCAGCGCGTTGCTGGCGGCGAACAGGTTCTTGTTCTCGGTGGTCACGCCGATCACCGTGCACGGCAGATTGCCGATCAGGATCACCTGCCCGAGCGGATCGACCCCCTCGCCGAACAGCCGCAAGCGCGTGTTGTGGTCGATCACCACCACTTGCGCTTGGCGCCGGGCATCGCTTTCGCTGAAGGCGATGCCGGCAGACAGGTTGATGTTGCGCACCTGGAAGTAGCGTTCGCTGACGCCATTGAGCTGTACGTCGAGGTCCAGGTTGCGGTAGCGCACCAGCATGCTGCGGCCGATCACCGGCGTTGCACTGTCGACGTAATACAGTTGGTTGAGCGCAGTGACGTCGGCCAGCACCAGGGTCTCGATGGCCTTGGCCCGACTGTCACCGAAGTTGCTGCCTGAATAGATGTCGATGGTGTTGCTGCCGATCGCCTGAATATCCTTGAGCACGTAGCCTTTGGCGCCCTCGCCGATCGCCGAGATCGACACCACCGAGGTGATGCCGATGACGATCCCGAGCATGGTCAGCAACGTGCGCATGCGGTGCGAGATCAATGCGATCCAGGCCATGTTGAATGCTTCACGGAACAAGCCCAGGCTGGCCACCAGGCGCCGTGGCGAACGGGCCTTGCGTTGCGGCTCGGGGATGGCCGCATCGGGCGTGGCCTGCGGCGAGTTGCGCTGATCGCTGACGATCTGCCCGTCGCTGACCTCGATGATGCGCTCGGCATGGGCTGCGACCTTGGGGTCGTGGGTCACCAGGATCACGGTGTGCCCGGCTGCGTGCAGCTCCAGCAGGATGGCCATCACTTCCTTGCCGCTGGCCGTGTCGAGGGCGCCGGTAGGCTCGTCCGCGAGGATCACCTCGCCGCCGTTCATCAAGGCCCGGCAGATACTCACCCGCTGCTGCTGACCGCCCGACAGTTGGCTGGGGCGATGCGTCAGGTGCCCGGCCAGGCCCAGGCGCTTGAGCAGTTCCTGGGCCCGCTCGTGACGCTGCGCCTGGGGCGTACCGGCATACACCGCCGGGATCTCGACATTGCGCAGGGCGTCCAGATGCGGCAGCAGGTGATAACGCTGGAAGATGAAGCCGAAATGGTCACGGCGCAGCGCTGCCAGCGCCTCATCGTCCATGTCGCGGGTTTCCTGGCCACCCACCTGATAGGAACCGGCGCTGGCATGATCCAGGCAGCCGAGGATATTCATCAGCGTCGACTTGCCCGAGCCCGAGGCGCCGATGATCGCCACCAGCTCGCCCGCGTTGATTTCCAGATCGATATGGCGCAGGGCAAGAAACTCGCGATCTCCCGCCATGAAACTGCGGCTCACGCCCTCCAGGCGCAGCAGCGGCTGACCGGTTTCGACGGCGGTGGTGCGCCGCGAGGCCAGCTCGACGTTCATGTTCATGCTCATGCCCCCGCCGCGTCGCCGATGGGCTCGCCGATCACTACCCGGTCGCCCTCGTCCAGCCCCTGCCTGATCTCGACCCTGACATTGTTGTTGATCCCGGCCTGCACCTGGCGCACCTGGGCAAAGCCCTTGGCGTCGACCACCCGCACCGGGAAGCTGCCGTCACCACTGCGCGGCCCAAGCGCCGCCACCGGCACACTGAGCACCGCCTCGGCGGTGGCCAGCACGATGCGCACCTGGGCGGTCATGGAGATGCGCAGGCGGTGGTCAGGGTTGGGCACTTCGAACAAGGCGTTGTAGAACACCGCGGTGTTCTGCTTCGGCGCGCCAGCGCCACTCTTGTCGGTGCTCTCCAGGTAGTTCTGCGGCGCCGGTTCCGTGCCGCGCAAGGTCGCGTAGTAGCGCTTGTCTTCGCCGAGGATGGTGAAGTACACCTGCTGGCCGGGGCTGATATGGATCACGTCGGCTTCGGAGACCTGAGCCTTGACCGTCATGGTGTCCAGGTCGGCCAGTTTGAGGATCACCGGCGCCAGTTGCTGAGCGATCACGGTTTGCCCTTCCTGGGTGACGATGCCCACCACATCGCCGTCGATGGGCGCGCTGATGCGGGTGTAGTCGAGGTTGACCTTGGCCGTGTCGATCTGCACCTGGGCACTTTTGATCTGCGCGTCCAGCGAGTGCAGGGTGGCCTGCTGCACCTGGTATTCGGACTCGGCGTTCTCGAAGTCCTGGCGCGAGATCGACTCGTCGTCCTGCAACGCGCTGTAACGCTCGTAGACCCGACGGGTCTGGTTGACCCGGGCCAGGGTCGAGCGCCGCTCGGCCTGCAGCTTTTCTTCATCGACCTGGGCCTGGCGCAGCGTGTTGCGCAGCACCAGCGGATCGATCTCGGCGAGCCACTGGCCCTTGGTCACCTTGTCGCCCAGCTTGACCTTCAGCGAGCGCAACTGCCCGGAAACCTGCGCCCCGACATCCACCTGGCGGATGCCCTCGAGCACACCAGTGGCCAGCACCGCGTTCTCGATGTCACCACGCTCGACCGTGACAGTGATGTAGCGCGGCGGCGTGGCCGGGGCCTGTACCGCGTACAGCGTGATCCCGGCCACCAGCGCCAGGGCGCAGCCCAGGCTTATCTTGCGAAATCTGCTCTTGTCCATAAATGCTCGTTCATCCGTTCCAAAGGCCTGCGTGCCGCACCGCCCCTTGTGGGGGCGGGCTGGCCTCGCAATCACCGGTCAAAGCCGGTGCCAGATACCGCAGTGCTGCAATCGCGGGACCAGCCCGCTCCCACAATCAATGAGTGACCCGCTGCAGCGCCTGCCCGTCATGCCACCAGGCCGCAAGGCTGAACACATCCGGTGCCTTGAGGATGCTGAAGTGGTTGCCAGGGCCGTACCACACCGCCAGTTGCGGCAGCAGACGCTGCCAACCGGCAAGCATCGCCGACTGTTCGCGCTGGTTGCCGGCCGCATCCAGGGTCGCGTCGGCCACCAGCACCAGGCTTGCCGGGCCGCTGTAATCGGCCTGTGCCAGGTATGGCGTACGCAGCGCGCTGGAGAAGGTCCGGGCGATCCCATGCAGCGCCCTGGCGGAAGAACGCGCGGGCATCAGCCCGACGCGAACCATGGCCTGGTGCAAGCGCTCGAGCTGCTGCTCGTCGTCCAGCGCGGCAAAGGCCTGGCCGTCGATGTCCAGCGAGCGCCCACTGGCCAGCTGCAACGATTCGATCAGCCGATTCAGCGCTGCACCTGCGGTGTAGGGCCGACCGCAGACGCTGTTGCCACCCGGTGACTCGCTGTCGATCAAGGTCAGTGAGCGCACCTCGCGCCCCTGTGCCTGCAACCGCGCCGCCATGGCATGCGCCACCCAGCCACCGAAGGAATGCCCGACCAGGTTCAACGGCCCCTGCGGGTACAGGGCTTCGATGGCCTGGACATGGCAGGCCGCCGCAGCTTCGATGCTGCTGTGGGGTGTGGCGGAGCCATCAAGGCCACGCGATTGCAGGCCGTACACCGGCCAGTTGGCCCCCAGCGCCTCGGCCAGGCCGATGAAGCTGGTCACACTGTCGCCGGCCCCCGGCACACAGAACAGCGGCGCCTGGCCGACCTGCCCGCTCTGGATCGCCACCAGCGGCTGATAAGCCACCACCGGTTTCTCGCCGATGCCCGCACGGGCGGCCCGCAGCGCTGCACCGAGCGCACGTCCCAGGCCCTGCACGTGGGGCGCCTGCATCATGCTCAGGTGATCGCCGGGCACCGCGATGCACTGCAACTGGCCAGCCGGCACCGTGCGCTCCCAGCCAAGGTTCGGCTGCTCGGCGTGACGCGGCCCACCCTGCTCGGCACGCAGCAGGTGGATGGCAATGCCAAGCGGTTCCGGGCGGTAGTGGGCCATGGCATGGCCGTGGGCGATCTCGCGCTCGAAGAACAATTTCAGTGCGTCATCGCTTGCGGCGGCCAGTTGCGGATACAGCAACCCCTGCTCACGACAGGCCGCCAGCAAGGTGGCGAAGTCGGCTTGCCCAGCCTCCAGGGCATTGACCCTGGCCAGTTGCGCCGCGCCGTTTGCGCCGAGCCCTTGCCAGTGCCCGGCGCAGTGCAGCAGCAGTTGCTGTTGCAGCAGGCGCGCACCCTGCCAGCGTGCCTTGCCCTGGTCGACCAGGCGCGGCTGCCAGGTGTCGATCAAGCCCAGGAACTCGACCTGCTCGTCCGCCCCCAGCAGTTGCGCGGCGATTTCATAGGCCAGCACGCCGCCGAACGACCAGCCGGCAAGCCGGTATGGCCCGTGTGGCTGGACCCTGCGGATACGCTCCAGTTGTGCGCGGGCCAGGGCCTCCAGGGTGTCCGGCTGCGCCTCGCCCAAGGCAAGGCCCGGCACGCCGTAGATCGGGAAATCACCGTCCAGTTGCTGGCCCAGTACCGGGAAGTAGAAGTCCATGCCGCTGAACTCGTGGATCAGGAACAGCGCCGGTTCGTCGCCCTCAGCGCGCACGCACACCAGGTCCGTCTCCGGCGTTGCCGCCTGCAGATACCCGGCCAACGCCGCCACGCTGGCATGCTGGAACAGCTCGGCAAGCGATACCTGCAGCCCCTGTTCGCGCAACAGGCCCACCAGCCGGATCGCCAGCAGCGAATGACCGCCCAGAGCAAAGAAGCTGTCATGGCGTCCCACCTGCCCGACCTCCAGCACCTGCGCCCAGAGCGTCGCGAGCTGTTGCTCCAGCGCGGTGGCCGGGGCCTCGTAACGGCTCTCGGCAAGGTCCTGCATCGCTGGACGCGGCAACGCCTTGCGGTCGATCTTGCCGTTGTTGGTCAGCGGCAGCGTATCGAGCGCGACGCAGGCCGACGGCACCATGTACGCCGGCAGGCGTCCCTGCAGCCAACCCCGCACAGCGGCGGCATCGAGAGTCGGGTCTGTGCGGGTGAACCAGGCGACCAGCTGAGCCGGCCCCTGCGTCAGGGTCAGGGCCATAACTACCACGTCGCCGATGCCCGGACACAGCGCCAGGTGCTGCTCGACTTCGCCCAGTTCGATACGGAAACCGCGGATCTTCACCTGGTCGTCGTTGCGCCCCAGGCACTCCAGCTGGCCGTCGTCGCGCCAGCGGCCCAGATCGCCGGTGCGGTACAGGCGTGCGCCCGGCTGCGCGCTGAACGGGTCGTCGACAAAGCGCTCGGCGGTGAGTTCCGGACGGTTTAGGTAGCCCAGCGCCACTCCATCGCCACCGATGTACAACTCACCTACTGCCCCAAGCGGCACCGGACGCAGGTGCGCGTCCAGCACATGCACCTGGGTACTGCCGACCGGCCCTCCGATCGGCACCAGTTCGGCGTCCGCCGGCACGTGGCGAACCTGCCCGGCGGTGGCATAGGTGGTGGTTTCCGTCGGCCCGTAGCAATGCACCAGGCGCAGGCCCGGTGCCTGCCCCAGCAAGCTGCGAAACGCTGCCGGATCCGCCCGTTCGCCACCGCACAGCAGCACGCGCAACCCTGCCAGCACGTCAGGGATCATCTGCACATACTGGTTGAACAACGCCGTGGTGACGAACAGCACCGTGGCGCCTCCTTCACGCAGGGTCGCGCCCAGTCGCACGGGATCGAGCAAGGTGTCGTGATCGATGACCAACACCTGGCCACCGTTGAGCAACGCCCCCCAGACATCCATGGTGCTGGCATCAAACGCTGGGTTGGAGGCGAAAGCGATGCGGTCCTGGGCGCTGAAGTCGGCGTAGCCATCGTTGAGCACCAGGCGGGCGATGCCACGATGGGGCACACGCACGCCCTTGGGCGTACCGGTGGAACCTGAGGTGTACATGACGTAGGCGACCGTATCCCCACCCTGGGCCAGCCGCGGGTTGTGACCGGGCTGACGGTTCAGGTCCAGGCGATCGAGGTCGATGCGGCGCGCGTGGTAGCTCAGGGTCGCCGAGCTGTCGCAGATCAGCGCCACGGCCTGGCAGTCCTGCACCATGAAGCCCTGTCGCTCGGCCGGTGCATGGATGTCCAGCGGCACATAGACCGCACCGCACTTGGCGATGGCCAGCTGGGCCTGGAGCAGTGCCAACGAACGCGGCAGCAGGATCGCCACATGGTCGCCCGGCGCCACGCCTTGCTCGATCAGGTGGTGGGCCAGGCGGTTGGCCTGCTCGTTGAGCTCGCCGTAGGTCAGGCTGTGCGCCCCGTCACGGGCGGCGATGGACAATGGATGCCGCGCCACCTGTTGTTCGAACAGGCGATGCACCGGCAGGTCGCGCGGGTAGTCACGCGTGGTGGCGTTGAAGGCCTCGCGCAACTGCCGGGCCTCGGCCATCGGCACCACGCTCAGGTGCTCGAGCCCTTCGCAGGCGCCCGTCTCAAGTGCCTGCAACAGCAGATGCAGGGCATGCTCCACGTAACCGCAGATCCGCCGGGCATCGATGCCCTGCTCGGTTTGCGCGGTCAGCTCGAACGCCAGGCCCAGGTCATCGACGCTCAACGCCAACGGGTAGTTGCTGCGCTCGTGCGCCTCGACCAACTCGATACCGTCCCACGCCTTGCGCGCAGCCTCGCCCTGCCCGGCCAGCGTGCCATGGCGATAGTTGAGCAACGCACTGAACAACGCAGCCCCCGTAGGCAAGCCACTGCAGCGCTGGGCCAGCGCAAGGCGTGCCTGCTCATGGGCCAGCAGGCCGGTCAGGCGTTGGTGGGTTTGCTGCAACGCCGCCAGCACGGGCTGTCCGACAAGGTCCAGGCGCAGCGGCAAGGTATTGATGTAGACCCCCAAGGCCCGCTCGGCGCCCTCGCCACCCTGCAGCCGACCGAGCAGCACGGTGCCGAATACCACGCTGTCGCGCCCGCTCAGTTGCCCGAGTACCTGGGCCCAGGCCAGGTGCATCAGGCTGGCAGCACTGACGTTATGGTGACGGGCCTGTTCGCGGATGCGCAGGTTCAGCGCATGGTCCAGACGCTGATGGTGCTGCGCCTGGGCATCCTGGTGTGGCGTTGCATAGCCGCCGTAAGGCAGGGTGGGTTCGTCGATATCGGCCAGTTGCTCGCGGAAAAAGGCTTCATGAGCCGCCTCGCCCGCCCCACGCTGCAGCTGGGCGATGTAGTTGCGGTAAGGCACCGCCGCTGGCAGCGCATGGGCCTGTTCGAGCAGGCAGGCTTGCAGTTCGCTGCGCAACACCTCGAGGGCGACGTGATCCATGACCAGATGGTGGAACAGCAGCGTAGCGCTGATTCGTCCGGTACTCGGGTCAGTACGGTGTACCAGGCGCAGCAACGGTGCGCGGGCCAGGTCGAAGCGGCGCGGCTCGATGGCATCGTCCTCCTGAACCACATCCAGCGGTGCATGGCGCCAGACCACCTGCACAGGTTCGGCCAGCCCATCCCAGTGGAAAGCACTGCGCAGGATATCGTTACGCGCAATCACCTGGTCCAAGGCGCGGTGCAGAGCCTGCAAACGCCACCGGTCGGCGAGCAGGAAACGTACCTCCAGCACATAGGCCGCCTCACCTTCTCCGGCCAGGTGGTGATAGAGCATGCCCGCCTGCAGCGGCCCGAGCGGATAGATGTCCTGGACATTGGCGGTACCGCCATCCACCTGGCCGACGATGCGCTCGATCGCCTCTTGCGTCAGCGCCACCAGCGGCAGCAGCTCAGGCGTAATGCGCGGGCAATCGGCGGCGATGCGGTTGGCAGGCACCTGCACCTGGTCGAGGGTCTCGACCGTCGCGGCAAGGGCCACCAGGTCCGGCTCGGTGAACAGCGCCTGGATATCCAAGGCCAACCCCCGGGTGCGCAGGCGAGCGACCAGGGTCACGGCCAGCAGCGAATGGCCGCCCAATTCGAAGAAGTTGTCGTGTCGCCCTACCCGCTCCACGCCCAGCAACTCGCCCCACAACTCGGCGAGCAGGCTCTCGGTATCACCTTCGGGGGCCTGGTAGGCCTTGCGTTGCAAGGCCTCGACGGCGGGAACAGGCAGTGCCTTGCGGTCGAGCTTGCCGTTGGGGCTCAGCGGCAGGGCCAGCAGGTGCACGAACTGTGCTGGCACCATGAATTCGGGTAGTTGAACCTGCAACTGCCCCCTCAAGGCATCTGCCGTGTGCACGACCCCAGTGTAGTACGCCACCAGGCGCTTGCCGGCTGGCGGCAAGTCCAGAGCCAATACAGCGGCTTCCTTGATGCCTGCGATGCGGGTCAGGCAGGCCTGGATCTCGCCCAGTTCGATGCGCAGGCCGCGGATCTTCACCTGGTCGTCGTTGCGCCCCAGGTACTCCAGGGTGCCGTCGGCCAGGTGCCGGGCCAGGTCTCCGGTGCGGTACAGGCGTGCGCCGGGGCGGGTGCTGAACGAGTCTTCGATGAAGCGCTCGGCACTCAGTTTCTCGCGGTTCAGATAACCACGGGCAACCTGTACGCCGCCGATATATAGCTCACCGGCAACGCCCTGCGGCACTGGCTGGCCCTGGGCGTCGAGCACGTAAAGCGTGGTGTTGGCGATCGGTTTGCCGATCGGGGTGTTGTCCGGCGTCTGCTCCAGTGGTTCGGCGCAGTGCCAGGCACTGACGTCCACTGCGGCTTCGGTCGGGCCGTACAGGTTGTGCAACTCGACACTTGGCAACTGCGCCTTGAAGCGCCGTACCAGGCTGCCGGGCAACGCTTCGCCGCTGCACAGCACCCGACGCAGCGCTGCAGGTTCGGCATCGCCATAGGCGAGGAACACGTCGAGCATCGAAGGGACGAAGTGCAGGGTCGTGACCGACTTGGCAGCCATCACCTGGCGCAGGTAGCCAGGGTCACGGTGCCCGCCCGGGCGTGCCATGACCAGTTGTGCACCGGTCTGCAGCGGCCAGAAGAACTCCCACACCGACACGTCGAAGCTGAACGGGGTTTTCTGCAGTACTACGTCGTCAGCGCCCAGGCCATAGGCATCCTGGGTCCAGAGCAGGCGGTTGACCACCCCGGCGTGCTCGTTCATCACGCCCTTGGGCAGGCCGGTGGAGCCTGAGGTATAGATCACATAGGCCAGGTGTTGCGGAGTAAGGCCGGAAACCTTCGGATTCTCGCTGGAAAGCGCATGCCACACGGACAGGTCCAAATCGACCTGCGGCACCTCGAACGCTGCCAGCACCCCGCGGGTAGCCGCATGCCCCAGCACCGCCACCGGCGCGCTGTCGGTGAGCATATGGCGGATGCGGTCGGCCGGATAATCCGGATCGACCGGCACATAGGCACCGCCCGCCTTGAGGATCGCCAACAAGCCAATGACCATCGACAGACCGCGCTCGACGCAGATCGCCACACGGTCATCCGGCTTCACCCCGAGTGCAATCAGGTGATGGGCCAGGCGGTTGGCCTCGGCGTTCAGTGCGCGGTAAGTCAACTCCCCGGTTTCGGCACGCAGGGCGATGCGCTCGGGCGTGCGTTCAACCTGAGCCTCGATCATCCCGTGAACGGTCTGCTCCAGGTCATAGTCCACGGCAGTGTCGTTGTAGTCGACCAACAGTCGGCGACGCTCCAGCGCATCCGGCAGGGCAACGCTTGCCAGCACTGCACCGTCGCTGCCGGCCATGGCCCACAGCAGTTGCTCCAGATACCCGCAGTAGCGCTCCACCGTGGCCCGCTCGAACAAGGCGGTGGCATAGTTCAGCGCGCCGCCAAAGCCTTCTGCGGTCTCGCCCAGGCTCAGGCTCAGGTCGAACTTGGCAAAGCCCTGCCCTTGGCCGAGGTTGCGCAGGCTCAGGCCGTCCAGCCCAGTGGCGAAATCATGGCCGCCCTCCCACTCCAGCGACACCTGGTACAGCGGCGTGTGGGCCAGGCTGCGCGCTGGCCTGATCAGGTCCACCACCTGCTCGAACGGCAGGTCCTGATGCTCCTGCGCGGCCAGTACCTGGGTCTTGACCCGCGCCAGCAAGGTGCCGACATCCGGCGCGTCCGCCAGGTCCAGGCGGATGGCCAGGGAGTTGACGAACAATCCGATCAGCCCTTCGACCTCTACCTGTCGACGCCCGGCCACCGGCGTACCGATCACCACCTCGTCCTGCCCCGACAAACGTGCCAGCAGCACCGACCAGGCGCCCATGAACAGCATGAACGGCGTGACCTGGTGACGCTTGCACAGGGTCTTGAGATCGTCTGCGAGGCGCGCGTCCAGGCGGATACGCACGCTGTCACCCGTGTAATCCTGGCGCACTGGACGCGGCCGGTCGGTCGGCAGGCTCAGCAGCGCTGGCGCACCGGCCAGGTTGTTGCGCCAGAACTCGCCCTGGCGCTGCAGTGCCTCGCCCTGCAGCCAACGGCGCTGCCACACCGCGTAATCGCCATACTGGATCGGCAACGGCGCAAGGAGCGCCTCGCGGCCCTCGCGCAAGGCCTGATACAGCGCGCTCAGCTCACGGGTCAGCACGCCCATCGACCAGCCATCGGCGACGATATGGTGCAGCGTCAGCAGCAGCACATGGTGCTGTGGCGCGACCTGCAGCAGGCGAGCCCGCAACGGCAATGCCTCGCCCAGCGCGAACGGCCGCGCAGCTTCTGCGCGGATCACCTCGTCCAGGCGCGGCTCATCGGCTCTGGCCAGCTGCTCGCGCAGCAACACCAAGCGCTGCCTCGACAACCGCACCTGCGGCTCGCCATCGACCTCGAAGAACTCGCTGCGCAGCGCCTCGTGACGCTCGACCAGTGCCACCAGGGCCTGCGCCAAGGCGTCGGCGTCCAGTTCGCCGTGCAGCTCCAGCGCCAGGGGAATGTTGTAGGCCTGGCTGGCACCGTTCATCTGTGCCAGGAACCACAGGCGCTGCTGGGCGAACGACAACGGCAGCGGCTGATCGCGTGCCACTGCCAGCACCGGCGGCAGCTCGCTGCGCGCAGCCCCCGCCACCACCTCGGCCATCGCCGCCAGCTCGGCCTGGGCGAACAGTGTCCCCAGCGTGAGCTCCACGCCGAGTCGCTGACGAACCTGCGCGACCAGGCGCATGGCCAGCAGCGAGTGACCGCCCGACTCGAAGAAGTGATCCTGTCGACCGACCCGCTCGACCTGCAGCAACCCTTGCCAGATCTGCGCCAGGGTCTGCTCCAGCTCGCCCTGGGGCGCCTCGAAGCGACGCTCGAACAGGTCGGCGCGGGTGGGGGCCGGCAGCGCGCGGCGATCAAGCTTGCCGTTGGCCGTCAGCGGCAGCGACTCGAGCCGCACGAAGGCGACCGGCACCATGTAATCGGGCAAGTGCGCCTGCAGCTGTGCACGCAGTTGCGCAGGCGCGGCCACCTCGACGCTGTCCTGGCCGGTGAAGTAGGCCACCAGGCGCGCCTGCCCCGGCTGGTCCTCGCGGGCCAGTACCACGGCTTCGTTGATGCCTGGCAGCGCTGCCAGGCGGCTTTCGATCTCGCCAAGCTCGATGCGCACGCCACGGATCTTCACCTGGTCGTCGTTGCGCCCGAGATAGTCGAGGGTGCCGTCATCCAGCCAGCGCACCAGGTCACCCGTTCGGTACATGCGCGCGCCCGGTTGCGCGCTGAACGGATCGTCGAGGAAACGCTCGGCAGTCATCTGTGCACGGTTCAGGTAGCCACGGGCAAGCCCGGCGCCGCCAATGTACAGCTCGCCGGCTACGCCCTGTGCCACGGGCTGGCGGTGCGCATCGAGCACGTAGAGCCGGGCGTTGTCGACCGGCGCGCCAATATGCAGCACACCGCCAGGGGTCATCGCCCCGGAGCTTGCGACCACCGTGGTTTCGGTGGGGCCGTAGTTGTTGATCACGGCAAAACCGGGGTGACGGGTGAATTGCCGCAGGCGGTCACCGCCGATCAGCAGGGTGCGCAAGGTCGGGTGATCGATCTGGTGGCTGAAGGCGTATTCGGCCACGGGTGTCGGCAGGAAACTGACATCCAGCGGGCAGCCGCGCCACCAGGCGAGCAAGGCGTCGATATCCTCGCCCTGTTCGCTGGGCGGCGCGATATGCAGGGTGGCCCCGGCGCACAGGGCCGGCCAGACTTCCCAGGCCATGGCGTCGAAGCCGAATCCGGCGAGGCTCGAAGTGTGACGCCCCTGGCACAGGTCGAAGGCGCGGCAATGCCAGTCGATCAGGTTGTTGAGGGTGCGGTGTTCGACCATCACGCCCTTGGGCAGGCCGGTGGAGCCGGAGGTGTAGATCACGTAGGCCAGGTTGCCGACAGCCAGGCCATCGACCTGCGGGGCGTGCTCGCTCGACGGCCAGTCTGCCCGGTCGAGCTCGACCACCGGCACCGAACACTCGCCAAGACGTGCGCGCAGGTCGTGCTGAGTGAGCAGCGCGGCCGGGGCACTGTCATCGAGCAGGTAGGCGATGCGTTCATCGGGATGCGCCGGATCGATCGGCACGTAACCCGCGCCGGCCTTGAGGATGGCCACCAGGCCGATCAAGGTGTCCAGACCACGACGGGCCAGAATCGCCACGCGGTCTTCAGGCTGCACGCCGAGCATGACCAGGCGCTGGGCCAGGGCGTTGGCACGTTGCTCCAGCTCACCGTAGCTCAGCGCGCTGCCTGCGCAGGTGGCGGCCACGGCTTCGGGCTGCGCGCGGGCCTGGAGCTGGATACGCTGGTGCACCGTGAGCATGGTTTCGGTGTCACCCGGGCGGTCGTTGAAGGTCTCGAGCACTCGCTCGCGCTCGGCGGCAGGCAGCATGTCGAGCCGATCGACACCCAGCGCTGGCGTCTGCGCCAGGGCCTTTACCAGGCTTTCGAGGGCTTTCTCAAGATAGGCGCAGACCCGCTGCTTCGGCACTTCGGCAGTCGCCAGCAAGGTCAGGCGCAGAGCGTCGCCCAGGTCGTCGACACTCAAGGTCAGCGGATAGTTGGTGCGCTCTTCGCTTGCCAGTACTTCGATGCCATCCCACGCCGCGCGGGCCTGGCCATCGGCAACCGGCGCACTGTGCCGATAGTTGAGCAAGGCGTTGAACAGTGGCGTGGGCGCGGCCACACCGCTGCAACGCTGGGCCAAGGCCAGCGGGGCGTGCTCGTGACGCATCAGCGTGGTCAGGCGCTGGTGAGTGGCCTTGATCGCCGTGACCAGGTCCAGATCGGCCAGATCCACCCGCAGCGGCAAGGTATTGATGAAAATCCCCAGTGCACGGTCGTTGGCCTCCGCACCCATCAGGCGGCCCATCAAAACGGTGCCGAACACCACCTGCTCACGCCCGGTCAGCCCTCCAAGAACCCGTGCCCAGGCCAGGTGGAACAGGCTCGCCAGGCTCACGCCCAGCGCCCGCGCCTGGCTGCGCAGGCCATCGCACAGGGCCGGCGCCAGCGTCAGGCTCTCTTCGTGCGGTGCACTACCGTCCCCCTGCACGTCCTGCAGGCCGTAGGCCAGCGTCGGCTCGACGATATCGCCCAGTTGCTCGCGGAAAAACGCCTCGTGCTGTGCCTGGCTGACGCCCAGCAAGGCCTGGCCGACGTAATTGCGAAACGGTACTGCCGCGCCCAACAGGTGGCCGTCACCGCTCAACACGGCCTGCATTTCGTTACGCACCACCTCGAGGGCGCTGTGGTCCATGGCGATATGGTGGAACTGCAGCGTGGCTTGCACGCGACCGTCGCTGGCCGCAGGCGCGCAATGCAGGCGGATCAGCGGTGCCTGGCCGAGATCGATACGCTCGTCCAGTGGCCTGCCGCGGCACACCTGCAGCCGGGCCTCGCGCCAGACCACCTGCACCGGCGCCTCCAGTCCCTGCCAATGCACCGAAGTGCGCAGGATATCGTGGCGGTCGATCACCGCCTGCAGCGCTTGGACGAACGCCTGCAGGTGCGCCTGGCTGGCAAAGGCGAATTGCGACTGCATCACGTAGGGGTCGCTGCCCTCTGCGCTGGCGTGATGATAGAGAATGCCCTGCTGCAAGGGCGCCAGCGGGTAGATGTCCTGCACATTGGCGTGGCCGCCGGGAATCTGCGCGGCGAGCGCATCGATGGCGCCCTGGCCGAGCTCGACCAGGTTGAGCAGCGCCGGGGTGATCCGTGTGCAGTCGGCCGGGATGGCGTTGTCCGGGGCGCCGGCATTGCCGGCCCTGGCCACGTACTCACCGCGCTCGAGCAGTGCGATCAGCGCCGGCTTGTGCTCGCGCAGGCGCGCCACCAGGCTCGCATCGGTCAGCGCCTGGCGGTTGCCCTGGACCACCAGCTGGTCATCCTTGAGCGCCAGCTGGATATCGTTGGCTGACAATGTCGCCAGTAGGTCGTTGATGCTCACAGGACGATCTCCATTCTGTCTGTGATGGCGGCATAGCCCGCCAAGGTCGGTTGTTCGAACAGCGCGCGCACATCGGCCTCCAGACCCTCCTGGCGCAGGCGGGCGGTCAGGGTCACCGCCAGCAGCGAGTGGCCACCCAGTTCGAAGAAGTTGTCGTGCCGCCCTACCCGCTCCACACCCAGCAGCTCGCACCAGAGCGCAGCCAGCAACTGCTCGGTGTCGCCTTGGGGGGCCTCATAGGGACGCGCGTCGGCCACGGTGGCGGCCGGCAGCGCCTTGCGGTCAAGCTTGCCGTTGGGGCTCAGTGGCAAGGCGTCCAGGTGCATGAACAGCGCCGGGACCATGAATTCCGGCAGTTGCGCCGACAGCTGCTGGCGCAGGCCCTCGACGGGCTGCATAGCGCCGGTGTAATAAGCGACCAGGCGCTGATCCACGGCCAGCACCACCGCCTCCTTGATCCCCGCAATGCGAGTCAGGCAGGCCTGGATCTCGCCCAGTTCGATGCGCAGGCCGCGGATCTTCACTTGGTCGTCGTTGCGCCCCAGGTACTCCAGGGTGCCGTCGGCCAGATGCCGGGCCAGGTCTCCGGTGCGGTACAGGCGTGCGCCGGGGCGGGTGCTGAACGGGTCTTCAATGAAGCGCTCGGCACTCAGTTGCTCGCGATTCAGGTAGCCGCGGGCGACCTGTACGCCGCCGATGTACAGCTCACCGGCAACGCCCTGCGGCACTGGCTGGCCCTGCGCGTCGAGCACGTAAAGCGTGGTGTTGGCGATCGGTTTGCCGATCGGGGTGTTGTCTGGGGTCTGCTCCAGTGGCTCGGCGCAGTGCCAGGCACTGACGTCAACTGCAGCTTCGGTCGGGCCGTACAAGTTGTGCAACTCGACGCTCGGCAACTGCGCCTTGAAACGCCGTACCAGGCTGCCGGGCAGTGCTTCACCACTGCACAGCACGCGCTTGAGGCGTGCGGCCTGCAGGTCGCCGTGGGCCAGGAAGACATCGAGCATGGACGGCACGAAGTGCAGGGTCGTGATACCACGCTCGGCGATGACGTCAGCCAGGTACTGCGGATCGCGATGGCCACCTGGGCACGCCATGATCAGTTGTGCACCGGTCTGCAGCGGCCAGAAGAACTCCCACACCGACACGTCGAAGCTGAACGGGGTTTTCTGCAGTACTACGTCGTCAGCGCCCAGGCCATAGGCGTCCTGGGTCCAGAGCAGGCGATTGACCACCCCGGCGTGCTCGTTCATCACGCCCTTGGGCAGGCCGGTGGAGCCAGAGGTATAAATCACGTAGGCCAGGTGTTGTGGGGTGAGGCCCACAACCTCTGGGTTGTCGCTGGAAAGCGCATGCCACACGGGCAGGTCCAGATCGACCTGCGGCACCTCGAACGCTGCCAGCACCCCACGGGTAGCCGCATGCCCCAGCACTGCCACCGGCGCGCTGTCGGTGAGCATATGGCGGATACGATCGGCCGGATAATCCGGATCGACCGGCACATAGGCACCGCCCGCCTTGAGGATCGCCAACAAGCCAATGACCATCGACAGACCGCGCTCGACGCAGATTGCCACGCGATCATCCGGCTTCACCCCGAGTGCAATCAGGTGATGGGCCAGGCGGTTGGCCTCCGCGTTCAGCGCGCGGTAGCTCAGTTGGCTTTGCTCAGCGATCAGCGCGATGCGCTCAGGCGTGCGCTCGACCTGGGCCTCGAACAGGCCGTGCACGGTCTGCGCGAGGTCGTAGTCCACGGCCGTCGCGTTGAAGCCGAGCAGCAGGCGCTGGCGTTCCTCGTGCTCCAGCACCGGCAGCTGGTTCAGCGGCAGGTCGGGCTGACGCTCGAGGGCATCCACCAGGCCCGCCAGCACCTGCTGCAGTTGCCCGCAGACCCGCTCGGCACCTACCGCAGGCAGTACCTGCACGGTCAGGCGCAGGCCATCGCCCAGGTCATCCACGTTCAGGCTCAAGGGGTAGTTGGTGCGCTCTTCGCTGGCCAGTGTCTCGATACCCTGCCAGGCCTGACGCTGGATTTCGGCCTCCTCAGCGCCGGCGCTGTGCCGGTAGTTGAGCATGGCGCTGAACAACGGCATCGGTGCGACCACGCCGCTGCAACGCTGGGCCAGGGCCAGCGCTGCATGCTCATGGGTCAGCAGCGCGCTCAGCCGTGCGTGGGTGGCTCGCACACCTTCACGGACACCGTGCCCCGCCAGGTCAACGCGCAGTGGCAAGGTGTTGATGAACATGCCCAGGCCATGCCCGCTGCCCGCGCCACCTTGCATGCGCCCCAGCAGCACCGTGCCGAACACCACGTTGTCGCGACCACTGGCGCTGCCCAGCAGGCGCGCCCAGGCCAGGTGCAGCAGGCTGGCAGTACTCACGCCGAGCTGGCGTGCCTGGCTGCGCAGGCGTTGGTTCAGCTGCGGGTCCAGGTGCACCTGGGCCTGCTCGATGTTGTGCACGTCGCCCTGGATGTCACGCAGGCCGAACGGCAGGGTCGGCTCGTCGATATCGGCCAGTTGTTCACGGAAGAACGCCTCGTGCTCGGCCTCGCTGACGCCGAGGCGCGCCTGGGCCACGTAGTTGCGGTACGGCACGGCCGGCTCGCTCGGCGCGGGCAGCCCGTGCAGGTAACCGAGCATCTCTGCGCGCACCACCTCAAGCGCCGTGTGGTCGAGCACCAGGTGATGGAACTGCAAGGTCGCCTCGATGCGCTCCCCTGCACGGCGATAGAGCAGGCGCACCAGCGGCGCCTGGTTCAGCGCCAGGGTGTCGAAACGCTGCGCAGACTCGCAGGCGGTGTCGATCATCGGCAGTTCGGCCTGGCGCCAGACCACCTGCAACGGCTGCGCCAGCCCTTCCCACAGCACGGCGGTGCGCAGGATATCGTGACGGGCAATGACGCTTTGCAGCGCGCCGGCAAACGCCTGCAGCCGCGCCGGGCTGTCGAATACCAGCTGCGATTGCAGCAGGTACGGGTCGGCACCGGCAGCGCTCAGATGATGGTAGAGAATGCCCTCCTGCAGCGGTGCGAGTGGGTAGATGTCCTGCACATTGGCCGCACCGCCGGGCACGCTCGCCACCACACGGTCGATGGCGGCCTGGTCCAGTTCGATCAGGCTGAGCATGTCGGGTGTGATACGGGTGCAGCCGGGGGCAATGCGGTTGGCCGGCACCTGTACCTGGCGGCCCTGGCCAAGCGCTGCGGTCAGCGTCGCCACGCTCGGCTGGCTGAACAGCAAGCGCACATCAGCCTCCAGGCCCAGCTGGCGCAGGCGCTCGATCAGGCTGACAGCGAGCAGCGAATGCCCACCCAGTTCAAAGAAGTTGTCATGCCGCCCTACCCGCTCCAGGCCCAGCAGCTCGGCCCAGACCTGCGCCATGACCTGCTCGGTCTCGTCCTGCGGGGCTACATAGGCCGCCACCGGCAGATCGGCCGGATCCGGATCTGGCAGCGCCCTGCGGTCGAGCTTGCCGTGGCTGGTCAACGGCAAGGCCTGCAGGCGGATGAACGCCAACGGCACCAGATGGCCCGGCAGACTGGCCTGCAAGGCCTGGCGCAAGCCCTCGACCGGTGCGTCCTCGGTGTACCAGGCCAGTAAGCGCTCGCCGCGTACCAGTACCACCGCGTCACGCACGCCAGGCTGGGCGGCCACGGCCGCTTCGATCTCGCCAAGTTCTACGCGCACACCACGGATCTTTACCTGGTCGTCGTTACGTCCGAGGTAGTCGAGCGTGCCGTCGGCGTTCCAGCGCACCAGGTCGCCACTGCGGTACATCCGCGCATCAGCTCGCGCGCTGAACGGATCGGCGACGAAACGCTGCTCGGTCAGTTCGGGCCGGTTCAGGTAGCCGCGGGCAACCCCGTCGCCACCGATGTACAGCTCGCCCGCCGCGCCTACCGGCACCGGCTGGCGGCGCTCGTCGAGCACATAGATCTGGGTATTGGCGATGGCGGTGCCGATGTGCAGCGCACCACCGACCTGCACCTGCCCCGAGGTGGCAACCACGGTGGTTTCGGTCGGGCCGTAGTTATTGATCACGGCAAAGCCCGGATCACGCTCGAACTGACGCAGGCGGTCACCACCGATCAGCAACGTACGCAGGCTGGCGTGCTGACGCTCGCGGCGCAGGGCCTGCTCGGCTACCGGGGTTGGCAGGAAGCTGACCTGCAGCGGCTGCTCCAGCCACCAGTCGAGCAAGGCATCGACCTGTTCGTTGGCAAGCGTAGCAGGCGGCAGGTGCACCACGGCGCCTGCGCACAGGGCCGGCCAGACTTCCCAGGCCATGGCGTCGAAACCGAAGCCGGCCACGCTGGAGGTGTGGCTACCGGCGCGCAGGGCAAAGGCCTCGCAGTGCCAGTGCACCAGGTTGGCCAGGGTACGGTGCTCGACCATCACGCCCTTGGGCTGGCCGGTGGAACCGGAGGTGTAGACCACATAGGCAAGCGCATCGGCCTCCAGGCCCGGCACCTGCGGATCATGCTCGGCAGCGGACTGCCAGTCGCCGCGGTCCAGGTCCAGGCGTGCGATGTGCTGCGCCAGGCTGTGCTGGTGCGTGTCGGCGAGCACCAGTGCCGGGGCGCTGTCCTCGAGCAGATAGGCAATACGCTCGGCCGGGTAACCGGGGTCGACCGGCACGTAGGCGGCGCCCGCCTTGAGCACCGCCAGCAATGCCACCAGGCGCTGCGGCGTGCGCGGCAGGCACAACGCAACCCGGGCCCCGGGCCGCACGCCCAGGCCGATCAGGTGGTGGGCCAGGCGGTTGGCGGCACGATTGAGCTCGCCATAGCTGAGCACTTCGTCACCCTGCACTACCGCTTGAGCTTCTGGTGAGCAGGCCGCGCAGGCTTCGACCAGCGCATGCACGGTCTGGCCCTGCGGATAGCCACGGGCACTGCTGTTGAAATCGACCAGCAGGCGGCGACGTTCATCGGCACCCAGCACCGACAGGTCATCCAGCCGCGTGCCCGGCGCTTGTTCCAGGGCCGCGACCAGTTGCGCGATGCTGTTGGTCATCCACTGCGCAACACGTTCAGCGCCGATGTCGGCGACGGCCAGCACGCTCAGGGTGAACCCCTCGCCCCGGTCGTCGACACTCAAGGTCAGCGGGTAGTTGCTGCGCTCTTCGCCGCCCAGAAGACGCACACCCTGCCAGATACCCTCGCCATCGCGTGGCGCATCGGCAGCGCTGTGGCGGTAGTTGAGCAAGGCGCTGAACAGCGGTTGCCCGGCCGGTACGCCACTGCAACGCTGGGCCATGGCCAACGACGCGTGCTCATGGCCGAGCAGTGCCGACAGCCGGGCATGGGTGGCACGCACTGCTTCGGCCACCGCCACCTGGGTGTCGACCCGCAGCGGCAAGGTGTTGATGAACACGCCCAGTGCCCGGTCGGCCCCCTCACCACCTTGCAGGCGGCCCATCAGCACCGTGCCGAACACCACCTCGCTGCGGTTGGCCAGCACACCGAGCAGGCGCGCCCAGGCCAGATGCATCAGGCTCGCGGCGCTTACGCCCAGGGTACGCGCCTGTTCGCGCAGGCGTCGGGCCAGCGTGCCATCGAGGGCCTGGTGCGCCTCGGCGATGCCGTGGCCTTCGCCCTGAACATCCTGTTGGGCAAATGGCAGGGTCGGTTCGTCGATATCACCGAGCATGTCGCGGAAGAACGCCTCGGCGCCCGCCGCATCGCTGCCCAGACGCGCCTGGGCCACGTAGTTGCGGTACGGCACCGGCGCGTTGAGGTTGGCCACGTCGCCGAACAGCAGGGTGTGCATTTCGGCGCCGACCACGTCCATCGCGGTGTGGTCGAGGGCCAGGTGGTGGAACAACAGGATTGCCACGACCTGGCCGTTGCGCGGATCCTGGCTGTAGACCAGGCGCATCAGGGGTGCCTGGGACAGGTCGAGCCGGTGCTGGCGGGCGTCGAAGCGCGCTTGCAATTGGTCGATGACCTCGCCTTCGCCCTCCAGCTCGACCGGCATCACGGCCAGCTTCGCCTGGCGCCACACCACCTGCACCGGCTGCGCCAGGCCTTCCCAGACCAGCGAGGTGCGCAGGATGTCGTGCCGATCGATGACCTGTTGCAGGGCATCAGCCCAGGTCTGCAGGCGTTCGAGGGTGTCGAAGGCCAGGCGCGACTGCAGCAGGTAGGGGTCACCCTGTCCGGCACTCAGGTGGTGGTACAGGATGCCCGCCTGCAGTGGGGCCAGGGGATAGATCTCCTGCACATTGGCTGCCCCGCCGGGCACCGTGGCGACGATGCGCTCGATGGTGGCCTGGTCCAGTTCGACCAGGCTGAGCATGTCGGGGGTGATCTGCTGGGCGCCGGCGGGTACGCGATTGTCCGGCACCCGCACCTCGCGTCCGCTGCCCACCGCAGCGGCCAGCGCGGCCAGCGTCGGCTGGGCGAACAGCACGCGCACATCGGCGGCAAGGCCGGCCTTTCGCATGCGCTCGATCAGGCTGACCGCCAGCAGCGAATGGCCACCCAGCTCGAAGAAGTGATCGTGTCGGCCGACACGATCGACCTTGAGCACTTCGGCCCAGATCGCGGCCAGCGCGATCTCCACCTCGCCCTCAGGCGCGGCGAAGGCACGACTCACCACCGCGGCCTGGCCCGGTTGCGGCAACGCCTGGCGATCCAGCTTGCCGTTGGCGGTCAACGGCCACTGGCCGACATGGACATAGGCCGACGGCAGCATGTAGTCGGGTAACTGGCCTTGCAATTGCGCATGCAGCTCGGTGATCGGCGGGACGCGGTCTTCGGTGCTGAACCAGGCCACCAGGCGCTTGTCGCCCGGGCCCTCTTCGCGCACCAGCACCACGGCTTCCTGCACCCCGGCGCACGCCGCAAGGCGCGCTTCGATTTCACCCAGCTCGATACGGAAGCCGCGCAGCTTGACCTGTTGGTCGTTGCGGCCCAGGTAACGCAAGGTGCCGTCAGCCTGCCAACTGACCAGGTCGCCGCTACGGTACAGGCGTGCGCCCGGCGTCTGGCTGAACGGATCCTCGAAGAAGCGCTCGGCGGTCAAGGCCGGCTGATTCAGGTAGCCCAGGGCAACCCCGTCCCCGCCGATGTACAGCTCACCGACGGCACCGATCGGCACCGGCTGGCGCCAGGCATCGAGCACATAGCAAAGGCTGTTGCCAATCGGCCGGCCAATCGGGATCGCCCCCTCGCCCACTGCGAGGATTTCATGGGTGGTACTGAAGGTCGTGGCTTCGGTCGGGCCATAGCCATTGAGCAGGTGCGCCGGAGCGCCTTCGCGCAGTACACGGGCAATCACCTGGGGGTCGAGCACATCGCCACCGACCATCAGGTAACGCAGCGAACGGAACACCGGCAGCAGGTGCGCGGCGTACTGGTGGAACAACCCGGCGGTCAGCCACAGCACCGTGACTTCATGCTCCAGCAATGCCTGGCCCAGGGCCTCGTGCGACAGCACCTGATGCTGATCGATCACCACCACGCGCCCGCCGTTGAGCAGCGGCGCCCAGACCTCCAGGGTGCTGGCGTCGAACGCGGGGTTGGAGGCAAAGGCCACGCGGTCCTCGCCTTGCAGGTCGGCGAAGCCGTTGTTGATGACCAGCCGCACGATCGAGCGATGGGCCACCAGAACACCCTTGGGCAGGCCGGTCGAGCCGGAGGTGTACATGATGTAGGCCGCAGCCCGCGCATCCACGGGAATGTCCAGGCCATGGGCGGGATAGGCCGCCAGATCCAAGGTATCCAGCTCTAGCCTGCGTGTTGCGCCGACCTGCGGCTGATCGGCCTGGGTCAGCAGCAGCGTGGCACGGCTGTCTTGGAGCATGAACGCCTGACGCTCGACCGGTGCATTGGCATCCAGTGGCACATAGACCGCGCCGCACTTGATCACGGCCAACTGGCTGGCCAGCAGGTCGAAGGAGCGCGGCAGCAGCAGCGCCACACGGTGCCCCGGGCGCACGCCCAGTTCCAGCAGGTGACGAGCCAGCCGGTTGGCGTGCTGATCGAGCTCGCCGTAACGCCACTGGCGCTGACCGTGCACCACGGCAACCGCGTCCGGGGTTTGGGCGGCGTGCGCCTCGAACAAGCTCTGCACCGCGTGTTCGCGTGGGTAGGCGCGGCCGGTGGCGTTGAATCCGTGCAGCACCTGCTCGCGCGCCTCGGGCGACAGGCAGGACACCGCATGCAGGGGTGTTTCCGGAACCGTCTCCAGGGCATCGGCCAGGTTCGCCAGGGCGCTGCCCAGCAAGGCGCACACCTGAACGCCATCGACCTGCGGCACAGCCTGCACGGTCAGTTCCAGGCCCTGCCCCAGATCATCGACGTTGACCACCAGCGGGTAGTTGCTGCGCTCACGCGAGGCCAGCAGTTCGATGCCCGACCAACCCAGGCCATCCCCTGCGCCTTTGGCGCTGCTGTGGCGGAAGTTGAGCAAACTGGTGAACAGCGCCTGGGACGCCGGAACACCGCTGCAGCGCTGGGCCTGCGCCAGCGACGCCTGCTCGTGGCCGAGCAGGCGTGCCAGACGCTGATGGGTACGACGCACACCCTCGGCGGCGCCAACGGCATCGACACTGACCCGCAGCGGCAAGGTGTTGATGAACATGCCCAACGCCCGATCCGCCCCGGCGCCACCCTGCAGGCGGCCCAGCAGCACAGTGCCGAACACCACCTCGCTGCGCCCGCTCAGTTGCGCCAATACCTGCCCCCAGGCCTGGTGCACCAGGCTGGCGACGCTCACCCCCAGCGCGCGGGCCTGCACCCGCAGGCGCCCGGCCAGCGTGGCGTCCAGCGCCTGGTGGCTGTCGATCACCTCCACGCCGTTGCCCTGCACATCGCGCAGGCCGAACACCTCGGTCGGCTCGTCGATATCTGCGAGCATCTCGCGGAACATCGCCTCATCGGCCGCAGGATCGGCATCCAGCCGCGCACGCGCCACGTAGTTGCGGTACGGCACGCTGTCGATGTGCATCGGCTGACCTTGCAGTGCGGCACCCACCTCGGCCACCAGCCGTTCGACGGCGGTATGGTCGAGCAGGATATGGTGCAGCAACAAGGTCGCCTCCAGCCGCTCACCCTGGGCATGACGCACCAGTTGCATCAACGGCGCGCACGTCAGGTCCAGGCGATGCAGGTCGGCCTGCTCGCTGATGCGCAGTTGCGCCTGGCGATGCACCACCTGCACCGCTTCCTGCAGTCCCTCCCAGTGCAGGCTGGTGCGCAGGATATCGTGACGGGCGATCACCAAATCCAGCGCCTTGACGAAGCCTTGCAGCTCCACTTCGCCGGCAAAGGCGAAGCGTGCCCGCAACACGTAGGGGTCGGCGCCGGAACTGGCCAGATGGTGGTAGAGAATGCCCTGCTGCAGCGGTGCCAGGCCGTAGATGTCCTGGACATTGGTCGTACCCCCCGGAATGCCGGCGGTCAATGTGTCGATCTCGTCCTGGCTGAGGTCGGCCAGTGGCAGCATGTGCGGTTCGATGCGCAGGCAGTTCGCCGGAATGCGGTTGATCGGCACCTGCGTCGGTAGATCGGCGCTCACCGCAGCCGCCAGCGCCGACAACGTCGGTTGGCCGAACAGCACGCGCACGTCGGCCGCCAGTTCCTGCTGACGCATGCGCTCCACCAGCTTGACCGCCAACAGCGAGTGGCCGCCCAGCTCGAAGAAGTTGTCGTGCCGGCCCACCTGCTCCAGGCCCAGCAATTGCTGCCAAATCGCCGCGATGCGTTGTTCCACTTCCCCGTGCGGCGCTTCGAAGGCGCGACGGGCGAAGGCCTCGCCATCGGGCTCGGGCAAGGCCTTGCGGTCGAGCTTGCCATTGGCGGTCAGCGGGAAGCTTTCCAGGCGCACGAAGGCCGCCGGCACCATGTACTCGGCCAGGTGGCACAGCAGGCTGTCACGCAGCGCGGCAGCATCGGGCTCGGCGCCTGCGGCGGCCAGCCAGTAAGCGACCAGGCGCTGCTCGCCGGCGCTGTCGCGGCGCGCCATGACCACGGCCTCGCGTACCCCCGCACAGGCCGCCAGGCGTGCTTCGATCTCGCCCAGCTCGATGCGGAAGCCACGAATCTTCACCTGATCGTCGTTGCGGCCCAGGTAATCCAGGCTGCCATCGGCGGCCCAGCGCGCCAGGTCGCCAGTCTTGTACAGACGCCCGCCAGGGTTGAACGGGTCGGCGATGAAGCGCTCGGCACTGAGCGCTTCGCGGTTCAGGTAGCCGCGGGCGACACCGGCACCGCCCACGTACAGCTCACCGGTGACACCGGTCGGCACAGGCTGGCGGCGGGCGTCGAGTACATAGAGCTGCAGGTCGGGAATGCGCGAACCGATCGGGCTTACCCCAACCAGTTGCGCGTCGGCGGCCTGCAACGGTCGGTAGGTGACGTGCACGGTGGTTTCGGTGATGCCGTACATGTTCACCAGACGCGTACCGGCATTGCCGATGCGCGCGTACCAGGGTTTGAGCATCCCGGGCTCCAACGCCTCACCGCCAAAGATCACCTGGCGCAGGGAGTGTTGCAGTTCGCTGCGCTCCTGCGCTGCGATCAGTTGGCGGAAGGCACTGGGCGTCTGGTTGAGAACGCTGACGCCCGTGCGGCAAAGCAAGGCATAGCACTCGTCCGGCGAGCGACTGATGCGTTGCGGCACGATCAGCAACTGGCCTCCGAAGGCCAGCGCGCCCCAGATTTCCCACACCGAGAAGTCGAAGGCGAAGGAGTGGAACAGCGCCCAGGTGTCCTGGCGGTTGAAGGCGAACCAGTCGTGGGTCGCCGAGAACAGGCGCGAGACATTGCCATGCTCGACCATCACGCCCTTGGGCAGCCCGGTGGAGCCGGAGGTGTAGATTACATAGGCCAGGTGCGAAGGCAGCAGCCCGGCGAGCTTCGGATTGCCGGTGGGCTGTAGCTGCAACGACGGGTCGTCCAGGTCGATCACCGGTGCCGTTACCTCGCCCAGCAGTGCCAGGCTGTCGGCCTGGGTGAGGATGGCCCGCGGGGCACTGTCGCTCAAGGTGAAGGCAATGCGCTCGGCAGGATAGGCAGGGTCGATAGGCACATAGCCCGCACCGGCCTTGAGCACGCCCAGCAGGCCGACCAGCATGCCCAGGCCGCGCTCGACGCAGATCGCCACGCGGTCATCCGGGCCGATGCCCAGTTCGATCAGGCGATGAGCGAGCTGGTTGGCCCGCTGGTTGAGTTCGCCGTAGCTCAGGCTCTGCTGCTCGAAGATCAGCGCAGTGTCCTGCGGGCGCGCCTGGGCGTGGGCCTCGAAGCGCTGGTGCACCAGCGGCGTCAGGGCGAACTCGAGCAAGGGACGGTTCTGGCCATGGATCAGTTGCTCACGCTCGTCGGCAGGCAGGATATCGATCCCGTTCAGCGGAGCATCCGGGTCGTTGTCCAAGGCCTCGACGATCTGCTCGAGTGCCCGCGCCAGGTAACCCGCGATCCGCTGGGCGCCCAGCCCGCCGCCGACCAGGGCGGTGATGCGCAGGTCTTCGCCGAGGTCGTCGATGTTGATCGTCAGCGGGTAGTTGGTGCGCTCTTCGGCGCCCAGCACCTGGATGCCAGGGGCGATGTCAATGACTTCGGCGGCGTCGGCGGCATCGCTATGGCGGTAGTTGAGGACGGTGTTGAACAGCGGCGCAGGCGCCGCCACCGCACTGCAGCGCTGGGCCAGCGCCAGCGGCGCCTGTTCATGGCCGAGCACGCCAGTCAAGCGTGTGTGAGTCGCCTGCAACCCCTGGCGCACGCCCTGCTCGCCGACGTCGATGCGCAGCGGCAGGGTGTTGATGAACATGCCCAGCGCCTGTTCGCCGCCCTCGCCGGCTTCCATGCGCCCGAGCAGTACGGTGCCGAACACCACCGCCTCGCGCCCCGACAACTGGCCCAGGACACGGGCCAGGCCCAGGTGAGTGATGGCTGCAGGGCTCACGCCCAGACGGCGTGCCTGGGCGCGCAGGCGCAGGCTCAGCCCACGCTCGAGGGTCAGGCGGGCGTCTTCCACCGACGGGTCCTCGACCTCGGCCACGCCGAAGGCCAGGGTAGGCTCGTCGATATCAGCCAGCATCGCGGAGAAGAACGCTTCATGCGCCGGCACGTCCAGCGCCTGACGCGCCTGCGCCAGGAGGTTGCGAAACGGCACCGCCGGCCCGACCTGTTCGGCATTGCCGGCCAGCCAGGCGCCGATCTCGCGGCGCACGATGTCGAGTGCGGTGTGGTCCATCACCGTGTGGTGGAACAGCAACAGAGCGGCGACCTCCTTGCCCGTACCCTGGGCATGCACCAGGCGCAACAGCGGCGCCTGGCGCAGGTCGAGGCGATAGTGGCGGGAGTCATGCAACCTGCGTAATTGCGCCAGCGGCTCGTCCTGGCCAGGCAGTTGCAGCGCTTCGCGCCCCAGCGGTGCTTCGCGCCAGACCACCTGCACCGGCTCGTCCAGGCGCTCCCAGTACATCGAGGTGCGCAGGATGTCGTGGCGCTGGATCACCCAGTCCAGCGCATCGGCGAAGGCCTCCAGATGCGCCTGGTCGGCAAAGCGCAGCTGGGCCTGCAACAGGTAGGGGTCGCCAGCATCGGCCGACAGGTGGTGGTAGAGCATGCCCTCCTGCAGCGGGGCCAGGGGATAGATGTCCTGCACGTTGGCCGCGCCGCCGGGAATGCTGGCGACAATGCGGTCGATGGCCTGCTGGTCGAGGTCCACCAGCGGCAGCATCTGCGGGGTGATCTTGAACGCCGGGCTCAGCCAGTCGTCGTTCTGTTGGGCGAGCATCTCCAGCAACGCCGGCTTGTGTGCGGCCAATGCATCCCACAGGGCGTCCTCCAGGGCATCGTCGTCACCATGGACGACGAGGTCCTGATCGTCACGGTGAAGTCGGATTGCACGGGTGGAGAGCACAGCCATCAGTTCGCTGAAGCGCATGGGTAAGCATCCTGCTTTTGCCAGTCGGAAATGGCGCCAAGCTAAAGGATCAGGGGTGCAAGGGGTGACAGGGTAAGGGGGGACAAAGCGCAGACTATAAAAAAATGAATAAGAATATAAATTCTTATTCCTTTTATGCGGTTAAAACTTCCTCTATAACGTTCCCAACTGTGCAGCAGCCAACACCGGCCAACTGTTTGCAGCGCAACACCCGATCAACAACCCCGCTGCTCCGGCAACACGGCGGTTGTCGCAGAAAACGCGGCAACGCGTTGATTCAAAAGGCATCGAAACTTCGGCACGACGATTGCTCAAGCAAAGTCCCCCGCTCACCCGAACAGGAGACTCGCCATGAGCCCCCCCCTTGAACGTCGTTGCCATCTCCGGTGGTACTTCCCGCCCTTCGCGCACCCTGGCATTGACCGAAGCCATCCTCGCCGAGCTTGGCCAGCATCTGCACATCCGGCCGCACCTCATCGAGCTGGGCGATATTGCCCGCCCACTGGGTGCTGCACTGTGGCGTAGCGAACTGCCCGACACCGTCGAGCAGCAACTGCAGCACATCGAACAGGCCGACCTGCTGGTGGTGACCACGCCGGTCTACCGGGGCAGCTTCCCGGGGCACTTCAAGCACCTGTTCGACCTGATCGGCCAGGACGCCCTGGTCGACACCCCGGTATTGCTGGCCGCAACCGGCGGCAGCGAGCGCCACGCGCTGGTGCTGGATCATCAGTTGCGGCCACTGTTCAGTTTCCTGCAGGCACTGACCCTGCCCATCGGCGTCTATGCCAGTCAGGCCGAGCTGCAGGACTATCGCGTTTCCAGTGATGCCCTGGCTGCGCGCATCGGCCTGGCCGCCGAACGTGCCGTACCGCTGTTCGCCCCCCACCATCAGCTGCGCAAGAGTGCCTGAGTGACCGCCATGAATGCACCCGTGACCCCCACCACGCGTCCGGCGCTTGCCATTGCCCGCGACCTGGCCGCCCAATTCGCCCTCACGGCTGTCGAACGCGACGAACGCGGCGGCACCCCCAAGGCCGAGCGTGATGCCCTGCGCGACAGCGGCCTGCTGTCACTGGCCATCCCCACGGCCTTCGGTGGCCAGGGCGCGAGTTGGCGCGAAACCTTCGATGTGGTGCGTGAGTTCGCCCGGGTCGACAGTTCCATTGCCCACGTGTTCGGTTTCCACCACCTGATGCTGGCCACCGTGCGCCTGTTCTCCCGCCCTGACCAATGGCAACCCTGGTTCGAGCAGACCGCGCGCAAGCATTGGTTCTGGGGCAATGCCCTCAACCCGCTGGATACGCGAACCCAGGCCAAGCATTTCGAGGGGTGGTGCGAATTCTCCGGCAAGAAGAGCTTCTGCTCCGGCGCCAGCGACTCGGAAATGCTCATCGCCTCGGCGGTGGACGAGCGCGCCGGCGGCAAGTTGCTGATCGCGGCAATCCCCAGTGGCCGTACCGGCATCAGCCTGCACGGTGACTGGGACAACATCGGCCAACGCCAGACCGACAGTGGCAGTGCCACCTTCGAACGGGTGCGGGTCGAGCACAACGAACTGCTGCTCGACCCCGGCCCGCTGAGCACGCCGTTCGCCGCCTTGCGTCCGTTGATCGCGCAACTGCACTTCGCCAACCTGTTCCTGGGTATCGCCGAAGGCGCCTTCGACGAAGCGCGCCAGTACACGCTGAAGGAGAGTCGCCCCTGGTTCCGTTCCAGCGCCAGTGAGAGCCGCGAAGACCCCTATGTGCTGCGCCACTATGGTGAGTTCTGGGTGGGTCTGGAAAGCGTGCGCCTGCTGATCCGCCGCGCCAGCGACCAGCTCGATGCGGCCTGGGCCCTCGAACACAACCTGAGCGCCGAGGCGCGTGGCGACCTGGCCCTGGCCATCGGCACCGCCAAGGTTGCCGCAACGCGCCACGGGCTGGACATCTGCAACCGCCTGTTCGAAGTAACCGGCGCCCGCGCCACCCATGCCTCACTGCGCTTCGATCGGCATTGGCGCAACCTCAGGACCCAGACCCTGCACGATCCGGTGGACTACCGCATCCATGAGCTCGGCGAGTGGGCGCTGAACGACAAACGCCCTGCCCCGTCCTTCTATTCCTAAAGGCACGTCCATGCAATTGCTGACCCTCCCCCCTTCACCGTCATTGGCTACCTCGATCAGGGCGACCGCACAGGTCTTCGAAGACCCCAGGTCGCAGGCGCTGCTCGCCCACCTGCAACAGGTCGCTCCCAGCGAGGCCAGCGTCCTGATCATTGGCGAGACCGGCACGGGCAAGGAGTTGGTCGCACGCCACATCCACAACCTCAGCGCTCGCCGCGACGGCCCGTTCGTTGCGGTCAACTGCGGCGCCTTTTCCGAGTCGCTGGTCGAGGCCGAGCTGTTCGGCCATGAGAAAGGCGCCTTCACCGGCGCCCTGGCGTCCAAGGCCGGCTGGTTCGAGGAGGCGAACGGCGGCACGTTGTTCCTCGATGAAATCGGCGACCTGCCGCTGCCCATCCAGGTCAAGCTGCTGCGCTTGCTGCAGGAGCGCGAGGTGGTGCGCCTGGGGTCACGCAAGAGCATTCCGATCAATGTGCGGGTACTGGCCGCCACCAACGTGCAACTTGAAAAGGCCATCAACGCCGGGCACTTTCGCGAAGACCTGTACTACCGCCTGAACGTTGTCACCCTCTCGCTGCACCCGCTGCGTGAGCGGCCGGGCGATATCCTGCCGCTGTCGCGCCACTTCATTCGCAGCTACAGCGAACGCCTGGGCTACGGCCCGGTGGAGCTGGCAGCCGACGCCCAGGCAAAGCTTGTGGCCTATAGCTGGCCGGGCAACATCCGCGAGCTGGAGAACGTGATTCACCACAGCCTGCTGACCTGCGGCGACGGGTTGATCCATGCCCGCGACTTGCGCCTGTCGAACCTGCGCCTGGAGCGTCAGGACGATCCGCCTTCGACGGCCTCTGCCAGCAGGGGCGGCGGCATCGATGAACTGCTGCAGCAGGCGTTCAGCCGGTTGTACGAGGAACAGCCGGGCGACCTGTACGAGAAGGTAGAGAATGCGTTGCTGCGCTCGGCCTATCACTTCTGCCATTACAACCAGGTGCATACCGCGCAGTTGCTGGGGCTGTCGCGCAACGTCACGCGTACGCGGCTGATCGCCATTGGCGAATTGGTGGTGAACAAGCGCCGCGCACCGGAGCAGCCGCTGGACAACCGGATGGTGCGCCTGTCGATCTGATCGCGTCATTGCCTGCGCCCATGGCCTTGCGCTGGCGAGGCCTGCGTCACCCGCCGTGGTGGGCTTTTCGCGGGTAAACCCGCTGCTGCACGTAAATCTCTCCCCACGCCATTCGTCCACCTGATACCCGAACCCTGCCCGGCGCCGCCCTTTGCCCGCCAGGCGGTTGCGATCAGCCCTGCAACGAGATGGCAATGACCAAGACCCGCTCCCGCAAAGCCCTGTACATAGGCCTGCCTCTGGCCCTGGTGGCCGCCCTGGGCAGTGCCGCCGGCTACTTCTACTGGCAACGCCAGGATGCCGGCTACCCGCACAAGATCGTCGAACAGGCCAACGCCCTGCATGAACACATGCTCTCGTTCGACAGCCATATCACGGTGCCGCTGGACTTGGGCAGCGCCGGCAACGAGATCGACAAGGATGGCCCGGGGCAGTTCGACCTGGTCAAGGCCAATCGCGGTCGTCTTTCCGGTGCGGCCCTTACCATCTTCGGCTGGCCAGAGATCTGGAACGGCCCCAACGCCCCGCACCGCCCAACCCCGGGCTTCGTCGACGAGGCGCGCCAGCAGCAGGAAGTGCGCTACAAGATCATCAGCGGCATGGTCCGCGACTTCCCCAACCAGGTCGGTATCGCCTATACCCCCGACGACTTCCGGCGCCTGAACGGCGAAGGCAAGTTCGCCATCTTCATCAGCATGCTCAACGCCTACCCGCTGGGCCATGACCTGTCCCAGCTCGATCTGTGGGCTGCACGCGGCATGCGCATGTTCGGCTTCAGCTACACCGGCAACAACGACTGGGCCGACTCCTCGCGCCCACTGCCGTTCTTCAATGACACCGCCGACGCCCTGGGCGGCCTGTCGCCCTTGGGTGAACAGGCGGTCAAGCGACTCAACGATCTGGGCGTGATCATCGATGTCTCGCAGATGTCGACCCTGGCCCTGGAAGACGTCGTGCGCCTGAGCCGCGCGCCAATCGTGGCCTCGCATTCCGCGCCGCGGGCGCTGGTGGACATCCCGCGCAACCTCTCCGACAAGGAAATGCAACTGATCAAGGACAGCGGCGGCGTGATCCAGGTGGTCGGCTTCGGCCAATACCTCAAGCCGCTGGAAAAGCCGGTGCTGGAAAAACTCGAGGCGCTGCGCTCGCGCTTCGACCTGCAGCCCCTGCAGGGCCTGGCCAATGCCTTGATGCCGGGCGATGCGGTGATCGCCATCTGGCCTGAGTCACGTTTCGGCGAGTACGCCAGCAGCCTGTACGGGATTCTTGAAGAAGAACCCAAGGCGACCCTCAAGCAGTACGCGGACGCCATCGACTACACGGTGAAGAAAGTGGGTATCGACCACGTCGGCCTCAGCTCGGACTTCAACGACGGCGGCGGCCTCGATGGCTGGAAGGATGTCAGCGAGATCCGCAATGTCACCGCCGAGCTGCTTAGCCGCGGCTATAGCGAAACCGATATCGCCAAACTCTGGGCGGGCAACTTCCTGCGGGTCTGGGACCAGGTGCAAAAAGCCGGTCAACCTGTCGCCACCACCCAACACTGATCAAGGCCTGCCCGCATGAGCAACCGTCGTACCTTTCTCAAGCAGGCCGGCCTGGTCGCCGCAAGCCTGCCGCTGCTGCCTGGCGCCCTGGCTGCAACCTCGTCGCCAGCAGCGCTCACCGGCACGGACAAATGGCGCAACCTGCGCACGTTGTTCCCGCTGGACCCGGACATCGCCCACTTCGCCAACTTCCTGGTCACCGCCCACCCGCGTCCGGTGCAGGAAGCGATCGACCGCCACCGCGCCGACCTCGACCGCAACCCCGCCGCCCTGATGGACTGGGAAAGCCAGTACGAATGGCAGCGCGAGGACGAAGTGCGTGACTGGGCCGCACGCTACCTGGAAGTCGGCCCGCGGCAGATTGCCCTGACCGGCAGCACCACCGAAGGCCTGGCCATGATCTATGGCGGCCTGCAGGTCGGCGCGAAGCAGGAAATCCTGACCACCGAGCACGAGCATTACTCCACCCACAAGACCCTGGCTTTCCGTACCAAGCGCCAGGGTACGCAGGTGCGCAAGATCCGCCTGTTCGACAACCCCTGGGAGGTGTCCACCGACCAGGTGCTGACCACCCTGGAGCGCAACATCCGCCCCGAGACCCGCGTGCTGGGCATGACCTGGGTGCACTCGAGCAGCGGCGTCAAGCTGCCGGTCGGCGAGATCGGCGAACTGGTGCGCCGTCACAACCGCGACCGCAGCGAGGCCGAGCGCATCCTCTACGTGGTCGATGGCGTGCATGGCTTCGGCGTGGAAAACCAGCGCTTCGCCGACTTCAACTGCGACTATTTCATCGCCGGCACCCACAAGTGGATGTTCGGCCCGCGCGGCACCGGCATCATCTGCGCAGCCTCGACCAGCATGGATCACCTCACCCCCAGCGTCGCCACCTTCTCCCGCGATGAAGACTTCGCCACCATCATGACCCCCGGCGGCTACCACGCCTTCGAATACCGCTGGTCGCTGGGCGAGGCGTTCAAGCTGCACCTGCAACTGGGCAAGGCCGATGTGCAGGCGCGCATCCACCAGCTCAACGCCCGGCTCAAGGAGCGCCTGCTTGAAGATCGTCGCATCGAGCTGGTGACGCCGCGCAGCGCGCAGTTCTCGGCAGGTTTCACCTTCTTCCGTGTGCCCGGCAAAGACCCTGATGCCTTCGCCGCCAAGCTGATCGCCGGCAAGGTGATGTGCGATGCCGTCGAACGCGACGTTGGTCCTGTCATCCGCCTGGCGCCAGGCCTGCTCAACGACGAAGAACAGATCGACCGGGTCATGAACCTGATTACCCAGCAACTTTGAACAAGGCATCTCCCATGAGCGCACCTCTGCACCGCCTCACCCTGGCCGCCGTGCTGGCCGCCTGCAGCCTGCCGACCCTGGCCGCGCCGCCGTCGGACCAGCCCGGCACAGTGTTCCGCGACTGCGACAAGACCTGCCCGGAAATGGTCGTGCTGCCTGCCGGCACCTTCACCATGGGCACCCCGCCCGACGAAATGGGCCGCCAGGACGACGAAGGTCCACAGCACCCGGTGACATTCGCCAAGCCGTTCGCCATCAGCCGCTTCCAGATCACCGCCGGTGAATGGGCCGACTACCAGAAGGCCACTGGCATCGTCATCGCCGACGGCGACGATCGTCCTGGGCGGCGCTGCACCAACAGCAAGCCCAGCTACCCGCAAGGCCCTCGCCAGCCGGCGGTGTGCATGAGCTACGTCGACATCGAGCGCTATGTCGCCTGGCTGTCGAAGAAGACCGGCAAGCACTACGCCATGGTCAGCGAAGCCCAGCGCGAATACGCCGCACGCGGCGGCAGCACCGGCATGTTCCCATTCGAGCCGGACGCCAACTTCGAGATCAGCAAGAACGCCAACGTCTACGGCCCCAAGGATGGCTACAGCTTCAGCTCGCCGGTCGGCAGCTTCCCGGCCAACGCCTTCGGCGTATACGACATGCACGGCAATGTCTACGAATGGGTCGCCGACTGTTACCACGACAGCTATTTCGGCGCCCCCGCCGACGGCAGCGCGCGCACCGAGGCGGGCTGCACGCAGATCTCCATCCGTGGCAACGACTGGGGTGAAGCGCCGATCTTCTCGCGTTCGGGCAACCGCAACACCACGGTACGCGAAGACCGTGGCGACTGGCTTGGTTTCCGGGTAGCCCGCGAGCTCTGAGGCGCCACACGGCGGTAAATTCTCCCACCCCCGGCTCGTTCCTATCGGTGTACTTGCGCAGGACTCGGGGCGCCCCACGCGGCGCCCCCACTCGACCATCCAAGGAACCGCAACCATGAGCCAGACCTCTTCGCCCGACAAAATCCACGACCTCATCGGCGTTGGCTTCGGCCCTTCCAACCTGGCACTGGCCATTGCCCTGGAAGAGCTCGCCGAAACCAACGGCCACGCCCTCGACGCGCTGTTCATCGACAAGCAGAGCGACTATCGCTGGCACGGCAATACCCTGGCTACCCAGAGCGAGCTGCAGATCTCCTTCCTCAAGGACCTGGTCTCGCTGCGCAATCCCACCAGCCCCTACAGCTTCGTCAATTACCTGCACCAGAAGCAGCGCCTGGCCGACTTCATCAACTTGGGCACCTTCTACCCTTGCCGCCTGGAGTACAACGACTACCTGCGCTGGGCCGCCGAGCATTTCGCCACCCAGGCGGTGTATGGCGAAGAAGTGCTGCGCATCGAGCCGGAACTGCGTGATGGCCGGGTCGATCACCTGCGCCTGGTCTCGCGTGACCAGCACGGCCAGGAGCACCAGCGCCGGGCCCGCTCGGTGGTGGTCGGCAGCGGCGGCACGCCCAAGGTTCCCGATGCCTTCCGCCCGTTCAAGAACGACCCGCGCGTGTTCCACCACTCCCAGTACCTGAGCGCCCTCCAGCAACTGCCGTGCAACAGCGGCAAGCCAATGCGCATCGCCGTGATCGGCTCGGGCCAGAGCGCCGCCGAGGCCTTCATCGACCTCAACGACAGCTACCCGTCGGTCAAGGTCGACATGATCCTGCGCGCCTCGGCACTCAAGCCTGCCGACGACAGCCCCTTCGTCAATGAAATCTTCGCCCCCGAGTACACCGACCTGGTGTTCAACCAGCCGCACGCCGAACGCGAGAAACTGATCGGCGAGTACCACAACACCAACTACTCGGTGGTCGACGTCGACCTGCTCGAGCGCATCTACGGCATCCTGTATCGCCAGAAAGTCGCCCATCAGTATCGCCATGCCGTGCTGTGCCGCCGCACCATCGAAGCAGTGGTAGACACCGCCGAAGGCATCGAGCTGACCCTGCGCGACCTGGCCACCGATGTCCGCCAGACCCACCGCTACGACGCGGTGATCCTCGCCACCGGCTACGAGCGTCGCTCCCACCGCGACCTGCTGGCTCCGCTGCAGCAGCACCTGAAAGACTTCGAGGTCGACCGCGACTACCGCGCCCTGGCGAGCCCCGAGTTCGGTGCCAGCGTATACCTGCAAGGCTTCTGCGAAGCCTCGCACGGGCTCAGCGACACCCTGCTGTCGGTGCTGCCGGCACGTGCCGCAGAAATCGGTCAGTCGCTGTATCAGCACCTGGGCAAGCACGCCAGCAACGCCCCGGCCGCACTGCGCATGACCAGCGCCTGAAGACAGGAACCTTCCGATGAGCAAACAACCCCGTGGGGCCGTGCGCGAGCTGCTGACGCTGCTGCGGCCCTTCTGGCCGGTGGTCGCCCTGTCGATTGCCCTGGGCATGGTCGGTGGCTTGAGCGTCACCGCCCTGTTGGCCACCATCAACAACGGGCTGCACACCGAAGGCGGGCTGAGCCAGGGGCTGGTGCTGGGCTTCGTCGGGCTGTGCGCCCTGGCGTTGGTCAGCAGCATCCTCTCCGACATCGGCACCAACCAGGTGGGCCAGCACATCATCGCCAAGCTGCGCAAGGAGCTGGGCGAGAAGGTGCTGGCGGCACCGATCGAACAGATCGAGCGCTTTCGCAGCCACCGCCTGATCCCGGTCCTGACCCACGATGTGGACACCATCAGCGACTTCGCTTTCGCCTTCGCGCCACTGGCGATTTCGCTGACCGTCACCCTGGGCTGCCTGGGCTACCTGGCGATGCTGTCCTGGCCGATGTTCCTGATGATGCTGGCCGCGCTGGCCATCGGCATCGCTATCCAGTCGGTGGCGCAGTCCCGCGGTATTCGTGGGTTCATGGCAGCGCGCGATGCCGAAGACCAGTTGCAGAAGCACTACAGTGCAATCGCCGCCGGTGCCAAGGAGCTGCGTATCCACCGTCCGCGCCGCCAGCGCATGTTCCAGCATGGCATCAGCGACACGGCCGAACGGATCCGCGATCTGCAGACACGCTCGATCAACACCTTCGTGGTCGCCAAGAGCCTGGGCTCGATGCTGTTCTTCGTGGTCATCGGTCTGGCCCTGGTGCTGCAGTCGCTGTGGCCCAGTGCCGATGCCAGCGTCATGAGCGGTTTCGTGCTGGTGCTGCTGTACATGAAAGGGCCGCTGGAACACCTGATCAGCACCCTGCCGATCATCGGCCGGGCGCGCATCGCCTTCCAGCGCATTGCCGAGCTGTCGGAGCGTTTCGCGACCCCGGAGCCTCACCTGTTGCTGGCCGACTCCGGACAGGCCGCAGCGCAGGTGCACAGCCTGGAGTTGAGCAATGTCGGCTTTGCCTTCCCGCCGGTCGGCGATGCCCGCCCCTTCACCCTTGGGCCTGTGAACCTGAAGATCGCCCTGGGCGACATCGTGTTCATCGTCGGCGAAAACGGCTGCGGCAAGACCACCCTGATCAAGCTGCTGCTGGGGCTGTATGCCCCACAGCAGGGCCAGATCAAGGTCAATGGCAAGGCTGTGGATGCCGAATCGCGGGACGATTACCGCCAGCTGTTCACCACGGTCTTCGCCGACTACTACCTGTTCGACGACCTGGTGCAGGGTGACCAGGCGATTCCCGAGGATGCCAACCAGTACCTGGAGCGTCTGGAAATCGCCCACAAGGTCAAGGTCAGCGACGGCCAGTTCAGCACCACCGACCTGTCCACCGGGCAACGCAAGCGCCTGGCGCTGGTCAATGCCTGGATCGAACAACGCCCGGTGCTGGTCTTCGACGAATGGGCCGCCGACCAGGATCCGACCTTCCGTCGCATCTTCTATACCGAGCTGCTCCCGGACCTCAAGCGCCTGGGCAAGACCATCATCGTGATCTCCCACGATGACCGCTACTTCGACATGGCCGACCAGCTCGTGAGGCTGGAGGCCGGCAAGGTCGTCGAGGAGTTAACACACGCCTGAAAAAAACAGAACCGGATTTTTCCGGTTCTGCTGTGTTTGTGCGTCTCACCACATGTAATGCAAATCATTATCCACAACATAATCACAGAGTCTGCCAATGCACGTCTTCCCTACCCTTCGCCCGTTGTCAAAGGCCATGCTTGTCCGGCGCCTCATGGCGTCCGGCTTGCCCGCCACCGCTGTCGGCATGATGCTGGCGGCGCCGATGGTTGCTCAGGCCCAGCAAGTGGCCTTCAACATTCCCCAGCAGGCGCTTGGTAGCGCGTTGATTGCGTTTGGGCAGCAAAGCCAGTGGCAACTGCTGTACTCCCCCCGACCAGATCAGCGGCCTGCGCAGCACCGCGGTCAAGGGTTCGCTGGAGCCCGATGCCGCGTTGCGCCAATTGCTCGGCGGCACGGGCCTTGGCTACAGCGTCAACGGCACCACAGTGACCATCAGCGGCCGTAGGGAAGGCGGCGCGGTGGAACTGGGGGCGACCAACGTCAACGCCGGCGTACTGGGCGAGACCACCGAAGGCACAGGCTCGTACACCACAGGCTCGATGAGCACGGCGACCAAGTTGCCGACGTCCCTGCGCCACACGCCGCAGTCGGTCACGGTACTGACCCGCCAGCGCATGAACGACCAGAACATGCAGACCCTCGAAGACGTCTCGCTGTATACCCCCGGCCTCACCCTGCGCAAGACCGGCGGTGAACGTCCGACCTTCTATTCGCGCGGCACCTCGGTCGACAACATCATGATCGACGGCTTGCCGGTGGCCTACGACACCGACACCCTCGGCACCTCGATGCTGTCGATGTTCGATCGCGTGGAAGTGGTGCGCGGCGCCTCCGGCCTGATGGTCGGCGCCGGCAACCCGTCGGGTACGCTGAACCTGATCCGCAAGCGGCCGACCGTCGAGCCGCAGATGTCGATCACCACCAGCGCAGGCTCGTGGAACAACTTTCGGACCGAGCTCGACGCCAGCAGCAAGCTCAACGACAGCGGCAGCATACGCGGTCGCGCTGTCGTCGCCCTGCAGGACAAGGACAGCTTCGTCGACGACTACAGCAACAAACGCCAGTTGATGTATGGCATCACCGAATTCGACCTGACTGAGGACACCACCCTCACCCTGGGCGGCTACTACAACCGCGAGGACAACCCTGGCGCCGATTGGTCCGGCCTGCCGACCTTCGCCAACGGCAATTTCCTGCCGATCTCCCGCTCGCACCGCATGAGCCCGTCCTGGACCTACTGGGACAAGAAGAACAAGAGCGTCTTCGCCGAGATCGAGCACCGCTTCGACAACGACTGGAAGCTGCGCCTGAATACCACCTGGCTGCGTGGCGAGATGGACATGCTCGGCACCAGCTTCTATCGCCTCGACCAGGCCGCCGACACGCTGCAGCTCAACGTAGGCCGCTACACCTACGAGCACACCCAGAAGAGCGTCGATGGCTATGTCAGCGGCCCATTCAGCCTGTTCGGTCGCACCCATGAACTGGTGCTCGGTGGCAGCTACCGCCACGACCGCACCGACGACGGCCCTGGCGGCGGCCCGCTGGGCACCTTCGATTACCCGGTCGATCCGCTGTCGTTCGACTTCGGCTCGGTGCCCAAGCCCGAGATCGACTTCAACTGGTCGCGCAAGGGCAAGGTCGAGCAGTCCAGCACCTACGCCACCGTTCGCTTCAACATCCAGGACGACCTCAAGCTGACTCTTGGCTCGCGTCTGGACTGGTATGAATACGAACAGCAGACCCAATCCGGCACCTACGCCTTCGGCAACAGCTCCAAGGCCACCCGCGAGTTCACGCCCTATGCCGGCGTGGTCTACGACCTGAACGACACCTACTCGGTGTACGCCAGCTGGACGCGCATCTTCAAGCCTCAGGAATCCCGCTCGGCCACCGGCTCCATCCTCGATCCGGTCACCGGCAGCAACTACGAGACCGGCATCAAGGGCGAATACTTCGGCGGCGCGCTGAACGTGAGCCTGGCCTACTTCCAGTTGAACCAGGAAAACCTCGCCAAGGCCCTGCCACAGTCGTCCTGCCAGGACCTCTCCGATAGCTGCTACGAGGCGGCGGGCGAAGTCGAGACCAAGGGCGTCGAGCTGGAAGTGCAAGGCATGCTCGCCGAGGGCTGGCAGGCGTCGGTCGGCTACACCTATGCCGCCGCCAAGTACACCAAGGAAACCGGTACTCAACAGAAGGGCGACCGCTTCGACAGCGACACCCCTTACAACCTGTTCAAGGTCAACACCGTTTACCAGTTGCCGGGTGACCTGAGCCAGTGGAGCATCGGTGGCGGCTTCCGTACCCAGAGCCGGGCCTACACCAGCTTCGGTGTGCAGCAGGGCGGCTACAGCGTGACCGACCTGATGACAGCCTACCGGATCAACAAGCACTTCACCGTGCAAGGCAACCTGAACAACGTGTTCGACAAACGTTACTACCAGAACATCAGCAACCCGGCCGGGGCCAACATCTTCGGCGATCCGCGCAACTTCACCGTCACCATGAGGTGGACGCTGTAACCCTTGCTACATCGGGCCTGCCAGCCAGGCCCGATGTGCTCTGAGGCCGTCGAAATGCCCGCTGCGCGAAGCAATCACCGGCTATTCATGATTCCAGGTCAAAAGACCTTGCCCCACGCCCCTCTTAATCAACCCCGCTGCAACCTTCAAACTGCTCCCCACTCGAATGGTCGATGTATCCAGGCGCCAATGCCTCTCGATCGACCCCGAATTCCCCCATAGCAGGAGCAGATCCATGAGCATTCCATCCTTCGGCCTCGGCACTTTCCGTCTCACCGGCCAAGCCGTCATCGACTCGGTCAAGTCCGCACTGGAGCTGGGCTACCGTGTCATCGACACCGCACAGATCTACAAGAACGAAGCCGACGTCGGCCAGGCCATCGCCGAAAGCGGTGTGCCTCGTGACGAGCTGTTCATCACCACCAAGATCTGGACCGACAGCTACGCTGCCGACAAGCTGGTCCCCAGCCTGCGCGAGAGCCTGGCCAAGCTGCGCACCGATTATGTCGACCTGACCCTGATCCATTGGCCAGCCCCAGGCAACGGTGTCGAGCTGCGCGAGTTCATGGGCGCCCTGGCCGAAGCCAAGAAACTTGGCCTGACCCGCCAGATCGGCATCTCGAACTTCAACATCGAGTTGACCCGCCAGGCCATCGAGGTGGTCGGCAAGGGCGAGATCGCCACCAACCAGATCGAGCTCAGCCCGTACCTGCAGAACCGCAAGCTCACGGCTTTCCTCAAGGAACAGGGCATCACCGTCACGTCCTACATGACTCTGGCCTATGGCAAGGTGCTCAAGGACCCGGTACTGGCCAAGATCGCTACCAAGCACAAGGCCACGGTGGCCCAGGTCGCCCTGGCGTGGGCCCTGCAGCTTGGCTATGCCGTCATCCCCTCCTCCACCAAGCGCGAGAACCTGGCCAGCAACCTGCTTGCCCGTGACCTGCGCCTGGACGAAGAAGACATGGCGCAGATCGCAGACCTGGAACGCAACGGCCGCGAGGTCAGCCCGGATGGCCTGGCGCCGGCCTGGGACTGATCCCACACCGCACTTGGGCGTCGACTGCGGTCGACGCCACACCCGACATTCCTGAATTCGCCATAACCCGGAGTTTCCGATGAGCGCGCTTTCCTCTAAACGGGTCCTGTTTGCCCTGGCCATCGGCGCCTTCGGCATCGGCACCACCGAATTCGCCCCCATGGGCCTGCTGCCGGTCATTGCCGAAGGTGTCAACGCCAGCATCCCTACTGCGGGCATGCTGGTCACCGCCTACGCCATTGGCGTGATGGTCGGCGCACCGATCATGACCCTGCTGTTCAGCCGCTTCGGCAAGCGTGCTGCACTGATGATGCTGATGAGCATCTTCACCGTCGGCAACCTGCTGTCGGCACTGTCGCCGGACTACTACACCCTGCTGGCCTCGCGCCTGATCACCAGCCTCAACCACGGTGCTTTCTTAGGCCTGGGTGCGGTGGTCGCGGCCAGTGTGGTGCCCAAGGACAAGCAGGCCAGTGCCATTGCCACCATGTTCATGGGCCTGACCATCGCCAATATCGGCGGCGTCCCGGCCGCCACCTGGATCGGCCAGCAGATCGGCTGGCGCATGGCTTTTGCCGGCACCGCCGTACTCGGCCTGATCGCCATCAGTGCCTTGTGGTACGCCCTGCCCAAGGGCGAGCGCGGCAGCGTGCCCCACGTGCGCAAGGAACTGGCGGTGATCGCCCGCCCCAGCGTGCTGCTGGCGATGGCCACCACCGTGCTCGGCGCAGGCGCCATGTTCACGCTGTACACCTATGTTGCCCCGGTGCTCGCGGAACTGACCGGCGCCTCCAATGCGTTCGTCACACTCGGCCTGGTATTGATCGGTGTCGGTTTCACCATCGGCAACAACCTCGGCGGTCGTCTGGCCGACTGGTCACTGGACGGCGCGGCACGGATCTTCCTCGGCACCTTGGCGGTGATCATGCTGCTCATGCCGCTGGTGCTGGGTAGCCATGTCGGTGCTGCGCTGGCCCTGCTGGTCTGGGGGGTGTTCACCTTCGCCGTGGTACCGCCGCTGCAGATGCGAGTGATGATCGCGGCTGCCGAGGCCCCAGGCCTGGCTTCTTCGATCAACGTGGGCGCGTTCAACCTGGGCAATGCTGTCGGTGCCGCCCTGGGCGGCGCGGTGATCAGCCTCGACCTGGGCTACGCCGCGGTGCCGATGGCCGGCGGTTTGCTGGCGGCGACCGCGCTGCTGCTGGTGTGGCTGGGTGGACGCAACAAGGTGGCGAACGGCACCATCAGCGAAGCGCTGTAAGCGCCGTCCAGGGTTCTTCGGAGGGGGACTACAGGTAATGGGGAAACGCTGAACCGCGTCTTCTGCCAGTCTCCAATAGGCCCTCCCCAGGACCTTCGCCATGACACCGCCTGATGTTTTCCTGCACCGCCAGCGCTATGATGCCCCTCGAGCCCCCCTTGATCATCAGCAAGCGACTTGCCGGGCAATATTCGACAACTCGCAGCAAAGCGCACTATGGCTCGCAGAGATCACCGACGGTACGCAGTTGCAATATCGCACCGAGGAGATCCCGGACTGGTTCTTCGAAGCGTATGTGGACGAGGTCGAGCCCTGAAACGGGTCGGATTATTCCACTTGCCGCAATTATGAACTGCCACCAGCATCGATTCTCTCCGAACACGCTTGAGCCTACGCTTCATCCATCAGGCCACTTCTTCCGGACCTGCACATGAGGAGTACCGCGATGTCCCGCCCACCATTGCCGCCGTTTACCCGCGAAACCGCTATCGAAAAAGTCCGCCTGGCCGAGGATGGCTGGAACAGCCGCGATGCGGCCAAGGTTGCCCTCGCCTATACCCTAGACACCCGCTGGCGTAACCGGGTCGACTTCGCCACCAACCGCGACGAGGCACAGGCCTTCCTGACCCGCAAGTGGAATCGTGAGCACGAATACCGCCTGATCAAGGAGCTCTGGGCCTTCACCGAAAACCGCATCGCCGTGCGCTATGCCTATGAGTACCGCGATGACAGCGGCCAGTGGTACCGCGCCTATGGCAACGAGAACTGGGAGTTCGCCGCCGATGGGCTGATGCAGAACCGCCACGCCAGCATCAATGAAATGCCGATCACCGAAGAGGAACGCCAGTTCCGTTGGCCGCTGGGGCGTCGTCCGGATGACCATCCGGGGCTGAGCAGCTTCGGTTTCTGACCTCGCGAACGCATTCGCCCAGGCCCGTCGTGACAGGCCTGGGCGAAGTGCTTTAACGGTATTCAGCCGTACAGATAGTTGATGTCCTTGAGCGCCAGCGCTGGTACCTGGCCAAGCAGGTAATCACGAAGCTTGCTCATCTGCCGGGCCTTGGGGCTGGCCTTGAGCCAGGTCATGTAGTAACCATCGCCCGTCGCCACGGCCTGCTTGAAGGGTGTGATCAGGCGCCCGGCGGCAAGGTCGGCACTGGCCAGCACCAGATCGACCACCGAAATGCCCAAGCCCTGCTGCGCCGCGGAAATTCCCTGGTCAAGGGTGTCGAACACCTGCCCTTGATCGATGCTGATGTCCAGTGCATCGACCCGCGCCAGCCAACGCCGCCAGTCTCGGCGATCGGACGAGGGATGGAGGAATTCGCAGTTGCGCAGCACCGACAGGTCTGGCTCAGGCTCCTGGAGGTAGTCGGGGTGACAGACCGGGATCAGCCACTCATCGAACAGCTTCAGGCTCTCGACATCGGCAGGGAACTTGCCGCTGCCCAGCAGGATGGCGCAATCGTAGGGCTCGGAATAGAAATCCACCGTGTCGATGTCCATCCAGACGCTCGACAACTGCACGCTACAGCTGTCGTCGATCTTCTTGAAACCATCCAAAGCCTTGAGCAGCCAGCGCACGGTGAGCGTAGAGGCGGCTTTCAGACGCAGGCCGTAACGGTCCTGGCGCAACAAGGCGCACGCATTCTCGATGATCTTGAAACCGACCTTGAGCTCCTGGGCCAGCAACCGACCGTGCTCGGTCAGGCGCAGCTTGGGGCCGCGGCGCTCGAACAGGTCGCAACCGAACATGGCTTCGAGGGTCTTGATGTGATGGCTTACCGCCCCTTGGGTCAAGGCCAGTTCTTCCGCTGCGCGGGTGAAAGAGCCGTAACGAGAAGCCACTTCGAAGGCACGCAAGGCATGCAGGGCTTGAATCCGTTCTGACATCGTCGCCTTCCAAAGCATGAGTGAAACTAATAGTAGGTCATAGTTCCAGGCATTTTACAACCTAGGGAGGTTCTTCGAAAATGCCGGTAAATAACAATTACAGCTAACCAACACGCCGCGATAAGGCAGAAAAACCACTTTATAGAAATTTCCTGGGGAAACCATGTTTACGGGTTATGGAAACTGCTATCGCCTGGATGCGCTAGAGCTGGCCGATGAACATGTTCGGAACAAGCAGCATTGGACGTACAAGACCATAGAGCACTTCAAGGAAATCCTCGGCAACCCTGGCTTTCCCTGCCTCTTCGGACGCAAGGCGGTCGCCGCCGCCACCTGCCACATTCTTTTCGCACGCGCCGATGATCCTGCCAATGACATCGCCCGCGGTCTCGCCGACTATGTCCGCACCATCGCGCCGATCCCGCTCAAGCAGCGCATCGGCAACCCGCTGCTGGTGTTTCTTGAAACCACCATCGACGGCACATTGGCCGAACAGCAAGCGCTAGCCTGGAAGATCCTCCAGCAGGTCCACGCCCGCGATCCCCAGCCTTGGCCGCAGGATGTGCCCCGTGACCCGCATGACACCCAATGGTCATTCTGCTTTGCCGGCATGCCACTGTTCATCAACATGAGTTTTCCCGCCCATCGCCAGATGAAAAGCCGCAACCTGGGCAACAGCATCGCTTTCGTCATCAATCCACGGGAAAGCTTCGACGAAGTGGCCAGTGCCAGCACCGAAAGTGGCCAGCGCATCCGCGCGCGGATCCGTGAACGGGTTGCGCAGTACAACGACGGGGTAATACCCGACAGCCTGGGTTTCTTCGGCCAGGACGACAACTTCGAATGGAAGCAATATCAACTCCAGGAGATGGGCTCGCTCAAACCTTCGCGCTGCCCCTTCCATGCCACCGCAACGCCTGAAAACCAGATCGAGAACTGAACGTGAATACCGCACTGACTGCTACCTACGCCCTCACCGTCCTGCTGCTGATCGCCACGCCAGGCCCGGTAGTGGCGCTGATCGTCAATACCGCTGCCGCCTCCGGTTCGCGCAAAGCCCTGTTCACCGCCGTCGGCACCAACTGGGCGTCACTGGTGCTGATTGGTGCTGCAGCCTGGATCATCATGACCAGCGCCGCCATCGACAAAGCCTGGCTCAGCGGCATGAGCCTGCTGGGCTGCCTGTTCATTGGCTACATTGCCGTGGGCACGCTGCGCGAAGCCCTGCAGCAGCAACCCCGGGAGCACGCTGCCGAAACGGTCGAAACACCGCGCAGCACTGGCCGAGGCGGCCTGCTGCAAGGTTTCATGGTGGGCATTTCCAATCCCAAGGACATCATCTTCTTCATTGCCTTCTTCCCGCAGTTCATCCAGGTCACTGAATCCTTCGAGAAGAGCATGGTAGTGCTGTCGCTGCTGTGGATCGCCATCGACTTCGCGGTTTTGAGCCTCTACATCTTCGCCATCGGCAAGATCGCCTCGCAGCGCAGCAACCGCCTGATCAGCCTGGCGTCTGGCGTCGCCCTGCTGCTGATCGCCGCGGGGGGGCTGCTCTACAACCTCAAGGAACTGGCCGCCTGAGCCCGCCCGATACCCAGGAGCGCCCATGACACCGATCGACATCACCCCGGACGTGGGCAGCGCCATTCCCCTGCGAGAAGACTACCAGCGCTTCCTGCTGCTGGGCGGACGTCGCGCGCCGCATACCCTTTACGTGCATGAGCGTGGCTACCGCTCCGACACCATCAACACCGACGCCCTGGGCCTGCGCTACAGCCACTGTGCCGGCAAGCGCTTTTCACTGGCCGAGCGCGGCGGCGCGGCGCGTATCAACCTGCTGGTGGGCGGCTCTACCGCCCTGGGTATCGGCGCCAGTTCCGATGAACACACCGTGGCGTCCTACCTGTCGATGCTCACCGGCGAGATCTGGTTGAACCTGGCCGGCTGCGGTCTGAACGCCACCCAGGAGCTGCTGATGTTCCTCAGTCATCAGCATCGCCTCGGCCAGATCGGCCATGTCGTGGTCCTCAGTGGCCTCAACACCCTGGCCCAGGAAGGGCTTGGCGAAATCCTCGCAGGCGACCAGGAACCTGAAGGAGCACGGCCGTACCAGCGTTTTCTCAACAGTTTCAACGAAGGCGTGCAAATACCGGCCAAACCCGGGCGGGCCTCGTTTTGGCAGCGCCTAGGGCAAAGTCTCGCGCCCCGTCGTTCGCCACCGTCACCCTGCGCCTGGCCGCTGTCAGCGCCGGAAAAACGCCTGCTTCGTGCCGCCGATTGCATCGGCCGCACCCTGTGCCAATGGGAGCAACTACTGGCCGACAGCCATACCACCCTGACGTTCATCCTTCAGCCACTGCTGCCCTGGTGCCGCGAGCAGTTGCCCGCCAGCGAACATGCCATGCTGTCGGCGCTGGACCGTCAGCCGGGCAACTTCGACCGCTTGCTGGAGGGTGTCTACGACAGTCAATTGCATTCAACCTTCTTCCGGCGCATCAAGAGTCAGGCGCAGACCGTACCCTGCTATGACATGAACGGCATGCTCAGCAGCTCACCGGTATTCAATGAGCATCTGTTCATCGATCGTCTGCATTTCAATGATCTGGGCAACAACGCCTTGGCCAAGGTCATCACCGCAAAGCTGGGGTTGGCCCAGGAAAAGTACGCTAACCGCAAGGTCACGCCTTTCAAGCTCGTCTGACAGCAAACAAAGACTCTTTCGACAGCACCTCGGGATGGCTAGAATGATCCATCACCGCTCCCGGTCGCCCGAGGCAAACGCGTACACGTCATGAACACTCTTGCTGCCCAAACGCTTCTGGTTCGTCTCACCTGGGCGCCAGCCTGCGAGGCCCATTCGTGAGTCGAGCCGTCTTCCTTTCGGGCTTGTTCGCGGCGCTGACGCCGTTTGCCGCCCAGGCGCTCGACGTTCGCATCGATCCCCATGCCGACCTGCTCTACCGCCAGGCATTGCCACTGCTCGAGCAGGCCGACACCGAGGATGACAGCGCCAGCCCACTGCGCACAGCCGATACCAATGATCCGGAGCTCAGCCGCCAGGGCCAGGCGATGGCACGCACATTGCCAACGGCGGTAGCCTTGCTGGAAAAGTCGGTTGCCTTGGGCCATCCCGTGGCGCAGTACCGTCTGGCGCTGTACTACATGACCTACCTGCCCGCCGGGAAGATTGCCGACGCGGCCTGTCCACTGCTCGAAGCCAGCCTGCGCCAGGGTTTCGCCCCACCAGCGACGGCGATCGCCAACTGGTGTCCGTCCTACAACACCACCCCCGCCTACCGCGAGGCGCTGGAAGCCATTCCGAGCATGGCGACCCTTTACGCCGCCTACTATCCGCAGCCCGCCACTCGCCTGGCTTGCAACCGCAGTCGTCCGCAAGGCCTGGAGCTCCAGTGGGGGCGTCAGCGTGACTACCAGGCGGAGGTCTATCGCCTGCTAGGTGAACTCGACCCACAACGGCGTCAGGCGTTGCTGCAGAGGGCGGTGGAGATCAACGGTTGCGTGGCGGCCCAGCAGCGGCTGACCAGCAATCGCTGACAGCACGGCCGCTCAGCATTCAGCAAGCAAATACCGGGTATTCCAACATTTAATTTGTGGATGCCAGGGCCTCGCCCCTATGCTGTCCGTGCATCCCCTGCGCCGCACCGGCCGGTGCGGTTCACGGCACGGGGAGAGAACAACAAGTCGAGACTGTCCATGTCGAATCACTCCTACTTCGCCCCCCACGGTGGGCACCCGGCTCAAACCGAGCTGCTGACTGACCGTGCCATGTTCACCGAGGCCTATGCCGTCATTCCCAAGGGCGTAATGCGTGACATCGTCACCAGCCACTTGCCGTTCTGGGACAAGATGCGCATGTGGGTCATCGCTCGCCCGCTGACCGGCTTTGCCGAAACCTTCTCGCAGTACATCGTCGAAGTCGCCCCTGAGGGCGGCAGCGAACGCCCTGAGCTGGACCCTAATGCCGAAGCCGTGGTGTTCGTCGTCGAAGGTGAGATCGACATCACTGTCGAAGGCAAGCACCACACCCTGGTGCCTGGCGGCTATGCCTTCCTCGCGCCAGGGGCCGAGTGGAGCCTGCGCAACAACAGCAAGGCCAACGTCACGTTCCATTGGCTGCGCAAGCACTACCAGAAGGTCGAAGGCCTGGCGGTTCCAGAATCGTTCGTTACCCACCGCGATAACGCCACGGTCATCGAGATGCCGGGCACCGAAGGACGCTGGGTCACCACCCGCTTCGTCGATATGGCCGACATGCGTCACGACATGCACGTCAACATCGTGACCTTCCAGCCAGGCGGCGTGATTCCGTTTGCCGAAACCCACGTCATGGAACACGGCCTGTATGTGCTCGAAGGCAAGGCGGTATATCGCCTCAACCAGGACTGGGTGGAAGTCGAAGCCGGTGACTTCATGTGGCTGCGTGCGTTCTGCCCGCAAGCCTGCTATTCGGGTGGTCCCGGTCCGTTCAGCTACCTGCTGTACAAGGACGTGAACCGCCACGTGCACCTGACGCTCAATCCGCAGCGCTGAGGCGCCCGCCTGCATCAACCGATCGGGGTCGGCCACGGCCCTGATCGGCGCAACACCATCTTCATGATCGTTCTGCCTGTTCCCGCGCATACTACGGTGATCCCCAGTGTGGAGCCCGAACATGCCGCAGCTCCTGTCCCGACTTCACCTCGCCCTGCTCTGCGCACTCCTGCTGCCGACGCTTGCGTTGTCTGCCGACAACTGGCGCCTCGCCCATCAGGAAAGCGGCATCGACATTTATCTTGGCGACGTCCAGGGCTCCCCCTACCAGCAATTTCGCGGCGTTGTCCGGATCAAGGCCAGTGTTCGCACCCTGAGCGACCTTCAGGAAAACCTGCGTGTCGCCTGCAAATGGTTGTATGCCTGCGCACAGATGCGCCTGCTGGAGGTCGATGGCGACAGTACCTGGGTCTACCTCACCACCGAGCTGCCTTGGCCCGCGCAACCGCGGGACATGGTCCTGCGCGTACGCACCGAGCGGCTGGACGACGGCTCGCTGGTTCGCAGGCTCAGCGCTGACCCGGAAAAGGTGCCCGAGGCCCCTGGCTTCATTCGCGTGCGCCAATTGCAAGGTGAGTGGATCATGCACCCACTGGCCGAACGCGATACCCAGGTCACCTATCGCCTGCAAGCCGATCCCGCTGGCGATGTACCGGGCTGGCTGGCCAATCGCTTTGTGGTCGACGCGCCAATGGTCACGCTCAGAACGCTGAGAGCGGTAGCCGAACGTCAACCCTGACGCTCAGTAGCCAAAGGGGTTTTAGGAGCACTCCTACACGCAATTCGGAGCGTCTCACCCTCTCACCCAAGCCTTGATGCCCTACCCTGTGAACCTCCACAACAAGGAGGTGCCATGCGCGCATTTGTTTTCAGTTGCTTGATGCTGCTGGTTGCAGCATCCGCCACGGCCAAGAAGCAACCACAGGCTCTGACCCCTGTCCACCTGGGCGTCGGTGGCCAGGCGGTCATTTATAACCTGCCGCTGACAGTCGCACTGGAGCAGGGTTATTTCCGCGATGAAGGCCTCGATGTGAAAGTCATCGACTTCACCGGTGGCGGCAAGGCGGCGCAAGCGCTGGTGGCCGATGCCGTACAGGTGGTCAGCGGTGCCTACGAGCACACCTTGCGTCTGCAGGCTCGCGGCCAGGCACTTCAGGCGTTCGTGCTGGCAAGCGAGACCCCCCAGCTCGCCATGGGCATCTCCTCCAAAACTCTGTCGAATTATCGGTCGATCGCAGACCTGCGAGGCAAGACCATCGGCATCAGTGCGCCCGGCTCCTCAACCCAGATGCTCGCCAACCGCGTGCTGGCACAGGGAGGGCTCAGCCCCGAGGACGTTGCATTTGCCACCGTTGGCACCGGCGCGACAGCCGTGCAGGCGATGCTGAGCGGCAAGATCGACGCACTGGCCAACGCCGAACCCTTGATCAGCCTGCTGGAACAACAACAGGCAATACGCCTGATCGCAGATGCGCGCACGCCAGCCGGCACCGCAGCCCTGTTCGGCGGCCCCATGCCGGCGAACACCCTCTATGCCAAAAGCATCTATATCCAGAACAACCCACAGACCATCCAAGCCCTGACCAATGCCATGCTCAAGGCACTGACCTGGCTACACGACGCCACGGATGCCGAAGTCGCCGAACTGGTGCCAACACCCTACCTGATGGGCGACGCGGCGCTTTATCGCCAGGCGTTTCGAAACATCCAGTCATCCCTCAGCGTAAACGGCCGCTTCCCTGAAGAGGGGGCGCGCAACGCCTTGCAGGCACTGCAGAGTTTCGACCCGATCATGGCCGAACGCCAGATCGACCTCCAGGCAACCTGGACCAATCAATTCGTTGATCAAGCCTTGCAACCATGACATCCACCCTCGCTCTGGAAATGCTCGACGTGGAAGCCCGCCACGATCGCTTGCTGGCATTGGCACGGGTCGATCTCACTGTACGTGAAGGTGAGTTCGTCTGCGTGCTTGGCCCTACCGGTTGCGGCAAATCGACCCTGCTCGACCTCGCCGCAGGGCTCAAACCGGCCCACGGCGGGCAGATCCGCTGCCATGGAAAACCCTTGCTCGGGTTGAACCGCCACGCCTCCTACATGTTTCAACACGATGCGCTGTTGCCGTGGCGCACGGCGCTCGACAATGTGAGCCTCCCCCTGCAACTGCGCGGCTTGGACAAGCGACACGCCAACCAGCAAGCCGTTCAATGGTTGAGGCGGGTCGGGCTGACCGACGTTCCCGATCACTACCCTCATCAATTGTCCGGCGGCATGCGCAAACGTGTTGCCCTAGCCCAGGCGCTGATCCACAACGCTTCGCTGCTGCTCATGGATGAGCCTTTCGCTGCGCTGGATGCGCAAACGCGCCAAGCCATGCAGCAATTGTTGCTCGAATTGTGGGGCGAACGACGCAAATCGGTGCTATTCGTCACCCATGATCTCGACGAAGCCATCACCCTCGCTGACCGCGTCCTGGTATTCAACGCCGGCCCCGCATCCCGGTGCATCGAAGACATTCGAATTCCCCTGCCACGCCCACGCGACACGTTGTCACTACGCAAGGATCCCGAGTCCGCAGCCCTGTACCAGCGTCTCTGGCACGCGCTGGGGCACCTGCCTCCCACCCCCACAAACGACCGAGGCTGACATGTCGTGGACCACCCTCTGGCTACTGCGCGCCGCCCTGCTGCTCGCAATGCTTTCACTCTGGTCGTGGTTGGCTGCCGACGACGATCTGGCGTTCTTTGTCGGTCACCCCCACGCAGTTCTGCAGCAACTCTGGCGCTGGTTGAGCACTGGCAACGGCTCGTTGGAGCTGTACTGGCGGGACCACCTGCTGACTACACTGAATTTTCCCGGCACGCTCTACCCTCACCTGCTGATCACACTGACCGAAACGATACTGGCTTTTTTGCTCGGACTCGCCTCAGGCTTGGCAGTCGGCCTCTGGTTAGGGCTGACCCCCACGCTGGCACGGGTATTGTCACCGTTCATCAAGGCCGCCAATGCGGTCCCCAGGGTGGTGCTGGCGCCCTTGCTGGTGATGTGGTTGGGGCTGGGCATCGCCTCGAAAGTCGCGCTGGGTATCACGCTGGTATTCTTTGCGGTGTTCTTCAATGTCTACCAGGGTGTGCGCGAGGTAAGCCCTGCATTGTTGGCTAACGTGAGACTGCTTGGCGCCAACCGTTGGCAACTGGTTCGTATCGTGTATCTGCCTGCCGCCCTAGGTTGGGTGTTTTCCAGCCTGAACACCGTCATCGGCCTGGCGTTCGTTGGGGTCGTGGTGGGTGAATACCTGGGATCGACTCGCGGAATCGGGTACCTCATCCTGCAAGCCGAGGCCACCTTCGATGTCAACACCGTGTTGGCGGGCATCATCGTTCTCACATGCTGTGCCCTGCTCTTCGATGTCTTGCTCGCCGGCCTGGAACGGCGTCTGTCAGCCTGGCGCCAGCAGCCGGACGATGAACCTGGACGGCGGTAGAAAATACCAATGGAACACCGCCCGGCCGCCGCCCTCAACATGCTTAGGTCCTTCGGAGAATTCCCCATGCAATCACTCTTTGGTGCGTATGATCACCGGACGCGCAGGCAACAGCCATGAAGATGCCCGGCCGCGCGCCCAGCAGTTGCCTGCAGCTCGACTATGTTCGCGACACGCTGTTCGGCCCGGTGGCACAGAGTGTCGAATGTCACGCCCAGCTCGCCGCTCTTGATCTACAAGGGCGTCCCGCGCTGCGCTTGCACATACACCCGCCACTTCCCGACAAGGTTGAACGTGCCCATAGCGTTACCTTCGCGTGGGAGGGACGCCGATATCGGGGGATAGTGCGGGACCGGGGCAAATGCGGCGATGGTGGTTTGAATCTGCTGCTTGAGCTGCAGTGATTCGGTCAACGGCCGGTAGCGCGCTAGAACGCTACCTTCTGCGTAGTCAGTTTGCCGTCAGGGCCATGCCCTGCTCGTTGCCCCTCACGCAACTGCCAGACCAAGGCTACCAGGTCACGACAACTGTTCAGGCTGGCCAGCGGTATTCCGGTCAGCGTGTAACCCTCTTCAAGGCTCTCACCACGCCCCACGCGGATGGTCAGGTTGACGCCATCCGGGCTGCTGACCTCGCAACGATCGGGCAGACAGGCCTGCTCGATCATCTGACGCATCTCCAGCATCGAAACGCCGATCAACGACATGTCATGACCCTCTCTTCAATATTGGCCTGTGATGTAAAAGCCCTATCCACTCTAGCGAGTGAAACCGTTGCACGATGGCCCGTTCAATCGGTTACCTGGGCGATGCGACAAACGGCGGTAAAACTACCGTTCGTCGTGTTCGACGAAGGTGGCGCAAACTTTATCGGCCGTCTCGATTTCACAACATCAAGCCATGGACCGTCGTGTTGCGCGTTGCGCTGAGGAATCGGGTAGCGATGATTGATGCAAAACTTTTCGTGATCGACTATGCGCTGCATGGCCAGCACAAGTCATTCATCATTCGCGCCGAGCGCATGGATAATGCCGAAGCGTGGCACTGGGCGAGCTGCGATGCCGGTGTTGGCAAGATCGGGCGCTATGGCCGAGAGAAGATCAAGAAAGTCAGCAGACCCATGGCCGAGCGCTATGGCATCAGCGAGGTAAGCTGGCGCGCTTCTGGCTGAAGGCTGCGGCTACCCCGCGGGGTGTGCTGTCAGGACGGCACCATCTGCCCAAAACGCCCTGCATGGAAGTCGTCGAATGCTTCGGCAATTTCAGCCTGGGTGTTCATTACGAAGGGGCCATAACCCACGATCGGCTCATCGATCAGCTCGCCACTGAGCAGCAACAGCGTGGCGTCCTCCAATGCAGTGACCCTGGCATGCTCACCCTCGCGCTCCAGCAACACCAGGCTGGCTGGACTGACGTCCTGCTGGTCGTTTACCTGTATCGACCCATGCAGTACGACCAGTGCGGCATTCCGCCCCTCGGCAATCGGTAATTGCAGCGTTGCCCCAGCGTTCATACGCACATCCCACACATCCATGGGCGTGAACGTCCGGGCAGGCCCCCGATGCCCCTGGTAATCACCTGCGATCACCCGCAGGCTGCCGACACCCTCGTCGAGCGCTACCTGTGGAATCTCGGCATCCAGCAGCGTCTGGTACCCCGCCGGGCTGAGTTTGTCACGTGCAGGCAGGTTGACCCACAGTTGCACCATCTCAAGGACGCCACCGCTGCGAGCAAAGGCCGGGGAATGAAATTCCTCATGAATGATGCCATTGGCTGCGGTCATCCACTGCACGTCGCCAGGACCGATCAAGCCACCGGCGCCAGTGGAGTCACGGTGTTCGAGTTCACCCTGATAGACGATGGTCACGGTCTCGAAGCCGCGATGTGGATGCTGGCCAACCCCGCGACGGGCGTCGGTCGGTGTGAATGTATGAGGGCCGGCGTAGTCCAGCATCAGGAACGGGCTGATATGGCGTGCGAGCTGGTCGTAGGTGAAGAGGCTGCGCACGGGGAAACCATCCCCTACCCAATGGGCATGGGGGCTACGGTAAATACCCAGGATCTTTTTCATGAGATATCTCCTCTCTTGGCTGGCGAACATTCTACCGATGAAAACAATCGTGAATTAGGCGGGGAAAATAGCCTTATTCGTCTCATATGCAGGACAGTCTCCCTCTAAACCCCACGACACTAAGGCTTGCCTGGCCCCGTTGCATTTAACCGCCAGCTGCCCCAAGCTCACTCCCTCCTGACCCCCGGTACCGCTAATGCCCAAACGTCGCCGCTATCTGATCGCACTGCTGCTCGTCCTGGCGATCCCGGGGGTGATCGGTTACTTGTGGCGCGACCAGAAACCAGAGCCCTCCAGCCAGCCGCCACAGAGCTATGCCAAGGCGCTGCGCCAGGCCCACGAAGGTCTTCCGGGTGCGGCACGGGTGCTGTACCAACAGTTGCAACGCGATGACCTGCCACCTATCAGGCGTGCTGCGCTCTACGCCGAACTGCCTCACTACCCCTCCCCACAGGCGCTGAAATTGGCCCAGCAGGATCTCGACCATGGTGCCCCCCTGGTACGTCGTGCGGCGATCACCAGCATCCGGCGCCTGCTGCCACCCGCCCAACGCAGCCTGGTCCTCGGCCCTTTGCTGGAGGATGACGACCAGAGCGTACGGTTCGCCGTGGTGGATGCACTACTGGGCCTCGACCCCGATGCCATCGGCCTGTACTTCCGACCGCTGCAGGCAGCCCTTGAGCAATATCAGCAAGCACTCGAACAACAGCCCGACGATGCCGAGGCACAAGTCCACCTGGCGCGCCTGTACCTTCATGAACAGGACTATCCGCAGGCCGAAGCAGCCCTTCAGCGCAGCCTGGCTCTGGCGCCGCAGGATCTGGAGGCGCTGGCAACGCAGGTACGATTGCTGGAACGGCAAGGCCAGCACGACGCCTCCCGCGAGGTGTTGGGCAAAGCCTTGGCCCTGCGCCCTGACTCCGCGTTTCTGCAATATGAGCTGGGTCTCTGGCTCAGCCGCCACGATCAACGGGAATATGCCTTGCTGGCTTTTTCCCGTGCCGTGGAGTTGGAACCGGACAACGCCGACTATCGCTACACGCTGGCCGTCACCCTGCATGACCTTGAGCAAGTCGAAGCAGCGCAGAAGCAACTGGAAACCCTGCTCGATCGCCAGCCCGCCAATCGCCGTGCACGGGTGTTGCTGATTCGCTACTGGAAGGAAACTGGCCAATTGCAGAACGTACAAGTCTTGCTGGCCGAACTTGAGCGACAGAATCCAGACGACCCCTATTTGCAACAAGGTTTGTAGAACTCGCTTGAACCCTGACAGAACCCTGGTGGTCCAGTGGGTAGTAGCTCGCTGAATGCTCGGCTATTTCCGGCCGGGCGACTGCCATGGGAGATTTGTCTTGTCCGGCTCGTTGTCGTTGGACGAACGCACCCTCATCCTCGCACCCGAGCAGGTTGCAGCGACCGCTGCCAAACTGTTGTCTGGAAGCGGTATCGCGTGCCTGTGCACAGGCGACAAGGACCGTTTCGGCCTATGGCTGGCCGAGGGTGTCGCCGTGGTAATCGTCGACCTGCAGACCTTGACCGATGACCCGCAGTCGCCCCTGCACCGGTTCATCGATGAGCAACCGGAGTGGTCAGATCTGCCGGTATTGCTGCTGAACACCCACGCGACGACCGACAATGGTTCGATGCCTCAACGGTTGGGCAACCTGTCGCACCTGAGCTACCCCTTCGATGAACAACAACTGCTGGGTGCGGCGAACCAGGCCCTGCGCGCTCGACGTCGTCAGTACATGGCGCGCAATGCGCTGAGCGCGCTGCGCGAGCGCCTGGACAGTCAACAGGCTGACGGCCAGGCCCGGCACCAGACACGCAAGATGGAAGCTATCGGTCAGTTGGCAGGCGGCGTTGCCCATGACTTCAATAACCTGCTGACCAGCATTGGTGGCAGCTTTGAATTGATCGACAGGCGTCTGCAGCAAGGGCGTACCGAAGGGCTCGACAAAGTCCTGCGCATGGGCCAGGACGCCGTAGCCCGCGCAGCAATGCTGACCCACAGGCTACTGGCTTTTTCTTCCCGTCAATCGCTGCAGAGCCAAGCAGTGGACCTGCATGCCTTGCTGCAGCCTGCACGGCTGCAGGCGACACTGGGCAACTCGGTGAAACTATCCTTGCGCATGGCGGACGCACTCTGGCCAGTCCAGGCAGACGACAAGCAGTTGCGCGAATCGTTGGACAACCTGCTGGTCAACGCCCGTGAAGCCATGCCCAGTGGTGGGCATTTGTCCATCGAAGCCCGCAATCAGCATATCGACGCGGAACAGTTTGAGGGCGCAGGCCTGAGCAGTGGTGACTACCTGCAACTGACCTTCAGCGACACTGGCCAGGGCATGTCACACGCCACCCTGGAACATGCCTTCGAACCCTTTTTCAGTACCAAGCCTGTGGGCCAGGGCATAGGCCTGGGCTTGTCGATGGTCTACGGATTCAGCAAGCAGTCCCACGGCCATGTCACGATGGAAAGCCAGATTGGCCAGGGCACACGGGTCGATCTCTACCTGCCACGCTGCCTGAGCACCCCACCGCAGGCCTTGGAAGTTGCAAGCACGCCCATCGCAGGAAGCTGCCGCGAGGTGCTGATCGTGGAGGACGACCGCGAAGTGCGCGAGCTGCTCTGCCAAGCGCTGCGCGATGACGGTTTTCCATGCCAGAGCGCCTGCGACGCTACGCAGGCGCTGAATCTTTTGCGCTCTTCACAGCCCATTGCGCTGCTTATCAGCGATGTCGGGCTGCCAGGCATGAATGGCCGACAGCTGGCCGAGATTGCCCGCGCACTACGCCCGAGCCTGCCGGTCCTGTTCATTACCGGCTACGCGGAAACGGCCATGTCCCGCGAGGGCTTCCTCGACCCAGGCATGCAATTGATCTGCAAACCCTTCGAGTTGCACCAACTGAGCCAGCGCGTAGCGCAGATGCTCGGCGAGGCATGATCGCCGTCACGGCTCAAGCATCCGCTGAACCTGGACCGCGAGGCTCTCGAGCGAGAATGGCTTGAGCATCAGTGCTGTTCCCGGCTGGTCGAGAAGGCTGCGCTCGATGGGCTGCGCGGTATAGCCGGTAATGAACAGGATTTTCTGCAGGGGTTTGGCCTGGCGAATCGTCTTGCCCACCTGGCGTCCGCTCATACCACCCGGCAACCCGATATCCGTGATCACCAGATCGAAGAGACCACCCTCACGATAGCGCTCCAATGCCATACCGGCATCGCCGGCTTCGGTGACGTCAAAGCCATGTTCTACCAGCACCTCCTTCATCAAGGCCCGCAAATTGACCTCGTCATCGACCAACAGTATTCGCTCACTCCTGCCACGCTTCAACACAGGCACCTCCACCCCTTCACTGACCACCGGCAACTCGCCTGGGTGGCGCGGGAACAGAAGGGTAACCTGGGTGCCTTTCCCTGGAATCGACTGGATCCACACATAGCCCCCAGACTGGCGGGCAAACCCATAGATCATCGGCAGCCCGAGCCCGGCGCCACGACCTTTGGGCTTTGTAGTGAAGAACGGCTCGAACGCACGGCTTACCACGTCTGCGGGCATACCCTGCCCCTCGTCTTCGACATGAATGGCGACATAATCCCCATCTGGGATGCTTTCACCGTGCTTATCCCCATTCACAAATCGTTCGTTGGCCGTCCGGATGGTCAGGCGACCCCGTTCAACGACCGCATCCTGGGCATTGCTGCACAGATTGAGAATCGCGACTTCCAACTGCCCAGGATCCACCTGCACTGGCCAGGGCGCGAGATCCAGTTGCCAGTTCAGTACGAACTCGGGCCCGAGTGCCTGATGAATCAATGGTTCAAGGCCGCGCAACAGGCTATTCACATCGAGTAGACGCGGCTGCAGTGGCTGGCTGCTGGAAATTGCCAATAGCCGATGGGTCAACGCCATCGCACGCTGTACCGAATCCCGCGCCACATGCACGTACTCGTCGATGCGCTCCAGGCGCCCCTGGCCCAAGCGGCGCTGGAGCAACTCCAGGCTACCGCCAATGCCCGCCAACAAGTTATTCATCTCGTGCGCCATGCCGCCTGCCAATTGGCCAACGGTTTCCATTCGTTGACTATCGCGCAGCAGGTTCTCGGCCTCGCGCAAGATCGTCGTGCGCTCTTCGGTAATATCCCGCCCTACCGCAATCAGTACATCACCCTCGGGCCGCGCACTCCAACTCATCCAGCGGTAGTACCCATCCTTGTGCCTGAGCCGCGATTCCACCTGTTCGACGACCTCGCCAAGCAGCAGCTCATTGATCGCCAGCCGGACCTCCGCACGATCAGCGGGATGGACAAAATCGACGACCGTGATCGCGCTCAATGACTGCTGGTCCCATCCCAACACGCGACGCCACGCGTCGTTCGCGGCCAGCAGTTCAAGATCGCGGCTGACGATGATCATCGCATCCCGTGAAAAGCGCCAGAGATAGTCGCTATTGGGCAGATGACATCCGATCTGTTGCTGGAAGCCCTGCGCCAGTTCACGCCACTGGCGGATTTGCTCCACGCTGGCGGTGGTATTGATCGCTGTGTGCAAAATCCCGGCGACCACGCCTTGCTCATCATGCAGGGGGGCGTAGCCGAACGCGAACCAGGCATAGTCATCATTCTCCCGATAACGCACCTGGAGGGGGGATTCGTCGACAAAGCTCGCGCGCCCGTCCAGTGCCTGGAACACCCATGGGCCAATGCGTTCCCATTCGACCTGCCACAGCTGATCGAAGCGCACGCCCACCTGGGACTGGTCGTCAGCCAGCAATGCCAGGTAGTTCTGGCTGGGAATCAGGGTCAGCTCCTTACCCCAGGCCAGCGCACAGGGAAACGGCGACAACAGCATGATATCCACCGCGATGCGCAGCGAGGGAGGCCATTGCGATAGTGCCCCCAACGGTGTGCTGCCCCAGTCGAAGCGGAGAATATGCTCAGCGCGCACCTCGACCGAAGACGACGGAGGAACCAGATGAATGACTTGTGTGGCGCTCCTTTGCGCCTGTTCGTCAGCAGCCAAGAACAATGCTCCTGGCAGACAGGGTTTCCGAATCCATGGCAACTCCTGAAGATCATGAAGTATCTGAAGGCTAGCACATCGCTATATAGGCCGCCCCGAACACGATTCTGCTGATCAGTCTGCGCTTGTACCTGTCATCAGGTCTGTTTCACAAGCGCTGGTCACTGACCAAGTGGTCTAGCGACTACATCAGGCGTAATCAATCGCACAGATAAGAGATGGTTTGTGCCTATCCGTTCACGACATGACTTACAGCGCCACCAAGGGGCCCAGAGCAAGCTTCTCCCTACATCAAAGCGATAGGGAGAAGTTCGATGAGCATATCCAGGCATCTGAGCCACCGCATGACAAATCTCATGGTCTCCATGCTGATCGGCACAGCCCCTGTGATCTCGGGTTTGGTGGTCATGGACTACCAATTGAACAAACAGCTCGAGGAAAACGCGAAGGTATCCATCGAAGAAGCCGTGTTCGCTATCGATCGTGTCTTCGATAGCCTGCATCGCGCGGCACTGCACGCGCAGCCGCTGGGCACCCGGCCATGCAAGGAGGTTCAACAGGAACTGGAAAGCCAGGCCAGACGCAACCCGCGGGTTCACTCGTTGGTGCTGACCCGCAACGATGCCGGGTTTTGCAGCAGCCTGGGCACAAAACCCTTGCACACGCCTCGCTTCGCGAAGGGCGAATACCTGCGACTCAACATGAATTCACCGACCATCCCCAATGGTGTACTCGTGGAGTACCGCTTGGTCGCCGACACCCATGCGGTAATCGCCAGCACCTACGGGCTTGAACTGCGTAACGAACTGCGCGGCTTCAAGGACGGGCTTGTATTGCTGCTGGAGTTTGGCGGCCTCTACCTCTGGGCCGAAGGTGACAGCCGTGACGCAGGACGCCCCTCGCTGTCGGAGTTCCCCCAGAACGGGGTCTCGGAAAAGTACGGTTACGTGATCAGAGCAGGTTACCCCGCCGGTTTTACCGCTCGTGAGGCACGACAGGTCAAGACAAATATCATGCCGTCCCTTGTGCTCATCGGCCTGTTCACCTCGGTGCTCGTACTCTGGAGCCTCTTGCGTAACCGGAACCCAGTCAAATAAGGCGTTGCCGGTCATTGACCGGTAACGCCCTGTTCTCAAGGCTTATTCGACGTTCAGCACACCGCGCCGGACCTGGTCGCGCTCGATGGACTCGAATAGAGCCTTGAAATTACCTTCGCCAAAGCCATCGTCACCTTTGCGCTGGATGAATTCGAAGAACACCGGCCCCAGCAGGGTCTCCGAGAAGATCTGCAACAACAGGCGCTTGTCGCCTGGCGCGGACGCACCATCGAGCAGAATACCCCGAGCCTGCAACTGGTCGACCGGCTCGCCGTGCCCCGGCAGGCGCTCTTCGAGCATCTCGTAGTAAGTTTGTGGCGGCGGGGTCATGAAGCGTGTGCCGATGGCCTTCAGGGCATCCCAGGTCTTGAGCAGGTCGTCGGTGAGGAAGGCTACGTGCTGAATGCCTTCGCCGTTGAACTGCATCAGGAACTCTTCGATCTGGCCCGATCCCTTCGACGATTCCTCGTTCAGCGGAATACGGATCATGCCGTCCGGCGCAGTCATGGCACGTGAGGTCAACCCGGTGTACTCGCCCTTGATGTCGAAGTAGCGGATCTCGCGGAAGTTGAACAGCTTCTCGTAGAAGCCAGCCCAATAGCTCATTCGCCCGCGGTAGACGTTGTGCGTGAGGTGATCGATAATCTTCAGCCCCGCGCCTGCCGGATTGCGGTCGATGCCTTCGATAAAGTTGAAGTCGATGTCATAGATCGAGCTGCCTTCCTCGAAGCGGTCGATCAGGTACAGCGGCGCACCGCCGATACCCTTGATCGCTGGCAGCCGCAGCTCCATCGGGCCGGTTTCGATTTCCACCGGCTGGGCCCCCAGCTCCAGTGCACGGGCATAGGCTTCATGCGCATTGCGCACGCGGAATGCCATGCCGCAGACGGACGGGCCATGCTCGGCAGCAAAGTACGAAGCGATGCTCTTGGGTTCGTTGTTCAGGATCAGGTTGATGCCACCCTGGCGATAAAGGTGGACATCCTTGGAGCGGTGAGTCGCCACCTTGGTGAAGCCCAGTGCCTGGAATACCGGCTCCAGCACGCCAGGCGTGGGCGAAGCGAACTCGATGAACTCAAAGCCCATCAGGCCCATCGGGTTGTCGAAGATATCAGCCATGTTCGTGTCCTCATCTACAGCAGAAAAAACGGTGTCAAACGCTTGGGATGTCGGACAGACAAGGTGGTGAGCAGGGAATACCCCTCACGCTGCGGGAGAGAAAATCGCCAAAGAGCAGCTTGAACCCGTGATATGCCATATGAACCTGGTCTCGGCTGGGTCGGCCTCCCAGGAGGGGAAGACCTTATTCTTGTATTCGTAAACTGATTCTACAGGGCGTAATTTCCTTTGTCGCGCTTTAGTTCGGCAATGTGCCGAAGGTCCGAGCTATCCTTGTGCTACCACCAGCCATTCAAGTCTAGACCCGCATGCCTCTTACGGTTAAACGCTCTGCCCGCTGGAGCTGGCGCAGCCTGCTGCCCTGGGCCGTCGGCGCACTGCCAATGCTGTGCGGCCTGGCGATCATGCACTGGCAGATCGAACGCGACCTGCGAGAGAACAGCCAGGCTACCGTGCAGCAGGTCGTCAGCCACATGGAGCGTATCCTGGGCGGGCTCTCCACGGCAGCACAAGCACTGTTGCCTCTGGCTGGACGCCCTTGTAGCGAAGTCACACTGGCCCTGCGCGAGCAAGTGACACGCAATGCGTTCGTGCGCTCAACCAACCTGTTCGACCACGACACCCTGTACTGCTCCTCGCTGTTCGGCGATTACGACGAACCGGTCAACACCCTCGACTACACTGAGGGCCAGCTATGGCTGATGGATGGCAACTCGGTCACGCCGGGCCATCCGCTGTTGGTGTATCGCACCGGTCAAGAGGGCCGCGGCGCCATCGTAACGCTCGACGGCGACCACCTGCTGACGGCCCTGCGCCTGATCGCCGATGACGAAACCCTGCAGATTCAGATCGGCAAGCATTGGTTGAGCGCCGATGGCCTGGTCCATACCGGCGTCCCCCCAACAGCCCCCAGCGCACCAGTCTCTCAACATTCGGTGCGCTACCCGTTCAGCGTCCATGGAGGCTACGGCCCGGACAAACCGATGGAAGTGCTGCGTAGCCAGTACCCGGCGCTGCTCAGTCTTCTATTGGTCATCGGTGTACTTATCGGTCTGGCCTGTCGCTGGCAACTGCGACGCGCCTCGTCGTCAAGGGCCGAGTTGAACCGGGCGCTGGAGGCGAACGAGTTCATCCCATACTTTCAGCCGGTGGTGCGCAAGGGTGACTACCGCTGGGCCGGTGCCGAAGTGTTGATGCGCTGGCAACATCCGCACGAAGGATTGGTACGCCCCGATCTGTTCATCCCCTACGCCGAACACAGTGGGCAGATCGTGCCCATGACCCGTGCCCTGATGCTGCTTACCGCCCAAGGCCTGGCGCCCTATTCGGCGCTGATGGAGGACGGCTTCCACATTGGCATCAACATCACCGCCGACCACTGTCGCGACCTGCGACTGCTTGACGATTGCCGCACCTTTCTCCAGCATTTTCCACCTGGCCGGGTGGTCCTGACCCTGGAGCTGACCGAGCGCAAATTGATCGAAGCGACGCCCATCACCTTGGAGCTGTTCGAAAAGCTCCACCAGATGGGCGTGATGATTGCCCTGGACGACTTCGGCACCGGCCAGTCCAGCCTCAACTACCTGCGCCAGTTCAAGATCGACTACCTGAAGATCGACCAGAGTTTCGTCGCCATGATCGGCAGCGATGCGCTGTCGCAGCACATCCTCGACACCATCATCGAACTGTCGACCAAGCTGGGGCTCGGCATGGTCGCCGAGGGCGTGGAAACCGACGTTCAGCGTGATTACCTGGCGCGCCACCAGGTGGACTTCCAACAGGGCTACCTGTATGCCCGGCCAATGCCGCTGGAAGAATTCCTGAAGGCGCTCGCTGCACAGCCCGCCAGCTTGCGGTTGCCCCAGGGCGTGCCCCCTGAGATCATGCCCGGCTGATTCGTCCGCTCACCTTCTGCAACCGAGGCTTTCGTGTCAAAAGGCATCATCTCGTCTGTCATGGCATCCTGTCTGTTCGCCGTGATGTACTTCTATACCTCCATGCTCGCGCCGCTCGACGGCGAGGAGATCTTCGGCTGGCGCACCCTGCTGACCCTGCCATGCCTTACCCTGTTCATGCTGCTCAGCAAGGATTGGAGGCATGTCGGCGAACTGTTGGCACGTGTTCGCCAGGCCCCTCGTCTGTTCCTGGGCATGGTCGGCACGTCTTGGCTGCTGGGAGTCCAGTTGTGGCTGTTCCTCTGGGCGCCGCTGCACGGGCGTAGCCTGGAGGTGTCGATGGGGTATTTCCTGCTGCCGCTGGCCATGGTCCTGACCGGCAGGGTGGCTTATGGCGAGCGCCTCTCACGCCTGCAGAAGCTGGCAGTAGGCTGCGCGGCACTTGGCGTCGGTCACGAGCTCTACCAGCATGGCAGTTTCGCCTGGGAGACCTTGGTGGTGGTGATCGGCTACCCGATCTATTTCGTGCTGCGCCGACGCTGCCGCACCGACCACCTGGGTGGCTTGTGGTGCGACATGTGCCTGCTGCTGCCATGGGCCTTGTACTTCGTGATCCAGGGCCCGCTGTCGAGCGCCGACCTGGCTGCACATCCAGGCCTGTATGGCCTGATCCCACTGCTGGGCGCGATCAGCGCTTCGGCGCTGATCGTCTACGTGCTCGCCAGTCGCCTGCTGCCATTCGGCCTGTTCGGCTTGCTCAGCTACGTCGAACCGGTGCTGCTGGTCGGCGTAGCCTTGCTCCTGGGCGAGAGCATCGCGCCTGACCAGTGGCTGACCTACCTGCCGATCTGGGCTGCGGTGCTGGTACTGGTGCTCGAAGGCATCAAGCACCTGCTGCGTCAGCGACGTCGCTCGGTGTAAGACGCACCTGGCGTACCCGGCGCTCCTCCACTGCCACTACCGTCATGGTCCAACCGTTCCAGGCCAGTCGATCGCCCACCACCGGCAGACGATCGAGCAGGCTCATCACCAGGCCGGCCAGGGTCTGGTAATCCTCGGTGGCGCGGGCGACAAAGCCGGTGCGCGCCTGGACCTGGCTCAGGTTCAGAGCACCACTGACCACGAAACCGCCCGCCTCCTCGACGATCCCCGGCCCTTCCACCTCACTGGCGTCCGGCAATTCGCCAGCGATGGACTCGAGGATATCGGTCATGGTCAGCACGCCGGTGAAGTCACCAAATTCGTTGACCACGAAGGCGATGTGAGTGGACTGACCACGCATCTGCTCCAACGCGTTGAGAATACTGAAACTCTCCAGCAGGTTCAGCGGCGTACGCACCATGCTTTCAAGGTCTGGCTGGTTGCCCGAGAGCAACTCCTTGAGCAACTCCTTCTTGTGCACGAAGCCCAGCGGCTCATCGATACGACCGTCACGAATCAGGGGCAGTCGCGAGTAGGGCGAGTTGACCAAGGCCTGGGTAATGACCTCATCCGGCAGAGCCAGATCAATCGCATCCACCTCGGCACGCACGGTCATCACGGTGCGGATCGGTCGCTCGGCCAGGTTCAGCACACCGCTGATCATCACCCGCTCACGGCGGTCGAACAGCACCTGTTCGTCCCCCCCTTCGACCAGGTCGGCGATTTCCTCGCCCACCTCGTCAGCCTCCATCCGTCGACCACCCAGCAAACGCAGCACCGCATGGGCCGTGCGCTCACGCAGCGGCTTGTGCTGTTGCAGGCTGCGTTTGCGGCGGGCCCTTGCCACCTGGTTGAACAGCTCGATCAGGATCGAGAAACCGATCGCCGCATACAGATAGCCTTTGGGGATATGGAAGCCCAGGCCTTCGGCAGTCAGGCTGAAACCGATCATCATCAGGAAGCCCAGGCACAGCATGATCACCGTCGGGTGGGCGTTGACGAAACGGGTCAGCGGCTTGCTGGCAACGATCATGATGCCGATGGAGAAGATCACTGCGATCATCATCACCGAGAGCTGCTCGACCATGCCCACGGCCGTGATTACCGCATCCAGCGAGAACACCGCATCGAGTACGACGATCTGCGCGACGATCGGCCAGAAGGCAGCGTGACGCACAACACCGGTACTCTGGGCCACATGCCCTTCCAGACGCTCGTGCAACTCCATGGTGGCCTTGAACAACAGGAACACACCACCGAACAGCATGATCAGGTCACGGCCAGAGAAGCTCTTGCCCCAGACCTCGAACAGCGGCGCGGTCAGCGTCACCATCCACGAGATGGAGGCAAGCAGGCCCAGGCGCATCAGCAAGGCCAAGGTCAGGCCGATCACCCGGGCACGGTCGCGCTGATGCGGCGGCAACTTGTCGGCGAGGATGGCGATGAACACCAGATTGTCGATACCCAGCACCAGCTCAAGGACGATAAGCGTCAGCAGGCCTAGCCAGGCTGTAGGGTCAGCTAGCCATTCCATTAGCGGGTACTCTCGGGAGAGACGTCACGAAGACGCGGAAAGGATGGCCAGGACGGCCGAGGACTAGGGGGCTCCGCGAAGGTGCTCATAGATACCTTGATAGAAATTTGGGAAGGTGATCCTACAATCGAAGCAGGTTTTTCTGACAGTGTGAAACTATTACAAAAGCTGTAACAGCGTCGATTGAGCACTTTCGTTCAATACCAGAACCTCAAGGGTGACACAGGATGCTGACCTCATTCGACACCAAGGAAGCCCTTCATGAGCCTGTCCCTGTCCATGGCCGCCTTCGCCCTCGCGGCCTCGATTTCTCCTGGCCCTGTGAATATCGTCGCCCTCGGCAGCGGTGCACGTCACGGGCTGCGCGCCAGCCTGGGCCATGCCGCAGGCGCCAGCGTGGGATTCTGCCTGCTGCTGGTACTGATCGGCCTGGGGCTGCATGAAGTGCTGCTGCGCTGGCCAGTGCTAAGTCGCCTGCTGCACTGGGGTGGGGTGCTGTTCCTGTTGTACATGGCCTGGAAACTGTCCAGCGACAACGGCCAGCTGAACGCCGGTCATCAGGCGCAGGCGCCGTCGTTCTGGCACGGCGCTGTGATGCAGTGGCTCAATCCCAAGGCCTGGCTGGCTTCAGTGGCCGGGATCGGCGCCTACACTGGCGGCGATCACCAACTGCTGTGGCTGTTCACCTGGCTGTATGCGCCCATCTGCTTCGTCTCGGTGGCCAGTTGGGCCTGGGCTGGCAGCGTGATCAGTCAGTACCTGGGCAACCCGCGCCACATGCGTCTGTTCAATCGCGGATTGGCGGTATTGCTGGTCGCCAGTGCGCTGTACCTGGTGCTGGGTTAACGCGCACTACCGCCGCTGCGGTAATGCCCCGGCGTGGCCGCCAGATGCTGCTTGAAGGCACGCTGCAGGTGCGCCTGATCGGCAAAACCCGCCTCCAGCGCCACCTCGGCGATCCCGCGTCCGCGGCGCAACTGCGCCCGGGCGTGCTGTACCCGCTGATCGACCAGATACCCATGGGGCGTCAAGCCGAAGCGTCGGCGGAACGCGCGAATCAGATAAGCCCGCGACAACCCCGCGGCGGCGCAAATATCGTCGAGGCTCAAAGGGTCGAGGCGATGGGCACGAATGAAGGCCGCTGCCGTCTCCAGACGCGGATGTGCCTGGGAATGCGCGTCTGGCGCCGCTTCGAGGTATCCCGGCAGCGCCTTGAAGAACGCCGTCAGCATCACCTCGCTGGCGTCCGTGTCGCCATCGAACAGTCCAGCAAAGAGTTGCAACAGTCGCGCATAGAGCGCTGGCGACTCGCTGTAGGTGGCCTGAGGCAGGACGAAGCCCTGCGCCTCCAGCCAGGGCAGGTCGACGTACAACATCAGATACGACCAGACCCCTCCCTCAATCGGATTGCACGCATGTACCACGCCAGGGTTCATCAGCACCGTGGCCCCGGCCGCAATCTCGCGCCAGGTATCACCGGACAGGTAGCTGCTGCGCCCGCCCGTGACCACGCCAATGGAAAAACCTTCATGCGAATGCGGGCCATAACACACCTGGCGCCCATCACCCACCCGCCGCGCCTCGACGAAGGGCAGCGCTGGATCGCGCCAGAACCGCGACACTTCGATCATCGTCCGCGCCTCACGCCTCACCGCCTTGTACCACGACCAGCAACTGCGCCTGGCACTCGCCGACCGAACGCAGGCGGTGCGGTGTCTGCGCGTTGAAATGCAGGGCATCACCCTGCTCCAGCAACACCCGTTCAGACATGAAGTCGACCTCGACCCGGCCCGCATGGACGAACAGGAATTCCTCGCCCTGGTGCTCCTTGAACGTGGGATCACTGAAATCTCGGGGTGGCTGAACAAGAAAGGGTAACAGGCTGCGCTGACCGATCTGCGAAGTCAGCACCGCATAACCCGGGCCCGCACCCTCTCCCACCAGCGCCTGGCGCTCACTGCAGCGCACCAGGCTGTAGCGTGCCTGGACGTTGTGATCTTCGGCAAACAGCTCTTCGACATTGACGTTCAGTGCCCTGGCCAGCTTCAACGCCGCCGCGATCGAAGGCGTGTTCAACCCACGCTCGACCTTCGACAGGTAGCTCTTGGTCATACCGGATTTCTCAGCCAGCACTTCCAGGGTAATGCCCAGTTTTTTTCTCAGCAGTTTCAAGCGGATAGACATGCGACGCGGTTTTCCCGAGTGAACGGCTTGCCAATGACACTTTGTGTCATGTAGATTTATTTGTGTCATGCAATTGACCGCCCCTCTCCCGATCAAAGCAGCGGGGCGGGCAAGCACTGGCATCAACAGCACGCCACAGAGGATATCCCCATGGCCAACACCCTGACACTCGGCAAAGAGCAACTGGTGCACAAAGCGCTGGCACAGATGCAAGGCTCACTCGCCGATAATACGTGGACTGTACGCGAAAAGCTGGCCCTGACCTGTCGAATTCTCTTCGACCATGGCCATGACTCAGGCCTGGCCGGGCAGATCAGCGCCCGCGGCCCGGAGCCTGGCACTTTCTACACCCAGCAACTGGGCCTGGGCTTCGACGAGATCAGTGCCAGCAACCTACTGCTGGTCAACGAAGACCTGGAGGTGCTCGAAGGCCAAGGCATGCCCAACCCCGCCAACCGCTTTCACAGCTGGGTGTACCGCGCCCGGCCAGACGTGAACTGCATCATCCACACCCATCCCACCCATGTTGCCGCCCTGTCGATGCTGGAGGTGCCGCTGCAGGTCTCGCACATGGACCTCTGCCCGCTGTACGACGATTGCGCGTTCCTCGGTGCCTGGCCCGGCGTGCCAGTGGGCAACGAAGAAGGCGAGATCATCAGTCAGGCCCTGGGCGACAAGCGCGCCATCCTGCTTTCGCACCACGGCCAATTGTCCACCGGCACCAGTATCGAGCAGGCGTGCGTCTATGCCCAACTGATCGAACGTGCCGCGCGCCTGCAGCTGCTGGCGATGTCGGCCGGCAGCATCAAACCCATCGACCCCAAGCTTGGCCGTGAAGCCCACGACTGGATCGACCGCCCCAAGCGCCACGGCGCCTCGTTCAACTATTTCGCCCGGCAGAGCCTGCGCAAACACGCCAACTGCCTTGACTGACCCCTGAATGCCTTGCTTGCGGAGCCACACCTCATGACCACAGAATTCCACGGCATCATCGGCTACACCATCACCCCGTTCAGCCAGAGTGGCGAACAGCTCGACCTGCCTGCCCTGGGCCAGTCCATCGATCGCCTCATCGACAGTGGCGTCCAGGCCATCGCCCCGCTGGGCAGCACGGGTGAAGGCGCCTACCTGAGCGACAGCGAATGGCATCAGGTCGCCCAGTACAGCCTCGAACGCATCGCTCGGCGTGTGCCCAGCATCGTCAGCGTCTCCGATCTGACCACCGCCGGTGCGATCCGTCGCGCCCGCTTCGCCCAACAGCATGGCGCCGATGCGGTGATGGTGCTGCCTTCGGCGTACTGGAAACTCAGCCCCAACGAGATCCTCGCGCATTACCGCAGCATCGGCGCGGCCATAGACCTGCCGATCATGCTCTACAACAACCCCGCCACCAGCGGCACTGATATGCCAGTGGAACTGATCCTGCGCATCGTGCGCGAGGTGGACAACGTCACCATGGTCAAGGAGAGCACTGGCGACATCCAGCGCATGCACAGGCTGCAACTGCTCGGTGAGGGCCAGGTGCCGTTCTACAACGGCTGCAACCCGCTGGCACTGGAAGCCTTCGTGGCCGGGGCAAAAGGTTGGTGCACTGCTGCGGCCAACCTCATTCCCCAATTGAACCTGCAGCTGTACCAGGCGGTACGCGACGCCGACCTCAAGCAGGCCCAAGCGCTGTTCTACCACCAGTTGCCGTTGCTGGACTTCATTCTCAAGGGCGGTTTGCCAGCGACCATCAAGGCCGGACTGGCCATGACCGGGCTGCCGGTGGGCGAACCGCGTCGGCCGGTGTTCGGGCTGGATGAACAAGCTCGCGCCACGCTCGAGCGCCTGCTGAGCGATCTGCGCGAACACTGAAAGCCTGGAGGTCACTGCACGCCACACGATGGCTGGGCGAGAACTGGTTGACCCTCACCTGTCACGGTCTTGCTCACACCATCGCCGTCATCCCGATGAAGTTCGCCAGCTCCGCCGTACGCGGGGCGGCGAACAGTGCGTTCGGGTCCCCCACTTCATGCACCTTGCCCTGGTGCATGAACACCAGCTTGTCGCCCACCTCACGCGCAAAGCGCATCTCGTGGGTGACCATGATCAGGGTCATGCCTTCGCTGGCCAGTTGTCGCACCACGCCCAGCACCTCATTGACCAGCTCCGGATCCAGCGCCGAGGTGATCTCGTCGCACAGCAAGACCTTGGGCGACATTGCCAGTGCGCGGGCAATCGCCACTCGCTGCTGCTGCCCGCCCGAGAGGCGATCCGGGTAGGCGTCGAATTTCTCCGCCAGCCCCACCCTGGCCAGCATGCGCTCAGCCATCTCGCGCGCCTGGGCCTTGTCGGCCTTTTTCACCACCTGCGGTGCCAGCATCACGTTCTCGCCCACGGTCAGGTGCGGGAACAGATTGAACTGCTGGAACACCATCCCGACCTTCTGACGCAATGCGCGCAGGTCGGCGCGACTGGCGTCGAGGTATTCACCGTCCACCTCGATCACCCCGTCGCTGATCGACTCAAGGCCGTTGAGGGTGCGCAGGAAGGTGCTCTTGCCCGAACCGCTGCGGCCGATGATCGCGACCACTTCGCCCTCTTCGATGCTCAGGTCGACGCCCTTGAGCACGTGGTTGTCGCCGTAGTATTTGTGCAGCGCGGACACTCTAAGCAGGGGCATGCAGCCTCCTTTCCAGATAACGGGCGCTCAGCGAGAGCGGATAACAGAGAATGAAATAGCCCAGTGCGACCAGGCCATAGACCATGAAGGGTTCGAAGGTGGCGTTGGCGATCATGCCGCCGGTCTTGGTCAGCTCGGTGAAGCCGATGATCGAGGTCACCGCCGTGCCCTTGACCACCTGCACCGAGAAGCCCACGGTCGGCGCGATGGCGATGCGCAGTGCCTGGGGCAGGATGACGTGGCGCAACTGCTCCATACGGCTGAGCGCCAGACTGCCGGAGGCCTCCCACTGGCCACGTGGAATCGACTCCACACACCCGCGCCAGATCTCGGCGAGAAACGCGCTGGTGAACAGCGTCAGGGAAATGGCCGCCGCCATCCACGCAGAAACGTCGATACCGAACAGCGCAATGCCAAAGAACACCATGAACAACTGCATCAATAGCGGTGTGCCCTGAAACAGCTCGATGTAGCCTCGCGCCAGGCGCCGTGGCAGCGCCCGCTCGGAAATGCGCCCGATCAGCACCAGCAACCCGGCCAGGCCGCCACAGGCGAATGCCACCAGCGACAACGCCAGTGTCCACTGAAGCCCCGTCAGCAGGTTGCGCAGGATGTCCCAGAAGGTGAAGTCCATTCAGCGTTTCCCCATCAGCAGGCGCTGCCCGATCCAGTTCAGCAGTTGGCGCACGAGGATGGCCATCAGCAGGTACAGGACGGTGGTCAGCAGGTAGGTCTCGAAGGCGCGGAAGTTGCGCGACTGGATGAAGTTGGCGGCGAACGACAGTTCCTCGGTGGCAATCTGCGAACACACCGCCGAGCCGAGCATGACGATCACGATCTGGCTGGACAGCGCCGGCCAGACCTTGGCCAGCGCAGGACGCAGGACCACGTGACGGAACGCCTCGAAACGACTCATGGCCAGAGCCGCTGCGGCCTCCAGTTGCCCCCTGGGAATGGCCTGGATGCCGGCGCGAATGATCTCGGTGGAATAGGCGCCCAGGTTGATCACCATCGCCAGCACGGCCGCCTCCCATTCGCTCAGGCGAATGCCCAATGCGGGCAGACCGAAGAAGATGAAGAATAGCTGCACGATGAACGGCGTGTTGCGGATCAGTTCCACGTACAGGCCGAACAGCAGGTCGAACGGGCGCAGGCGCCAGGCCCGCACACCAGCGCCGATCACGCCGATGGCAAGGCCGAGCACGGTGCCGATGGCGGTCAGCTGCAGGGTGAACAAGGCCCCCTTGAGCAGCAGGTCACTCTGGGCAAGGACGGGGGCGAAGTCGAATTGATAAGCCATGGCTAGAGGTGTCCGCAGCCGCTCAAAGATCGGCTGGGAGAGGTTGCTTGAGCCATTTCTCGGCATTGCGGTTCAGGCTACCGTCGGCCTTGGCCGCAGCCAGGGTGCTGTTGACCTTATCCAGCAGCGCCGCCTCATTTTTGGCCACCCCCACGTAGACCGGCGAGTCCTTCAGCTTGACCTTCACCACCGGCACCTTGGCCGGATTCTTCTCGGCGATGGCCGACATCACCACGCTGCCGCTGGCGATCAACTGGACCTGCCCGGAAAGGTAGGCGGCGATGGTCGAGTTGTTGTCTTCGAAGCGCTTGATCACCGCATCCTTGGGCGCCACGGCAGTCAGGGCCATGTCCTCGATCGAGCCGCGGGTGACGCTGATGGTCTTGCCGGCGACTGCACCAATGTCATCGATCTTCGCTTCGGCCGGGCCGAAAACGGCCAGGTAGAACGGCGCGTAGGGGCGCGAGAAGTCGATCACCGCCTCACGCTCAGGGTTCTTGCCCAGGCTCGAGATCACCAGATCGACCTTGCCGGTGGTCAGGAACGGGATGCGGTTGGTGCTGTTGACCGGGGTCAGGGCCAGCTTGACGCCAAGCTTGTCGGCCAGCAGTTGCGCGGTATCGATATCCAGACCACGCGGTTTCATGTCCGGGCCGACCGAACCGAACGGCGGGAAGTCCTGGGGCACGGCGACCTTGAGCACGCCACGGGCACTGATATCGGCCAAGGCGTCGGCCTGGGCCAAGGGCAGCGCAAGGGTGGTGCCACAGAACAGAGTCGCCAGGAACAGGGAGCGGAACGTCGTCATGGAAAGGCCTCGCAGGAATTCGAATGATGGGACTGACCTGGCCATTGCAGGGGGCATGCCAGTCTGCGCCCACAGCCTTTGCGAAAGGCTGCCAGGCCCGTGGCTGCAAGGTCTTACTGGTCTGAACAGTTGCACCGCATGGTCGTCCTCTGACCTGTGGCGCGCCCTGCTTTCGTGCAAGGCCTTCCGGGGCTGCGCCAGGTTGGCGCAACGCTTGCCAGCACGGTCGGTTCACCGTAAAACGTCAGCGTCATTGCCCTCTGACTGGTCTGAACAGCATGCTCGACACTCTCCCCCGCGCCGTCCCGGAACTGGCCCTGCAGGCCATCCGCAAGCTCATCGATGAAGGCGGTTACCAGCCGGGCGATGCCCTGCCTTCGCAACGTGACCTGGCAGAGCGACTCGGGGTCAGCCGCGCCTCACTGCGTGAAGCGCTGTCGTCGCTCAGCGCCTTGGGCTTGGTGAGCGTGCAGCCCGGCAAGGGCGTATTCGTGCAGAGTCCGGCACCCAGTGGGTTTTCCTGGCCCTATGCCGAGCAGGTATCGGCCGCCGATACGTTCCAACTGCGCTATGCACTGGAGGGTTTTGCCGCCGGGCAAGCGGCGCTGGCATTGACCGCCGACCATATCGACCGGCTCCAGGCCAATGTCGAAGCCATGCGCCAGGAGCTGCGCGAGGGGCGCTTCGAGAACGCGGCGCGGCTCGATTTCGAGTTCCATCAATTGCTGCTGCAGGCCTGCGGCAACCAGGCGATGCTGCAGGTCATCACCGCGAGCCAGGAAATTTTCCTGGAGAGCCAGAAGCTGCCGTTCATTCGCCCTGAGCGGGCCATAGAGACCTGGCAGGAACATCGCAAGATCCTCAAGGCCCTCGAGCGCCGGTCGCAAGCCGGGGCTCAGCGAGCGATGCAGGAGCATATCCGCAACGCCGCCTCGCGTACCGGGGTGGTGTTCGCTGTCTGAGCGGCGACTGTCGTGCCCTGTTCGCGATAGATCCGCGGTCGAAACAGATATCCCGGTGTCGCCCTCAAGGATGCACCGCCCCCCGCCCTACGCTCTACTGGCCCTGACAACCAGACGACACGGCTCGACCGTGTCCACCCCCTGCCAGGCTGCCTATGACAACCGGAGAGCATTCGCATGTCTGTATCCCATGAGGTATCGCCCGCCACCCTGCGTCGGGTGATTGCCGCATCGGCCATCGGTAACTTCGTCGAGTGGTTCGATTTCGCGGTGTACGGTTTTCTCGCCACGCTGATCGCCAGCCAGTTTTTCGCCAGCCAGGACGCCAGCGTCGCCCTGCTCAAGACCTTCGCCGTCTTCGCCGTGGCCTTCGCCCTGCGTCCGCTGGGCGGCATCGTGTTCGGTGCACTGGGCGATCGCCTGGGGCGCAAGCGCATCCTGTCGCTGACCATCCTGCTCATGGCCGGTTCCACAACACTCATCGGGCTGCTGCCGACCTACGCCAGCATCGGCATCGCCGCGCCCGCACTGCTGACCCTGGCGCGCTGCCTGCAAGGTTTTTCCGCAGGTGGCGAGTACGCCGGGGCCTGCGCTTACCTGATGGAGCATGCGCCTCGGGAAAAACGTGCGTTCTACGGCAGCTTCGTGCCGGTCTCGACCTTCTCGGCATTTGCCTGCGCGGCGGTCATCGCCTATGCCCTTGAAGCCAGCCTGACGCCGGACGCCATGAACACCTGGGGCTGGCGCGTGCCCTTTCTGATCGCCGCACCGCTGGGTCTGGTCGGGCTTTACCTGCGCTGGCGCATGGAAGAAACACCCGCCTTCCGCGAGGCCATCGCCGAGGGCCGCGAGCATGAACATTCGCCACTCAAGGAAACGCTTCGCCACCATGGCCGGGCGATCCGCAACCTGGGCGCATTCATTTCACTGACGGCGCTGTCGTTCTACATGTTCACCACCTACTTCGCCACCTACCTGCAACTGGTCGGCAACCTCAGCCGCGCCCAGTCGCTGTTGGTAACCACCGTGGCGCTGCTGTTCGCAGCAGCCGGCTGCCCGTTGGCAGGTGCGTTTTCGGACCGGATCGGACGCCGCCGCACCATCGGCTTCACGTGCATCTGGGTGATGGTCTGCGTGTTCCCCGCGTACTGGCTGGCCAGCTCCGGCTCGATGCCAGGCGCGCTGCTGGGCGTGATCCTGCTGGCGGTAGGCGCCTTGTCCAGCGGAGTGGTGACAGCGGCCTTGCTGTCGGAGAGCTTCCCGACCCGCACCCGCTACACCGCCTCGGCCATCACCTACAACGTCGCCTATACCCTGTTCGGCGGCACCGCGCCGCTGGTGGCGACCTGGCTGATCGGACTGACAGGCAGCAGCCTGGCACCCGCCTTCTACCTGGTGATCATCGCCCTGGTGGCGCTGGTTGGCGGGCTGGCGCTGCCAGAGACTTCGCGCATTTCCCTGCATGAGGAATCGCTGGGGAGCCAGTCAGCCCCGGCCTGACATCACCGGAGCCGACTGGCAGCCACCTCACTCTTCTTCCCGCCGATACGCCCAGCGATAGAGTGCGGGCAACACCAGCAAGGTCAAGGCCGTCGACGACAGGATACCGCCGATCACCACTGTCGCCAGCGGCCGCTGCACCTCGGCGCCTGTGCCGGTGGCCAGCGCCATCGGGATAAACCCCAGCGACGCCACCAGCGCGGTCATCAATACCGGCCGCAGGCGGGTCAATGCGCCCTCCTCGACCGCCACCCGCAGCGATCGCCCCTCTTCTCGCAGGCTGCGAATGAAGGCGATCATCACCAGGCCGTTGAGTACCGCAACCCCCGACAGCGCGATAAACCCGACCCCTGCCGAAATCGACAATGGAATGTCCCGCAGCCACAAGGCCAGCACCCCTCCGGTCAGGGCGAAGGGAATCCCGGTGAACACCAGCAAGCCGTCACGCAGGTTGTTGAACATCATCAGCAGCAACGCCATCACCAGCAGCAGTGAGACCGGCACCACTACCCGCAGCCTCTCGGCAGCCGACTGCAACTGCTCGAACTGCCCGCCCCAGCGTGTCCAGTACCCAGGCGGGACCTGCACCTGGTCGATCAGGGCCTGCTCGGCCTGCTCGACGAACGAGCCCAGGTCGCGGCCACGCACGTTGGCACTGACCACCACCACACGCTTGCCATCCTCGCGGCTGACCTGGTTCGGGCCCAATTGCAGGTTGAGGCTCGCCACCTGCGACAACGGGATGAAGCCGATTTGTGCCGCGCCAGCACCGGCCGGCACCGGTATCAGCAGGTTCGCCAGCCCGTCGACGTCCGTGCGCAGGGCTTCGGACAGGCGCACCACCATGTCGAAGCGCCGGTCACCCTCGTACAGCGTCCCCGCCTTGCGCCCGCCGACAGCGATGGCCACCGCATCCTGCACCTGGGCAATGTTCAGACCGTGGCGTGCCGCCTTGTCGCGGTCGATATCGATGGTCAGTACCGGCAACCCGGTAGTCTGCTCGACCTTGACCTCCGATGCCCCCGGCACCTGCTGCAAGGTGGTGGCAATTTTCGCCGCCGTGGCGTTGAGCACGTCCATGTCGTCGCCGAAGACCTTCACCGCCACATCGCTGCGCACCCCGGAAATCAGCTCGTTGAAGCGCAGCTGGATGGGTTGCGACAGTTCATGGTTGCTGCCAGGCACACTGGCGGCGGCTTGCTGCACCTCGGCAATCAGCGCTTCGCGCGGCTTGCCTGGATCGCGCCATTGCTCACGCGGCTTGAGCATCACATAGGCGTCGGAGATGTTCGGCGGCATCGGGTCCGAGGCGATCTCGGCAGTACCGGTGCGGGCGAATACCCGCTCGACCTCGGGCACCTGGGCGATGATCGCCCGTTCCAGGCGTTGCTGCATGTCCACCGATTGGCTCAGGCTGGTGCCCGGCACCCGCAGCGACTGCAGGGCGAAGTCACCCTCGCTGAGGCTGGGGATGAACTCACTGCCCATGCGGCTGGCCAATACACCCGACAGCAGCACCAGGCTTGCAGCGGCGGTGAAGGCCAGCTTGCGTCGCTGCAGCACCCAGGCGAGCACCGGAGCGTAACGCTGGCGAGCAGTACGCATCAGCACACCTTCCTCCTCCTTCACCTTGCCGGTAACGAACAACGCAATCGCCGCCGGCACGAAGGTCACCGAAAGAATCATCGCCCCCAGCAAGGCCATGACCACGGTGAACGCCATGGGGTGGAACATCTTGCCTTCCACACCGGTCAGGGCAAAGATCGGCAGGTACACCACCATGATGATCAACTGCCCGTAGACCAGGGGCCGGCGTGCCTCGCGAGCGGCCGCGAACACTTCATGGAAGCGCTCGGCACGTGTCAGCATGCGCCCGTGCTTGTGCTGGGCATGAGCCAGGCGGCGGATGGCGTTCTCGACGATCACCACGGCACCGTCGACGATGATGCCGAAGTCCAGCGCCCCCAGGCTCATGAGGTTGGCGCTGACCTTGTTGGCGAACATGCCGGTGAAGGTGAACAGCATCGACAGCGGTATGACCATGGCTGTGATCAATGCCGCACGGATGTTGCCCAGGAACAGGAACAGTACCGCGACCACCAGAATGGCGCCTTCGACCAGGTTTTTCTTCACCGTGGCGATGGCTTTTTCCACCAGGTTGGTGCGGTCGTACACCGTGACCGCCATCACCCCCTTGGGCAGGCTGCGGTTGATCTCGGCAAGCTTCGCCGCGACCGCCTGGGACACTGTGCGGCTGTTCTCGCCAATCAGCATGAACACGGTGCCCAGTACCACCTCGCGGCCATTCTCGGTCGCCGCGCCCGAGCGCAGTTCCTCGCCCAGGCCGACCTGGGCCACATGGCTGACACGAATTGGCGCGCCATCGGCACTGGAGATGACGATATTGGCAATATCCTCGATCGACGCCACCTGCCCCGGCGCACGCACCAGCAACTGCTCGCCGTTGCGCTCGATGGCGCCGGCGCCGACGTTGGCATTGTTGCCCTGCAACGCCGCGATCAGGTCGTCGAGGGTGAGCTTGTACGCCGCCAGGCGCTTGGGATCCGGTGCAATCAGGTACTGCTTGGCGTGGCCACCGATGCTGTTGACTTCGGCCACACCCGGCACATTGCGCAGTTGGGGCTTGATGATCCAGTCCTGGATCACCCGCAGGTCGGTAGCGGTATAGGGCGTGCCGTCCTCCTTGAGTGCGCCGTCCTGGGCCTCGACCGTCCACAGGAAGATTTCCCCCAGGCCCGTCGAGATCGGCCCCATGCTGGCTTCGATGCCCTCTGGCAATTGTTCGCGAGCGACTTGCAGGCGTTCGTTGACCAGTTGCCGGGCGAAGAAGATATCGGTGGCGTCATCGAAGATCACTGTCACCTGCGACAACCCTGAACGCGACAGCGAACGGGTCTGCTTGAGCCCGGGCAGGCCGGCCATCGCTGTCTCGATGGCGTAGGTGATGCGCTGCTCGGTCTCCAGCGGCGAATAGCCGGGTGCAGCGGTGTTGATCTGCACCTGCACGTTGGTGATATCGGGCACCGCGTCGATCGGCAGCTTCTGGTAGCTGTGGATGCCCACCGCAGCCATCAGCACCACGGCAAGCATCACCACCAGGCGTTGCTCGATGGCAAATTGAATCAGGCGTTCGAACATGAAGGTTTCCCGGATCAGTGATTGTGCTCGGCCGAGCCCTTGCCCAGCTCGGACTTGAGGACAAAGCTACCTGCCGCCGCCACCTGGGTGCCGCTGGCCAGGCCTTCGGTGATTTCGACGAAACCGCCATCGCGACGACCCGTCCTGACCGGCAACGCCTGGAAGCCATCAGGGGTGCGGGCGAACACCACGCTGCGCTCTTCGAGGGTCTGCAGGGCAACCTGCGGAACCACCACGGCAGCCTCTGCTTGCTCGACAGTCACCGCGATATTGACGAACAGCCCTGGGCGCCACGACCCCTTGGGGTTGGCCAGCGTGGCGCGAGCGGTGGCGGCGCGGTTCTGCTCACCGAGCAGGTTGCCGACGTAGTTGATGGTGCCCTCGACCTGCGCATCGAGGTCCGGCGAACTGACCGTCACGGCGCGCCCGCTGGTAACTTTGTCCAGATCACGCGGGGTTACGGCGAACGTGGCCCAGACCCAATTCAAATCAGACAGGGTGAAGGCGTTGCTGGCCTCACTCACCACCTCGCCAACGGCCAGGTGTTTTTCCACCACCACCGCATCGAACGGTGCACGCAGTTCGTAGCGATTGCCCGCCCCCGCCGGGGCCACGGCAGCCACCTTCTGCCCGGCATTGGCCAAGGCGATTTCAGCTTCCTGCAAGACCTGGCGAGCCTGCAGGTAATCCTGCTCGGCGCTGATGCGCTCCTGCCACAGCTGCTTTTCACGCTCGAACGTCAGCCGCGCCAGCTCGACCCGCCGCTGCGCCGCCTGCTGCTCGCTGCGCAGCTCGGAAATCTGTTGGCTGGCGATCACCGCCAGCACCTGGCCACGCTTGACCGGCTGGCCCAGGTCGGCCTGCACCGACTCGACCACACCAGGAACACGCGGCACCACGTGGGCGGTACGGTCCTCATCGAAACGGATCTCGCCAGGAAAACTGATCGACGTCCCCAGGGCGCGCGGGCCGGCGGTGACCAACTGGACCCCGGCCGCCTCGATCTGCGCGGAGGAAAGGTGCAGCTCGCCCTCTTCGTCGTGCCCTTCCTCGCCGGATGCTGCGGGCGCGCTGCCGTGGTCGTGGCCGTCGTTGCCGTGGTCGTCATGGCCGGACTCACTGGTCTTTCCGGGGCCGAGGTTGCCGGTCCAGGCCAACCCACCGGCGCCGATCACGGCGACCAGGGTGGCAAGGAGGGCGAACTTGCGGGTGGTGTTCATGGGGGCTCCTGCTGCAAATGAAGAAGGTGGAACGCTCGATTCGCGCCTCAGCGCCCGGCATCCAGCTGGCCATAGATCCGCTCGATCTGGGCCCGCGCATCACTTGCCGAAGCCAGGGCGTCGAGGTACTGCCCACGGGCTTCGATCAGCGTGCGCTGGGCGTCCAGGACATCGAGGAACGCGAACTTGCCGCGCTCGAAGCCGCGCGTGGCGGTATCTACCGCCTGGCGTGCCGAGGGCAGAATTGTGCGGTCGTAGGCGTTGACCTCGGCCATGGCCATGGCCCACTGGCTCAGGGCGCTGCGGGTGTCGCTGCGCAGGCGCAGTTCCACCGCGTTGCGCAGGTCGCGGGCCTGGTCGGCGCGACGCGAGGCCGCCAGCACGTTGCCCTGGTTTCGATCGAACAGCGGCAGCGGCATGGACAGGCCGACCACGTTGACCCGTTCGCGGTCCTCGCGGCTGTACTGGCTGCCCAGGCTGACCGTTAGGTTGGGGATACGCTGGGCTTTTTCCGAACCTAGCGCAGCCTCTGAGCGCTCGATCTGCGCGGCGGCAAGGCGCCACTCGACAGTCTGTTCGACCTTGCCCAGCAAGACCTCGGCCTGTGGCGCCGGGCCAGGCAACAAGCCGCTGCCATCAAGCTGTGTGAACGCCACCTCGGCGCTGCCGGTCAAGCGCGCCAGCGCCTGCCAGGCCACCACGCGATCCGCTTCGGCGCGACGCAGTTGCGCCAGGGCCTGGGCCAACTGCACTTCGGCGCGAGTGGCCTCGACCGGCGATGACTGGCCCGCCGTGACCCGCGCCTGTACCACCCGCAGGCCCCGTTCGGTCAAGGCTTTGGACTGCTCGGCCAGCTCCACCGCAGTCTGCGCCCGCAGTGCAGCATGGAACGCCTGGGTCACATCGGCACGCAGGCCATTGCCTTGGCGCTCGAGCTCCAGCCAAGCGATATCCTGTCCGGCCTTGGCCACCTCGACACGCGCGCCCCGTTTGCCACCCAACTCGAGCGCCTGGCTGAGCATGACCGTGGTGGTACTGGTATCGCGGCGAGTGTCTTCACGCTCCCAGGAAAGCTCCGGGTTAGGTATCAGCCCGGCCTGGCGCCGTTCGCCATCGGCGATGCCCAGTCCCTGGCGCACGACAGCCAGGTCCGGGTTATCGGCAAACGCCGCATCGAGCGCCTGGCCCAGGGTCAGGCCCTGTCCTGCCTGGGCGAAAGCACTGGCCGACAGCAGGCAAATCAGGACAAGGGAGCGGGAGGGTTTGAACGGCACGGTCTGGGATCCTCGACGGCTGGCGGTTGCTGGCGAGGGACTCTAGGGCGCGGCGGTTATCGTGGCGGTGGCGTGAAGATTACGATTCTGTAATTCAGCCGGAACGATGGGCGATTATCGCCCCCGATTTTGATGCCGAATGGTGCCGCCGATTTACAAAACTAACCAGATAGTACAAAACTTACTGCAGCCAACAATAAAAGCGATGCTGCGCCATGTCATGCCCAATCCTTGTACTCAACGGCCCCAACCTCAACCTGCTGGGCACTCGCGAACCCGGTCACTATGGCCGGGAAACCCTCGCCGACCTTGCGAACCTGTGCGCCGCCAGCGCCCGCGAGCTGGGCCTGGAAACCGAGTTTCGCCAGACCAACCATGAAGGTGAATTGATCGACTGGATCCATGGCGCCCGAGGTCGCTGCGCCGGCATCCTGATCAATCCCGGTGCCTGGACCCACACCTCGGTTGCCATCCGTGACGCCTTGGTCGCCTGTGAGCTGCCGGTGATCGAGGTGCACCTGTCCAACATCTACAAGCGCGAACCGTTCCGACACCTTTCGTTCGTATCGGCGGTGGCCGTGGGGGTGATCTGCGGATTGGGCAGCCAAGGCTACCGCGCAGGGCTGGCGCATTTCCAGCAACTGCTGCAGGAGGTGGCTGCATGAGGCCGCACAGCATCCTCGCTGGCCTGATCGGGCGCGGCATCCAGGCCTCGCGCACACCTGCGCTGCACGAGCGAGAGGGCGATGCCCAGACCTTGCGCTACTTGTATCGGCTGATCGATGTCGACCAGCTGGGCCTGGACGACAGCGCCCTGCCCCGCTTGCTCGACGCGGCACAGCACACCGGCTTTACCGGGTTGAACATCACCTTCCCGTTCAAGCAGGCGATCCTGCCGTTTCTGGATGAACTGTCAGACGAGGCGCGCGGCATCGGCGCCGTCAACACAGTGCTGTTCAAGGACGGCAGGCGCATCGGCCACAACACCGACTGCCTGGGTTTCGCCGAAGGCCTGCGCCGAGGCCTGCCCGGCGTTGCCCGGCGTCAGGTGGTGCAAATGGGGGCTGGCGGCGCGGGGGCAGCAGTGGCCCATGCGCTGCTGGCCGAAGAAGTCGAGTGCCTGGTGCTGTTCGAGATAGACCGCGCACGCGGGCAAGCGCTGGTGGACAACCTCAACACACGCTTCGGAACCGGCCGCGCACAATTGGGCGAGAACCTGGCCGACGCCTTGGCGGCAGCCGACGGGCTGGTCAACACCACGCCAGTGGGCATGGCCAAGCTGCCGGGTACACCGTTGCCGGTCGAACTGCTGCACAGGCGCTTGTGGGTGGCCGAGATCATCTACTTCCCGCTCGAAACCGAGCTGTTGCGCCACGCCCGGGCGCTGGGCTGCCAGACACTCGACGGCGGTACCATGGCCGTGTTCCAGGCGGTCAAGGCATTCGAGCTGTTCAGCGCTCGCCAGGCCGACCCGATACGGATGCAGGCACACTTTGCCAGTTTGCGGTGAGTCGTCTCCTGCGCCAGCGCTAGCCTGGGCCTACGTCGATGGCTCGGCCAGCAGCTCGCGGATCACCCGTTCCTGACCGGCGTAGTCCCCTTCACCGAAATGCACGTGGCGCACTTGCCCCTTGCGATCGACGAAATAATGCGCCGGCCAGAACTGATTGCCCCAGGCATTCCAGATCCGGTAATCATTGTCGACCGCCACCGGATAACCGATGTCGAGCGAGCGTACCTTCTGCCTGAGATTGCCCACATCATGCTCGTAGTCGTACTCCGGCGTATGCACGCCCACCACCACCAGCCCCTGGTCGGCATAGCGCTTGGCCCACTGGTTGACGTACGGCATGCTGCGCTTGCAGTTGATGCAGTCCCAGGTCCAGAAGTCCACCAGCACGACCTTGCCCTTGAGCGCCGGAGCATCCAGCGGCGGCGAGTTGATCCACGCCTGGGCACCTGCCAACGAAGGCATCGGCCCCAGGTCGTCCCGCGCCAACAGGTGCCCGGCCAGGCCCAGGCCAGCGAGCGCCAGAACTACACCGCCCAGCTTGAGCCAGCGGCGTCGCCAGGGGCTGGCTGGCTCGGCCTGGGTACGATCAGTTGTCATGGCAACCGCCGGTGGCGTAGGTACGGTACTCGACGCTCTGCACCTGGCCCTGCGAGTCCAGGTAGTCCATGCGGGTGTTGACCACGCCACACGCGTTACCGCGGTCGTTCTTTACCGACAGTACGCGCTTGACGTCCAGGTGATCACCGTAGCGGTACTGCATGGCCTGGCTGTCGGGCATCGGTTGGGTGCTGGCCTGGGCGGCGATGGCGCCGACGCTGAGTACGGCGAACAGGCTGGCACTGGCAAGGGTCTTGAAGTTCATGATGGATCTCCTGCGGGGCTTTGGGTGGGAAGCCGTTCGCTCCCCGGTCGAGTGCCATTTGAAGCCCGTCAGGTATCGGCCATGTGTCGAGAAATGCCCGTGCTGCTTCGTTCTGTATCTGTGTCGCAGGCGGATACACTGCAATACAAACACCCGCAGGCAAGCGAGCCGAGCCTCGTTACACTGTGCCCATCGCACTCATTACAGGACCACCATGATGGAACACGTCGATCACATCCTGATCGTCGACGACGACCGCGAAATTCGCGAGCTGGTCGGCAACTACCTGAAGAAGAACGGCCTGCGCACGAGCATCGTCGCCGACGGTCGGCAGATGCGCAGCTTTCTCGAAGGCAACTCCGTCGACCTGATCGTGCTCGACATCATGATGCCCGGCGATGACGGCCTGTTGCTGTGTCGCGAACTCCGTGCCGGCAAGCACCGCAACACGCCCGTCTTGATGCTTACCGCCCGCAACGACGAGACCGACCGCATCATCGGCCTGGAAATGGGCGCCGACGACTACCTGACCAAACCGTTCTCCGCCCGCGAGCTGCTGGCGCGCATCAATGCAGTGCTGCGTCGCACGCGCATGCTGCCGCCCAACCTCACCATCAGCGAAAGCAGCCGGCTGATCGCCTTCGGCCAATGGCGCCTGGACACCACCGCCCGCCACCTGCTCGACGACGAAGGCACCCTCGTGGCCTTGAGCGGTGCCGAGTACCGCCTGTTACGGGTATTCCTCGACCATCCGCAGCGGGTGCTCAGCCGCGAGCAACTGCTCAACCTCACCCAGGGCCGTGAAGCCGACATCTTCGACCGCTCCATCGACCTGTTGGTCAGCCGGCTGCGCCAGCGCCTGGGCGACGACGCGCGCGAGCCGACCTGCATCAAGACCGTGCGCAGCGAGGGCTATGTGTTCTCGCTGCCGGTCTCGCTGATCGAGTCGCCGACATGAAGTGGCCAGGCACTCTGGCTTCGCGCCTGGCGCTGATCTTCCTGACCGGGCTGGTGCTGGCCTACGGCTCGTCGTTCGGCCTTCAGTTCTACGAGCGCTACGTCAGCAGCCGCTCGATGATGCTGAGCAACCTGGAAATGGACGTCGCGACCTCGGTGGCCATCCTCGACCGCCTGCCCGCCGCCGAACGTGCTGCGTGGCTGCCGCGCCTGGAGCGTCACAACTACCGCTACCGCCTCGACCAAGGCCTCGCCGGCCAGAGCATGCCCAGCGCCGACCCGCCCATGGCAGCAGAGTCGATCGTCAAGGCGATTGGCAAGGACTATCAACTGACCTTCCAGGAAATCCCTGGGCCGAACGCACACTTCCAGGCTCACCTCGACTTCGCCGACGGCGCGCCGCTGACCATCGACGTCACCCCGGCGCCGGTGCCACTGGCCACCTGGCTACCCGTGGTGCTGTTGTTCCAGCTGGCGGTCCTGCTGCTGTGCACCTGGCTTGCGGTACGCCTGGCGATCGGCCCCCTGACGCGCCTGGCCCAGGCCGTCGATCACCTCGACCCCGACAAGCCCGGCCTACAGCTGGATGAGAGCGGCCCGCGCGAGGTGAAGTACGCCGCCGTGGCCTTCAACGCCCTGCAGGCACGCATCGCCGCTTATCTCAAGGAGCGCATGCAATTGTTGGCGGCCATCTCCCATGACCTGCAGACACCGATCACACGCATGAAGCTGCGCGTGGAAGTGATGGATGACGGGCTGGAAAAGGACAAACTGTGGAACGACCTGAGCGCCATGGAGCATCTGGTGCGCGAGGGGGTGGCCTACGCCCGCAGCATGGACAGCAGCACCGAACAGCCCTGCAAGGTCAATCTCGACGCGTTCCTCGACAGCCTGGTGTTCGACTACCAGGACAGCGGCGCGCAGGTCGTGCGCTGCGGTGACACCGACACGGTGCTGCACACCCGCCCGCATGCCTTGCGCCGAGTCCTGGTCAACCTGCTGGACAACGCCTTGAAGTTCACCGGCTCTGCGCGCCTGGAAGTCAGCCACGGCAGTACCGGCGACACCCTGATTCGAGTGCTCGACGACGGCCCGGGGATTCCCGAACAGGAATTGAGCGAGGTGCTCAAACCCTTCTATCGGGTCGAAGGCTCGCGCAATCGCAGCACCGGCGGGACCGGACTCGGGCTGGCCATTGCCCATCAACTGACCCAGGCCATGGGTGGACGACTGAGTCTGAGCAATCGTGAAAGCGGCGGGCTGTGCGCCCAAGTAGAACTGCCACCCTCCCACCTGTAGAAGTGGGGCTGTCTGTGGGAGCGGGCTTCCCTCCCACGGTCGGTTCATGTATGGATCTGTAGCACACCCGCCGAACGCTACACACCGATACACAACCCCCGCCCCGCCGACACACTGCAGATACCCCTCGCCAACACACTCCCAGCCACAACAACGCCACGGCCTTCGCCGTCGCAGACCTGGGAGCTGCTCATGAAAAACCTCGCGTTACCCTCCGGCTGGAAGCTGTTCGCTGCCCTTGCCGGCCTGACCCTGCTGATGACCGGGCTGGCCCTGTCGATGCACCCCGTCGGCTCTGCCGAAGCCCTGCGCACAGCCATCCGCGCCACCGCACGCAGCTCCTTCGCGCTGTTCCTGCTGACGTTTCTCGCCTCCTCGCTGGTGACCCTGTTACCTGGAGTCTTCAGTCGCCAGGTGCTGCGTGAGCGACGCTTCCTCGGGTTGGCCTTCGCCTTCTCCCACACGGTTCACGGGGTACTGATCTACCTCTATGCGCAACGCTTCCCGGAGCTGTTCTGGGCCGGCCGCACCGCAGTGGCCAACATTCCCGGCAGTGTTGGCTACCTGTTCATCCTGCTGCTGACCCTGACCTCGCTCAAAGGCGCCATGCGCCTGCTCGGCGGCCGTCTGTGGCGAGGCCTGCACAGCACCGGCACCTGGGTGCTGGCCGGGGTGTTCTGCCTGTCGTTCTACAAGCGCATCCCGATGGGCGGCTGGTACCCGCTGGCATTCGCCCTGATGTTCGCTGCCATCGTCCTCAAGCTCACCGCCAAGCGCGCTCAACACCTGCGCCGCGCCAAACCTGCCCTTTCCTGCTGAAGCGAGACCTGCACCATGACAACGCTGATCAACCGCACCCTTTCACGCATCGACAACACCGGCAACTGGAGCGCAGACCTGCCCCTTCGGCTGTTCCTGGCCTGGGAGTTCTTCGAATCAGGCCTTGAGAAGTTCAACGGCAACAACTGGTTCGTCGACTTGCAGGCCAACTTCCCCTTCCCGTTCAACGTGCTGCCCGCTGAATTCAACTGGCAACTGTCGATGTGGGCCGAGCTGATCTGCCCGCTGCTCCTGCTGCTGGGCTTCGGTACACGGCTGGCCTCGGTGGTGTTGGCCGTGGTGACGGTCGTCGCGATCGCCTCCGTGCACTGGCCGGCACATTGGTCATCGCTGGCTGAGCTGGCCCAGGGCTATACCATTACCGACCGCGGCTTCGGCAACTTCAAGCTGCCGCTGATCTACCTGGTGGCGTTGCTGCCGCTGATACTCAAGGGATCCGGCCGCCTGAGCCTGGATCATTGGCTGGCCCGTCGCTGGCAGCACGGCTGATCAAGGCCCGCAGAACACAAAGCCCACGCCTGGCAACAGGCGTGGGCTTTGTGTCTTCCCGAAAAGCTTGAGGCGACTCGTCAGGCCGCCCGGGTTCCGATGATCACACCCTGGGCGCGCAACCCTTCAAGCATCGCTTTGCCGCCTTCGAGCAACGCCTCGCCGCCCAGTGCCAGCAAGCGCTCACGCCCGCTGCCCGATGCGTTCAACAGCTGCCACGCCAAGGGTGCCAGGCGGGAAAAGTGCACCTTGAACCCTGCATCGCGGTGCACCAGCAGCAGAGTCGGCACCTCAGGCGCCTGTTCTGGCTGATAGTCAGGGCCGATTCGCTCTACCGGCCATTGATAAGCCAGCACCTGGGCCACACAGGATAGCAGCGGTTCCCCGTCAAGCAGGTCGCCGTGCGGATCGTGTGCGGGGTCCTGCGCATCCGTGAGGCTCAAGTACGCCTCGATCCACTCGTAATGCGCCAGTTCCAGTTGCCAGGGTGCGTCCAGCTCGACACCCTGCAGGTAGTCGATGAAGCATTCGGCGACCTCGGTGAACAACGGGGTCTGGCTGCGATAGTTGGCATAGAAATCACGCACCCGGGCATGCCAGACCTGATCGCCCAACGTCTTGCGCATCACCGGGAAACCGCCGGCCAGCAGGCCCTCGATGGCACCGTAGAACAGCTCGCGGTAGACCTTCAACCGCCGCTCCTCGATACCGGGTGGCGCCGGATGACGCTGCGGGTCGCGCAGGTGACGGGCCAGGGTGAATTGTTGCTCGCGCAGTTCAGTCATGGCGCAACCCTCCGGCAGCCTGTTGCAGCGCCCGGATGCGTGCAGTCTCGGCGAGCAGCTCGGCCATGGGCGGGTAGTTGAAGTCGCGTTCCAGTACGGTCGGCTGATTGCCGAAGCGCTGGCACGCAATCGAGAACAGCGTCCATACATCTTCCTTCACCGCAGCGCCGTGGGTGTCCACCTTCAAGTCCGCTGCCTCGTCGTAGTGCCCCGCCACATGCATGCCAACCACTCGCTCGCGCGGCAGCCCTTCGAGGAAGGTCAATGCGTCGTACCGGTGATTGCAGGCATTGACGAAGACATTGTTGACGTCCAGCAACAGGTCACAGTCGGCTTCCTCGAGCACCGCGCAGATGAACGACAACTCGCTCATCGCCTGGTAGGGCGCGGCGTAGTAGCTGATATTTTCCACGGCGATGCGCCTGCCCAGGCAATCCTGGGCCTGACGGATACGCGCAGCGACATGGCGGACCGCTTCGTCGGTGAAAGGGATCGGCATCAGGTCGTAGAGGTGACCGTCATCGCTGCAATAGCTCAGGTGCTCGCTGTACAGCTTCACCTGGTAACGGTCCATGAAGCGCCGGGTGCCATCGAGCAGCTTCAAGTCCAGCGCCTCCGGCCCGCCCAGCGACAGTGACAAGCCATGGCAGGCGATTGCGAAACGTTCGGCGAGCTGCGCCAGCCCATGGCCGAAGGCGCCACCGACATTGATACAGTTCTCCGGGGCGCACTCGAGGAAGTCCACGGTGCCCGGCTCCAGTTTCAGCAGTTCAGCCAGCAGGCCGCGGCGCAAGCCAAGGCCGGTGAGCAAGGGTTCGGAATGCATGGGGAAAGTCTCCGCAGGGGCCGGAAACGACCGCGGGGCAAGCCGCCTCCCGTTGAACGATGGAAGATGGCTTGCCCCGCGCGCTAACCGGCGAAAAGTCAGATGTTTCGAATGAGACGGCAGAGCGGCGGGAGAAGATTGCAGATGGCGGTCATGGCGAAGCTCCACGTCGGTCGAAAGGTCAGCTCATTTCGCCGCAGTGGTGTGTCCCCGATGTATCGAGAAGCGAGGGAATTTGTATGGCAATCGGTCACCGGGGCCCGCTGATACAGTGGGATACAAAAACGCCGGTCTGCAAAGACCGGCGCTGGCGGTTCAGTCGTCCAGTGGCTTGGGCGGTGCTGCCGGCTTGGCCGGTTTGGCGGCCTTGCCAGTTTCTTTCGCCTTGGGCTCCGAGGCCGGGGCAGCGGCTACCGGCTCGGGGGCAGCAATGGCTTTCTCTGCCGCCGGCAGTTCGTCAACGGCCTTGAAAATCGCCTGCGGGTCGATCTTCTCACCGCTTTCATCATCCTTGAGCATGTGGCGCTCGCCATCCTTGCCGATCAGGATCACCTTGGTGCCCTTGCTCGCGCCAAGCTTGAGTTCGCGGATCAGCGCCATGGTGGTCTGCTGCTCGAGGTTCTTGTCTTCGCGTTTACCCATCATCTGGGCGACGCTGAACAGCACCAGGTTGCGCTCCTTGAACCCGGCCTGGGTGGCCGGATCCTTCATGGCCTCCTCCAACCCGCGCAACGTCGGGTCGGCGCTGCTGGGGGCGATCACGACCAATGGCCGTGCCTTGCCCAGCTCCTTGGCCAGGGGCGCATCGCTGTCGGCAGCCAGCAGCGGGGCAGCGACGGCAAGCAGAGTGGCGAGGGTCAGTGACCGGACGAGCATGTGTATCTCCTTGTTCTCTCGATATATCAATGACTACAGATCATAGAGAAAGATCCGACACGGAGCCTAAACCACCTGAAGTGGAACATGCGCTGTGCAAAGGTAACTTCCGGTGTCCAGGCCTTCGCTCGGGACGTGCGGAAATGCCCGCCCCCCACTGCAGAGCATAGCCCAACAATGAACGCTGGCACCCTCGCCTCTCAGCCCATGCCGCTGCCACGGCTCGGCCCCGGCTGCGGCTCGGAAGTCGGCGGTGTTACCTGCGACGGGGTCTGCGCCAGCGCCGTTCGGGTCAGTTCGATGATGCGTGCCTGCACCGCCGCATCGTGCTCGGTCGACAACAGGTCCATCGTTTCGCGAAAGGACTGGGAATCCATGCCAGTGCCCAAGGCGCGCATGCGCTCGGCAAATTCGCCATCGGCCAAGCGCATCTGAAGGCTGGCACGCTGCTCGCGCAGTTGTCGGTCGATATCCGCGTGCCGCTGCAGATGGGCCTCCAGGGCTTCCCCCGTCAGGCCGCCGCGTTGAAGGTCAAGCTCGGCGGACTGAGCCTGAAGTCGTTGAACCTCGATACTCAAGGCTTGCAAGGTATCGTCATAGGACCGGGTGCCTGTCGAGTCATCGCCAGCCATCTCCTGAGCCACCTCGATACGCTCGAAGAACGGCCTCTTGATGGCGTCGAATTCCTCTTGATGGCTGTTCTTGAGGTGCTCGGTCCAGAATTCACGCATGAACAGCGACTCGACCATGGCCTGCTCGGTTTCCCCCTCGCGCAGCCGCCGGCGGGCCGCAGCCAAACGCTCAGGGTTCAAGCCGGCAGTCTGCTGGTAGGCGATGTCTGACGGCTGTGCAGGCAGATCGAACTCATCGCGCAACATGACCCGGTAGGCCAATTCGACCTCGATTTCATCGGGGTCGCTCCCCGCGACCACACGACCGGCAATGTCATCGACGGCAATCCGTTCGATTTCATCCAGGCGCCACAGCTGCCGCCCCAGGTGCACCAATGCCGCATCCTGGGCACCGCCCCGGGCGTCAACCAGTGCCTTCCAGACCAGCATGCGCACTTCCAGCCGACTGAAGTTCCCGATGACACTGTCCTGGCATGTCCTGGGCAACATCGCCTGGGTGAACAGTTCCTCGCGCAACTGCTCATGCTCGCGCATCGCCAGAATCATGCTGTTCACTCGCCGCCCAAGGTCTGTGCCGTGATTGCGAAAATCCAGCGTTTCGGGCAGGCGGCGCAACAGGTCCATGAAATCGGCGCTGCCCGGCGCCCCGGCCAGCCCATTCCAATGCTCGTCGAACAGTGCGGTGGAACCTGCATCGATCACCTGTCTCCAGATACCGCGTGCTCTGTCGAGCGTAGCAGCGACATCCCCCGCTTGATCGCCGGCATTCTCGGCTTCCAGCTCCTCTTCAACCATCAGTTGATGACGAATCATGAAGCTGCGCAGGCGCTGGGTAGAGGTGGCGCTCAGCGGGTTATCGCTCAACAGCACCGAGCGGGCATACCACCTAGGGGCACTGAAGAAGTGGTCGGGAAGTTCGACAATTGCGTTGTGACGCAGGTCAGCGATCGCCAGAGAGCCGCGACTCAGCAAACCGTCAGGCAACTGGCTGATTCCGGTGTGCGCCAACTGAAGGGAGCTCAGATGTGGCATGCTTGCCACGGAAAAACTACGCCCCAACGGGTTGTACGACAAATCCAGTAACCTCAGATGCGTCAGTTGCAACAGCGTGGCTGCCTGGCGATCGTCCAGCACGATCCGATTGCCGGTGAGGTCCAGTTCCCGCAGTCGCGAGAGGTGACGTAACCGCGGCGGCAGGCGGGTAAGCCTGTTGCTGGGTAACTCGAGGACTTCCAGGCGACCGAACGCCCGCATGAAGGTGCTGGGAATCTCGGTCAAGCCAATGCCGCGCAACGACAACGACACCACATGGTCGAAACTGACCTGTTGCGCAATCTCCGGGAGCGACTGCAATGACACGGCCCACAGGTTCAGACGTTGACCGATCACGCGCCCGAACTGGTCGTACACTCTGGGCAGGGTGCGCCGCCAGGCCGCGAGCAAGGCATCGCGCAGGTAGGCTCGCTCTCCACGGGCGCTCAGGCCGCCAGGCTGATTGGCCCACAACTGCAGGTGCGTCTCCAGCAAAGCCATCTCATCCTCTAGCCGAGTCAGCTCGATTTGAATGTTTGTGCCGCTGTTGCCGAGCATGACCAGCCAGGTTCGCACCTCGTTGTCGCTCAGGTTCGGGTACAGGTTACGCACCCTGCCGAACAACGGCCGGCATCGCCCACGTCCGGCGCCGCGACCGCTCAACGGGTAACCGACCCGCCCATCCGCCAGACGTTGCGGCGCCCGGAACCAGCCTGCAGAGGCGCGCTTGCCGAGCATCCCCACCACTTGCGAGCGACGGGCCGCCGTCGCGCGCGCCAGGGTCACACGCAGGTTGTGGGCCAAGGGCTCGGTCAACCCCAGGGCCTCCCGCTGCCCGTCGTCCACCGCGCCACTCAGGACGTCGAACAGTTCGCCTTCCTTGAGCACCACCTCTGTTGCACCGTCGAGCAACTGGAAATGCCCATCGGTGTGAACCAGGGTCAGTGTGCGAACGGCCTGTGCGCGGTCTATCGACAGCAGTACCGGGCCGTCCGCCGAGCCCTCGCACAAGCGCCAGGCCACGTTGCGCGAAGCACCCGGCAGTGTGTCCAGCACCTGCAGCGCAACGCGGGCAAGATCGGCATTCTGGCTGGCATCCAGGTACAACCCTTCGAACACCCGGGCCACCCTGATACGCCACACCGCAGCGCCCGCCTGAGAGGCAAGGTCCATCGCCACCCGGCCGTTGTCCAGCAAGCGCCCACGATCGACCACACTGGCTTCGCGCAACAGTTGCGAGGCCGCCCGACTGTGCAGTGAAGAGAACTGTCGGCACAGACGCTCGACGCCCGCGTCTCCGGTTGGCTGCTCCAACGCATACAACTGCTCGAACAGACGCCTGCGTTCGGACCAGATCAGCTCCGCCAATGCCTGATCGGAAGCATCAGCGCCGCCGGACAGCAACCGTGCCTGACCGAGTACAGCCTCGTCGGTGGCTATGATCCCACTGCGCAATTGGCTGACCACTCGACGGATGCGCAGGTCCAGCCGATAGCGGACGACACTGTCCAGCCATTCGCCATCGGCCACACGTCCCTCGACATGGACCGCGCGCAGATGCTGCGGTTGTATGTCGTGGGCGAGCAGGATTTCGTCGATCTGGTCGTCGTCCAGCTCGGCAAAGTCATGCCCCAGGCGCCGGAACGAACGCCGAGGCTCATCCCACTCCAGTGGTTGCTCCCACCACAGCCGCCAGCCGCCCGCACCATTGTGTCTGAGCACAGGCGCGTGGTTGTCGTCACCCTGCAAGCGCCAGCGCTGATCGCTACCCTGCGCAACCCGATAGTGCTGGCCATCCATTTCAATCCAGCAACCTTCGCCGGCACGGTATACACCTTGGTCGTCACGCAGCGCCCCGGCAGGCGGCGCATTGCGAAATGGCGTGAGGTCCTCCTTCCATAGCCGCGTGCTGCCGTCCTCCAGCCGGACCGGCAATAGGCTATCGACCAGCGCCGAACGGCTCCAGGCCGCTCGCGCCACCTGCGCACCTGCCGCCGTGGCTGCAATCATGGCTACATCGCCGGCGACGTTGAGCAGGTGATCGAGGGCCTCGCTGCTATCCCCCTCGTGCCAGGCCTCGACACCGTGGTAGACCTCACCCAGCAGTTCCCATGCGGTCACTGCGAGCAACACCGCGCCCAGGGCCGGCACGAAGAGCCCCGCTATATTGAGCAAAGCCCAGCCTTCTGCGGACAAGCGCTGATCGTGCTCGCGCCGGACCTGTTCATCCACCGCAGCCGAGGGCACGGCAATCATCGCCGCATCGGCCTTGACCTGCGCAATGCGCGCACGGCCCAGCGCACTGAACAGCGAGCCTTCCAGGGTACTGGCAGTAGCCTGGTCGGTGATCTCCCAGGGGTGCATATGCTCTTCCAGTGCAATGTTTGCCAGGTCCGACACGCCCTGGTAGCCCGAAACAACGGCGGAAAAGAACGACTGCGCATCGCGGCGCAACACAAAGCGGCTGAAGAAACGCTGGTACCCGGGCAGGCGCAGGCGCTTGCCCAGGTCATTGGCAAAGTGGCGCAGGTCGGGGAATGCGCTCCACGGAGTCGTCGGATCGCCCGGAATGTGGACCAGCACGCGGTAGCTGGAGCTGTACAGCGGGCTGAAGATCTCGTCACGAACATCCAGCACCACGATCTGCTCCAGGGTGCACGCCAGCAGGCTCAGGCGCTTGTACTGCACCGGACGTCCTTCGAAGGTCAACGAGGCTTTCTGCGCGCAGAGATTGTGCACCAGCAGGTATTCGTCCTCGCTCAGAACACCTTTGAGCCGCGCAACGCAGGCATCAGCCAGCATGCCGTAGCGATGGGCCCGGCCGAACACCGATTCGGCGGCAGCGCCCGAATGGCTGTCCCGCTCCAGCACGGTGTGCAAATGGCGCTGGTATTGACCGCCCAGGTCCAGAGACCGGCACAATGCAGCAAAACGGCGCGCGTTGGGCAGCCGGGCAGATGCATTGCGAGGATCGCTTAGCCGGTTGCCGGGTAACTGCCCGCCGTCCTCGGTTTCCTCCTCGCGGAAATTGCGCAGCGCCGCCTCGACCAGGGGCATTTGCGTGTACACCGGCTCCGTCACCGGGTAACCGATGGGTATCGAGGTGAGCACTGGCTCGCGGTGACCACGACGAAACTGCAACGCGCGGACATCGAACGGCCCATCGACATGGGGCCTGAGGGCCTCGGCCAAACGCGTTTCGGCAAAGCTGTCCAGGCTGTCCAACTGCCCCATGATGGCTTGGGCCCGCGCCTGGAAATACACGCTGAGCCTCATCGCCTCGTACAGGTGCTTGACCTGCTCCGGGGAAGCCTGGCGTAGCCAGTCCGGCAAACGCTGACCAATCACGGCGTCCTGATGCAGTGCGTGAACATCAGGGACGGCGGTGGCGTCTTGTTCGTGCTGTACGCGGGGGGTCGTCATGGCGTAGCGCTCCTTGGAAAAGAAGCGCAGGCTAGGTGGCAGCGGCCATGCTCGGGCAGTAGATAGATGCCACCCCGGCGGCAGCCGCCCCCCCTCAGAAGAGCAGGAGCTGGCGATCGGTCAGGCTGGCGAAGTCATCCCCCACGAACGGCAGGATCGCATCCGCCACCGGCTGCAACTGACGGCTCAGGTAGTGCTCGTGATCGACTGGCGACTGCAGGTTCTCCAGGGGCTCCGGGCCAGCCGTGGTGATGACGTAGCTGATCCAGCCGCCGCGCTGGTATTGCAGCGGGCGCCCCAGGCGCAAATTGTATTCATCGGCAAGACGCGCGGCGCGCACATGGGGTGGCACGTTGCGTTGGTAGTCCTGCAACGGACGACGCAAGCGCTTGCGATACACCAGCAGTTCATCCTGCTCGCCCAGCAGCGTGCGTCGTACATAATCGCGCACATAGTCGCGATAGGGCTGGCCACGGAAAATCCGGCCATACAGTTCCTGCTGGAACTGCCGGGCCAGCGGCGACCAATCGGTGCGTACCGACTCCAGCCCTTTGTAGACTACCTCGTCCTGACCGTCGGCGCGCTGCACCAACCCGGCATAGCGCTTCTTGCTGCCCTCCTCGGTGCCGCGGATGGTCGGCATCAGGAAGCGCCGGTAGTGGGTTTCGAACTGCAGCTCCAACGCACTGTGCAGGCCCATCTCCTGGCGCAGGTGTTCGCGCCACCACTGGTTGACCTCGGCCACCAGTGCACGCCCGATACTCGTCGCCTGATCCTCGTCATGCGCGCCCTTGAGCCAGACGAAGGTGGAGTCGGTGTCGCCATAGATCACGTCATAACCACGTGCTTCGATCAAGGCGCGGGTCTGGCGCATGATCTGGTGCCCACGCAGGGTGATCGACGAGGCCAGGCGCGGGTCGAAGAACCGGCAACCGCTGGAGCCAAGCACACCGTAGAAGGCGTTCATGATGATCTTCAGGGCCTGGGACAACGGGGCGTTACCCGCTTTCTTCGCCGCCTCGCGATTCTGCCAGACGCGCTCGACGATGGCCGGCAAAGCGTGGCGGGTACGCGAGAAGCGAGCGCCACGAAAGCCCTCGACCGAGCTGGCCTGATCGGGCTCACGCAAGCCTTCCACCAGCCCCACCGGGTCGATCAGGAAGGTACGGATGATCGATGGATACAGACTCTTGTAGTCCAGCACCAGCACCGACTCGTAAAGGCCTGGCTGCGAGTCCATGACGAACCCGCCCGGGCTGGCCTCCCCCTCGCGGCTGCCCAGGCTCGGCGCGACGAAGCCCAGCCGGTGCATGGCCGGGATGTACAGGTGACAGAACGCCGCCACCGAGCCGCCGCTGCGGTCCACCGGCAGGCCAGTCACCGTGGCACGTTCAAGAAGGAAGTCGAGCAGCCGGGTGTGCTCGAAGATGCGGGTGACCAGTTCGCAATCCTTGAGGTTGTAGCGCGCCAGGGCCGGCTTGTCCTCGGCGAACATCCGGTTGATCTCATCCATGCGCTGGTAGGGGGTGTCGATGGCCTTGCCTTCCCCCAGCAGGGTCTGGGCAACGTTTTCCAGACTGAACGAGGGGAAGCTCCAGGTCGCCGAGCGCAGGGCCTCGATGCCGTCGATCAACAGCCGCCCCGGCGCGTCGGCGAAGAAATGCGTACGGCTGCCATGCTCGCGCAGGGTCATCGGCGCACCGTCGCGACCCAGGCACAGAGGCACCTGCAATTGCCGAGCGTGATCGTGAAGGATGCGCAGGTCGAACTGCACCAGGTTCCAGCCGATGATCGCGTCCGGGTCATGGCGTGCCAACCAGTGGTTGAGGCATTCGAGCAACTGGCCACGGTCGGCGCAGTAGTGCAGGTCGAAATCCTCTACCTGCGCCTGGCCGTTGGCAGGGCCGAGCATATAGACCTGACGCTGGCCGCACCCCTCCAGCGCGATGCTGTACAACTCGCCACGTTCGCTGGTCTCGATATCCAGAGACACCAGGCGCAGGCTCGGTCGGTAGTCCGGATGAGGCTTGAGCTGTGCATCCACGACCGCTCCCTGGGCATCGACACGACCACCGAACGACACCGGCGCGGTAATGAAGCGCTCCATCAGATAGCGCTCCGGCGGCCGGATATCAGCCTCCAGCACCTCGACGCCGGCCGTGCGCAGGCGTTTGTCCAAGGCCATCAGCTGGCGGTGTTGGCGGCAGTACAGGCCCATTACAGGCCGCTGCTGAAAGTCGCGCAGCTCAAGGGGGCGCAACTCTGCGCCCGGCTCATCGGCGAGCAACAGTTGCGCGTGGGCGGCCTGCTGTGCGGGCACGAACGCCACCGAAACCTGCGCGCCCAGGCGCACGCGCCGGGGGCCCTGGTCGGTGGCCAGCCAGAACTCCACGCACGTGCCGTCGGGGGTGTCATGCCAATGACGGGTCAGGACAAAACCCTGCTGCAGCTCCACATGGACCTCACACACTTGATCAAGCGCGGATTCTACTCGCTTTGCGCAAGCCTCGGGACGCCCCGCGATCCTGCAACCCACGGACGAATGTGAAAAATTTGGCGATTTTTTTGGCATACCACGCTTTCGGACCGCGACAAATCCTGACACAATTATTGCTAATCATTCTCATAAGTACTAGCAACAAGGATATCTGGCATGACCCCTGCTGCTCCGCCTCGTCGTTTCGCGCCCAACCTGTTGACCCTGGCCATCTGTATCAGCACCTTGCCCCATGCCATGGCCGACGACCAGCAACCACCCGGAACACTGGAACTGGGCGCCACCGAGATCACTGACAACCGGCTGGGCAGCACCACCGAAGGCAGCACGTCCTACACCACCGGCGCCATGAACACCGCGACCAAGCTGCCGTTGACCATGCGCGAGACGCCACAGGCGGTCACGGTGATCACTCGTCAGCGCATGGACGACCAGAACATGACCAGCATCAACGACGTGGCCCGCTACACCCCTGGGCTGTTCCTCAACCAGTCCAGCGGCCCCGGCCGCCAGAGCTACACCGCCCGGGGCTTCGACGTCGACAACCTGATGTACGACGGCATCCCGAGCGCCTATACCGGATCGGTGGTTGGCGCCCAACCCAACCTGGCGATGTTCGACCGCGTCGAAGTGGTCCGCGGTTCTACCGGTCTGGTCACAGGCGCCGGTACACCATCAGCGGCCATCAACCTGGTGCGCAAGCGCCCGCTGGCCGAGCAGAAAGTCACCGTGACCGGCGCGGCCGGGAGCTGGGACAACTACCGTGGCGAACTCGACGCCTCCAGCCCGCTCAACGACAGCGGCACCCTGCGCGGCCGAATCGTGACCTCCTACCGCGATGCCAACGGGTTCCGTGATGGCCAGGAAGAAAACCACGGGCTGTTCTATGCCATCAGCGAAGCCGACCTGAGCGATGACACCACCTTGACCCTGGGCTTTTCACACCAGAAGGACAAGACCAATTTCTTCTGGGGCGCGATCCCCACCGACCTCAGCGGCCATCACCTGGATGTGTCGCGTTCGTACAACCCCGGCACCGACTGGGAAGACAAGGACCAGGAGATCAACACCCTCTTCGCCGAAGTGCGCCAGCACCTGGCCAACGACTGGAAACTGCAGGTCAACGCCAACTACAGCGAGCAGAACGCACTGTTCCGCGGTTCTTACCAGTCGCGCTGGAACACTGCCAAGACCTTGAGCAGGACGGTCTACCAGTCCGCGCACGACGAAAACCAGCTGGGCCTGGACGCCTTCGCCAGCGGCCCCTTCGAGCTGCTGGGCCGCACCCATGAACTGGTGCTGGGTGCCAGCAAGCGCATCTACGACATGAACAAGCGCGACTACAGCCCCTATGACACCAACTATCCGCTCGACGGCGGCAAGCCGAACTTCCTGCACACCGGAAACAGTCGCTACCTGATCAACCAGGAAGGCGTCTACGCCACCACCCGCCTGAGCCTGGCCGACCCGCTCAAGCTGATTCTCGGGGGGCGCTTGGACTGGTACGACTACGACCAGCGCGACAGCAACGACGGCGACTACAAGGTGACCCGCAACGTCACCCGCTACGGCGGCCTGATCTATGACCTGGACGAGCATCACTCGGTGTATGTGAGCTACACCGACATCTTCACCCCGCAGAGCGGCAAGGACGTTTCCGGCAAGCCGATCATCCCGATCGTCGGCAAGAACTATGAAGTCGGCATCAAGGGCGAATACTTCGACGGTGCATTGAACGCCAGCCTTGCGGTGTTCCGTATCGATCAGGAAAACCGCCAGGTCGAGATCGGTGCGGCCAACTGCCCGCAGATGACCTGCTACGAGGCCTCGGGCGAGGTCCGCAGCCAGGGTATCGATTTCGAGCTGCAGGGCGCACTGACCGACCATTGGCAGATCGGCACCGGCTACACCTACGCGCGCGTGCACACCATCAAGGACGAGAAGAACCCGGCCAGCGTCAACAAGCCGCTCAAATCCGACACGCCCGAGCACCAGTTCAAGCTGTTCACCACCTACCGCTTCCAGGGCCCGCTGGAGAAGCTGCGGGTGGGCGGCGGCATCACCTGGCAGAGCCGCATGTACAACGACATCCCGGTCGATGGCGGCAACTATCGGCTGGTACAGGGCAGCTACGCGGTCACCGACCTGCTGGCCGGCTACCAGGTCAACCAGCATCTGGACCTGCAGCTCAACGCCAACAACATCTTCGACAAGAAGTACTACTCGTCCATCTCCAAGTCGGTGGACTACGGCGGCGACACCTTCGGCGATCCGCGCAACCTGATGCTGACGGCCAAGTACAGCTTCTGACCCTCGCGGGCTGGCAGGCAAGGCCTGTCAGCCCCGGATTGCCCGCTCGATCGTGGCGATGTCGATCTTGTCCATCTCCATCATCGCCTCGAACGCCCGTTTGGCTGCCGCGCGGTCGCTACCGCCGACCGCGTCGGTCAGCACTCGCGGGCTGATCTGCCACGACAGCCCCCATTTATCCTTGCACCAGCCGCACACGCTGGCCTGGCCACCGTTATCGATGATCGCGTGCCAGTAGCGGTCGGTCTCGGCCTGGTCGTCGGTGGCCACCTGGAACGAAAACGCCTCGGAGTGCTTGAACGCGGCCCCGCCATTGAGACCCAGGCACGGAATGCCCATCACGATGAACTCCACCGTAAGCACATCACCCTCCTTGCCCGAGGGGTAGTCGCCCGGCGCCTTGTGCACGGCGAGCACACGGCTGTCGGGGAAGGTAGCGGCGTAGAACTTCGCCGCCGCCTCGGCATCGCTGTCGAACCACAGGCAGATGGTGTTCTTGCTGGGCATGGCAGGCCCCCGGATCGGTGGATGATCCTGAGCAGTCTAGCCGGGCCCGTGACCACTGGCCGACGAGGGCGACACACGGATAGCTCAGAATTTTCCTACCCATAAAACGGAAAGCGTGAAGTCGAAATTGGGACTTCCCCGTCGCAACATTGCCACCACGGCTGATTGATGGCCGTTAGAAAGTCTCTGGCATATCAACGACAAGGAAGCCTCACATGGACATTCGCACGCTGCCGGGCAACGACGCCTGGGATTACGGTATCAGCCTCGACAAACACATCGTCTGCAGCGTGCCGGTCGGCGAAAACGCCCAGGGCTACATGCAGTTCGACACCACCCGCACCGCCATCGGCGAGGCGGTGTTCCAGCTCAAGTACCGCGACGACTACGACCTGGTGGACTTCCTCGCAGAATCTGTCGTCCAGGCGATACAGAATGTCCCGGTGGATGTCGTGCTGCCCATGCCCGCCAGCCGCCAGCGTACTCGCCAGCCCGTGCACGCGGTGGCAGAACGGGTAGCCCAGTTGCTGGAGCTCGAGTACTGCGACCAGACACTGATCAAGCACAGCAGCACCGTCGCAATGAAAGACCTGGCGACCTATGAAGAGCGCTGCGCTGCACTGCAAGGTTGCTTTGTCACCCAAGACAAACTCCACCCGTGCAATGTCCTGCTGCTCGACGATCTGTTCGACACTGGCGCCTCGCTGGAAGCCGCCTGTACCGCCCTGCGCGGATACGCTAGCATCCGCTCAATTGCAGTCGTCACCCTTACACGGAGGCATTGATGCCGAAGGTTTTCATCTCCGGCTCGATCACGCTCAAGCGCCTCGACCCTCAGGTCGAGGCGCGACTCGACAATATCGTTGCCAGTGGCCACGAAGTGCTGGTCGGTGATGCCGCAGGCGTGGACAAATGCGTGCAGCAGTATTTCGCCAAACGCCAGTACGCCGCTGTCACGGTGTACTGCACCGGTGACACGCCTCGCCACAATCTTGGTGCATGGCCACTCGTGGCTGTCTGCCCACCCGCCAATGCCAAGGGCCGCGCGTTTTACACTGCCAAGGACCTGGAAATGGCAGAAGCCGCCGATTTCGGCCTGATGATTTGGGACGGCAAAAGCCCCGGCACCCTGAGCAATGTCTTCGAACTGCTGGACAGAGCCCGAAAGTCGGTGGTTTACCGCCAGGCGACGGGATTGTTCTGCAACGTCCATGGCCTGGACGACCTGCAGGCACTCATCGCCCAGATGGACGAGTCGGCACGCCTGGAGGCCGACAAGAAGGTTGGCTTGTCCAGGCGGATCGAGCGGCTCTCGAGGAAGGCCGAAGACCCGGCAGTCATTCGCCAGCAGATCGATGAACACCTTGCGGCCATCGCCCGTCACCAGCGCCGGGTAGCCGAGTTGCAGGCGATGCTGGACGCGGCATCCACCGGCGCCGACCTGTTCTCCTGACCGCGACCGGCCAGGCGCCGGTTGCCTCTGGAGTCTTTGAACATTCAGCCAGCACACGACTCAATACAGGATTGACGCCCTTTTCGGACATCCGTACGATTTATTCGTACGCCCGTACGAAACCTTTCCAACGAGTCTGTACCATGCCCGCCACCTACCGCCTGGCCCGCTACGCCTTGTATCTGCTGTTTCTGCTCCCTGGCCTGACCCTCGCCAGCTGGGTCACCCGCACCCCTGCCCTGCGCGACGGCCTGTCGGCCTCCACCGAACAGATGGGGATGATCCTGTTCGGATTTTCAGCCGGAGCGATGTGCGGGATTCTCAGTGCCGGACGCCTGATCGCCCGCTTTGGTGCACACCGGATGATGCGCACCGGCCTGCTCGGGCTGTCCGCAGGCATGCTGGTGCTGGCCGGCAGCAGCGAGTTGAACAGTGCCTGGTGCGCCTTTGCCGGGCTGTTCATCTACGGCATCGGCATGGGTTGGGCGGATATCGCAGTGAACATCGAAGGTGCAGCCGTGGAGCGGGAAATCGATGCACCGATCATGACTACCCTGCACGGTTTCTTCAGCCTCGGCACCCTGGTGGGCGCGCTGGCCGGCATGGGCATGACCGCGCTGCAGGTGCCCCTGGACCTGCATCTGATCGTCGCCGCACTGCTTTCGGCCGTGGTGACCCTGGCCCTTGCCCCTCACGCCCCTCGGGCCAGTGAAGGAGCAGCGAATCAACCGACAACGCAGACAGCCGAGTTTGCCTGGGGCGCCCTGCTCAGCGACCGACGCCTGTTGCTGATCGGCTTCGTGGTGCTGGCCATGGCGCTGGCCGAGGGTGCAGCCAATGACTGGCTGCCGCTGCTGATGATCGACGGCCACGGATTCGCAGAAACCACCGGCACGCTGATCTACCTGGTATTCACCCTGGGCATGACCCTGGGTCGATTCGCCGGTGCGCCGGTGGTGCGCCGCTTTGGTCGGACGCTCACCTTGCGCGCCAGCGCACTGCTTGGCGCAGCCAGCCTGGCATTGGTGGTGTTCTGCGACGTGCAGTGGATCGCCGCAGCCGCCGTGATGCTCTGGGGCATTGGCGCATCGCTGGGTTTTCCCCTGGCGATCTCGGCAGCCGGGGAAAGTGGTGCTCACAGCGATCAACGCGTCAGGCTGGCGGCAACGGCAGGTTACCTGGCGTTTCTGGTCGGCCCGCCCCTGCTGGGCTTTATCGGCGAACATCATGGCTTGCGCCTGGCGATGCTGCCGGTCCTGACACTGGTGGCCCTGGCGTTCGTCGTGGCGTCGGCGCTGCGCGAGCAAGCCGCTTTGCCTGTCGATACCTGCGAAAAGACCGGTTGAGGGGCTATCTTGAGGGGCTATCGCCGCGCCGCCAGCAAGCCAAGCCCTGCGCATCCCAGCAACGATGCGCTGATCCGGTTGAACAGCCGCCGTGGCCGCGGCTGGTTGAACCAGCGCTGCAGGTAGGCACCCAGCGCCGCATAGATCGCGATCGCCGCCCATTCCAGCAACAGGAACCACAACCCCAGCCACAGGAACTGCTCGCTCACCGGGGTGGTACTGCCGACCGACACGAACTGCGGCAGGAAGGCGGTGAATATGAGGATCGCTTTCGGGTTGCCCGCCGCCACCCAGAACTCCTGGCGTGCCAGGCCCCAGGTGCCGCGCGACTGCCCGCCGGCATGGGCCACCTCTGCCACGGGCGCCCGCCACAATTGCCAGGCGATATAGAACAGGTAGCCCGCGCCCATGAGCTTGATGCTCAGGAACAGGTATTCGCTGGTATGCAGCACCACCGCCAGCCCCATCGCCGCCAAGGTGATCATGCCGCTGAAGGCGAGGATACGCCCGCCCCCCGCCAGGCAGGCAGTGCGCAAGCCGTGGCGGCTGGCGTTGTGCAGCGACAGTAGGTTGTTAGGCCCCGGCGCCATGTTCAAGGCGAAACAGGCGGGGATGAACAGCAGCAGGCTCGACAGGTCCATTTTTTTCTCCATGCGGACCCGGGTAGCCTTACCCCCTGGCGCCATGGGGTCAAGCACAGTGGAGCAGTCATTCGCCGGCACAGTGAGTGCGGGGCTGCCACGCAGCCCCTGCCCGCCTCAGATCCTGCGTCGTGCCTTCAGCCCCGGGATGGTGGTGGCCGCGATCTCGATCTGCGGCTTGTCCCACCCGGTACTGGCCGCCAGGCCCGCCAACGTGGGCTGGCGGAACAAGGTACGTGCGTCGGCCTGCAACCCCGCCTGGCGCATGCGCGCCACCAGATTCACCGCCAGCAGTGAATGCCCGCCCAGTTCAAAGAAGTTGTCGTCCCGCCCAACCTGCTCGACCTTCAGCACCTCGCTCCAGATCTGCGCCAGGGTCTGCTCCAGTGCGTTGCGTGGCGCCGTGTAGACGCGGCTGATCACCGATTCCGCTCCAGGCTCAGGCAGCACCTTGCGGTCGATCTTGCCGTTGGGGCTGAGCGGCATGTCGGCCAGGGCGACGAAGGCCGAGGGCACCATGTACTCCGGCAGCCGCGCCAGCAGGTGGCTGCGCAACGTATCCAGTGCCGGGGCGGGTTGCTCCTCCCGGCAGGTGAAGTAGGCGACCAGACGCTCGTCGCGCACCAATACCACGCTCTGGCCCACAGCGGGATGCCCGGCCAGCAGGGCCTCGATCTCACCCAGCTCGACGCGCAGACCACGCAGTTTGACCTGGAAGTCGTTGCGCCCGAGGAACTCCAGCTCGCCATCCTCGCGGTAGCGCACCAGGTCCCCGGTGCGGTACAGCCGATCGCCCTCGACGAACGGGCTGTCGATGAAGCGCTCGGCCTGCAGCACCGGCAACCCCAGGTAGCCGCGTGCCACACCGACGCCGCCGATGTGCAACTCACCTGCCACGCCGAGTGGCACCGGCCGATCATGGGCATCCAGCACGTAGAGCCGGGTGTTGGCGATCGCCCGGCCGATCGGCGGTGGCGTGCTCGGCAGCGGTTGATCCGGTTCGAGCGTCCAGGCCGTGCTGTCGACCGTAGCCTCGGTGGGCCCATAAACGTTGTGCAAGCGCACCTGCGGCAGGCGCTGGCGCAAGCTGGCAGTCAGCGTCAAGGTCAACTCCCCCCCGCCACAGAAGATGTCGGTCAGGCTCGTACAGCGTTCGACGCCCGGCTGCTCGAGAAACTGGTGCAACAATGCCGGGACGAACTTGATCGTGGTGACCTGGCGAGCCTGGACCAGCTGGACCAGGTAAGCCGGATCGCGATGACCGTCAGGGCGGGCCAGCACCAGGCGCAAGCCTGCGCACAACGGCCAGAACAACTCCCAGACCGAACCGTCGAAGCTGAACGGCGCACGCTGCAACAGCGCATCGCCCGGACGCGGCGGGCAGATGGTCGAGCCCCAGTGCATGAGGTTGCCCAGCCCGCGGTGCTCGATCATCACGCCCTTGGGCATGCCGGTCGAGCCGGAGGTGTACATCACGTAGGCAAGGTTCGAAGGCGTCAGTGTCGGCACCTGAGGGGCCTGGGCAGGCTGCGCTTGCCAGACACCCTGATCGAGATCCACCAGCGGCACCGCCAACGGATCGAACAGGCCACGTGTGGCCCCGTGGACCAGCACTGCCAGCGGTGTACTGTCCTCGACCATGTAGCGCAGGCGTTCATCCGGGTAACCAGGATCCAGCGGCACGTAGGCACCGCCGGCCTTGAGCACGCCCAGCAGCCCGACCAGCAGCGACAGGCCGCGCTCGATGCAGACGCCGACTCGCGTGTCAGGCTGTACGCCCAGGGCCACCAGGTGATGGGCCAGGCGGTTGGCCTGCTCGTCGAGTTCACGGTAGCTCAGCGTCGCCTCGTCGGTCTGCAGCGCCACGGCATCGGGCGTGCGCAGCACCTGGGCCTGGAACAGCGCCGGCAGGGTCTTGTGCATCAATTCATGGGGCTCCTCGGTGGCATTGAAGTCGTGCAGCAGCCGGTGCAGCTCGTTCTCCGGCACACTGCACAACTGCTCGATCGGTGCCGAACCACCCTGCTCCAGCGCCTCGGCCAGCCCCTCGAGGGTACGTTCGAGATAGGCCAGCACACGCGCTGCACCCAATGCTCGCGGCGCACGAACGCTCAGGTGCAAGGCCTCACCCTGATCATCCACCGACAGCACTAGCGCATGGCTGTGTACTTCGCTGGCCTCCAACAAGCGAGCCCCTGGCAACGTCGATTGTTCGGCCGCCAGCCCATGGCGGAAATTGATCAGGCTATTGAACAGCGGCACACCCGCTGGCAGCCCACTGCAACGCTGGGCCAGCAGCAAGGGTGCGTCTTCATGGCCCAACAGCCCGGCAAGGCCGGCATGGGTGTCGGCCAGCGCCTGCGCCACGCTGCGCCCCGCCAGGCTCACCCGCAGGGGCAAGCTGTTGATGAACATGCCCAACGCTCGGTCGGCCCCCTCACCCGCCATCATCCGCCCCAGCAACACGCTGCCGAACACCACGTCGTCACGACCGCCCAGTGCCCCCAGCACCTGCGCCCAAGCCAGGTGGAACAGGCTGGCCAGCCCGACATCCTGCTGCCTGGCCAGGCGGCGCAAGGCCTCGGTCAGCACCAGCGGAGCCTCATGCGCGAGGCTCTCCAGCGCGTCCGCCTGCACCTGGTCCTCTACTATCCCCGGCAACGTCGGCGGTGCCTCGACACCTGCCAGCAATGCCCGCAGGAACACCTCGTGCCCTTGCTGCCGCACCTCGGCGCCGCTGAGCGCGACGTAGTTGCGATAAGGCACAGGCGCCGGCAGCGCATGCCCCTGATCGCTCATCAAGGCCCGAAGCTCGCCGAGCAACACCTGCACCGACACCGCATCGTTGACCAGATGGTGGAAGCGCAACAACCCCAGCCAACGACCGTGCTCACGGTCTTCAGCCCCCGCCAGCGCCATCATCGGCGCATGACGCAGGTCCAGCGGGCGCTGGGCCGCTGAGTAATGTGCAGACAACTCCTGCGCCGTGTCGCCCGGCCCGATCCGCAACACCTCGACGGGCAGTTGCGCCTGACGCCAGACCACTTGCTGCGGTTGCTCGAGCCCTTCCCAAGCCAGGCTGGTGCGCAGGATGTCGTGACGCTCGACCACCTGCTGCAACGCGTGAGCAAATGCCTCGAACGCCGTGCGGTCGGTAAAGGCGAACAGCGCCTGTTGCTGATAAGGGTCATGGCTGTCGCGCAGGTGGTGATAAAGCAGCCCCTGCTGCAATGGCGCCAAGGGGTAGATTTCCTGCACATTGCCTGCGCCACCCGGTATGCCCGCGACAATGGCGTCGATCTCGCCCTGGGTCAGCGAAGCCAGGCTGAGCAGCGCCGGTGTGATATGGGTGCAGTCAGCGGGTACGCGGTTATCCTCCACCTGCGCGAGCAGACGCTGGCTGGCGGCGGCCAGGCTTGCCAGGGTCGGCTGGCCGAACAGCACCTGCACGTCAGCCTGCAGGCCCTGCTGGCGCATGCGTTCGACCAGTTGCACCGCCAGCAACGAATGGCCACCCAACTCGAAGAAGTGGTCGTGACGGCCAATGCGCTGCACACCCAGCAGTTCGCTCCAGAGCGCAGCCAGGCGAACCTCCACGTCGCCGCGAGGCGCTTCATGGGCGCGACGTACCGATGCGGTTTCATCCAGCGCCGGCAAGGCGCGACGGTCGAGCTTGCCGTTGGCGGTCAACGGCCAGTGCTCGATGCGTTGGTAGCCGGCTGGCAGCAAGGCCACCGGCAGAAGCCCGCGCAGGTGCTCATGCAGGTCGCCGGGGGTAACCGCATCGCCAATGAACCAGGCTTGCAGTTGCCCATCGCGCAGCAGCACCACCGCTTCGCGCACCTGCGGGTGACGGGTCAGCGCAGCCTCGATCTCACCGAGTTCGACGCGTACACCGCGAATCTTCACCTGATCGTCATTGCGCCCCAGGTACTCCAGGGTGCCGTCGGCAAGCCAGCGCACGCGGTCGCCGGTGCGGTACATCCGGGCACCGACCTCTTCACTGAACGGGTCGTCGAGGAAACGCTCGGCGGTCATCTGCGGGCGATTAAGGTAGCCGCGGGCGACCCCCAGGCCTGCTACATAGAGTTCGCCCGGGATACCGACCGGCAATGGCTTGAGCTGCGCATCGAGCACATACAGCCGGGTATTGGCCACAGGCGTGCCGATATGCAGCGCACCACCCGCCGTCACCCGCCCGGAGCTGGCGACCACCGTGGCTTCGGTAGGGCCGTAGTTGTTGATGACCGCATACGCCCGCTCACGCGACAGGCTGCGCAGCCGATCCCCCCCCACCAGCAGGGTACGCAGGGTCGGGTGATCGTGCTGGGTGAACGCGTGTTCGGCCACCGGGGTTGGCAGGAAACTGACCTGCAGTGGCTGGGCACGCCACCAGCGCAGCAGGTTGTCGATATCTTCGCCACCGTCGCTGCTGGGCGCCAGGTGCAGCGTCGCCCCCGCACACAAGGCTGGCCAGACCTCCCAGGCCATGGCATCGAAACCAAAGCCGGCCAGGCTCGACGTGTGCCCGCCGACGCCCAGGTCAAAGGCCTCGCAATGCCAATCGACCAGGTTGGCCAGCATGCGGTGTTCGACCATCACCCCCTTGGGTTGGCCAGTGGAGCCTGAGGTGTAGATCACATAGACCAGGCTCTCGGGCCCAAGCCCCGCCACGCGAGGGTTGTCCACAATGGTCGTGGCTGCCGGGCAGGCGTCGAGTTCGATCAGCGGCAGCTCATGGCGCGGCAGACGCGCCAGCAGGTCCTGTTGTGTCAGCAGTACCACGGGCGCGCTGTCTTCAAGCAGATATGCGATGCGCTCGCGCGGATGCGCCGGGTCGATCGGTACGTAGGCTGCCCCCGCCTTGAGTATCGCCAGCAGGCCCACAAGGGTATCCAGGCCACGGCGGGCAACCACTGCCACGCGCTGCTCGGGCCTCACACCTCGTTCGATCAGACGCAGGGCCAAAGCATTTGCCCGCTGATTCAGCTCGCCATAGCTCAGGCTGCGCCCTTCGTGCACAGCGGCAATGGCGTCGGGCATCAGCGCCGCGTGGGCCTCGATCCGGCGGTGCACGACCGGCTCGCCAACGGCGCGCCCCGTCGCATTCCACGCCTGCATCTGGCGATGCTCGGCAGGTGTCGGCAGGTCGAAATCGGCAACCGCCAACGCCGGTGTCGCCAAGCCTTGGTCGAGCATATGCAGCAGCCGCTGCGCCAACGCCTCGGCCTCCTCGCTTGCCAGCCAGGCGCGGTGATGCACCAGATGCAACCACGCCTTGTCATTATGGCGATTGCTGCGCAGGTGGATGGCCAAGGGCGTGGATTCGTGGCTGTTGGAGACCTTCACCGTGTGGGCGCTGGCCTCGCCGTAGCGGTAGTCGTGATCGTCCTGCTCGTAGGAGACCGACACCTCGAACAATTGCCCGCGTTCCTCGCGCAACAGGCCAAGCGCTCGGTTCAGCTCGCTCACGGCCAGTCGCTGATGGCGAAAATCCCGGCGCAGGGTATCGCGTATCGCAACCACCAGTTCGGCGAAGCTCAGTGTCGGGGCAAACGCCAGGGGCACCGCACTGACCTGCACGAAGGTCCCCAGCGTGGCCTTGAAACGTGCACCGCCACGATTGAGCAGCGGCAGCCCCACCACCCAGTCCTCGCGTTGTGCGCTGCGGGAGAACAGCACATGCAGTGCAGCCAGCAGGACATGGAACGCCGAGGCCTGGTGAGCCTCGGCCAGGCGCTTCATGCGCCCATGCAACGCATCGGGAAACGCCTGAACCCAGGTGCGCGAAGGTGCTTCATCGGTGGCTCGACGGTAATGGTGACGCGCTGCCAGCAGCGGCTCCGGCACACTGGCGAAGCGCTTGAGCCAATATGCGCGATCGCGGGCCTGGCGCATCGAGCCCTGGTACTGGCGGTCTTCGTCGATGAAGTCGGCATAACCGACCTGGGCCCGTGGCGCCTCGCCACCCTCGAGCAGCGCCGTGTAATGCTCGCCCAGTGCCTTGAGCATCTGCCCGAAACCCCAGCCGTCGAGGATCAGGTGGTGGGCCTGGGTTGCCAGCCAATGACGTTCGGGGCCCAGGCGAATCAGGGCGAAACGCAGCAGTGCCGTGCCGTCGAAGCGATACCCCTGGCCCATTTGCGCCTGAATCAATGCCGTGGCCGCGGCTGCCGGGTCGGCTTCAGTCGACAGGTCCAGCACAGGCAACGCCAACGTGGCATGCTCGGCGAAGCGCTGCATCGGCAGGCCGTCGGCACCTGCACCTGGCAGCAGCTCGGTGCGCAACACCGGGTTGGCCGCCACCAGTTGCTGCAACGAGTGATGCAGGGTGTCCGGCCGCAGCTCGCCCGTGAGTTCGACATAGCCGCCGATGGTATAGAGCGGAGAATCGCCTTTGCTCAACTGGTCGAGCCAGATGTCCCGTTGAGCGCTGGTCAGGGGGTAGGTATCGGCGGCAGGCATGGGCTGGGAGGGTCCTTCTCCGTTGATCGTCCGCGGATTCAAGCACCGCTTCCGTAACCTGTATGGCCCCGGAAACCCGGACAGTCGTCCGCGCGTCCACGGTCGCTGATTTTTATGTAGGAAATCAGCTACATATCAGCCCCTTCTATAGCCTACCCGCCGCGCCAGCCGTGGCAAACGTGGTGGCAACAGCGGCTTTCTGACGTCAATTTGCCGACTAATACAGACAGATCTGCCTTCAACCTGTCCGATTCATCCCCCCATTTTGTCCGAATCGATGCCATTTTCTGTCCCCGGTTTCCACTACAGACGCAGGCGCCGGGCCCGGGCTTGAATAGCGCACCCTCGACCGGCCAAGGCGTGAGCCCATTCGCCACCCGCCCGCGCAGCACCCGACTCAAGGATGAACAGGACATGAAGCTGACCCGCAGCCTCGAACATCACCACGACGCGCGCCTCTACCTGCAACTGGGAGAACTGATCGCCAGCACCGGCGAGATTCATTTTGCCGAGCGCATGCTCCAATTGGTCGACAGCCTCGTGCCGATTCACCGGCTCGACCTGAGCGAGTGGACCCTGGATGCCCGACAGACCGGCGTCACCCGGGTCAAGGTGCTGGGCGGCGCAGGGCTGGCCCAGGAGTTTCCTCCGCCTGATCAGCCCAATCACCCGCTGTTGCAGAACATTCTGCAGATGAAGGATCCCCTGCTCATTCAGGTCAGGGCGCCGCATGTCACCGGCAACCCGCAACCCAGCGCGCACCAGTGCAACCTGGTGTCATGCAATGGCGACCGCCGTTGGGTCATCTGCTTCCATCGCCCGCCCAGCCAGACAGCCTTTTCCCTCGGCGAACTGTCGCTGCTCAAGCGCCTCTCCGACACCCTGTTGCCCTTGCTCGAACACCATGCACAACACCCGGTGCACGGCCAGGGCGAAGGCGCGGCGATGCCCGATGCGTTGCGCCACGGCTTCGGCGAGCGCCTGGCCCAGGAAGCGGTGCAACTGTCGAGTCGCGAGCAGGAAGTCTGCCTGGGGCTGCTCACCGGCGGCACCGTGCCGGAAATGGCCCAACGCCTGAACGTGAAGAACAGCTCAGTGGAAACCTACCTCAAACGCGCCACCGCCAAGCTTGGCGTCAGTGGCCGCCACGGCCTGGCCAGATGGATGGCCGGTGCCTGACCCCAGAGAACCCGCGATGCCCAAATACTCTGCTGCCTTGTTGGCGGTGTTGCTGACCGGCTGCACCCTGGCCCCCGACTATCAACGCCCCGCCCTGCCTGTCGCCCCTGAATTTCCCTTGGGGGAGACCACCCAGGGCGACATGACGCACGGCCATCAGCACGACGACTGGCACGAAGTGTTCCAGGATCCGTTGCTACGCCAATTGATCGATAACGCATTGCTCAACAACCGCGATCTGCGCGTCGCAGCGCTCAACGTCGAAGCCTATCGCGCGCAGTTTCGTATCCAGCGCTCGGAGTTGCTGCCCAAGGTGTCCGCCGACGCCAAGGGCCAGCGTCAGTACCTGCCGAGGCGCATGACCGGAACCGGTGAAGGCGCCATTACCCAGACCTACGCCGCCACGCTCGGGGTGAGCGCTTATGAGCTTGACCTGTTCGGCCGCCTGCGCAGCCTGAGCGACAAGGCCTTGCTGACCTACCTCGCCAGCGAACAGGCCCGACGCAGTGTGCAACTGGGGTTGGTGGCCAGCGTGGCCAGCAGCTACATGACCTGGCGTGCCGACCTGGAACTGCTCGAACTGTCACGCCAGACCCTGATCGCCGACCAGGAAAGCCTGCGCCTGACCCAAGGTCAGCGCCGCGCCGGCACTGCGTCGGCATTGCAGCAGATCCAGGCGCAGACCAGCGTCGACACCGCCCGTGCTGCAGTAGCGCGCTACCAGCGCCAGGTTGCCCAGGATATCAACCAGCTGACCCTGCTGGTCGGCGCGCCCCTCGATGAGCGCACGCCCAGCTTGCCGCTGGCCTCGCCACAGATCGTCGGTTTGCCAGCCGGCCTGCCCTCGGCACTGCTGCAGCGTCGCCCGGACATCCTCGAAGCCGAACACCAGTTGCGCGCCGCCAATGCCGACATCGGTGCTGCACGGGCGGCATTCTTCCCCAGTATCAGCCTGACCGCCAACGCTGGCAGCAGCAGTCGCGAGTTGTCCGGGCTGTTCGACGGCGGCACCGGAACCTGGTTGTTCCAGCCGCAGATCAACCTGCCACTGTTCACCGCCGGCAGCCTGCGGGCCAGCCTGGACTATGCACGCCTGCAAAAGGAAATCGAGGTCGCCCGCTACGAGAAATCGATTCAGGGCGCGTTCCAGGAGGTGTCTGACGGTCTGGCCGCGCGCGCCACGTATGAGCGGCAACTGGTGGCCCAACGCGACCTGGTGGCCTCTACACAGCGTTACTACGACCTGGCCCGCAACCGCTACCGCATTGGCGTGGACAGCAGCCTGACCTTTCTCGACGCCCAGCGCTCGCTGTTCAGCGCCCAGCAGGGGTTGATCAACGACCGGCTGGCGCAACTGCTGGCAGAGGTGAACCTCTATGCCGCGCTGGGCGGGGGCTGGAAAGACGCACAGTGAAGGCCGGCAATGGCAGGCCGTGCTTTGGCGCCTGCCACCGCGTTCAGTTCAGGTCGGCAAGGGCCTGCGCCGCATACGCGTGAGAGCGCAGGCGCGCCAACGGGTCATGGATCCGGCAATCGATCATCAACTCATCGGCGCCAGTCTGTTCGATCAGTGCGCGCAACCCATCCCTCACCCGCTGCGGTCCGCCGACTATGGTACAGGCCATCACCTGCTCCAGCACCGCTCGTTCATGGCCCGGCAAACCCTGGACATAACCTTCCTGCGGCAAGGGCAGCAGGCCATGACGTCCGACATGCAGATCGAGCATCCATTTGCGGTGCGAGCTGGCGAGGTAATCGGCTTCGGCATCGCTGGCTGCAGCGAACAGATTCATGCCCACCATGACGTAGGGCTTGGCCAGTTGCGCCGAGGGTTGGAAGTTCGCGCGGTAATGGGCGATGGCCTGCAACAGGTAGCGCGGGGCGAAATGAGAGGCGAAGGCATAAGGCAAGCCGAGCCGGGCCGCAAGGTCGGCACCGAACAGGCTGGAGCCCAATATCCACACCGGCACCTCGTGCTTGCCCGGCACCCCGCGCACCGATCGCTGGCCGTTGTCGGCCAGGTAGTCGCGCAGCTCGGCAATATCCTGGCCAAAGTCACGCTCGGGCGCGACGCCGCGCAACGCACGTACGGTCGGCCCGGAACTGCCTGGGGCACGTCCCAGCCCCAGGTCGATGCGCCCCGGATGCAAGGTATCAAGCGTACCGAACTGCTCGGCAACCACCAGCGGGGCATGATTGGGCAGCATGATGCCACCGGCACCCACGCGAATATGCCGCGTGGCATTGGCGATCTCGTTGATTACCAGCGCGGTGGCGGCAGAGCCGATGCCGGGCATGTCATGGTGTTCGGCGATCCAGTATCGAGCGTAACCGTGCTGCTCGACGTGACGTGCCAGTTGGCGGGATTCCTCGATCGCATCGGCCAGGGTCTTGCCCTCGCCGATCATGACCAGGTCCAGGACAGACAACGCAGTCATGGCGTCTCCATAAGTCGTGACGGGTATGACTGCACAGTGTCCCGGGCCACGCCTGAGCGATAAACCGCAAGGCGGGCCCTACACCCGGTCCCTCCATTCCCCAATCAGTGTTCCCACGGCACTCCGTGCTCCCACCGGGCGACCAGCAGGTCGATGAAGCCTCGCACCCGCGGCGACAAGTGGCGCTTGCTGGGGTAGACGATACGAATCGGGTCGGCCGGCGGCCGGAAACCTGCGAGCACTTCGACCAGCGTTCCGGCGCGCAAGTCGTTGCCGGTGATGTAGGTGGGTAGATGGATCAGCCCGAAACCGGCGCGGGCGCCATCGAGCATGGCCTCGGAGCTGTCGATGTTCAAGCGCCCGGGCTCTTCGCACAGGTGCAGCCCTTCATCGGTGTGGAAACGCCAGGGGCTGGCCTTCTCGCCCGCCAGAAAAGCAATCTTGTCGTGCCCATAGAGGTCTGCCGGTACCTGGGGCACACCATGGCGCTGCAGGTACTCGGGCGCAGCGCAGGTGACGAACTGCTGCCACGCCACGGTACGCGTCAGCAGTTGCGAGTCCTCCTTGGGCGCACCGATGCGCACGGCAACGTCCACCCCCTCCTCCACCAGATCGACGAAACGGTCAGTGAAGCGAATATCGGCGCGCAGTTCCGGCCATTGCTTGAGGTAGACATCCAGGATCGGCAGCACGTGACGCTGGCCGAACGACAGCGGGGCCGTCAGGCGCAGGGTGCCTGTCGGTCGTCCGCGGCGCTGGGCCATGGTGGTCTCGACTTCGTCCAGGTCTTCGAGGATCTGCCGCCAGCGTTCGAACGCCACTTGGCCTTCATCGGTCAGGCTCAGTTTGCGCGTGGTGCGGTTGAGCAGGCGTACCGCCATGCGCGATTCGAGGCGTGCGATGCTCTTGCCCACCGCCGAGCGGGTCAGGCCCAGGCTCTCGGCGGCTGCAGTGAAGCTGCCGGCCTTCACGGCACTGACGAAGGCTGCGATGTCGCCGAAGCGGTTGGGTTCCATGGGACTGTTCCTGGATATCCGAGGCTCCCTAGGATGGGGGCAGATCCAGGTATTGCAAGGCCTTGATCGCCATCAAGTGCAAGGGATAGAACCCGTAGGCCCAGCGCCCTACAGGCACGATGGACGCCCCCTGGTAGGCCAGCATCCGCAAACCCAATGGCAGTGCCATTGCAGCTGTGGCCAGCACCAGCAGGGAAAAAGGCTGCCAGGGATGTGCCCGCAACCAACTGTTGGTCAGGTTGGCGCCCATTGCCAACAGACAGGGCACCAGCCATCCCGGCCAACCTCGCGACCACAGCACCAGGCAGGCCGCCGGCAGCAACACCCCCGGCAAGCCGTACATCAGTCGATCACTGAAAACCAGCGCCAGCCCGGCACTACCGAGCCCGACAATGCGCGCAGCAGGCTGCGGGTGCCTCACCCCCCAGGCGACCAGCAGGCCAAGGGTCAGGGTGGGCATGACGTTGAGCGTATGCGAGCCATTGTCCAGCCACCGGTACGGGCCTTCGGCAAGTATCGAGAAGGCCAGCATCCAGCTCAGGTAGCGAGCGTTGGCGGGGGTGTACAGCACGCCTGGCTGGCCGCGCGCGACATGACAGGCGATGACCAGGCAGAACAGTGGAAAGGCCAGTCGCCCGATCACGAACAACCCGTCGGCACTGGGCCACAGGTAGCGCAAATGATCGGCGACCATGCTCAGGATCGCCGTCCACTTGACCAGGTCGAGCCCGCTCGAGCGGCCGTTCAGTGCCCCACCTCGGATTGCGCCGAGGGGTTCAGGTAGCGTGTGGTCCAGGCCGCCAGGGGCAGCGGAGGCTGCTGCTGGAGGATACGACGCCAGATCAGCCCCAGGTCATGGCCGTTGAACATCGCGGCACCGCCACGCCAGTTCGCCGGGGTATCGACCACCCACTGTCCCTGGCTGTCGCGGTGAGCCATGCTGAAACGGAAGGTGTAGTTACCGGGAATGCCCATGCGCAGGTCGGTTACCACCAGTACATCGCCCACCACGTCATAACGCAGCCAGTCATCGGTGAACCAGCGCAGCCGCTCGTGCAGCGCGACGCCCTCGAGCACCTTGGCGGCCTCCAGGTTCAGCGACAGGCGCTGCATCTCGGGCGGTTCGCGGTCGAACACACTGCTCACGCCCTCGTAGTAATGACCATCCGGTGTCTTGGCCAGCACCCGCCAGACCAGGCTGTTGAAGGCCATGGGCACTGCACGCAGGTGATCGACCGCAACGCCCTGGCGGCCCAAGGCCTCCTGGAAACGCTGCTCGACCGCCATGCGCCCGGCCAGCCCAAAGCCCAGATACGCCGTGCTGAACACCAGGGCTGCCGTCATCAGGGGTATCGCCTTGCCGCTCAGCCCTCGCCACGCGGCATAGATCACAGCGACCAGCAGTGGCACGGTGTAGACCGGATCGATGATGAACACCGCCGCCCAGCTTTCGGGAATGAGCGGCAGCGGCCAGAACAATTGCGTGCCATAGACCGTGAACGCGTCCAGCAGAGGGTGGGTGACCAGCACCAGCCAGAACGCCACGAACAACCGGGGCCAACGGTATCCCTTGTCGGGCCAGCGCCTTTGCCCAACCCAGGCCACCAGCCACGCCAGCAGCAGCGCCAGACCGGTAAGGACGAAGATCGAGTGGGAAAAACCACGGTGATAGGTCATCTGCGAAACGGGGTCCGCATACCGGATCACCACATCGAGATCGGGCAAGGTGGCCAGCGCGGCGCCATACAGCAGCGAACGGCGGCCCTGGATGCGACCGAGCACCGTACCTTGCAGGGCGGCACCGAGTACGGCTTGAGTAATCGAGTCCAAGGTGAGTCTTCCATCGGCAGGGTCAGGGAAACCTACCCCTCGGCGCCCGCGGCGGCAAGCGTGCAGAGCCCCTCGATGGCACCGGGGAAACAGCTTGCAAACATGTGTCAGCACCGCTCGGGAAAAATTGCCTGCAGCGAGGCCATGGCTTCTGCTAAAAACGACGATTCCCAGCAGCCTGATGACACCCATGACCGACACCCTGCTCACTCACTTCAAACGCCGCTGGCTCATGTGGCTGGCCATGGCCCTGCTGGTGGTGGGCCTGCCCGCGGGCTGCGCGGTCTTGCAGCACAAGGAGCGCGAACTGGTGTTTCGTATCGAGCCGGGCCAGGCCAGTTGGTTCAGGGGCCTGCCGGCCGACGTACAGGAACTGGACCTGCGCCCGCGCAACTTCACCGGCGACCAGAGCCTGCATGCCTGGTGGTGGCCGGCCAAACGCGCCGATGCGCCGGCGATACTCTACCTGCACGGCGTACGCTGGAACCTCACCGGCCAGATGTTCCGCATCGAGCAGTTGCACGCCATGGGCTATTCGGTGTTGGCCGTGGACTACCGCGGTTTTGGCCAGAGCCGAGGCGACCTGCCGTCCGAAGCCACGGTTTACGAGGACGCCCGAATTGCCTGGGAGCGCTTCGCCCAGTTGCAGCCGGTGCCGGGCAAGCGCCTGATCTTCGGCCATTCGCTGGGCGGTGCGGTCGCTGTGGAGCTTGCCTCGGAGCTCGCACGCCAGGCACGCCAGCAAGGTAAGCCTGTACCTGCGCGCGGCCTGATTCTCGAATCCACCTTCACCTCCCTTGGCGACGCGGCGGCATCAGTGGCCGATACCACACTGCCGGTGCGCTGGCTGCTGTCGCAGAGATTCGACTCGCTGGGCAAGATCGCCGATATCGGTTTGCCGCTGCTGCTGGTGCATGGCCTGGATGATCGGTATGTGCCCCCCCGCTTCAGCGAGGCGCTGTTCGAGGCGGCCCAACAGCCCAAGACCTTGCTCCTGGTGCCGGGAGCGAGCCACAACAACAGCATGAGCCTGGCCGGCCAGCGCTATCGACGCGCGATCGAAGCATTGCTGTGAAACCACGGGTAACGATCACTGCACCGGCAGGAAATTCATCAATAACAGGCTCTGCGCGTAATTGAGGCCGATCCGTCGATAACGCTCATCCAGCATCTGCGCCAGCAGATCGAGGCGCGCCACGATCTTGCCGAATTCGACGGCAAAGCTGAGGTTGCTGCCCTCCTCCGAGATTTCGTTGGAAAACAGTAGCAACACACCATTGGCGTCCTGGCGCTGACTGAGCATCCAGGTAGCCTTTTCGATGTTGCGCGCGGCGTTATTGACGAACAGTGGATCAATCGCATCGGTCATGTAGAACTCGGTGCGCCCACCGTGGGCGGTAATCAACATGCTGCCGATGGCATAGATGAACGCCCCGACTCGATCTCCACGAAACTCCGGGCTCAAGGCGTAGCTCAGCGCCGCCAGGTCACGGCGCTCGCCCAGTTGCGGCAATGGCTGGCGCTGCTCGATGGCCTGGCGGATCTGGCGCTCGGCGGTGGCCGCGTCCAGATAGCCGGACTGCTTCCACTGATTGGGGTTGCGCAGGTAGAGCTTGTTCATCAGCAGATACAGGCTCTGCAGGTTGTCGCGCATGGACAAGGTCGCCATGCGGTCGACACTGGTCTGGAACAACTCGCTGGGATGACCATTGCCTAACTGGGTGAATACGTCGCGCCCCTGCTGCCCGGTGCACGCGCACAGGGCGATCAAGACACCCACCAGCGACAGGCGGGCACGGCGGCGATAGGCAGGAACAGGCATCTGCACCGGGGTCCAGGGTCAGCGGCCGGGCCGGAAATCGGCACAGCCTGGCCATGCATAGAGCCCCTGAACGCCAAAAAGTGCGACGTGCAAGGCAGGTTGATGATTTCCAGTCGCTACGCCTGCGCGATTCGTAACAAGAATTGACGACCAAAGCATGGCCGTGATCTCCTAATACATTACGTAGGGTGCCCCTTGCAGGGGTGAAACGGGAAACCGGTGCGTCAATGGCTCTTCATGAGCCTGACAAGTCCGGTGCTGCCCCCGCAACGGTAAGCGAGCGAGCGTCTGATCCACTGTGTCGGCAGTTCGGCATGGGAAGGTGACGCTCTCCCCAGGAGCCATGCTCCTGCTCGTCAGCCCGGAGACCGGCCCGACGTCTTGTGATCACACCCCGCGGTGGGCGGGCGCTGTTGCATGTCCCTGGGCGGTTCTCGCCTGGGGTTGCCGCGCTTCCTGTCGCCCATGAAAAAAAGCAGAGGAATGCGTCATGTCCGTCACCAGCGCCAAACACAGCATCGCAACCCCCGTCAGCCTCAGCCAGCGCCTCGTCGTTGCGGTCGGCGCCAGCCTGCTGGGCCTGTGCCTGGTGTACTTCGCCGGGTTCTCCCATCTCGAGGCGGTGCACAACGCTGCCCACGATACCCGCCACAGCGCCGCCTTCCCTTGCCACTGAGTGCCCGACAATGATCAAGCGTATCGCTCGAACTGCAGGCTTCAGTGGCCTGCTCGCCGCACTTTTGCTGACGCTGTTGCAGAGTTTCTGGGTCGCGCCCTTGATCCTCCAGGCCGAAACCTATGAAAACGCGGCGCCCACCGAGCAGCACGAACACACAGGTGAAGGTGCCGGGGGCCATGAACACGACGCAGAAGCCTGGTCGCCGGAAGATGGCTGGCAGCGGGTGCTGTCGACTGCCGGCGGCAATCTGGTAGTGGCAGTCGGTTTCGCGCTGATCCTCGCCGCACTCTACAGCCTGCGCGAACCTGGTCGGGTCAGTACGGGTGCCTTGTGGGGCCTGGGCGGCTTCGCCGTGTTCTGCCTGGCACCGACCCTGGGCCTGCCACCCGAACTGCCTGGCACCGCCGCAGCCGATCTGGGTCAACGCCAGACCTGGTGGATAGGCACCGCCGCCGCCACTGCTGTGGGCCTGGCGTTGCTGGTCTTCGCGCGCCACTGGCTGCTGAAGGTGCTCGGCGCAGCGCTGCTGGTGGTACCGCACCTGATCGGCGCCCCTCAGCCACTGGTGCATGAAAGCCTGGCGCCCGAAGCGCTGGAAGCACAGTTCAAGGTTGCCTCCTGGCTGACCAACGCAGCCTTCTGGGTCGCACTGGGTCTGCTGAGCGCCTGGCTCTACCGCCGCTCCGCGCAGGCCTGATGGCCGCGCTATATGTCGGTTTCGGCTGCCGCAGGGGTTGCCCGGCGGCGGTTCTGGAAACCCTGCTGCACCTTGCGCTGGCCGACAACGGCCTGAAGCTGGCCGCCTTGCGTGGTATCGCCAGCATCGATCTCAAGGCTCAGGAGCCCGGCCTGCGGCAACTGGCCGAGCAACTCGGCCTGCCCCTGACGCTATACAGCGCCCAGCAACTGCACCCATTCCTGCCCCTGCTCAGTTACCGCTCAGAAATGGCCTTCAACGCCACGGGCTGTTGGGGAGTGGCAGAAAGCGCAGCGCTGGCGCTGGCTGACGAGGGTCAGCGCTCGCCAATCCTGACAGTCACTCGGCAGGTGCTCGGTGACGCTACCCTTGCCCTGGCCAGCAACGGATAATCGCTTTTCATTTCACGTTTCAAGGACTTGCCATGACGGTCTATTTCATCGGTGCCGGCCCCGGCGACCCGGAGCTGATCACGGTCAAGGGCCAACGCCTGATCCGCCAATGCCCGGTGATCATCTACGCCGGCTCACTGGTACCGCCCGCGGTACTTGAAGGCCACACGGCCAGTACCGTGATCAACAGCGCCGAACTGCACCTCGAGCAGATCATCGCCGCCATCCGCGACGCCCATGACAAGGGGCTGGATGTCGCCCGTGTACACAGCGGCGACCCCAGCCTGTATGGCGCCATCGGCGAACAGATCCGCCACTTGCGCGAACAGGGCATCGACTACCAGATCATTCCTGGCGTCACCGCCACAGCCGCCAGCGCCGCCCTGCTCGGCTGTGAACTGACGCTGCCGGACATCTCGCAGACCGTCATCCTGACCCGCTACGGCGATCGCTCGCCGATGCCGGCAGGCGAGCAGCTGGCGGACCTGGCGCGCCACCGCAGTACCTTGGCCATCCACCTGGGGGTACGCCATCTACCGCGCATCGTCGACGAGCTGCTGCCGCACTATGGGGCAGATTGCCCGGTGGCAGTGATCCACCGCGCAACCTGGCCCGACCAGGACTGGGTCAGGGGCCGCCTCGCCGATATCGTCGACGCTGTTGCCGACAAAGGCTTCCGACGCACTGCGCTGATTCTCGTCGGCCACGTGCTAGGCGACGCGCCATTTGCCGACTCGGCCTTGTACCGCGCCGGCCACGCCCACCTGTATCGCCCCGGCGACTGAGGATTGTCAGCCAGCGTCCAGCGACCGACACTGGCGCATCACTGTCCGTACCGGAGTTGCGCCATGCTCGAGCTACGCCCCAATTGCGAATGTTGCGATACCGATTTGCCCCCCGATACCCTTGACGCGTTGATCTGCTCATTCGAATGCACCTTCTGTCGCCGCTGCGCCGAGCACCATCTGCAGGGACAGTGCCCGAATTGCGCAGGACAATTGCGGCAACGCCCGACGCGGGTCGGCACTGCGCTGATCAACAATCCCGCCTCCACGCAACGCGTGAACAAACCTCACCCAGCTTGTCTGCGCTCTACCTGAGCATCCTCACCCCATAACGGCCCGCGAGCGGCGTCGCCGCCCCACGCGCCGCTTTTTTGTAAGACTTTTCACCAACCAGTGGCGGCTTTTTCAACGCGCCTATACTCGCCATTATCAAAGCTTTCTGATGGACGTATCGTGCCTGCAGCCAGATTGGCCCTACAGACCCATTCCTGGATAACGTCAGGAACGAACATTACTTCGTACAGGAGTTTTCCCATGACCACCGTACTGATGGTCGATGATCACCCCACAGTTCGCCTTGCCGTGCGCATCCTGCTCGAACGCGAACGCTTTGATGTCGTTGGCGAGTCGGGTAATGGCATCGAAGCCGTACAGATGGCACGCCAGCTTGCCCCAAAAGTGGTGATTCTCGATATTGGGCTACCAGGCCTGGATGGCATGGAGGTGATCAAGCGTTTGCAATTGCTCGATCCTGCGCCAAAAATCATGGTACTCACTGGGCAGTCCTCCGACCTCTATGTTCGTCGCTGCCTGGATGCCGGGATCGCGGCTTTCGTCAACAAGGACGAAGACCTCGATGCCCTGTTGTTTGCGCTCAAGGCACTGGTCAAAGGTTATTCGACGTTTCCGCAGATGTCGGTGAACAGCAACACCCTGGCATCGGAAACGGTACGGCTCAACAGCCTGTCGAACCGGGAAATGGAAGTCTTGCGCAGGCTCGCGCGGGGAGAAAACAACAAGTACATAGGGACAGCCATGAACCTCAGCGCCAAGACCATCAGTACTTACCGCGGCCGAATCGGCGAAAAACTCAAGACCGAGTCGCTGGTCGAAATGGTCGACCTGGCCAAACGCAACCACGTGAATTGAGCCTCGCGCTCATGAAGCACACCCTTGGCGGCCTGCTACTGGCAGCGGCCGTCCTGCTGGTATCGGGCGCCGCAGCTGGCGAAAACGAACCCCGACAGTTGTTGGCCCGCTCGATCAGCGCCAGTGCCGCGCTGCCGCTGAGCGACAGCGACCGCCAATGGCTGCGCGAGCGCAAGGTGCTGATCCTGGGCAGCTCGCGCCCTGACTATCCGCCCTTCGAAATCAATGTCAGCCCGCACGACTACGAGGGATTGAGCGCGGATTATGCAGGCCTGATCGGCGAGCAATTGGGCATTCCGGTCGAAGTACGCCGTTTCGCCAGCCGCACGGCGGCCATCGAAGCCCTGCACAAGGGGGAGATCGACCTGCTTGGCAGCTCCAACGGTTTCGAAGCGGCCGATGCTCAGTTGTCCCTGAGCCAAGCTTATGCCGACGACCTTCCGGTAATCGTCACGCGTCAGGACCGTCCCCAACTACACAGTGAGGATCTGACCGGCCTGCGCCTGGCGATGGTCGACCACTACCTGCCGACGACGACTGTCCAAGCCCTGTACCCCGAGGCGCATCTGACCCTCTACAGCTCGACCCAGGCAGGCCTCAGCGCCGTGGCGCTAGGCGATGCCGATGCTTACATCGGCGATGCCATCAGCTCGGACTTCGCCATTGGACGGGCCTATCAAGGCCTGGTGCGCATCGACCATTTCGTCCAGACGCCTGCAGGTGCCTTCGCTTTTGCACTGGACCAACACAACGTCAGACTGCTGAATCTGGTCGACCAGGCGTTGCAAAGGATCACTGACAGCGAGCGCCTGAACATCCTGCGGCGCTGGTCCAGCGGCAACACCAGCCTGCTCCTTGAACGGCGCCCTTCCACGCTCACCGGTGAAGAACAGCGCTGGTTGGCCAGCGCTCCGAGGATACGGGTGCTGATCAATCCCAGCCTTGCACCGCTGACTTTCAACGACTCCCAGCAGCAACCCAGCGGCATCACGCTGGACGTTCTCAAACAGATCGAGTTGCGCACCGGCCTGCGTTTCGACATCGTCGAACGCGACTCCGTAGCCGCCATGGTCGATGAGGTGGCACGGGGCGATGCACAGATGATCGGAGCTCTGGACTACAGCACGCCACGTGCATCGCGCCTACGTTTCACCCGCCCCTACCTGGTCAGCCCGAACGTGCAGGTCGTGCGCCGCGGCAGCACTCCGTCTACCCCTCTTCAAGGGCAGCGCATCGCGCTCGTACGTGATGGTTCCCAGCATGTCGCGCTGCGCCAGCGTTATCCAGAGGCTCGGGTGGTCGAGGCCAGCAACGTGTTGGCAATGATGGAGTCGGTTGCCAAAGGCAATGCCGATATCGCACTCAGCAGCAACATCAGCGCATCCTACTACCTGACCCATGTGTTCAAGGACAAGTTGCGCATCGCCGGCTTGCAGGACGACAGTCATACAGCCATGGCCTTTGCGGTAGCGCCTGACCTGCCACAACTGCAGTCGATCATGGACAAGGCGCTGCTGAGTATCCCGCCGGAAGAACTGGACCAATTGGTCAACCGTTGGCGCACCAGCACCGTCGTCAGCGATAGCCTATGGGGCAACTACCGCTCGCTGGCATTGCAGGTACTGGTGCTTTCGACGCTGCTGCTGGCCGGTGTGGTGTTCTGGAACGGCTATCTACGCAAGCTGATCCACCAACGCAGCGAAGCACAACGAGCGCTGCAAGCGCAGCTCACACTCAGCCGCAGCCTGCTCGAACAACTGCGCGTGGCCAAAGAGGATGCTGAGCGTGCCAGCCAGGCCAAGAGCAGCTTCCTGGCAATCATGAGCCATGAGATTCGCACCCCCATGAACGCGGTGATCGGGCTGCTGGAGCTGGCACTCGAAGACAACCGTAAAGGCCGCAGCGACCCACAGGGTTTGCAGACTGCACACGATGCCGCGCTCGGACTGCTCGACCTGATCGGCGACATTCTCGACATCTCGCGCATCGAGTCCGGACACATGGTCTTGCAGCCGGTAGCCACCGACCTGGTCGAGTTGGTCCGTTCGACCCTGCGCGCGTTCGAAGCCAATGCCAGGCTCAAGGGGCTGACATTGCAAACCAGGCTCCCGGAGACGCCGGTCTGGGCCGCGGTCGATCCGGTAAGACTGCGCCAGGTGGTGTCCAACCTGCTCAGCAATGCGATCAAGTTCACCGAGCAAGGCCAGGTCGAAGTCAGTCTGAGCGCGCAGCCGCAAACCAAAGGTGTCCTGCAGGTGGAACTGCAGGTGCAGGACAGCGGCATCGGCATCAGCGAAGCCGATCAGGCCAGGCTGTTTCAGGCCTTCGCCCAACTCGACGGCCAGCGCGCGCGCCATGGTGCCGGGCTGGGGCTGATCATCAGCCGTACGCTGTGCCAGCTCATGGGCGGCGTCCTGCAACTGCAGAGCCTGCAGGGCATCGGCACCCGAGTCGATATAAGCCTGTCGCTGCCGAGCGCCGAGCCCCTGGTCGCGCAGACCACGCCTGAACCTGGCGATACCAACCTGGCCGGTCCTTTGCGGGTTCTGGTCGTAGATGACTACCCCGCCAACCTCATGGTCCTCGAAAAGCAACTCTGCACCCTCGGGCACAAAGTGCGCCTGGCTGAAAATGGCGAGGTGGCCCTGGCGCTCTGGCAGGCAGAAACGTTCGACCTGGTGATCACCGACTGCAGCATGCCCGTCATGGATGGCCACGAACTGACCCGGCGCATCCGCGCACTGGAACGCGAGCGCGGCGCGCAACCCTGCCAAATCCTCGGCGTCACGGCCAACGCCCAGGCCGAAGCCAAGGCACAGTGCCTGGCCGATGGCATGGACGAATGCCTGTTCAAACCGATCGATCTGCGCACCCTCAAAGCCCATTTGCCCCAGGCGTCGACCACCGAGGCACCGCTCACCGAAGACACACCACCTGCCACTGGTTTCGACATCGCTCAGCTGCGCCATCTCACCCAGGACGACGTGGACCTGACCCGGCGTCTGCTCGAACAACTCGCCCAGAGTACCGCGCAAGATCTGCAGGCCCTGCGAGAACTGGGGCCAGACCGCACATCGGAACAGGTGAAAACGCTGGTGCACCGGATCAAAGGGGGTGCGCGCATGCTCAAGGTCAGGGGGGTGGTTCGCGATTGCGAAACACTGGAACAAGCACTGGCCGATGAAGCGCCCAGCGATGCATTGCTCGAGCGCCTGGAGGCAAACCTCCAGGGCCTGGAGCATCAGCTACGCGAGGGACTCAATGCAATTGCAGCGTCGAACTGATCTGACTGATTGCATCGACCACATGACGTGAGCCTTGCTGGATCTCCATGATCACGGTGCCGGCCTCGTTGGCCAGCTCCACGCCCAACCCCGTGCGCGACAGGCTCGACTGCATGCTGGCCACCGCCGTCAGTGACAGATCGTGGTTCTGTCGCACCACCTCGACGATCTCCAGCGTCGCTTTGCTGGTGCGCGCCGCCAGGCTGCGCACCTCGTCAGCCACAACCGCGAAACCACGCCCGTGCTCACCTGCCCGGGCGGCCTCGATGGCGGCATTGAGTGCCAGCAGGTTGGTCTGGTCGGCAATCCCGCGAATGGTCAGGACGATCTTCCCAATCAGCTCCGACTGTTTGCTCACGGCATCGATGCTGCGTGCCGCATCATTGAGCTCCTCGGAAATCTGCTCGATCACCTGCACCGTCTGCTGCACCACCTGGGTCCCCTTGCGCGCGCAGGCGTCGGTCTGCACGGAGCTTGCGTGAGCAGCATCGGCAGCGCTCTGCTGGGTGCTGACCTGACTGGTGATGTCGCTGGCGAACTTGACCACCTTGTACAGGCGGCCCTTGCCATCGAAGATCGGGTTGTAGGAGGCCTCCAGGTACACCGTCTGGCCTTGCTTGTTGACCCGCTCGAAGCGGTGGGAGTGATATTCGCCCCGGTTGAGCGATGCCCAGAACTCCCGGTACTGGGCTGATTCGCGCTCATGGGGCAGGCAGAACAATCCATGATGACGCCCCGTGACTTCCTCCAGGCGATAGCCCATGGTGTCGAGGAAATTCTGGTTGGCCGTGATCACCCGCCCTTCGGGAGTGAATTCGATCACCGCCATCGAGCGACCGATGGCCTTGAGCAGGCTTTCGCTCTCGTGCTCTTCGTTGACCCTGCGGGTGATGTCGGCCGCGACCTTGATCACGCTGGTAACCTGCTGTTGATCATCGAGCACCGGCATGTAGCTCGCCTCCAGCCACACCTCGCGCCCCGCCTTGTCGATACGCTCGAACGTACCGCTGATCGCCTTGCCCTGCCCCAACTCATGCCATAACTGCTGGTACTCGGCGCTCTTGGCATAGGTCTGGTCGCAGAACAGACGGTGGTGCTTGCCGCGGATCTCTTCGGCGCTGTAGCCCATCGTTGCGCAGAAGTTGTCGTTGGCGTCGAGGATGCTGCCATCCGGGGCGAACTCGATCATCGCCATGGAGCGACTGATCGCAGCTAATTTGGCTTCCATGCCCGCCAGTGCCTGGCGGCACCGCTGAATCTCGATCAGATCGGACTTGCGATGGTACTCGAACATGCGCCGGGCCTCCTTGTATGCGCAGGGGTTTCCTGAGCATAGATGGGCCCCGCTGCCGTGCAAGCGATCTGATATCACCTTGTGATTAGACGGTTTCGCAGAGGGCTTCGACCGCCCCCACACCCGGTCAGGTACTTTCCCGCACTACCAGTTCGAAGCCCATGTCCTGCTGCTGCTGCGCGACCCGCTTGCCATCGAGCAGGCTCAACAGCGCCTGCGCGGCACTGCGCCCCACAGCGGCCCTTGGCGTACGGATCGAGGTCAGGCGCGGCACCATGTGCGCCGAGGCCGGCAGGTCGTTGAAGCCGACCATCGCCACCTGCCTCGGCACCTCGACACCTTGGCGCAGCGCCTGGAGCACTGCGCCCTGAGCCAGGTCGTCGTTGCAGAAGAACAGGCCATCGACGTCCGGTGCCTTGGCCAGCAAACGACTGAACAGCTCGCCCCCAAGGCCGATCGATGAGGGTTGTGGGTCCAGCATCTCCAGCTCCGGTGCCTGCAAGCCCGCTTCCAGCAGCGCCTGGCGAAACCCCTCGGCGCGCTGCATCACCCTCGGGTCGAGCTGCGCAGCGATGAAGCCCAGGCGCCTGCGCCCGCGTTCGATGAGGTGGCGAGCCGCGGCGTGCCCAGCCTGCTGCTGGGAGAACCCCACCGACAACGCGCCCGGCTCCCCGCCAAGCTCCATCATGTGTACACAGGGCACACCGCTGGCGGCGAGCATCTGTCGCGAAGCGTCGCTGCGCTCGAACCCGGTCAGCAGGATGCCGCAGGGCTGATAGGCGAGGTAGTTGCGGATCAGGTTCTCTTCCTCGGCGCTGTCGTAATGATAGTTGCCGATCAGCACTTCCAGCCCGCGTGGACGCATCACCTCGTGAATCGCCTCCAGGGTGTCGATGAACAGTTGGTTGGACAGGGACGGAATCAGTACCACCACCGACTGGCTGCGCGCCGACGCCAGGGCCCGGGCGGCCGGATTGGCCACGTAGCCCAGGCTCGCGGCGGCGGCAATGACCTTTTCCACCAGCTCCGGTGCAACCGTGCTGACGCCGCGCAGCGCGCGCGAAGCGGTAATGGGAGAAACCCCTGAAAGTCTGGCGACTTCGGCCAGAGTGGGACGACCTGTGGTGCGGGAGCCGGTGCGGGTCATGAATGTTGTAATTTTACTACTTGCAAGAAGTGGGAACGGTCACTAAGGTAGCGCTGTCTCAGAACGCAGGCAACGTAATAATTGCCGCAGCGTCCATACTGCGTATCACAAGATCAATAACACCCGGGAGGGTGGCGCCTGCACCACTGCTCGTCGAGCGTGAGACAGCGCTGTCTTACCCCGCAGGAGGTATCGATGAACCTTTCCCCTCGCGCCATCGTGGTCATGGGCGTGGCAGGCTGCGGCAAAAGCTGCGTCGGCCAGGCCATTGCTACGCGTAGCGGCGGACGCCTGATCGAGGGCGACGCCTTCCACCCTGCCGAAAACATCGAGAAGATGAGCGCCGGCATCCCCCTCGACGACAACGACCGTGCCGGTTGGCTGGTACGCCTGGGCGAAGAATTGCAGGCCATTCTCCAGGCTGGCGAACGCCCGATTCTCACGTGCTCGGCGCTCAAGCGCCGCTACCGCGACACCCTGCGCCAGGCCGTGCCGGGCCTGGGCTTCGTCTTTCTCGAATTGAGCCCTGAGGAGGCCGAGAAACGGGTGCTCGCCCGCCCCGGCCATTTCATGCCCGCCAGCCTGATCGCCAGCCAGTTTGCGACCCTTGAAGCACCGTTTGGCGAACCGCTCACGCTGGCGCTGGATGCCACGCGCCCGATCGAGGCACTCGCCGAATCCGTGCATGACTGGCTAAAGCCCTGCGGTGACCGGCCTCTGGCGCGAACTGCCTGACCCGGCGGTTTCCCGGCTCACCAAAGACAGCGCTGTCTCGACGCCTCCGAGCGTCAAAAGTTCACTCAAGCTCCGCCATTACAACAACGACAAGACCGAGGCATAGACCCCATGTTCGGACTGGCTACTGATACCTACCTGCTGCTCGACGCGCTGGTTACCATCGTCGGGCTCATCCTGCTGATCACCCATTTCAAGGTTCATCCCTTCGTCGCCCTGACCCTCGCCGCAGGCTTCCTTGGCCTGACCTCCGGCATGCCGGTGGCCAAGGTCATGAAGTCGTTCCAGGACGGCTTCGGCGGCGTGCTTGGCTTTGTCGGCATCGTCCTCGCGCTGGGGACCATGCTCGGCAAGCTGATGGCCGACTCCGGCGGCGCCGACCAGATCGCACAAACGCTGATCCGAGCCTTCGGCAAGCAAAAAGTGCATTGGGCGATGATGTTCGCCGCGTTTCTGGTGGGCATCCCACTGTTCTTCGAGATCGGCTTCGTGCTGTTGATCCCGCTGGTGTTCATCGTCGCCCGCCGCTCCGGGGTGTCGCTGGTGAAGATCGGCATCCCGCTGCTGGCAGGGCTCTCGGTGGTGCATGGCCTGGTGCCGCCGCACCCAGGGCCATTGCTGGCGATCGGCATCTTCCATGCCGACATCGGCAAGACCATCTTCTACGGCCTGCTGGTGGCGCTGCCCACGGCAGTCATCGCCGGGCCGCTGTTCGGTAATTTCATCTCCCGCTATATCCCCGGCAACCCGTCCCAGGAGCTGATGGACCAGATCGCCCGCGAGTCCGACCAGAGAAACCTGCCAAGCTTCACCATCACCTTGGTCACCGTGCTGTTGCCGGTGGCGCTCATGCTGCTCAAGACCTTCGCCGATGTGGTGCTGCCCACCGACCATATCGTGCGCCAGTGGATGGACCTGATCGGCCACCCCATCAGCGCGTTGCTCGCCGCCTTGCTGCTGGCGTTCTACACCTTCGGCTCGGCCCGCGGCTTCAGCCGCCAGCAGATCATGAAGATGCTCGACCAGAGCCTGGCGCCCACCGCGGCAATCGTGCTGATCGTCGGTGCAGGCGGCGGCTTCAAGCAGATGCTGGTGGACACCGGCGTCGGCAACGTGATCGGGCAGATGGCCGTGCAAGCCGAGATTTCACCGATCATGCTCGCCTGGTTGGTGGCGGCGGTGATCCGTATCGCCACAGGTTCGGCCACCGTGGCGACCATCACCGGCGCCGGTATCGTCGCGCCGGTGATCGAGCTGGTGCCGGGAGTCAACCGTGAGTTGCTGGTACTGGCCACCGGCGCTGGTTCGCTGATTCTGTCCCACGTCAACGATGCCGGGTTCTGGCTGGTCAAGCAGTACTTCAACATGACCGTGGCCGAGACCTTCAAGACCTGGAGCATGATGGAGACCATCCTGTCCGTGGTCGGCATCATCTTCATCATGCTGTTGTCGATGGTGGTGTGACCGCCGGTCGGGGTAATGGCACCTTGCTGAGCAGGACGGGGCCCAAGAGGAAGACGCCCCTGTCCTGTGCAAAGGAGTTTGCCCCATGAAGCGATCCCTGACCCGTACCTGCCTGCTCGCCGCCCTGCTCTGTTCACCACTGGCCATGGCGGTTGGCACCGGCACCACCTACCCGGACGATCCGCACAACCCTGCACCGCAACCTGGTGTAGACAGCACCCTCAATCCGGTCGAGAAACCCATGCCGCGCGATACCGATCCGCGCATTCAGGGCAACGACCCGGAAAGCCCGCCAGCACGGCAGAACGACAACCGCGATCTGCCCGGCATGGATGGCAGCGGCTCGGAAGGTAATGGTAGCCAGGGCGGCAGCGGCAAGCCCTGACGCCTACCACTGCCGCTTGTCAGGCCTGCTCAACCCCAGCTTCTCGATCTTGTAGCGCAGCATGTCGCGCGACAGCCCGAGCAAACGCGCCGACTTGGTGACGTTCCAGTCGGTGCGGTCCAGGGTGCGGCAAACCATGTCTCGCTCCATGTCCGGCAAGCTACCGCCGATCTCGGGCTCGGGACGCTGGGGTTCGTAGACAGGTTGTGCGGCCGGTACGACTGGCTCGTCGACCAGGGTCAGGCACAGGTTCAACTGATGCGCGCCAATCACCTCTGTCGGTGCCAGCAGCACGGTCTGTTCCAGCATGTTGCGTAGTTCGCGCACGTTCCCTGGCCAGCTATAACCCAACATCAGGGCTTCGGCTTCGGCTGAGAAGCGCAGGTTCGGCTTGCCATAACGCCGACCGTGGTGCGCCAGAAAGTGCCGGGCCAGAATCAGGATGTCCTGCCCCCGGGCATAAAGGCGCGGCACCTTCAACGCAATGATCCGCAGGCGAAAGAACAGATCGCGGCGAAACTTGCCCTGCTGGACCATCTGCTCCAGGTTGCAGTTGGTCGCGCTGATCACCCGCAGGTCGACCTTGCGCTCCTTGACCGCACCGATGCGGCGAATGCTGCGATCCTCCAGCAGCTTGAGCAGCTTGGCCTGCAGCACCAGGTCCATCTCGCCGATTTCGTCGAGAAACAACGTACCGCCATCGGCGGCTTCGACCAGCCCTACCCGGCGCTCCTTGGCGTCGGTGAAGGCACCCTTCTCGTGCCCGAACAACTCGGCCTCCAGCAGGTTGGCCGGAATCGAGGCACAGTTGAACTCGATGAACGGCCCCTTGGCCCGTGCGCCGTCGAAATGCAGGGCACGGGCGACCAGTTCCTTGCCGGTGCCGGTCTCGCCCTCCACCAATACCGGCGGCAGGTCGTCACTGGCCATACGCCGTTCGGCATCGAGCAACTGACGCAGGGTGTGCTTGAGCCCCTGCATGACCGGCGACTCGCCGATCAAGGCCTGCAACCCCGACTTCTGCGCCTCGCGCGTCTGGTAGAACGACAAGGTGCGCTCCATGCGCTCGGCGGCCAGGGCCTTGTCGAGCATCAATTTGAGCTCGGCCAGCACCACCGGTTTGGTCAGGTAGTGGAAGGCCCCCTCCTTCATCGCCAGGACGGCGTCCTCGACGTTGCCAAAACCGGTCATCATGATCACCTTCAATGCCGGCGCCTGCGCCACCAGGGTACGCAGCAGGTCATGGCCGCTCATGCCCGGCAATGAGTTGTCGGTCAGCACCGCATCGGGCTGGACGCGCTTGATCTGCTCCAGCGCCAGCTCGGCACTGTGACACACCATGACCTCAAAGCCTTTCAGACTCAGGTAGGTGCGAATGTTGTCGGCAAGGATTTCATCATCCTCGACCACCAGGATGCTGTGCTCCATGGTCCCCTCCCGCTGCACGTTTGAATATCAGGCTGACGCGGGTTCCTTCCTCTTCACGGCTGCTCAGGCTCACCGAGCCGCCAAACCGTTCCATGATCCGCTTGACCAGGGCCAGGCCGACGCCCAGCCCGCCCTGCTTGGTGGTGAAGAACGGCTTGAAAACCATCCGCTCCTGCTGCCGGGTCATGCCCTTGCCCGTGTCGCTAAGCACCAGTTGCGCCTGCTGCCCCTCCACAACGCCGACCTCGGCGCGCAGTTCGCCGCCATTGGGCATCGCCTCCAGCGCGTTGGCGAACAGGCTGTTGAGAATCTGCGTGAGCTGCAGCGGCTGGCTGGCGACCCATTGCGCCTGTGGGCCAACCAGGCTGAACCGCACACCGTTGCGTTCGATCTGCTGGGCAAACGCCAGGCGGGTGTCTTCCAGGGCCGCCACCAGGTCCACGGCTTCGGGGTCGTCACTGGTCGGGCGCAGCGACACCAGCAGTTCACGCACCCAGCGTGACATGCGATCGACCTGGCTGATGATATCGGTGATGTTCTTCTGCGCCGCCGGGCTCGCGATATCCTGGGCAAGTTCGGCACTGGAGCGAATGTTGGCCAACGGATTGCGCAGGCTGTGGGCCACCGCCGAAGACATTTCGCCCAGCGCCACATAGGTCTCGCTGGCCACCAGGCGATCCTGCTGGTGATGCAGCAACTGCGCGGCGCGGCGCACGATCCAGAACAGCCCGAAGTAGATCAGCGCCCCGCCCACCAGGGTCGATACCCAGATCAGCACATAACCGCGCTGGATACGCCGCACCAGGTCCTGCGGCTCCTTGTAGATCTCCATCATCGACAGCACCTGCTCGCCCTGGGTGTCGAACAGCGGAATGTAGTTCTCGATGAACAGGTACTGAGGCTCACGCAGGAATTTCTGCTCCTCACGATCCTCATCAACCTTGTGATAGCTGGCCGAAACCGCCTGGCGCGAATGGAAGGCCTGTTGCAGATCGTCGTCCTCGCCGATGCGCTTGCCAATCAGTTCGCTGTTGGTCGACCAGACGATGGTGTGATCGCGGGCATAGACATTCGCCAGCAAGGTATCGGGCAGGTGCTCGACGTGATCGAGGAACTCCACCCGGGTCGCCCTGACCAACGCTTCGCTGATCTGCAAGTGCTGGCCATCCATGCGCGGGTCGAGCAGCTCACCCATGGTCGTTCCCGGGGGCAGTTGCGAATGGCGCACTTCAGCCTGGGCCATGGCCTGGATGAACTGGGCCGTGAGCATGGCGTCGCGCTCGACGCTGTCGCGCACCACGAAGCGGGTAGAGAAATAGCCCAGGCCACCGGCGACCGAAGCGATGATCAGCAGGCTGATGATCGAGAACCAGCGCAACAGGTTGAATTCACGCAGGGGAACCGCCAACGCACTCGGCGAGACATGTTGGGTGTCGGAAGCATCGTCTTGCAGGGTCTGCATGCTGTCGGTCGCTCGATTGGGTAACGGCCTGGAAGCGTTTGAAACAGTGAAGCAAAAAATCAGCCAGCTTATGAATGAAAAAAATATAGAATTAAATCAGGCACTTGAAAGCATAACGTCAAGTACATTAGAGAATAATGCCCCACATATGGGGGATTTCGCCCAATAAACAAAAACCTATTTAAATCATATATTTAAAGATAAAAGCTCTAAAAAATATCAGATCTGGCAATCCGGAAACTCAACGACACACGCGTGCCGCCCCCCTCCCGACTGCTCAGCCGGACCGCCCCACCGAAACGCTCCATGATCCGCTTCACCAGCACCAACCCGACACCCAGCCCGCCCTGCTTGGTACTGAAGAACGGACGGAACGCCATGCGCTGCTGCTGTTCGTTCATGCCCCGCCCGGTGTCCGACATGCGCAGTACCAGCATCCGCCGATCCTGGCGCACCACTTCCACCTTTAGCCGGCCGCCCTGCTCCATGGACTCCAGTGCGTTGCCGATAAGACTGGCGAAGATCTGCCCGAGCAGTTCCGGATGGCCCAGTACCTGCACCACCGGCAAGGGCTGGACGTCCAGTTGCACACCGCTGCGGGCCAGGGGGACGGCAAAGGCCTGCAGGCTTTCATACAGGACCTTGGCCAGGTCGACGGGGACCGCGCTGTCATTGAGCGGACGCAACGACTGCAGCAGTTGCCGGACCCATTGGGACATGCGATCGACCTGTCCGATGATGTCGTTGATGTTCTTCTGCGCGGGCCCCTCGTCGAACGCCTGGGCCAGTTCGGCGCTGGAACGGATGCTGGCCAGCGGATTGCGCAGGCTGTGCGCCACCGCCGAGGACATCTCGCCCAACGCCACGAAGGTTTCACTGTTGACCAGACGCTTCTGCTGCACCGCCAGGGCCCTGGCTGCGCGCCGCATGATCCCGTACAAGCCGATGTACACCAGCCCGGCACCGACCACGATCGCCAGCCAGATCAGCATCAGGCCATGCTCGATGCGCACGATCAGGTCGTGGGGCTCCTTGTAGATCTCCACCATCGCCGTGACACGTTCACCATCGGCATCGAACAGCGGGATGTAGTTCTCGATGAACAATTGCTCCGGCGGCGTCACGAACTTCTGCTCGCTGCGCGCCTGCTCGAAATTGTGATAGCTGGCAGAGACACGCATCTTGTATTCGAAGGCCCGGTCGAGGTCTTCATCGACGTGGATCAGCTTGCCGATCAATGCAGGATTGCTCGACCAGATCACTGTGCGGTCGGGTGCATAGATGTTGGCCAGGAGCATGTCCGGCAGATGGGCGATATGGTCGAGAAACTCCCCGCGCGCCTTGCGCCGGGCCTCGGGATCGACCTCGGGCATGGCCTCGTCCAGGCGCGGATCGAGCAGCTCGCCCATGGTACGTACGTTGGGGATGGCCACATGGCGCACTTCGGCATCGGCAATCGCGGTGATGAATTGCGCGGTCAGCAGCGCATCGCGCTCGACACTCTCGTCGATGACGAAACGGCTGGAAATCAGCCCCAGCCCCATTGCCACCGAGAGAATGATGGCCAGGCTGACCCAGGCATACCAGCGCAGCAGGTCGAACGGCTTGTGCGCCCGCTCGGTGCTGGCAAGGTCATGGCTGTCAGAACGGGGGGCAAGGTCCATGGCGACTCCGCGATGGGGTACCTTTGAAGGTTATAGCCCAGAGTTGGGGAAACGGCCCTGATCAGCGCCCATCACCTCCACCACCCAGTCGATGAACACCCGCAACCGCGCGCCCACATGCCGATTCGGCGGATAAGCGACATACAACGGCATCGACTCCAACTGCCAATCTTCGAGCACCCGCACCAGCGCGCCACTGGCCAGTGGCGCACGGGCCATGTAGTCCGGCAGCCACAACACCCCAAGCCCCGCTACCCCGGCTGCCAGGTAGGCGTTGCCGTCGTCCACCGCCAAGACCTGGGTACCCCTGACCTGCAGCCGCTCGGTTCCGCGAACGAGGGCATAGGGCAGCGGTCTGCCGGTGCGCGCCCAGAGAAAACCCACCGTGCGGTGGTCAGAATCCTCCAGTTCCGAAGGGTGGGCGGGTGTGCCCAGGCGTTCGAGGTAAGCCGGCGCCGCATACACCCCCAACTGCAGGTCGGCAACCTTGCGCGCCATCAACGATTGGTCAAGCAACTCGCCACCACGTACCACGCAATCGACGTGCTCGCCAATGATGTCGACGATGCGATCGCTGACGCCCATGTCGATCTGGATGTCCGGGTAGCGGGCATGGAAGTCCGGCAGCGCCGGCACCAGCACCAGGCTTGCCAGCGGGCTCGGTACATCGACCCGCAGCTTGCCACGCGGCAAACCGGCAGCGCCGCTGAGGCTGCTCTCGGCATCCTCGAGCTCGGCCAACAGGCGCAACACCCGCTGATAGAACTGCTCGCCATCGCGGGTCACGCTCACTTTGCGTGTGGTGCGGTTGAGCAGGCGCACGCGCAAGCGCGTTTCCAACTGCTGCACCAGCTGGGTCACACTGGTGCGACTCATGTGCAGCGTCTCGGCAGCTTTGGTGAAGCTGCCCGCCTCCACCACCCGGGCAAAGGCACGCATTGCATCGAACCGGTCCATCTGCGCCTCGATTGTTTGGAATCAACAAACAATGATAACCAGACTGGCGCGTTTATCGAACAGGTCTGGGCCCGTACAGTCGCCCCATCACCTCACTGATGGACAAACACCATGAAGCAACGCGACGTTGTATTCCCCGCTGGCCGCCAGGCCCTGTACGACATCAACCACTACTCCCCGGCCGTGCGCAGCAACGGCTTGCTGTTCGTCTCCGGGCAGGTTGGCAGCCGTGAGGACGGCTCACCCGAGCCGGGCCTTGAGAACCAGGTGCGCCGGGCCTTCGCCAACCTGAATGCGATCCTCGCGGCCGCCGGTTGCAGCTTCGATGACGTGCAGGACGTCACCCTGTTCATCGTCGATCCACAAGACAAGTTCCAGGCCATCTGGGATTTGGTGCGGGCGGAATTCTGGGGCCCGGCGCCGTACCCGACCGTGACGGCGATCGGAGTGACCTGGCTGTATGGGTTCGATTTCGAGATCAAGGTGGTTGCGCGGTTGCCGCACTGATGTAGCGAGGCAGATGGCCCTATCGCCGGACAGTCCTGGTACAGCGCCGTACCTGTATGGGCCATCCGCCCCACCACAACGATTAAGACAGTCACATTCCCCTGCTCTACTCCCCTCACACGCCACGCAGCCTGCGAGCTCGGACGAAATGCGCCTCGCGCTCTTTCGATATGCGGCAAGTGAAGGCACAATGCGTGTCCTTTTTTTGGCCGGCCTGGCCGGGGGCCTTTGAAATGATCAAGACGCCGTACTACCTCATCGACAAAACCAAGCTGCTGGGCAACCTGGAGAAGATCGCCTACGTGCGCGAACACTCCGGCGCCAAGGCCCTGCTCGCCCTCAAGTGCTTCGCCACCTGGTCGGTATTCGACCTGATGGAGCAGTACATGGACGGCACCACCTCCTCCTCGCTGTACGAGCTCAAGCTCGGCCGCCAGAAGTTCGCCGGCGAAACCCACGCCTACAGCGTGGCCTGGGCCGACGACGAGGTCGAGGAAATGCTGGAGAACTGCGACAAGATCATCTTCAACTCCATCGGCCAGCTTGAGCGTTTCGCCGAGCAGTCCAAAGACAAGACCCGCGGCCTGCGCGTCAACCCGCAGGTGAGCAGCTCCGACTACCTGTTGGCCGATCCGGCGCGTCCGTTCAGCCGTCTGGGCGAATGGGACCCTGAGAAGATCGAAGCGGTGATCGAGCAGATCTCCGGCTTCATGTTCCACAACAACTGCGAGAACGGCGACTTCAGCCTGTTCGATAAGATGCTCTCGCACATCGAGGAGCGCTTCGGCCACCTGCTGCACAAGGTCCAGTGGGTCAGCCTCGGCGGCGGCATCCACTTCACCGGCGAAGGCTATGCACTCGACGCTTTCTGCGCACGCCTGAAAGAGTTCTCGCAGAAGTACGGCGTGCAGGTCTACCTGGAGCCCGGTGAAGCGGCGATCACTAACAGCGCCTCGCTGGAAGTCACCGTGCTCGACACCCTCTACAACGGCAAGCACCTGGCCGTGGTCGACAGCTCCATCGAAGCGCACATGCTCGACCTGCTGATCTACCGCCTCAACGCCAAGATGGCCCCCAACGACGGCGAGCACACCTACATGGTCTGCGGCAAGTCGTGCCTGGCCGGCGACATCTTCGGCGAGTACCAATTCGATCGTCCGCTGGCCATCGGCGATCGCCTGTCGTTCATCGACGCGGCGGGTTACACCATGGTCAAGAAGAACTGGTTCAACGGTCTGAAGATGCCGGCCATCGTCGTCAAGCAGCTCGACGGCAGCGTCGAGGTCAAGCGCGAGTTCGGTTTCGAAGACTACGTTTCCAGCCTGTCGTAAGACCGGCTTTCAGTAAGGAGCAAGGGATAAATTGAAGAAGAACGTTCTTATCATTGGTGCAGGAGGTGTCGCCAAGGTGGTGGCCCACAAGTGCGCACAGCATAACGACGAACTCGGTCGTATTGCGATTGCGTCACGGAACATCTCCAAATGCCAGGCCATCATCGACAGCGTCAAGGCCAAGGGTAGCCTCAAGGTGCCCGCCGACATCCAGGCCTTCTCGCTCAACGCCCTCGATGTCGAGGCGACCAAGGCACTGATCCGCGAAACCGAATCGCAGATCGTGATCAATGTCGGTTCCGCCTTCCTCAACATGTCGGTGCTGCGTGCCTGCATCGATACCGGTGTCGCCTATCTGGATACCGCGATTCACGAAGAACCGGGCAAGATCTGCGAAACCCCGCCCTGGTATGGCAACTACGAGTGGAAGCATCTCGAGGAGTGCCAGCAGAAGAACATTACCGCCATTCTCGGTGTCGGCTTCGACCCGGGTGTGGTCAACAGCTACGCGAAGCTCGCGCAGCAGCAGTATTTCGACCGCATTGATTCGATCGACATTCTCGACGTCAATGCCGGTTCCCACGGCAAGTACTTCGCCACCAACTTCGACCCGGAAATCAACTTCCGCGAGTTCACCGGGCAAGTCTGGAGCTGGCAGAACAGCCAGTGGACCAGCAACACCATGTTCGAGGTCAAGCGCACCGACGACCTGCCGGTGGTGGGTTCGCAGAACCTCTACCTGACCGGTCACGACGAAGTGCACTCGATCTCGAAGAACCTGAACGTACCCAATGTGCGCTTCTGGATGAGCTTCGGCGAACACTACATCAACGTGTTCACTGTGCTGAAGAACCTCGGCCTGCTCTCCGAGCAACCGGTCAAGACCGCCGAAGGCCTTGAAGTGGTGCCGCTGAAAGTGGTCAAGGCCGTACTGCCCGATCCAGCCTCCCTGGCACCGGGCTACACCGGCAAGACCTGCATTGGCGATCTGGTCAAGGGCACCAAGGACGGCCAGCCGCGCGAAGTGTTCATCTACAACGTCGCCGACCACGAAGAGGCCTACGCCGAGACCGACAGCCAGGGCATCTCCTACACCGCTGGCGTGCCGCCAGTGGCCGCAGCCCTGCTGGTCGCTCGTGGCGAGTGGGATGCCGGGCGCATGGTCAACGTCGAGGAACTGCCCGCCGAGCCGTTCCTCAAGGCGCTGGACGTGATGGGCCTGCCAACCCGCGTCAAGGATGAAAAAGGCGATCGTCCATGGGACGCTGAAGCCTAAGCAGCAAAAGGAAGGGGCGCCCGTTGGCGCCCCTTCTGCATTTCACCCCTGGCGCGCAACCGCCACGCACTTGATCTCCACCAGCAGCCCGTCATGGGCCAGCTCGCTGACACCGACACAGGTCCAGGGGCAGGTACCTCGCGGGAACAGCTCGTCCTTCACCGCACGAAACACCGCGATGTGCTCGCGCAAGCCGACATGATAGGTGGTCAGTTCCACCACATCCGCGAAATCGCAACCGGCAGCCGCAACGTATTACCGACCTTCAAGGCCGGCAGATAACCGGCGCGCTCGGCAAGTTTTTGCTGGGAGGCGGGAATGATCGGAGTGCGGTCGCTCATCGAGGATGTCCAGTGCTTGAGATTGGACGCATCTTAGCAAGCGAACAGCAAAGCGGTCTGCGGCATGGCGGCACGCCTCTGGCGGCCCTGCACCAGGGCCGCCAGCCCGCCGGGCTCAGCCCGCTGGCGAAGTCAAAGGCTGCAGTTGCAGCACTTCATTGGTGTAGTCCCACTCCTGCTGCACCTTGTCAGGATGCTCGTTCAACTTGAGCCCGTAGCTGGGGATGATCTGGTGCAGCTTCTCCTGCCACGGTGCCGATGCGACCTTGTCCTTGAACACCTTGCGCAGCAGGTCGAGCATGATCGGCGGCGCGGTCGAGGCGCCCGGCGAAGCCCCCAGCAGGCCGGCAATGCTGCCGTCGGCAGAGGTCACGACCTCGGTGCCAAGCTTGAGCACCCCGCCCTGCTCAGGGTCTTTCTTGATGATCTGTACGCGCTGCCCAGCCTGCCACAGGCGCCAGTCCTCTTTCTTCGCATGGGGGAAGTAGGTCTGCAGCGCAGCGAAGCGGTCGTCGTCCGACTGCATGACCTGGCCGATCAGGTACTGCACCAGGTCGAACTCGCGGACCCCGACACGCACCATCGGCCAACTGTTGTGCAGGGTCATGCTGCCGAACAGGTCGAGCAGCGAGCCCTCCTTGAGAAACTTGGTCGAGAAGGTTGCAAACGGCCCGAACAGGATCACCCGCTTGCCATCGAGCACCCGGGTATCCAGATGCGGCACCGACATCGGCGGCGCCCCCGTCGAGGCGATGCCGTAGGCCTTGGCCATGTGGCGATCGGCAATGGCGGCGTTCTCGGTCACCAGGAACGATCCACCCACCGGGAAACCTGCGTATTCCTTCGCCTCGGGGATGCCCGATTTCTGCAACAGCGGCAGCGCCGCGCCACCGGCGCCGATGAACAGAAACTTGGCATCGGTGGCCGACGTGCTGCCATCCTTGAGGTTCTTGTACTCCACATGCCACGAACCGTCGTCGTTGCGGGTGATGTCCTGCACCTCACTGGAGAGCTTGAGGTCGAAGTTGGGGCGGGTCTGCAGGTACGCCACGTACTGGCGGGTGATCTCGCCGAAATTGACGTCGGTGCCGATCGGCGTCCAGGTCACTGCAAGCTTCTGGTTCGGATCGCGCCCCTCCATCATCAACGGCACCCACTTGGCGATCTGCGCGTTGTCTTCCGAATACTGCATGGGCTTGAACAGCGGGCTGGCCTGCAGTGCCTCATAGCGCTTGCGCAGGAAGCGAATATTGTCATCGCCCCAGACAAAGCTCATGTGCGGGGTGGCGTTGATGAACGAGCGTGGATTCTTCAGCACGCCCTGCTTGACCTGCCAGGCGAGAAACTGCCGGGTAACCTGGAACGACTCGTTGATCTCCACCGCCTTGCTGATGTCGATCTTGCCGTCCTTTTCAGGGGTGTAGTTCAGCTCGGCCAGCGCCGAATGCCCGGTACCGGCGTTGTTCCAACCGTTGGAGCTTTCCTCGGCGACCTTGTCCAGCCGCTCGATCATCTCCATCGACCATCCGGGCTCGAGCTCGTTGAGCCAGACAGCAAGCGTGGAGCTCATGATCCCACCGCCCACCAGCAATACGTCAACCCGCTTGCCCTCGGCAGCCTGTACACCCGTCAGGGCAAAGGCCAGGGCCAGGCCCGCCAGGGCCGGTTTGAATGCGATTCCTCTGTTCATGCTCCCTCCGTCGAGGCACCGCTGGCCCCGATCCTGTCCGTGAATGTGCCTTGCCCCTGGTCCGCGCACCCGTGCCTTTGGTGTCCAAAAGCTCAGGCAAGCTTAGCTGAGTGATTCACTCAGGTTAGCCGCACGCGCATTCAGGTTCTGAAGGCGGATCCGCTGGCAGGCCGTCAGGCGACTTCAAGAAGCCTCTTGCAAGTCGACCGCTCTGCAAATACTGTATGAAAAACCAGTATCACGAGACATCCCCATGCAACTCATCGCCAAGCTCGGCATCCTCGCCGACGCCGCCAAATACGATGCTTCCTGCGCCAGCAGCGGCGCGCCCAAGCGCAGCTCGCGGGGGCGTGACGGGCTTGGCGCCACCGATGGCATGGGCATCTGCCACAGCTATACCCCTGACGGGCGCTGCGTATCGCTGCTCAAGGTGTTGCTCACCAACTTTTGCCTGTACGACTGCCAGTACTGCGTCAATCGCCGCTCCAGCAACGTGCCTCGCGCACGCTTCAGCCCCGAGGAAGTGGTGCGCCTGACCCTCGACTTCTACCGGCGCAACTGCATCAGCGGGCTGTTCCTGAGTTCGGGCATCATCCGCTCGGCCGACTACACCATGGAGCAGTTGAATCGAGTGGCGCGGCTGTTGCGTGAAGAGCATGGCTTTCGTGGCTACATCCACCTCAAGACCATCCCCGATGCCGATCCACTGCTGATCGAGGAAGCCGGGCGCCTGGCCGACCGCCTGAGCGTCAACGTCGAACTGCCCACCGAGGCCAGCCTCAAGCGCCTGGCCCCGGAGAAACAGGCGCACACCATCCGCCAGGCCATGGGCGTGATTCACCAGGGCCAGCAGGCCGTGGCCAACGAACCCAGGGCGCCACGCTTCACCCCGGCCGGGCAGAGCACCCAGGTGATCGTCGGCGCCGACGCCACCGACGACCGCACCCTGCTGCGCAACGCCGAATCGCTGTACCAGGGCTATGGCCTCAAGCGTGTGTACTACTCCGCCTTCAGCCCCATCCCGGACAGCCCCAACAGCGTGCCGCTGGCCGCCCCGCCGCTGTTGCGCGAACATCGCCTGTACCAGGCCGACTTCCTGATGCGCGGCTACGGCTACAAGGCTGGCGAGCTGCTCGGCCAGGCCGGCAACCTGGCGCTGGACATCGACCCCAAGCTGGCCTGGGCCCTGGCAAACCGCGAGGTCTTTCCGCTGGACCTGAATCGCGCCGAACCCGCCCTGCTCGCCCGCATCCCCGGTATCGGCCTGCGCAGCGTGCAGCGCCTGGTGACACTGCGCCGCGAGCGGCGCATTCGCTACGACGACCTGATCCAGTTGCGTTGCGTGCTGGAAAAAGCCCGTCCGTTCATCGTCACCAGTGATTACCGCCCGGCCCAGGCCGAACTGCGCAGCGGCCTGTTGCGCCAACGCCTGCGCGAGCCGCAGGCGCCGGTGCAGATGGGGCTTTGGGCATGATCGCGCTGGATTGCGACGACCTGTTCGACACCTGGCGCAAGCAAGCGCGGGTACTGCTCGGCCATGGCATCGACCCGGCCGACGTGACCTGGAGCCAGGGCCCGATGGACGACCTGCTCGCCATTGCCACGCCGTTGCCAGAAGGGCCCGGCCCATTCCGCCCGCGAGTACCGGCGGCCTTGCTCGCACAACTCGAGCAGGCGGCGCGCTATCGCGGCGCGCAACGCTGGAACCTGCTGTACGAAGTGCTCTGGCGCGTCGCCCATGGGGATCGCACGGCAATGCTTGCCGGTGATCGCCTGGGCAGCGAGTTGCAGCGGCGTATCAAGCAGGTCTCCCGCGAGGCGCATCACCTGCACGCCTTCGTGCGCTTCGTGCCGCTGCCGGAAGCGGTCGCCGAACGCCTGCAACTGGACCTGGTGGCCTACCACGAACCCGCCCATGACATCCTTGAAAGCGCCAGTAGCCATTTTGCCGATCGCCTCGGGCGCCAGCGCTGGCTGATTGCAACGCCCACCGATGGCATTCGTTTCGACGGCAGCAAGCTCGACTACCGTCGGCAATGTCCAGGTGAGTGGATCGACTGGGCGCGCCATGCCGAAGATCCCGGCGCCGAACTGTGGCGTACCTACTACCGCTCCACCTTCAATCCGGCGCGGTTGAATCCTGATGCCCTGCGCCTGCACATGCCGGGGCGGTTCTGGCGCCACTTGCCCGAAGGCATGCTCATTCCCCAGCTCGAAAGCCTGGCGCGCCAGGGCAAACAACGTGACGGCCAGGCACTGGAGGTGGGCTTGCAGCGAGGCAAGCGGGTCGGGCGCTGAGCGCCGTTCTTGCCTACACTTTCGCTGATTGCCTCAGATTTTCCAGGAGCGACCATGGACGATTCCAGCCAAGGCAAGCCGCCAACCTTCTGGCAGATGCTGCACAGCATCCTCGCCGCCGCCTTCGGTGTGCAGAGCGGCAAGAACCGCGCACGCGACTTCACCCACGGCAAGGCCAGCCACTTCATCGTGATGGGGGTGATGTTCACCCTGGTGTTCATCCTGGTGCTGGTGGGGCTGGTGCAATTGGCGATGCACCTGACGGGGCGCTGATTGCCCTTGAAACGCGATACCACCGCCCAAACGCATCCGCCCGCGGAATTCCCTCCCGCGGGCGGCTCAGTTGCGGTTCACGGTCTGAAATTTGCGTTACTGATGGCTGACCCAATACACAGCGGTCACGACAACCAGCACGATCAGGCACAGGATCGCCCAGGCGTCGACACTGCTGTCAGGCTTGCGGAGCTTGGTCGGGTTTCCCATTGCATTACCTCTTGTAGTGGTTATGGGAATGCACGTCACATCAGCAGTTAAGCCCAGCAATGCCCTTTGCTCAAGCAGGGTTTTTCAATAATCGACGGGTGACGTCAGGAACGGGTAGCGATAATCGGTGTCTCGTCCCTCGGCGCTGTAGCGCTGAAAGTCGACGCCATAGCCTTTACGGGCGCTCAGTTCGAGCCAGCGCCTGGCCTTCACCGCATCGATGGCCTGCAGCACCGGCAGGCGGTACAGGTGTTGCCCGTCACGGTCCAGCGCCAGGCCCCGGGCATCGTCATGCAGCATCACCATGGCCCAACCACCCAGGCTGAAGTGCCCGCCCATGAGCACGCTCAGTCGCCCATCCACGCGAGCCTGCAAGGCCTCGGGTGAACTGTTGACCGCACTGAACAGCACATCGCGCCCCGGCACCCGGCCAACCGCCTCGAATGCCTGCATCGCACCGAACGCCATCTCGTCGTTCGCCGACCACACCAGGCGCACGCGTGGATAGCGCTGCAGCAGCAGTTGGGCCTGTTCGAAGGCCCGTTGGCGACTCCAGCCGCCATACACCACCTGGCGCAAGCGTACCTGCGCAAGCTCGGCCAACGCCCGCCGCATGCCCTGCTCGCGCAGTTGCGAAGCCGGCGTGGTGCTGATGCCGGAGAACGCCAGCAGCTCGATCGGTTCGCCAGTCCTGGGCAAACTGGCGACCAGATCGTGCAGCATCTGGTAACCCGCCTGTTCGTCATTGCCGACCAGCGACGCGAGCAGCGCGGCATACTTGCCCGGCTGCGCCTGAATCTCCTCGGCCTGCCCCTCGGTCAGGGCGTTGTTGACCAACAGCAGCTTGACCCCGCTGCCTTGGGACAGCCGCATGATCTCCGGCGCGACGTACTGCTCGTTGACCAACACCAAATAGTCTGGCTTGTGCGCCCCCCGCAGAACGGCCCGCGCCTGCTCGAGTTGCCGCTCGGCCTGGCGCTCGCCGTATTCCACCCGCAGGTCCATCCCCAGATCGTCGGCGGCGGCCTGCATGAAGTGCGAATAACTGACCCAGAACGTCTCATCGGACAAGCCCGGGTTGAGAAACACCACCGAAGCCGCCTGGGCGCTCGCCACCAATGGCAGACCCAGGCACAGACTGCGGCACAGCGCCCTGATGAACATGCGCAACATCCCTGCAATGCAAAGGGGCTCAGTATAACGGCGCAAGGCCAGCCACCCGACAAATAGCAGCCAGTCTCACTTAGTCCAATTGGTTCTTTTCATATGCAAAAACATCACTTTAGCGCATAAATACAACCTGTTATCGTTCCCCCGCTCCGACCCGGAGTGCGCGGCCGTGCGCGCGATTAGCTGCATGCAGCCTGAGACAGGACTTTTATGTACGTATACGACGAGTACGATCAGCGGATCATCGAGGACCGCGTCAAGCAGTTCCGTGATCAGACCCGCCGCTACCTGGCCGGTGAGCTGAGCGAAGAAGAATTCCGCCCTCTGCGCCTGCAGAACGGCCTCTACATCCAACGTTTCGCGCCGATGCTGCGTGTCGCCGTGCCTTACGGCCAGCTGAACGCCGGCCAGGTCCGCATGCTGGCGAAGATCGCCCGTGACTACGACAAGGGCTACGCCCACATCTCCACCCGCCAGAACGTGCAGTACAACTGGCCGGCGCTGGAAGACGTCCCGGACATCCTGGCCGAACTCGCCACCGTGCAGATGCACGCGATCCAGACCAGCGGCAACTGCCTGCGCAACGTCACCACCGACCAGTTCGCCGGTGTCGCCGCCGATGAGCTGATCGACCCGCGCCCCTGGTGCGAGATCGTCCGCCAGTGGACCACCTTCCACCCGGAATTCGCCTACCTGCCGCGCAAGTTCAAGATCGCCGTCAACGGCTCGAAGGACGACCGCGCCGCCATCGAAGTGCACGACATCGGCCTGGAGCCGGTGCACAACGAAGCCGGCGAGCTGGGCTTCCGCGTCCTGGTCGGCGGCGGCCTGGGCCGTACCCCGGTGATCGGTGCGTTCATCAACGAGTTCCTGCCCTGGCAGGACCTGCTCAGCTACCTGGACGCCATCCTGCGCGTGTACAACCGTTACGGCCGCCGTGACAACAAGTACAAGGCGCGGATCAAGATCCTGGTCAAGGCCCTTACCCCGGAAGTGTTCGCCGAAAAGGTCGAAGCCGAGATGGCTCACCTGCGCGGCGGCAGCACCACCCTGACCGAAGCCGAGCTGCAACGCGTCGCACGTCACTTCGTCGACCCCGAGTACCTCGCGCTGGAAAACGTCGACTACAGCGCCCTGGACCAGGAAAATCCTGGCTTCGCCCGCTGGCGTTCGCGCAACACCCGCGCCCACAAGAAGCCGGGTTATGTCGCAGTCACCCTGTCGCTCAAGCCCACCGGCGTAGCCCCAGGCGACTTGACCGACAAGCAGCTCGATGCCGTCGCCGACCTGGCCGACCGCTACAGCTTCGGCCACCTGCGCACCTCCCACGAGCAGAACATCATCCTCGCCGACGTCGAGCAGCGTCAGCTGCACGCGCTCTGGCTGGAACTGCGTGAAAGTGGTTTTGCCACGCCGAACATCGGCCTGCTGACCGACATCATCTGCTGCCCGGGTGGCGACTTCTGCTCCCTGGCCAACGCCAAGTCGATCCCGATCGCCGAATCCATCCAGCGCCGCTTCGACGACCTGGACTACCTGTTCGACATCGGCGAGCTCGACCTGAACATCTCCGGCTGCATGAACGCCTGCGGCCACCACCACGTGGGCCACATCGGCATCCTCGGCGTGGACAAGAAAGGCGAGGAGTTCTACCAGGTGTCGTTGGGCGGCAACGCCGCGCGCGATGCGACCCTTGGCAAGATCCTCGGCCCCTCCTTCGCCCAGGACGACATGGCTGACGTGATCGAGAAGCTGATCAACGTGTACGTCGAGCAGCGCAACGAAGACGAGCGCTTCATCGACACCTACCAGCGTATCGGCATCGACCCATTCAAGGAACGCGTCTATGCAGCGAATCATTAAGAACAACCAGCTCGTCGACGAAACCTGGCACCTGCTGCCCAAGGGTACCTCGTTCGACGAACTGACCAACTGCGACGACTACATCGTTCCGCTGCAGCTGTGGCGTGACCATGCCCATGCCCTCAAGGCCCGCGACGGCGGCCTGGGCGTGTGGCTGGACAGCGACGAAGAAGCCGAGGAAATCGGCGAGGACGTCCAGCACTTCCAGGTCATCGCCCTGAACTTCCCGGCGTTCACCGACGGGCGCAACTACTCCAATGCGCGCCTGCTGCGTGACCGCTACCAGTACAAGGGCGAACTGCGCGCCATCGGCGACGTCCTGCGCGACCAGTTGTTCTACATGGCCCGCTGTGGTTTCGACGCCTTCGCGATCCGTGCTGACAAGGACCCGCAAGACGCGCTGCAGAGCCTGAAGGACTTCTCGGTCACCTACCAGGGTGCCACCGACGAGCCGCTGCCGCTGTTCCGCCGCCGCTGATCGCCGCCTGCTGTAACGAACGGCCCGCCTTCTGGCGGGCCGTTTCGTTTGCGGGATTTTCTAATGTTGGGTGCTGGCCTGCCGATATCACTGACGTACCCGCACCTCAATTCGGCAGGACGCTAATGAATCCGATAACAGCAGCACAGCGCCTGGCCCCGGTCCTGACTGCCCCGCAACCAGATCCGACCAGCGCCAGCAACCCGACCGGCATCGCCAGTGTCTCGGCAGTCCCGAGCACCAGTGTGATTCTCGGCCAGAACAACACCATCAGCGATTCCGAGACCTACTCGCGCCAGGGGCTGCTGCCAGGCCAGGTCCGCTATGTCTGGGAAAACGACAGCCAGGACAAGCTCGCCACCACACTGCAGACAGCCTTCCAGTCGTCCAGCAGCGCAGGCCGCTTCAAAGGCATTGGTGCGGCCTTGATCGAGCAGCTTGCACAGAACGGCGGCAAGAACATCTCGCAGTCGGTGTTCGCCTTCAGCGACGACTCTCCGATCGACCCCGGCGTGCTCAAGCTGCAGCAGCAGCGCCTGCGCGAGAATCCCGACAGCGGCGTCACCTTCAGCCTGACCACCGCTTCCGGCGCGACCATCCGCTTGTCGCTGGCCAGTGGCGAGAAGGGCCTGGCGGTGAGCGCCGAAGTCGAAGGCGGCTCGCTCAGCGCCGAAGAACTCAAGGGCCTGGGCAACCTCGCCGACGCCTTCCAATCCACCATCGACGGCCTCAACGAGGTGCCACCCCAGCTCAAGCTCGGCGCACTGGTCAAGCTCGATCCGAAGCTGTTCAGCGCCTTGCAGATGAGCAGCAAGTTCCAATCCCTGAGCGGCGAGCAGACCTTCTCCCTGAGCCTCGATGACAAGGCGCGCAGCCTCAGCCTGCAGGGCCCTTCCGGCCAGGTGCAACTGAGTCTGGACACCCAGGACGCCGAGCTGCTGGGCAAGTCGGCGCAGCGCAAGGCGGCGATCGACAACTACCTGACCCAGTTCGACGCCGCCCAGCGCCGCGGTCGTGGCGACGAGAACCTGATGAACCTGTTCAAGACCGCGTTCACCCAGCTCAACAGCATCGACGACAATCGCCAACCTGCGGTGCAAAGCCCATCCGCCCTGAACGACAAGGACCGCGCCCTGCTCAGCGGCCTGGCCGACTTCAGCGCATCGATCAGCGAAACCACGCGCAGAAGCAACCCGATGCGCCAGGACGAAACCGACAGTTTCACCTTCAGCGCCTCGCAGAGCACCACGGTCAAGAGCCGTGGCATGCAGGACCGCTCGGTGGAGCAGAACCAGCAGAGCAAGCTCACTGCCTCGTTCCACCGCGGCCTCAATCCGTTGACCAACCTGATACTGGGCAGCGACCGCGAGTCGCAGAACTACAGCTACCACCTGATCGACGACCAGGCCAGCAGCACCACCCGCCTGGCCTATGACAAAGGCCAGCTGGTTGAGGCCAGCGCGACCCAGCAGGCGAGCCAGAAAGAGCGGATCCTCACCTATGTCGATGGCGACCTGAAAAGCGACGTGACCACGCCCAAGGCCGTGACCCAGTCGCGCAACGTGCTGAGCTTGCTCAAGGATGCGTTCGAGCAGGACCGCATCGCCCAACGCGATCGCGGTGTGTCGCTGCTCGAGGGGCTGCTGCAATCGCAGCGCAGCCGCTGGTTGCTGCAGGGCGACCCTTCGAAGATCGCGGCCTGACAAAGGACCTGTGGGCGCGGCAAACCGCCGCTGCCACAGGGCCGAGTAAAGCTCAGAGAAGGCTTACCCCCTCACCCCCAACATCCCGCGATCGACGATGAAATCGATCACCGCCTGCAACCCCTCCCCCTTCTTCAGGTTGCTGAACGTCCAGGGCCGCTCGGGACGCATGCGGTTGGTGTCGCGCTCCATCACCTCCAGCGACGCACCGACATAAGGTGCAAGGTCGGTCTTGTTGATCACCAGGAAATCCGACTTGGTGATGCCCGGCCCGCCCTTGCGCGGGATCTTCTCGCCTTCGGCGACGTCGATCACATAGATGGTCAGGTCGGCCAACTCCGGGCTGAACGTGGCACTGAGGTTGTCGCCACCGCTCTCCACGAAGATCACCTCCAGGTTGCCGAACTTGCGCGCCAACGCCTCGACCGCCGCCAGGTTCATCGAGGCATCCTCGCGGATTGCGGTGTGCGGGCAGCCGCCAGTCTCGACGCCGACGATGCGCTCAGGCTCCAGAGCACCGGCCTCGGTGAGGATGCGCTGGTCCTCCTTGGTGTAGATGTCGTTGGTCACCACGGCGATGTGGTAATGGTCACGCATGGCCTTGCACAGGGCCTCGAGCAGCGCGGTCTTGCCGGAGCCGACCGGGCCGCCGACACCGACGCGCAGGGGTTGCTGATAGCTTTGCATGTTGGCAATCCTCAGGAACGGAACAAACGGGTGTATTGGGTTTCGTGGCGTGACGAGGCAATGGCCAGCAGCGGCAGGCCGCCGCCCAGTTCGTCATCCTCCAGGGTCAGGGCCTGGTCGAGCACGGCGGGCAGCTCGGCGCCCAAGTCGCGCAGCAAGGTCTGGGCCGCCTGTTGGCCGAAAGGCACCAGCTTGACCCCGGCCATGACGGCGCCTTCCAGCCAGGCGAAGCCATGACCAAGGGCCAGGTCGCGCAGCGGAATCGACCAATGCGCCCCCAGCCAGGCCATGCCGCCGAGCTGGGAGAGTTCGATGCTCTCACGCCAGGCTGGCGCCTGGGCCAGTTGCCAGCCATCGAGCAGCCGCGCCAGGGCGCTACCTCGCTGGCGCTCTTCCAGCCGCAGCTCAGCCGTCTCGCGGTTGGCCAGCAGAAACTGGGTCCAGCGCGCGAAGGCCTCGGCATCATCGCCCTGGCATGCCCGGTAGAGGCGCGCCAGCAATGGCCAGTCAAGACAACCCAGGGTGTCGTGCAACTGCTCACGCTGCCAGGCACAAAAGCCGGCCGTGTCACGCACCCAGCCCGCCTCGACGGCCCACTCCAGGCCTTGCGAATAGGTGAAGCCACCCACCGGCAGGCCCGGGCTTGCCAGTTGCAGCAGGCGCAACAGCGCCAGGTCGCTGCTCATCAGCCGGCCAGCACGAACGCGGCACCGGCCAGCAAGCCGCCACCGAACAGCTTCTGCAACTTGCTGTGGCGACGCAGCAGGCAGCCCACGCCGAACCCGACCACCAGCAGCAGCGCACTGACGGTGACGAAGCCTGCGCTGAACATCCAGAACGCGCTGGGCGTTGCTTCAACGCCGTGGGCCCAGCCATGGAACAGGGCGAACACCGGCATGGCCAGGGCCAGCAGTACCTGGCGATTAGGCAGCAGCATGGCGCAGGCGGCCACCACCAGTGAGATGGAGATCATGGTCTCGACACCGACCAGGTCGCCGAACAGATGCCCCAGCACCGCGCCGCCGAACATCGCCGAAAGCGTGGCCAGGGGCAAGCTCAGGTTGCGTCGGGTCAGTGCGGCCAGCACGCCGGTACCCAGCAGCATGAGCAGGTGGTCCAGGCCCGTCAGCGGGTGCAGCAAACCGTCCTGCAGCGGGTTGTTGTCGTGGCCGGGGTGAGCGAAGGCTGGCAAGGCGATCATCAGTAAAGCGAGGGCAAGGGCTTTTTTCATTGTGTGCTCCAAGGCAGTTCGGAAGGTGTTTACAGGCGAACGAAGGGATGATTGTGGGCGTGCCCGTGAGGAGCACTCTGGTAGGCGCCAGGCTCCGGCTCGAACGGTGCCTGCTCGATCAGCACCTCAAGACCGAGGCCGCGCACCATTTCGTCCAGCACATGATCATGCTGGTAGCGCAAAAGGCCGGCCTCGATCTGCAACGGCACATGGCGATTGCCCAGATGGTAGGCCGCACGCGCCAGCAGCAACGGATCGGCGCAGCGCACCGTGGAAACGCGCTCCGGTGCTGCCAGCACCTGCACCACGTGCAGGCCATCGGCATCGGCGAGCAGTTCGCCACCGCGCAGCAGGTGGCCGCGTTCGAGCATCAGACCGGCTTCGCGGCCATCGTCGAGGGTCACGCGCAGGCGGCTCTTGATTCGGCTGTCCACATCCAGGGTGACAGTGCCGCTGACCGAGGCAGCCTCGGCGACACGGCGGGTCAGGACAATCATGCTTGCTCCTTCAGAACAGGAAATAACGCTGGGCCAGTGGCAGTTCGCTGGCCGGTTCGCACACCAGCAACTCGCCATCGGCGCGCACCTGGTAAGTCTGGGCATCGACCTCGATCAACGGCTGCAGGCCGTTGTGCACCATGTCGGCCTTGCGTACCCGGCGACAGCCGCGGGTGACCCCGATCAGGCTGCGCAGCCCCAGTTCCTCGGCCAGCCCACGGTCCATGGCGGCCTGGGGCAGGAAGGTCATGCGCGTGGCGTGGCGCGCCGCACCGAAGCTTGCGTACATTGGGCGGTAATGCACCGGCTGCGGGGTCGGGATCGAGCCGTTGATATCGCCCATGGGCGCCGTGACGATCAAACCGGCCTTGATCACCGCCGACGGCTTGACACCGAAGAACGCGGGCGACCAGACCACCAAGTCGGCCAGCTTGCCCACCTCCACCGAGCCGACCTCATGGGCGATGCCATGGCTCAGCGCCGGATTGATGGTGTACTTGGCGATGTAGCGCTTGACCCGGAAGTTGTCGCTGTAGCTGCTGTCCGGCGCCAGGGGGCCGCGGCGCACCTTCATCTGGTGAGCCACCTGCCAGGTCCGCAGCACCACTTCGCCGACCCGGCCCATGGCCTGGGAATCGGACGAGGTCATGGAGAACGCGCCCATGTCGTGGAGGATGTCCTCGGCGGCGATGGTCTCGCGGCGGATGCGCGACTCGGCGAAGGCCACGTCTTCGGCAATGCTCGGGTCCAGGTGGTGGCAGACCATGAGCATGTCCAGGTGCTCATCCACGGTGTTGATGGTGTAGGGCAACGTCGGGTTGGTCGAGGACGGCAGCACGTTGGCCTGCCCTGCCGCGCGAATGATATCCGGTGCATGCCCCCCACCAGCCCCCTCGGTATGAAAGGTGTGGATGGTGCGATCGCCAATCGCTGCCAGGGTGTCCTCGATGCAACCGGATTCGTTGAGCGTATCGCTGTGGATCGCGACCTGGATGTCCATCTCTTCGGCCACGCTCATGCAGCAATCGATGGCCGCCGGCGTCGAGCCCCAGTCTTCGTGCAGCTTCATGCCCATGGCACCGGCCGCGATCTGCTCGCGCAGCGGCTCGGGTTTGGAGACGTTGCCCTTGCCGAGAAAGCCGATATTGATCGGCAAGCTGTCGGCAGCCTGGAGCATGCGCGCCAGGTACCAAGGCCCCGGCGTACAGGTAGTGGCGTTGGTGCCGGTCGCAGGACCGGTACCACCACCGATGAAGGTGGTGACGCCGCTGGTCAGCGCTTCATCGACCTGCTGCGGGGAAATGAAATGGATGTGTGTATCGATGCCACCTGCGGTGACGATCTTGCCCTCGGCAGCGATCACTTCCGTCGCCGCGCCAACCGGGATGGTGACGCCGGGTTGCACGTCTGGGTTGCCAGCCTTGCCAATGGCGACGATACGCCCCCCGCGCACGCCGATGTCGGCCTTGACGATCCCCCAGTGATCGATGATCAGTGCGTTGGTCAGCACCAGGTCCACGGCTTCGGCGGCCAGCATCTGGCCCTGCCCCATGCCATCGCGGATGACCTTGCCACCACCGAACTTGACTTCCTCGCCATAGATCGTGAAGTCCTTCTCCACTTCGACCCACAGCGCCGTATCGGCCAGGCGCACGCGGTCGCCGACGGTGGGGCCGAACATGTCGGCGTAGGCCCGACGGGAAATACGGCTCATGCCTTGTCCTCCAGCGCGCCCATCACCTTACCCTGGAAGCCATAGACTTCGCGCTTGCCGGCGTAGGCCACCAACTGCACGGTACGTGACTGGCCAGGCTCGAAACGCACGGCGGTGCCGGCGGGAATGTCCAGGCGAAAGCCTCGGGTCGGCTCGCGCTCGAACACCAGCGCGTCGTTGGCTTCGTAGAAGTGGTAGTGCGAGCCGACCTGCACCGGGCGGTCGCCATGATTGGCAACGCTGACGCTGACCGTTTCGCGGCCGACATTGAGCTCGATGTCGCCTGGGGCGACCTGGATTTCTCCGGGAATCATGAATGCCTCCTGGGCAGCGTCAGACGATAGGTTCGTGGACCGTCACAAGCTTGGTGCCATCGGGGAAGGTCGCTTCCACCTGGACGTCCGGGATCAGCTCAGGCACACCGTCCATGACCTGGTCACGGCTGAGCACCTCGCGGCCCAGGCTCATCAGCTCGGCCACCGTGCGGCCGTCCCGCGCGCCCTCCATCACCGCAGCGCTGATCAGCGCCACCGCTTCGGGGTAGTTGAGCTTCAGTCCACGTGCCAGGCGGCGCTCGGCAACCAGCGCGGCGGTGAACAGCAGCAGTTTGTCTTTCTCTCTCGGGGTCAGCTCCATGGGAGGCTCTCTCAGGTGGCCCAGATGCGCGGCGGGCTCGGCGCCAGGCCCAGTACGGCCGGGCGCAACAGATGCCAGAGGCGCTGCAGGGTGCGTTGCACGTGTTGGTTGTCGTTATCGAGCAGGCGAATCACCAGCAACGGCCCGAGCAGGGTCGCGCCAGCCGGGGTTTCCACGTCGTCGAGCAGCTGGCGTACCTGCTCGAGCAGGGCCGTATCGGCAGGTGCGGCGCAGAACGTCGCGACCAGCGGATAACCGCCGAGTTTTTCCAGGTGCCCGCCTTCTATGCGCAGGCGCTCGTGGAGCCCCGGGTCGTCCGGCAGCTCGACGCGCAGTCGGCTGTCGAGGGCGCCATGATCGAAGCGCTCGCTCATCACCGGACGCCCCAGGCACAGGGTTTCCCAGGCCAGCAGGCGGGCGCCGGGTTCGAGGGTGAAACGGCTGTCGAGCCGGGCGCGGGCGCCATCGAAGAAGATGCTGTCGTGGGGCAGCCACTCCAGCGTGCTGTCGGCCGCCAGGTGAAAGCGCTGCGCCAGGTGCGCGGTCGGGCCGATGCTGCGGTAGAACTTGCTCGCGCCAGGCATGGTCAGCAGCGCGTGGCTGCCAGGTTCCAGGTGGATATCGAGCTCGAGCCGGTCACCGGCGACGACGCCACCTGGGGGATGAAGGATGTAGACATGGCACGGCGCGCCTTCGGGATAAAAAGGGCGCTGCACCAAAAGAGGGCCGAAATGCTTTCGTGCACCAAGACGAGTCGTATCCCCGCGTTTGACGAAGCGCAATTGCAGGTGTGCACTCCAGCCGGAATCGCTCCCAGGTTGTTCGATTTGTTGCGCGGACGACATCCTGCAGCCCCTGAAATCCGTGGTGTTGCTAATTTTTGGCTGATCTGTCGCGTTTACCTACGATGGGGTACGCAATGACCGCTTGTCTGAAACTGCTGAACTGATATAGCAGGTTGCGGGCCAACTACGCAGATGAACGAAGATGAAATTCTTCGGCCTGCGCTCCGGGATAGGGCGGCACGCACAACTGGAGAGCGGGTGTGAGCCCGGTTTCGGTGCTCATGGGCATCGGGTCTGTGCCAGATACTGCGATAAAGGGCAGCGCGAATTTCGCCAGACGACGTTGCGACAATCGACCACACCACGACCGCCACCCTCCCCGCCATCCGAATGGTAGATTCGCGGCCATGAAAACCACCCGTCGGACACGTTCGCTGACTGCCTGGACGCTCTATGCCAGCGTGCTGTTCAGCCTGTTGCTCTGTGGCCTGCACCACGGCCAGATGAGCGGCCTGCGTCTGTCGGGCCTGGACGGTGGTTTCTGCGCCCTCGACAGTACCGGCAAAGGCCCGGCCATCGACCTGGGCGACAGCAGCAGCGACCAGCACATGGCCCAGCTCGATTGCCCGGTGTGCTCCTCCTTTGCGCTGGCCGTGCCACTGAGTGGCAGTCTCTGGTCATTCCCTGCGGCGCATGGCGGGCAACCCTCGCCGATCATCGTGCGCAGCTGGGCGCAGCCGCCCCCACGCTATCTGCGCCCCGCCATCCCGCCCCGCGCCTCCCCGTCCGACCTCCCCGCAGCAGCGACCTTCGCCTGACCCCAGGCGGGCACGCCCGTGCCCGTGGGTCAGCCATGACCTTTGCGTGGAAATCACTACAACATGATCCGCAACACTTCTCTGGTGCTCCTGATGGGCGCCACCTGCACCTGTGCCTGGGCCGACGTCGCCCCCGTGCAACTCGACGCCACCACCATCGACGCCGAACAGCAGTCGCCCTCTGGCGTGCAACTGGACGAACCGATTCGCACCGGCTCGCGCCTGGGCCTCACGGCACGGCAGACACCGGCTTCGGTCAGCGTCTCGGACCGCCGGGTGATCGAGCAGCGTGACGCCAAGGACAGTCAGGACGTGATCAACGCCATGACCGGCGTCAATGCCTCGGCCAACCCCGGCTACGGCGGCTTCGTCGCCTACCGAGGCTTCACCCAGAACCAGGTGACCCAGCTCTACAACGGCATCAACCTGGGCTACAGCAGCGCCACCCGCCCGGTGGATGCGTGGGTGCTGGATCGGGTCGAACTGATCGGCGGCCCGTCGTCGTTCCTGCATGGCGCCGGCGCCGTGGGGGGCTCGATCAACTACATCACCAAGCTCGCCAGCCGCGACGCGCAAACCCTCGATGGGCGCATCCGCTACGGCAGCTACGACGACTCGGAAGTCGCCTTCGGCATCAACCAGGCCCTAGCCGAGAACCCCGCCGATGCCCGCCACTTCGCACGCCTGGACTTCAGCCACAGCCAGGGTAATGGCTACATTGACCGCAACCAGCGCAACACCGACAGCCTGGCCTTCTCGTTGCTCAGCGACCTCTCGCCCAACCTCACCCACACCTTGGCGCTGGAGTACCAGGAAGACAAAGAGGACAGCCCCTACTGGGGCTCGCCCATCCTGCCGGGGCGCAGCACCCTGAAGATCGACAAGAGCCGCCGCTTCGAAAACTACAACGTCGCCGACGGGCGCTACGAGCAGCGTGTACGCTGGCTGCGTTCGATCCTCGATTACCAGGTGAGCGACACTACCAGCGTGCAGAACACCCTCTACCACTACAATGCCCAGCGTGATTACCGCAACCTCGAAGGCTACCGCTACAACAGCGACGGCAACGTGGTGCGCTCCAGCCCCTACCTGCAACGCCACCAGCAGAGCGTGATCGGCGATCGTGTCGAGCTGCGCCACGACAACAGCCTGTTCGGCCTGAGCAGCCAGTGGTCGCTGGGGCTGGACTGGTCGAGCATGCACCAGACTCTGTACCCGACCTCGGGCAGCTACAGCGACGTGGTCGATCCGGATCACTTCGATCCCGGCAGTTTCTACGACATTCCCGGCGTCAATCGCGGCCTGACCAAACAGCGACGCAACGAGGTGCTCAACCGCGCGCTGTTCGCCGAGAATCGCCTGGAACTGACCGACCGCCTGGCGCTGCTGACGGCCCTGCGCTACGACTACCTGGACATGCAGGTCACCAACTACGGCCCGGTCAGCCCCAGTTCGCCGGCCTATTTCGAGCGCCGCTGGGAGCCACTGTCCGGGCGCATCGGCCTGACCTACGAGCTGACCCCGACAGCCAGCGTCTACCTGCAGTACAGCAACTCCGCCGACCTGCCGGCCGGCTCGCTGGCATCGGCGACCTATTCCAACGTCGGGTTGTTCGACCTGTCCAAGGGCGAGCAGTGGGAGGCCGGTAGCAAGTTCGACTTCCTCGACGGACGCGGCGCCGCCACCGTGGCGGTCTACCAGATCGTGCGCAAGGATTTCGCGGTGCGTGATTCCAACGACCCCAACCTGACGGTTCAGGCGGGTCAGCAGACCTCGCGCGGTATCGAGCTGTCCGGGCGCCTGCAGGTCACGCCCAGGCTGTTGGCCGAGGCCAACTACGCCTATGTCGATGCCCGTTACGATGAGTTCAACGAGGCGGTAGGTGGTATGTCGGTGTCACGCAAGGGCAATGCGCCGGTGAACGTGCCAGCCAATGTCGCCAACCTGTGGCTGACCTATGCCTTCACCCGTGACTGGTCGGCCGGCGTGGATGCCCGCTACGTCGATTCGGTCTACGCCGACAACGCCAACAGCCTCAAGGCCCCCGCCTACACCCTGTTCGGCGCCTTCGCCCGCTATCGCCTGGACGAGCACACCACCCTCACCGGCCGTGTACGCAACCTGACCGATGAGGTGTATGCCAAGCAGGCCTATGGGCAGCAGTACTACATGGGCGCACCGCGTACCTTCGAGGTGGCGATGGATGTGAAGTTCTAGAACAAGCCGGACACCGGTGGGCGGGTACCCTTGAGCTGCCAGGCACCCACCACCGCCGCCTTCCACTGCCGTGGATTGTGGTTGGCCACGGTGCGGGCGTTGCGCCAATGGCGGTCGAGATTGTGCGCACGCCCGGTGGTCGAAGCGCCTCCCACGTCGAACACTGTCTCGGCCGCCTTGAGCGCAAGCTCCGCCACCAGGTACTGGGCCTGCGCGACTTCGAGCGCGGCCTGCTCCACCGCCGCCTCGTCCGACTGCGCCGCCCAGACCCGGTCGATCGTGGCGGCCGCCTTCAGCACCAGCGCCTCGGCGCCATAGGCGCGCGCCGCGATATCGCCCACGCTCAGTTCAACATAGGGATCGTCCACCGAACGACTGGCCGTACTGTGCTTGATCGGCCGGGCATGCTCGCGGGCGAAACGGGTGGCGTCGTCCAGCGCATTGCGGGCGATCCCGGCCAGCACGGTGCCCAGGAACAGTTGCAGGAACGGCGTCACCAGCGTGCGCTTGCCCTCCTCCACGGTACGCGTGCGCAGTTCGCGCGCCTCCACCCGCACATTGCGCAGGTGCGTGGTGCCGCTGGCGGTCAGGCGCTGGCCCATGGCATCGAAATCATCGACCAGCTCCAGGCCGTCGCGGTTACGCGGAAGGATGAACGACACCGGTTGCTCGTCCTCATCCAGCGCCACCGCGCTGACATAGTCGGCGAACAGCGCCCCGGTGCTGTAGAACTTGCTGCCATTGGCGCGATAGTGGTCACCCTCGCGGACCAGCCGCGCAGCGATGGCACCATTGGCGCCGCCCAGTTCCCAGCCTGCATTGCCGATCACCGCACCTTGCAGGTAGCGCGCAAACCAGCGCTCGCGCTCCTGTTCGGCATCGTCTGCGCCCGACACAAGCAGGCCCTCGACAAAGGCGAAACCCGGGCGCAGGGCCTGGGCAACGTTGGAGTCGGCCGAGGCGATCTTCAGCAGCAGCTCGATGACATCGCTCACCGTGCCATCGGGCCCACCATAACGGGTCGGAATGCGCACGGTGTAGAGCCCGGCCGCAGCCAGCCGGGCGATGGCTTCGAACGGCAACTGGCGCTCACGCTCGCGCTCGGCCGCACCGGCGGCGATGTCTGGCAGCAGCGCATCGATGCGCGTCTTCAAGGCCTCCACAGTGGCGGCCGGCGCCTGGGAGGGGAAACGTTGGAAGGTGGTCATGGGGCAATCCTTAAATGGCGATTTTCCAGAGGCGTGATTCATCGAACAGGTCGAAGGCTTCGTGTTCCAGGTCCAGCGGCGGCACCACCAGCTCGGCGCCGCTGCCCGGCAGGCGCGGCACCGAGCCGAGCAGGCGGCGGGTGTATTCGTGGGCAGGCTGCTCGAACAACTGCTCGACCGGCGCATGCTCGACCACCTGGCCATGGCGCATCACCAGCACGTCATCGCTGACATGGCGAATCACCCCCAAGTCATGGGAGATGAACAGATAGGCCAGACCCAACGCATCCTGCAGGTCGGCCAGCAGGTCGAGCACCTGGGCTTGCACCGATACATCCAACGCCGACACAGGCTCGTCGCAGATGATCAGCTTCGGCTCACTGGCGATGGCGCGGGCGATCGCCACACGCTGGCGCTGGCCGCCGGAGAGCTGCAACGGCCGGCGGCTGGCCAGGCTGGCCGGCAGGCGCACTTGCTCGAGCAGCACCTGGATACGCGCCGGGCGCGCGGCGGCCTCGACGCCCGCCACCTGCAAGGCGTCATCAAGGATCTGCGTCACGGTCCAGCGCGGGTCGAACGAACCCAGCGGGTCCTGGTAGATCACGCTGATCTGCTGGCGTAACGGACGTCGGCTGGCTTCGCTTACGGCATCGTTCGGGCGGTTCCATGGCTGGCCGCGATACAGCACCTCGCCCTGGTCCGGTTGCAGCAGCCCGAGGGCAATGCGCGCGACCGTGGTCTTGCCCGAGCCGGACTCACCGACGATGCCCAGGGTACGCCCGGCACGCAGGGTGAAGTCCACGCCCTGCACCACCTGGCGCACCACCCCGTCAGGGCCGGTGTAGCGCTTGCCCAGGCCTCGGGCCTGCAGCAGCACCTCGCCAGGCACGGCGCTACGCGGTACACGCTCGCCCGCACGCGTTGGCGAGAGGCGGCTGCCACGCGGATGCTCCGCCGGCACCGCGGCCAACAGCGCCTGGGTATAGGGATGCTGTGGCTGACGCAGCACCTGCTGCATCGGCCCCTGCTCCACCACCTCGCCATGGCGCAGCACCACCACCTCATCGGCCAGTTGCGCGACCACCGCCAGGTCATGGCTGATGATCAGCAACGATGAACCCCGCGCCTTGATCTGCTGGAACACCTCAAGAATCTGCACCTGGACCGTGGCATCGAGCGCAGTGGTGGGTTCATCGGCGATCACCAGCGCCGGTTCCAGTGCCAGCGCACTGGCGATCAGCGCTCGCTGGCGCAGCCCCCCAGAAAGCTGGCCTGGCCGCTGCCGCGCACGCAACGCCACGTCCGGCACCCCGACCCGTTCGAGCAGCGTCAGTACGCGCGCAGCGCGCTGCGCCCGATCTCCATAGCCATGGGTCTGCAACACCTCGAGGATTTCCTTGCCCACGGGCCGCAGCGGGTCGAGCGACACCAACGCATCCTGCAGCACGAAGCCGATATCCTTGCCACGCACCGCACGCCATTGACGCTCGCTCAGGGCCAGCAGGTCGCGACCGGCAAAGCCCAAGGTGCGCGCGGTCACCTCGCCACGCGCGCCCACCAGCCCAACCAGGCTGCGGGCGCTGACGCTCTTGCCCGAGCCAGACTCCCCCACCAGGGCCACACAGCGACCCGGCGCCAGGGTAAAGGACAGTTCGCGCACCACACTGCGGCCTTCGAACGTCACGTTCAGGCCATCGACGATCAAGGTCTTGTCGCTCATGGCAGGCGGCCCTCCAGGCGGTGTTGAAGGTAGCGTCCGGCCGCAGTGGTCGCCAACGTGGTGAGCACGATGAACAGGCCGGGGAAAAAGGTCAGCCACCAGGCGCTAGCAATGAAATCACGGCCCATCGACAGCATGGTGCCCCACTCAGGCGCCGGCGGTCGGGCACCAAGGCCCAGGAAACTCAGGGCAGATGCCCAGACGATGGCTTGGCCGACACCCATGGTCAGGGTCACCACCAGCGGGCGCATGGCATTGGGCAGCAACTGACGCAGGACAATGCGGGCGGTCGGGTGCCCCAGCGCCCGTGCCGCTTCGATATAGCCCGAATTGCGTACCGCCAGCACCTGGCCACGGACCATCCGCGCATAGCCAGGCGCCCCACCCAGCCCGGTGGCGATGATCAGCGGACCGACACCGCTGCCGAACACCGCCACGAACAGCAGCGCCAGCACCAGGCTGGGAAAGGCGAACAGCACCTCCAGCAGCCAGCCCACGCCACGGTCTACCCGCGCCCCGCCCAATCCGCCGAGCAGCCCGAGGCTGACGGCGATGGTCATCGACAGCAAGGTTGCCGCCACACCGATCAGCAGGCTCTGACGCGCGCCATGGACGATACGCGCGAAGATGTCGCGCCCCGACTGGTCGGTGCCCAGCCAGTGCGTCCAACTCGGTGCCTGGAACGCCTCGCGCGGCACGATCGCCAGCGGGTCGATGCGGGTGAACAGCCCAGGCGCCAGCGCCGCCAGCAACAGCGCGAGCAGGAACAGGATCGCCAGGATCGCCCCCAGCGGCGGCCACTGCAAGCGACGTTGTCGACGCAGCGGCGCCTGGCTGTGTTCCAGAATAAGGTCGCTCATGCGCTCGCCTCCTGTTGGCGTGGGTCGATCCATTGGTAGAGCAAGTCCACGAGAATGTTGGCCAGCACGTAGGCTGCAGCCACCACCAGGGTGATGCCGATCACCAGCGGCAGATCCTGCAGTTGCACCGCCTGGTACAACTGACGGCCCACCCCCTTGCGCGAGAAGATCACTTCGCACACCACCGCCCCGCTGATCAGCGCACCGATGGCCCAGCCCGACAGTGACACCCCCGGCAGCAGGGCGTGGCGCAGGGCATGCCGGAAGCGCACGGCCAGGTCGCTCAGGCCACGGCTGCGGGCGCTGAGGATGAAGGGCTGATCGAGAGTCAGCTCGAGCGATTCACGGGTCACCTGGGCGATGAATCCTGCCAGCGGAATGGCCAGGGAGAATGCCGGCAGCACGAGGCTTGCGAGGCTGTCGCTGCCCGCCGGCGGGAACCAGCGCAAGCCGAAGGCGAACACCGCCAGCAGCACCACCCCCAGCCAGAAGTGCGGCAAGGCGGCGCTGAGGGTTTCGGCCAGCGAGGCCAGCCCGCCGATGAGCCGGCCACGGCCGGCGGTGACCACCGTCAACAGCAGCACCAGCAACCAGGCCAGCACCAGCGCGGCGAACGTCAGCTCGAGGGTTGCCCCGGCCTGTTCGGCCAGCACTCGGGTCACGGGCTGGTGCTGGGAGTAGGACTGGCCCAGGTCGCCCTGCACCAGACGCCCGAGATACAGCACGTATTGCACCGGTAGCGGTTTGTCCAGGCCGTACTCGCGCCGGGTCGCCTCGATGGCTTCCGGCGTCGGGTTGCCGGTGGTGCCGCCAAGAATCGCCAGCACCGGGTCGCCCGGCATCAGGCGCAGGGCGAAGAAGGTCAGGGTCGCCACCGCCCACAGCACCAGCAGGCCGCCGCCCAGGCGAATGGCGGTGCGGCGTGCGAGCGCACCCAGGCGCTCGCGACGGGGATCGGTCAGGGTCGTCGGGTCGCTCATTTGCTCACCCATGTGTCATAGAGGTAGGTCACCGCCAACGAGGGCTCCAGGCGCACGCCGTGGGCCGTCTTGTAGAGGCCCAGCCGCGTGCTCTGTGGGTAGGTGGTCAATTGCAGGTACTGGCTGGCGGCCTGTTGCTGGGCCTTGAGGTACAGCGCCCGACGGCGCTCCGGATCCTGCGTGGCCAGGGCGTCGTCGAGCAGCGCGTCGAAGCCCGGATCGGCAAAGCCCGAGGAGTTCTGGTGATAGCCGCCGACACCTGCCGGCTGGACGAACGCCGAGCCAAAGATGATGCGCAGCACATCCGGGGTGTTGGTGTTCCAGTAACCGATGCGGATGTCGTAGTCCCAGGCGGCCTGGCGCGCGGTGACCTGGGCGTCGCTCATCTGATCGATCACCAGTTCCAGGCCAGCCTGGCGGGTGGTGGCCTGCACCTGCTCCCAGAGGGTCAGTTCCGAAGGCGGTGTACGCGCGCCGATCAGCACCACCGCGCTCAGGCGCTTGCCATTGCGGGTGCGGTAACCCTGCGCATCACGCGCGGTCCAGCCGGCGGCGTCGAGCAATCGGGCGGCGCGCTGCGGGTCGTAGTCCTGGCTGCGCTCGAAATCGCCGCTGTAGAACGGCGTGGCCACGCTGAGCGGGCCACCGGCTCGCGGAAACTCGCCGAAGTACACGCTCTTGAGCGCGCCTTCGATATCGGCGCTGCGTACGAAGGCTTCGCGCACGCGGATATCGTCGAACGGCGCCCGGCGCAGGTTGAAGGTGCCGTTGGTGGGGTTGCCGGGGCGCTGGGCGATGATCAGCTCGACATCCGGATTGCGCCGCGCAGCCTCGTGCGACTCGGGTGGCACGCTCTCGATCACGTCGACCTCACCGGCCTGCAGCGAGGCGAAACGCACCGAAGGCTCCTGGATGAACTTCCACACGATGCGCTCAAGATACGCCGGGCCCTGGTGCCTGGCGGTGGGCGGCGCCCAGTTGTAGTCGGGGTTGCGCACCAGTTCGACCTGGTTCTGCCGGTCCCAGCGCACCACCTTGAACGGCCCGCTGCCCACCGGGCTTTCACAGTTCTCGTCACGGCTGCGCTTGAGCGCGGTGGGCGACTGGATGCCGAGAAAACCTTGGGCGAGCACTTCGAGGAAGGCGGCGTAAGGCGTGGCCAGGTGCACCACGGCGGTGTATTCGTCGACGATATCGGTGCCGCGATACTGGCGGATATAGCCGCCCGCGGTGCTGGACTGGGTCTTGGGGTCGGCCATGTGGTCGAGATTGGCCTTGACCGCCTGGGCATTGAACGGCGTGCCATCGGTGAAATGCACGTCGCGGCGCAGGTGAAAGGTGTAGCTCAGGCCGTCGGCGGACACCTGCCAACGCTCGGCCAGCCAAGGGCCGATACGGCCGTCGCTGTCCATCGACACCAGCGAGTCGAGGTACTGCTGGGCCACGAACACTTGCGGCATGTCACCCGCCACATGCGGGTCCAGGCAGGTGGGCTCACGGTCGGTGGCATAGACCAAGGTTCCGCCGTGCAGCGGCTGGTCGCTGCGCGTCGTGACCTGCTCGGCACGCTCGCAGCCAGCCAGGGCCAGCACGGCACAGAGCGGGATCAAGGAGAAGTTGAGTCGGTTCAAGGGCGCTCCTGCGGATGACTGGGCATGCAGGGGCTTTTGCAGGAGTTGTGCCGGGTTTCAACCCACTGATTTTGCTGGAGTTTGCCAAATATGCGCTGATCGATGGCGGGCAAAGTGTGCGCAGGGTGTTGGCACGCCAACAGTTGAGCGTCCAGATCATACCCATGCCTAAGGACAAGCGGCCGTATACTTCGCACTCACAGGGCCGCTTGCGCGCAGCGGGCCCGCCGCCCCTTCCCCTACAAGGCGTTCTCATGGCACTCGATACCTGGCTCATCTACCTGCTGGCAAGCATCGGCCTGTCTCTGACCCCGGGTCCCAACAGTTTGCTTGCCCTGACTCATGGCGCTCGCTACGGCGCGCGGCGAACGCTGTTCACCATCCTCGGCGGCATGTGTGGTTTCAGCGCCCTGATCGCCCTGGCGATGTTCGGGCTGAGCGCACTGCTGCAAACGTCCGGCTCCGTGCTGCAAGTGCTCAAATGGGTCGGCGGCGCCTACCTACTGTGGCTCGGCATCCAGCTTTGGCGTGCCCCACCCCTGCACCTGGACCTGGCCCAGGGCCAGACCCGGCTGGGAAATGCCGGTTTGTTCCGCCAGGGTTTGCTGTCGGCGCTGTCCAACCCGAAAGTGCTGCTGTTCTATGGCGCCTTTTTGCCACAGTTCATCGACCCGCAACGCGGCCTGGCCCTGCAGTTCATCGTGATGGCGGCGACGTTCGCCTGCGTGGAATGCCTGGTCGAATACCTGCTGGCACGCCTGGCCGGTCGCATCAGGCCGTGGTTGGCCAAGGGCGGCAAGGGGTTCAACCGCTGCTGCGGCGCGCTGTTCGCGATGATTGCGGTGGCGCTGCCGCTGGGGCGCTGAACCTGGCCTGCGAGCGCTTGCACGTCGCAGGCCAGGCGCGGGACGCTACAACGACCAGTCCAGGCTGACCATCAGGGTGCGCGGTTCGCCGTTATAGACGCCGTTGTAGAACCCCAGGTTGTTGTAATAGTGCTCGTCGAACAGGTTCTTCACGTTCACCGATGCCGACAGGTGTTCGTCGATCTGGTAGCGGGCCATCAGCCCGACCACCGAGAACGCCCGCTGGCTCATGCGGTCTCTGGCGGTGATGATGCCACCCGATGCATTGCGCCCCACTGGGCGGTTACCCACACCAAAGGTGTGGCTCTGCCAGTCGAGGGTGCCGCCCACGGTCAGTTTTGGCAGCACCTTGTAGGTGCTGGAGAAACGCACCAGGTTCATCGGTCGGGCAGTGTCCTTGCGCGTCTTGTCGCCGCGCAGGGCGTGGGTGTAGCTGTAGCCCAGGCTCATCTGCCAGTCCGTCACCGCCTCGCCTGCCAACTCGGCTTCGAAGCCCTCGACCACCGCCCCCTTGCCACCGGACTTGTAGTACTGCTCGCCGTTGGGGCCTGGCGGCACCGAGTCGTCGACCTCCGCAACGTTGTCCTGCTTGCTGCGGTACACCGCGGCGCTGAGGTTGGCCCGGTCCTCGAACAGGCTGCCCTTCAGGCCCAGCTCGTAGACCTTGCCCACGACCGGGTCCAGGTACTTGTCGCTGATGTCCTTGTTGGTCTGCGGGTTGAAGATGTCGGTATAGCTGACATAGACGGTGAATTGCTCATTGAGGTCGTAGAGCACACCGGCATAGGGCGTCCACTGGTCGTTCTGGGTCTGCTCGCTGCGGGAGATGTCGCTGACCGCCAGGTTGTCATCGTAGCTCCAGGACTTGCTGGTGGTCTTCCAGCTGCCGTAGCGGCTGCCGAGTACCAGGTGCAGGCGATCGGTAGGGTTGAGCCGGGTGGCGATGTAGCCGGCCTTCTGCTCGATGCGCGAGCGCGATTCATCCAGGCCAGTCTTGCGATCGTAGAACTTGGAAATACCGCCCATGTATTTCCAGTCGGGAATGATCGCGTAGCCCTGCGGATCGTTGCGGCCGGTGTAGTACGGCGAGCTGTCGCGTCGCTCGGAAACCCCGTAGCCGATCATGAAATCGTGGGTACGACCCAGCAACTGATAGGGGCCTGCAAGGTTGAAGTCCACGGCATCCATCTGCTCCTCTCCGGAGAAATGGCTGCTCCAGGCCTTCATGCCGCTGCGGTCGGCCTCGGGGAAGCCGTTGCCGCCATAGTACACCTTGCCGTCGCTGTCGCTTTGCCGATGGGTGTAGGCCGCCTTGAGCAGCCAGTCGTTGCCCAGTTGCTGGTCGAGCGTGGCGAACACCGTCTGGTCCTTCAGTGGCCAGGACGACCAGGGCGCCGCCAGGTTGGTCGAGCGTGGCAGGTTGGCCTTGCTGCCATCGGCGTTCCAGTAGGGCACGGTGCCCCAGCTGGAGCCCTGGACATGCTTGTTCTGGTAGTCGTAGCCGACCGCCAGCACCGTGCTGTCGGTGAGGTCGGCCTCGAGGATGCCGTAGGCCACCTCACGCTGAGTCTGGTAGTGGTCCATGTACGATTTGTTGTCGCGATAGGCCAGCACCGTGCGCCCACGCAGGCGCCCGTCCCAACCCAAAGGGCCGCCAACGTCCACGTAGCTGTAGTAGTTGTCGAAACTGCCGGCACTGATGCCGGTCTTCAGCGCCAGCTCATGGGACGGGCGCTTGCGTACCATGGCGATGGTGCCGGAGGGATCACCCGCGCCGGTGGTCAGGCCGGTAGCGCCACGCACCACCTCGATACGGTCGTAGATGATGGTGTCGGAGTCGGACTTGAGCCCCGAGAAGGTGTTGAGCATCCCATCGATCTGGAAGTTGTTGATCGAGTAGCCGCGCGCATAGTACATCGGTCGCTCGGAGTCGTTGCGCTGGACGGTCACGCCAGTGACGTGGCCCAGCGCTTCGGACAAGGTGTCGAGCTGGAAGTCGTCCAGTTGCTGGCGGGTCAGCACCGAGACCGATTGCGGGGTTTCCTTGATCGACAGGTTCAGGCGCGTGGCGGCGCTCATGCTGCCGGTGGTGTAGGAGCCGGTGTGCTCGGTGGTGCTGCCCAGGCCCTGGGCGAGGATTTCGGTGGAGCCGAGCTCCAGTACGCCTTCCTCGGAACGCTTTTCGCGCTCTTCGGCCACCCCTGCCGGGCTGATGACGGTGGCGCACAGACCCAAGGTGAGAGTCATGCTACGGCTGATGGGCGCGAACATCGCTGCCTTCTCCTTGTTCGATTCGATGAAAGTCCTGGATACCGGTTGGCCGGCATTCACATGAAAACGAATCTCGGATGAGAATCGTTATCGAATTGTCTTCAAAACGAAAACAGAAGATCAGCAGGCGGGGTTCAGTGCCTGAAGCGGACGCACGCGATCGTCATTAATCGAGAAAGTAAATCTATATTTATCAGTGACATAAGAAACATAGATGAAGTCATTTATAGAAAAACCTCATGTAGTTTCTCACCATTTCACAGGCGCTGATCGCTTACGCCTCAGCGCCCTGAAAGCACCTCAGCAACCGGTCAGGGTTGCTGCTCGTCGCTCGCCAGCGAAGAACAGCGGGCGCAGTCGCACACCGATCAGGTTGCCGGCGTAGGCCGCCACCAACCACAGCCAGCCATGCACGCTGCCCGAGGCGATGCCGCTGAAATAGGCGCCGATGTTGCAGCCATAGGCCAGACGCGAACCGTACCCCAGCAGCAGGCCACCAATCACCGCGGCGATCAGCGAGCGCATCGGGATCTTCAGGCTCGGCGCGAAGCGTCCCGCCAGACCGGCAGCGAGCAAGGCACCCAGCACGATCCCCAGGTCCATCACCGTGGTGATGTCCTGCCACAGCGGTGCAGCCAAGGCCTTGGCGTTGGCCGGCGACTGCCAGAACACCCAACTGCCCACGTCCACGCCCAGCCCGCTCAAAGTCTTGGCACCCCACAAGGCGAAGGCCGAGGTGATACCCCAGGGGCGTCCGGCCAGCGCCAGAGTGGCGTAGTTGAGCAACGCCAGCGCGATTGCGCCCCACAGCAGTGGCCAGGGCCCACGCAGGAAACGGCGCAGGCCTTGATGCTCGCTGCTCACGGGCGCTTCCAGCGCGCCGTGGCGACGCTTCTCCAGCACCACGCTGACCCAGGCGATCACCGCGAACAGGGCGAGGCTGGCCACCAGCGCAGGCCCCATGCCCCACGCTTGGACGATCGAGGTGGCCGGAAATGAAGGCAGGGCGAACCACCAATCGGCATGGTGGGTCGCGGTGACCGAGCCGATGATGAAGAACAGCAGCGTCACCAGCATCCGCGCATTGCCGCCCCCGACAGTGAACAGCGTGCCCGAGGCACAACCGCCGCCCAGTTGCATGCCGATACCGAAGATGAACGCGCCGAACACCACCGACACCCCGGCAGGGGCCACAAGGCCGGTGACAGGGCTGCCGAACAAGCTGCCCGCCGACAGCGCCGGGAAGAACAACAGGACCGCCAGCGCCAACATGACCATCTGCGCCCGCAAGCCCGCGCCACGGCGTTCATTGATGAACACCCGCCAGGCCGAGGTAAAGCCAAAGGCGGCATGGTAGAGGGTCAGGCCCAGCGCCGCGCCGACCAGCAGCAACAGCACCTGCTTGAAACCGGCATTGAGGTTGAGGAACCAGGCGCCTGCCAGCAGCAGGGCCAGGGCAATCAGCGGCGCGCCAAGGCGGCGCGGCTCAGGTGTGACGGTAGCGGAAAAACCCATTGAAATACTCGGATAACAGTCGAACGGGCGGCGAGTATACCGCCGCACATTCGCGGATGGGAGCAACCGTCTTGCTAACACCCTTGAAAACAGGCCTGCTGCTCAACCGCGCTTCTTCTTCACTCCACCTTGGCGCGCCTTGAAACGCGGGTTCGACTTGCAGATGACATACAGGCGGCCGCGGCGCTTGACCACCTGACAGTCGCGGTGGCGCAGTTTGGCGTGCTTGAGGGATGACAAGACTTGCATGGCGATACTCCGATACGACGATTGATAACGTAATAACATTACATTAACGAGAATCATTAGCGATTGGCAAGCCCCCTCTCCCACTGCGTCAGCGCTTGTTCGCCCAGACCCCGAATGCCATGTCGCCGATATAGATCCCTTGCGACTGCATGCGCTCGGCATCCAGCCGTGCCTGTAGCGTTTCGATCCCCACCTGGCGCGCCGTGGCGATGCCGTGCTCGAGGATTCGTGGCAGGCACGCCCGTATGATCGCTGCCAGCCCGTAGGGGCTGTCCGGGGTCTGCAACAGGCATTCGGCGCGCAGGCTCTGCACCTGCAATCCGGCTTCAGTGAGGATGCGATGCAGATTGAAGCCGATGTGCAGGTCTGCCCCTTCATGGGCGAGCATTCGCTGGAGCCACTGCTGGGCGCGGCGATGCAGCGGGAAAGGTTCCAGACTCGCGGGCGTCAGGGTGCTGTCGTGCTCCTGGAACACCAGCACGCCGCCAGGCAGCAAAAACCTGGACAACCTGCGCACGGCCAGAACGGCGTCTGGCTGGTACATCAGCACCCGCCGTCCGACGATGGCGTCGAACAGCCCCAAGGATTCGGGCAATCGATGCAGGTCGCACGCGACGAACTCGACCAGGGCATGGCCCGAAACAGGCGACCGCTGGCGTGCCAGCTCAAGCGCAGCCACGGACTGGTCGATCCCGACCACCGCCCCGTCACGCCCGACCAACTCGGCGAGCAGCACACTCACATCACCCGCTCCACAGCCGACATCCAGCACCCGCATGCCAGGGCCGATGCCCGCGTCTACCAGCAACCGGGTGGTGAAATCCGTCGTCGAAAGTGCCATGCGCTGCTCCTTGTCCGGGGAAGCCAGTGTGGCGGGGGCATGGGCCGATGCACAAGTCTCGGGGCAGCGTTGCACTAGAATGCTGTGCATCGCCCACTGCACGCAGGCCAACCTATGCCCAATCCCACCCCCCAGTTGCTGGACAGTTGGCAGCACAATGCCAAGGCCTGGATCGAGGCCGTGCGCAGCGGCAGCATCGCCTCGCGCCGCCAGGTCACCGACCAGGCGATCTTGCTGGCGATCCTCGGCTGCCAGCCGGAGCGCGTGCTCGACCTCGGTTGTGGCGAGGGCTGGCTGCTGCGCGCCTTGGAGGGCCGGGGAATCGAGGCCGTGGGAGTAGACGGCGACAGGACCTTGGTCGAGTCGGCCAGGGCGGCAGGCTCGACGCAGGTGCACCTGGCCAGCTACACGCAACTGATTAGCGCCGAGATGGAGATCGGTCGGGATTATTCGGTGATCTGTGCCAACTTCGCCCTGCTGCACCAGGACATAATCCCGCTGCTCGCTGCCCTGGCGCCGCTGCTGGCACCAGACGGCGCACTGGTGATCCAGACCCTGCACCCGTGGAGTGCGGCTGCGGGAAACTACCAGGATGGCTGGCGGGTAGAGTCCTTTTCAGGTTTCGAGGGCAACTGGGAGCCCATGCCCTGGTATTTCCGCACGCTGTCCAGCTGGCTTGCCGCACTGGACATGGCAGGTTTCAACCTGTGCACGCTGCAGGAGCCGCAACACCCCCAGAGCCCGGTGCCGCAGTCGCTGCTGCTGATCGCGCAACCCAAGTGAAACGCTGGTCGGCCACTGAGACGGATCAGGGCTTTTCCGCGTAGAGGCTGGCCACATGCGCTTCCAGTTCCTGCGCGGGCGGCGACAGGTGCAGGACGCGATTGCGACCGCCTTCGGCGAGCAGGTAGCCGCCCTTGCCATCGGGCACGATCGACTGCGGCGCCTTGAGGAAGGACAACACGGTATGCCGCTTACCCTCGGCATCAATGCGCAGCAGACGCGCGCGATGCGTGGAGTCTTCGCTGATCCACAACCCGCGCTGGTCGCAGAACAGGAAGGTGGGATTGCGCAGTCCCTCGGCCACTACCGGGTCTTCACCCCCTTCGTTCAGCGCACGGATCTTGCCGGCAGCCTTTTCGGTATAGAGCAATTGACCACCGCTGCAGCGTGTCAGCCCTTCGGTTTCAGTCAGTGCCGAGCGCAGCACTTGGACCTGGCCGCTCTGCCAGTCATACCGCATCAGGCGGCCATCGCCCTTGCGGTCCTCGATGGCGTAGAGGTGGTCGCCGTCGTTCCACAGGCCTTGCACGCTTTCGCCGTTGAACAAGGCGGTGATCCGGCCATCGCGAGACAGGCTGACCGGGGCCAGCCCGCCCTCCTGGCTGAACACCCAGCCACCCTCGACCGCAACCATGCCGTCAGGCTTGGACAGGCCATCGACCACCACCACCCGCTCCCCTTGTGGGGTGATCTTGAGAATGCTGCCCAGCCCATCGTCCAGCTCGCGGCTGACCAGCAGACTGCCATCGGCCAGCGGCAGCAGTGAGGCGGCCTTGGCCACGTCACGGTGGAGCACCTGCACGTGCCAGCCCTCGGAGGCCTGCACCGGGTAGAACGTCTGCCAGGCAAAAAAGCCCAGGGCACAGGTGACGACCCCGGCTGTCGCGGCCAAAGTCAGCCTGACGCCACGCTTGCGCAACACTTGAATCATCGATCGCTCCTTACTGTCGCGGCGATCCTAGCAAGGGGATGTGAAAAAAATGTCGTGACAGAACGCATCGCACCGGTAAACGAGCAAGATCGTTCAAGCCAGGCAGCTTTTTCCTCTGGCATGCTGCCCATCCCTGCCTTTGTCCGTAGCCGCCATGTCCAGCAGTCCGCCGCTCGCCCGCCACGCCTTCACCCAAGGCACCGTCGCCATCCTGCCGTTATCGCTCGCCGTTGCGCCCTGGGGGCTGCTCGCAGGCTCCATGGCCATCGAAGCCAACCTCAGCGCCTGGCAAGGCCAAGGGCTGTCGGCGATCGTCTTCGCCGGGGCTGCGCAACTGGTGGCGATCGGCATGCTCAAGAGCGGCGCCGGGCTGCTGTCGATCCTGCTGACCACCCTGCTGCTGACGTCGCAGCACCTGCTTTACGGTTTGTCCATGCGCCCGGTGGTGTCGGGGCTGCCGACCCGCTGGCGATTGGGGTTGGGCTTTCTGCTCACCGATGAACTCTTCGCCCTGACCAGCCACCACGACCAGCAACAGTTCAACCGTTGGTATGCATTAGGCGTGGGCCTGACCTTCTATGTGGCCTGGAACCTGTTCACCCTGGCCGGCATCATCCTCGGCCAGAATATCCCGCACCTGGACCAGCTCGGCCTGGACTTCTCGATCGTCGCCACCTTCGTCGCGTTGATCACGCCGCTGGTACGCAGCGTGCCGACCCTGGTGTGCGTGGCGGTGTCGCTGTTCTGCTCGGTGCTGTTCAGCCATTGGCACTGGGAGACGGCGCTGGTCGCCGCCGGCCTGCTGGGCATGGCTGCGGGTTTTGTCTGTCAGAAATTCGCTGGGAGCAGCTCATGATCTGGCTGCTGATCGTCGCGATGGGCGTGGTGGTGTTCCTCAATCGCTATGTCTTTCTCGAGCCGCGCCTGCCCTTGCGCCTGGGCTCCAACGTGCGCCAGTTCCTCGGCTTCGCCGTGCCAGGGATGCTCACGGCAATCTGCGGGCCGATCATTTTCCTGCCCGAGCATCAGTTGAACCTCGACCCGCTCAATCCCTACCTGCTTGGCTCGCTGGTGGCCATCGCCCTGGTGCTGTTGACCCGCAGCGTATTGCTGAGCATGCTGGCGAGCATGCTGATCTTCTTTCTCCTGCGCAGCTGGCTGACATGAGCACGCCCCTGCGCGAACAAATCCACCTGTGGCAGGCGCCAGCCCTCGGCGATGTCGAGATGCTGCACGCCCGCTATGTACAGCAGCGCTTTGCGCCGCATGTGCACGAAGGCTATGTGTTCACCGTGATAGAGTCCGGCGCCCAGTGTTTCTGGCACCGCGGCAGTGATCACCTGGCGCCGGTCGGCAGCGTGGTGCTGATCAATCCCGACGAATTGCACACCGGTGCCAAGGCCCACGAGGCAGGTTGGCGCTACCGTGCGTTCTATCCGGAACACGAACGTGTCACGGGGGTGCTCGACGAGCTGGAACTGGGCCGCCACGGCTTGCCACACTTCAGGCAGAGCGTGGTGCAGGACCCGACCCTGGCGGCGGCCTTCAGCCGCGTGCACCGCCTGTCGGAGGCCGGAGCGAGCGCGCTGGAGCAGCAAACCGCCTGGCGCGATGCGGTCCTGGCGCTGGTACAACGTCATGGCCATTGCAGCGAACCTGCTGCCCCCGGTCACGAGCCGGTGGCCGTGGCACGGGCCCGCGAACTGCTGGAAAGCCAACTGGCCGATCCGCCTTCGCTGGAGGCTCTGGCTGCGGCGGTCAACCTGTCACCTTTCCACTTTGCCCGGGTGTTTCGCCAGGCCACCGGACTGCCGCCCCATGCCTGGCTCAAGCAGCGTCGGCTGGCCCGCGCCCGAGAGTTCCTGCGCCGTGGCCTGCCAGCTTCGGAAGTGGCCTTTGCGCTGGGCTTCGCCGACCAGAGCCACCTCAGCCGGCAGTTCAAGCAGGCCTTCGGCGTGACGCCAGGCGCCTACCGTCTCGCCTGCCTGCACCACTGACCCATCGCCCGGCAAGACCGCCAGCCGCTGCTACACTGAGAGGGCTGAACGGAGGATCCTGCCATGTCAGAACGAGAGCTCACCACCCTCATCACGCTGATGAACCAGCGCCAGGCCTGCCTGAGCAGCGCCTGCAAGGAAATCGCCGACTGGATCGACCGGCAGGGCGATGTGCCCTCGGCCGGCAAGATCCGCGCGAGCCTCAAGGCCCTGGAGGCCGACGAAGCCCAGGTTCGCAAGACCCTGACTTCGCTGACCATCGATCGGCCGCTGCCGCGATTCCGTAGCTGAGCGACAGCAGGCTGAAAGAACAAGGGCCGCTTTCGCGGCCCCTGTAGGTACTCAGTGCTTCATGTGCATGTGGTCGTGCCCGGCGTCCATCTCGGCGGTCAGCGGCTTGACCGGCGCCTGCACCTCAATTGTCTGCTTCTGGCCCTTGGCATCTTCGATGGTCAAGGTCAGCGGCACTTGCTGGCCTTCCTTCACCTGGTCGTTCAGGCCCATCAACATCACGTGAAAACCGTTGGGGTCGAGGGTGACCGGCTTGCCAGCCGGCAGCTCCACCGCCTTCACTTCACGCATGCCCATCACATCGCCATTCATGGTCATCTCGTGCACCTGCACGGTCTTGGCCACCGGCGAAGCCATGCCCACCAGCTTGCTGTCGGTGCTGGCGGTCAGGGTCATGAAGGCACCGGTGGACTGCTGGTGCGGTACGCTGGCGCGCACCCAGGCGTCGCTTACGGTGGTGTCGGCCAGCGCCGGCAGTGCCAGGCCCAGCAGGGCGAGAGCGGCCAGGCCGCGCTTGATCGGTTGCATCGACATTCAGCAGATCTCCATCAGGGTGCGCAGGTCTTCGGCGCATTCCTGAGCATTCAGGGAATGGCCCAGACTCAGGCGCAAGGTGCCACGCGTATCGTAGACGTAGCTGGTGGACGAGTGGGAAATGGTATAGGTGTCGCCGGCAGGGACCTTCTCGTAGAACACCTTGAACTCCCGGGCCACCTCGTCGATTTCCTCCGGGGTGCCGGTGAGGGCGACGAACGAGGGGTCGAAGGCCTTGACGTAGGCGTCCAGCACTTCAGGGGTGTCGCGCTCCGGGTCCAGGGTGATGAACACCACCTGGAACAAGTCGCGGTCACGGCCCTTGAGCAGTTTGCGTATCTGCGCGGCGCGTGCCAGCGTGGTCGGGCAGACCGCCGGGCACTGGGTGAAACCGAAGAAGATCATCGGCATCGAGCCGTAGAAGCTCGACAGGGTACGCTCGTTACCCTGAGGATCCTTGAGCTTGAACTTGCGCCCGAGGATCTCGTTGCTCATGTTCTTGCCGTACTTGAAGTCCAGGCCCCGGGCCGGGTTGCAACCCGCCAGCAGGCCAAGCCCCAGTACGCCCATCCCGGCGACAACTGCGCGCCGGGTCAGTAGATCAGTCATGGAACCATCCTTTACAGGGAAGGTGCCGGCCCTCGAGCAGGGCCGGTCGATAAACCGGGGCATTCTGGCATGACACCCCCGCACCATCCAGACGACCTCTGGCAGATCGGGCTGCAGCCCTTGATTTACGGGCTGCGGCCTGTTGTCGCAGGGCTTGAAACAGTAACACTTTGTTGCTAGGCGAAGACATTTTTGGCGGGCAGCGAATGCAATCGCGGGGCAAACCCGCTTCTACAGGCACGACGCCGTACCTGTAGGAGCGAGCTTGCCCCGCGATAGGGCCTATCAGTAGTAGGCGTTCTCTTTTTGCGTGTGGTCAGTCACGTCACGCACACCCTTGAGCTCCGGGATGCGCTCGAGCAGCGTGCGCTCGATGCCATCCTTGAGCGTGACGTCCGCCTGGCCACAGCCCTGGCAGCCACCGCCGAACTGCAGCACGGCGATGCCGTCATCGACCACATCGACCAGGCTCACCTGACCGCCGTGGCTGGCAAGACCGGGGTTGATCTCGGTCTGCAGGTAGTAGTTGATGCGCTCGTTGATCGGGCTGTCTTCGTTGACCATCGGCACCTTGGCGTTCGGCGCCTTGATGGTCAGCTGGCCGCCCATGCGATCGGTGGCGTAGTCGACCAGTGCGTCTTCGAGAAACGGCTCGCTGACGGCGTCGATGTAGGCGGTAAAGCTCTTCAGACCCACGGCGGTGTCGTCAGGCTTTTCTTCGCCCGGCTTGCAGTAGGCGATACAGGTTTCGGCGTACTGGGTGCCCGGCTGGGTGATGAAAACGCGGATGCCGATCCCGGGCGTGTTCTGCTTCGAGAGCAGATCGGCCAGATAATCATGGGCGGCGTCGGTAATGGTTATAGCGCTCATGGAAGTTCCTCACAGACTTGCCGCCCAGTGTACGTCATGCCAAGCCTCGAACAAAGTCCTAGTAATTGACTCGGGATAGTGCCGGTTGCGCCTGGCGCATCCCCCGCACCCCGAACCAGGCCTTGAGACGGCGGTACAGGCCGCGCTCCAGCCACTGGTAGCTGAACCACGACATTAGTCCGATTGACGGTACGCAGAAGGCGAACACCAGATACGGATTGAGCCGCAGCCGCTGGCTGATGAACCAGCCTCCCCACAGCACCAGCACATGGGTGAGATACACCGAGTACGAACAGTCGCCCAACGCCTTGAGCACCTGATTGCCACGAAAGTACGGCTCCAGTGCGACAAAGGCCAGCACCACCATCGCACTGGGCAAGCCCCAATGCAGCAGGCGCTGCGAAGCATCGAGCTGGTACAGCGCATACCCCGCCGCCGCCAGCACCGCCAGCGGCAGCCACAGCCCCTCGCGGATCAGCCCGCGCCGATACAGCACACCCAGGCCGATGCCCAGCAGGAACTCGTAGATGATGTCGTTGTTGTAGAAGCGGCTGAGCACCCCCAGGCGCCCCAGCACCTCACTGACCAGCAGCAGCGCCGCAGTGACCAGCACCAGGTGATGACGCTGGCGCACCAGGAACGCCAGGCCGAACAACAGGTAGAAGAACATCTCGAAGTTCAGCGTCCAGCCCACATTGAGCGTGGGATAAAGCCCGTAGCCACCCGGGTTTTCCGCGGGCACGAACAACAGCGACAGCACCAGGTGCTGCCACTCGAACACCTGGTGCGGCATCCAGCGGCTGGCCACTATTAACAGCAGGGCCATGAGCAAGGTGTAGAACCAGTACGCCGGGACGATGCGCAAGGCGCGGTTGAGCAGGAATTCGCGCGGGGCGATGACTTTGTCGCGGGTCGAGAGGTAGATCACCAGACCGCTGATGACGAAGAAGATATCGACCCCCACCGCTCCGCGCTCGGCGAGCAGGCGGCCGACGGGGCCTTTGGCATTGAAATCGAAGAAGATCTGCATGAAGTGGTGGCAAACCACCACCCAGGCGGCGAACGCCCGGAGAGCCTGAAGCGAATACAACATGGGTTGTCCTGCGGTTCTTGGTGCATTCAGGCCCGCGATGGGCTGCAACGCATCCCCGGGGCCACCCACAGGTCCGACCGCAGAATGCCGGGAAAGGTCGCACGCCTTTCCCGGCAATCGATCAGAGGTTCTCGTAGCGGTTCATGTCCAGCACGCCGGCCTCCACCGGTTCGGTTTCCTTGATGTAGGTGTTCAGGTCATGGAAGTACTGCCAGAACTGCGGATGGCTGCGGCGCACGCCCCAACGCTCGACGATACGCTCGAACTTGCCCTGGTCGTCACGCGCCGCTTCCATGTCTTCGACGAACTCCGGCACGTCGCTGGCCGGAATGTTGAAGATGAAGTTCGGATAACTGCTCAGCACCCCCGGATACAGGGTCAAGGTGTCCAGCCCCGGCTGGTAGCGGTAGGCCTCGCCCAGCAGGAAGGCAACGTTGCTGTGGGCGCGGTTGCGCAGCAGGCTGTAGACCTGACGCTGACCGCCCTGCCCTTCGATGCGCAGCATGGTTGCCTCGGGCAGTTGGCCGATCACCTTCAGCCCTGCGGCCGGACGCGACACCAGGCGGCTCAGGCTCTGCTCCACATCTCGGAACTCCTCGCTCATTTGCGGGCGCGAGCAATAGGCGCCGGTGCAGCGGTTGATCGGATCGGGCGCCGCGTTCAGGCTGCCAGTGCGTTGCAGCAACTTGAGGCCGAAGTCGCGTGTGGCATTGTGCTCGTTCAGATGCAGGGCGCTTGGGGTATCGGTATCGATGTCGGTGTAGTCGAGCCACATCTTCACCTTGCCGCTGTTCTGGTACCAGTCGCTGAGGATCGCGCCGCGCTTGTCGGCCGGCATCAGGCGCAGGAAGTTGACCTCGGCACCGTTGCGGATCAGGTCGAAGTACAGGCGCGTCTGCAACTGGTGCGAGACGTTGCCGTACACGTCGAAATTGACCGCCAGCTGGTAGTAGGTGCGCTCCAGCAACGGATAGTCGAACAGCCAGATGGTCAGCGGCACGTCGCCGATCAGGCCCTTGCTCACCGAGGCGCTGTCGAAGTGGCGGAAGATGCTGAGCAAGGCGTTGTCGTTGCCTGCCCACAGCGTCGACCAGCTCGGCGGCGGCATTTCGGCGTAGGCTTCGCGGCGCAGCGTCTCGTAGTCGTTGCGCTTGTCGCGGTAGGCACGCCACAGGCTCAGCACGCTGCCGACATCGTCGATCTGCCCCGGCATGGCCAGCAACGGCGTGGCCTGGCCACGGTAGGCGGCATCGGTGACATAGCGGTCGTGGGCCGGCTCCTGGAACAGCGCCCAGAAGTTGTCGCGGATCACGTCGGTGGCGATCTGGCCACGGCACACCGGGCCACGGATGAAGGTGCGCACGAAGTACTCGGCGTTGTCGAGCATGAACTGGTAGCGCGCCACCGCCGGGATCGCCTCGAAGGTCTCGAACGGGTTGGCGCGGCGCTGCGGGCCATAGCCCGGCAGCGAGGTGGCGCGCCAGTCGCCGCTGTAGAACAGCTGCTTGACCCGCTTGAGCTTCTGCGGCCCCATCGGGTAGGTGATGTGCGTCTTGTGCACGATCACGCCCTGCACCGGGATCAACCGGTAGTAGAAGTCATTGCCCGGCGGGTCGTTGGGGCGGCGCGTGGCGATCACGTCGACCGGCTGGCCACTCGGCGTGCGCGAGCGCACCCACTGGAAGAAGTGGCCCTGCTCACCGCCGACGAAATAGATATGCGCCAGGAACAAGTGCTCGTACAGCCAGCGCCCCACCAGCGCCTCGGTGGAGCCGGGGCGGTTGAGCAGCGCCTCCCAGTCGGCGATCTGCTTCGCTTCGCTGGGGCTCGGCTGGATCGGCTGGTACTCGACCGGTGCACCGGCCGCCAGCCAGCGCTGCAGGGTCGAGTACTCCTGGTCGGTCAGCCCGGTGACCGCCAGCGGCATGCCCTCTTTCGGGTGCGCACCGGCATAGGCGTCGAACTCGTGGGGCAGCGGGCACATGTTGTTGCGGTTAAGGCCCAGGACGATCTCTTCAGGCAGCTTGGCGTTGGGCGTGAGCGGCGTCTTGTGGCCCAGTTCGAGCATGCGCGCCATCAGCGCGGCCTGGCTGCCCTGGTTGTCGAGTACCGAATAGAAGCCTTTCCTGCGCCAGCCCTCTTCACTCTGGGCGTCATAGAACAGCCGCGTGGTGGCGACTGCCTGGCCGCGCTCGCCCTGGTACACCGGCACCTTGGAGGCGCCGCGCTCGGCCCCCTCGGCGCTGCCCAGGTTGAGCTGGCAAGCGGCGTCGTTGCAGGCGTGGCAGGCCACGCACTTCTGGGTGAAGATCGGTTGGATGTCACGGGTATAGGAGATGGCCGAGCTCGATTGAGGGGCCTGCGCCAACACTGCGCCGCTGACGAGCAGGGCGAAGATGGCGGCTATAAAACGATGCACCATGTGCCGTATGTCCTGGTTCTTGATAGCTGTCACGATTTGCCTTTCTGTCCCTGGGCCTGAGTCTTGGCATCGCCAACATGAATCAAATTCATGCTATCGGGCGATACGTCTAAAATCCGTGCAGCTTTGTTATTATTCCGCACTTCCGATATTTGTCCGACCAGGTAGTTCTCATGTCCGACCGCAGCGCTCGTCTCCAAGCACTCCAGCATGCCCTCAAGGAGCGCATCCTGATCCTCGACGGCGGCATGGGTACTATGATCCAGAGCTACCGCCTGGAGGAAGGCGACTATCGTGGCACGCGCTTCGCCGATTGGCCAAGCGATGTGAAAGGCAATAACGACCTGCTGCTGCTCACCCAGCCCGATGTCATCGCCGCCATCGAGAAGGCTTATCTGGACGCTGGCGCCGATATTCTCGAGACCAACACCTTCAACGCCACGCAGATTTCCCAGGCCGACTACGGCATGGAAGCGCTGGTGTACGAGCTCAATGTCGAGGGCGCGCGCATCGCCCGCCAGGTGGCCGACGCCAAGACACTGGAAACGCCGGACCGTCCACGCTTCGTCGCCGGCGTGCTCGGCCCGACCAGCCGCACCTGCTCGATCTCCCCGGACGTCAACGACCCTGGCTACCGCAACGTCACCTTCGACGAGCTGGTGGAAAACTACATCGAGGCCACTCGCGGCCTGATCGAAGGCGGCGCCGACCTGATCCTGATCGAGACCATCTTCGACACCCTGAACGCCAAGGCGGCGATCTTCGCCGTGCAGCAGGTGTTCGAGGATGACGGCATCGAACTGCCGATCATGATCTCCGGCACCATCACCGATGCCTCCGGCCGCACATTGTCGGGCCAGACCACCGAAGCCTTCTGGAACTCGGTGCGTCACGCCAACCCGATCTCGGTCGGCCTGAACTGCGCCCTGGGCGCCAAGGACCTGCGTCCGTACCTGGAAGAACTGTCGACCAAGGCCGGCACCCATGTGTCCGCGCACCCCAACGCCGGCCTGCCCAACGCCTTCGGCGAATACGACGAAACCCCCGCGGAAATGGCCGCCGTGGTCGAGGAATTCGCCGCCAGCGGTTTCCTCAACATCATCGGCGGCTGCTGCGGCACCACCCCGCCGCACATCCAGGCCATCGCCGAGGCCGTGGCCAAGTACAAGCCACGGGCCATTCCGGACATCCCCAAGGCTTGCCGCCTGTCGGGCCTGGAGCCATTCACCATCGATCGCCAGTCGCTGTTCGTCAACGTCGGCGAGCGCACCAACATCACAGGTTCCGCCAAGTTCGCCCGGCTGATCCGCGAGGAGAACTACACCGAAGCCCTGGAAGTCGCCCTGCAGCAGGTCGAGGCTGGCGCCCAGGTGATCGACATCAACATGGACGAAGGGATGCTCGACTCCCAGGCCGCCATGGTCCGCTTCCTCAACCTGATCGCCGGCGAGCCGGACATCTCCCGCGTGCCGATCATGATCGACTCCTCGAAGTGGGAGGTGATCGAAGCGGGCCTCAAGTGCATCCAGGGCAAGGGCATCGTCAACTCGATCTCCATGAAGGAAGGCGTCGAGCAGTTCAAGCATCACGCCCGCCTGTGCAAACGCTACGGCGCCGCCGTGGTGGTGATGGCGTTCGACGAGGTCGGCCAGGCCGACACTGCCGCGCGCAAACGCGAGATCTGCCAGCGCAGCTACGACATCCTGGTCAACGAAGTAGGCTTCCCGCCCGAAGACATCATCTTCGACCCGAACATCTTCGCCGTTGCCACCGGCATCGAGGAACACAACAACTACGCCGTCGACTTCATCGAAGCGTGCGCCTACATCCGTGACCACCTGCCCTACGCGCTGTCCAGCGGCGGCGTGTCCAACGTGTCGTTCTCGTTCCGCGGCAACAACCCGGTGCGCGAGGCGATCCACTCGGTGTTCCTCTACCACGCCATCCAGAACGGCCTGACCATGGGTATCGTCAACGCGGGCCAGCTGGAGATCTACGACGAGATCCCGCCGGCACTGCGCGAGAAGGTCGAGGACGTGGTACTCAACCGCACCCCCGAAGGCACCGACGCCCTGCTGGCCATCGCCGACGACTACAAGGGCGGCGGCGCAGCGAAGGAAGTGGAAAACGAAGAGTGGCGCTCGATGCCCGTCGACCAGCGCCTGGAACACGCGCTGGTCAAGGGCATCACCGCCTACATCGTCGAAGACACCGAGGAGTGCCGCCAGCAGTCGGCGCGCCCCATCGAAGTCATCGAAGGGCCGCTGATGAGCGGCATGAACGTGGTCGGCGACCTGTTCGGCGCGGGCAAGATGTTCCTGCCCCAGGTGGTCAAGTCCGCACGCGTGATGAAGCAGGCGGTGGCCCACCTGATCCCGTTCATCGAGGCCGAAAAAGGCGACAAGCCCGAAGCCAAGGGCAAGATCCTCATGGCCACGGTCAAGGGCGACGTGCACGACATCGGCAAGAACATCGTCGGCGTCGTGCTGGGCTGCAACGGCTACGACATCGTCGACATGGGCGTGATGGTCCCGGCCGAGAAGATCCTGCAGACCGCCCGCGAGCAGAAGTGCGACATCATCGGCCTGTCCGGGCTGATCACCCCGTCGCTGGACGAGATGGTCCACGTCGCCCGCGAGATGCAGCGCCAGGACTTCCACCTGCCGCTGATGATCGGTGGCGCGACCACCTCCAAGGCGCACACGGCGGTGAAGATCGAACCCAAGTACGCCAACGACGCGGTGGTCTACGTCACCGACGCCTCGCGCGCCGTGGGCGTGGCCACGCAATTGCTGTCCAAGGAGCTCAAGCCTGGCTTCGTCGAGAAGACCCGCCAGGAGTACGTGGAAGTGCGCGAGCGCACCGCCAACCGCAGTGCCCGCACCGAGCGCCTGACCTACGAACAGGCGATCGCGGCCAAGCCACAGTACGACTGGGCCAGCTACCAGGCAGTGGTGCCCTCCTTCACCGGCGTCAGGGTGCTGGAAGACATCGATCTGCGTGAACTCGCCAAGTACATCGACTGGACGCCGTTCTTCATCTCCTGGGACCTGGCTGGCAAGTTCCCGCGCATCCTCACCGACGAGGTGGTCGGCGAAGCCGCTACCGCGCTGTACCAGGATGCCTGCGACATGCTCGAGAAGCTGATCGGTGAAAAACTCATCAGCGCCCGCGCGGTGTTCGGTTTCTGGCCGGCCAACCAGGTCGCGCATGATGACATCGAAGTCTATGGCGACGACGGCAAGCCGCTGGCCACCCTGCACCACCTGCGCCAGCAGACCATCAAGCCCGACGGCAAGCCGAACTGGTCGCTGGCCGACTTCGTCGCACCCAAGGACAGCGGCATCAGCGACTATGTGGGCGGCTTCATCACCACCGCTGGCATCGGTGCCGAGGAAGTGGCCAAGGCCTACCAGGACAAAGGCGACGACTACAGCTCGATCATGGTCAAGGCGCTGGCCGACCGCCTGGCCGAGGCCTGCGCCGAATGGCTGCACGAGCGGGTGCGCAAGGACTACTGGGGTTATGCCAAGGACGAGCAACTGGACAACGATGCGCTGATCAAGGAGCAGTACAGCGGCATCCGCCCTGCCCCGGGCTATCCGGCGTGCCCGGATCACACCGAGAAAGAGACCCTGTTCCGTCTGCTCGATGGCACGGCCATCGGCGAAACCGGCCCCAGCGGCGTGTTCCTCACCGAACACTTCGCGATGTTCCCGGCGGCGGCGGTCAGCGGCTGGTACTTTGCCCATCCGCAGGCGCAGTACTTTGCCGTCGGCAAGGTGGAGAAGGACCAGATCGACAGCTACAGCGCCCGCAAAGGCCAGGATGTCAGCGTGAGCGAGCGCTGGCTGGCACCGAATCTGGGGTACGAAGGCTAAGCTGCGCCCACACCCTTTTGTGTGGGCGCACGTGCCTTGTCCAGCGTCTACACGCCTGCGCAGTCCTTGCATGACTAGCACCGTGGCCGGCGGCGCCGTGGTTTTATGCGGCTAACATCGTTGTCGGCTGCATGGTTGCCGCGCCGAAGCTGCAGGCGCCCGCACGCCCGAACACCTCAGGCATGCACCCAGCGCCGATGCAGCCCGCGCGCCAGTGCATCGAGCATGAAGCCCAGCACACCGATCAGCAGCACCATGGCCATCAGCTCCGAATAGGCCAGGCGGTCACGGGTGTCGAGGATGAAGTACCCCAGGCCCGCGCTGACCCCGAGCATCTCGCACGGCACCAGCACGATCCACAGGATGCCGATCGCCAGGCGCACGCCGGTCAGCACATGGCCGATCACCCCGGGGATGATCACCTTGCACAGGGTTTCCCAGCGCGTGGCACTCAAGCTGCGCGACAACTGCAACCAGCGCGGGTCGAGCTGACGCACACCCGCGGCGGTGTTGAGCAGGATCGGCCACAGTGCGGCGAACGTCAGGAGGAAGTAGATCGGCTGATCGCCCACCCCCATCAGCATCACCACCACCGGCATCCACGACAGCGGCGAGATCATCCGCAGGAACTGGAACGCCGGCGTGGTCGCCGCCTCCAGGTGCCGGTAGCTGCCCACCAGCAAACCCAGCGGCACACCGATCAGCAGCGCCAGCAGCAGGCCGATGAGGATACGCTTGAGACTCACCCAGATGTGCCCATAGACCTCGCCATGGCCGAGCAGCTCGACCAGGCTCTCCAGCGTCGCCTGGGGCGAGAAGCGCGCAGACAGGCCATCGGCCTCGCCGAACACCCGCACTCCCGCCCACCACAACAGCAACAGCACCGCCAGCCCGGCAAGGCCCAGGGCGCCATGTACGACATGCTTGCGCATCAGACCGCGAACTCCTCGCTACGCTCGAAGTTGTCGGCGATGCCGAACACCGACGCGCCACCCACGGCGGCGATGGCGTTGCGCACGAAGCGGTCGTCCACCAGGTCGCGCGCGGTCTGCGCCGGGTCCAGTCCGGCGAGGAAGCCACTCTCGCCCTCGATCAGGGTGTTCTTCAGGCGCTTGACCAACTCCTCGGTGTAGCTGGGGAACGGGTACGGCTGGAAGTCGATGCGCTTTTCGTCCCACTGCTGATGCTGGATCGCACCGCTGGCGATGTAGCCGGCGCGGTCTTCGACCGAAGGCGCCAGGACCTTGGTCAGCACCGCCGGCTCGTGCGGGGTGTATTTATTGGGGCCGGCCTTGGACAGCAAGGCGGCGGCCTCGGCGCGGTGATCACGGGTCCACTGCTGCGCCTTGACGATGGCATTGACCACCTTCTGCGACCACTCCGGGCGGTTGTTCAGGTCGTGCTCGTGCATGAACACCACACAGCATGCATGGTTGCGCCAGACATCGCCGGTGAAGCGCTGCACGCGCCCGACCTTGAGGTTCTCGGCCAGGGCATTGAAGGGTTCGGCGACGATGTAGCCGGCGATGCGCTTGCTGGCCAGTGCTGGCGGCATGTCCGAAGGCGGCAGCACCAGCAGGTTGACCTCGTTGGCCGCCAGTTGCGCGGTGGCAGGCTTGGACACAGGCTTCAGGCCGTTGTCACTGAGCATCTGCTGCAGCACCACGTTATGGATCGAGTACCAGAACGGAATGGCGACGGTCTTGCCACCGAGCTGCTTCATGTCGGTGATGTCCGGTGCCACGGTCAGGCCCGAGCCGCCGACGTGGTTCCAGGCCACGACCTTGGCCGGCACCTTGCTGCCGTAGCGGGCCCAGACCGTCATCGGTGACAGCAGGTGGATCACGTTGACCTGCCCGGAGATGAACGCTTCGATCACCTGCGCCCAGCTGCGCAGCAGCACCGGACGCTCGGCCTTGATGCCTTCGGCCTCGAACAGGCCATTGTTGTGCGCCACCAGCAGCGGCGTGGCGTCGGTGATCGGCAGGTAGCCGATGCGTACCGGCGCGTCCGGCTCGGCGGCGGCGCGCGCCTGCAGGCTCGACAGCATCGGCAAGGCGCCGGCGGCGGTGAGCATGGCGCTGAGCTTGATGAAATCGCGACGCGAGGTGGAAGAGCAGCAATCATCCATGCACATGGGCAGGCTCCGACGACAGAGGGGAAGAGGACGTTGAGGTGGGGCGGCTCGCCTGCCGTAGGGTTTTCAGGATCTCGATGCGCAGCGCGCCCAGCTCTTCGACCCGCTGCGCACGCGGCTGCGGCAGGTCGATGTGCCATTGGCCGAGGGTGCGCGCCGGGTGGTTGCCCAGTAGCAGCACGCGATCGGACAACAGCAGGGCTTCGTCGATATCGTGGGTGATCAGCACCGCCGCGGTGTTGTGGGTGGCGATCAGTTGCAGCAGCAGTTGCTGCATGTCGGCGCGGGTCACTTCATCGAGTGCACCGAAGGGCTCGTCCAGCAGCAGCACTTCCGGCTGGCGCGCCAGGCAACGGGCCAGCGCCGTGCGCTGCGCCATGCCGCCCGACAGCTGCGCCGGGTACTGGCTGCGCGCATGGTTCAGGCCCACCGCCTCGATGGCGTGGTCGATCCGAGCACGACGCTCGGCCGCCGCCAGCGCAGGCTGACGGGCGAAGTCGAGGCCGAAGGCAACGTTCTTTTCAAGACTCAGCCAGGGCAACAGGCTCGGATCCTGGAAAGCAACGGCCAGACGCGGATGCGGCCCCTGCAGGGGCACGCCATGCAGGGACACCGCACCACCACCAGGCTGCTGCAGGCCAGCCAGCACGCGGAGCAGGCTGGATTTGCCGACACCGCTGGGGCCAAGAATGGTCACCACTTCGCCCGGCGACAGCTTGAGGTCGAACTGCTCCAGCACCGCCTGCCAGCCGCCCTCGCGAGGGTAGCCCAGGCTGATGGCGCGGGCTTCGAGTAACACGTCGGTCATACGTTCGCCGCCTGGCGTTGCAGTTCGGCGCGCAGTTGCACCAGGCTCGGCGTAACGATCGGCACGAATGCCGACTCGCGCCAACGCCGGGCGAAGCCTTCGCCATAGGCGGTGAGATAGGCCTTGCCGCCACTGGCCTGAAGCTCCATCTGCACCGCATCGGCGGCGCTTTCGGCCAGGGTGATGCGCAGCTTGAACAGTGCCGCTGGCTGCTTGAGGAAACGCCCGTCGAGCAGGCCCTGCTTGAGCTCGCCGACGGTATTCTCCAGGCGCTCGCGCAGCACCTGCTCGGCTTCGGCGAGGAACGAGCCGCGCCCCTGCAGGTGCTCGCGCACTTCGTCCAGGGCGCGACGGGTCAGGCCGATGGACATGCCGCACTGCAGCGCCAGGAATGCCGGACGCACCCGAGGCAGGAACTCGCGGGCGTTCTCGTGCAACAGCCAACTGCGGTCCAGCGCGACCTGGTGGAAGGCCAGCGCGGCGGTGCTGCTCGACTGCAGGCCCATCAGTTGCAGGTCGTCGGAACGCTCGAGGCCTTGGCTGTCGGACGGAATCGCCAGCACGAAGGGCGCCTGGCCCTCTTCGGCCTCGATTGCCGCCGCCACCACGAAGCCACTCTTGCGCAGGTTGGTCACCCAGTGCAGGCGGCCTTCGAGGGCCCAGCCTTCGCCCTCGGCACGCGCCTGCACTTGCAAGGCTTCGATACCTGAGAGGAATTTCATGGCGTTGGACAAGCCGGTGGCGCCGGCCAGTTCGCCGGTCAGCAGCTCAGGCAGCAACTTCTCGCGCAAGGCCTGGTTGGGGCTGTGCAGCAGGTATTCGATGAAGGCCCGCTGCCCCCAGCAGACGAAGGCCGAGGCCAGCGAGCGACTGGCGATGGCGGCGATGGCCTCCACCGCGTCGGTAACGTCACCGCCCGAGCCGCCAAGTGCCGGATCGACGCCAACCCGCAGCAACTGCGACTCGGCGATGTGGGCCAGCACCAGGTGCGGGTCGCACTGGCCCTGGTCGATTGCCTCGGCATTGGCATCCAGCCATTGTCGAAATGCAGAATCAAGCATGTCCCTACTCCTTTTAAAACGCCGGCGTGCCGGCACCGGGCGTGGATTACGCCGAAGGCTGCCAGCGGTACTTGCTCAGCTCGTCGTTGAGCGGCGTCTGGGCGAACACATTAGCAAAGTTGCACAGGGTTGCGAGGCTCACGCCCAGAATCACTTCCAGGGCATTGCCTTCGGTAAAGCCGGCATCGCGGAAGGCCTGGTAGGTGGCATCGCTGACATTGCCGCGGGTGGCGATGACTTCACGGGCGAACTCGGCCAGGGTTTCGTAGCGTGCATCAGGCAGCTCGCCACGCGCACGCAGGGCATCGACCACCTCTTGCGGCAGCTTGGCCTTGTTCAGGGCCACTGCCGTGTGGCCGGCAACGCAGAAGTCGCAACCGTGCTTGGTGGCCGCAATCAGTTGCACCACTTCGCGCTCGGCCAGGGTCAGCTCGGACTTGCCGTTGATGGCCGAAACCGTGACATAGGTTTCCAGGGCCGCCGGGGCGTTGGCCAGAATACCCAGCAGATTGGGGATGAAGCCGGAGTTCTTCTGGGCGTTTTCGAGGTAGGGACGTGCAGCTTCCGGGGCGCTCTGCAGAGTGTGTAGAGTAATGCGCGAGGACATGGAGTAGTCTCCTTTGATGTGTGTCCGTACAGTCTGTTGGTTATAAGAAGTAGCATCCATATTCATCAGTCGCCTTTCCTTGCTCCTGAGTCTTTGCATTAGATGATTTCGTCCAGCCATCTTGTCGATTGGTTATTAGAGGGCCTGGAGCTCGACGCCAGCCTCTTTCATGTCGGCCGCTACTGCGGCGGCTGGCACGCCAGCACCCAGGGCATGGGCCGGGCCAGCTTCCACCTGGTGGTTCAGGGGCACTGCTGGCTGCACATCGACGGGCAACCGGAGCCGATCCGCCTGGACAGCGGTGATGCGGTGTTTTTGCTGCGCGACCTGGCCTACAGGCTCTCCAGCGACGCCGACCCCGTCGATGCCTGCGCCCAGCCGCGGCGCACCATGCAGGCGCTGGACCTCGACGCAGGGGATGGCGTGGGCCTGGTGTGCGGCTTCTTCCAGTTCCAGTCGGGGCTGTCGTCGCTGATCGTCGAAGGGCTGGCCGACTGGATCCTGCTGCGGGCCGACGATCCGGCCGGCAGCGCCGCGCGAGCGCTCTTCGAGCTGATCCTGGAAGAATGTCGCCGCCAGCCGACACCCTCGCAGACCTTGCTCGAACGCCTGACCCACCTGCTGTTCCTCTACGTGCTGCGTCAGCAAGTCAATGGCGGCCAGTCGCTCGGCGGGCTGATCGCCCTCGCCCGCCAGCCGGCCTTTGCCGGCCTGCTCGAACGCCTGATCGAAGACCCGGGCCAGGCCTGGTCGCTGGAGAGCATGGCGGCCTGCACCGGGCTGTCGCGCTCGGCGTTCTTCAAGCGTTTCAACGAACTGGCCGGGCAATCGCCGGGCCAGGTGCTGCTGGCCCTGCGCATGCGGCATGCCTGCCAGTTGCTGCGCGCAGGCAATACCGTGGAACAGGTCGGCGCCCAGGCGGGCTACCAATCGGTGGCGGCCTTCACCCGGGCATTCGCCAAGGCAATCGGCATGCAACCGGGTGCCTACCGCAAGCAACACGAACCCAGGCGCTGATTCCGACGTACCGCTGACTTGCGAATACGACCTTGGTCGAATGCGCAAGCAATGCCAATTGCCTGAATTTATCTGCATATAACCGCCATATTCACGACAAATCGCAGAAAAAAGCTTGTAAACACCTGCGACAATCCGTCACCCAATAAAATGTACCAACTTGTTAATTAGCTTGCTAAGGGCTTAGACTTCGCGCATTCCACCTGCGAGATCCCTGGCATGAACGACACACCCCGCGCCTCTGGCGCCTCCACATTCCTTCTGGTCGGGCTGGGCGTCATCATCGCCCTGCTCGGCATGCTCCTGGCCGCGGGCGGCGTCAAGCTGGCCGGCCTGGGCGGCTCCTGGTACTTCCTGATCGGCGGCCTGGTGATGGCCATTGCCGGCCTGCTCATCGCCCGTCGCAAGCCAGCCGGCGCCTGGCTCTACGCCGTGTTTCTGCTCGGCACCTTCATCTGGGCACTGGCCGATGCGGGCCTGGTATTCTGGCCGCTGTTCTCGCGGCTGTTCATGTTCGGCGTCATCGGCCTGGTGGTCGCGCTGGTCTATCCACTGTTGGTGCGTGCCAATGGCGGCAGTGCCGGTCGTCGCGCCTATGCCCTGGCTGCAGCACTGGCAGTGGTGCTGGCCATTGCCGCAGGCAACATGTTCGTCGCTCACCCCAGCGTCGCACCGACCGGCAATGGTCCGGGCCTGACCGCCGTGGAACCGGGCAAGGCGCAGAAGGACTGGGCGCACTACGGCAACACCGAAGGCGGCAGCCGTTTCGCCGCGCTGGATCAGATCAACCGCGCCAACGTCGACAAGCTCAAGGTGGCCTGGACCTACCACACCGGTGATGTCGCGATCAGCGACGGCAACGGCGCCGAAGACCAGCTCACCCCGCTGCAGGTCGGCGACAAGGTGTTCATCTGCACCCCGCACAACAACCTGATCGCCCTGGATGCCGACACCGGCAAGGAACTCTGGAAAAACGCCATCAACGCGCAGTCCAAGGTCTGGCAGCGCTGCCGTGGCCTGGCCTACTTCGATGCCACCGCGCCGATCGTCCAGCCAACCCAACCGCACAGTTCGCCGATCACCGTTGCCACGCTGCCGGCGGGTGCCAACTGCCAGCGTCGCCTGCTGACCAACACCATCGACGGCCGCCTGATCGCGGTGGATGCCGACACCGGCGCCTTCTGCGAAGGCTTCGGCAACAACGGCCAGGTCGACCTCAAGGCCGGCCTTGGCGATGTCCCGGATTCCTACTACCAGCTCTCCTCCGCGCCGCTGATGGCGGGTACCACCGTGGTGGTCGGTGGGCGGGTCGCCGACAACGTCCAGACCGACATGCCCGGCGGTGTACTGCGCGGCTTCGACGTGATCACCGGGCAGATGCGCTGGGCCTTCGACCCAGGCAATCCGCAGGACCGCAACGCCCCTGCCGACGGCAGCACCTACGTGCGCAGCACCCCCAACAGCTGGGCACCGATGTCGTACGATCCGGCGATGAACACGGTATTCCTGCCGATGGGTTCCTCCTCCACCGACATCTATGGCGTGGAGCGCAGCAAGCTCGACCACACCTATGGCGCCTCAGTGCTGGCGCTGGATGCCACCACCGGCAACCAGAAGTGGGTCTACCAGACCGTGCACAACGACCTCTGGGACTTCGACCTGCCGATGCAACCCAGCCTGATCGACTTCACCAAGGACGACGGCAGTACCGTGCCGGCCGTCGTGATCGGCACCAAGGCCGGGCAGATCTACGTGCTCGACCGCGCCACCGGCACACCGCTGACCCAGGTCGATGAAGTCCCGGTCAAGCCGAGCAACATCCCTAACGAGCCCTATTCCCCGACCCAACCCAAGTCTGTCGGCATGCCGCAGATCGGCGCGCAGACCCTGACCGAGTCGGACATGTGGGGCGCCACCCCGTACGATCAACTGCTGTGCCGCATCGACTTCAAGAAGATGCGCTACGACGGCCTGTACACCGCACCGGGCACCGACCTGTCGCTGAGCTTCCCAGGCTCGCTGGGCGGCATGAACTGGGGCAGCCTTTCGACTGATCCGGTGCACGGCTTCATTTTCGTCAATGACATGCGCCTGGGCCTGTGGATCCAGATGATCCCTTCGCAGAACAGTGGCCAGGCAGCCTCCGGTGGCGAGGCGCTGAACACTGGCATGGGTGCCGTGCCGCTCAAGGGCACACCTTACGCGGTGAACAAGAACCGCTTCCTGTCGGTGGCCGGCATCCCCTGCCAGGCGCCGCCGTTCGGTACCCTCACCGCGATCGACATGAAGACCCGACAGATCGCCTGGCAGGTGCCGGTCGGCACCGTCGAGGACACCGGCCCCCTGGGCATCCGCATGCACCTGCCGATCAAGATCGGCCTGCCGACGCTGGGCGGCACCCTGTCCACCCAGGGCGGCCTGGTGTTCATCGCCGGCACCCAGGATTTCTACCTGCGTGCCTACGACAGCAGCAACGGCAACGAGATCTGGAAGGCGCGCCTTCCGGTCGGCAGCCAGGGCGGGCCGATGACCTACGTATCGCCCAAGACCGGCAAGCAGTACGTGGTGATCACTGCCGGTGGCGCGCGGCAGTCGACTGACCGTGGCGACTATGTGATTTCGTACGCCCTGCCGTAGACCGCGTTGCCCCCTTCGCGTGCAAGTCGCTGCGGCCTGCACGCGAAGGGGCCCTCACAGACCATCCGAGACCCTGCAATGTCACCCGCTTTTCGCTTGACCCCTCTTGTCTTCGCCCTGACCAGCACCGCTTCGCTCGCCGCCGACAACACCCTGACCGGTGACTGGGGCGGCCTGCGCCAGCAACTGGAAGAAGACGGCATCCACATCACCGGCGACTACAGCGGCGAAACCGCCTACAACGCCCACGGCGGCCTGCACCGCTCGGCGCGCTACTCGCAGAACCTCAAGTTCGGCGTGCAGTTCGACCTGTCGAAACTGTATGGCCTGGACAACGGCGGCAAGGTCCAGTTGACGGTCAACGACCGCCGTGGCAACAGCGCCTCCGAAGACCTGGTCGGCAACCGTCTGCCGATCCAGGAGAACTACGGCGGTCTCTATACCCGCCTCACCGAACTGAGCTACGAGCGCAGCCTGTTCACCCCGGCCTTGAATCTCAAGCTCGGCTACATGGCCATGGGCAACGATCTCGGCGGCCTGGACAGCGGCATCCTGTGCAATTTCATGAATGCCGGTTTCTGCGGCCATCCGCTGAACATGTCCGGTGGCAGCGGCTGGACCAACTACCCCAACGCGCACCTCGGCGCCCGGGTCAAATACGATCTCTCGCCCTCCTGGCAACTGCGCGTGGCGGCCTTCAACGTCGATCCGCAAAGCAACGGCAACTCCAGCCGCGCCTGGCACCTGGGGCCCAAGCACAGCACAGGCACCGTGGTGCCAGTCGAGCTGGTGTACAAGCACCTGGGCGAACTGCCGGGCGAGTACAAGCTGGGCTATTACTACGACAGCTCCAACGTCAAACGTATCGGCAGCGACCAGGACGTGGCCGGACGCAGCGGCCACTACCTGCTGGTCGACCAGGCGCTGTGGAACGACCCAGCCTCCGCGGGTCGTAGCCTGCATGCGTTCGGCCAATATTCGGCGTCGAGCAAGGCCGCCTCGCCCTTCACCCGCTGGTATGGCGCAGGCGTGGTGTTGTACAAGCCCTTCGAAGGACGCCCGCGCGACACCCTGGCTTTAGGCTATGGACGGGCGGTGCCGAACCCGCGCAGCCGTCAATTGCTGGAAGCGACCGCGTTCGATGCCGGGCGCGACTTCCCCAACCTGGACAGCGCCGAGCAGTTGATCGAACTCAGCTATGGCTACCAGGCCACCGCATGGCTGAACCTGCGTCCGGATGTGCAGTACATCATCGAACCTGGCGCCTTCTCCGGGGAAGCCATCGACAACGCACTGGTCGTAGGGCTGCAGGTCAAGGCGACGTTCTGATAGAGCCGACACGCTCCTGCACGGTAGGGCGCCATTCATGATCGGCCGCTATGCAAGCCGAGCGGAAAGTGGCATATATCCTGGCATCCCCATCCCCAGGAGAACTGCCCCATGCTCGGCGTAACCGACTACGGCGCCTTCGTCATCGCCTTCATCGTCCTCCTGGCCATTCCCGGCCCCGGCAACTTCGCCCTGATCACCGCCACCGGCAAGGGCGGGATCAAGGGTGGCCTGGCGGCGACTCTCGGGGTGATTCTTGGCGACCAGGTGCTGATGTGGCTGGCCGTTGCTGGCGTCGCCACCCTGCTCGCCGCCTACCCGGCCGCCTTTCACGTCGTGCAGTGGGCGGGCGCCGCCTACCTGGCCTGGCTTGGCCTGCGCATGGTGCTGAGCAAGCCCGGCACTGCGCCGCGTGAAAGCCGGATGGACAGCGGCCACTACCTGCGCCAGACCATGATGATCACCCTGCTCAACCCCAAGGCGATCATGTTCTACATGGCCTTCTTCCCGCTGTTCATCGATCCGGTGCAGCATCAGGGCTTCATCACCTTCGCCTTCATGGCAGTGACGGTCGCCGGGCTGACCTTCCTCTACGGCCTGGTCGCGGTGCTGCTGACCCACCACCTGGCCGAGCGTATGCGCGCCAACCCGCGGGTGTCCAACCTGCTCGAGCGACTGGCCGGTGCCTGCCTGGTCGGGTTTGGCATCAAGCTGGCGGCGATGCGCTGAGACTCAGGCGCCGCCGAGCAGGTCATGGGCATCGAGCAGCCGGAAGGCCACTTCCGGATTGCGCTCCAGGCCCTTGCGAATGGCAGCCGGGATCGACTGGCGGGTCTTGCGGCACAGGCCTGGCTGGTCGTCCAGCTCGATGACGAAGCCGCGCATGGTACGTACCTCGTTGTAGCCTGGTGCGATATGCACGCCAATGCCCAATTGCTCAAAGAGGCGTGACTGCAGGTGCTGCAGGTCTTCCAAGCTCTTGAGGTTTTCCAGACGTTCGAGCAGGCGTTTTTCCTCCTGGCGGGTCAGCAGGAGGATACGTTGGGCCTGGGGTGGGTGCGCGTGCAACTGCTCGCGCCCGCAATCACAGGCGCCGGGAGGGCAAGGTTGGCGCAAGGCAGGTGTGCTGGACATGGGCCAAGCATAGCGCTTTCAAATGAATGTTCGCCTCCCCTGGCCATCGGCGCTAGAGACTGACCCCCAGGACCTTGCGCACCTGCTCGCTACGGGTATCATCCGCCGCGCTGACCAGGGCGAAATTGTAGTCGCCATGGGACCAGTAGCGCGCCTCGAGCTGCCCATCGACCCGCTGCCCGCTGGGCATCTGCTCGTAACGCCCGCCTGGCGAGCGCATGAACAGGCTGATGCGCTCGCCTTTTGCGTCCTGGAACACCAGCAATGCCGCCGGGCCGTCCTCGTTGGCCAGCAGACGTGCGCCCACCGGCTGGAAGCCGTATCCGCTGAGGTCCGGCACCTGGCCGACCCGGTTGAAATGCCGCCCCAGCCACGACTGCAACTGTGCCGGGTCATCGGCCTGGACATCAAGGGCCTTGGCATCGGCGAACAGCTTGTGTGCCTGCACCGCGTCGGCCATCGGCATATCGCCCGCCAGCATCGTCGATTCACGTGCCTGCCAGCCCCCAAGCCCGCCAACCCCCAACGCCAGCAACAGGACTGCAGCCGACGCGAAGCGCTGCTGGCGGCGTTGACGCATACGCCGCCGCAGATGGGCCAGTTCCAGTTGCGGATTGTGTGGCATGTCGTTGAAACCGGCGAGCGCCGCACGCAGGCGCCGGGCATCGCTGCGCCAGGCCTCGATCCGTGCGGCCTGCTCCGGATTGGCCGCCAGCCAGGCCTCGACCTCGGCCCGGCGCACCGGCTCCAGGCGCTCGTCGACGTAGGCATGCAGCTCTTGCTCGGTGGGAATCAGGCGAGTCATTTCAGTCTCCGCAAGGCCGGGGACGATGGCTTGCCCTCGGTCAGTTCACGCAACGCGGCACGGGCGCGCGACAAGCGCGACATGACTGTGCCGATCGGAATATCCAGGGCCTGAGCGACCTCCTTGTAGCTCAAGCCCTCGACGCTGACCAGCAGCAACAGCGCGCGCTGCTCGCTGGGCAGGCGGGCGAAGGCCTGCAGGTCGGCCTGGGCCAGCACGATACTCTCGGTCTCGTAGCCCAGCGGCTCCTCGGCCTGCCCGCCGCGACCGAACCAGTTCAACCAGCGCGAGTGCAGGCGATCGCGGCGCTTGCCGTCGAGAAACAGCCGGTAGAGGATGGTGAACAACCAGGCACGCCGGTTCTGTTCCTCTCGCTGCTGGGCGCTGCGGGTGAGCGCACGCTCCACGGTGGCCTGGACCAGGTCGTCGGCACTGCCGCTTTCGCGGGTCAGCCACAAGGCGAAGCGCCGCAGGCTCTGCAGCAGTTCGCGCCATTGTTGTTCATCCAGGTCATGCATGGTCAGGTTCCGGCCCCATGGGCTGTCAGTGTAATGGGCAGACGGGGCGCGAAGAAATCTATTCCCGCCTGGGGAATAAATTTTTCGCTGCCACGTCATACCGACTCATTCACTGACCCGGAACGTCATCATGAACACACCCCTGCAAGGCCCTGCCAAGGCCCTGCGCCTGGCCGCCATAGGCGCCACGGTCGTGGCGCTGGGTGCAGGCTTCGCCTATGCCGCCGGCTGGATCGGCACCCCTGCCCTGACGCCGCAGCGCATCATCGACACCTTCGAAGCCCAGGCCGGCCACCATCCCGGCTATCGCAAGAACCACGCCAAGGGCCTGTGCGTCAGCGGCTACTTCGAAAGCAGCGGCCAGGCGCAGGCGCTGTCGAGTGCGCGGGTATTCAGCCAGGCACGGGTGCCGGTGATCGGCCGCTTCGCCATCGGCGGTGCCAATCCCTACAGCCCCGACGCCGGCGTACCGACCCGCAGCCTGGCGATCCAGCTGAGCACCGACGACGGCCAGGTCTGGCGTACCGGCATGAACAATCCGCCAGTGTTGGCGGTGAGCACTGCGCAAGGCTTCTACGATCTGGTCCTGGCCAGCGGCCCGAGCCCGAGCACCGGCAAGCCGGACCCGGCCAAGCTGCAGGCCTTCTTCGCCGCCCACCCGGAAAGCGCAGCCTTCCGCCAGTGGGCCGCCAGCGCCAAGCCCAGCGACAGCTTCGCCAACACGGACTACAACAGCATCAACGCCTTTCGCCTGATCGATGCCAGCGGCAAGGCGCAAGCCGTGCGCTGGCGCATGGTCGCGCAAACACCCTTTGCCGCCCTGCCCGCCCAGGTCGAGGACAACCTGTACCTGCAACACGATCTGCAACAACGCCTGAGCCAGGCGCCGCTGCGCTGGACACTGCGCCTGTCCCTCGCCGAACCCGGTGACGCCATCGACGACCCGGCCAGCCAATGGCCCGACTCGCGCCGCAGCATCGATGCCGGCACCCTGGTGATCGACCACGTCGATGCACCTGAACAAGGCGCCTGCCGCGACCTCAACTTCGACCCGCTGATTCTGCCCAGCGGCATCGAAGCCTCCGCCGACCCGATCCTCGCCGCGCGTTCGGCCGCCTATTCGGAATCGTTCAATCGCCGCAGCCGCGAAAGTCTCGGCGCAGGAGCCCGCCCATGAAACCGTCCGCCTTCCACCCGCTGGCCCGCCTGGTGCACTGGCTCATGGCGATCCTGATCCTGGCAATGCTGTTCATTGGCGTGAGCATGGTCGGCGACCTGTCGCCACGTCACCCCTGGTTGGTGGAACTGCACAAGGCCACGGGCCTGGCGCTGCTGGCACTGGTGGTACTGCGCATCATCCTGCGCCTGACGCTGCCGCATCCGCCACTGCCCGCCGACCTGCCACCGCTGCAGCGCTTCGCAGCCGGCGCCTCGCACCTGGCACTGTACGGGTTGATGCTGGCCATGCCGTTGCTCGGCTGGGCGATGCTCTCGGCAGGCGGCTACCCACGGCCCTTGCAACTGCCGGCGATCATGCCTCACGACCTGCAGTTGTATGCCGTGCTGCGCCAGGCGCACGGCTGGGCGGGCTACCTGCTGTTCGTCACCATCCTGGCTCACCTCGGCGCAGCGCTGTTCCATGAACTGGTGCGCCGTGACGGCGTATTGCGTAGCATGTGGCCAGGGCCCCTGCGCCGCAGCGACTGAAAAACGCCTGCAGGCGGAACGGGGCCGATACCTTTCCGCCTGCCATGGATGTTTCAATGACCACCGCGAAGGACGCTGCTTCTCCCACCCCGCTTCACGCCCCCGCCCTCGATCTACGCCCGCTGTTGCTGGTGAACATGGCCTGCACCATGTCGATGATGGCGTTCGTCGCCTTGATCGGCCCCATCGCCCGCCTGCTGGGCATGGCCACCTGGCAGGCCGGGGCTGCCGTGACCGTGGCGGGCGTGGTCTGGGTCATTCTTGCGCGCCCCTGGGGCCGCGCAGCCGACCGTCTGGGCCGGCGACGCATCCTGCTGATGGGCAGTGCCGGATTCACCGTCGCTTACTGGCTGATGTGCCTGTTCATCGATGGCGCCCTGCGCTGGCTGCCGGGCGCAACCCTGGCTTTCCTCGGCTTGATGCTGACCCGCGGCCTGATCGGCGCCTTCTATGCCGCGCTGCCGGTGGGCGGCAATGCGCTGATCGCCGATCATGTCGAGCCCGAACGCCGCGCCCGCGCCATGGCCCTGCTGGGCGCGGCCAATGCCGTGGGGCTCGTGCTCGGTCCGGCCCTGGCCGCATTGCTGGCGCGCCATAGCCTGAGCGCACCGTTCTTCATCATGTCGCTGCTGCCGGCCACGGCATTTCTCGTACTGCTGTTCAAGCTCAAGCCGCAGCCGTTGCCCCACAACTATGCGCCGAGCTCCGCACGCCTGGGCGATCCGCGCCTGCGTCGACCGTTGATCGTGGCCTTCAGCGCCATGCTCAGCGTGACCGTGTCGCAGATCACCGTGGGCTTTTTCGCCCTCGACCGTCTGCAACTGAACAGTGCCGATGCCGCCCAGGCCGCAGGCATCGCCCTGACCGCAGTGGGCGTGGCGCTGATTGGCTCGCAGATTCTGCTGCGCCAGTTGGAGTGGCCACCGCTGAAGATGATCCGCGTGGGCGCCAGCATCAGCGCGCTGGGCTTTGCCGCCGGGGCCTTGGCCACCACTGCTCCGGCATTGTGGGCGTGCTTCTTCGTCGCCGCCGCCGGCATGGGCTTCGTCTTCCCTGCCTTCTCGGCGCTGGCCGCCAATGCCATGCAAGCCAGCGAGCAAGGCGCCACTGCGGGCTCGATCAGCGCGGCACAGGGCATGGGCGCGGTAGTCGGTCCCCTCGCCGGGACCCTGGTCTACGCCCTCGATCCGCGCTTGCCGTTCCTGGCCGTGGCCGTGCTGTTGCTCCTGGTCGGGCTGTGGCCTGCGCCCGCCGCCCAGCGCACCTGACAAGCACAGCGCGTTGCCGGTCAGAGTGTGTTTTAATGCGCTGCCCATTATTTTTGACACCTATGATCACTCACTACTCAAGGCGGCTATGGACACTGGGACACGACTCAAACTGGTGCGTGAACGCAACAACCTCTCCCAGCGGGAACTGGCCCGCCGCAGCGGCCTGACCAACTCGACGATCTCGCAGATCGAGCAGAACCGCGTCAGTCCTTCGGTCAGTTCCCTGAAAAAACTTCTCGAAGGCATCCCCATGAGCCTCGCCGAGTTCTTCAGCTTCGATGAACCTGCACGCGAAGAGCGCTACGTGTTCCGCGGCAGCGAGCAACCTGACCTGGGGCGCAACGGCCTGCGCATGTTGCTGGTCGGTGCCAGTGTCGAAGGCCGCCAGATGCGCATGCTGCGTGAGCTCTACGCGCCGGGCGCCGACTCGGGCGAGCCGATCGTGCATGCCGAAGGCGAGGAATGCGGGCTGGTCACCCGGGGTACGGTCGAGTTGTGGGTCGATGGCCAGGTCAGCGTGCTCAACTCTGGCGACGGCTACTACATCCCCACCACGCTACCGCACAGTTTCAAGAACATCGGCCCGGACGAAGCAGAAATCATCAGCGCCAACACCCCGGCGAACTTCTGATCGTTCATGCCCGCTCCCAACAGCCGCGAGATCTACCAGTGCCTGCGTGACGCCGCCCTCGGCGTCCAGGCGCTGGAAGTGCACGAGCGCCTGAGCGATGGTCGGGTCAGGGTACAGATCGGCCACTGGCAACTGATCCTGACCCTCGACGACGAAGGCCTCGCCCATTGCAGCGAATGCCGCGCCCCCGATGGCCGTGAGGCCGAGCGCGGCCACTGGCAACGCTATGGCACCGACCCGGTCGAGCTGCTCAGCATCTGGGAGCGCGAGCAGTTGGAACGGCTGTTAGGTTAATGCTTCTTCGATGAAGTCCAAGCGGTCCTGACCGAAGAACATCTCCCTACCGACAAAACAGATCGGCGCGCCGAACACGCCCCGCTCGACCGCCTCCTGGGTCACCTGCTTGAGCCGTTCCTTGACCTCGACGTCGGCCGCCAGGGCACGAAACGCCTCAGGATCCAGGCCTGCTTCGCGCAGCGTCGCATCGAGCACCTCGGGGTCCGCCAGATTGCGCTGCTGCACCCACAGCCCATCGAACAACACCTTGAGCAAAGGCTCGAGGCGCTCGGGCGAGCGCATCTGCGTGCCGAGTACGCCTCGCATCAGGTTCAGGGTATTGACCGGAAACCCCGTCGGCAGGCTGAACGGCACGCCATAACGGGCAGCGAAGCGTTTCAGGTCGCCGATCATGTAGCGCCCCTTGGCCGGTATCGTCGCCGGCGAGGCATTGCCGGTGGCCTGGAACACGCCGCCCAGCAGCATTGGCCGCAGCGCCAGGGTGGCGCTTCGGCGGGCGCACAGGGCGGGCAATTGGGTCCAGGCCAGGTAGCTGGCCGGACTACCCAGGTCAAAGTAGAACTCGACGCATTTGCTCATGCAGCACTCCTTGTGGCGGAAGGTGGTTGGGCACAGCGGATCACCAGCGTTCGATCCAGGGGCGCAAGTCCAGTTCGAAGGTCCAGGCGTCCCGGGGTTGGGTGTGCAGGTACCAGTAGCTGTCGGCGATATGCGCAGGGTCGAGGATGCCATCCTGGTCCTTCAGGGCGTAGCGCTCGGGGAAGGTGTCGCGAATGAACGCCGTGTCGATGGCGCCGTCGACCACCACGTGCGCCACGTGGATGTTTCGTGGCCCCAGCTCGCGCGCCATGCTCTGGGCCAGTGCGCGCAAGGCATGCTTGGCGCCAGCGAAGGCAGCGAAACCGGCGGCGCCGCGAGTGCCGGCAGTGGCGCCGGTGAAGATCAGGGTGCCGCGCTCGCGGGTGACCATGCGCCGCGCCACCGCCTGGGCAGTAAGAAAACCGGCGAAACAGGCCATTTCCCAGATCTTGAAGTATTTGCGCGGCGTTTCGTCGAGGATGCTGCAGGGCACGTTCGCACCGATGTTGAACACGAAGGCCTCGATCGGGGCGATATCACGCTCGATGGTTTCGACCAGCTCGGCCACCGCCTCTTCCTTGCGTGCATCGGAGCCAAAACCGTAGGCCTGGCCGCCGGCCGCACGGATCTCGTCCACCAGCGGTTGCAGCTTGTCAGCGTCGCGACGGGTCACACAGGCGATATAACCTTCGCGGGCAAAACGCTTGGCGATCTCGCCGCCGGTGGCATCGCCCGCCCCTATCACCAGGACCGCTTTTCGTTGTTCTGTCATCGGCACCCCATTAGTGAACGATCATTTAGTAAACGAACGCTATGCTATGATCGCTGCACCGTCAAGCCAGCATACCGAGGTTCGCGGATGCGCTATTCCACCGATCACAAGCAACAGACCCGCGAGAAACTGCTGGCCAGCAGTGGCGTCCTGGCCAAGCGCGGTGGTTTCGCCAGTACCGGGGTCGCTGAGTTGATGAAGGCTATCGGCCTCACCGGTGGCGCCTTCTACAATCACTTCCCGTCCAAGGATGACCTGTTCAGCGAGGTGGTACGCCGAGAGCTGTGCAACAGCCCGCTCGCCCGCCTGGCCAGCCAGGGCGCCGACCGCGAGCGCCTGCGTCGTTGCCTGAAGCAGTACTTGAGCCTGGCCCACCTGCACAATCCCGAGGGTGGCTGCCCGCTGCCGCCACTGGGGGTCGAGATTGCCCGGGCCGAGCCACCGGTGCGTGAACAGGCCGAGCACTGGTTGCTCGAACTGCAGGCAGCCTGGAGTGAAACGCTTGGGGACGAGCGCAGGGCCTGGGCGCTGATCAGTCAGTGCGTCGGTGCCCTGGTGGTCGGGCGCATGCTGGCCAGCGAAGGGGTGCAGCAACAAGTGCTGGACGCCAGCCGCGACGTGGTCGAGCGGGCGCTGGAGGAAAATTGAAAACCGGGGCAGACCGTAATGGCCTGCCCCGCTTTTTTCAGAGGAAGGTAAACACCGTCTCGGCCGGCAGCCGCGACTTGTTCAGGCCGGCATTGAAGTCATCTTCGCTGCGATACCCAAGGCTCAGCAGCACGACGCTGGTAAAGCCACGCTCGCGCAGGCCCAGCTCAGCGTCCAGCGCCTTGCTGTCGAAGCCCTCGATCGGGGTCGCATCGAGCCCGAGGGCGGCAGCGCCGAGCAATGCGGTACCCAGGGCCAGGTAGGTCTGCTTTTCCATCCAGTGCTGCGTGTCCTTGAAGTCGTAGCGATGCAGGTTCACAAAGCTGCGGCGGGTCAGGTCCTGGCCGGCACGGGCCTGGTCATCGCGAAAACGGCCATCGGCGGCTTCCTGGTCCAGCACGGCGTTCAGGTGCGCCTCGGTCATTTCGGTGCGGGTCGCGAACACGATCACGTGCGAGGCATTGAGAATCTTGGGTGTGTTGTAGGCGAAGGCTTCGGTGCCCTTGGTCAGGCGTGCCTTGCCTTCGGCACTGCCGGCGACGATGAAGTGCCAAGGCTGCGAATTGACCGACGACGGGCTATGACGCAATTGCTCCAGCAGTGCATCGATGGTGGCTTGCTCAATCTTGCGGCTGGCATCGTAGGCCTTGGTGGTATAGCGGCGCTTGGCCAGGGTGACGGTATCCATCGGAACTGCTCCTGTCAGGGAAGGTGATGGCGCGTATCTTATCTTTCCTACAGGAAAGAAAAAGCAGCACAATGCAGCAACACTTTCATTCCAGGAGTGAAAATGCTGCGCCTTGACGATTTAAACCTGTTCATTCGCTCCAGCGCCTTGGGCAGCTTTACCGCCGCCGCCCTGGAAGCCGGCCTGCTACCGGGCCAGGTGGCAGCAGCGATCAAGCGCCTGGAGCGTGAGCTGGACGTGCGTCTGTTTGCCCGCACCACCCGTAGCCTGCGCCTGACCGCCGAGGGTGAGCTGTATTTGCCCACCGCCCACAGCGTGCTGGAGACCCTGCGTCAAGGGAGCGAAAGCCTGCATGGCGACCACAGTGAACTGCGCGGTGTACTACAGGTGTCGGCGCCTTCGGATGTCGGACGCAACCTGGTGCTGCCCTGGCTCACCGAGTTTCGCCGAGAACACTCGGGCTTGAGCCTACGCTTCTTCCTGTCCGACGAACTCGCCGACCTGTACCGCGACCCGGTGGACGTCGGCATCCGCTATGGCATCGACGACACCGCCAACTACATCTCGCTGCCACTGGCGCCGTGGAACCGCCGGGTGCTGGTCGCCGCCCCCGCCTACCTCGCCCGCCGCGGCCGACCGCACACCCCGCAAGACCTGCAACAGCACGACTGCCTGCTGTACCTGCAGCAGTCGCGGGTGTTCGACCGCTGGCAACTGGGCGAGCAGACGGTGCAGGTCAGCGGGCCGCTGTTCTGCGACGACGCCGACGTGGTACGGCGTTGGGCACTGGCTGGCGAAGGCATCGCCTTCAAGTCATGGCTGGACGTGCGTGCCAATGTTGCCGTCGGCGAGCTCGAGGTGCTGATGCCGGACTTCCCCGGCGACCTGCGCCCTCTGACCCTGGTGTGCCCGCACCGCAAGCAGCTGTCGCCGGCGGTGGCGCGCTTGCACCAGTGGTTGCAGGGCAAGTTTGCACAGTTGCAGCCCAACCCTGGTTAGTGCGCTTTGCAGGAAGACTCGGCCGGCTCCTTGCCAAGCGTCAGTACGCCGCCATAGATGGCGCACAACCAGCCACCCCGGTCATGCACCTGCTGTCGAGCGGTGTCCACGACCGCGAACATCTTGCCCACGGTCACGGTGGGAATGACATAGGCGGGAATCAGCAACGCCAGCGTCAACGCCCAACGCACCTTCCAATTGTCGTTGGCGCTATGCTCGCGCATGACGAAATAACACTGGGCATCGTCAATGACGCGGCCCTGGGCGAGCACTTCCAGAACATGCTCGTCCTGGCTCGTGAAGGGCGTCGCACCAGCAGCCCCGCTCGCCGGTTTCCCGGCGCGCAAGCCCTCCAATGCCTTGCCAGCCTCGCCACGTAGCACCCTGGCACTGCCTTCACGCCTGATCAGGTCTTCAAAGGTCGGATACCGATACGCGCCGGGCGCGCACAGGTGATAAAGAATGGAAAACACCAGCAGGCTCAAACCGCTCAACCAATACATGAACAAGCTGAAGGGCATTTGCTGGATATATCCCGCCAGCTTGAACACTTCGACCGCCAGCGGTACGACGCTCAGGGCCACCGTCACCAGAAGCATGAGTTTGCTGGAGGCAATCAGCGAGAAGAATTTCCAGTCATGAGCAAACCCCACCGTAGACGCTCGCAAGGATATGCCAACGCACACCAGGGTGCATAAGCCGACGAACGCCAGGTAGGCGTCCAACAGCCAGTCGCCCGTGGCGCCCATGTTCTGGACCAGGGGAACCAGTATCAAGATCGCTGCCACTTGGGCAACCATCGCAGTGACGATTATGACCAGTAGCGCCCGCAACCATTTTTTAGATATGTCTTTCATCAGAGCAACAGCTTCCTGCAAAAACACCCAGTATACCGGCTCAGTGCCACTACCCAGCCCATCCCGTGCACATTCGTTCTAAAATCCGCAGCGCTTTTGAGCTAAGGTGAAGACTCCCTTTCGCAGGCCCCGCCCATGTCCAACTGGATCGACCTCAAGCAGGACGCCGACACCGGCATCGAGTCGGTCCGCGCCCATTTCGTCGGCCATGCCTACGACCCGCACTGGCACGACAGCTTTCTGGTCGGGGTCACCGAACAGGGTGTGCAGCAGTTCAATTGCCGCCGGGTTCGGCACCAGAGCACACCGGGCCAGGTGTTCCTGCTGGAGCCGGGCGACCTTCACGATGGCGACGCCCCCACCCACGAAGGTTTCACCTATTCCACGCTGTACCTGGACTCGAAGTGGCTGGAAAATGAGCTGCATGCACTGTTCGAACAGGCCCCGACCGGCAGCCTGCCGGCCTTCGCCGACACCCTGTGTGCCGACCCGCAACTGGCGGGCACCACCTTGCGCGCCTTCCAGGCCATGCACGGCGGCGAAATGCGAATCGTGCGCCAGACCGCCATGGACGACCTGCTCGCCTGCCTGACCCGGCACCTGCACTGGCGCAAGCGCCTTGACCCCGATCCACGCCTGCCACTGTGCGCCCAGCGCGCGCGCGACTACCTGCACGCCCACATCGACCAGGACATCAGCTTGAACGAAGTGGCACAGGCCTGCGGCGTCGATCGCTTTCGCCTGACCCGCGCCTTCAAGGCCGCGTTCGGCCTGGCGCCGCACGCCTACCTGATTCAGTTGCGCCTGGCCCGCGCCCGGCGCCTGCTGGCTCGCGGCGACACACCCAGCGCAGTGGCCATGGCCTTGGGCTTTGCCGACCAGAGCCACCTGGGCCGGTGGTTCCGTCGTGCCTACCGGCTGACACCGGCCGACTACCGCCGACGCTGCTCAAAGCTTCCAGACTGAACCGCCCCCAAGCCTGACCATGGTGCTCCGAACCACAGGAGCCTCACCATGTCGTCATCGCTGTTGCCCTTCATCCTTTTTGCCCTGGTCGCCAGCATCAGCCCCGGGCCGACCAACCTGCTGATTCTCGCCCACGGTGCACACAACGGCCTGCGTGCCAGCCTGGCGCCAATCTTCGCGGCTTGCGCAGCGGCGGCAGCGATCGTCTGGGTGGTAGGCCTGGGGCTGGGAGAGGTGCTGCTGCGCCACCCGCTGGCGCAGCAAGTGATGAGCGGGCTGGGCGTGCTGTGGTTGAGCCGCCTGGCCTGGCAGTTGTTCCGCGCCGCTGGTGAGCCCTTGCATGCAACGGCACGGCAGCGCTTCGGGGTTGTCAGCGCGGCATCGCTGCAACTGGTCAATCCCAAGGTCTGGCTGATGGCGGTGGCGGTGATCGGGGTGTTTGCCGCGCCAGGAGCGCCGGTGTGGCACTTGGCGCTGGTGTTTCTGATCGTCGCCCTGCCCTGCATGGGCGCCTGGGCGCTGCTGGGGATCGGCAGTGCCCGCTGGTTGCGCTCACCCCGGCACCTGCAGCGCTTCAACCAGTTGCTGGCACTGTTGCTGCTGGTGTCAGCGTGGTCGGCTTTGCTGGCGTGAAGCTTCAAGGCGCCGGGGGTGTCGCCAGAGCATCGCGAAAGCGCTGGCTGCTGGCCAAGGCCAGGCCCAAGCCCAGCACCGCCACAACGCCGCCGACCAGGCCAATATTGGCCACGCCGATCTGGCTGCTTACGATACTGCCCAGCAACGCCCCACCGCCGATACCGATGTTGTAGATCCCCGAGAACAGCGCCATGGCCACATCGGTGGCGTCGGACGCCAACTTGAGCGTCTTCGATTGCAGCGACAGGCTGAAGCTCAGGATCGCCACGCCCCAGAACATGCTCAACACGGCGAAGGCGGCGAAGCTCCCCGACAGCGGCAACAGCAGCAACAGGCAAGCGGCCAGACAACCGATCGACCCAACCAGGAAACCATGCGGGAAGCGGTCGCTGTAACGGCTGAACAGCACCGAACCGAGCACCCCCGCCCCGCCGAACAGCAACAGGATCAAGGTGGTGTGCTCGCCACTGATCTGCGCCACATGCAGGGCGAACGGTTCGATGTAGCTGTAGGCGGTGAACTGTGCGGTGATCACCAGCGTGACCAAAAGATAGGTGATGACCAGGGCGCGCCTGCGGAACAGAATCGGCAGGCTGCGCAACGAACCGGAGTTCTGGCTCGGCAGCAAGGGCAGCGACTTCATCAGGCACAGCATGGTCGCCAGCGCCACACCCGCGATGCTGAGGAAGGTGATGCGCCAACCCAGCGCCTCGCCCACCACCCGCCCGAGCGGGATGCCCAAAACCATCGCCAGGGTAGTTCCGGTGGCCAGCAACCCGAGCGCCTTGGCCTGCTTGCCGGCCGGCGCCACGCGCACCGCCAGCGACGCGGTGATCGCCCAGAACACCGCGTGCGACAAGGCGATGCCGATGCGGCTGACCAGCAACATGGCGAAACTCTGTGCCATCCACGACAGCAGATGGCTGACGACGAACACCAGGAACACGAACAACAGCAGGCGCCGCCGCTCGATGTTACGGGTCATCAGCATCATCGGCAGCGAAGCCAGCGCCACTACCCAGGCGTAGATGGTCAGCATGAGGCCCACCTGCGCGGTGGTCATGTCGAAGCTGCGACCGATGTCGCTGAGCAGTGCCACCGGCACGAACTCGGTGGTATTGAAGATGAAGGCCGCCAGTGCCAGCGCGATCACGCTCAGCCAGCTGCCGCCGCCTGCCGGTGCAGGAAGGGAATCAGGTAGGGGTCCATTCATCGAGGCCAATGCAATCTCCGCAGGCAAAGCGATAGGACGCGCCCCACGTGCCCAGGTTAAGGACGCGGATGCACGGTTTGTTATTGATAGGAGTACTCGGCATGGTACGCGTCAAGGCCGGGCCTCACAACCGCGCGCGCACGGAGTACCATGACGCACTGTAGCAACCTGCGGAACAAGGAGTTCGATCCGCTCATGGACAAGCAACACCCTCAGCAGCAGTGGCAACAGGCGATCACCGCCTACGCCGAGGCCGTCAACCGCCATGTTGCGCAAGGTCGCGCACCAGGGCACGACCCAGCACAAGCGCCCTGCCCACCGGCCATCGACCACCTGCTCGAGGCCTGGCAGCTCGCCCTGCACGCGATCAACAGGCCTGGCATCGACGAGCACCAGCGTCAGTTGTTTCGCGAAGCCTGGCCGCCCGCCCATGATCCCTTGCTGCCACTGCTCCAGAGCCATGGCCAAGGTATCGCCAATGTGCTGCTGCTCGATGACGGCCGCTTGCTGGCACGCATCGGCATGCCCCACGACAAGGGCCAGGTGGTGCAGATCGACCGCAACGGGGTGACCCCGATGATCAGCGTCGAGTATTTCGGTCGCTGCCCGCGACGACGCTACTTCGCCCTGGCCAATGCCGAGGGCGTACGCATCACCGACGGCTGGGGCGGCCCGCAGGTCGCCCGGCTGTCCTGGCCCCATGGTTTGGAAGGCCTGCCACCTGGCTACCCGTTCGATCCCTTCGACCTGCCACCCGCCCCAACCCAGCTTCTCCCCCTGCCGGATGGCCAACGGGTGCTGCTGGTCAGCCGCGAGGGCATCTTCCTGCTCGCACCTCAAGGTGCCACCCGCCTGCTGCGCCGCGAAGCAGATATCCTGGCGCAACTGGCCGAGGGCACCGACCCTGACGACATCGCGCTCACCCTGACCCTGGCCCATGCGGCACTGTCGCCGGATGGCCGAAGGATCGTGCTGGGCGAGCAACGCGGCAACCACCAGCTACTCGACGAGCACCTGGAGCCGCTGGCCGAGATCGTCCCGGCGGGCGAGTATCCGCACTTTGCCCTGTTCAACCACCGCGGCGACCAGTTGCTGCTCAATGCCTGCCAGGGCGACGGCGGGGCCAGCCTTGGCGTAACGCTCGCCAATCTTGCAACCGACCCACAGATCTCGATGCTGCAGGAAGGCGTGCAGATTCATGCTGGCGTCGCACGCGAAGGTGAGTACATCGTCGGCGATGCCCAAGGCTATCTGCGCGGCTTCGGCGAAGACGGTGGTGCACACTGGCAGCATTACCTGGGGTCGGCCATCAGCGCCATGGACATCAGCGCCGATGGCAGCACCCTGGTCGCGGCCAGCCATGCCGGCTTCATCTCGCTGATCGCTTTGGACAGCAAACGACCTGCCTGGCAGATCGGCACCGGCGAACATGCCGAATTGCGCCGCTGGCTGTTCTGGAAAGGGTGGGAGAAGGCAATGGTCTGGTAGCCCCGGTAGTGGCCGCAATCGCGGGACGGTTCGCCGCTGCGACTCGTCCCGCGATGGGGATAACCGCCCGGATCAGGCCTGCAAGGTCGCCATGTCGATCACGAAGCGGTACTTCACATCACCCTTGATCATCCGCTCGAACGCCTCGTTGATATCGCGGATATCCAGCATCTCGATATCGCAGCTGATCCCATGTTCGGCGCAGAAATCCAGCACTTCCTGGGTTTCGGCGATGCCGCCGATCAAGGAGCCGGCCAGCACCCGACGCTTGAGTACCAGGTTGGCCGCATGCACGGGCGGATCGACCGGCTCGATCAGGCCGACCAGGATGTGCACACCGTCGAACTTCAGGGTTTCCAGGTAGGGATTCAGGTCGTGTTGCACCGGAATGGTGTCGAGCAGGAAGTCGAAACGACCTGCTGCCTCGCGCATCTGCGCCTCGTCGGTGGAGACGATGACATGATCGGCGCCCTGGCGGCGGGCTTCCTCGGCCTTGGCCGGGGAGCGGGTGAACAGTGTCACCTCGGCGCCCAGGGCCTTGGCGAACTTGATGCCCATGTGGCCCAGGCCGCCCATGCCCAGCACGCCGACCTTGTGCCCAGGCCCCACACCGTGGTGCTTGAGCGGTGAGTAAGTGGTGATGCCCGCGCAGAGGATCGGCGCGGCGCTCGGCAGGTCCATCCCTTGGGGGATACGCAGAACGAAGTGCTCGCTGACCACGATGCTGCTGGAGTAGCCACCCAGGGTATTGCTGCCGTCGATACGGTCGGGAGTGGCGTAGGTCTGGGTCGGCCCTTCCAGGCAATACTGCTCCAGGTCCTGTCGGCAAGCCTCGCAATGGCGGCAGGAGTCGACCATGCAGCCGACACCGACGAGGTCACCGACCTGGTACTTGCCGGCCTTCTCACCCACAGCGGTGACGCGGCCGACGATCTCGTGGCCGGGCATCAGTGGGTAGACGGCAATGCCCCACTCATTGCGAGCCTGGTGAATATCGGAGTGGCATACGCCGCAGTAGAGGATCTCGATGGCGACGTCGTCCGGGCGCAGGCCGCGGCGTTGGAAGGTCATGGGCGCCAGGGGCGCGGTGGAAGACTGGGCGGCATAACCGATGGCGGTGTACATGCTCTGGACCTCGCAATGTTGAAACGATTCAGGCCACGCATTCTGCGCATCGAAACGGGCCAGGCCCACAGCCGATCCTCCGGCATTCGTGCCTGATTCTCCGGAGTTGGTCGAAGCAATCTGGCGCTGGACTGTCAATCTGCGAAGATGCCAGTGTCTGATTCTCTGTCACTGGTTTGCCATGCAACTGACCCAACACGTCGACGCCAATGCCCCCCTCTGCTCGCTGATTCGCGCCCTCGCCCCGCGCCCCGGATTCGTCGACACCTACCTGCCCCAGGTCCAGGTGTTGTCGTGGGACCACTACGTGGCCAGCAGCCCGCAGATCTACGAGCCGAGCCTGATCATCATCGCCCAGGGCAGCAAGCTCGCACGCCTGGGGCCGCGCACGCTGGAGTACGGTGCCGGGCATTACCTGATCCAGGCGCTTTCAGTGCCCTTCATGTGCGAAACCTTCGCCACACCCCAGGCACCCATGCTCGGCGTGGCCGTGAGCATCGACCGCAACGTGCTCAGCGAACTGGTGCAGAACATGGCCCTGCCACCAGACCCGGCAGTACAGGCGCAGACGCCGCAGTCGATGAGTTCGGCGGCGCTGGATAAACCGATGCGCGCCAGCGTCGAGCGGCTGCTCGAATGCCTGCAGGACCCACTGGATGCCAGAATGCTGGGGGCGACACGGGTGCGCGAGGTGCTGTACACCGCCCTGCGCGGCCCGCAGGCCGGCGTGTTGCGGGCACTGGTCGAACAGCAGGGGCACTTTGCCCGCATCGGCGTCGTGCTCGCCTACCTGCGCGACCATTACGCCGAGCCATTGAGTGTCGAAGCGCTGGCCAGCCGCGCCAACATGAGCGTTTCGACTTTCCACGAACACTTCAAGCGCTGCACCGAACTGGCGCCGATGCAGTACCTCAAGCGCCTGCGGCTGCTCAAGGCGCAGCAGATGCTGATCGGCGAGAGCCTGGGTGTGGCCCAGGTGGCGCACCGCGTAGGCTATCAGAGCACGTCGCAGTTCAGCCGCGAGTACAAGCGCGAATTCGCCCGCAGCCCAGGTGACGAACTGCCCTACCGCAGCCTGCCGGTATGACCCGGCTCTCAGGCCTGGCGACGGACCATCGCCACGATGCCGGCGCTCAGTTCCGCTTTGGCCAGCCCTGGCTCGACCTCCCCGAGGCCGCTGCCTGTGACAATGCCTCGGCGGCGCCCAAGGGCCACTCTGCCAGCGGCCAGTAACGCCCCTTGCGCGATTCATAAAGACCGAACCGGCGGGCATCGAGAAGAAACTCCGGCGCCTGGCCAGCCTCGGGCGGCGGCCCCTGGAAGTCCCGCGACAAGGTCAGGTGCGCACGATAGTCACGGGCCTGCCCGGCGATGCCCAGCGGCAGTACCCGCTGCTCCAGGCCGTAGACCAGCTGGCGCAGGCTGGCGGGTGTCTCGCCAGGTTCGAGCACCAGTGCACCAGCACGTCGCCACACCTGCAGACGGTCGAGCAGCAGGCGTATCGGCGCCCCGGTCCCACGGGGCGTCATGCCGTCTACCGCAGCGCACAGCGCCGGCACCAGGGCGGCATCCACATCGCCCAGGAACAGCAACGTCACATGAAAATTCTCGGCCGGTACCGGCTTGCCGGCCCGCAACCCCAACTCACGGCGCCACTGGGCAACGGCCCGGCGCTGAGCCTCGGGCAAATCCAGGGCAAAGAAAAGGCGCTTGAAGGGCGCACCGCTTGGGCGTGCATCCTGAACCATCGGAAACTCCTTGATAAGCCAAAGAACCGGGTGACGTGTCGATTCACCAAGCCGCCGGGTTGAATCGTTTGCGCAGACTGCCGACCATTCCACCTTGGTCCAAAGCGATGTAACAACATTATGTACAAACTGGCGACTCGATTGTTTATGCTGGCGGGCTACAGCCATGGCGCATGGCCATTTTTATTCGACAAGTAACCGTCCATGAAAATCGCACTCGTACTGATCTTCGTCCTCTCGATCGCCTATGTTCACCTGCGCGGTCGCGTTCGCCACAAGCTGACTCGTCAGTTGGGCGACCACTCGAGCTTCCTCGCCCCGGTCAACAGTTTCCTGTACCTGTTTTCCAAGCACCCGGCAAAGCCCTACCTGCCCGTGGAATCGTTCCCCGAACTGCAGCCGCTCAAGGACCATTGGCAGGAAATCCGCGAAGAAGCCCAGCAGTTGCTGCACGCTGGCGAGATCAAGAAATCCGACAACTACGATGATGTCGGTTTCAATTCCTTCTTCAAGACCGGCTGGAAGCGCTTCTACCTGAAGTGGTACGGCGAGAGCCATCCCTCGGCGATGACCCTGTGCCCACGCACCACCGAACTGCTGCAAGGCATCGGCACGGTCAAGGCGGCGATGTTCGCCACCCTGCCGCCGGGAGCCAAGCTGGTTCGCCACCGTGACCCCTATGCCGGCTCGTACCGTTACCACCTGGGCCTGGACACGCCGAACGACGATGGCTGCTACATCGACGTGGACGGCGAGAAGTATTCCTGGCGCGACGGCGAGGCGGTGATCTTCGACGAGACCTACATCCACTACGCGGCCAATACCACCGAGCACAACCGTATCATCCTGTTCTGCGACGTCGAGCGCCCGTTGAAATACCGCTGGGCAAGCGCCTTCAACCGCTGGTTCAGCCGCAACGTCATGGCCGCAGCTGCCGCACCCAACGATGCCAACGACAAGACAGGCGGCATCAACCGTCTGTTCACGCGCATCTACAAGATCCGCGAACGTGGCAAGGCCATGAAGAAACGCAACCGCACCCGCTACTACCTCGAGAAGTGGGCCGTGGTGGCAGCACTGGTGCTGCTGTTCATCTACATCTGACACTTCCTGCGGCCTCCTAGCCCCTCGGCGAAGAGGCCCGCCCTTCCCCCCATCTTCGACTAGCCTGAAAGCTCCTGTTGCCAACCTGACAAGGTGAAGACGATGAGCATGATGGACTGGGACGCCTACCGTAAGCAGTTGATGGCCGGCATCGGCGATCTCAAGCAGCTTTCCCCCGACACCGTGGCCGGCTACGCCACCGCCAGCGCTGCCGGCGCCAAGACCAACCACCTCGACGCCAAGACCCGCGAGCTGATTTCCCTGGCCGTGGCAGTGACCACCCGCTGCGACGGCTGCATCGCCGTGCACTCGCAGCAGGCGGTCAAGCACGGTGCCACCCGCGAGGAAATCGCAGAAGCCCTGGGCGTGGCCGTGGCCATGAACGCGGGCGCTGCCCTGGTGTATTCGGCACGGGCGCTGGATGCGGTCGGCAAGGCCGGCAGTTGAGGCGCTCGGGCGCCGCAGCACTTGCATGACGGCGCCCATACACCCAGACTTGCCGGCCCAGCCCGAGCAGGAACCGACATGATCCACATTCGCCCCATGACCCCGGAAGACTTCGAACGTTTCTGGCCGACCTTCCAGGCCATCGTCCAGGCGCGCGAGACCTACGCATACGACCCGCAGATGTCGCAGGAGCAGGCGCGCACGCTGTGGCTGGAGTTTCCGTTGCACACCCTGGTGGCCGAAGAGGATGGCGAGCTGCTCGGTTCCTACTACCTCAAGGCCAATGCCGCAGGCCCGGGCGCGCACGTGGGCAATTGCGGATACATGGTCACACCCCGTTCACGCGGACGTGGCGTGGCACGGCTGATGTGCGAGCACTCGCAGAAGCTGGCGCGCCAGGAGGGTTTTCTGGCCTTGCAGTTCAATTCGGTAGTGGCGAGCAACGAGGTGGCCGTGGCGCTGTGGCATAAGCTCGGTTTCGAGACCGTCGGGCGCCTGCCCAAGGCATTTCGTCATGCAGCACTGGGGCTGGTGGACTGCCTGGTGATGTACAAGTGGCTGGCCGATGAGCCAGTGACCGAGAAACCGGCGCTGCTGATCGGACGCAAGAACATCGAGGCGCGGGTGTCGCGGCGCCGGGGCCGCTAGGCGCCCTTGAGCCTGCAGGGGCAGCCTCGTGCCGCAACCGCGGCACGAGGCTGCCCTTACAAACGGCGTACAACCATAGAAGGCGTCAGAACGCCAGGCCGACCTTCACACCAAACTCGTCACGCTTGAGCTTGTTGTTGTCGGCAACCGGCGAGTCCTCGTCGATCTTGTACTCGGTACGGGTGTAGTACACGCCGGCCTGGATCGGCATGCCGCCCTGCTGGTTCATCAGCAGTGTGACTTCGGCATACGGGTTGGTGCGGTCCTTCATGTCGACACTGTCGCTGCCAAAGTCGTCGACCTTCAGGCGTGCACGGCCATCGATGGTATGACGGGCGCCGACCTCGACACGCAGGGTCGAGGCGTCGAACTGGTGGTTGTAACCCAGCGCCGCCTTGGCGAACGGCGACTTGTAGGTCAGCTTGGTATCCAGGTCGTTGATCTCGGGCTCGAAACGGGTCCAGCTGTAGCCACCACCGACGATCACATCGACGAAGTTGCGCGCATCCAGCGCGGCACGCCAGCCAAGGTCGAGGTCGGCTTGTGCCTCCTTGAGCTTGTTGTCGTTCTTCTTGCCGTACTTGGCTTCGGCACCGATCTGGTAGATGAAGCCGGACTCGGCCGTCATCTTGTTGCCGAAGTTGGCGAACACACCGCCTTGGCCCAGGTGCTCCTTGTCGGAGTCGCCGCCGCCTTCGAACTTGAACTTGTCGTAGGAACCGAGCAGGCCGAAGGTGAACAGGGGCTCGGTGCTGGGAGCTGCCATCGCTGCCAGCGGCGCGCCGAGGAGAGCCAGGGCGCAAGTGTGACGCAGCAGTTTTCCAGTGAACATTCGCAAAAGTCTCCATGACGTTGAATAAAAAAGGGCGAACGAGCGGTTCGAGACAACGTCAGTAGGAAAAGTTCGAAAAAAATCCAATAAAAACGCGCAACCCTGCAACCCATCACGTTTTTTCGCCCATCCAAACGATTGACTCCCTCTGCGTTCGATGATCAGATGCGCGCCAGTTTCAGGTGTCCTGCGCCGCCGTGCGCAGGGTGAAACGGGAAGCCGGTGCGTCTTTGCAGACAAGTCCGGCGCTGCCCCCGCAACGGTAAGCGAGCGAATCCTTCGACACACCACTGTGCTCATGCATGGGAAGGTGAAGGCTTCACGACCCTCGCAAGCCCGGAGACCGGCCTGACGCTTCTGTTGGCAAACCCGCGGTGGGCGGGCGCAGGCCGGTGTTCGCGTGCGCGCCTGCGTGCGTGTCTGCTCGTCTTTGCGTTGTTTCCACCGGGATCCATTCATTCCTGAACCCCTGGAACGACATGTCCCGACACTTCAAGCTTCACACCCTGGCCGCCTGCATGGCCGTGTCCCTGCCGGCGCTGGCCGAGCAGCCGCAAGGCAAGGTCCTCGACCTGCCCTCGACGGCGATCACCGAGACCCGCGACGAACAGATCGTCGACCTGGCAACCCCTACCCAAGCCGGTTCGCGCCTGAACCTCAGCGCCCTGGAAACCCCGGCCAGCACCACCAGCATCACCGCCGAGCAGATCCAGCAGCGCGCCAACCTCACGGTGCAGGATGCAGTGACCCGCTCGCCCGGCATCACCTCCGTCGGCACCCCGGGCAACGGCAACACTGCGCTCTCCGCCCGTGGTTTCAGCGGACACTCTTCGGTGATGACCTTGTTCGACGGTTCGCGCCTGTACACCGGCGCTGGCACCCAGACCTTTCCGGTGGACCCGTGGATGGTCGAGCGCATCGACGTGATCCGAGGCCCCGCCTCGGTACTTTATGGCGAAGGGGCCACGGGCGCGGTGATCAACGTGATCCCGAAAAAGCCCTTCGACGGCGAGATCCGCAATCACCTGCGCCTGGGCTATGGCTCATGGGATCGCCAGCAACTGGGCCTGGACAGCGGCGGCAGCCTGAGCGAACGCCTGAGCTACCGCCTGACCCTGAACAAGCAGGAAGGCAATGGCTGGGTCGACCGCACCGACTCTCGCAGCCTGGCCTTGAGTGCTGCGTTGCGCTTCGATGCCACCGACGACCTTAGCTTCACGTTGGCCCATGAACGTGGCGACGCACAGCCATCGAACTACTTCGGCACGCCGCTGATCGACGGCCACCTGCGCGACAGCCTGCGCAAGAAGAACTACAACATCCAGAACGACGTGCAGCGCTACCATGACGAATGGACCCGCTTCAACACCGACTGGACCCTCAGCGACAGCGTCACTGCCAGCAACCAGCTGTACTACATCAAGAGCCGCCGGCATTGGCGCAATGCCGAGGACTACACCTGGGATCCGAGCCGCGAGCAGCTGGAGCGCGCGAGCTACCTGGAGATCAAGCACAACCAGGAGCAGATCGGCGACCGCCAGAGCTTCACCATCGATCACTCGTTGTTCGGGCTGAACAGCAAGACCGTGCTCGGCGCGGAGTACAACAAGATCCGCTTCAATGTCGACAGCAACTCGCCGTACAGCGATCTCGGCGGCGACTACGTCGATCCCTGGAATCCGGCACCGGGCTGGTTCCACAGTCGGAACGTCACACGTGCGCAGACCCTCTCGACGACCCACACCTTCGCCCTGTTCGCCGAGAACCGCACCCAACTGACCGATCGCCTGTCGCTGGTGACCGGTATCCGCCGCGACCAGAACCACATTGACCGTGACAACCTGACCAACGACACTCGCGTCGACCGCAGCCTGCAAGGCGGGAACTGGCGCGCCGGCCTGGTGTTCGCGGTAACCGACAACCTGTCGCTGTACGGCCAGTACTCCACCAGCGAAGACGGCGTGAACAACCTCATCAGCCTCAGCCCGAGCCAGATCAACTACGACCTGACCGAATCGAAGCAGACCGAGCTGGGGCTCAAGCAGCGCTTCTGGGATGGGCGCGGTGAATGGACCCTGGCCGCCTATCACATCGTCAAGAAGAAGCTGTTGGTCGACAACCCGATCAGCCATGAGAAACAACAGGCAGGCCAGCAGACCTCCGACGGCCTGGAAGCCGCGCTGGAGCTGGATCTGGGCCACCAATGGCAGGTATCGGCAAACGCCTCGGTGGTCCGCGCCAAGTACGATGATTTCGACGAGATCGTCGGCAGCATCGCCCAGGACCGCGCCGGCAACCGCCCCGTCAACGTCCCGCGCCGTACCGCCAACCTCTGGCTCAACAAAGGCTTCGGCCAGACCGTCGACGCCGGCATTGGCCTGCGCTACGTCGACCAGCGCTATGCCGACACCGCCAACGCCTACAGCGTCCCTGGCTACACCGTGGTCGATGCCAATCTCGGCTGGCAGGTACTGCCCGACGTACGCCTTGGCCTGCAGTTGAACAACCTGTTCAACCGCGACTACGTGGTTGCCGCGCACAGTGGCGAACAATGGCTGCTGGGCGCGCCGCGCTCGTACTTCGCGACGGTGGACTACAGCTTCTGATGCCGTAGGCCTCGCCGGCCCTATCGCGGGACCAGCCCGCTCCCTCAGGTAATCACCCTCCTGAAGACTGGTGGAGCACCCGTGGGAGCGGCGGTTCGCCGCTGCGACCTGTCCCGCGATAGGGCCATCAACATCACCACAACAACAAAGATATAAGATAACATTCCAAATCTTACTCAACTCTGTCCCAGACCCATGCCATCCACACCACCCTCTCCCCGCCTGCACAGCATCGACGCCCTGCGCGGCCTGGTCATCCTGTTCATGCTGCTGGACCACGTGCGCGAAACCTTCTTCCTGCATCGTCAGGTCAGCGACCCGATGACCATCGACACCACCGAGCCCGCCCTGTTCGCCAGCCGCGCCCTCGCCCACCTGTGCGCCCCGGTGTTCGTCATGCTGACCGGGCTGAGCGCCTGGCTCTACGGCGAAAAACACCAGGGCCGTGGCGATGTCTCGGCGTTCCTGCTCAAGCGCGGCCTGTTTCTCGTGGTGCTGGAGTTCACCCTGGTCAACTTCGCCTGGACCTTCCAACTGCCGCCCAGCGTGATCTACCTGCAAGTGATCTGGGCCATCGGCCTGAGCATGATCGTGCTGTCGCTGCTGGTGTGGCTGCCGCGCCCGCTGTTGATGGCGCTGGGTATGGCCATCATCGCTGGCCACAACCTGCTCGACAGCCTGCACTTCGCACCCGGCACAATGATGCACGCCCCTTGGGCGATCCTGCATGACCGCGGTTGGCTGGAGGTGTCACAGAACCTGCGGTTGCGAACCTCCTACCCGCTGCTGCCCTGGATCGGTGTGATCGCCCTGGGCTACGCCTTGGGGCCATGGTTCGCGCAAGGTAGCGATACCGCACAGCGCCAACGCCGGTTGCTGTTCGCCGGCACCGGCTCGCTGCTTGGTTTCCTGGCTCTGCGCCTGGTCAACGGCTATGGCGAGGCCCAGTGGCAGCTCTACCCTGACCTGACCCAGACCCTGATGAGCCTGCTCAACATCACCAAGTATCCACCGTCGCTGCTGTTCCTGCTGCTGACCCTGGGTGTCGGCCTGTTGCTGCTGCGCGCCTTCGAACGCGCCGACCAGGCACGCTGGATCGGCGTGCTGATCGTGTTCGGCAGCGCGCCGATGTTCTTCTACCTGCTGCACCTGTACGCGCTGAAAGTCTTCTATCTGGCCAGCGTCGGCCTGTTCGGGCACAACCAGGGCGAGTATTTCGGTTTCGATAGCGTCGGCGCACTGTGGTTGGTCGCCACATTGCTGGCGGCGGCCCTGTACTGGCCGGTGCGAAAGTTCGCCGGATTCAAGGCCCGCCGCCGAGACATTCGTTGGCTCAAGTATCTGTGAGCGAAAGCGCCCGAATCGTTTACCATCGCCCTTCCCAACGACGGAAACCCCCGAGATGAACAGGATGATTCAGTTCGTGGTGGTGGTCGTGCTCTGCACGGCCATCGGCACGCTCTGCGAACACTTTGGCGTGAACCAGTACCTCAAATGGTTGTTGATGGCGTTGCCCGCGATCGTCTGGGTGCGCTTGCGCAATCCGATGAAAAGCTGATCCCGGGCAACCCAGGGCTCAGTAGTTCGAACGGTCGTAGCCCGATCCGTCAGTTGCGCGGATGAACGCGTCGTAGTAGCTGACCAGGTTACTACCCTTTTCATAGAGGATGGTGGCAAAGTCGCTCGGTGAAATATTGCCCTGCTCCCAGAACCGATTCATGTCACCGGAAAGCAGGTACGGCAGGTAGTCTTCGTTGACAGTATCGCTGTGAAGATGCGAGCGGCCGAAGTACAGCGCCGAGATCAGGGCAATCTGATCCTCGGCCGCCAAGTTCGACAAAAATGCCTGGGCGTCTTCGGACGAGGCGAAGGGCAGTCTTGGGACGATGTCGCCAATCAGATGGTCGATATGCATGGAGGTCTCCTTGGTAGGTCCGCCCCGTATTAACCGAGTGCAGCAGGCCCCGCGTCAAAAACGCTGTGTTGAGCCTCAACGTGACACCGCAGGACGCTTGCCTAGGCCATTTCCTACACTGCCGTGCCCGCAGGCCTTGCAGTAAACTCATTCCCTCGAACCTCCAGAGCCACCCTCCATGCCTCGCCTGCCGAAACTGCTGCTGCCCTTGCTGTTGCTCACCACCCTCGCTGCCTGCGATCAGAAACCCACCCGCGAGGAGCGGATCCTGGCCAACCTGCCGCTGCAGGAAGCCTACGACCACAACATCGAGCGCATGGCCCAACTGCTGGCGATGACTCACCCGCAGGTGCCGCAGGACAAGATCAAGGAGGTGCTGCACAAGCACCTGACCGTCGAGGACCAACGCAAGGACCTGTTCAAGCTCTACAGCGAGAAGAACTTCAGCGATGCCGAGTTCGACACCATCGTGGCGGCCACCCAGGACCCGCAGAAAGCCCGGCAACTGGGTGAGAGCGAGGAAGGCAAGCGCCTGAGCGAGAAACTTACCGGTTTGATGCGTGCCACAGCGCAGGACAAGCACGTGCAGGCATTGGCTGAAGAGCGCATGCAGCAGGTAGAAGACGATCTGTCGGCGCTGAGCCCACCAGGCAGCTGACGCCGGCAACTGTACCAATCGTTTCGCCCCGTAGCTGACTGCGCACATTCCGAGTAAGGTTATTGCAACCGACCTGCCAGTGAGCTCCAGATTGCCACACGCCAAGAAAGGCCTGCGCCTGGACCTGCGCACGCTCATCCTCCTGTTGTCGACACTCACCGCCGTGGTAATGCTGCTGACCAGCTATTTCGCCAGCTACCGGGTGCAGCGCCAACTGCTGATCGATCACTCGCTGGAATCGAACTGGGTGTATGCGGCCAAGCTGGCATCGATCACCGAACTGTTCCTGGAAGGCGCGCTCAAGCAGCTTGCGTTCAGTGCCGAGAACAGCGAAGGGATGCTTGACGACACGGCCCGCCTGCAACGCGAAAGTGAACGCCTGCTGGCCCAGAGCAATGCCTTCAACTCCACCTTCTTCGTCGACAGTGAAGGTATCCTGCGAGCGGTCTCGCCCGCGCCCCTGCGCACCATGCTCGGACAGCGCATGGAGACGCCGGGGGCATTGGAAGCGCTGCGCGAACGCCGGGCGCTGATCTCGACGCCGTTCATTTCCAAGGCCAACAACCTCGTGGTGGTCGCCTCGCAGCCGATCTTCGCCGAGGACGGCCGCTACCTCGGGTATGTCGGCGGCAGCCTCTACCTGCGCCAACACAACATCCTCAACAGCCTGCTGGGCGAACACTTCTACCAGGATGGCTCCTATCTCTACGTGGTCGATCACAACCGCCGCCTGCTCTATCACCCGGACGCCGAACGGGTAGGCACGGTGGTTAAGGACAACCCCATGATCGATCAACTGCACAACAAAGACAGCGGCACCCAGCAGTTCACCAACAGCCTGGGGGTCGAGATGGTCGCAGGTTTCGCCACGGTGCCAGTCAGCGGCTGGACCATCGTCGCCCAGCAGCCGCTGACCAAGACCGTGCAACCGTCGCAACGGCTGATCCTCAACGTGGTCGGCATTTCCGTCCCCCTCGCCTTGCTCGGCGGCCTTGCCCTGTGGTCGCTCGCGCTGACCATCACCCGGCCACTCTGGCAACTGGCTGCCGGCGCCCGCGGCCTGGACAAGGCCGACACCCACGAACGCATCCATGCCGTGCGAGCCTGGTATTTCGAGGCTGCCGAGCTCAAGCGCGCCCTGCTGTTCGGGTTGAACCTGTTGCAGGAGCGCATCGGGCGCCTGAACCGCGATGCGCAGACCGACCCGCTCACCGGCCTTGGCAACCGTCGCCGCCTGGACCTGAGCCTGTCGCTGCTGCAGGCCGATAATCGCACCTTCTGTGTCATCGTCCTGGATATCGATCACTTCAAGCGCATCAACGATCAATACGGTCACGATGTTGGCGACCAGGTGCTGCGCTCGCTGGCCGAGCTGATGCGCACCTGTTGCCGCGAAGGCGATGTGCTGTGCCGCACCGGTGGCGAGGAGTTTCTCATGCTGCTGCCCAGTGCCAGCCTGGAGGTCGCGCAAAGCGTTGCCGAACGCCTGCGCCGGGTGGTGCAGGACACCCCCTTCGAACCGGTCGGTGCCGTGACCATCTCGCTCGGTGTCGCCTGCTGGCCTGGCGGCGAGGACGACCCAACAGACGCCTTGAGCAAGGCCGACCGCGCCCTGTATGCGGCCAAGCACAGCGGCCGCAACCGCGTCAGCCTCAGCGCCAGCTGAATTCACCTCGGCATCGATCACTTGCCGTTGCCCTCGTGCCAGTAAAACCGGCGCTATGACTTGCCCTCATACCCCCTTGATTTCTTCTCCCTACTGCCCCGCGCTCCCCGCCTGATACAAATCCTCACGACTGGCCCCGCCAGCACGGCTCGCCCAACAACAACAAAGAGCGTCGCACCATGCCTGCATTGCAGATACCCCTTCGCCCTTGTTGCGTAACGAGCACCTGATTTCGCGCCTCGCGCGGCAGGTGCCGCCGAGGCTTCGTTCTCCTGTGAGTGATCGAGGTTTTTTCATGAAGCAACTTGCCCTGTACATCGGCGAAGGTTTCGAAGGCCCCGGCGTCAACGCCGCGCACATCAACATCATGATGGGGCCACGCAACGGCCCGGCCGGCCAGGCCTTCGCCAACAGCCTGGCCTCTCCCAGCCAGGGCCACTGCCCGTTCATGGTCATCGCCCAGCCGAACATCCCGGTCAAACCCATGACCCTGTACGTCAACAAGGCGGTGATCGGCGGCGACCTGCACGCCAACGCCACCTGGGGCGCGTCCCAGGCCGGTATCGCCAAGGCGGTCACCGAAGCCCTGCTCGACGGCACCCTGCCGGCCGAAGCCGAGGATGAATGGGCCATCGTCACCGCCAACTGGGTCAACCCGGCCTGCGACGACCTCGATGCCGTCTACCTGAACAACTACAGCGCCTGCCGCACCGCGATCCGCGCCGCCCTCCAGGGCCTGCCGGCCCGCGCGCAGCTGGACGATGTGGTCAACCAGATCGCCAACCCCTTCTACACCCCGAAAGCCTGAGGTCCGACCATGCAATACATCCGTCTGGGCCACTCCGGCCTGCAAGTCTCCAAGCTGTGCCTGGGCACCATGAACATGGGCACACCGCAGTGGAAGCCGTGGATCTTCGACGAAGCGGCCAGCGAGCCGATCGTGCGCCACGCGCTGGACAAGGGGGTGAACTTCATCGACCTGGCTGACTTCTATTCCGCTGGCGTCGGCGAGGAAGTGGTCGGGCGTATCCTCAAGCGCCTGGTGCGTCGTGACGACGTGGTGGTGACCACCAAGGTCGGTTACGGCACCCGCAGCGGCATCAACGCCAGCGGCCACTCGCGCAAGCACATCCTCGACGGCATCGACGCCTCGCTGCAGCGCGCCGGCATGGACTACTTCGACGTCTACATGCTGCATTTCTTCGATGTGAACACCCCCGTCGAAGAAACCATGGAGGCGCTCAACGACATCGTCCGCGCCGGCAAGGCCCGCTACATCGGGGTCTCGACCATGCTCACCGGGCAACTGGCGAAAATCCTCCTGGCCTGCGAGCGCCATGGCTGGGCCAAACCGATCAACATGCAGTTGCAGCTCAACTGCGCCTACCGTGAAGAAGAACGCGAGATGATTCCGTTCTGCCGCGACCAGGGCCTGGGCGTCTCGGTGTTCAGCCCGCTGGCCCGCGGCCTGCTGACCGGCGACGTGCAGTCGACCCGCAACCAGACCGATTTCTTCACCCAGCAGATGTACAGCGACGAAGCCTCGTTCGCCATCGCCCGCTCGGTGCAGCGCGTGGCTCAGCGTCACGGCGTGTCCAACGCCCAGGTAGCCCAGGCCTGGGTCCTGCAGCACCCTGGCGTGGACAGCATGCTGGTCGGCGCGGACTCCACGGCGCAGTTCGACAGCGCCCTGGCAGCACTGGACATGCGCCTGGACGAAGAGGACCTGTACGAACTGGAGCGCAACTACACGCCCTGCGACCTGATCAACGACTACACCGCCGGCAAGCGCATCCTGCGTGTCGGCCGCCCGCCACGCGGCGACTTCGCGATCCAGGAGGCAGTGGCATGAGGACGCTGCTCAAGACCGGACACTACATCGATGGGCAATGGCTCAGTGGCGGCGCCACCTATCCCGTGATCAACCCGGCCACGGGCGAAACCCTGGCCCAGGTGCCGCGCGGCGGCGCCGAGGAAACCCAGGCGGCCATCGCCGCCGCCGAACGTGCCCTGCCCGCCTGGCGCGGCAAGCTGGCCAAGGAACGTGCGCAGATCCTGCGCCGCTGGTCCGAACTGATGCTCGAGCAACGCGACGCTCTCGCCGCCCTGCTCAGCCGTGAGCAAGGCAAGCCGCTGGCCGAAGCCAAGGGCGAAGTGGCCTATGCAGCGAGCTTTCTCGAATGGTTCGCCGAGGAAGGCCGGCGTGTGTACGGCGATATCATTCCCACGCCCAAGGCCGACGCGCGGGTGCTGGTGACCAAGGAGCCGATCGGCGTGGTAGCGGCGATCACGCCATGGAACTTCCCCCTGGCGATGGTCACCCGCAAGGTCGGCCCAGCCCTGGCGGCCGGCTGCACGCTGATCCTCAAGCCCTCCGAAGAGACGCCGCTGTCAGCCTTCGCCCTGGCGCTGCTGGCCGAGCAGGCCGGCGTACCGGCAGGTGTGTTCAACATCGTTTCCGGCGACGCCCCGGCCATCGGCGGCGCGCTGCAGGCCTCGACCGTGGTGCGCAAGCTGTCGTTCACCGGCTCCACCCGCACTGGCAAGCTGCTGATGCGCCAAGCCGCCGACACCTTGAAAAAGGTCTCGCTGGAGCTGGGCGGCAATGCCCCGTTCATTGTCTTCGACGACGCCGACCTCGACGCCGCCGTGCGCGGGGCCATGGCCTCGAAGTTCCGCAATACCGGGCAGACCTGCGTGTGTGTCAACCGCTTCTATATCCAGGACGGTGTGTACGAAGCCTTCACCCGCAAGCTTGCCGTAGCCGTGCAAGCCTTGCGCGTCGGTGATGCGCTGCAGGGCGAGACAGAGCAAGGCCCGCTGATCAACGCTGCGGCGCTGGCCAAGGTCGAGCAGCACGTGGGCGACGCGCTCGAGCACGGCGCGCGCCTGCTCTGTGGTGGCCGTCGGCATGCGTTGGGCGGCACTTTCTACGAGCCGACAGTGCTGGCCGAAGCCACGGCGGACATGCAGATCGCCAGCGAGGAGACCTTCGGCCCCGTGGCGGCATGCCTGCGCTTCCAGGACGAGGCCCAGGTCCTGCGCCTGGCCAACGACACGCCCTATGGCCTGTCGGCGTACTTCTACAGCCGCGACATCGGCCGCGTCTGGCGCATGGCCGAGGGCCTGGAGGCCGGGATCGTCGGGGTCAACGAAGGGATCATCTCCACCGAGGTGGCGCCCTTTGGTGGCATCAAGGAGTCGGGCATGGGCCGTGAAGGCTCCAAGTACGGCCTGGAGGACTACCTGGAGATCAAGTACGTGCTGATGGGTGGACTGAACAGCTGACCCTGCCTTTGTAGGAGCAACTGTCTTGCTCAAAATCTAAAGGCCAGCCCAATCCCTGTGGGAGCGGCGGTTCGCCGCTGCGACTTGCCCGCGAATGCGATAGTGACGGCACCGACGCATTCGCGGGCCAGCCCGCTCCTACGAGGACCGCAACGCCCCTGACCCAAACAATAACAACGAGGTGTCAACATGACGGGACAGACAGTCAAGATCGACGACCTGCCGATCGGACGTTTTCATATCAAGATCGCCGGCCTGACCTTCGGCGCGCATTTCACCGACGGCTATATCCTCGGCCTGATCGGTATCGCCTTCACCCTGATCAATCCGCAGATGCAGTTGAGCCCGTTATGGCAGGGGCTGATCGGCGCCTCGGCGTTGCTCGGGCTTTTCCTGGGCAGCCTGTTCTTCGGCTGGATCTCCGACCGACTGGGGCGCCAGAAGATTTTCCTGATCAGTTTCGTGCTCATTACCCTCGCCTCGGTGATGCAGTTCTTCGTCGAGACGGCAACGCAACTGTTCCTTTGCCGGGTACTGATCGGCATTGGGCTTGGCGGCGACTTCAGCGTCGGCCACGCCATGCTTGCCGAGTTCTCGCCGCGCAAGCACCGTGGCGTGCTGCTGGGCTCGTTCAGCGTGATCTGGACCTTCGGTTATGTCGCCGCGACCTTCGTCGGCACGGCCCTGCTGCCGCTGGGCGACGATGCCTGGCGCTGGATGCTGGCGTCCTCGGCCATTCCGGCAGCAATGATCCTCATCGCCCGTATCGGCACGCCGGAATCGCCACGCTGGCTGATGCACCAGGGCCGCGCCGAGGAAGCCCGCGCCATCGTACGCAAGCACCTGGGCGCCAACGTGGTACTCGACGACGAAGTCGCCCGGCCCAGCCACAGCGGTTTCGCCGCCCTGTTCAGCCGTGAATACCGCAAGCGCACGGCGTTCAACTGCCTGTTCTTCATCTGCATCGTCATGCCTTACTTCGCCATCTACACCTTCCTGCCAGCGATCCTGCAGAAGATGGGGCTGGCCGAAGGCTTCGGCACCGAGATGATGCTCAATGCCCTGCTGATCGTCGGCGCACTGCTGGGGATCTGGTGCACCATCAAATTCAGCCGCCGCGGCTTTCTGATCAACAGCTTCCTGATCCTGGCGGCGGCGCTGTTCCTGATGGTGCTGATGCCCAGCAGCATGGCCTGGGCGATGGTGGCGCTGTTCGGGCTGTTCACCCTGGTGCTGTCAGCGGTGAGCAACCTGGTCGGTGTGTATCCGGCCGAGAGCTTCCCCACCGAAGTGCGCGCCAGCGGTATCGGCTTGGCCACCGCAGCAAGCCGGCTGGGATCGGCGATCAGTACCTTCCTGCTACCGGTGAGCGTGGCCGGGATCGGCCTGAATCCGACCATGGCGATCCTCGCCGGCATCCTGCTGTTCGGGGCACTGGTGTCGATGGCCTGGGCGCCGGAAACCAAGAGCCTGTCGTTGGCCGAGGCCTGTCGTGGGGAGGAGAACCCTGCGCCGGCGGGCAAGGTGGCGGCGGCCTGATCGGGCAGTGTCGCTGTTTCGCGGGCAAGTCACAGCCCTCCCGGGAGCAAGGCCGGCGTGAGGGAATCCGCAGCGAAGCGCAGGGCCGGATGATCGGCTGTTGCAGGAACAGCATGCTCGTTTATCACGGCTCGCGCCTGTCATCTTCAGAGCTGACATCGTCGGTCCACGGCTCGCCGTCCAACGGTGCCGAGCGAGCCAGCTCAGCCTCGTCCAGGCCAATGCCGCCACCGATCTCGTGAGCGTCTACCTGACGCAGAGTCTGGTCGGCAGGTCTGCTACCGCTGCCTGGCTCATGCGGATCACGAGCACCGGTTTCATCGAACAGCGTGTCCGGGCTCAGGTCGTCCAGGGTGACATTGTCCTCGTGCAGGCTATCGCTCAAGGCCTCGCCACCGGTCATGCCGCTTTCGGCAACACGTCGGGGCGGATAGTCCTCGGCGATCTCACGCGCCGGACGCTCGTCGCCGACACGCCCCTGGCGTTCATCGCGGCGCTCACTGAAATCCAGCTCGTGGACGCTTCCCATGCGGTCCTCGGTGTCATCGATGTCGACCTGCGGTCTTGGGTCATCAGGTGTAGGCATGAGTGTTCTCCGATTGGGGGCTTCACTCGGTCGACTCCCACACAGGGAAATGATTCATAGTTTCTTGCTACGCCCTGCTCCGCGCTTTTATTGAACTCCGCGCAGTATCGCCGCCTCCCAATCTAGAGACCCGCGAACCCTCCCGGAGCCCGCCATGGCCAAGCCCCTGCAGGAGTACCATCGCAAGCGCGACTTCAACGCCACCTCCGAACCGCTAGGCAAACACGCCAAGCCACGTTCGGCGCACGCGCTGCAGTACTGCATCCAGAAACACGACGCCAGCCACCTGCACTACGACTTGCGCCTGGAACTCGACGGCACCTTGAAAAGCTGGGCAATCCCCAAGGGGCCCTCCCTGGACCCCAAGGTCCGGCGCCTGGCGGTGCATGTCGAGGATCACCCGCTGGACTACGCCAACTTCGAAGGGCACATCCCGGAGGGTCACTACGGCGCTGGCGATGTGATCGTCTGGGACCGGGGCATCTGGGAACCCAAAGGCGACCCGCGTCAAGCCTATGCCAAGGGCAAGCTGCGCTTTCGCCTGCAGGGCGAGAAACTGTCGGGGGTCTGGAACCTGTTCCGCACCCAGCTGGCCGGCAAGAAGGAGCAATGGATGCTGGTCAAGTCCGGTGACGGGCGGGCACGCAGCGAAGCCGAATACAGCATCGTCGAAGCCCTGCCGGACAGCGTCCTCAGCGAGCGCAGTCTGCCGCCAAGGCGTCCGGCCAAGACAACCTCCGCCAGCCCGCGCAAGCACAAGGCCCGCGCCAAAGCCCTGCCCGACAAGCTCCAGCCGCAACTGGCCACCTTGGTCGATTCCCCCCCCAGCGGCGACTGGCGCTATGAAGTCAAGTTTGATGGCTACCGCATCCTCGCGCGCATCGACGGTGACGACGTACGCCTGTTCACCCGCAATGGCCACGACTGGAGTGCGAAGATGCCCCGTCAGGTCGAGGCGCTAAAGGCGCTCGGGCTCGACGCCGCGTGGCTGGATGGCGAAATGGTGGTGGTCGATGACAATGGCGTCGCCGATTTCCAGGCGTTGCAGAATGCCTTCGACACCGAGCACGACGAACGCATCACCTATTACCTGTTCGACCTGCCCTGGCTGGGGCGAGAGGACCTGCGCGAACTACCGCTAAAGGCGCGTCGCGACACCTTGGCCCGGCTGCTGGAAGACAACGCATCGCCGGTGCTCAGGTACTCCGCAGACTTCGAGGAGCCGGTCGACTCGCTGCTCGACAGCGCCTGCCGCCTGCAACTGGAGGGCCTGATCGGCAAACGCGCCGACAGCCCCTACGTGGGCCGACGCAGCAGCGACTGGGTCAAGCTCAAGTGCAAGCAGCGCCAGGAATTCGTGATCGTCGGCTACACCGACCCCAAGGGCAGCCGCCACGGCTTCGGCGCCCTGCTGCTGGCCCTGCATGACCACGATAGCGGCCAGTTGCGCTACGTCGGCAAGGTCGGCACCGGCTTCAGCGCCGCCACCCTGGACAGCATCCTCGCTCGCCTCAAGCCGCTGCGGACCGCCAAAGCGCCGTTGCCCAGCCCACTCACCGGCGCCGAAGCTCGCGGCGTGCACTGGCTCAAGCCTCATCTGCTGGCCGAAGTGGCCTATGCCCAGATGACCCGCGAAGGCATCGTGCGCCACGCGGTGTTCCATGGCCTGCGCGACGACAAGCCCGCCACCGCCATCGACCTGGAGAAAGCGATGCCCGCCAAGCGCGCAGCACAGCCACAACCGAAGGCGCCGGGCAGCCTGCGCCTGACCCACCCCGACCGCGTGGTTGACGCAACCATCGGTGCAACCAAGCGCCAGGTCGCCGAGTACTACGCCCAGGTCGCCGACTGGCTGCTGCCTCAGCTCAAGGATCGGCCCGTCGCCCTGGTCCGGGCACCGGATGGCCTGGCTGGCGAGTTGTTCTTCCAGAAGAATGCCGGCCAGCTGCACATTCCCAAGGTGCTCAGCTACAGCAAGGCCCAGGCCGGCCAGGCGGCCATGGTGCTCAACCGCGCCGACAGCCTGCTCGGCGCGGTGCAGATGAATACCCTCGAACTGCACACCTGGAACGCCACCAACAAGGACTTCGACAAGCCCGACCGCTTCGTGCTCGACCTCGACCCAGACCCCGCGCTGCCCTGGAAAGCCATGCTCGAAGCCACGCAACTGACCCTGACCCTGCTCGATGAGCTGGGCCTGAAGGTGTTTCTCAAGACCAGCGGCGGCAAGGGGATACACCTGGTCGTGCCGCTGACCCGGCGTGCGGGCTGGGACGAGGTAAAGGATTTCAGCCATGCCTTGGTCGAGCACATGGCCGCGCTGTTCCCTGATCGCCTCAGTGCCGTTTCCGGCCCGAAGAATCGGGTCGGGCGGATCTTCATCGACTACCTGCGCAACGGCAAGGGCGCCACCACCGTAGCGGCTTATTCGCTGCGCGCTCGCGAAGGCCTGCCGGTTTCGGTGCCGATCTGGCGCGAAGAGCTGAGCCAGCTCAAAGGCGCTGACCAATGGAATATCGGCAACCTGCACGAGCGTCTTGCACAGGTCGACGACCCTTGGTCCGAAATGGCCAGGACCCGCCAATCCATCACCGCGCGCATGCGCAAGCAACTGGGAATCGAGTGAAGGAGCGCCAAGCCGATGAGCACCGCCCATGACTTCGACCGGGTCCGCCTCGATCACCTGTTGCGCCCTTTCAGCGCGCGACGGCAGGCGATCGATCTCGACACCCAGCTACCAGAGCTGCTGCACATGCTGCAGGCCGATCACCTCGACCGCCTGCCGCTGCCGGGCCAGGGCTGTACCCTGGAACGCTGGAGGATCCTGGCGCGGGTCGCCGGCTGCGACCTGGCCCTGGCCAAGCTCTACGAGGGCCATACGGACGCCCTGGCGATCCTCAGTGAATGCGCCGCCGAGCACCACGCCGACGACGGGATCTGGGGCGTGTGGGCTGCCGAACCACCGGATGCTCGCACCCGCATCGTCGCCCGGGACGGCGACCAGGTTCGCCTGCAAGGCCGCAAAGCCTGGTGTTCGGGGGCATTGCAGATCGATCGCGCGCTGGTGACCGCCTGGGACGACGAGCAGCCACAGTTGGTGGCCATCGAGCTCTCCCATACCAGCCAGCGCATTCAGGCCGAGCACTGGCAGGCCGTTGGCATGGCCACCACCACCAGCGTCACCCTCGAGTTCGATGATTCGCCGGGGCTGGCCATCGGCGCGCCCGGCCAATACCTGTCCCGCCCAGGATTCTGGCAAGGCGGCGCGGGCATTGCCGCCTGCTGGTATGGCGCAGCCGAAGCCTTGGCGGACTACCTGCGCGAACACTGCGTCAAACCCCGACCCGACCCACACGCCGATGCCCACTTGGGCGCGGTCGACGCCGTCTTGTTCGGTGCCCGCGCCGCCCTGCGCGAATGCGCTGCCTGGATCGATCGACACCCCCATGACGATGCCAGTTTCCAGGTGCGCCGCACCCGCGCTCAGGTCGAGCATGCGGTCGAGCAGGTCATCTGGCATGTCGGCCGAGCGCTGGGCGCCACGCCGTTCTGTCGCAACAGCCATTTCGCCCGGCTCAGCGCCGACCTGCCGGTATACCTGCGTCAAAGTCACGCTGAGCGCGACCTCGCCGAGCTGGGCCAGCAGCTGACCGGCATGCCGGCAGGCGCATGGCAACTATGAGCCAGCACCTGATTCAGGCAGCCACCGGCTGCATCCCTTGCAACCGTTCCTGCCCGCAATGGAGTCACCATGAGCCTCGATGCGCAGTATTTCGCCAACCTGTATGCCGACAACGATGACCCATGGGCCTTTCGTACCCGCTGGTACGAACGGCGCAAGCGCGACCTGACCCTGGCCAGCCTGCCCCGCCAGTGCTACGAGCGTGTGTTCGAGCCGGCGTGCGCCAACGGCGAGCTCAGCGTGCTGCTGGCCGAGCGCTGCGCCGACCTGCTGTGCCAGGACATCGACGCCACCGCCGTGGCACTGGCCCGCCAGCGCTTGGCGGGAGTGAACCATGCCTGCGTCGAGCAAGGGCACCTGCCGGGCGACTGGCCCGGCGGACAATTCGACCTGATCGTGCTGAGCGAAATCGGCTACTACCTGGACCCCACCGACTGGCTGCAGGTGATCGAGCAATCGGTGGCCAGCCTGACCTATGACGGCGGCCTGCTGGTGTGCCACTGGCGCCATCCCATCGCCGGTTGCCCTCAGGATGGGCGTGAGGTCCACGCTCTGCTTGCCCGGCATTTGCCGCTGTATCCGCTGTTGCGCCACGAAGAGGCGGATTTCCTGCTCGAATACTGGTCGTGCCAACCCAGCGTCGTAGACCTGGACGAGACTTGCCCATGATCGCCGTCATCATTCCCGCCCACAACGAAGCCCGCCGCCTCGGGCACTGCCTGCGCGCCGTCACGCAGGCGGTGGCACGGGCCAATGCGGCGGGCCTGGTGGCCGAGGTCCTGGTGGTGCTCGATCGCTGCACCGACGCCAGCGCACGCATCGCTCGCCGTCATGGCGTGCACACTCTGGAGCTGCAGGCCGGCAACGTCGGCATTGCCCGACGCCAGGGCGCTGCGTGGATGATCGAGCGCGGCGCGCGGTGGCTGGCCTTTACCGACGCCGACAGTCGCGTGCCCGAGCACTGGCTGGTATCGCAGTTGCAATGGCACGCTGACGCTGTCTGCGGCACGGTGCACATCGAGCGCTGGCAGCCCTGGCAGAACGCCGCCCTGCGCCAGCTATACCGCAGCCGTTACCAAGCCCGGGACGGGCACCGGCACATCCATGGTGCCAACCTGGGCGTGTGCGCCAAGGCCTATGAGCGCGTTGGCGGATTCCAACCATTGCCAGCCGATGAAGATGTGCAACTGGTGCTGGCCTTGGAAGCCAGTGGCGCGCAGATCGTCTGGACCGCAGCGCACAGCGTGGCCACCAGCAGTCGGCGGGACAGCCGGGCTCGCCAAGGCTTCGGCGATTACCTGAGCGCTCTGGAGGGCCTGATGCGGTAGGGTGCGCTCCCGCCCTAGGACGCCTTGCGCGGTCGCTTGCTCGCTGGTTTCTTCGCTTTGGTCTTGCCGCCAAGGCTGCGCTTGAGCAACTCGGTGAGGTCGATGATGTCGGCGCTCTTCTCTGCCGTCGCCCCCTCACCTTTGTCCACCGTCGCGATCTTGCCCTTGCTCGCCTTCTCTTCCACCAGGTCAAGGATGGTCTGGCGAAAGGCATCGTGGTACTCGTCTGGCTTCCATGGCCCACTCATGTCCTCCACCAGTCGCTTGGCCATGTCCAGTTCGCGCTTGTCGACCTTGGTGTCGGTCACGCTCTTGTCCAGCTCCAGCGACTCCAGGCCACGGACTTCCTCGGGCCAGCGCAGGGTAATCATCACCAGCGCATCCTCCAGCGGGCGCAGCAGCGCCAAGTGCTGGCGGGTGTGCAGCACCACGGTGGCCAAGGCTACCTTGCCGGTGCTGTGCAAGGTCTCGCGCAACAAGGCATAGACCTTGCCGCCACGACGGTCGGGGCTCAGGTAGTACGGCGTGTCGAACTGTTGCAGCGGGATCTCTGCGGCGTCGACGAAGGAAAAAATATCGATGGTCTGGGTCGCCTCGGGCCGCGCCTTGCGAATCTCCTCCTCGCTGATCACCACATAGCGGCCCTTCTCGTACTCGACACCCTTGACGATGTGTTCCTTGTCGATCTCCTTGCCAGTCACCTTGTTCACCCGCTTGTAGCCCACCGGCTCCATGCTGCGCTTGTCGAGCCAGTCGAAATCCACCCGCTCGGTGCGCACGGCGGTATTGAGAGAGACAGGGATATGCACGAGGCCGAAGCTGATCGCGCCTTTCCAGATTGCCCGGGCCATGGTCGGCTCCTACGCAGCGAATGGTTGGCCGGGCTGGCTGTAGCGCAGCGCGCCGCAGCGTTCGCAGCACTGACAGTCAAGCCCGGCGATTTCACGGATCAACAGGCTGCGCCACTGACAGCCACGCAGCAGACAGACGAGTTTCATCAGCCACCTCCCAGGCCCGCATGCAGGGGCCTCTTACAACGACTGACTGCGCGGCGCGGCCAAGGTTTATTCGACTTTGCCCTATGGCAGTGGATTGCCCCCGGTGACGCCGAACACCTCCCCGGTGATATAGCTCGACTCCTGGCTGGCCAGCAGCACGTACAACGGGGCGCACTCGGCGGGCTGGCCCGGGCGTTTCATCGGAGTATGCCCACCGAAGTCGGGGATCTTTTCCGGTGGTTGGCCGCCACTGGGCTGCAGCACGGTCCAGATCGGGCCTGGAGCCACCGCGTTGACGCGAATGCCGCGCTCGATCACCTGCTTGGCCAGCGCCTTGGTGAAGGCCACGATGGCCGCCTTGGTGGTGGCGTAGTCGAGCAGCGTCGCCGATGGCTGGTAGGACTGGATCGAGGCGGTGTTGATGATGGTCGCCCCGGCAGGCATCAGCGGCACGGCGGCCTGGCAAAGCCAGAACAGCGCGTAGACGTTGGTCTTGAGGGTGTGGTCGAACTGCTCATGGCTGATCTGGCCAATGTCCTCGCGCGCCACTTGCTTGCCGGCAACGTTGACCAGGATATCCAGGCCGCCGAGCTGTTCGTGGGCCTGGTCTACCAACTGGCTGCAGAAGCGCGGGTCCTTGAGGTCGCCGGGAAGCGCCACGGCCTTGCGGTCTTCACGCTCGATCAACTGGACCACCTCCCGGGCATCGCGCTCCTCCGTGGGCAGATAGTTGAGGGCGATGTCGGCGCCCTCGCGGGCGAAGGCGATGGCCACGGCACGTCCGATACCCGAGTCGGCGCCGGTGATCAGGGCGCGACGTCCGGCCAGGCGCCCGAAACCCTTGTAGGTGGTTTCACCGTGGTCGGGCTTGGGCTGCATATGGGCATCCAGCCCCGGGGCGGGTTGGCCCTGGGCCGGAAACGGCGGATGGGGGTACTGGGTCAGGGGATTTTGCAGGGTGAATTGGTCCTGGGGCTTGCTTGGCATGGGTTGGACTCCTTCTGGTTTGGCTAGGTGTTGCCTGATCGCGAATCACACAGCGTTCGAGGCAAAGGATCTGCGGATGGTTTACTCAATTAGTCCCGGGCACCGACAACTGGTGCTCCATCACCTGTTTCACCACGTTGCGCAGCGCCTGTCGGTCGTCCAGGCCTTGGTCGCGGGCCAGCGCATAGGTCGCGCGCTGGTGGTCGGCACTGGTGCCGTCGCGCAGGATGCGCCGGGCGTGCACGAAGGCGCGATCAGCGTCGACGGTGTCGGCTGGACATCGCGCCTGCAGTTGCGCCAGCCAGGCTTCGGCGTTCACCGGCTGTTAGTCGTGCACACCGATGAAAGTGCCCAGGCGGCCCTGACGCAGGGCACGCCAATAGTTTTCGTGGGTGATCCAGCGCATCTCGCGGCTGGCGACAGCGCCATCGCGCCCCAGTGCATGCTCGACGAGATGGCGAAACAGCGCGGCGATGGCCAAGGCATCGTCCAACCGGGGGCAACCATCGCAGATCCGCAGTTCGACGGTCGGAAACCGTCGCGAGGGCCTGATCGCCCACCAGAAGTCGCCATCCTTGGCCAGGCTGCCAGTGCGTTGCAGCAGCGCCCGGTAACGTTCGTAGGCGCGCCAGTCCGGCAGCGGCTCGGGCAGGCCCATGTGCGGCCACTCCCCGCACACCACGCGGCGGTAGCTCATGTAGCCGGTGTCCTGTCCGCCCCAGTACGCAGAGGAGGTGCTGAGTGTCAGCAGCAGCGGTAACCAGTACAACACCCGATTGATCACCTGCATGCGATCGACGCCCTGCGGCACGCCGACATGCACGTGCAGGCCGTTCAACAGGCTGCGCCGGGCCACCAGCCGGTAATCGTCGAACAACTGACGGTAGTGCGGGGCCTCCCGTGGGTGTTGGCGCAGCCATTGGGCACTCGGATGGCTCCCCGCGCCGTAAAGGCCGGCCCCCTCGCCCGCCAATGCCTGGCTCAGGCGCTGGCGCTGCTCGGTGAAAAAGCCACAGGACTGGTGCAGCGTGTCGAATACCGGCGAGGCGACTTCCACTTGGCTGCGGAACATTTCCTCGGCGAACCAGGGCCCCAACACATCGCGGCAACAGCGGACCACGGCCGAGGACGGCGCGGCCATGACCCGGCCCGTGGCCAAGTCCACCAACAGGTATTCTTCCTCGATGCCGAACGTGCAACGCCGCGCCATGCTGGCATCAGCCCCGACGCGTGACGGTCAGGGCAACGGCGGCGATACGCTCGACCTGCTCGTATCCAGGCTCGAGCAACTGCTCGCCGAACACGTCCGGGTCCAGTTCCCGGTAGGACCAACCAAACGCAGGCCCGGCCAGGCGCAGGCGGGCGGCTTCGAGCAGCGCGTCGCGCCCCTCGACGATGGCGACACCGGTGTACAGCAGCAACGTGCCGCCGATCGACAGCCGCTCACGGGCCTGCTCGACAATGCGCAGCGACAGTTCGGCGCCCAGCGCGCCACCTCCGTGGCGGTAGGCGCGCTCGCCCGCGTCGAGCATGTAGGGAGGGTTGGCGACGATCAGGTCGAACGTCCCGGCGATGCTGTCGAGCACGTCGCTGAGCGCTACCGAGACATTGGCCACGCCGGCCAGTGCGGCATTGACTGCGGTATGACGCAAGGCCACAGGGTTGATGTCCACCGCAGTGACCTGCGCATGCTGCGCGGCCCGGGCGATCAGCAACGCGCCGACGCCACTGCCGCAACCAATGTCGACGGCATGCTGCACGCGCTGTGGGCTGTGCTGCAGATGATCCTGGATCACCTGGGCGAACCGGTAGCTGTCCGGGCCGAAGAACACCGCGTCGCGGCCGTCGGTCGGCCAGGCGGAGTGCACCAGCAGCAGGTCATCCAGGCTCGACCAGCGCACCCTGCTGCGCCACAGCGCACCCTGTGGCTCCAGCACACCGGCGATACGCAGCTGTTCCAGTTCGTCGGCGCTGAGCAGCGACGCTTCGAACGGTCGGCTCCAGCCGAACACATCGCGCAGCGTTCGAGCCCGGTGCGCTTCACTGCGGGCATTGACCCTGCCCTGGGTCGCCGGGGTCACGCAGGTGAAACGATAGCCGTCGGCGCGCAGCCGACGTCCCAGCTGTAGCAAAGCCTCGTCGGCATGCCTCTGGTCCTGGTCGAGCAGCATCAGTTCGGTCCTCCCTGCATCAAGCCGGTGGCCTGGATGAACGCGCGGGTGGCGCGCAGGCCCTGGGGCGTGGAATGGCGATTGCCGGCCATCGCTTCGATCACTGCAGCCATGTCCGCTGCCTGCGCTTCGCAAGGCGCCTCTTCCTCCAGCTGCAACGCCTGCTCCCATTGCCCGGGCGGCACTCGACGCATCCCGGCGCCCTGCCAGGTGCCGGCGATCCAGTCGTGCCAGAGCTGCTTTTCATAGGCATCGAACACACCGAACATGGCCGCCACCGGACCGTCGATCAGCGCCCAGAAGCGGCTTTCCCTGGGATCGCTGTCGCGCTTGATCCAACCCTGGGCTTGCAATGCATCCAGGAAACCAGGCATCGCACCGGGCTCGGCAAGCCACTGGTTGATGGTGCGCCCTTGCAGGCGACATCTGTCCGAATGCATGCACTGCCCGTATGGACGCTTGCGCTCCAACGCGCCGAGCAACTCGGCCTGCAGGTCGAACGAAGCGATCAGGGACGGAGTGTCGATACCCAGGTCATTGAGCCGATAGCCCTGCCTGACCCGCTCGTAGAACGCCGGCCCCTGATCCACAGACAGTTCGGCGAAGCTCTCCAGGGCGCGCCGTGCATGACCGCTGGCGGCATTGTCGATGGTCACATGCAACTGGAAGTAATGAGCGTCGATGCCCAGCTCGGCCAGCTCATGAGTGGTGATCAGCAGGTGCAAAGGGGGCTGCTCGTACCCCAGGTTGTAACCGATCACCTCCGGCAGGAAGCGCTCGCAGCGCTGCCCAAGGGCCAGTTGCAGCGCGCCCTGCAGGTAACGTTCAGCGGCTAGCGGTGCGCTCTGCAGGCAGCCGAGACGACTGAGCAGGCGCTGGTAGATCAGCACGTGGTTGCGGCGCAGGTCGCCGTCACCCAGCTCTTCGAGGAAGGTGCGGATCAGCCCGTGAAAACGAGGGTCGCGCCAGTGCCAGAGGGTGCCGTGCAGCCATGCGCCATCGACCGCCTTGGTTGGCGCGACCTGCTGCAAGAACCACAAGGCCTGCGCCCGGTTGTCGAAGTAACGGCGTGGAGCACCCTGACGGCGTTGTTCAAGATAGGCCGCGTGTTCCCCGGCGACCCGCTGCGCATGGGCAGCGGCCCAATCCGGCAGTTGCCCAGGATCATCCGGCAAGTCGTCCGCCAGCGTGCGGACATGGCCCAGTTGCTCGCCCAGCCAAGCCTCGGCCGTCGGGTCACGGCCCTCGAGCAGGGCACGGTAGCGATGTTCAAGTCCATCGCTCGCCTTGGCGGTTGCCGCCCAGCCTTGCGTCATCGCCACCATGCCCGCTACCTCGCTCATTGATTTTGCGGTTTGGTCTCGGGGGACGGGTTGGTCGCGGGTGTATCGGGCTGCTGCATCTGCAGCGACGGCTTGCTTGGATCGGCGTCCTTGGCCGGATGGTCGTTATCACGGTCGAAACAGCCACCGAGCAACGTAAAGCAGACGGCCAGCAGCGCTGTAGCCAATAGATTCGTGTTCATGGAGGGTGCTCGCTTTTTGGTGAGGGCCTACACAAGCGAGTCCGACGCCCCCTGAAGGATTCGTTTTAATTCCGGCGCAGCGGATGAGCGGTGCCCTGACGGCGGCCAGCCTTCCCCGCCGACATGACACGGGGGTTACCGACATGCCCAAGCAGGTTATGCTGCGCACCCCGCCCCTGCCACGAGGCTGTCATGTCGTCCGCTGCCGTACCGGCGCAAACCCTGCGCGCCGACCGAGATTCGCGCAATGCCGCCCAGGTGCTCGGCCTGTGCCTGCCCAGTGACGTGCTGCTCTACCTGCTGCTGCCCATGTACGCAGCGGACTTCGGTGTGACGCTGGTCGAGGCCGGGGTATTGCTGGCAGCCAATCGCCTGGTGCGGATCATCGGCTATGGCTGGGTGGTGCGGTTCTATGCACGCCACGGCGATCGCGCAGCGTGCAGCCTGGCGGCTTTCGCTGCAGCGGTGTGTGCGCTGGGCAACGCCACCCTTTCCGGATTCGCCGCACTGCTGGTACTGCGCCTGGTCTGGGGGTTGTGCTTCGCCACCTTCAACTTGAGTACCCAGACCCTCGCCACTGCCGAGGCACAGGGTGCAGCCCGCCGCGCCGGGCGTTCGCGGGCGACCCTGGCCATCGGCCCCATGCTGGCCTTGCCGCTGGGGGCGCTGATGGCCCAGGCCTATGGCCCGCGTACGGTGTTCTTCGTACTGTGCATCAGCGCCCTGTGCGGCCTGTGGCGGGCCCGCGCCTTGCCTTCCAGAGGCCATGACATTCCCGTGCGCAGCGGTCGGCGCCTGCGCCTGCCGGACAGCATCGCCACCTGGTCTTTCATCGAAGGGGTGACGCTGGACGGTCTGTTCATTTTCGGCCTCTCGCTGTATGCGCAAGTCCACATGGGCGAGTCGGGGGTACTGGTGGCCGGTGTGCTGATGGCGGTGCGCTATTTGAGCGAGATGCTCTTCAGCCCCTTCGGCGGACGCCTGGCAGATCGCTTCGGCGCACTGCGCATGTTGGTGGTGCTGTCGCTGGCCACCTCACTGGCGCTGCTGGTGTTCGCCAGCCATTGGCTGTTCATCGGCGCCTTCTTCGTGTTGGTGCTGCGCGCCTTGCAACTACCTCTTGTGATGACCCTCGTCGCGCTGCGCAATCCGCACGCGCGCATTCAGGCGCTGGCCAGCAATGCCGTGTGGCGCGACATCGGCGCCGGGCTCGGGCCGATGCTGGCCGGTGTGCTGCTGCCGCAGGTGCCAGCGATCTGGGCTTATGCCGGGGCGGCGTTGGCAGTCGCCGTGGCGGCGCTGAACTGTGCCAGGCCGCCACGGCATTGAGCACGACGCCCAGGGGTCAGCGCAGCTGGATCCAGGTGGTCTTCAACTGGGTGTACTTGTCGAACGCATGCAATGACAGGTCGCGCCCAAAGCCCGACTGCTTGTAGCCGCCGAACGGGGCGACCACATCGAGCGCATCGACGGTATTGACCGAAACGCTGCCGACCCTGAGCTGCCTGGCAACCCGGTGCACGCGGTTCAGGTCGTCGCTCCACACCGAGGCGGCCAACCCATAGACGCTGTCGTTGGCCAGGCGGATAGCTTCCTCTTCAGTGTCGAAGGCCGTCACTGCGAGTACCGGGCCGAAGACCTCTTCACGCGAAAGCGACGACTGCGGGTCGACATGGGTGAAAATCGTCGGCTCGATGAAGTTACTGGAGCCGTTGAAGCTGAGCTGACGCCCACCGGCCACCAGAAGCGCGCCCTCCTCCTGTGCGCGGCCGATCGCGGCCATGATCTGCGTAGTCTGCTGCGCATCGACGATGGCGCCGGCGCGGCTGGCCGGATCCAGCGGATTACCGGGGAGCCAGTCGCGCGCCTTGGCGATCAGGCGCTCGATGAACGCGTCATGGATCGAGCGCTGCACGTAAAGTCGTGAGTTGGCCGAGCAGACCTCACCCTGGTTGAAGAAGATGCCGAATGCGGCTTTCTCTGCGGCCAGGTCCAGGTCCTTGCAGTCATCGAACACCAGGTTCGGGCTTTTCCCACCGCACTCCAACCACACCTGTTTCAGGTTCGACTGCGCCGAGTACTGCATGAAGTACTTGCCCACCTGGGTGGAGCCGGTGAATACCAGGCAGTCGACCTCAGGGTGCAGGCCCAGTGCCTTGCCGGCGATCTCGCCCAGCCCCGGCACGACGTTCAGCACCCCTTCGGGAATGCCGGCCTCCAGCGCAAGCTCGGCCAGGCGCAGCGCCGAAAGCGGCGACTGTTCGGCAGGCTTGAGCACGACGCTGTTGCCGGCCGCTAACGCCGGGGCCAGCTTCCAGGCCGCCATGTCCAGCGGAAAGTTCCACGGCACCACGGCTGCGACCACACCGATCGGTTCCCGGGTGATGGTGGCCACGGCATTGGCCGCAGTGGGCGCAACCTGGTCGTAGAGTTTGTCGAGCGACTCGCCATACCAGGCGAAGACCTGGGCGGCGCCCGGCACATCGATGTTGTAGGCATCGAGCACCGGCTTGCCCATGTTCAGCGATTCGAGCAGCGCCAGCTCCTCGCGGTGGGCCAGCATCAGCTCGGCCAGGCGCAGCATCACGCGCTTGCGCTCGGTCGGCGCCATGCGTGCCCACGGGCCTTGCTCGAACGCCTGCCGCGCACTGGCCACGGCACGGTCGACGTCCTCAGAGGTACAGGCGGCGACCCGCGCCAGCAGTTGATTGGTGGCAGGGTTGATCGCATCGAACGTCGCGCCACCTGCGGCGGCCACGAAACGGCCGCCGATCATGGCTTGATCGCGAAAAGTCAGCTTGGCGGCTTGCTGCTGCCAGTAGGTTGAATCGTGCACGTTGTGCTCCAGGAACCGTTGATTGGAAAAGGTAGCGCAGCCGCTTCAGAGCTTGCCCAGCGCCTGCGCGGTGCGATCGACCGCTTTGCGGGTCTTCTCCACCAGTTCGTCCAGCTCACTGTGGTTGGCCACCAGCGCGGGTGCCATGATCATCCGTCCCAAGGTCGAACGAATGATCACGCCCTCTTCGAAGCCGAAGGTCCGGCACTGCCAGGCCAGCTCGTTTTCGTTGGCGTAGCGCTTGCGGCTGGCCTTGTCCTCGGCGAACTGCAGGGCAGCCACCAGCCCGGCGCCCTGCACCTGGCCGATCAAGGGATGGTTGGCGAACACCTCGCGCAGGATGCGCTGCAGGTAGGGCCCGGTATCGTCTTTCACCTGACGCACGATGCCTTCGTCGCGCAGCGCCTTGAGGTTGGCAATCGCCACCGCAGCGGCCACCGGGTGCCCGGAATAGGTCAGGCCGTGAGCGAATACGCCGCCGCGCTCCACCAGTGCTTCGGCGATACGCTTGCTCAGCACCAGCCCGCCCATCGGCACGTAGCCCGAGGTGAGGCCCTTGGCGATCGACAGGGTGTCGGGCTCGAAACCGAAGTACTCGTGGGCGAACCATTCGCCGGTACGCCCGAACCCGCCAATCACCTCGTCGGCACACAGCAGCACGTCGTATTGGCGGCAGATGCGCTGGATTTCCGGCCAGTAGCTTTCCGGCGGGAAGATCATGCCGCCGGCGCCCTGGAATGGCTCGGCGATGAAACCGGCGACGTTCTCGGCACCGAGCTCGAGGATTTTTTCTTCCAGCTGCAAGGCGCAGCGCCGACCGAACTCCGCCGGACTCAGCTCGCCACCGGCGGCATACCAGTAGGGTTCATCGATGTGCGCCACATCCGGAATCAGCCCGCCCATCTCGTGCATGAACTTCATACCGCCCAGCGCCGTGGCCGCCAGGGTCGAGCCGTGGTAGCCGTTCCAGCGGCCGATCATGACCTTCTTGTTCGGCTGGCCAAGCACCTGCCAGTAACGGCGTACGGTACGGATCAGCACCTCGTTGGCCTCGGAGCCGGAGTTGGTGTAGATCGCGTGGCTGTAGTGCCCCGGCAGCAGGCTGAACAGCAGCTCGGACAACTCGATCACGGCCGGGTGGGTGGTGTGGAAGAACATGTTGTAGTAGGCGAGCTGGTCCATCTGCGCCGCAGCGGCGGCCGTCAGGTCCTTGCGCCCGTAGCCGAGCTGGGTGCACCACAGGCCCGACATGCCGTCCAGGTAGCGCTTGCCTTCGCTGTCCCACAGATGCAGCCGCTCACCGCCGACGATTACCCGCGGGCCTTCGGCGTTGAGCGCCTTCTGGTCGAGGAAGGCATGGATATGGTGTGCAGCATCGGCGGCCTGGTAGTCACGGGTCTGGCGTTGGGGTGCGAAAGGCGCGTTCATGGGCGGTTTTCCTTGTTGGTATGGAGACGCCCCTGAAGCTTGCAGCAGCCAGCAACCGTGCGAAATCACCCGTTGGGGTGAGGTCCCCAGCCTCGTAACCGGCTCACCCCAACGGGTGATTTCGGAGGCGAATCGGCTATGGGAGCATGCGCCAAGGCCCCGAAACGCGGCCCCCCTTCGTGCCCAATCAATAAAGAGAACAACGCCATGAACGCACGCTTCAGTCCCTTGCGCCGAATCCGCTCCCGCCTACGCCTGCGCAGCGCTTGAGCGAGGGGCCACGCCCCCGCATCCAGCCCACCACCTCTCCTTCACCGGTAGCGAGCATGATCGCCTACCGCGGCGTCCTGCATCCCCACATCAGGAGTCAGCAATGCATACAACAACGACAACCGCAGCGCATTCCACGCCTCACTCACCGTCCAGCACGCGCTTTCGCACCTCCATGGGCATGACCGCGCTGATACTCTTCGGCCTCGCCTACATGGTGCCGTTGGCAGTGTTCTCCGCCTACGGGCTGGTAGCCCAGACCACCAAGGGCCACCTGCCGACCGCCTACCTGCTGACCCTCGGCGCCATGCTGTTCACCGCCTACAGCTACGGGCGCATGGTCCAGGCACACCCCTACTCCGGCTCGGTCTACACCTATACCCGCAAAGCGTTCGGCGCCCACGCCGGGTTCATGGCCGGCTGGACACTGTTGCTCGACTACATTTTCCTTCCGCTGCTCAGCTACCTGCTCATCGGCATCTACATGTCGGAATACTTCCCGACTGTGCATGCCTGGGTATGGGTGCTCGGGTCGATCAGCGCAGTGACCTTCCTCAACCTGATCGGCATCGAGTCGGTGACCCGGGTCAACGGCATCCTGGTGGTCGCACAACTGGTATTCATCGTGGTGTTCGTGGCGTTGTCGATCAACAGCCTGTCCGCTCAGACACAACCGATCTCGCTGACCGCACCCTTCTACCACGAGGGTTTCAGCACTTCGGCCATCATGGCGGGCGCGGCGGTGCTGTGCCTGTCGTTCGTAGGCTTCGATGCCGTCTCGACCATGGCCGAGGAGACTGCCGACCCCACCCGGCGGATTCCGCGGGCGATCATGGCGGTGTCGTTGATCGGCGGCCTGTTGTTTCTCGTGGTGTCCTATTTCGCGCAATTGGTCCACCCGGACTGGAGCAGCTTCGCCAACCCTGACTCGGCACCGGTGGAGGTGATGAACAGCGCTGGTGGCCATCTCTTGGCCAGCGCCTTTACCGCCACCTACGTGGCAGGCTGCTTCGCGTCGGCCATGGCTTCTCAGGCCAGCGTGTCGCGGGTCCTGTTCGCCATGGGCCGCGACGGCGCCCTGCCCCGTGCCTTCGGTCAACTGGTGACGAAAAAGCGTGTGCCCGCCTTCGCGATCATCGTGGTCGGGATGGTGTCGTTGAGTGCGCTGTTCATCAGCCTGGATACCGTCGCCAACATGATCAGCTTCGGCGCCCTGTTTGCCTTCTCGGCAGTCAACCTGGCGGTGGTCAAGCACTACCTGGCCGACCAGAAGCTGCGCGGCACGGCAAACTGCCTGCGCTATGGCCTGATTCCGGGCCTGGGGTTCCTCAGCACCCTGTGGCTGTGGACCAGCCTGTCGAGCCTGTCGTTCACCATCGGCCTGTGCTGGATGGGCCTGGGCGTGGTGTTCCTGATCGGCCTGACGCGCGCGTTTCGGGTGAAACTGCCTGACTTGCAGATGGCAGACTGACAACACCGGCCTAAAAACGCCGACGATGATGCGTCGGCGTTTTCATATCAGCGCGGCTTGCCCATGTAGCTTTCCAGCGGGTCGCGCTCCAACACTCCATGGGCATTGGCCAGGGCATCGATGAACAGGGAGAACAGCTCGGACTGGGTGCCGATGTCGAGCTTGGCGTAGACGTGTTTGCGATGGGACTTGATGGTGTCCTCCGACACCTTCAGACGCTCGGCCAGGGAGCGGGTCGAGTGCCCGCGCAGGATGAGCTGGGCGATCCGGCACTCGCGCTCGGTCAGCAAGGACGATCCGAAATTGCTCAGGGCGGCATGCACGCGCTGCTCCCAGACCTTCTCCACGCGTCCGCCGCGGCCCTGATAGCCGTCGAAATGCTTGGCCAGCACCGCCAGCACCCAGGGGCTGATGGCCTTGAAGCGTGACTTCGCTGCGTCGTCGAGTTCATCGGTGAACGCCAACGACACTGCCAGGCTCAGGCCTTCATCCAGTTGCAGGATGTAGTTGATCTCGTCCTCGAGGTGGGAATGGCGGTAGAACGCCAGGTAATACTCACTGAGCTTGAAGTGATCGGGCGCCACGTCACCCAGCGCATAGCAGCCTGAGTGAACGCTTTCGATGCAGACTTCATAGAACGGGTCCAGCAGGTAGAAGCCCGACAGGTAGCGTCGAACGTTGCCTTCCGGCCGCCAGGGGCCAGGCCCATCGCATTCCGACCAGGCCGACGGCAGCCCCTCGCGGGGATACAGGTACACCGTGCTGGCCTTGACCGGGCCGACCAAGGCCAGCGCGTCGAACAGCGCCGTGGCGAAACCCTGGGCGCCGATGGCGGCGGTGACTTTCGCCATCGCCTCGAACCACTGGACTGATGAAAGCTGATCGATTTGCACGTCTGTGCCCCCTGGAATTCCGCTGATCGGATGGTGCCATGGGCCTGTGCGCCAGGGAATCACCCGTTGGGGTGAGCAGGTAGGGAGGATTGTCGGACGCACTGCGCTATGCTGCCAGGCTCGCACGCATCGACAAGGACGTTCCCTCATGACCCCGACCCTGCGCCTGGCTCTGCCCGAGGATATCGAATTGCTGTTCGACATTCGGACCAGCGTGAAGCAGAACCACCTTTCGCGCGAGCAGATGCTCGATCTGGGCATTACCGCGACCACCCTCACCGAAGCCATTCGCGAGGCGCCCTGCACCTGGATCGCCGAATACCGGCAGGAGGCGGTCGGCTTTGCCATGGTCGATCTGGACGAAGCTGAGCTGTTCGCCCTGTTCGTGCGCCCGCAGCATGAAGGCAAGGGCATCGGTCGATTGCTGCTGGAGCAGGCCGAACGCGCGCTGTTCCAGCGTCATGAAGTGATTCACCTGACCACCGATGGCGATCAGGCGATCCGTGCGAACGGCTTCTACCAGCGTGCCGGTTGGGTTTCGCGCGCAGCGGTCGATGAACGCGATGTGCGCTATGAGAAACGCCGCACCGCCCCGCCTGCAGGCTCAGGTCAATGACTGGAAATCAGCCGCATCATGCCGTTCGCGCAAGAACTCGCCCGGGGCCGCGGATGTGCGGTTGACCACCCTGCCCCGCGCCACCGCAGGACGCGCGGCGATGGCGTGGTACCAACGCAGCAGATGGGTGTACTGCTCGATTTCGAGGAACTCGCCCGCACCGTACACGCCCAGCAGGCTGCCGGGATACCAGGGCCACACGGCCATGTTGGCAATGGTGTAGATATCCCCGGCCAGGAACTCGTGGCGTGCCAGATGGGTGTCCAGCACATGCAAGGGGCTGGTTCTGCTGGGATACGTCGGTCATGGGTCGTTCCAGGGAGTTCGTGGCGTCACGCCGAAAACTCTAACCAAGCGACACCTGCGCAAATACGCCGCGCAGCTGAATTGACTGTTTCGTAACGCGAAACGCTGGCCCCGCCCGGAGCCTGCTCGCTTCAAGCCTGGGCGGTTTGCTGCCAGGCCAGTCGTGCCTGGACCTCGACCGCTGCGTCCATGACTTTCTGTGTCCAGTTCCCATCCTTCGGACAGACGACGACCACACGGAAGCCATGGTCGTCACCTTCGATCCGCACGCCTTCGGAGTCATCGACATGCAGGTCGATATCGAACGCCGGCGGGAACTTCGAAGGTGCCTTGGCAAGGCCGTTCGCAGACAGGACCTGCTGGTGCCGGTCGCTGTTGACCACACCATCGACACGGATGCCGTAGAGCAGCAGCCAACGCCTGATGTACGACGGCGTGCGTCCGGACGATGTATAGATCCAGATGCTGTAGCCCTGGCGGCGCAGATCGCGAATCAGCGCGCGGGTGCCGATGCGCAGGGGCTCACCCAGCCAGCGATGAACGAACTCCGGCAGTTTGCTGTGCTCGGCCGGGCTATGGTGCGGCAGGCAGGCGAGCGTGTCATCGATATCAAAGGAAATACGCACCCGCGGCTGCCTGAACGCCCGCGTGACGCCGTGCCAGGCCTGGCGACTGCCGACCTGCCATTGCTTGAGCTTCGGATACCTGCCCATCAACGGCCCTCCTGACAGATGCGTGCCGACGCGTCGCTCAGGAAAAACGTCTCGGGATCGGGCGCCTGCGCCTCCAGGAACGCCGCATACTTCTTCTTGATCTTGGGCAATTCGTACAAGGCCTTTACACCATGCTTGGCAGAGTTGCGTATGACCGAGGACGGGTTGAAATAGCCCTCGGCGTTGTCCAGCGTCAGCACGAACGGCGGTAGCCCTGCGCGCATCAGCAGATAACTGACGATGAGCGACCCCGTGCGATTGTTGCCTTCAATGAACAGCTGCGGCTTGCTCAGGATGCGAACATACACGCCTGCTGCGCGTTTCCACACCGAATCGCTGCCATACGAGCAATACCAGTTGTACAGATCCTTGATGCCGCCTTCGACGTTGTTGAAGAAGTGCTCTTCGGTGGCGATCAGGTGCTGGGCGAACTCCACTCGACGTTCAGGATCGCTGCCACACAGCACCGTGGCGTTGATCTCCAGCATCAGGTTCAGCTGCTGAAGGTCGAACAGGTCGATACCCCGCGCGACATAGTCGTCAATCAGGGCATAGCCTTCAAGCACATTTTGCAGCACCTCATCGGTGAACGGATCACGCGGTTCGGTAAAGTGCTTGCTGAGCTCGGTGAAACGCCGCTGCACATCCCGCAGTGCGCGTTCTACCGCTGACAGGTCAAGACGACGCGTCGCACGCATAAGTAATCTCTGGAAACACTAAAAAGTAAAAGCGGTCGGACTGTCGCAGCGGCCATCCTGGCCTGCGACATCCAACCGCTTCGGTCGAGTGACTACATCAGCTGAACTTGCCGCTGATGTAGTCACTGGTCAGCTGTTCGCGCGGGTTCTGGAAGATCTGGGTGGTCGGGCCCATCTCGACCAGGTAGCCCGTGCGCGTGCCCTGGGAAATATCGACCGAGAAGAATGCCGTGGTGTCGGCAACACGGATCGCCTGCTGCATGTTGTGGGTCACCAGGGCGATGGTGTAGTCCTTCTTCAGTTCCACCATCAGCTCTTCAACGCGCCGGGTTGCGATCGGGTCGAGTGCCGAGCAGGGTTCATCGAGCAGCAGGACTTCCGGCTCGGTGGCAATGGCACGGGCGATGCACAGGCGCTGCTGCTGGCCGCCGGACAGCGACAGGCCACTGACCTTGAGCTTGTCCTTCACCTCATCCCACAGGGCTGCACCTTGCAAGGCGTGCTTGACGCGGTCGCCGAGGTCGCCCTTGTAGCGGTTCAGGCGCAGGCCGAACGCGACGTTGTCGAAGATGCTCATCGAGAACGGGTTCGGTTGCTGGAACACCATGCCGATGTAACGGCGCACGACCACAGGGTCCACACCCTTGCCATAGACATCCTGGCCGAGGAAGTGCACGTGGCCTTCGAAGCGGAAGCCCTTCACCAGGTCGTTCATGCGGTTGAGGCTACGCAGCACGGTACTCTTGCCGCAGCCGGACGGGCCGATGAAACCGGTGATCTTGTTCTTTTCGATCGGTACATGGCTGTCGCGGACCGCCATGAAGTTGCCGTAGAAAATCTTGTCCAGCTTGCAGTCCATGACCACTGGTGCCTGGTTGACCAACGGAGCGGCTCTTTGCGCAGTCGATACGTTCAAGTTAGATGCTCCCGTTCTCAATACTTAGGCTTGCCGAAAATACGGCTGAGAATATTCACGACCAGCACGATCATCACCAGTACCAGCGAGGCCGCCCAGGCGAGCTCCAGCTGGTTGTCGAAAGGCATGCCGGAGAAGTTGTAGATCAGTACCGCCAGCGAGGCCGTGGGGTTCATCACCGCCAGGCTGCCGTCGTGGTAGATCCAGTAGTTGCTGAACAACGCGGTGAACAGCAGCGGCGCGGTTTCGCCAGCGGCGCGGGCCACGGCGAGCATGACACCGGTGAGGATGGCCGGCATGCCGGTCGGCAAGACGATCTTCCAGATCACCTGGGCGCGGGTACAGCCCATGCCGTAGGCGGCGTCCTTCATGATCTTGGGCACCATCTTCATCGCCTCTTCGGCGGTCAGCACGACGATCGGCAGCATCAGAACCGCCAGCGCCACGCCACCGGCCGGTGCGGAGTATGTGCCGGTGGTCATGACCACCAGGGCATAGGCGAACACGCCAGCCAGGATCGACGGCAGGCCGGTCAGCATCTTGGCGGCAAAGCGCGATGCGTTGGCAAGCTTGCTGTCCGGACCGAGTTCGGCCAGGAAGATCGCCGCCAGGATGCCGACCGGCACCGCGATGGCAGCGGCAATGCCGACCATGACGAAGGTACCGGCCATCGCGTTGCCGAAACCACCGCCCATCTCGAAGCCGGTGGGTGGCAGCTCGGTGAACACCTCAAGGCTCAGGCGTGCACCGCCGCGGGTGATCAGCATATAGAGCACGGAAATCAGCGGCACACTGGCCAGCAGGGCCACGCACCACACCATCGTGGTCAGGGTCAGGCTGCGCAGGGCGCGGCCTTCGAACCGGCGCTGCAGGCTGGGCAAGGCAGTTGCAGGGGTCGTGAGGTCGGTCATTATTTATTACCCCGCTGGGCGTAGAGCATGATCAGCGATCCAACGACGTTCACCAGCAGGGTGATGAACATCAGTACCAGCGCCGCGTACATCAGCACCTCGACCTCGTTCGGCCCGGCTTCAGGGAAGTTCAGGGCCAGCAAGGCCGCCAGCGTGTTGGCCGGGGCGAACAGGGAAAGCGTGATGGTGTTGGCGTTACCCACCAGCATGGCCAGCGCCATGGTCTCGCCCAGGGCACGGCCAAGGCCAAGCACCAGGGAGCCGAAGATGCCGGTGGCGGCGGACGGCACCATCACCTTGAGGATGGCTTCCCAGTGGGTGGTGCCCATGCCGTAGGCTGCCTGCTTGGTCTTCATCGGCACGCTGGTCAGCGCGTCCTGGGACACCGCGGCCACGGTGGGCAGAATCATGATGGCGAGCACCAGTGCCGCTGGCAGCAGCCCAGGCCCACTCAAGGAGGAACCGAAGAACGGAATCCAGCCCAGCTCGCTGTTCAACCATGCGGTCAGCGGACGGATCGCCGGGATCACCACATAAATGCCCCACAGGCCATAGACGACACTGGGGATGGCGGCGAGCAGCTCGACGATGGTGCGAAACACCGCAGCGAGTTTTGCGGGCAGGAAATCCTGGGTGAGGAAAATCGCCATGCTGATACCGAAGAAACCGGCGATCAGCAATGCAATCAGGGCGCTGTAGAGCGTGCCCCAGATCGCCGGCAGAATGCCGTATTTGCCTTGGTTAACGTCCCACACGCTGCCGAAGAGCACATCGAATCCGTGCTTTTCCATACCCGGCAGCGCCTTGCGTCCTACTTCGTAGACCAGCGCGAAGACCAGCGCCAGCACCAGCACCACGCCGATACGTGCAAGTGCACGGAACGTACGGTCGACCAGGAAATCCCTGGTTGAGGGCGGCTGGCATGCAGAGTCGGGGTTATCCGGAATGGCAAAAGGTGTGTTCATGGATTATTTCCGGGACAGGGGCAGAGGCGCCCGGCATGCCTGGTGGGTCATGACGGGCGCAACCTGACAAGCCTTACTGGATGTTCTGAGCCGCTTTGCGCACCTGGTCGACAACCGACTGCGGCAGCGGGATGTAGCCCATCGAGTCAGCGATCTTCTGACCTTCGGTCAGGCTGTACTCGATCATGTCGCGCATGGCCTTGGCCTTGGCAGGGTTACCGTTATCCTTGCGGAAGATCATCCAGGTGTAGGAGGTGATCGGGTAGGACTTGGCACCGTCCGGATCAGGCAGCCAGGCCACCAGGTTTTCCGGCATCTTCACTGCAGCCAGTGCTTCGGCACCGCTTTCGGCGTTCGGTACGACATACTGGCCGGCCTTGTTCTGCAGGGCAGCGAAGTCGACCTTGGCCAGCTTGGCGAAGCCGTACTCGATGTAACCGATCGCACCCGGGGTCTGGCGCACGGTGGCGGTCACGCCATCGTTCTTCGGCGACTTGATGAACTTGTCGGTCGCTGGCCAGTTGACGGTGTTGCCCTCGCCCAGCGCTTCCTTGAAGGCCGGGTTGATGGCCGACAGGTGCTTGGTGAAGACGGCGGTGGTACCGCTGGAGTCTGCACGCACGACCACGGTGATCGGGGTGGCAGGCAGCTTCAGCTCAGGGTTGGCAGCGGCGATCTTCGGATCGTTCCACTGGGTGATCTTGCCCAGGAAGATGTCGGAGTAGACGTCACGCGGCAGCTTCAGGCCCTTGGGGTTGCCTGGCAGGTTGTAGGCCAGGACGATCTCGCCCGCAGTCATCGGCAGCAACTGAACGCCCTCGCCGACCTTGGCAATTTCTTCGTCTTTCATGGCCGAGTCGCTGGCGGCGAAATCGACGGTCTTGTTCAGGAAGTCCTGGACACCGGCGCCACTGCCCTTGGACTGGTAATCGACGGTGACCCCTTCGGTCTTCTTGCTGAAATCCTTGAACCAGGTCAGGTAGATCGGTGCAGGGAAGCTCGCACCGGAACCGGTCAGGCGGACGTTTTCTGCGGCGAAGGCCGAAGTGGCGCTAAGCGAAACGGCAACGGCGAGTGCAGCAGACTTCATCAGGCGTATCATGGAAAAGCGCTCCGTGTGATGGCCGGAACACTTTGCAGCAGCTGTATTACAACTTTGTGACCATTGGGTGGCAAACCACCTGCTCAGCCCCCATGAATCGGGCCAACAAGGCAATTTGATGCCATTTCGTAGTAACTAAATGTGACTAGTACCGCCAAGCAGATGCCCGTCACTAAATTTCAAATGACCTTCACCGAACGCCCGATGAACTTCACCGGGCCGGTCGGTCGGCCCGTGGGCGATCCGCCAGCCTTTTCCAGCGTCAGCTCGAACAGCTGATTGGGCTCCAGAGGCGGCAGGTCGCGCAGCGGCACGCGATACTGTTCGCCAGGCTTGACCAGGCCCAGGGAGACTGGCGCCTGCCATTGCTCGCCCTTGGTCCAGAACTGCAGGGTCATCCCTTCTGGCACCTGATCCCGACCCAGCGGGATCAACGCGATGGTCCGCGCATCGCTGGCCTGCACCACCCAGCCGGGCACCTGGTCGGTCGGCGCTACCAGCACGACCAGGTAGTGGGTCGTCGCAGGCCGGGTGGTCAGCAGCGCCAGACTCAGCAACACAGTGGCCGCCAGGCCGGCGGCGCTCACGCCTTGCCACAGGCCCAGGCGCTTCCACCATCGGCTTGTCGGATGCACCTGCCGCGCCTGCTCCGAAATACTGCGGTCGATCCGTCGCCACAGACGCGTGCTGGGTCGTTGCGGCTCAGCCAGCGTAGTCAACTCGAGCAGGCGCGCCTCCCAACGGTCGACAGCCGCCCGCAAGTCCGGCTCGCGGTCCAGTCGCGCAAGCACCGCAGCGCGCTGTTCGGCAGACAGCGTCCCCAACACATACTCCCCCGCCAGCACGTCGAGCAGTTGCGAAGGGTCATCGGTTGAACCCGGCGTCATGTCATGCACTCCCGCAGCGCCTCGAGGCTTCGCTTGATCCACGCCTTGACCGTACCCAGCGGCGCCCCCATCAGGCTGGCGATTTCCGCGTGGCTGCAGCCGTCCACATAGGCATGCAGGACACACCGCTGCGGTGCAGGCTGCAGTTGCTCAAGGCAGCGATAGATCTTCGCAGAGCCTGACCAGATGGCGCCCTCGTCGAATTCCCCAACCAAGGTCACGATGTCCGCGTCGTCCAACGCCGTCTCCTGTCGGCTGTCGCGTACGGCGTTCAAGGCCAGGTGGCGGTTGATGCTGTAGATCCAGCCCCGGGCCGAACCTCGCGTCGCATCGAAGCTGGTCGCCCGTGTCCAGATACGAATGAACGCGTCGTGAACGATATCCTCGGCCATGGCGTCATCGCGCACGATGCGCCGCACCACCCCGAGCAAACGCGAACCTTCATGGTCGTAGAGCGCCTGCAAGGCGCTGCGGTCACCCCGCGCGCAAGCGGCAAGGCAACCCTGGAAATCGAAAGGCGTAACGGATGAATTCACTCTCGGCACGGTCCTGTGTCGGCGCTGACACCCGGCCTTGCGGCCGGGGCTTGTAGAGCAGCGTAGATGATCCATTGCCAAGCGTCAGTTCAACCACGCGTCATTTGGCAGACCAGAAGATGTAGTCGGCCTGGTACTTGACGATCTGCTGCGCCCCCTTGTTCTGCGCTGTACAGGCCATTGCCGGGGCCACCCCGCCTTGGGTGGCGAGGCGCTGGATGTAGCTGACCCCGTGCATTGCCCCCTTACCCTCGGCCGGATTCGCCTTGACCAGTTGATACGGCAGATCGCCTTTGCCTGCAGGTGCCACGGCAAGCTGGGTGCCGGTGACTTTCGAGCCGTCCTTGGCCTGCCAGGTGGCGGGCGGGCCAAAGTAGTCGCCGACAGCCTTGCCACTGCGGTCGCTGAGGGTCGCCTTGGGACCGACGAAGAACCACTCGGTCTCGCCCGGCGCATTGGCCTTGTCCCGGCACTCGTAGGTGATTTCACCGACGCCGACGGTTTCGAGCATGACCGTGTGGCCTGCGGGCACCTTGACGGCATCGGGCACCGCAGCATGGGCAGCCTGTTGCGCGAGCATGAAGCTCGATACGAGCAGGATCGAGGCAAACGGGATTTTCATGGGATGGACTCCTGATGGGTACGCGGTTGGGCAGTCGATGACTGCTACCTTCCTGTACCCGCCAGCAGCCGTTGTGGATGCAGACTAGGCAATCCTGGCGACGAACGGTCGCAGGACAACTATTCGGTGGACTCCACCACGCCCTGATCCTCTCCCAGGAACCCACCGCTCTGATGCTGCCACAACCGCGCATAGGTGCCGTTTCTGGCCAGTAGTTCAGCGTGGGTGCCCTGTTCGATGATGCGCCCTTCATCCATCACGATGAGCCTGTCCATCGCCGCGATGGTGGACAACCGGTGAGCGATGGCGATCACCGTCTTGCCCTGCATCATGTCATCGAGGCTTTCCTGGATGGCAACCTCGACCTCCGAGTCCAGCGCACTGGTGGCTTCGTCGAGCAACAGGATCGGGGCATTCTTGAGCATCACCCGGGCAATCGCGATGCGTTGGCGCTGGCCACCGGACAGCTTGATGCCACGCTCGCCGACCAAGGTGTCGTAGCCGGTGTTCCCTTGGCGGTCGCTCAACTGGCTGATGAAGCCATCGGCCTGGGCACTGGCGGCAGCACGGCGGATCTGCGCCTCGCTCGCCTCTGGGCGGCCGTAGGCGATGTTGTCGCGAATCGAACGGTGCAGCAGCGAGGTGTCCTGGGTGACCATGCCAATGGCGCTGCGCAGGCTATCCTGGGTGACCTGGGCGATGTTCTGCCCATCGATGCGGATCTCGCCACTGTCCACGTCATAGAAACGCAGCAGCAAGTTGATCAGCGTCGACTTGCCCGCACCGGAGCGGCCGACCAGGCCGATCTTCTCGCCGGGGCGAATCTCAAGGCTCAGGCCATCGAGCACCTGGCGCTCGCCGTTATAGTTGAAACGCACATTATCGAAGCTCACCGCCCCGCCGTGGGTCACCAGCTCCCCCGCGTTCGGCACATCCTGGACCTTGGGGCCGGTGGTCAGGGTCACCATCCCGTCCTGCACGGTGCCGATGTTCTCGAACAGCGAAGTCATCTGCCACATGATCCAGTGCGACATGCCATTGACGCGCAATGCCATGGCGGTGATCGCCGCCACCGCGCCAGCGCCCACTTCGCCCTGGTGCCACAGCCACAGGGCGTAACCGCCCGCGCCCATGATCAGGCCGACCACCAGCGCCTGGTTGGCGATCTCGAACTGGCTGACCAGGCGCATCTGGCGAAAGCCGGTCTGCTTGAAATCCTCCATCGCCGCACGTGCGAAGTGCGCCTCACGCCGGGAGTGGGAAAACAGTTTCACCGTGGTGATGTTGGTGTAGGCATCCGAAACCCGCCCAGTCATCGACGAGCGGGCATGGGCCTGTTCCTGGCCGACCTGCCCCAGGCGCGGGACGAAATACACCATGGTCAGGCCGAACAGCGCCACCCAGGCAATGAACGGCAGCATGAGCTTGAGCGCGAAGCCGCCAGCCAGGGCAATGATCGCCACGAAGTACACGCCGATACCCGGCAGGATCTCGATCAGGGTGAACAGCACCTCACGCACCGCCAGCGCCGTCTGCATCACCTTGGTAGTGACCCGGCCTGAGAACTCGTCGGAGAAGAACGACAAGCTCTGGCGCAGCATCAGGCGATGGAAATCCCAACGCAGGCGCAGCGGCAGGTTGATCGCCAGCACCTGATGCTGCACCAGCGTGCGCCCCGCCACCAGGCCGATACTGACCAGCAGCACGGCACCCGCGCCCCACAGCACCCTCGCCTCCTCTGCGGTCACCGCGTCGCCCACTTTCCAGGTCGCGAGCAGGTCCACTACCTGGCCGAGAAAGGCGAACAGCCAGGCCTCGTAGATCGACACTGCAGCGCTGAGCAGCGCCAGCGCCACGATATAGCCGCGGGCACCGCGCGTGCAGGCCCACATGAACCGCGCCAGGCCCATGGGCGGTGGTGGGGCTTCGTCGGGTGGGAAAGGGTCAAGCCAACGCTCTAATATGCGCAGCATGGAAGTCTCCGGATAAGGCAAACAAGGGATTGTGCCAGTTCATGACGATAGGTGGCGGAAATTGACATCGACAGTGGTGCGCAGCCGGCGACCGGGCGCCAGCGGTCAGATGAAGGAATTTTCATCTTCCACGCCAGCGCGCTGTTACCGGGGTGGGCGGCACGTCACGCTATTGGCTGGCCGTGACCGACCTTGAGCCGACCGCCGAGCTTGCGTAGCATCCCCGGCCCTTGGGGCCGCAGACGGCCCACGGCGGGCCAGCCCTCGCCTTCACTCGTCATCACGTCACCGAGCCCCCATGCCACAGCCGATTCCCCTCAAGGACCACGAAAAGGAAAAGCACCTGGTCAACCGCCGGCTGCTGGTCTGCGCCGCGCTGACCCTGGGCCTGGTCGCGGTGCTGATCGGCAGGCTGTATGTCTTGCAGGTGCTGCAGCACGACCAGCAATCGGCGGTCTCGGAAAACAACCGCGTGCACGTGCTGCCCATCGCCCCCGAACGCGGGTTGATCTACGACCGTAACGGCGTGGTGCTGGCCGACAACAAGCCCAGCTTCAACCTCACCATGACCCGCGAGCGCACCAACGGCCAGACCTCCGCCGTGCTCGACGCCCTGGCCAAGGTCCTGAACCTCTCCGACGACGACCGCGCCCAGTTCGACAAAGACCTGCGCCGCGGCCGCAAGCCCTTCGAACCGGTCACCCTGATGTTCGGCCTGAGCGAAGAGCAGATCGCGCTGATCGCGGTCAATCAGTTCCGTCTGCCCGGCCTGGACGTCGAGCCGCAGTTCATCCGCGAATACCCGCTGGCCGAGCATTTCGCCCATTCGGTCGGCTACGTCGGGCGGATCAACGAAAAGGAAGCCAAGACCCTCGACAGCACCGAGTACCGCGGCACCCAGTCGATCGGCAAGACCGGCGTCGAGCGCTTCTACGAGAACGAGCTGCACGGCCATGTGGGCTACGAGGAAGTCGAGACCAATGCCCAGGGGCGGGTCATGCGCGTGCTGCGCCATCACGATCCGGTGCCGGGCAAGGATATCGTCCTGAGCCTGGACGCCAAACTGCAGCAGGCCGCCGAAAAGGCCCTGGGCGATCGCCGTGGTGCGGTGGTGGCGCTGGACCCGGCCACCGGCGACGTGCTGGCGATGGTCAGCAACCCCAGCTTCGACCCCAACCTGTTCGTCAAGGGCATCAGTTTCAAGCAATACGCCGCGCTGCGCGACTCGATCGACCGTCCGCTGTTCAACCGCGTGCTGCGCGGGTTGTACGCGCCCGGTTCGACGGTCAAGCCGGAAGTGGCCATCGCCGGCCTGGACAGCGGCGTGATCAACCCGGGTAGCCGCGTGTTCGACCCCGGTTACTACGAGCTGCCCAACTACGACCACAAGTACCGCAACTGGAACCGCAGCGGCGATGGCTGGGTGGACATGTACACCGCCATCATGCGTTCCAACGACACCTACTTCTACGACCTGGCGCACAAGCTGGGCATCGATCGCCTGCACGACTACATGGCCGAGTTCGGCCTGGGCCAGAAGGTCTCGCTGGACATGTTCGAGGAAGCGCCCGGCCTGATGCCGTCCGCACAATGGAAACGCGCCACCCGCCGCCAGGCCTGGTTCCCCGGCGAAACCCTGATCCTTGGCATCGGCCAGGGCTACATGCAGGTCACCCCGCTGCAACTGGCGCAGGCCACCAGCCTGCTGGCCAGCAAGGGGGTGTGGCACCGTCCGCACCTGGCCATGACCGTGGGTGGCGAGCACCCGGTCGACCCGAACCCGATGCCCGACATCGTGCTGCATGACAAACGCGCCTGGGACCAGGTCAGCCAGGGCATGCAGATGGTCATGCATGATCCGCGCGGCATCGCCCGTGCGGCCGCCGCTGGCGCGCAGTACCGGATTGCCGGCAAGAGCGGCACGGCGCAGGTCGTGGCGATCCGCCAGGGCGAGCGCTATAACCGCGACAAGACCCTGGAGCGGCACCGCGACAACGCCCTGTTCGTGGGCTTCGCCCCCGCCGAGCATCCCTCCATCGTGGTGGCGGTGATGATCGAGAACGGCGAGGCTGGCGGCCGGGTGGCCGGGCCCGTGGTGCGCGAGATCATGGATGCCTGGTTGCTGGATGACCAGGGGCACCTGAAGGAGCAGTACGCCGGGAGCGCGGGCAAGAGCGCGGTGCCGCACGGCTGAGCCCAGGCCGCCCGCCCTATGCGCAGGCGGGCAGCGCCATTTGCCCCATCATCGCAACGGATACAGCGCCTCGTCGAACTGCTCCAGACGCGGGAACACCAGTGGCTGGTCATCCGAAAGCTGTTCCAACCGCTGGCGATACTGCACCAGGAACTCACCCCGCGCCTCGTCGCTGATGTAGGGCACGTGCCAGGCCACGAAAGGCGCCAGTACATCAAAACCGACATAGGCCAGGGTGCCGCGCAGGATCGGCCGCAGCATGTCCTCCAGCGGCCCGTGGATCGCCCCTTCGCCGAACATGTGCTCACGCCCGCCGAGGGTCACGGTCACCAGCGCCTTCTTGCCCGCCAGGCCACCCTGGTCGTAGAAGCGCTTGCCGCCGTAGCACACCCCCGACACCAGCACCCGGTCGATCCAGCCCTTGAGCATGGCCGGGGCGGAGAACCAGAAGATCGGGAAGTTCAGCACCAGCAGATCAGCCCACAGCAGCTTGTCCAGCTCCTGCTGGATATCCGCGGCGATGGAGCCGCTCTTGACGCCCAGGCGCTGTTCCAGCGCATAGACCAGATATTCGGGGTTCTCACGGGTGCTGAAATCCTCGGCGCTGGCCACCGGGTTCCAGCCCATGGCGTACAGGTCGCTGACCTGCACCTGGTGTCCCTGGGCCTTGAAAGTCTCCACCGCCTGGTCGCGCAGCGCGGCGGTGAACGAATGCGGTTCGGGGTGGGCGTGGACGATCAGTACGTTCATGGAAGCTGTCCTTCGGCAATTGGCTGGTTAGTGGCAGCGGCGCGACCGGCCAACAGGCGGTCGAGCCAGTCCGGGTCCATCTGCGGTTCGCAAGAGAACAGCAGCCCGGTGTAATCCTGATAAGGCGGGGTAAAGATCGACTCGCGCCGCCCCTGATCCACCACCCTGCCCCGCTGCATCACCATCACCTCGTCGGCGATGGCGCGCACGGTGGCCACATCGTGGGTGATGAACAGGTAGGCCACGCCCAACTGGCGCTGGATGCGGTCGAGCAGCTTGAGCACACCTTCGGCCACCAACTGATCGAGGGCCGAAGTCACCTCGTCGCAGATGATCAGTTGCGGCTCGGCGGCCAGCGCGCGGGCGATGCACACCCGCTGCTTCTGCCCGCCGGACAGTTCGCGTGGCTGACGCTCCATGAACCTGGCCGGGTCCAGCTCGATCATCTCCAGCAGCTCGGCGACCCGCTCGCGCAGCGCCCTGCCCTTGAGCCCCAGGTAGAACGCCAGTGGGCGACCGATGATGTCGACGATGCGCTGGCGTGGATTGAGCGCGGTGTCGGGGATCTGGTAGATCATCTGGATGCGCCGCAACTGTTCCTTGCTGCGCCGGCGGTAGTCGGTCGGCAAGGCTTCACCGTCGTACAGCACCTGGCCGCTGCTCGGTTGCAGGAGCCCGGTAATCAGCCGCGCAGTGGTGCTCTTGCCGCTGCCGGACTCGCCGATCACCGCCAGCGTCTGGCCGCGTTGCAGCTTGAGCGACACATCGTGCAGCACCGGCTGGGCACCATAGCTGGCCGAGGCGTTGCGCACCTCGAGCAGTGGCCGGGCCTGCGCCTGGCTGGCCTTGGGTTCGGTGTGAAAGCTGCGCACCGCCCACAGCGAGCGGGTGTAGTCCTGACTTGGGGCACCGAGCATGGTGCGGGTGGCGGCTTCTTCGACCAGGCTGCCGTGGCGCAGCACCATGATGCGGTCGGCAATCTGTGCCACCAGGGCCAGGTCGTGGCTGATGTAAAGGGCTGCGCTGCCGAAGCGCTTGATCGCATCGCGAATGGCGGCGATCACTTCGATCTGGGTGGTCACGTCGAGCGCGGTGGTCGGCTCGTCGAACACGATCAGGTCCGGGTGGCAGGCCATGGCCATGGCCGTCATCACGCGCTGCAGTTGGCCGCCAGAGACCTGGTGCGGGTAACGCCGGCCAATGTTCTCCGGATCCGGCAGGCGCAGCACGCGGTACAGCTCGACCGCCTCGGCCTCGGCGGTGGCGCGGTCGATACCGCCGTTGACCACGGCGGTTTCCACATGCTGGTCGATCAAGCGATGCGCCGGGTTGAACGACGCAGCGGCGCTCTGCGCCACGTAGGCTACGCGCAGGCCGCGCAGCTTGCGCAACACCTCAGGCGCCGCGCCGACCAGTTCCTGGCCGTCGAAGCACACCGAGCCACGGGCGATGCGGCAGCCGTCGCGCACGTAACCCATCGCGGCCAGGCCAAGGGTCGACTTGCCGGCCCCCGATTCGCCGATCAAACCCAGCACCTCGCCACGCTGCAGGGTCAGGTCGATGCCCTTGACCAACGGATGCCAGGCGTCGTCGGAGTGACCTTCGATGTGCAGGTCGCGGATTTCCAGTAGCGGTTTCATGCTCAGCACTCCTTCAGACCGCTGGACTTGTGCAGCACCCAGTCGACGACGAAATTCACGCTCACGGTGATCAACGCCACCGCCAGCGCCGGCAGCAGCGGGCTGACATCGCCGAAAGTGATCAGCACGGCGTTGTCGCGCACCATGCTGCCCCAATCGGCGGTGGGCGGCTGGATGCCCAGGCCGAGGAACGACAGTGCACTGATGAACAGGAAGACAAAGCAGAAGCGCAGGCCGAACTCGGCGATCAAGGGCGCGGCGGCATTGGGCAGCACCTCGCGGGTGACCAGCCACCACAGCCCCTCCCCGCGCAGCCGCGCGGCCTCGACGAAGTCCTGCACCACCACGCTCATTGCCACCGCCCGCGACAGGCGGAACACCCGGGTGGCATCGAGCAGCGCGATCACCAGCACCAGCGAGGTGGTGGTGGTGCCGACCACGCTGAGGATCAACAGGGCGAAGATCAGTTGCGGGATGGCCATGAGGATGTCCACGACCCGCGACATGCCCTGGTCGATCCAGCCACCGCGGATCGCCGCCACCAGCCCGCAGAACCCGCCCAGGGCGAAGGCCAGCACGGTGGTCAGGAAAGCGATGCCGAGGGTATTGCGCGCGCCGTAGACCAGGCGGCTGAACATGTCGCGGCCCAGGTTGTCGGTGCCGAGCAGGAACTGCCCGCCCCAGGGCGCGAAGCCCTCGCCGACCACTTCGGTCTCGCCGAACGGCGCCACCAGCGGCGCGAACAGCGCAACCAGTACATACAGCAGGATCACCAGCAGGCCGAACTTGGCACTCAGCGGCGCACGGCGCAATTGCGTGTACAGGCTCATGGGCTACCCCTTCGGATGCATCAGGCGCGGGTTGCTGGCGATCGACAGCACGTCGGCACTGGTGTTGAGCAGGATGTAGGTGGCGGCGAAGATCAGGCTGCAGGCCTGCACCACCGGGATGTCGCGCTTGGCCACCGAGTCGACCAGCAACTGGCCCAGGCCTGGGTAGACGAACACCACCTCGACCACCACCACGCCCACCACCAGGTACGCCAGGTTCAGCGCTACCACGTTGACGATCGGCGCCAGGGCGTTGGGCAAGGCGTGGCGGAAGATGATCCGCGCCTGGCCGATGCCCTTGAGCCGGGCCATCTCGATATAGGGGCTGGCGAGCAGGTTGATCAGCGAGGCGCGAGTCATGCGCATCATTTGCGCCACCACCACCAGGCTCAGGGTCAGCACCGGCAGCAGCGAGCGCTCCAGAATCTCGCCGAGGGAGGCATCCGGGGAGAGGTTGGAGATGCTTGGCAGCCAGGCCAGCTTCACCGCGAACACCAGGATCAGGATGTAGGCGACGAAGAACTCCGGGAACGACACCGCGCTCAGGGCGCTGGTGTTGAGCAGCCGGTCGAACCAACTGTTGCGATACAGAGCGGCCAACATGCCCAGCAGCAGCGCCAGCGGCACCGACACCAGCGCCGCCAGCAGCGCCAGGCTGAAGGTGTTGCCCAGGCGAGCGCCGATCAGCTCGGCGATTGGCCGCTGGTTGGCCAGCGACACACCGAGGTCGCCTTGCAGCAGTTGCCAGCCCCAGTGGAAGAAGCGCGTCAGCGCTGGCTGGTCCAGGCCCAACTGCAGGCGCAGCGCAGCCACGGTTTCCGGCGTTGCGGCCTGGCCGAGCATGGCCTGGGCCACGTCGCCCGGAAGCATGCCCACCGCCAGGAAGATGATCACCGACACCGCCAGCAGCGACAGCAGGCCCAGGGCCAACCGCTGGGCGAGCAGTTTGCAGAGACTATTCACCGTACGGTCCTCGCGACGAAATGGGGTTCAGGCCTGCCACCAGCGCTCGATCAGGCGCAGGCCGTCCAGCTCACCGTAAGGTGCGGTGACGCCGCCGTGCATCACCCGCCTGGAGCGCGCCGCAACGGAGCTTGCGAACAGCGGCACGATGGCGCCGCCATCGTCGCGGCACAGCGCCTGCATTTCGTTGTACATCTCCTGGCGCAGCGGCGCGTTCATCTCGCCACGGGCGGCATTGAGCAACTGGTTGAAGCGCGGGTTGTCCCAGTGCGTCTCGTTCCATGCCGCGCCCTTGGCGTAGCCGATGCTGAACATGCGGTCGGCGGTCAGGCTCGAGTACCAGAACGAGGTGGTGAACGGCTGCTTCATCCACACGTTGGTGAAAAAGCCGTCGGCCGGCTCGCGCACCACGTCGATGTCGATACCGGCCTTGCGCGCCTGCTCCTTGAACAGCACCGAGGCGTCGACCGCGCCGGTGTAGGCGGCGTCGGAGGCCTGCAGGCGTACCTTGAGGCTGTCCATGCCGGCCTGCTTGAGGTAGAAGCGCGCCTTGTCGGCGTCGTATACGCGCTGCTCCAGGGCCGTGTTGATGAAGCGGCTGCCGGGCTGGATCGGGTGGTCGTTGCCGATCTGGCCGTAGCCGTACAGCACCGAGGTCAGCAAGGCCTGGCGGTCGATGGCGTGCTTGAGCGCCAGACGCACGTTATTGTCCTGGAACTGCGCGGCGTCGCAGAGCATGGGGAAGGTGTAGTGCTGGGCGCCTTTGGTTTCCTCGATCACCAGTTGCGGGTTGCGCTTGAGCAGCGCCACGGTCTTGAGATCGACCTTGTTGATCACATCCACCTGGCCTGTGACCAGCGCATTGACCCGCGCCGCGCCATCGGCGATGGACAGCAGCTCGGCGCTGGCAAAGTGCGCCCGGCCCGGCTTCCAGTAATCGGGGCTGCGTACCAGGTCCATGCGCACGCCCGGCTCGAAGTGCTTGAGGCGATAGCCGCCCGTGCCAGTGCCGGCCTGCCAGTCGGCGGCGCCGTCCTTGGCGGGCATGATCACCAGGTGATAGTCGGCGACCACATAGGGGAAATCGGCGTTGCCCGAGTGCAGTTCGAACACCACGGTGGCGGCGTCCTGGGCACGCACCACGGCAACATCGCCGAGGACGGTCTTGGCCGCCGAGGTGGATTTCTCGCCCAGGTGGTGCTGGATCGAAGCGACCACATCGCCGGCATCGAGGCTCTTGCCGTCGTGGAAGGTCACGCCCTGGCGCAGGAAGAAGGTCCAGACCTTGGCATCGGGGGTGGACTCCCAGCGTTCGGCCAGCTCCGGGATGGCGGTGCCGTCGACGCTGATTTCGCTGAGGGTGTTGTAGACCGCCGAGAAGCCGACGAAGGTGAAGGTGTCGGCCCAGGTGCCGGGGTCACGCGAGTCGGTGGTGCTGCCCCCGGCCAGCCCCATGCGCAGGGTGCCGCCAGCCTTGGGTGTGGCCTGCTCGGCCCAGCCCGGCATGGGCAGGCCCAGGGAGAAGGCACCGGCGAAGGTCGCCGCCGCCGCGCTGTACTTGAGGAACTCCCGACGTGGCAGGCCGCCGTCGGGCATCGCTTGAGTGATCTTGTTGTTCTTATCGCTCATGGCATTGCCCCTGTTGAACCGCTGGAAAGAAGGATCGCAGGCATCGATGACCGAATATTTGTAATTGTCATCGTGACAAATACATTAGACTCATTGGCATGCCCCTGCCAAGATGGATTTTCACAGGGACACCGACTTTGCGATTCACCAGGGATTTTTACCGATGAGCCAATCGACCCGTCTGATCACCGCCTCGTACATCCTCTCGTTCGTGGCCGCCAACGCGCCGCAGAAACTGCGCACCGAGACCATCGCCAAGTGGGTCAAGGTGCACCCGACACGGGTGCGCAGCCTGGCTTCGCAGATGGTCAAGGCCAACATTCTCAAGTCCTGGCGCGGTGCCCAGGGCGGCCTCACCCTCGCCCGCCCGGCCAGCGAGATCACCCTGCGCGAGGTGTACGACGCGGTGCAGGAGAGCTCGCTGATCGCCGAGAAGATCGACAACCCGTTTTCGGGGATGGAGGATCACTGCAAGGTGTTCGAGGTGTTCACCCGGCTGTTTGCGATGCTCGAGGCGAACATGCGCCTGGACCTGGGGGCGATCACGGCGGACCAGTTGTTCGTTGCGTTTGATCGTCCGGTTGAGGGGGCTGTGGAAGGTTGATAGGCAGGGCCGGCCCTTTCGCGGGCAAGCCCGCTCCCACAGGTAAAGCGCCGCTCTCGAAACTGGCGGTGTACCTGTGGGAGCGGGCTTGCCCGCGAAAGGGCCCTGCGCCTCACCCCGTGACCACCCTGCCCTCCAGCACCTGCGCCGCACACCGGGCAATCCGCCGGCAAGCCTCGGTAAGGGCCTCGGCACCCAGCACCAGCCCCAGGCGGATATGCCCCGCCGCACTCGGCCCGAACGCCTCCCCCGCCAGTACCGACACGCCATGCTCCTCCAGCAGCAGGCTGGAAAACGCCTGGGCGCTGAGGCCGGTCTGGCGGATATCGACCATCACGAACATCCCGCCATCAGGCTTGAGCACCTTCACCCCCGGGCAATCGGCCAAGCGTTCGCAGACCAGGTCGCGCCGCTGTCGATAGGCCTCGCGCATCGCTTCGAGCTCCGGCAGGCGCTGCTCCAGCGCCACCACGGCGGCATCCTGGATGAAGTCCGGCGAGCCATACAGCATGCACAGCGCCAGGTTCTCCAGATGGCAGGCCAACGCTGGCGAGCCGACCACCCAGCCGATTCGCCAGCCCGTCATGGCGTGGGACTTGGACAGACTGTTCAGCGTCGCCGTCCTGTCGGCCATGCCCGGCAGGCTGCCAGGGCTGATGTGCTCGCCTTCGTACAACAGCTCGCTGTACACCTCGTCGCTGATCAACCACAGGTCATGGGCCACGCACAACTCGGCCAGCGCCTCCCAGGTGCTGCGCGGCAGGCTGGCACCGGAGGGGTTGTGCGGGCTGTTCAGGGCCAGCGCACGGGTACGCGGGGTGATGCGCGCGGCAACATCCTCGGCCTGCACGCGAAAACCATGCTCGGGCTTGACCGGCACCGGCACCACCGTGGCGCCACAGGCGCCGAACACGGCCTCGTAGGTGACGTACATCGGCTCGGCGACGATCACCTCGTCACCCGGATCGAGCACGCACTGGGCCACGCAGAACAACGCGCACTGGGCACCGGCCAGCACCGTCACCTGATCGGCATCGACGGCCTGGCCGCTGCGCTGCTGGTGGCGCCGGGCGATGGCCTGGCGCAGGGCATGCTTGCCGCGCACATCGGAGTAATGGGTGTGGCCGTCCTGCAGGCTGTCGATGGCGGCCTGGACGATCGGCGCCGGGGTGTCGAAGTCCGGGTCGCCCACCGACAGCAGCAGGATGTCGCGGCCCTGAGCCTGCAGCTCGAGGGCGCGGTAGTGGATCTCCCAGGCCGCAGCGCCGTCACCGGCGATGCGCTGGGTCAGCTTGGAAAAACGCATGAAAAGCCTCCATCAATGGGCGCTGGCGTGCCTGAGTTCGATCAGGGTGACGCCGTTGCGCGCGAATCCGTTCCTGAGGTCCTGCTCCAGCTCATCGAGGCTGCCGGGCTGCGCCACGGCGCAGCCGAAGGCACGGCCCAGGCCGATGAAGTCGGGGTTGCGCGGCAGCACGCCGATGGGTTCGATATCCAGGCCCAGCATATCGTCGCGGATCTGCCCGAGCGCATCGTTGTTCCACAGCAATACCACCAGCGGCCGGTCCAGTTCCTCGACCGCCGTGGCCAGCTCCTGCGCGGTGTACAGGAACCCGCCGTCCCCCACCAGCACCAGGCCTGGACGCTCGCCCCCGGCGAACATGCCGCCGATCCCCGCCGGTAGACCATAGCCCAGGGTTCCGTACCCCGTGGGATGCAGCCAGCTGCGCGGTGTCTTGCTGGGGAAGGCGTAGTTGCCGGTGTAGGCCAACTGCGTCATGTCGGTACTGATGAAGGCATTGTCCGGCAACGCCCGGGCCACACGATCGAGAATGCCCTGGTGCAATCGCTGCAACGGCCCATGCCCTGCCCTCACCGCCTCGCGCAGACCGGCAACCGCATGGATAGCCGCCGTGGCATCGCGGCGAATATCCGGCAGATGCTCCAGCACCCCGGCCAGGGTCAGGCGCGCATCACCCTGCAATGCCAGCGCGCACGGGTAGAAATCGTTGAACTTGCGCGGGTCGATATCGATACGAATCAATTCGCCGTTGATCGGCAGGCGCTCGCGCCAGAAATCGGTGTCGGCCATCTCGGTCCCCACCGCCAGCACCACGTCCGCCTCGGCGATCATCTGCCAGCCCGGCTCCACACACAGGCTCGCACCGGCACTGAGCGGCGCCTCAGGCGGCAGCAGCCCCTTGCCTGCCACGCTGGTGAACACCGGTGCAGCCAGGCGCTCGCTCAGTACAGACAGCTCGGACCCCGCCTGCAGTGCTCCACCGCCCGCGATGATCATCGGGCGCCTGGCAGCGGCCAGCCTGGCCGCCGCCTGATCCAGCACAGTGCGGTCCGGCACGCTGCGGCCAGGGCGGCGTACCACTTCGGCGCTCCAGTCACGCGCCACCGCTGCCGACAGCACATCCAGCGGCACCGAGATATGCACCGGCCGGGGCCGCTCGCTGTCGAACACCGCCCAGGCGCGGGCGATCAGCTCAGGCAGGTCTTCCGGGCTCAGGGCCAGCGCCGAGAAGGCGGTGATCGGCGCGGTCATCGCGCGTTGGTCCTGAGTCTCGTGCAGGCAGCCCCAGCCTTTGCCCAGGCTGGCGCTGTGGTTGACGCTGGAGATCACCAGCAACGGAATCGAGTCGGCGTGGGCCTGGCCGATGGCAGTGGCGGCATTGGTCACACCGGGGCCGGTGATCACGAAACACACGCCCGGCTTGCCGCTGATGCGCGCATAGCCGTCGGCCATGAAGCCTGCGCCCTGCTCGTGGCGGGTCAGCACATGGCGGATACCACTGCCAGGCAGGCCGCGATACAGCTCCAAAGTGTGCACGCCGGGAATGCCGAACACGGTGTCGACGCCATAGTTGGCCAGCAATCGGACCAGGGCCTGGCCGCCGGTCAAGGGTTTGTCATGCATGTTCATCTCCTCGGGCCTGGCCCAGGCGGATCAGTGCATCGACCGCCGTGGTGGCATTGGCGCCGACCATCAATGGATTGACGTCCAGCTCCAGCAGCTGGCTGGCGTTTTCGCAGGCGTAGTCGGCCACCGCGCGGATCGCCGCCACCAGAACATCCAGGTCGGCCGCCGGACGCCCGCGGAAACCCTGCAGCAACCCGGCGCTGCGCAGCCCGAGCAAGGCCGCGCGGATGGCGCCATCGGTGGTGGGCAGCAGCAGGCTGGTGCTGTCCTTGAGCAATTCGACCAGCACCCCGCCCGCCCCGATGACCAGTGCCAGGGCAAAGCCGTTCTCGCGCTTGATGCCGACGATCAGCTCGGCCAACGCTGGCTCGGCCATCGGTTCGAGCAGTACTCGATCGAACGGCACCTGTGGCGCGTGGGCATGGATACGCTCGCGCATCTGGTGCAGCGCCGCCTCGAGCGCCCGGCCATCACGCAGGTTCAGCGCCACCGCGCCAGCTTCGGTCTTGTGCGGCAACTGTGCGCTGACCGCCTTGAGCACCAACGGAAAGCCGACAATGGCCGAATCGGCCAGCGCCGAACCGGGGGTGCTCAGCCGACCGTCCGGGACCGGCAAGCCAAAGGGGCGCAGGGCCTGCTTGGACTGCCACTCGTCCAGCAAGCGGGTCTTGCCAGTCAGTGCCTGCGGGCACAACGGCACCAGCGCGGACTCGCCCAACGCCAGCAGGCGCTGTCGATTGGCCTGGTACTCAACGATCCGCCCCCAGGCCGCCAGGCCATCTTCCACGCCCTGCAACGCCGCGATGCCATGGGCATGCAGACGCTCACGGGCGCTGGCCGGCAGCAGCTCGGGGAAGGCCGAGGTGACGAAGCCGATCTTGCCGTGACGCGCCAGGGCCTGGCAGTACAGCGCCAGCAGCAGGTCGCACTCCTTGCGCTCGCCGGTGAACTCCGCCGGATAGTCGAGCACCAGCATCGCCGCATCGGCGTCGCTGCGCAGGGCGCTGTCGAGCATGCGCTGCAGTGCCTCGTCGTCGCCCCAGATGGCCGTGGTGAAGTCCAGCGGGTTGACCAGGTTGGCGTAGCTGGGCAGCACCTGGGCCAGTTCATCGACCTGGGTCTGCTCGAGCTTGGGCAGGCTCAGATGGTTGCGCTCGGCATAATCGGCGATCAGCCCGGCGTCACCGCCCGAGCAGGCCAGGGCAATCAGCCGGTCGCCCTGGGGCAACTGCCCGCAAGCGGCGGCCTTGAGGGTTTCGACGAAGCTTACCGGGCCGCTCACGCGAATCACGCCCAGGCGCTTGAACAAGGCGTCGTACAGCGCGTCGGAGCCAGACAGCGAGCTGGTGTGGCTGAGCGCAAGTTCGGCACCGATCTGCGACACGCCGGTCTTCAGCGCGATGATCGGCGTACCGCGCTCCAGCGCCTTGTGCGCGGCGCGGGCAAAGCCGGGTACATTTTTCAACCCTTCCAGATGCAGGCCGATGGCGGTGACGCGCGGATCGTCCAGCAGCACATCCATCAACTCGGCCACGCCCAGCTGCGCCTGGTTGCCGACCGAGGCCATGTAGGCCACCGGCAGCGAACGGTCGCTCATCGACAGGTTGTAGGCGAAGTTGCCGCTCTGGGTGAGGATCGCCACGCCCTTCTCGACCGTCTTGCCGCCATGGGCGACCGGCCACAGCGCGGCGCTGTGCAGGTAGTCGAGCAGGCCATAGCAGTTGGGGCCCAGCAGGGCCATGCTACCGGCCGCCTGCAGCAGGCGCTGCTGCAAGGCCTCGCCCTCGGCGCCACTTTCGGCGAAGCCCGAGGCATAGCAGATCGCGCCGCCGGCACCGAGCGCGGCGAGCTGCTCGACGCAGGCCAGGGTCAGCTCGCGGTTGGTGGCGATAAACACGGCATCCGGGCCGCACGGCAGCTCGGCGACGCTGGCCACGCACGGGATGCCATCGATGCTGGTGTGCTGCGGGTTGACCAGCCACATCGGGCCCTGGAACCCGCCTTCGGCGCAGCGCTTGAGGGCGCGGGCCATGCTGCGGCCACCGACGAAGGCCAGGTGCCGCGGCGCCAGCAGACGCTTGAGGTTGTCACGAATCGACTGCGACATGAGTATTCTCCAGCCCGATCAGCGCAACAGAGGGCGCAGCAGTTCGCGGGAAATGATGTGCCGCTGGATCTCCGATGTCCCCTCCCAGATCCGTTCGATTCGCGCGTTGCGCCAGATCCGCTCCACCGGCCCTTCGTCCATCAGGCCCATGCCACCGAAGATCTGTACCGCTTCGTCGGCGACCTTGCCCAACACTTCGCTGGCGAACAGCTTGGCCATGCCGGCCTCGCCATCGGTCATGCTGCCCTGGTCCATCTTCCAGGCGGTGTGCAGGGTCAGCAGCTCCGCAGCGCGGATCTGCGTGGCCATGTCGGCGAGCTTGAACGACACGCCTTGATAGCTGCCGATCGGTTGGCCGAACTGCTTGCGATCCGCCGACCACTGCAGCGACAGGTCCAGTGCACGCTGGGCCTGGCCGACGCAGTTGGCGGCGACCATCACCCGCCCGGCGGTCAGCCAGGCGTTGGCCACTTCCCAGCCCTTGCCGACCTCGCCCAGCACCTTGCTGGCGGGCACCTTGCAGTCGTCGAAGAACAGCTCGTAGGTGTGATAGCCACGGTTGCTCACGCACTTGGGCCCACGGCGGATGGTCATGCCGGGGGTGCCGCGATCGACCAGGAAAGCGGTCACGGCATTGCGCTTGCGGCCATTGTGCTCGTAGGTGTCGGTGACGGCGAAGACGATGGCGAAGTCGGCATGCCCGGCATGGCTGATGAAGTGCTTGCTGCCGTTGATCACGAAGTCGTCGCCCTGGCGCACGGCGCGAGTCTTGATGGCGTTGGCATCGGAGCCGGCGCCAGGTTCGGTGAGGGCGAAGCAATCGATCTTCTCGCCCTGCACGCTGGGCAGCAGGTAGTCGTTGATCTGCTCATCCTTGCAGGCCATGAGAATCTTCGAAGGGCGTGCGACGAACACGTGCACGGCCCAGGAAACCTTGGACAACTCACGCTCGATCAGCGCCTGGGACAGGTAGTCCAACCCGCCACCGCCGACTTCCTCGGGCATGTTGAAGGCATAGAAGCCTGCGGCGATGGCCTTGCCGCGGATCTGCGCGGCAAGCTCGGGCGACACCGCGTCGGCGCGGTCGACCTCTTCCTCGTGGGGCAGCAGCTCCTTGGCGACGAAACTGCGTACCGCTTCCACCAACATTTCTTGTTCTTGGGTCAGTTGGAAATTCATCTGGCATGGTCCTGAAGAAGGTACTGGGGAGGTGCTGGAAGGTCATTTACCGACGAAGCGCGCGGGCCTGCGCTCGACGGAGGCGCGCAGTGCCTCGGCACCGTCCTCGCTGCGCCCGCACAGCAGCCCGGCGGCCAGCTCCGCCGCCAATTGCTCGGCCAGGGTGCGCTGGGCACCGTCGCGGATCAGGCGCTTGGTCTGGGCGAAGGCGAAGGTCGGGCCCTGGGCCAGGCGTGAGGCGAGTTCGGCGGTGACGGTCAGCAGTTGGTCGTCGGCGCAGACTTCGCCCACCAGGCCTGCGGCGAGCGCCCGTTCGGCGCCCCACAACTCGTCGAGGAACAGCAGGCGCTTGGCCTGCTCGCTGCCGATCAGCCGCGGCAGGTGCCAACTGGCGCCCGCATCGGGGCTGTAGGCCATGCTGGTGTAGCCGGCCTTGAAGCGCGCCGAAGCGGCGGCGATGCGCAGGTCGCAGCACAGGGTCAGGTCCATGCCGGCGCCGACAGCGGTGCCGTTGATCGCGGCGACGGTGGGTTTGTCGAGGGTGTGCAGGCGCTGCATCAGGGCATGGGCGGTTTCGGTCCAGCCGTAGCTTTCCAGGGCGCCGCGGGCTTCGGCCTCGGCCCATTCGGCAAGGTCAGCCCCGGCGCAGAAGCTGCGCCCGCTGCCGGTCAGCACCACCACGCGCACGGCGGGGTCGGCGTTGAAGTCTTCGAGCAGGCTGTGCAGGTGCTTGAGGGTGGGGATGTCCAGGGCATTGCGCTGGTCGGGGCGGTTGAGCGTGATCCAGGCGACACCGGCTTCGAGGGTGGTCAACAGGCTGGTCATGGGAAGCCTCGAGTTGTTGTGGTTGGGGTGGGCTTGGGCGAGATACTAAACGAGCGTTCAACAAGGCGGCAATCGGCGGATATGGGGCTGTTACAACTTCGAACAATCGGGGTTTTGGGGTGTTGCGCAGGGCCTTTTCGCGGGCAAGCCCGCTCCTACAGAGATCACATCTGTAGGAGCGGGCTTGCCCGCGAAAAGGCCAGTGGCCTCAGCGAAGATTCAAACCCCAGGCGCCGTCGGCACCAAGGTCTGCGAACGCTTGCGGTTCATCACGAAGTACGCCAGGTAGCACAGGGCAATGAAGCCAAAGCCCCAGTACAGCGACGGCCTCTGCGTTTCATCCAGTGCCAGGAACACGAACAGCGAGCTGCACAGGGTGATGCACAGCAGCGGGATCAGCGGGTACAGAGGCGCGCGGTACTTGATGTCCTCGAGCTTGCCGCCCTCGCGCAGGAACGTACGGCGGAAGCGGTATTGCGCCAGGGCGATGACGATCCAGGTCACGGTCCCGGACATCCCGCTCACCGCCATCAGCACCATGAACAAGGTGTCGGCGGCAATGAAACTGGTCATCAGCGACACCAGGGCAAAGCACAGGGTGATGCTCAGCGCCCGCAGCGGTACACCGCGCGAGCTCAGTGGCGACAGGCTTTTCGGCGCCATGCCGCTCTTGGACATGGCCCAGAGGATGCGCGTGGAGGCGTACAGTCCGGAGTTGCCCACCGAAAGAATGGCGGTAAGGATGACGAAGTTCATCAGGTCGGCCGCGTACGGGATGCCGACCATGTCGAACACCTGCACGAACGGGCTTTCCATCAGCCCGGCCTGCTGCCACGGCACGATGGCCGACAGTACCGCGATGGCCAGCACGTAGAAGATCAGTACGCGGAACACCACGTTGCGCACCGCCCTTGGGATGCTCTTTTCCGGCTGGTCGGTCTCACCTGCCGCCACCCCCATGATCTCGCAGCCCTGGAAGGCGTAGACCACGGTCATCATCACCGCGAATACCGCTGGCAGCCCGTTGGGGAACAGCGAGTCGCCAACCAGGTTGTCGAGCATCGGCGCCGGTGCGCCGCTGGTCAGCGGGATGGCGCCGAAGATGACCAGGATGCCGACGATGATAAAGCCCAGGATCGCCGCCACCTTCACCCCCGAGAACCAATATTCGGCCTCACCGAACGCCCGGGTGGCCAGGGCGTTGAGACCGAACAGCACGGCAACGAACAGCGCCGACCAGTACCAGATCGGCACCTCGGGGAACCAACGGGTCATCAGCATGCCGGCGGCGGTGAACTCAAGGCCCACGGTGGTGGCCCAGCTCATCCAGTACACCCAGCCGATCATGAAGCCCGTGGCCGGGCCGATGTATTTCGTCGCGTGGGCCTGGAACGAGCCCGATACCGGCATCTGCACCGAGAGCTCACCCAGGCAGACCATCACCAGGTACATCAGCAAGCCTGCCACCAGGTAAGCCAGGATTGCGCCCATCGGGCCACCCTGGTTGATGGTCACCCCGGAGCCCATGAACAGGCCGGTGCCGATCACGCCGCCCAACGACAACATGAAGATATGCCGGCTCTTGAGCGCGCGAGTTAGGTGGATGCCTTTGCGTTCGGAGGGCTCAGACATGACGCACCTCCACAATAATGGCGTTGGGCTGAGCTTTGGGACCTTTCATTATTCTTATCTCCAATAAGCCTGACGGACCGCGAACCACACGGTTGCCCTGGATTATTGGAAAGCGATGTAAGCGGACGTTGAAGCTGAAGATCGAAGATGTAAAAAGTCGTAAGAATTATGTACGACCGCTCTGCATCAGCCGTTCCAGCAACCTGCGTGCCTCGTCCAATGCCCTCTGCAGGGGCTGCTCCAACCCTTGAAGCGCCGGGGCGTCCAGCGCCACCGCCACGGCCTCGACACGCCGCAACGTCGTGGCCAACCCGCACAACCCCAGCGAATCGCTGCTGCCGGCCAGGCGATGGGCCAGGTCCGCAGCCTGAGTGCAATCGCCGAGCCGCAGTGCATCGAGCAATGCCCCGCGTTGCTCGTCGAGCCCTTGGCGCAGCACAGCCAACAGCCCCTGGACCTTCTGCTCCCCCAGCAACTGGCGATGGGTCTGCAGCAGGGCCAGGTCGAGGACGGTGTCCGGGGCGGTCACTGTCGGCAGCGGCTCGACCTGCGCCAGTGCACGACGCAGGCTGTCCAGGCGCAACGGCTTGGCCAGCACCCCCTGCATCCCGGCTTCCAGGTAGCCGCGTACCACGGCCGGTTGCACGCCCGCCGTCAGGGCCAGGATTCGCGTCTGCCGATTCGGCCCGGCGCCAGCGCGCAGTCGCCGGCACAAATCGACACCGCTCATGCCCGGCAGGTGCACATCCAGCAGCAGCAGGTCGAAGGGTCGTTGCGCGCAGACCGCCAGCGCCTGCGTCGCATCCTCGGCGAAGCTGACACGGTGCCCGTCACGCTCGAGCAAGCTGCCCGCCACCTCGCGGTTGAGCGCCACATCCTCGACCACCAGGATCTCGAGGGCAGGCGAAAGCCCCTGGCTGGCGGACTCGGCGGCAACGTCGCGGCCCGCGGGCAGCTCCACCTCGAACCAGAAGCAACTGCCCTGACCTTCGCGGCTGTCCACGCCGATCCGACCGCCCAGGCGTCCGATCAGGTGCTTGCAGATTGCAAGCCCCAATCCTGTGCCGCCGTAACGCCTAGCCACGGTTTCGCTGGCCTGGGTAAAACGCTCGAAGATCCGCGCCTGCATCGCCGGGGCGATGCCGATACCGTCATCGCTGACCTGCACCCGCACCCACTGGCGCTGCGCCTGCAGCACTTGCACCTCAAGGCTGACCCGCCCGCCTTCGGTGAACTTGATCGCGTTGGCCAGCAGGTTGCTCAGCACCTGGCGCAAGTACTGCTCGGCACCGAACTGATGCGCAGCCAGCCGGGTATCGACATGGCAGTCCAGCTCGGTGCCATTGGCCGTGGCGCGGGGTTCGAGCAGCGTCAGCACCTCGTCGCAGAGCCGGCGCAAGGAGAAGTCCACGGGCTCCGGGTGGCTTTCACCCTCTTCAAGGCGGGCAAAGAACAACACCTCGTTGAGGATCGCCGACAAGCCCTCGCCCGCCTTGTACAGCGCCTCCAGACGCCTGCTTGCCTGGGGGTCGAGGCTGCTGCCACGCAGCAACTCGGCCATGCCGAGAATACCGTTGAGCGGGGTGCGCAACTCATGGCTCATGGTCGCCAGGAAGCGCGACTTGGCCAGGTTCGCCGCCTCCGCCTCATCCTTGGCACGCGCCAGGCTTTCGGTGCGCCGCTCGACCATGGCTTGCAACTCGTCACGTTTGCCCTGCAAGGCCAGGCGGTCCTGCTCGCGACGCTCGATATCGCTCAGGATCGACCGGCGCATGTCGTCCAGGGCATGGGCCACGGTATCGATCTCGTCCACCCGGGCCGAGCGGCGCTTGTCCAGGCGCAGCGGCTCCTGCCAGTGGCCTGCAGCGACACGCCGGGCGAACTCGGCCATCACCTGCAGATGGCGCGTGACCAGGCGATAGAACAACCCCGACAGCGCCACGGCCAAACCGCAGAGAAACACGCTCATCCACAGCAGGCTGGTCAGCCCGGTGGCGAACAGGCGCTGGTGCACCGCGCCCAGGTCGATGCTCACCTCCAGCGTGCCAAGGTGCCTCGTCGGCCCGGTGGGCGGCTGGAAATCCAGGGCGAAGCGCTCGATGCGCAGCGGCCCCGCAGGTTCTGCCTGGCCTTGCAGCAGCTGGAAGTCGCTGCTGTCCAGCCGCACCCGTGCCACATCGGAGAAGTCCACCAACCCGCGCAACTGCACGTTGAGCTGCTCCTGGTCCAGGTCCCACAGGCTGCGCTCCAGGCTCGCCAGGTAACCGGCGCGGATCAGTTCCATGCGCGCGTCGATATCGCGCATCTCGCGGCGGTACTCGAAATACAGCTGCACGGCGCTGGCCAGCACGGTGAAGCACAGGCTGAACAGCAGGATGAACAGCAGCAGGCGGCGCAGCAGGCCATCGGCACGCAGGCGGATCATCGTGCAGCTGCCGGTTGCGCGATCATGTCGCGGTAGGTCACTTCGCTCTGATGCAGCCAGTTGTCGATCTCGCCGCGCTCGGTCATTTGCTGCAACTGCGCGTCGATCTCGTCCATGCGCAGGCTCAAGGGGCTATGGCGCGAGACTGCGACACGCAGGTAGTCGACACTCAGCGCCGCAGGCAGGGCCTGGATATCGCCCGCACCGGGCAGGTGCTCGACGAACAGCTCGCCCGTGCGCCGCTCCTGGATCACGAAATCGATGCGCCCGCGAATCAACTTGCCAAAATTCTGCTGGCTGGACGACACCCATTCGATGTTCTGGTGACGGGCAACGAAACGGTCGAAGGCCGGGCCGTAGCTTTCGCCGAACAGCAGCCCGCCGCGATAGCGGGCAAGATCGTCGAGCCGCTCGAAACGTACCGGCCGCTTGCGGTTGACGAACACCGCGACCTCCTCGCGCAGCACCGGCACACGGGAGAAGCGCATGCCTTGGTCACGTTGCTCGCTGCTGTAGGCCAGCACCACATCCACCCGCCCTTCGGCCGCGTCCAGCAGGCAGCGCTTCCAGTTGCCCAGCACCACGATCTGCACCTCCAGCCCCAGGCGTGCGAACAACTCGCGCACCACGGTCGGCGCCAGCCCCCGCACCTGCTTGCCATCACTCCAGGACACCGGCGGGTACACCGGGTAGTCGCAATAGCGCACCGGCTGCCCGGCGAACGCCGGCAGGCTCAACAGCCACAGGCCCAGGCAGCACAGGCCGCGCATGATCTCAGGCCGCCACGCTGGCGGTGAACAGATAGCCGGTGCCGTGGATGGTGATGATCAGTTGCGGTTCGGCCGGGTCGTCGTGCAACTTGCGCCGCAGACGGCCGACCAGCACGTCGATGGAACGGTCGTTGGGCACCCATTCGCGGTTGCGGATCTGGTCCATCAACTGGTCGCGGCTGAGGGTATGGCCGCTGTTGCGCAGGAACACGCTGAGGAGTTGGAACTCGCCATGGGTCAGCAGGGTTTCACCGCCCTGCGGGTCGATCAACCGGCGCCGGTCGCTGTCCAGCGCCCAGTCGGCGAACTGCTTGAGGCAAGGGCTGGCGATGGCGCCAGAACGGCTTGCCTGGGCGTGGCGCACACGGCGGATCAGGTTCTTGGCCCGCGACACCAGTTCGCGCGGGTTGAGCGGCTTGATCACGTAGTCGTCGGCGCCGCATTCAAGGCCGACGATCCGGTCGATATCATCGTTGCGTCCGGTGATCAGGATGATGCCGACTTCCGAGCGCACCCGCAGCTCGCGGGTCAGGGTCAGGCCGTCCTTGCCCGGCAGGCGGATGTCGAGCATGACCAGATCCACCGGCTGGCTGGCCAGGCAGCGCTCGGCCTCTTCGGCAGTGTCGGCGCAGCGTACGTCGTAGCCTTCCCGCGAGAGATAGGCCTGCAACAGGTCACGAATGAGCGGATCGTCGTCGACGACCAGTACCCGAGGTGTCATTGCGTGTGGTCTCTTCTTTGATGTTGTTCTGAAACCCGCGCCAGCAGCCTACCCGGTACTGAACGACCGATCAACAGCCTCCCGGCAGGCTGAAGCGTCGACGCCCACCCGCCTGCAGGCCATCGACCCAGGCCTCGCAGATCTGCACGCCCTGCTCCGGGGTGAAGGTGTTGGGGTTGAGCCCCGACTCAAGCCACAGGCCATCGAGCAAGGCGCTCAGGCTGATCGCGGCGAGGTCCGCGTCGAAGGCCTGCCAGCCCTCCTCCGCTGCCAGCGCCGCCAGCAGCGTGGCCAGTTCGTTGCGGTATTCGGAATAGGAATGGTCGTGCGCCTGGTTGATCGCTTCGGCGGTCTTCACCGCCCCCCAGAAGGCCAGCCAGGCGTCGAGCAACTGCGGGTCGAGCAACTCGGCGCAGAACGATCCGCGAAAGAACGCCGACAGGCGCTCGCGGGCATTGGGTGCGGCCTGGGCCATGGCCTCGCGCAGCAGGCCCATGACCCGCCCGGTCACGGCCCGGTAGGCCTCGGCGACCAGTTCGTCCTTGCCCGAGTAGTGATGGCTGATCAGCCCCACCGACACGCCCGCCTCGGCGGAAATCTTGCGGATCGACGCGCCCTGGAAGCCATCGCGCTTGAGGCAGGCCAGGGTCGCCTGGACCAGGATGGCCTTGCGTTCTTCGGGCGCCATGCGGTTGTAGCGGGCTTCCTGGGTCATGCGGATTCTCGTCGCGGCGGGTTGGACTGAACGACTGTACAACAAGGCGCAGCGCGTGATAAACCCTGTGCTCCGGCCAATAACAAGAATGCCTGCCATGTCCGACCTGATCACCTGCGCCCTCGACCAGGGTTTGCTGACCCTGACCTTCAACCGCCTCGACAAGCTCAACGCGCTCAACAACGCGATGTACAGCGAACTGGACCGCCATCTGCAGGCGGCCAGCGAAGACCCGGCCGTCGAGGTGATCCTGCTGACCGGCGGTGCGACCTGCTTCAGCGCCGGCAATGACCTGCGCGACTTTCTCGACAACCCTCCACGTGATCTGGACAGCCCGGTGTTTCGCATGATGCGCACCGTGCTGGCACTGGACAAGCCGCTGCTCGCCGCCGTCAACGGGCCCGCCATCGGCATCGGCTGCACCCTGCTGCTGCACTGCGACCAGGTGCTGGTCAGCCGCTCGGCGAAACTGCGCATGCCCTTCGCCCCCCTGGGTGTATGCCCGGAATTCGGCTCGAGCCTGCTGCTGCCACGTCTGCTCGGGCATCAAAGGGCGGCGCGGCTGCTGCTGGCCAACGAGTTGCTCAGCGGCGAACAGGCACTGGCCTGGGGCCTGGCCAACGAGCTGCATGACGACGGCGAACAGTGCCTGGCGGCCGCGGTAGCGCTCGCCAGGCGCTTGCAAGCCATGCCCCAGCAGGCCCTGCGGATCAGCAAACGCCTGCTCAAGGATGGACAGCGCCGGGAACTGGAGGAGACCGTAAAACGGGAGGCGGCATTGTTCATCGAGCGCCTGGCCAGCGAGCAAGCCCGCGCGGCGTTGCAGGCGTTGGTGTAGGAGCAGGCTGCACCCGATAGAAGCATTTCACCACCAGTCAGCACCTCCGGCAGCCGGGTGCCGAGCGTCGAGTTCGCCGCCCAGGTGACCACGCCCTTGCAACGCTACTTCGGCGCGCTGGTGTACGTCGGCACCCATCACATGGCGTTGCAGGCCTTGCAGGACGGGCGCGTCGATGCCGCCTTCGTCGCCAGCGCGCGCCGACGCCTACCTGGCCAGCCACGCCGAGTACGCCGGGCTAGAGCGAATGATGAACGCGGCACTGGAGCCACGCTGAAAGATTCAACTTTCACCAACGTCCGGTGTCCAAGCAGTGACAACACAGTCATTTCGGAGGTTATTCATGGCGATTCGCGCCACCTTGCTGATTCCCTGCCTGGCCTTGACCCTGGGCGCCTGTGTCGGCGCTTCGCCAGATAAACCGCCACCCAAGACCATGCCCGTCAATCTCGAGCAGTACCAGGGCAAATGGTACGAACTGGCACGCCTGCCGATGTTCTTCCAGCGTGACTGCGTGCAGTCCGAGGCCAATTACCAACTGCGCGAAGATGGCCAGGTCGATGTCACCAACCGCTGCCGTGACGAAGACGGCGATTGGCAGCAGGCGACCGGCATCGCCCAACTGCAGCAACCCGGCCAGACCGACAAGCTGTGGGTGAGGTTCGACAACTGGTTCAGCAAACTGGCGCCCGATACCGCCAAGGGCGAATACTGGGTGCTGTACCACGATCCGGACTACCGCGTGGCCGTGGTCGGCCACCCGAATCGCGAGTACCTGTGGCTGCTGTCACGCACCCCGACAGTGAGCGAACGCACACGCAACCAGTTGCTCGAAGTCGCTCGCCAGCGCGGCTACGACACCCGCGAACTGATCTGGCGCCAGCCCGACTGAGGCCTGCGGCTCAGCGCAGGTCCTGGGTCACCTGTCCGACCGCCTGCACCACGCGGCGTGCGCCTTCCTGAATGTCAGTGATGGCGCTGCCCGCCTGGCCTGCGAGGGTCAGCCCGACCCCGGCCTGCTCGCGGCTGTTTTCGATCTCCACCACTGCCTGATCGGCCAGTTGCTGGTTACGCGCCACCACCGCGACGATCTCTTCGGTCGCCGCGCTGGTGCGCGCTGCAAGCTGGCGCACCTCATCGGCGACCACGGCAAACCCACGCCCCTGCTCGCCCGCGCGGGCCGCTTCGATGGCAGCGTTGAGCGCCAGCAAGTTGGTCTGCGAGGCGATGCTGCCGATGGTCTGCACGATCGAACTGATGACCACCGACTGCTTGCCCAGCGCCTCGATGGTGCTCGAGGCGCTGTGCATCTGATCGGCCACCGCCTGCATCGTCTGCACCGCTTCCTGCACCACGCTCGCCCCCTCGCGGGCACTGACGTCGGTGTTGCGCGACACCTCCAGGGCCATTTGCGCAGCGCGACGGATAGCCTGCTCCTTGCGCACCTGGTCGGTGATCACCGAGGCGAACTTGATCACCCGGCTGATCTTGCCTTCGGCGTCGTAGACCGGGTTGTAGCTGGCCTCCAGCCAGACTTCCTGCCCACGGCTGTCCAGTCGGCGGAAGCGCCCAGCGACATAGCGCCCGCTGTTGAGGGTCTTCCAGAACTCCGTGTAGGCCGGTGTCGCCGCTTCATCGGCCGGACAGAACAGGCGGTGATGCTGGCCGACCACGCGCTCCAGCGAATAGCCCATGGCCTCGAGAAAGCGTTCGTTGGCCGTGACGATGTTGCCGCTCAGGTCGAACTGGATGATCGCCGTCGAGCGGAACAGCGCGTCGATGAAGGCTGTGTTCTCAAGGCGCTGACCGACCTCGGCGGACACCTCGCTGCCGTAGCCCTGCACATAGTCCAGGCGTCCGTCCTCGCCGCGCACTGGCAACCACTTCAGGCGTAGCCAGACCATGTGGCCGTCGGCGCGCAGGAAACGATAGTCGTCGGCCACCGGCTCCAGCCGTGATATGGCCTGGGTGAACTGCCGGTAGCAGGGCAAGGTTGTCACGTAGCCGGGGACGATATCGCTCAGCGGCCGCCCGATCAGCGCCCTCGAGGGTTGTGCAAGCGCGGCGGCGCATGCTTCGTTGCAGGCGATGATTCTCAGGTTGGCATCCAGACGCAGGGCCAGGCTGCCTTGCTCCAGTTGCTCGAGCACCGCACGCAGGCGTTTGACCTCGGCCTCGCTTGCCGCGAGCCGAGCTTTGATTTTTCGATCGAACATGGGACACCTTGCGAACAGTTGTGTGGTAAAGCACTCACGCATCCTGCAAGCCAGCTTCCCTGGTGGCCGTCAGGCCCCGGATTCCGTGGGCCCGTCACTTTCAAACGAGAATGTGATGCAGCATCTCAGGAAAGACCGAGAGCCGCTATCAAAGTGCTATTAGCCGTTACAAAATAACTTTCTGATCCGATGAACGGTTGTGTGCCGTTGGGGTTGGCTGGAGGGATTCGTGGGGGCGGACAGGTGTTCGCCCCCACACAACCCCCTCGAAAGAAATAGCGCCTACACCCCCCGCGCCACCTGCCACAGCCGTGCGATATCCCCCGCCCGCGCCTCGAGCAGCGTCCCGGCCTCGGCACAAGCGCGCTCGAGCGTCATCGGCCCGCTGGTCACAGCGAACGCGGCATCGATGCCGTGGGCATACAACGCCTCGTAGCCCTCCCCCAGGGTGCCGGCAATCACCACCACCGGCACACCATGACGCTTGGCCACGCGGGCCACGCCCATCGGGGTCTTGCCGCGCAGGGTCTGGGCATCGAAACGTCCTTCGCCGGTGATCACCAGGTCCGCGCCCTGCACCAGCCCGTCCAGCCCAGCGAGCTCCGCCACCACTTCAACCCCGGGACGAAAGCGCGCGCCCATGAACGCCTTGGCCGCAAAGCCCATGCCGCCCGCCGCACCGCAACCAGGAAACTCACGCACATCCTCCCCCAGCAACTGCGCGCAGTGGTCGGCAAAGTGCCCCAGGGCCTGGTCCAGCAGCAGCACCTGCTCAGGCGTGGCGCCCTTCTGCGGGCCGAAGATCGCCGAGGCGCCGTTGGGGCCGCACAAGGGGTTGTCGACATCCGCCGCCACCTCGAACTGTACCTCGGCCAGACGTGGGTCGAGGTCGCTGGCGTCGATGCGTGCCAGTTGCGCCAGGGCCAAGCCGCCCTCGGCCAGTGCCTGGCCTTCGCTGTCCAGCAACCGCAGCCCCAGCGCCCGCAGCATGCCGCTGCCCGCGTCGTTGGTGGCGCTGCCGCCGATTGCCAGCACGATGCGCTGCGCACCTGCCGCCAGGGCTGCGGCAATCAGCTCCCCGGTGCCCCAGGTGCTGCTGCGGCAGGCATTGCGCTCACCGCTGGGCAGCAACTGGATACCACTGGCCTGGGCCATCTCGATCACGGCGGTACTGCTCTGCGCCAGCCAGCCCCAGCTCGCCTCCACTGGCGCCCCCAGCGGACCGCGCACCACCTGGCGGCGCTGCTCGCCCTCGGTGGCCGCGACGATCGCCTCCATGGTGCCCTCACCGCCATCGGCCATCGGGCACTCGACACGCTCGGCCTCGGGCCAGACCTTGGCCAGCCCGGCGCTGATCGCCCGGGCGACACCGGCGGCATCGAGGCTGTCCTTGAACGAATCGGGGGCGATGACGACTTTCATGGGGAATCTCCTGGTCCTGTTAGCCCGCATGCTGACAGCTGCGCGCCAGAGCGGCCTCGGTCGGATGCACAAAACGCCCGACCGGTTGTTTGGGCAAATGCCTTCGCCCGGTTCCCCAGGCTCACTCGGCAGGCAGCAGCTGCAAGCCCAGGTACAGGCTCAGCATCCCCTCCAGACGCAGCGGATCCACCTCGCCCAGTTCAGCGATACGCTCCAGTCGATAACGCAGGCTGTTGCGATGGATCCCCAAGGCATCGGCGCACGCCTGGCTTTGTCCGTCATGGGCGCACCAGGCGCGCAGGGTGGCGAGCAATTGCCCGCTGGCATCCTTGGCGCGGATGCGTTGCAGCGGTTCGAGCAATTCGTCCAGGGCGTCGTCATTGCGATGACGCCAGAGCAACGCCGGCAAGCGGTAGCGCGACAAACTCAACACGCGCTCGCCGGGCACTATCTCGCGGCCATAGGCCAACAGGTCGCGGACCCGCCGATAACCTCGTCGCAACTGCTCCAGGCTCTGCGCCACGCTGCCCAGGGCCAGGCGCTGGACCTGCCAGCCATGGCGCTGCAAGCGTTCGATCAGGCGCACCTCGTCCAGCGCCACGGTTGCCGGGCGGCACCAGAGCAGCGATTGACGCGCCGGGCTGACGCACCAGCTGTCCGGATAACGGCTGCTCAGCCAGGCCGACAGCACTTCGCCCGGTGGGCCGCCCTCCAGCTCGAACAGGCAAGGCACCCGCGCCAGTTGCGGCTTGAGCCCCAGTTGCCGGGCTTCGTCCACCAGCCGGGGTGAATCGCCACTGCCGCCCAGCAGCAGCGCCAATAGATCGTCGCAGCGCTGTCGGCGCCACTGCTGTTCGACCTGCAGGTGACGCTGGGCCAGGAGCATCTCGGCGGTCATGCGTACCAGCTCGCCATAGGTGCGCAGTTGCTGCGGATCGCCGGTCAGGCCGAGCACGCCGATCAGTCGGTCGTCGAGCATCAACGGCAGGTTCACCCCCGGCTGCACGCCCTTGAGGCACTTGGCCGCCTCGCTGTCGAGCTCGACGATACGCCCATTGGCCAGGACCAGTTGTGCCCCCTCATGACGAGTGTTGATGCGCTCTGGCTCGCCGCTGCCCAGGATCAGGCCCTGGCTGTCCATGACATTGACGTTGCACGGCAGGATCGCCATCGCCCGGTCGACGATATCCTGGGCCAGGTCGTGGTCTAGCTCGAACATGTGGGTTCCTTGCAGTGGCAGACTTTGTTCCGCAGCACAGCCGTGCGTGCCCTACGCTGTGCAAAAGCACAAAGACAGCGGCGCCCTGCTCGCCGAGACTCGTTTCAGGCGAGCGCCGGGACAGGCGCCGCGTGACAACCATAACAACAGAGAATTTCATCATGGCACACAGCCCTGCCCCTGACCAAGGCCAAGACCCCAGCCGCAATGCGCTGTACCGGCGCATCACCCTGCGGTTGATCCCGTTCATTTTCATCTGCTACCTGTTCAACTACCTGGACCGCGTCAACGTCGGTTTCGCCAAGCTGCAGATGCTCGACGCACTGAAGTTCAGCGAGACCATCTACGGCCTGGGCGCCGGGATCTTCTTCATCGGCTACGTGCTCTGCGGCCTGCCCAGCAACCTGGCGCTCAACCGCTTCGGCCCCCGGCGCTGGATCGCGGTGATGATGATCGCCTGGGGCACGCTCTCGACCTGCCTGCTGTTCGTCACCACACCGATGGAGTTCTACGTGCTGCGCCTGTTCACCGGCGCCGCCGAAGCCGGGTTCTTCCCCGGCGTGGTCCTGTATCTCTCGCGCTGGTTCCCGGCTGATCGGCGCGGGCGCATCATGGCCCTGTTCATGTCGGCGATCCCGGTCTCGGGCCTGCTCGGCGGGCCGTTCTCCGGCTGGATTCTCGACCACTTCGCCGCAGGCCAGCACGGCCTGGCGGGCTGGCAGTGGATGTTCCTGATCCAGGGCTTGCCGACCGTGGCGCTGGGCATACTCGCGGTGTTCCTGCTCAGCGACGGCTATCAGAAGGCCGCCTGGCTGTCGGACAGCGAGCGCCAACTGATCGCCAGGGACCTCGCCGCCGATGCCGCGAGCAAGCCGAGCACCACCGGCGACAGCGTGCTGGCCGTACTGACCAACCCACTGATCTGGACCTTCGGCTTCGTCTACTTCTGCATCCAGAGCGGTGTCTATGCGATCAACTTCTGGCTGCCCTCGATCATCAAGAACCTGGGCTTCGACAGCCCGTTGCTGATCGGCTGGCTGAGTGCGATCCCCTACCTGCTGGCCGGGGTGTTCATGATCCTGGTCGGCCGCTCGGCAGACCTGCGCAACGAACGCCGCTGGCATCTGGTGGTGCCCATGCTGATGGGCGCCATCGGCCTGCTGATCGCGGTCAACTTCGCCAGCAACCCGACCGTGGCCATCCTGGGCCTGTCCATCGCCACCATGGGCGCACTGACTGGCCTGCCGATGTTCTGGCCGATGCCGACCGCGCTGCTCAGCGCCAGTGCCGCTGTCGCGGGCCTGGCGATCATCAACTCGGTGGGCCAGATGGCCGGCTTCCTGAGCCCGTATCTGGTGGGCTTCATCAAGGACCAGACCGGCTCGACGGACGCGGCGCTGTACTCGCTGGCGGGTGTGATCGTGCTGGGCAGCCTGGTGGCCCTGCGCGTGTCGCGCGCCGGGGCACTGAACGCCGCACGGGCCAACTGAGGCCTGCGGGCCGCGTGCATCAAGGCTGCTGGAACTGCCCCAGGTACCGTTCCAGCACCGCCTTGTCACCGCTGCCATCGCCCGCCACCTGCCACAGCCGCCGCTCGATGCCCTGGGCCAGCAGGTGCCCCACCGCCGCCTCGATGGCCGACAGCACGCACAACTGTGCCGGCTCGTTGGTGGTGTAGCCCACCTCCGCTTCGAGCAGTTTCTTGAACTCGATGAACTTGAAGACCCCGGCGCTGCGCCCCACCGAGTAGATGGTCTTGCTGGTCATCACGTTGGCCAGCACCTGCCCGGTGCGCACATCCACCGCACGCAGGTTGACCGTGACCTGGTCGACCCGATACTCGCGGGCGATGTCGATGCCCAGGTAGCGCGCGCCTTCACCGCCGCTGCGCACGTTGGTGTCGTAGGCGATGATGCCGCCCTCGAGCATCAGGTTGGCCGCCTGCAGCGGCGGCAACTCGCCCTGGATGTTCTCGGCCACGTCGGGCTTTTTCTGCGAGGCACGGATGATCTTGCGTTCGGTCAGCAGGTTCTGCAGCCCTTCGCGCTCGAGCACCACGAACCAGCCGCTGGCGTTGAGGGCATCCATCAGCATGCTCGCCGCGCCCTGGGTCACGCTGGTGGAAAACGAACTGGCCGGGGTCGGCTTGTACTGCCCGGTCTGATCGCGGAAACCGTACACCACCGCCATCAGCCGGCCCTTGGGACGCGGCATCTTGAGCAGGTCGTAATAGGTCGAGGCACGCGGGGTCAGGGTCGGTGTTTCGGCGTCCTGCTCGGCAGGCATCGGTTCACGCAGGCCGCAACCTTGCAGGGTGGCGAGAATCAGCAGTGTGCTCAGCAGGCGTTTCATGGCATGTCTCCCCTGTTGGCCAGTCCCTCTCAGGGGTTCAGGCCGCTGACCTCGATGATCGAGATTTCCCCGGTGGCACGGTCGGTGACGCGGATGCTCAGGGCACCGGAGTCATCGATCACATCGACCAGGAACGAATCGGTGGCCAGGCTGCCGGCCCGGCCATTGTTGATGTTGTCGAGCAACTGCGAGAGCAGCCGCGACTCGAGCTGGTTGCTGAAGCGTTCCAGGGCCGTGGTGCCGGAAAACGCCGAGCTGCGGCTCTTGAGGCTCGGGTCTTCGTGATCGTTCTGCGCCTGAGCGTTGTTGAGCAGCCAGGTGCCGTTGAGCGGGTTGCCACCGAAGGCCGGGTTGACCGGGGTGTAGACCAGCTCCGTGGCCTGCGCCCCGAAGGCCGTTGCCAGCAGGCAGGCGGCGATGCTGCGTGAAATGGCGGTGTTCATAGCTCGTCCCTCTCCAGATCGGTGGTGTCCTGCAGCAGACGTTGCAGCTTGCGCTGAATGATCTGCTGGCGGACCAGGTCGGCGGCCGCGATGGCCTCGTCGTTGAGCTGCGTGGTGTTCGGTGGCAGGAAGCGCCGGTACAGCACCTCGCGTTCGTGCTCCACGGTCACCAGGCTGCCCCAGCGCGCATCGGGTCGTTCGCGCACCACCAGGTTGAAGTCCAGGCGGCTGGTGGCACGCAAGCGGTCGGTGAACACGGAGTAGAAGTCGTGGCCAATGTGCGAAATGGTGTTGTCGACGATGAAGCCCATCATTTCGTCCTCGCTGCCGGCCCGTGCCGCAGCCTGGGCCAGCGACAGCGCCAGGCACAGGGCGATGGCCAGGCGCTTCATGGCGCCTCTCCCGGGCCGCTGTGCCGACGCGGGCCAGTGCCGCTCTCGGTGAAGGCCTGTTCGGCGACGAACTGCCAGTCGCTGTAGTGCGCCAGCCCCTCGAACCCCGACCACTGCGCGCTGAAGCCGCTGCGCTTGATCGGCGCGGCCTGCGAGCGGCTGTACACCCCGGTGATTCGGCCGTCGATCGCACGCATCAGGCCCCAGTCCTCGCTGGCGCCGATCGGGTCGCGGTACAGCCGGCGGATATGCCGCTGCGGTGCCGGGAAGCGGTTATCCTCCAGCAGCTCGGCCAGATCCTGCGGGTACTGGGCCAGCCCCGGCGAGGCGCGGTAGTAGCTGCGCAGCGCCTGGGCGTACTGGCCGCCGACCCACAGCAGCTGGCGCTCGCGCTCGCGCTGGGCGCTGGTGGCCCACAACGTGCCGGTGGCGGCCAGGGCCAGGGTGCTGGTGGCGATCAGCAGCAACACGCCCAGGTAGGTGAAGCCGGCGTTACCACTCGGCATAGAGGCTGCCATCACGCGCCCTCCCCGTTGCCCCGCTCTTGATGTCGGCGACACCACCGGCCACCCCCTCGGGGGGTGGCACCAGCTGCCAGGCATCGCGGCGCTCGCTGACCGGATCGACCGGGGTGTTGCGCAGGTAGCGCTGCTCGACCAGTTGTTCCAGCGACTCGGGATAGCGGCCGGTGTCGCCGTAGTAGTGGTCCAGTGCCTCGCGCAACACGGCCAGGCTCTGGCGCAGGGTCGCCTCGCGGCTCGCCTCCAGGCTGTTGAAGTAGCGCGGCATGGCGATGGTCATCAACGTCGCGATGATCGCCATCACCACCAGCAACTCGATCAGGGTGAAACCGCGGTTGCGTTTCATGGCCATCACCATTGCCCGTAGGGGGTGCCGTCCAGGCCCTTGCCCGGCGCCTTGGAGTACACATCGAACACGTCCTCGCCTTCACGCGGGTTATCGGCGCTGCTGTCGTACGCGCGCAGGCCCCAGCCGCCTTGGTCGTCGCGCCGCGCCTCGCGCAGCGGATCGCGAGGGATGCGCCGCAGGAAATAGAACTTCGCGCCCTTGGCGCTGCGCACGTCGCGCACGCCTTCGACCAGCACCTCGAGGCTCGGTGGGTAGCCACTGGCGTTCAGGCGCTTCTCGATGTAGCCGGCGTCGAAAGCGCGCTTGTAGGCGTCGATGGCATCGCGGATCTGGTACAACGCCTCGCGCAACTGCTGCTCCTTGTTGCGCCGCACCAGGGTTTCGGCCATGGGCGCGGCCATGCTGGCGAGCAACCCGAGCAGCGCCAGGGTGAGCACCACCTCGATCAGGCTGAACCCCTGCTGGCGGCGTTTCATGGCCGCGGGCTCCGAGGCACCACCGCCATCTGCCCCTCGATCACCGGCGCAGCCTCGCTGGGGGTATCACTGGGCACGACATCGGCTGGCAGTGGCTGCGCCAGTTGGCGGACCTGCAGGGCCGACTCGGTGCCGGTGGCGAACTCCATGTCCGACGGGCTCTGGTAAGGCAGGTTACGCACGATGCGCGGGGTGATCGCCAGCACCAGTTCGGACTTGCTCATGTCATCCTTGTTGCTGCCGAACAGCCGGCCCAGCCCCGGAATGTCGCCAAGGCCCGGGATCTTGTTGCCGCTGGCGTTATGGTCGTTGCGCACCAGGCCTGCCAGTACCTGGGTCTCGCCATCGTGCAGGCGCAGGCTGGTCTGGGCGTTGCGGGTATCGACCTGGACCGGGATGGTGCCCTGACGGGTCGGCTCCAGCGGCGTGGCATTGCTCACTTCCAGCGCCACCTTGATCGCCACTTCGTTGTTCAGGTGCACGGTCGGCTGGACTTCGAGCTTCAGGCCGACATCGAGGTAGGTCACGCTCTCGGTAATGACCGGCCCCTGGGTAGACGGCACCGAGGTGGCGCTGATGATCGGCACCCGCTGACCGATGTGGATGCGCGCCTGCTCGCGGTTGCTGACGCGGATCACCGGGCTTGCCAGGGTGTTGATGTCCTTGTCCTGGGCGTTGATCTTGGCCTGTGGCGACGGTGATATGGTGATGCGGCTGGAGTTGATCCCACGCAGCTGGTCGAGCACACCCACCGCGCTGCCGTCGCTGTTGATCACCCCGAAGGTGTTGGGCCATTGCAGGCCGAGGTCGAGGATGCGCGAACGCGCCACCTCCATCACCTCCACTTCCAGCACCACCTCGGGGTTGGACTGGTCCTGGGACTGCAACAGCTTCTCGGCCATGCGCACGGCATCGGGGGTGTCGCGCAGGGTCAGGGTGTTGAGGCGCTCGTCGACGAATACATCCCGGGTCTTGAGCAAAGTCTTGACCATGTTCAGCGCGGTGTTGGCATCGATGCTGGTCAGGTAGAAAGTGCGCATGACCAATTCCTGATAGTCCTTGGTCTTCTGCGGCGAGTCGGGGTAGACCAGCAGGGTGTTGTCGTTGACGATCTTCTGGCGCAACTGGTTCTGCTCCAGCAGCAGGGCCACGGCGTCCTCGATACGCACCTCGCGCACGAAGATCGTCGCCTTCATGTCCGGGCGCAGATCCTTGTCGAAGATGAAGTTGATCCCGGCGACCTGGGCCAGCACCTCGAAGATGGTCTTGAGGTTGGCATCGCGAAATTCCAGGGTGACCGGGCGCTCGAGCTTGCTGCGCAGTTGCGGGAAGGGTTGGGCAGTACGGGCCTGGACGTTCTCGATGTCGCTGCGCAGGATCTGGCCCTTCTGGTTCTGCGGGTCCAGGCGCAGCACTTCGCGCATGTAGCGCTCGGCGCCGAACAGGTCGCCCTGGCGCAAGGCCGCCTGGCCGAGGGCAACGCGGTCGTCGAGGGTGCGGATCAGCTCCAGTTGGCGCAGCCCTTCCTGGGCGCGGCGATTGTTCGGCTCCAGGGTCAGGACCCGGCCGTAGCCCATGCGTGCACCGGCGAAGTCGTGGCGCACGCGGTCACTGTCGGCCTGGGCCAGCAAGGCCTCGACCGCCTGCTGGCGACCGTGGGCCAGGGCGATGTTGAGTTCGGTGTCACGCGGATCTTCACGCAGGGCCTGTTCGAGCAACGCGATCCCGGCTTCGTACTGGCCTTCCTTGATCAACTCGGCGCTGTCCTTGCGCGTGCCACTGGAGCCACAACCCGCCAGGGCCACGCACAGGGCCAGGAGCATGAACGGGGCAGGCTTGCACAGCTTCGACGGTTTCATGGTGCGCTCCCCACAGACAAGGTCTGCGACTGGTGCAACGGCAGGTAGACCAGGCTCAGCTCGCTGGCCGAGACCCGGTCGAGGCGGTAGGTGTCCTCGATCACATCGCCCTGGCGCACGACGTAGAGCTTCTCGCCGTTCTGCAGGAAGATCTGCAGGTCGTCACGGTCGTCCAGGCGGCCGACGAACTGGAAAGGCAGGGCCGGGGCACTGGCGGCTACCGGGGCTAGCGGTGCCGGGGCGATGGGTTGCTCGGTGACGCTGGCCAGGGTCGGGGCGGCGGCCCAGCGCTGGGCGGGGAACAGGTCGCCGGAGGCGGGGGCAGTGCCGACGCCATCGCGGGACAAGCCCGCTCCCACAGCGGGCGTGTCATGCGCAGTTGCCTGTGTGGGAGCGGGCTTGTCCCGCGATAGCGCCACCCCCTCCTCCCCGCCGAACCAGTGCCCCGGCGCCCACGCCAACAGCGCGCTCACACCGAGGAAACCCGCCCACATCACTACGCGCTGAGTGTTCATCACGACCTCGACAGGTAAAGGGTCATGCGCACGCGACCGTTGAGTTCCCGGTCACCAATGCGTTTGCGTTGCAGCTCCAGGTCTTCGAGCACCAGGGTCGGCAACTGGCCGAGCAGCGCCTGGAGAAAACCGCGGATCTGCGGGTAGCTGCCGCGCACCGGCAGGACAATCTGGTAGCGCACCAGCTGGGTCTTCGGATCGATACCCAGCGCGTACTCGCCGCGGGCCAGGCTGATGCGTTCGGCGCTGGCAAGGTGGTACAGGCGCTCGATCAGCGCGCTGGCCTGGGGCTGACCGGGCAGTTGCTGGCGCAGGCTGTCGAGGGTCTGCTGCTCGGGCTTGGCGGCAACCTTCAACTCACCTCGGGCCAGGCGCTGCACCTGCACGCTGGCATCGGCCTCGCTGGCGCGCAGTTCGCGCACGGCCTGCCACTGAGGCAACACCACGGCGACCGCCATGATCAGCGCGAGCACTCCGGTCAGCAGTGCGGCCAGCCCTGCCCGACCCATCGCGCGCAGGCGTTCATGAAGAATCAGGCTAGGGACGCGCATGACCGGTCTCCCAGGTGGCGGTGAGGTTGAAGCGCACCGGGTGTTCAGCCTGGCCGGCCAGCACTTCGTGGTTGAGCAGCGACACATCGCGCAGCTCGGCGCTACGCTCCAGGCGCTGGTGGTACTGCAGCATCGCCTCCAGGTTGCGAGCCTCGGCGCTGATGCGTACCTGGCCCTTGCGTGCATCCGGCGTCAGGGCCAGCAGCGCGACGTCTTCCTGGGGCATGGCCTCGAGCATGGCGAACAGTTGCTCCCAAGGCCGTTGCAACTGCTGCGAGACACTGCGCATCTGGGCCAGTTGCTCAGCCTGTTCGCGACTGGCGGCACTGGTCTGCGGCGCGGCGGTGGCCGGGCGCCGGCCGAGCTTGATTTCCAGCTCATGGACGCGACCGTCCAGCACCAGTTGTTCGTGCTGCAACTGCTGGTGCAGTACCAACAGCAGCGCCACCACGGCACTGCCCAGGGCCAGCAGCGACCAGGCCAGTGCGCCGCTGCGCCGGGGTTGGAATTCCAGGTCGAGGCGGCGCATGTCAGGCCACCGCCCGCCACATGGCGTGCAACGGGTCAGCGTCGCCTGCCGCTACGCACAATTGCACCGCGCCCAGTTCGGCGATGTCTGCGCGCCCTGGGGCATGCAGGTAGACCTGTGGCAGTGGCTCGCCGTACAGCTCGCAGGTGCGTTCGATCAAGGCCTTGAGCGCCTGGTCGCTGTCGGCGCAGCCCTGCGCCAGCACCTGCTGCCAGGCACCACCGGCAGCCAGCAACAGCACGCTGCGCCGGGGTTCGGCGAGGACGAAGAGAAAATCGCCCTGGCCCAGCTGCGCCGAGCAACGGTTATAGGCCGCCATCAAGTACGGCTGCACCGAACGCAGCTTCAGGTGGCTTTGCACACCCAGCGCCTGCAGCCCCTGCAGCAGGGCCTCGGGCAGCGCGGTGGCGATGCGCGCAGCACCGGCAGGCTCCGGTGAGAGCACGATGCGCCAGTCGTCCAGCGGCTGGCCGTAGAGGCTCTCGAAGCAGGCCCGGGCATAGGCCTGCAGCTCCCCCGGGTGGCCGATGGCATCGCTCCAGGGCACCAGGCAGAAACGGCTGTAGCGCCCCGACAGCACCACCCGCAGTGCCGCCCCCCGAGGTGCGTGCTCGGTTAGCAGTGCCGCCAAGGTGTCCAGCGCCGGCACCCAGGCCGGCTGGGTGGGGTCACAGGTGAAGTCGCGGCTGCCCAGCCATTGGTGTTGCCGCCCGTGCCACCGGCCCAGGCCGACACCCTCGGCACCGAGCACGGCGCAGTATCTGTCAGGATCACGCAATGAATGTGACACGGTTGATCTCCTCGAGTGTGGTACGGCCCTCGCGGACCAGGTCCAGCGCCGACGCGCGCAGCAGGCGCAAGCCGCGCTGGCAGGCCAGCTGCCTGATCTGCGAAAGCGGACGGCGTTCGACGATCATCTGCCGCAGGTCATCGTCCAGGTGCAGCAGCTCGGCAATCGCACTGCGCCCGCGATAGCCGCTGCCACGGCACTGGCCGCACCCCTGGGCACGGACGAAGCGCCAGCCGTCGATACGGTCGCGGGTCAGCCCGGAGGCAGCCAGCAATTCGTCGTCCGGGGTGTGCTCACGGGCACACTGCGGGCAGGCCAGGCGAATCAGGCGCTGGGCCAGCACGGCGTTGAGCGCCGAGACGAAGCTGTAGGGATCGACCTGCATCTGGCTGAAGCGGCCGATCACGTCGAACACGTTGTTGGCGTGGATGGTGGTGAACACCAGATGCCCGGTAAGGGCCGACTGCACGGCGATCTGCGCGGTGTCCGGGTCACGGATCTCGCCGACCAGGATCTTGTCCGGGTCGTGGCGCAGGATCGAGCGCAGGCCACGGGAAAATGTCAGGCCCTTCTTCTCGTTCACCGGTATCTGCAACACGCCAGGGAGCTGGTACTCCACCGGGTCTTCGATGGTGATGATCTTGTCCACGCCGTGGTTGATCTCGCTGATCATGGCGTAGAGGGTGGTGGTCTTGCCGCTGCCGGTAGGGCCGGTGACCAGGATCATGCCGTACGGCTCACTGGCCAGGCGGCGCAGGGCGCGCAGGGTGTCGTCGGCGAACCCCAGCGCCTGCAGGCGCACACCGCTGACCTGGTCGGAAAGGTCCTGCTTGTCGAGCACCCGCAGCACCGCGTCTTCGCCGAAGATGCTCGGCATGATCGACACGCGAAAGTCGATCTGGCGTTCGCCGATGGCGACCTTGAAGCGGCCATCCTGGGGCACGCGTTTTTCGCCGATGTCGAGTTCGGCCATGACCTTGATGCGCGAGATCACCTGGTCGGCGAAAGCGCTGCCGCTGGCCTTGCCGGCGCCGTTGAGCACGCCGTCGATTCGGTACTTGATGGTCAGGCCCTGGCCGGTCATGCCCAGGTGGATGTCGCTGGCATGCAGCTTGAGCGCATCGTAGAGCGTGGAGTTGACCAGCTTGACCACCCGGCTCTGGTCCTCGCTGATGCTGGTCAGCGACAGGCGCTGCAAGGCATCGCCTTCGACGCCGGTTTCGCCGTCATGGCCCAGGGCATCGACGGCGTGGAAGCTTTCTTCGTGGCGGGCAAGGAAGGTGGCAATGTCGGCGGCGTGCGCCAGGTACAGCGGCGCACCTTGCAGGCAATCGTCGATCCAGGCCAGGCGGGCGGGATCGAAGGGGTCGGCGAACACGCCGATCAGTTGACCGCCCTGCTCCACCATGACGAACTCGCGCTTGAGGCACTGGGCCAGGCTCACGCATTCGAAACGCGGCTGGCTGGCGAACAGGGCCTGGGTGTCGAGGCTCGGGTAATGGAGGGTTGTGGCCAGACGCTGGGTGAAGGCGGCCGGAGTATCGCAGGACAGACGCTCCAGGCAAGTGAGCAGGCGCTCGTCACCAGACGTGTTGCGGGCGCGGGCCAGCAGTTCGCGGGGGTATTGCAGGGCCCCCGCCAAAGGGCCGCTACTGACTGCATCAAAGGCTTCGGACATGGCCTGCGACTCCGCTCAGGGGCGCGTCGCAGGCTGAGGGAATGGCCGCGGGCGCCGCTATTCCCCAGTGAGCAGTTGGTCGTCGTCAGGTCCGGGCGGCTTGGCGCCGTTGCGTCGGCGTTCGGCCAGGACCCAGCTGCCATCGTACAACTGCAGGGGGAACGTCTGGTTCCTGCTCTGGCGTCGCTCGACGAACCCTTCGGCCGGATTGTCCGTCGCCCTGCGCTGGCGCTCGATGCCCATCAGGTCGAATACCGCACGGGCCAGTTCCGCCAGTGGGAACGGCTTGAACAGGACATGCGTGACACCCAGCTCGGCGGCGCGCTCACGGACCTCGGCGGTCGGGTGCGCAGTGATCAGCACGAAGTGGCACTGCCTGTTCCTGCGTACGGTCTCCAGAACCTGAAACCCCTCCATGTCGGGCAAGCGATAATCCAGCACGATCACATCCGGTGCCTGGCGCTGAGCCAGCTCGATCCCTTCGGCACCGTCGTGGGCAACATGGACGTCCAGGCCTTGCGCCTGCAGATACGCTTGCAGGTTCTGCGCAAGGGTCTGTTCGTCGTCGACTACCAAAACTCTGTTCACCAAGGTCCACTCCCATGAACTGCCCGGTTTCCCGGTCTGCGAAGTGCGGCCTTGTAGAGGCTTGAGCAGGCTTCGTGCCAGGCGTGAAAAGTCATGTCGCACCACGTGTAAGTCATTGATCTTGCTGTCTCGACCCTATGACGCATGCCGGAGATTACCCACTTCCGGGGAGTCTGATAGCACTTTGCCTTGGAGCCATTCCCCACTGTTGGGGAACTGCCACTGTCGGGGCTCAGTCGGCGCGCTCCACGATAGCGGATTGGCGCAAACGTTGGCGCACCGATTGCCGCGCCTGGGCCTGCAACTGCGCGACAAGTGCATCCCTGGCCATGGCCAGGCCCTGTTCAGCTATGACTGAAGCATTAGCACTTTGGTTCTGCTGGCCTTGCAGCTTTTCTCGGTGCGCCTGGTAGAACGCGGCGATCTCGCCCTGGCTGGGCTCATCGACCTGGCTCAGGCGCGCGTAGACCTGCTGGGCGGCCATCTCATGACGAGTGTAGTCAGCGAAGCTCGCCCTATCGAAACCCGCCTCACCCAGGCGCCGCTCGAACACCGCCGGGCTGCCGAAGGCCGCCTCGAGCTGACCGACCTGGGCCGACACCTGGTCGTCGCTGACCGTGATGCCCTGGCGTTGTGCCTCCTGCCACAGCAGCTCCTTGTCGATCAACTCGTCCAGCGCCTGGTCGCGCAGGCGCTTGTACAGCGTCGGATTGCGGATGCTGGTCAACGCCCGCCCCTGGGCCTGAAGGTACTCGCTGAAATAGCCTTCCAGGCGCACGACGCCGATCTCCACACCGTTGACCCGCGCCACCGCGAGATCGGCACGGCTCGCCTGGGCAAGCGCCAGCAGCAGGCACAGCAGCAGGATACGCATGGCGGGTTCCTCTCAAGGCAGGTCTGGCAATGGGCGATAGGGTGCGACGGTGCTGAATTCCGGCCCCGGCAAGGTGACCGCCACCACATGGGCGCCCGCCAGGCCCTGTCGACGTCCGGGCCCGAAGCCCAGCGGCGGGGTCAGGCCGGTGTCGATGTCGTACAGTTGCTCCAGTACCACGCGCAATTGCTCGCGGCTGGCATCGCGCCCCACCTGCTTCAACGCCTCGACCAGCAAGCGCCAGGCACACAGGGCCCCGACCTGCACCGAAGCCTGCCGCGGATCCAGCCCCTGGCGCTGTTGCACACCGAGTAGCGCAGCACGGCCTTGTTCGGTCCAGTCATCGGGCACGAACGGGTAGCTCAACCAGACACGCTGCGACCATTGCGGCGACAACTGGCCGACGGCACTGGCCACCTGGCCGGATGCAGCAAACAGATAGGGGCTGCGCCCTGCCGCCTGCAGCGTGGCGGCGAGTTCGGCAAAGGCCTGCGCCCGCCCGAGAAAGACGATGCCCTCGCCCGCGATTGCCTGCCCCTGGAACGCCTGCACGGGCCCAGGCGCCCAGCCCATCTGCACCAGACGCTGACGCAGGCGCTCGGCCGATGCCGACTGCCCGTCGCCGGCGTACACCACCTGCAGCGCATCAGGCGCCAGGCCCAGTGCGTCGCGCGCATGCCGGGCAACGCTGAGCAACTGCTGCACGGCGTCCGGCAACGGGTCGAACAGCAGCGCATTGCCGCCGCCACGCGGCGTACTGCCGATCATTGGCAGCCCCGCACGCTCCAGGGCGGAGCCATCGAGCAGCGGCGCCAGCGGTGCGACCAGGGCGAAGACCCGCTCCCGCTTGGCCAGGTACTGCAGCGCCTGGGCGCTACTGGCGGGGTCATGACCCGGGTCGGCGCTCACCAGTTGCACGCGCCGGCCATGCACGCCGCCCTGACGATTGAGCTGCTCGATGCCGTCTTCCAGTACCGCGCGCACCACCCGTCCTGCTTCGGCCAGCGGCCCGTCGTTCGGCAGCAGGGTGCCCAGGCGCAGGATGCTCTCCTCTACCCCCGGATCACGGTCCTCACCCAGCCGCTTGAGGTACGCGGTGAGGTTGCGCTGGTCGGCCAGGGTCAGGTCGAAACGCGGCATGGCCGAATCGAGGCGATTGCCGCCCGGATCGATGCCGCGCTGGATCGCCCGCGCCAGGCTGGCGTCATCGTAGGCCGGGTAGCGCCGGGCATTGCTCTGGCGCTCACCCTGCCCCAGGGCCAGGCGCTGCCAGTCCAGGTCAGGCGCACGCACGCCGCCCTCGGCACGGCCACGACCGTCATTGCCGTGGCAGCTGGCGCACGGCAGCACACTGGCCGGCACGCGCATGTCGCTGGCGCCGACCCGCGCGAACAATTGCGCATCGCTGCTGGAAAGCCCTTCGCGGTACAGCCGCCTGCCAGCGGCTTGCTCCGGCGTAAGGTCCAGCGCCTGCACCGGGCCGCAGAGGACCAGCGCCACGCCCAGCCACGCCCGGGCCATTGCCGCACGGATGCCCATGGCTCACCGTCCCGCCAGCGGCTGGGCCAGCAGTTGCAGACGCTGGGCGATGGCCGCAGGGGGAGCGTCAGGTCGGATCTTGCTCCAGCGCTTGCCTGCCACGTCGCCGGCAATCAGCTGGGTGGAGTGCTGCTCGGGGCTGGGCAGGAACTGCCCCAACCGCCCCAGCACCAGGTCGACACGGGCCTTGTCGCCGGTCAGGAACAGCCAGTTCGGCCCGTCCACACCCTGCTTCTCGGCGAAGGCCTTGAGCACCTCGGGGGTATCGTTGAGCGGATCGCTGCTGAGCGAGACGAAGGTCACCTGCGCCGCCAACTGCGGGCCCATCGCTTCGCGGACTTCGCGCAGCTTGCGGGTGATCAGCGGGCAGGCATCGTTGCAGTGGGTGAAGATGACATTGAGCATCACCACCTTGTCCTTGAGCACGTCGCTGTAGAAACGCAGCTCCCGGCCATTCTGGTCCTTGAGCAGGGTGTCGGTGAACCAGGTCTGCGCATCACGGGTGCCTGCGCCGCTGGCCATGGTCGGCGGCGCCGGTTGTGGCTGCGGGGCATGCCCTTCATGGGCCAGGGCCATCGAGGCGAAGATCCACAGGCAGGCGCCGAGGGTCAGCCAGTCGAGGCTGCGCATGCCACCGTGGCGGGAGCTGAAGCTGCTCATGGCTGAACCTCCTGGCCGGCGATGGCGGTGCTCTTGGCATGGACCCGGCGGGCGCCCAGGCGATTGATCTCGGCGATCAGCACGTTGGGGTCGGTGAAGCCGTAGTAACGCGTCCAGTGACCGGTGCGCCCGTCACCGACCAGGATCAGCGGCGGATGCTGGGTCAGGTCGGCACTGAAGCTGCCCAGCCCCTTGAGGGTTTCGCTGATCGCGTAGGGCGAGCCAGTCAGCCAGCTCCAGCCCGGGCCATGCTGGAACGCCTTGGCGTAGCCCAGCAGGCGACTGGAATCGTCACGCTGCGGATCGACGCTGATCGACACCAACCGGATCTCCTCGCCCACCCGGCCGCCCAGTTGTTGCTGGACCTTGCTCATGATCGAGGACACCACCGGGCACACGGTGGTGCAGCTGGTGTAGATGAAGCCCATGACCACCAGGTGCTCGCCGACCAGGTCCTTTTCCAGTCGCACCGGCATGCCGTTCTGATCGAGCAGCGAGACATCGGCAAAGCGCACGCTGGCCTTTTCCTGGCGTGCCACAGGCGCCGGTTCAGGCTTGCCGCCATGGTCGTGGCCGGCATGGGCGAAGGCCAGGTGGCTGGTCAGTGCCAGGCTCAGGGCAAACAGTCCGGCGGCATGATTGCGGTTCATCGAACACTCCTGGATTCCCCTTGGGAAGCGGTGGACGCTGCGGCGGGCAACACGCGCAGGCTGGTGTAGTTTTCTTCGGCAAAGCGGCGCCCGAGGGTGGGCGACTGCACATGCAGGTACCAGGCACCGGCCTCGCCCAGCTGCAGCGAGGCCTGGTAGACACCCTCGCCCATGTCCTGGAACGGGACGCTGCGCGGCAACGACGAGGGCGCGAGGAAGTAGCGCAGGCTCAGGTCGCTCAGCCCGACGCGCGGCATGCCGTCGTGACCGAGGATGCGCACCCGGGCGATGAAGGGGTGGCCCTGCAGGTGCGGCTGTTCGGTACCGATGAATTCGGCATGCACGCCCTTGCGTCGGATCGCCTGCGGCAGCGCGGCCACCTCGGTGCTGAAGCAATGGATGATCTGCGGCTGGTTGAGCAGAAAGGCCACATCGAAGGTGCCGGCCGCTGGCATCTTCACGGTCGAGCCGTACACCCCCGGTGCGAGCTCGCGCAGACTGCGGTCGATGACCATGGCCGCGCGCGCCTGATGGCCACGGTTGTTGTAGCCGGACATCGGCGCATTCATGCCCTCGGCGTAGAAGTAGGTGGTGTTGTCCACCGGATTGACCACGAACACCGAGTTGTCGTCCCGCGACACGCTCACCCCTTGGGCCAGCGGCAGGTCACCTGCCTGGCGCGGCGCAGCGGGTCCGGCCTCGAAGCCCTGGACGATCGGTGTGCGCCCTTCGCCGAGGCTCGACAGGTTGATCATGCTGACCTTGGGCGAGGCCAGGCCACGCACGTAGGCATAACCCTTGGTGAAGGTCAGCTGGTAAGGCTCGGCGGCCACCGGAATACGGTGAATCAGCGTATCGGTGCTCGCATCGATCACCAACGCCTGGTTTTCCAGGGTGTTGAGGACGATACCGTAGCGCCCGTCACCACTGAAGCGCATCGGTCCCAGCCCCTGCTCGGCCTTGACCGTATGGCGCAGTTGATGGCTGCGCGCATCGATCACCCGCACCGTGCCCTCCTGGCCATCGACCACATAGACCGCCTGGGACAACGCCGAGTAGCTCACCGACAGCGGATGCGGGCCGACCTCCAGGGTCTTGAGCAAGCGCATGTCGGCGATATCGATGACACTCAGGGTGCCGCCGTCGCGGTTGCTGACGAAGGCGAAGCGCGAGTCGCTGCTGAAGGCGATCTCATGATGGCCGGAGCCGGTGGCGAAGGATTTCAGCGTGCTGCGGCTGGGCACATCGATCACGGTGACCCCTCCCTTGGCTGGGTCCGCGCTGTTGTTGCCAACCCACAGGCGTCGCTGGTCCGGTTGCAGGGCGACGCGCACCGGCTGTTCGCCGGCCTCCAGCAGGGCCGTGCGGCGGAAGGTCTCGGTATCGATCAGCGCCACCTGGCCGCGCTCGGGCAGCGAGACGAACACCTGCTTGTCGTCGCTGCTGGCCGCCCAGTCCATCGGCCGCCCCGGCAGGTCAATGCGCGCCAGGGTACTGGTGACACCGCCCACCGACACCGTCGGGTCGATCACGGTGAGGCTGGCATCCTTGTTCAGCACCAGCAGAAAGTAACTGTTGAGGTCGAGCAACGGCCGTGCGCCGATGCTGCTCTTGAGAAACAACGCGACCCGCGCCTTGCAACTGCTGTCGCGATCGCCCGTCGGCGCCGACTGCGCCGGATCGAGCCAGGCCCCCGGCGCCATGCCCGACAGCGGTTGGCCGCTGGCCTGGTCGCTGAGCTTGAACCGCACGTTGGCGAAGCTGCCTTCACGCAACTCGCCGCCGTCCATTGCCCGCGCCTCGAACTCCACGGTCACGCCCTCGCGGCTGAGCCGATGCAGGGCCTGCGGGTCGGCAGGCGCCTGCAGCAGTTCGCGGGGATCGCACCAGAGTTTCTCGTAGGCGACACCCAGGCCGATCAGCGCTACCCCCAGCAACAGCCCCAGGTAGGCGGGGCGAGTCTTCCTGTTCATGCGCGGTCCCCTCTTGCGGGATATGAGCACTCCCTGAGGGCAAAGCAAGCGTCATGCCATTGAGAAAACTCAACAAAATCAGAATGTTACGAACAATACAGCAGCGACATCCATGTCCATCCCCCACCCGATTCCCCGATGCTGGGGCCTGGCTGAACGCTCAGGGCGCCGCCGTCACCGCGACACCCTTGGCCTGGTCAGGGGTCACCACCTGGCTGAGGTCGATGTGACGAAAGTCCGGCTTGGCGCCCAGCCGTGCGTTGAAGCGCACGTTGAAGGTGAACGGATCGTCGGTCGGCACATCCAGCGCCTGGCCGTATGTGCGGGTGACGGCTGCGGCGTCATAGCCGAGCAACTTCAGCAGCGTGGGGTAGATGTTGTAGTGGCTGGAGGCGTTGCGGTTCTGTGCCAGGTGCGCCTGCCAGTCCAGGGCCTTGACGCCCTCGCCCTGAATCACCACCAGCGGCACCAGCCCCTCCTCCATCACCGGCTCGCTGTCGCAATGAGTGTTCAGGCCCGGATTGCCGCGCTCATGCAGGTCCTGCCCATGGTCGGAGGTATAGATCAGCACCGCCTGGCTCAGGTCGGCCTCGGCGAACAGGCGGCGGAAGAACTCACCCACGTTCCAGCCCAGCGTATTGCGGTACGCGTTGCGATACAGCACCCAGTCTTCGGGGCGCCCATCGAAGCCTTCACGCGTGCCGGTGTCGGCCACATCGGTGAAATGCCCGCGCGGCAATGCCGGCTGGTAGGTCAGGAAGGCGTCGGGGTATTTGTCGTGCACCGGGAAATGCGCGCCAACCTTGTTGATCACGATCAGTTGCGGCTGGCCATCCTCGAGCAGGCTGACCAGTTGCTCCAGCGCCGCCATGTCGCGCTGCACCACGGGAGTGTCATCGAACTGGACGAAGCGGTCGATGTCGCGCTTTTCGTTGTCGTCCATCAGGTTCTGCAGGTTGCCACCGGTGCGCTGGGCATCGATGTACACCGTGCCCAGCCCCGTACGCTTGGCGTATTGCCAGATCGACGGCTGGGTCGAGTTGATGCGCAGGTAATCGCTGCGGGTGCCGCCATAGCGCAGGGTGACATTGGTGTCGGCGCTGCAGTTGGCCACCGAAGCGGCGTAGCCGTAGTTGAAGATACTCACCCCTGGCTGCGGCTGCAGCAGGTGAGTCGCCACGCCGGCTGGGGTATTGAGGTCCAAGTAGTTGCCCGAAATGCTTTCGTCGATGATCAGCACGATATCGCGCGCCATCGGCTTGCCGGACTGCGCCAGGCTCACCGGCTCGCGTGGGCCGACACGGTCGTGCAGCGCCTCGTAGCCGAACAGGCTCAGGTAAGCCAAGGGTGTGTACATCACTGGCAGGCCACGGGCACCCTCGCCGGCGCGGATGAACAGCACGCCGATCAGCAACGCCAGCGCCAGAAACGGCGCGACAACCGGCACCAGGCGCGGCAAGCGCGGCACAGGGCCCGGCCGCAAGCCTACACCCAACAGCACCAGCAGCGAGCTGAACGCCGCCAAGGTGATTGCATAGTGGTACTGCTCCAGTGCTTCCTGGATGAAGCCACCGGCAAACACCATGGACACGAACGCACTATAGGTGAGGTAGGAATCGGTGATTCGCAGATAAGCATCGAAGAACAGCGCACTCACCGCAAAAGCCGCCGCCAGCGCCCAGCGCAGCCAACCCGGGCGAATCCACGCCGCCAGCAGCAGCCCCACCACCAGCACCCCGGCCACGCCCAGGTAAAGCAACAACGGCAGGCCAAGACCCAGTGCTTCCATCCGCTCCCGGTAATAGCCATGAAAGCTCGCCAGGTAGATGAACAGCAGGGCCAGCTTGATCCATCCGCGCATGATTCGACCACTCCGGTCATGGGTTTCCATTCACACCGTAGCAGTCCTGAAACAAATCACAAGGCGGAAATGTCAATTTTCCGGCGATATCGCAACGCCATATTCTGGCGCAAAAAACGTAACATGGTTGAGACGCTCTATCGTCATAAGCCCGCATTATTCGCGGCCTGCAACCGTTCATCAGTTCGTCGAACGGCCAACTGCCAGTAGCTTTCAACGCTAAACCCCGGATTGACAAAGGGTTGATGGCCAGTGGCCGTTTTGCTTGGCGTCTGTAAATGCGACGAAACATGCCATTGGTTTGACGCATTTCCCGCGAGCTGAGCTATACAGAAATCACACCACTGTTTCATACCTCTTACTCATCCATACGAGGCACGCCGACATGGACGTGAGCGTTTTTGGCACTGGCTACGTAGGACTGGTACAAGCGGCAGCGCTTGCCGACGTTGGCCACCGGGTCCTGTGCGTGGACGTGGATGCCCACAAGATCAACCAACTGCGCCAGGGCGTCCCGCCGATCAGCGAGCCGGGCCTGTCGGGCCTGCTGGAAGACAACATCAAGGAAGATCGGCTGCTGTTCAGTACCCAGGCCAGCGATGCGGTCAGCCATGCCGAACTGATCTTCATCGCCGTCGGCACCCCACCTGACGAGGACGGCTCGGCCGACCTGAGCCATGTGCTCGACGTCACCCGGAAGATTGCCGAGCTGATGGAGACCGACCGTACCCTGATCGTCAAATCCACGGTGCCGGTCGGCACTGCCGACCAGGTCGAGGCCCTTGCCCGCGCCGAACTGCTGCGCCTGGGCAAGGGCAAGTTGCAGGTGCGCGTGGTGTCCAACCCCGAATTCCTCAAGGAAGGCAGCGCCCTGGCCGACTGCATGCGCCCCGACCGGATCATCGTCGGCACCCATGACCAGGTCGCCCACGACCAGCTTGCCGAACTCTACGCGCCCTTCTGCCGCAACCACGAAAAGCTGATGTTCATGGACAACCGCAGCGCCGAGCTGACCAAGTACGCCGCCAACGCCATGCTCGCCACGCGTATCAGCTTCATGAACGAACTGGCCAACCTCAGCGAGCACCTGGGTGCCGACATCGAGGCGGTGCGCCGCGGCATCGGGTCGGACCCACGCATCGGCTACCACTTCATCTACCCCGGCTGCGGTTTTGGCGGTTCATGCTTCCCCAAGGACATCAAGGCCCTGCTGCACACCGCCGAACACAGCGGCATGCCCCTGCGTCTGCTGCAGAGCGTCAACGAAGTCAACGACCGGCAGCGGCGCATCCTGTTCGCCAAGCTCCAGCAGCGCCTGGGCGGGCTGCGCGGCAAGTCCATCGCCCTGTGGGGCCTGGCCTTCAAGCCCAACACCGACGACATGCGCGAAGCACCGAGCCGCTACCTGATGGAAGCGCTGTGGGAAGAAGGCGCCACGGTGCGGGCCTATGATCCCGAGGCGATGGACGAATGCCGGCGCCTGTACGGCTACCGCGACGACCTGCAACTGTGCGCCACCCGCGACGACACCCTGCAGGACGCCGACGCCCTGGTGATCTGCACCGAATGGAAAAACTTCCGCGTGGTGGATTTCTCGCTGCTGGCCAGCAAGCTGCGTACACGGGTGATCATCGACGGTCGCAACCTGTACAACCCCGAGCAGGTCGCCGCCCACGGCCTGCACTACAGCGGCATCGGCCTGCGCCAGGTCGCACCCGACCAGAATGCCCCGCAGGTCGGCGCGCCATGAAAGTGCTGGTCACCGGCGCCGCCGGTTTCATCGGTGCCCACACCTGCCTGCGCCTGCTGGGCGACGGCCATGAGGTGCTGGGCCTGGACAACTTCAACGACTATTACGATCCGTCGCTCAAGCATGCCCGCATGCACTGGGTGCGCCAGAGCGTCGGTGACTTTGCGCTGCACCGCCTGGACCTTGCCGACCGCGACGCCATGGCCCGGCTGTTCGCCAAGGAGCGCCCCGAGGTGGTGGTGCACCTGGCAGCGCAAGCGGGTGTGCGCTACTCGCTGCAGAATCCCCAGGCCTACCTGGACAGCAACCTGGCGGGTTTCCTGAACATTCTCGAAGGCTGCCGGCGACACCCGGTGCAGCACCTGCTGTATGCCTCGTCCAGCTCGGTGTATGGCGCCAACCAGCGCACGCCGTACCGGGTGCAGGATGCAGTCGATCATCCGCTGTCGTTGTATGCCGCCACCAAGAAGGCCAATGAGGCCATGGCGCACAGCTACAGCCATCTGTTCGGCATCCCCTGCAGTGGCCTGCGCTTCTTTACCGTCTATGGCCCCTGGGGCCGCCCGGACATGTCGCCGATGCAGTTCGCCCGCGCCATCAGCGAAGGCCGGCCGATCCAGTTGTTCAACCATGGTCGGCACCAGCGCGACTTCACCTACATCGACGACATCGTTGAAAGCCTGGTGCGGCTGCTGCCCTACCCGCCTCGCGCCGATGCGCAGTGGGACGCCTTCAGCCCCGATGCGGCCAGCAGCGCAGCGCCTTGGCGCCTGTTCAACATCGGCGGCCAACGCCCGGTGGAACTGCTCGACTACCTGGCCCTGCTGGAAAAACACCTCGGGCGCGATGCGGTGATCGAGTTGCTGCCACTGCAGCCGGGCGATGTGCTGGCCACCTGTGCCGATGCCAGCGCCCTGGCCCGGGTCACCGGCTTTACCCCAACGATTTCCCTGGATGAAGGGCTCGGGCGATTCGTCGCCTGGTTCAAGCACTACTACTCGCCCGCCACAGACGGCGAACCTGCAGGCGAGCAGTCGAAACAACGGAGGGTGATATGACAGGACAACCGAAAAGCGCCCAGCTACAGGCGCTGTACCAGGACAAACGCATGGACCCGGCGCACCGCCAGCGCATCGATGCCGCCATCCACATGCAAGGCCGCGGCTGGATGACCGGCCGGGTCGGTGGGCGCCCCTGGACCTTGTCGCGCACCAACCGCGCGCTGTCATGTCTGGCGGCGCTGACCCTGCTGTTGCTGCTGTCCCCGGTGTTCCTGGTGCTGGCAGTGATGATCAAGCAGTCCAGCCCGGGCCCGGTGTTCTTCGTGCAGAAACGCACCGGCTACCGCGGCCGCCTGTTCGGCATGTTCAAGTTCCGCACCATGGTCGCCAACGCCGAGGCGCTGAAGGACTCGGTACGCCACCTGAACAAGCACGGCGCCGACTCCATCGATTTCAAGATCGACAAAGACCCGCGCATCACCTCGGTGGGCAGTTGGCTGCGGCGCAGCAGCCTGGACGAGCTGCCCAACCTGATCAACGTCGTCACCGGCGACATGCGCCTGGTCGGCCCGCGCCCCACCTCGTTCAACGCCTACCGCTACAAGGACAACCACCTGGCACGGTTGTCGATCTACCCCGGCATGACCGGCCTCTGGCAGATCTCCGGACGCAGCAACATCGATTTTGACCAACGCGTAGAGCTTGACCTCAGCTACATCAACGAACAGAGCCTGCTGCTGGATCTGAAAATCCTGCTCAAGACCCCGTTCAAGGTTTTCACTGGCCACGGAGCAAGTTGAGATGGACGGTTCCACTTCTAGAAGCCTGAGTATCGCCAACCCGAGCGAGACCAACCTGACCGCCACTGTCCTCGACCTCGACCAGCGCACCCTGCTGCTGACCGCGGCCAACACCGGAACCGGCACCAGCACCAGCACCCTGGCCTTCGCTGGCCAGCTGGCGCTGATGAGCGCAGGTGCGGTGCTGCTGATCGACGGCAGTTCCAGCAGCAACGGCCTGAGCCAGCAACTGGGGCTGAACAAGCTGCGCGGCTACACCGACCTGTTGTTCGACGAGGACACCCCACCGCTGGCGCAGGACTGCGTGGTGCACCTGTCCGACCAGCCATTCGACGTGCTGCCGGTGGGCACCTGGAAGCGCGGCCGCGACCGCCTCGACCCCGAGCGCCTGCGCATCCTGCTGCGCCAGTTCGCCGCCCACTACCGCTTCGTGGTGATCGACGGCGAGGCCATCTACGCCAGCGCCGACAGCCTGGTGATCGGCACCCTGGTCGATGGCGTGATCCTGGTGGTGCGCGCCGAGGAAACCCGCAAAGAGGTGGCCCAGGCCGCAGTCCAGCGCCTCGAGCAAGCCGGCGCGCGGCTGATCGGCAGCGTGTTCAACAAGCGCAAGTACTACATGCCCAAGTGGCTGTACGACAACCTGTGAGAGGACGCACGCCATGATCGCCATGAGATACCCCTCGATTGCCCTGTGCGTGCTCGCCCTGGCCGGATGCGCCAGCCAGGAAAGCCGCGAAATGCCGGTACAGATCCTCACCGCGCCGCCGGCCGAGAGCCAGGCCACCGAAGTCGCCCGCCGCGAGCAGGTGCTGCGGCCACAGGACGTGCTGGAAGTGATCTTCCATGTCAGCAACCGCTCTGCCGGGGTGTACCGCATCCAGTCCGGTGACACCCTGGACCTCAACTTCATGGCCGCCAGCGGCCTGAACGGCCAGCAACTGGTGCAGCCCGATGGCAGCATCACCCTGCCATCCACCAACGCGTCGGTGCGCGTCGAGGGCCTGACCCCGAGCGAAGCGGAGAGCGCCATTCGCCAGGCCTACAACGACAAGCGCGTGTTCAAGCCCAACCGCGACCAGGTGACGGTGCGCGTGCTGAGCCCCATGACCGACGAGGTCAACCTGAAGAACGCCCTGAGCCACCCCGGCACCGGCATGAGCCGCGACATCACCGTGGGCAACGACGGCCGCGCGACCTTCCCGGAAATCGGCTCGGTGCCATTGCAGGGCATGACCGTCAACCAGTTGCGTGACTACCTCAACGAGCGCTACGCCAGCCTGCCCGGACGCATGAGCGTGGATGTGCTGCTCAAGTCCACTGCCGCCAACGAGATCTACGTGCTCGGCGAAGTCGGCCAGCCAGGCGCATTCCAGATCCGGCGTCCGGTGTCGGTGCTCGAGGCCCTGACCCTGGCCCGCGGCCCGACCCTGAAGGCCAAGCTCGGCTCGGTGGTGATCATGCGCCGCGAAGGCAACACCGTGCATGCGGTCAACTACGACGTCGACCAGGCCCTCTCCGGCGGTAGCCAGAAGCTCGCCTACCTGCAGCCCGAAGACATGCTGTACGTGCCCAAGACCAAGCTGGCCAGCGCTGCCGAGCTGTCCCGGCAACTGGCTGACGTGGTGCTGTTCCAGGGCTTTGGCTTCAGCTTCAGCTACCGCGTCGACAACAAAGAAAGCAACGACTGACCGGGGGACGGACCATGACCACGCAACCGAAAGAAAACTATGTGCATGAGTTCTTCCGCATCTTCTTCGCTAACCGCCAGTTGGTGAAACGGGTGTTCCTGATCTTCGCGGTGATCGCGGTGATCCTGCCGCTGGTGCTCAAGCAGAGCTTCGACATCACCGCCGAAGTCATCGTGCAGTCCAAGAAGCTGTCGCAGAGTGACACCAGCTCCTCGCTGGCCCAGCAGGCGGACCAGTTCATCCCGCCATCGCTGGCCGACATGGAGACCGAGAGCAACATCCTGCGCTCGCCCACGCTGATCCGCCAGACCATCAGCCAGCTGCGTCAGGAAGGCCAGTACCAGGCCGAACCCGGCCTGCTGCGGCGCACCGTGATCGACCCGCTGCGCCATGGCATCGTCGATCCACTGCATCGCCTGCTGGGCAAGTCGGTGGCCGACGAGCGCGACACCCAGCTCGACGAGCTCACCGACCAGGCCGTCAAGGATCTCAAGATCGAGACCCTGCCCGGCTCCAACGTCATCTCGGTCACCTACAGCGCCGATGATGCGCGCCTCGGCACCCTGTTCGTCGCCCGCCTGCTGGACAACTTCCTGAAAAACCGCCAGGACCTGCAGTCCAACGAGCTGCCCGAGACCTTCTACGAGCAGAAGAAACTGCACTACCAGGCGCGTCTTGGAGACCTCGAGGGCCAACGCCTGGCCCTGCTGACGGCGATCGGCTCGTCCGATCCGAAAGAAGAGATCACCTTCCGCCTCAATGCGATCAACACCGAGGAACAGGCACTCAACCTGCAGCGCGACCGCAAGCTGGAGAACCAGCAGTGGCTCGACTACCTGCAGAGCAGCCTGGCGGCGGCGAGCAAGGCGAAGATGGCCGACTACGCCTTCCCCTACACCTTCACCACCACGGTCGACAACGTCGCCTTCGAAGACCGCGAGATCAAGCAACTGGGCGAGCAACTGACCACCCAGCTGGCACGCTACAACGGCGATGCCACGGTGTTCCAGCCCGGTGCCGAGCAGATGGTCATGGCGCGTCAGCAGATCGCCCAGCTGCGCGGTCAGTTCCTCAAGATCGTCGAGAACCGTATCCGCGAACGCCAGCAGGACCTGGCCGTGACCCAGCAGGTGATCGATCAGAAGACCCAACGCATCGATGAGTACAAGAACCGCATCACCGAGCTGCGCGAGACCCAGAGCAAGACCCGCCAGCTCGACACCGAGATCGATGCCCTGCACAAGGCCTTCTCCACCTATGCCCAGCGCTATGAAGAAAGTCGCGGCCAGGGCCTGCTCGATGGCAGCCAGTCCAACGCGCGGATCCTCAGCGCGCCCTACGAGCCGGCCACCGCGTCGTTCCCCAAACCTGGCCTGATCATCCCGTTCGGCCTGGTCACCGGCCTGCTGCTGGCGATCGCACTGGTCTACGTCAAGGAGTTCTTCGACCACCGCTTCAAGCACCCTGCACAGATCGGCCAGGAGCTGGGCTTGCCGGTGCTGCTGGTGATCAACGACCAGACCCCGGCGTTGCCCAACCCGCACAAGTCGTGGTCGTTGCCTCGCCTGATGCACTGGGTGCGCAATTGAACGCTGCAGCTCCCGCAACCGGCCGGTTGATCCTGCACCTGCTCAGCAGCGGCGGATTCTACGGCGCCGAGCGCATGCTCCTGGACCACTGCCAGGCAACCCCTGGCAGGCACCGGGTGCTGTTCCTCGACGCGCCGCAGGACCTGGTGACGCGCTTTCGCGAAGCCGGCATCGACTGCCAGAGCTGCCATGGCCTGGGCGCACTGCTCAGGCAAGTGGCGACCCAGCGTGGCGAGCGGCCGTTGATCAACACCCACAACTTCAAGGGCATGGTCTTCGGCTGGTTGGCCGCGACCCTCTGGCACCTGCCACTGGTGACCACCCAGCACGGCTTCACGCCGCGCAGCACCAAGCAGCGCTTCTACACCTGGCTGAGCCTGCAACTGTGCCGCACACCCACGGTGGCGACCGTGGTGTGCGTGGCCGAGAGCATTGCCCGCATCCATCGCGAGGCGGGAGTTCCAGCCAGCAAATTGCAGGTGATCCCCAACGGCCTGCCGGAGCCCGTGCCTGTGGGAGCGGGCTCGTCCCGCGATGGCGGCGCCGCGGTGCACAGCCAGGAACTGCGCCAAGCCCCTTGGCTGGCAGGCTATGTCGGGCGGCTGTCCAGCGAAAAAGGCCCGGACCTGTTCCTCGACACCCTGATCCCGCTGTGCCAGCGCCATCCACGGTTGCACGCGGTGATGCTCGGCGACGGCCCCGAACGCGCCACGCTGCAGGCGCGTATCGAGGCGGCCGGCCTGGCCGAGCGCATCACGCTGCCGGGTTTCCAACGCGACATGCCAGCCTGGATGACCCGACTGGATGCCCTGGTGATCAGCTCGCGCACCGAAGGCACGCCAATGATTCTGCTCGAAGCCATGCAGGACGGCGTACCGGTGGTGGCCTTCGGCGTCGGCGGCATTCCCGACGTGATCGAACACGGGCGCAGCGGGCTGCTTGCCGCACCGCTGGCAGTCGATGAACTCGCTGCCCACCTGCAGGCGCTGCTGGACGATCCGCAACAGGCCGAAGAACTGGTTGCCCGCGCCCGCCAGACCCAGCGCGAACACTACCACCTGCCGACCCTGGCACAACGCTGGGCCCTGGTGTACCGGGGCACGGCCACGGAGGTTGTCGCATGATCATCCCCCTGTCGCTGGTGGGCCTGGTGGCCCTGCTGTCGCTGGGCTTGCTGGCCAGCCCCTACCCTTACCTGGCCCCTGGCGCCGTGGTCGGCCTGGCCGGTGCCCTGGTGCTGTACCGCAAGCCAGCCTGGGGCCTGCTGGCGATCGCCGCGCTGGTGCCGCTCGAAGGGCTGCTCAAGGACAGCATGGTCTCTGGCGCCAAGCTGATCGGCCTGGGCCTGGTGCTGATCCTCACCCTGCAACTGGCCGTGCGCCAGCTGCCTGCCGAGCGCCTGCGCAGCAATCAATGGCGATTGCTGATCCCGTTCATGGCCCTGTACCTGCTGAGCCTGTGGACCAGCGACAGCGTCGAGCTGTCCGTCGGCCACCTGCGCGAGCTGCTGGTCGGCCTGGTGGTGTTCGTCATCACCCTGCTGGTGGGGCGCGACCTCAACCTGCCGATGCTGGCCCGGCTGATCACCGTCAGCGTCTGCGTGACCTGCCTGTTCGCCATCTTCTCCAGCAAATACCAGGAGCAGGGTCGCGCTTCGGCCATGCTCGACCCTAATGCCTTCGCCCTGCTGATCACCATCGCCATGCCGCTGGGGCTGTGGCTGGCGATAAAGACCCGGCAGATTCCGCTCAAGCTGTTCTGGGCCGGCTGCTGCCTGTTGCTGCTAGTGGGCATGACCAAGACCGAGTCGCGCTCAGGCCTGGTGGTGCTGCTGATCAGCCTGGGCATCGTGCTGTACAACTACCGCGAGCAACTGGCACGCATCCGCCCGCGCCACCTGGGCTTCGCCATGCTCGGCCTGGCCATCGTCCTGCCGCTGGGCGCGGCGCTGATGCCGGCCGGCTACGCCGAGCGTATCCAGTCGCTGATGCTGCTCAAGTCCGGGGTCAATGCGCACCAGGACGAATCCCTGGGTCGGCGCGCCTCGTACCTGGTGGTGGGCAAGGAGATGATCAGCCACAGCCCGATGCTCGGCACCGGCCCCGGCACCTTCCCGCTGCACTACGCCGACACCGGTTTCTCCAAGGCCTTCGCGCCGGTCAACAGCAAGACCACCGACCTCTATCGCCGCGCCCACAACACCTACCTGGAGCTGTTCAGCGAAACCGGCGTACCGGCGGGGCTGGCCTTCGTCGGCATGATCGCCCTGGCCCTGCACAACTTCTGGCGGGCCCGCGCGGCCTGGCGGGCCAACGGCGAGCACGACAACGCCGACCTGATGACCCACCTGACCATGAGCATGCTGGCCATCGGGCTGTTCCTGATGTTCCTCAGCGCCCCCAGCCACAAGTACCTGTGGATGATGCTGGCGCTGTCCAGCGTGCTGCTGCGCCGGGCCAGCGAGCCGCGCACCGCGGGGGCGACGCCATGAACCAGGTGAGCATCGTCATCCCCATGTTCAACGAAGCCCGCCATATCGGCCGCACCCTCGAAGCCGCGCGCAAGGCCGCCCACTGCGCGGGGCTGGGCTGTGAGCTGATCGTGGTCGACAACGGCTCCAGCGACGATGGTCCGGCCATCGCCCGCCAGCACGGCGCCCAGGTGCTGAGCCTGCCCGGTGTGGCCATCGGTGCGCTGCGCAACCAGGGCGCACAGGTCAGCCACGGTGAGTGGCTGGCGTTCCTGGATGCCGATATCGAGGTGCCCGACAACTGGCTCGACCTGCTGCTGGGCCTGCAGCGCCGAGGCGAAGGAGATGTCTTCGCCCTTGACTGCGACACCCCACGCCAGGCGCCCTGGTTCGCCCACGCCTGGCAACGCCGCACGCTGCGCGCCGGGCAGACGGTGCAGGACTGCACCTGGCTGCCCACGCCCAACCTGCTGATGCGCCGCACCTGGTTCGACCAGGTTGGCGGCTTCGACGAGCGCCTGCGCACCGGCGAAGACAAGGACTTCACCCTGCGCCTGCACGAAGCCGGCGCACGTTTGCGCGTGCTGCGCCAGCCCGTGGTGCTGCACTGGGGCTTCGAGGGCAGCTGGGGCGAATGGCTGGGCAAGGAGATGTGGCGTCAGGGCAGCCACTTGCAACTGTTGCGCAGCCATGGCGTGAGCCTGCGCCTGCTGCGTTTCCCGCTGCTGTCGGTCGGCGCCTGGGTACTCGACGCCATGGCGCTGTCGACGCTGCTCGAAGGTTTCCCCCATGTGGCCCTGGCGCTGCTGCTGATCAGCGCCCTGCCTGCCCTGGCGCTGAGCCTGCGCCAGAGCCTCAGGCACCACGACACGTTGCTGACCCTGCAGCTCTGGGGCCTGCACTGGCTGCGCCTGCACCTGGCTGGCGCTGCGTTCATCCTCAGCCTGTTCAACCGCACCGCAAGGAGGCCCGCTCGTGGCTGAGATCATCTTCTGGTTGTGCCTGCTGTTGCCGCTGTACGCCTGGGTCGGCTATCCGCTGCTGCTGACCCTGGCTGCGCCGTTCTTTCCTGTGCGCAGACCCGGCCCGCTGCCGCCGCAGCGGGTCAGCGTGGTGATCGCCGCGCACAACGAGGAGCGGCACATCGAGGCCAAGCTCGCCAGCGTGCTCGCCCAGGACTACCAGGCCGCCGAACTGCAGGTGGTGGTGGCCAGCGACGGCTCCAGCGACCGCACCGTGGCGCTGGCACGCGCCGTGGACGATTCGCGGGTACAGGTGCTCGACCTGCCACGCCTGGGCAAGACCGGCGCGCTGAACACCGCGGTGAGCGTCTGCCGCGGCGATATCCTGGTGTTCACCGACGCCGACAACCAGTGGTCTGGCAACACCCTTGGCCTGCTGCTGGCGCCGTTCGCCGACAGCGATGTGGGGGGAACTGCCGGGCACATGATCATCCCCGATCCAGGCAAGGGCCTGAGCCTGGGCGACAGCCTGTACCGCCACTATGAAGCCTGGGTGCGCAAGGTGGAAAACCGCACCGGCTGCATGGTCTCGGCCGACGGCGCCCTGCTCGCCCTGCGTCGCCCGCTGTACCAGGCGATTCCCAAACAGGTCAACGACGACTTCTACATCAGCACCTGCGCCCCGGCCGCCGGCCAGCGCATCGTCTACGTGCCGGAGGCGATCGTGCTCGACCAGGGGGTGGACGAGGCCGACAAGCAGTTCCGCCGTCGCCAACGCGTCACCGTCGGCGGCCTGCAGAGCCTGGCCGCGCGCAGCGAACTGCTCAACCCGCTACGCCACGGCCTGTACGCCATCGCCCTGATCAGCCACAAGCTGATCCGCCGCCTGGCACCGGTGCTGTTGCTGCCGCTGCTGCTGGCCAATCTCTGGCTGGTCGGTGAGTCGCACTTCTACCACCTGGCCCTGGCCGCGCAACTGCTCGGCTATGCGGCCGCGATTGCCGGCCTGCTCGATGCCGGCCACCGCCTGCCCAGGCCGTTCCGCCTGGCCGCCTTCGTGCTGGTGACGCTGGCGGGCATGAGTGTCGGCCTGTGGCAATTCCTGCGCGGGCACAGCTACAGCCAATGGAACCCCGACCAGAATCGATGAGCGACGTACATGCCGATCAAGACGAAGATCAAACAGGCCAGTGGCTGGCTGTATTTCAAGTCGCCCAAGGGCCGCGCCGAATTGCGCGGCGCCGGGGTGATCCTCATGCTGCACCGGGTACTGGCCGATGATGCCAGCGCCGCCTTGGCGCACCGCAACGAGCTGTGTGTCGGGCCACGCGCCTTCGAAGGGCTGCTGCGCTGGCTGCCACGCCACTTCGACTGCGTCAGCCTCATGGACCTGCTCAAGGACCATGAGGCACCGCGCGGCAACCAGCGCCCCAAGGTCGCCCTGACCTTCGACGATGGCTGGCGCGACAACGCCAGCAACGCCTTCCCGCTGCTGCGCAAGCACCAGGTGCCGGCAAGCATCTTCCTGTCCACCGACTACATCGGCAGCCGCCAGCGCTTCTGGTGGGAAAGTGTCGGCGAGACCCTGTGGGGCAGCCACGGCGAGCCTGCACGGCACAGCCTCATCGAGTACCTGCGCAAGCTCGGCCGACCGCTGCCGGCCGCCTACTTCATGAACGACCGCTCGCAAGCGCGCAGCCAGGCCCTGGCGCACTACCTGCAGAGCCTCAAGAGCCTCAGCCCGCAAGCCCTGCAGCAACTGACCGACGCCTGCCCTGCCGAATCGCTGCCCCAGGCCATGGACTGGCAGCAAGTGCGTGAACTGGAGGACTCGGGCCTGGTGCGCTTCGGCCCGCACGGCGCCAGCCACGCCTTGTTGCCCTACCTCGACGACCGGCGCCTGGAAGAGGAACTGCAACGCAGCCATGCCGCCCTGGCGCACGGCTGCCAGCGACCCCTGCCGGTGTACTGCTACCCCAATGGCGATCATGACGACCGCGTGCGCGCACGCGTGGCGGCGCACCGCTATCCCTTCGCCCTGAGCACGCGCGCCGGCATCTGCCAGGGGCATGACGATCCGCTGGCCCTGCCACGCATCGGCGTCAGCCAGCGCAATGCCAGCCGTCCGTCGCTGCTGGCCTGGCGCATCAGCCGCGGGGGCCGCTCATGAGCCGCAACCATTACCTGCGCCATCTGGTACTGAGCATGGGCACCAAGCTTGCGATGATCGCCCTGCGCCTGCTGCGCAACGTACTGCTGGCGCGCATCCTCGGCCCCAGCGAGCGAGGGTTGTTCGCCCTGCTCAGCACCCTGCCCGACCTGATCAGCGCCGCCACCAGCGGCGGGTTGAACAGCGCCGTTGGCTACCAGGCGGCCAAGCAGCGCGACATGGGCCTGCTGCTGACCCAGGTGCTGGTCTACGGTTGCCTGCTGGCGGGGTTGTTGACGCTGGTCTGCGTGGTGCTGGTGCGCGCGTTCGGTGCCGACCTGGACATCACCCTGCAACTGGGCCTGCTGGCCTGGCTGTTGCTGCTGGCGGTGCCGATGACCGTGCTCAAGAGCGGCCTGCTGACACTGCACAACGCCAGCGGTGGCGTCGGCGCGTTCAACGCGCTGCGCCTGGTCGAATCGGCGGCACCGCTGCTGCTGTTTCTCGCGTTGTTCTGGATGTGGCGTGAGGAGGCGCTGGAGGCGGCATTGATCAGTTGGCTGCTGGGTATCGCCCTGGTGCTGCTGCTGGGCCTGTGGTGGCTGCGCCGCCAGCATCCGCTGGCCCTGCGCTGGGATCGCGGCGGTCAGCGCGAGCTGCTCAGCTACAGTGCCAAGAGCCACCCCGACCTGTTGTTCCAGCAAGTCATCCTGCGCTCGGACTACCTGTTCATCGGCGCGATGCTCGGCAGCACTGCGCTGGGGCACTACGCCATGGCCAGTGCCGCTGCCGAACTACTGCTGATCGTGCCGGAAGCGGTGACCACTCCGCTGATGAAGCGCCTGCTGCAACAGGACGCCGGCATGGAGAAACTCACCCCTCTGGCATTGCGCCTGACCGCCACGGTGATGCTCGGCGCCTGTCTGTGCATGGCGGTGATCGGCGACTGGCTGATCGTCACCCTGTTCGGCATTGCCTACCAACCGGCCTACCCGGCGCTGCTGGCCTTGCTGCCAGGGCTGCTGGGGCTGTGCTACGCCAGCATCCTGCGCCTGGACCTGCTGGGCAAGAACCGCCCCGGCACGGTCTCGCTGATGATGGGTGCCGGCGCCGCGCTGAACCTGGTGCTCAACGTGCTGCTGATTCCGACCTGGGGCATCGTCGGTGCCGCAGCGGCCTCGTCCATCGCTTATCTCGCGGTGACCCTCGCCATGTTGGTGCTGTACTGCCGCCTGAGTGGGGTGCCGGTACTGCACACCCTGATCATCCTGCCCAGCGACTTCGCGCCGCTGCGCCAGATGTTGCAGCGCAGGCCAGCATGAAGCGCTGCCTGCTGCTCTGTGCCCTGTGGGTGCCGCTGGCACCGGCGGCGAGCCTGCAATGGGGCGATCTCCGCGACGGCAGCCTGTACCTGCAACCCGCGCGCAACGATGAACTGCGCCTGCGCTGGCATCCGGCCTGGCAGGCCGACGCCAATGCCGAGCGCATCTACCTGCTCGACGGCCACGGCCAACTGCGCGGCGAGCGGGCGATCAAGGCCGAGGAGTTGCGCGGCGAGCAACGCTGGCCACTGACCGCCGACGCCGGCCCCTATCGCCTGGAGGTGCCTGGCTACAGCTTCCGTGGCTACCAGATCGAGCACAGCGACACCACACGCGCCCTGTTCGCTCCCGCCAAGGTGCACTTCAGCGCCGAGGTCGGGCCACGGGTCGAGCTGTATTTCCGCGTCAAGGCCGGTGAGCAGGCGACGCTGGCCGGCAAGTTCCACGGCGGCGTACGCGGGCTCTCGGCGCAGCGCCTGAGCGACGGTCGGCAGGTCGAGGTGGCGCTCAAGCCCTACCCCGCCTACTGGCGCTTCGACCAGCAGGCGCTGCCGGTCAGCCCCCGCGACGAAACCTGGCGCCTGCGCCTGCAAGGGCGCGGCAAGGCGGCATTCTGGCTCGATGGCAGCGCCAACCTGTTCGCCCAGCGCGCCGATCAACTGGGCGATGTCGCCAACCCTGCCGGGCAGGTGCGACTCAGGCTCCAGGCCAAGGTGCTGGGCCACACGCCGCTGCTGGGGGTCAACCTGCCCTACGTGCTGCCGCCACCGTCGAGCTTCGCCGCCCTGGATGCCCTGCGTCCGCAGGCGGCCGGCTACTACAGCTTCATGGACGTGCTCGCCCGCCAGCCCGGCTATGAAGACGCCTGGCGCCTCCTGTACCAGCAGCGCTTCGGCATCACCCAGGACATCACCCTGCTCGCCGGCACGGGTCGGCGCGCCGATCTTGCCGCCGACCGCACCAGCCACGACGGCCTCGATGCCTGGCTGGCCGGCACCACGCGCCTGGGCGGCAAGGGCCTGCACTACCTGGCCTTTGCCGACGAGCCCAATCTCAATTACCGCAACTATGAAAGCTACCGCGACTTCTTCGCCGGCATGGCCCAGCGCGTAAGCGCCTGGCCGGGCGCCCGGGAGGGGGGCGTGCGAATCGCCATGCCCGCCTCGTCACGCCTGCTCGGCGGCCCCTTCACCCAGGGCAGCAAGGACCTGCGCGGTATCGACTGGGCCCGGCGCCTGCTGCAGGAGCACGGTGCGCAGATCGATGCCCTGGCCTGGCACGAATGGATGGTCCGCGACCTGCTCGCCACCCGCAGCTACCGCGACAGCGTGCGCCAGGCCGCGGCCTTGGTCGGCCTCGACAGCCAAGGCCGGCCGCGCAAGGCGCTGCTGCTCGACCAGACCAACCTGTCCAGCGGCTCCAGCCTCAGCCCCTATGACCAGAACACCCACTACGCGGGCCTGTGGTGGGCCTCGGTTGTGATCAACGCCTCCGCGGACGGCCTGTTGGACATGCTCAACTGGTTCCATGTCGCCGACGAGCCCGAATGGCCTAAGGGCATGATCCGCGTGCTGGGCGATGACCGTTTCGAGCTCAAGCCGGTGGGCCTTGCCCAGCAGTTCATCCAGCGCCACTGGCTGCGCCAGGTGCTGGCCCTGGACAACGACGCCTTCGAGGTCGACGTGCTGGCCATGGCCGACGGCCGTCAGCGCAGCCTGCTGGGGGTCAACAAGGCCGAGCGCGTGCAGCAAGTCGACCTGGCGCTGGGCGACTGCCCCGCCGGCCAGCTCGAACTGTTCGGCCCCGATAACCAACCGCGCCCTGCCCGCTTCAGCTGCCAGCAGGGGCAGATTCGTTTTCAATTGCCAGGGCAGACCTTGTTTGCCCTGACCTGGAGTGCGTCATGAGACGCACCTCGACCTGCCACGAACAGGAGGCACCATGCGTGCATTGAGCAAGATCCAGGATCGCATCAAGCGCAAGGGACTACGCAATACCTTGAGCAGCGCCTGGCGACACTACGTCTTCTATCATTGGGAACTGGTGTGGATGGAACGCGACCTGGAAACCCCGGTGCCCCCGCACCGTCTCAAACCCTATGCGCCACTGCGCATCGAGAACATCACCGTGAACAACGTCAAGGCCTTCGCCAAGCACTTCGGCGACCGCGTCGAGACCATGCGCGAGCTGGCGGCCGAGGGCCACACAGGGTTGATGTTCCTCGATGACGACGGCGACACCGTGGCCTTCATCTGGGGCAGTGCGCGCCATTACCACGACCGCCATTACTACGGGTGCTGGTTCCCGGTCGGTCCGGGCGAGTTCTTCGAGTTCGGCGGCGAGTTGATCCGCAAGTACTGGGGCAGCGAGCTGTCGGTGGACTTGCAAGTGGCGTTGTGGAAGGCCATGGCCGCGCAGGGTTGCACCAAGGTGGTGGACGTCTGCGAACAACACAACATCCCGGCGCTCAAACTGCACCTGCGCATGGGCTATCAGGAGCAAGGGCGCATCATGAATGTCTACTGCCTGTTCGGGCGCTGGAAGTTCTTCCGCGAGAGCCGCTACAGCGAGTCGCGTCTGGAGCCCTTGCGTAAACCGGCGTCCGAAAACGCCACGGCTGCGGCGTCCTGACCCCGTGGCCCTGCAACTGAGCTGGTGCGCCTCGCTGCGCACCCCCAGCTTTCCCGCCGCCGGCTATGAAGCGCTGCGCCAGCGCGTGGCCGGCAGCACCCCGTTCAATCACCTGGGCTGGCTGCGCGCCGCCGAGGCCGCTCTGCAACCGGGCCAGCAACTGAAGATTCTGCTCGGTCATCTCGATGGCCGCCTGTGCCTGTGCCTGCCCCTGGTGCGCGAACGCCAGGCGGCAGGCCCGCTGAATGTCCCGGTGGTGCGTCACCTGGGTCATCCGCTGAGCGATCGCATCGCGTTGTTGCTCGACCTGCCCGCGCACCACGCAACACAGGTGCTCAAGACCATCCGCAAGCATCTTCCCCATGCACTGCTGCAATTGAGTGAAGTCGTGCAGGGTGACAATGAGGACTGGCTGCGCCAATGGGCTGCGGCCAGCTCGACCTTCGAGCGGCGCCTGAGCTGCCGTGTACCGGTGCACCGGATCAGTGAAGCCGATCGCCAGGAGGTCAGTGGCGACCCACGCTACAAGCTGCGCCGTGCACGCAAGCGCATCGCCGCCTGCGGCGCGCAGGTGCGCCGGGTGGTCGCCGACCGCCACAACATCACCGCCCTGCTCGATGCGATCAGCGCCGTGGAAGCGGCGAGCTGGAAAGGCGACGATGACGTCGGCATCTTCTCGGGCAGCCAGCGCCGCGAGTGGATGTACCAGGCCTTCACCGCGCTGGCTGGCGAAGGGCTGGTGTGCCTGGTGCTGCTGGAGCTGGACGGACGATGCATCAGCTACCGCCTGGGCCTGCTCGAGCGCGGACGCATCTACGACTACAACCTGGCGTTCGTGCCCGAACAACGCGAGCTGGGCAGTGGCCGGGTGCTGCTCGAAGAGTGGATTCACTGGGGCCTCGACGAGGGCTGGAGCTGGGTCGACGCCTCGCGGGTAAGCCTTGAAAACTCCAGCCACCAGTTGCATGAACGCCAGACCGGCCAGGTCGAACAATGGCGCCTGAGCAGCTACAGCTGGCGCCCCGACGGCATCGTCCTGGGCCTGGCCCTGCGTTGCTGGCGCTGGCTCAAGCCACGCCTGCGCAAGGCCCACAGCGCAGCCACCGTCACCCCGAACCCCACACAGGAGCGCCCGGATGCCATCCCAGGTCATAGTCAACGCTGACGACTTCGGCCTCAGTGCCCCCATCAACGCGGTGATCCTGCACGCGTTCCAGGCCGGGCTGATCAGCTCGGCAACACTGATGGCCAACATGCCGGCGTTCCAGGCAGCGTGCGTACTGGCCCAGCAGCCAGCGCTGAAGGGCCGGATCGGCCTGCATTTCAACCTGACCTACGGCCGCCCCCTGAGCCAGGCGATCCTCGCCGAACCGCGCTTCTGTACCGCCCAGGGCGAGTTCGACCTCGGGCTGCGCCAGCGCACCGTGCACCTGTCACGCAGCGAGCGCGAGGCCGTGCGCCAGGAACTCGAAGCCCAATGGCAACGCTGCGTGGCCCATGGCGTCATGCCCAGCCACCTGGACTCGCACCAGCACGTGCACAACATCTGGCCGGTCGGTGAGGTGGTTGCGCGTTTTGCCCGTGAGCAGGGCGTGCCGGTGCGCCTGGCACGCAACCTGGGGCACAACATCGGCCCGGCGAAACGGCTGTTCAAGACCCTGCTGAACCGGCGCCTGCGCCAGTTGAGCGGGGCCACGGCCGACTATGTGTGCACCCCCGCGGACCTGAAGGCGGGCCTGGCGCCGCGCGAGGGGGTGCTGGAGGTGGTCGCGCATCCCAGCGCGCTGGGCGGGCATGATTTTGGCGATGCCTACCTGGAGAGTGGGGAATCGTTGAAATCGTTGATCGATGCGCGTCTTGAGGACGTACCGCGGGTGGGTTACGCCACCGCGCTTTAAGTACCAGCCTTTCGAGGGGCGAGCGTCTCTTGCTCGTCGAAATCATTGGCTAATGGCACGTCGCTCACTCTGACTCCTAGAGGTTCTGGTCTTGCGCCACGAAGGTGAACACCTGACCATTGCCACTGGCCAGGTTCACGCGCACTACCGGCATGAAAACGCCGGTGTGCTGGAAGTAGTCACGCTGGATCAGCTTCGCCCCGGCCAGGCTGGCGCTACCGGAAGGATAGTAGATCGCCTCGATAGGCAACTCCCGAGGTATGTTCTGCGGCCAGGCACCAATGATGATTTCGTTGTGCGCACCAGCGCTGGCGCGCACGTCGATGTTCAACTGGAACTGCGCAGCATTGGGCGTGGGCTCCATGCTGAAGGCGCAACTGTTCGCAGCGCTGCCAGCGTAACGCGCGCGCCACGCCGCGACCGTGGTAATACCTTGCGACAAGCAACTGGCTCGACAGCTGTTCGGGATGCCGCTGGTGCCGGCATTGGCCGGGTAGGCGCAGCGCAACCTGACCGGATGCGTGACAGGTTGATCCAGACGATCGAAGATCAAACCCGGCTCATTGCTGGCCAAGCGCTGGACACCGGTATCGGCGCGTAGATAGGTGAACGAAACACCATCTCGTGAAATGGAGTTCTGCGTGGGGTTCCAGGAACGAAAGCCGGCGGAGGCACCGGTGGCGCGGATCAGCACACCATTGCAGTTGTAACTGGGGCTCGCATCGTAGCAACTGGCGGCGGTGTCGGCGTAGCGCAAGTTCAGCCGGTCGGCGACCTGGTAACCGCGGTACAGTTGCTCGCGCGAGTCGAAACCGAACACCGCGCTCTGTGGCAGGGCGGGGTCGAGTCGCAGTACCGGCAACCACACGCCAACGGCCTCGTGGTAGGCGCGCTGGTCCCGCTGGGCCGCCAGTAGGCCGTTGATGTCGCCACGGTTGTAGTACACCGCCACTACGGCCAGGCGCTCGGGCAACGACGTGTCCCAGTTGACCACCCGCAGTTCGCCAGGCCGGGTGCCGCCGTCATCGCCTTGCACGCTGTAGTCCTTGCCCTGCGCCATGGCCTCGAAACGGTTACTGAAGATGTAGCCACTGGGCTCGCTGACACTCATTCCCCCCACGTCATGTCGCAACCAACTGAAGCGCTCGGCACCCTGACCGATGGCTTCGGGGCCATGGGTCCAGAACGGCAGCGGCGCATTGGCAGGCTGCTGTCGCACCAGCACACCGCTGCAAAAATACGCTGGCCGATTACCTGCACAGCGCAGCGCACCGCTCTGGTAAGACTGGTTGAGAGCGACCGCCAGCTCTGGGCCGGTCAGCGCCCAGGCAACGGGGGCCAGCAGGCAGCCCAACAGCACACAACAACGTGACAGCCACGGCATTCTCACAAGAAAACCTCAGACATGCTCAGCGAGTGATCAACTGACCACTTGCTCTTCCAGGCGATAGGTCACCACCCCAGGGATCGCATGATGGAACGCCTGACAGAAGTGGGGAGTGGGGTTCGCCGCCCCTCAGCGAAGCAGCACACCGCAGGTCAACCGACCCCGGCGACCTGACGCAGGGTGTTGGCGTCAGTGCTCTCGGAGGTCAGGACCTGGGTGTAGGGGTGGTAGGTCCAGGCCGTGCCGCCATCCAGTGCCGCCCCCCAGATGGGGTAGTTCGGCAGCCCCAGGTCGGCCATCTGCACGCCGTATGCACCCTGGACCTTGGTGAAGTCCGCCTGGGTCGGTAGCTGCATGCCCGCGCTCTTGCACAGGGTGTCCGCGCTTTGCCAGGTAGAGCCTTGACGCGCGAGGAACTCCAGGCCACGAATGCCCTTGACCGTCAGCACATAGCTCTGCGGTCCGCCAGGTGATTGCGCGGTGATGGTGGTCTGGCCGTTGCGCAATGCCGTGACCTGCCCTTGGTTATCCACCGTGGCCACACTCTCGTCGCTGCTGGCGTAGCTGGTCGCCCCCGGAGCGATCCGGGTGAAACGCAAAAATACCGGCAACTGGCCAGGCAGCTTGAGTTCACCGTCGAGGTACACCGGCGTGAACCGCTGTGCCGTCAGGTCCAACTCATGAGCGCCCGCGAACCCCTGGTCGATCTGGAACGTCAGCACGGGGCTATCCCCTACCGTACTGACCCGGTAGAACACCTTCACCTGAGCAGCCAGGTTATTGGTGAAGTGCTCCTTGGGAATACGCAGCGTGATGGAGCGCCCCGTAGAGCCGATGGGCAGGTTCTGGGTGAAAAGCTCAGTCCCCTGGGCCAATGCCAGCACCAGCGTGAGGGTCTTGCCGGCATGCTCCGCCCCCACTGCCATGACCACCGGGGCACCGTTACTCGGCACCTGGGCTGGATCGAGCTTGCCATTGATCACATTCGCCATGGTGGGTACGGCAAGGCTATTCTGCGCTGCTTGTGCTTCTGTCATATCGTTCATCGTGTGCTCTCCGACAAACTGGCGCTGTCGAGCGCCAAGCGGCTCATCCCGTTCCGCTCGTTGACTGCGGCGTTGACCGCACTCGGGTCAGGGCGGCCCGCCAGCAGTCGCCCAGCAATGACCGGTTGCGCTGCCGAGCTGTCACCACCACCTGGGCCATTGCCCCAGGTGACCACACGCCCGTCAGTGGTCAGTGCGGTGAAACCGTGAGTGTTGGCATACACCGCCTGCACATGGGTCAACTGCGCAACCACGGCACTTGTATCGCCACCAGAGTCTGCACTGCCCCAGGCCACCACCGTGCCGTTGCGGCGCAAGGCGGCGAAACTCCAGGCGCTGCCCGTCACTTGAACGATATCTGACAGTTGCGCGATGGGCGCAGGCACCGTACCGCCATAGGCGGTATTGCCCCACGCCACCACATGGCCGTTGCGACGCCGTGCGCAGAACGCATGAAGGGTGCCGGTGACCTCGACGATATCGCTGAGCGCGGCGATTTCTGCAGGGACTGTTCCGCCATGGCTGGTCGCCCCCCAGGCCACTACTTGCCCAGCGGTGGTCAGGGCGCTGAAGGCTTGACCCGTGGCGCCTTCCAGGGTTTCGATGTCGTTACGTGCCGCAATAGACGCCGGTATCGTTCCGCCATAGGTGACGTTACCCCAGGCCACCAGGCGCTTGTTGGCCCGCCGGGCGCCAAAGGCCCCCCAGTTGCCCTTGACAATCTGGATGTCGCTCAGCGCAGCGATATCTGCAGGTAGGGTACCCCCATACTGTGCATAGCCCCAGGCGACCAATCGCCCATTCGCCCGTTGTGCAGCGAAGGCAGAGCCAGCGCCGAACACCGCCGTGATATCAGTTAGCGCGAGGATGTCCGGCGGCACCGTTGCGCCATTGGCGGCAATGCCCCACGCAGTCAGTCGGCCGTTGTTGCTTCCCGGCGTTACCTGGAGGCGGCCAACGAACACCGTGCTGTTGCTGCGAACCTCGAGGAATGGCTGTCCTATGTCTTCAGGTCGCAGGGTCCCGCCTTCGGCGGTATCGCCCCAGCAGGCCACGGAGCCGCTCTGCAGACGTGCTGCGTAAGCGCTACGGGTACCACTGACCTCGACCACATCATCATAGGTGATAAGTGTCGGAGGCAAATTGGCGCCATAGGCCGCGCTCCCCCAGCCATAGAGGCTGAACAGGCCAGGGGTGGGGTTGTCGAGCATCACCGCAAAGGCTGCCTGATCATTGCCCAGTGCCTCTTTACCGTTGCCGACGACATTGGCCGGGTTGAGCCACACCGCATCGGTGGTGCTGCGCACCCGCAGGGGCCGCTGGGGTTGGCGGTCGAGCCAGGTGTAACCTGCCGTCCAGGCCACATCGCCAGCGTATTGCCATTCCACGAGAATGGGCTGGTCGGTGGTCGAGTTGTAGGCACTGATAATCCGTGGCGAGCCCGAGGCGAGGGAGGAACTGGCGCCATAACGGGCACCGAAGATACGGATGGGCCCCGCACCGATCACCCGGCTCACGGAGTAGGTATTGGACGGTGAACTCTCCGGCGGGCCGCCAGCGGCGCGATCGATTCTGTATTCAAGGGCGATAGTCGCTCCACTGCTGGCGTTGATCACGGCATAGGGCACCGGTACGCGCAATGCCTGATTGTTACCACCGGTCGGCACAGGGACCGGAATCGTCGTGCTGCCGCCTGGCGCCGGGCTGACGATCTCGACCGTCACCACATCACGCTCACGCAATTGCGCCACCGCCTCGACGACCACCGTCGCACCACTGACCACGTCGTCCGGGTTGATATTACCCTCTATGGACTCGAGAACGGTCGGCAGTGGCAAGGCGGCGCTTTGCACGCGGATCGACAGAACCAGCGACTTGTCCTTTGCGCCACTCAATCGATAGATCGCATAGCGGACAGTGACGTTTCCATCGGCATTGGCGATGACGAAGGCATAGTCGATGGGCAGGTCCAGGAAACCACCATCCGCCAGCACGAAGTCAGACACCGAGGTCACCCCACCCGGCTTGTCGCCGTCCCAGAAGACCTCTACCTCATCGCCCGCCTTGAGATCGGCGCTGGCCGGCACCCGCACCGTCGCACCGCCGGTGACAACGCCAGGGTTGAGAATGCCGTCCTGGGCCTCCACGACCTCCGGCGCGAGCAAATCAACCTTCTCGCCGGCACCTACCTGCAACTCCAGGTACTCGGAATAGCGGTCCGGTTGTCCAGCCTCGGTGATCCGATACCCCACCAGCACCGCGCCGCCATCATTCGCCCGCAGTTGGGCGGGGCTGACCTCGAAGATGGTCTCCTGCCCCGGGGTGACCGGCACATCGTCGTAGTACGGCTGCCCCACGGTGGACGTCCACTCCAGGTACATGTCCTGGTCCTGCTTCATGTTCGTGTAGGGCTGTACGATGACCTCGATACCCCGTGGGTAAGCGTCTGGGTCCAGTTTGCCGCCGGGAACAAGTGGGCGCGTCGAGGGCGCGGGCAATGCCGCACGCGCGTCACCCACCTGCAGCACTTCATGCGCGGAATCCAGCGGCGTGTCCAGATCACGCCGCTTGAGCTGGTAGCTCAGGGCGAGGCTGCCGCCGTCCAGCGGGGCCAGGTTGGCAGCGCCTTGTACATGGAACGCCAAGGCCTTGCCCGCCTGGGAGGTACTGACAGTCTTGATTTCCGTGTGCAGCAGCGGCGTACCGTTGGCACGCGTCCCCAGCCACGTCAACGTCACTCTGTCCCCCCGCACGAGGTTCACCTGCGCAGGCACCTGGACGGTGGCCTCCACCAGGGTGGGGTCCAAACTACCCCCGGTAGCCTCGAGCAGGTCAGGTTTGGCCGGGACGGGGATAACACCAGCAATACTGACGAACGCACGCTTGGAGGGGGTATCGTCAGTGCCACGAGTGTTGACGAATGATGCAACGCCACGCCCGCCGCCCAAGGCGAACAGCTTGTCATTGGGAATGCTGAACACCAGCGTGCGTCCAACCCGACTTACAGTCTGAGACGGTGGGGTGACTTCAAGGGTTTCGCCGTGCGTGGAGCTACCTAGCCAGGTGACGGTGATCACGTCGTCCACCTCGAAGTCCGTTCTCGGCGTGTCCACTTCGATTTCCAGGTCAGCATCACCCAACGCATCCAAGTCGATGACATCTTCAGGATCGGCGCCAGGGTCAGGGTTGAAGATGTAAGGTGCCGGCAGCAGCCCGACACCGACTTCCGTCTTCAGCGTGCTGCGCTCAGACCAGTCGCTGGACGGGTTGTTCACCTCGTCGGTCACCCGGTAGGTCAGGACCAGGGCATCACTGTCGCCTGCGGCCCGAATGGTCGCTTCCGGCACAGTAATCACCACGGGTTTCCCCACCTCTGCCGGCTGCACATCGTGGAGTACGAACTCCCCGCCCCAACTCAGGCGGATCTGGTCGTACTCACGCATGTTCGGGTACACCTCAATCTCCACCTCGACACCGGCTTTCGCTTCGTCCTCACCGATGACGCCAGAGGGCGGGACTTTGGCTTTCGGCGGTACCAGGTGCTGATGGCCTGGCTTTTCCGGCTCGGGGTCGGTTCCGCCGGGGAAAATGAGGCGGCTCAGCACGCTCAGCGGCGTGGACTTATCTTCATTACCGCCCCCGGCACGGGTGACCTTGCACCACAGGTCGAACACCCCCTCCTTCACTTTCTCCGAGGGCACGTACATCGGAAAAAGCTGATCAACCTGCTCTTGGGTTTGAAGCCTGTCGGACGCTACAGGCAGAGTGTCATCCCCCCAGAACACCTCGATCCAGTCACCAATGCGCATGTTCGAGTAGCGCTGGATGATGATCAACAACCCGCGGGCATTCGTGTGCGCCATGTTGAAGTTGACGCCGACCTGGACACCTGGGGTTTTCACCGAGGTGATCTGCCCCGGGATGTAGATCCGCTCCAGCGCCGCCAGGCCGGCACCGCCCACGGAGAACATGCTCATCTCCTGCGTCGCCAGTTGCTGGTTAAAGGCCTTGATCATCTCATCGAGGGTCAGCACGACGCCGCCCTCGTCGTCTGGCTCATTGAACTGCGCGTCATTCGGCATGGCTGTCTCCCAATCCCTTGGACCCGGCATGTTTGGTCCGCTGATTGAAAAGCAGTTGCCCACATCGCACAACTGACAGAAATACCAGGTGACAGCGCCCATCAAACCTGGCCAGAACGGCCAGCGTTCGCCTTGCGCCAGGCTCAGGTTTTACCCTCACCGAGCCACCGCACGCTCCTGAATCGCCTCTGGTTTCCTGGAAACCTTCAAACTTCATAATCAGGCCCCATCTATTTACCACCCCCCCCATCCATCGATGGCGCCTGCTGTTGCGTTCCACAACAGGAGCGACAGCCATGCCTTCAACTCTCCCCTCCACCCACCAGAACCTGATCACCCAGCGCTTGCCCGCCTGGGCATCGAGACTTGCAGAAGAGCAATGGCAAACCTTGCGTGCCAGTGCACTGCCTCAGCAGGGCCTGCCAGGGCAGCACGCCGCCTGGTTCGAAAACGCCTTGCCCGACCTGCGCGGAGCCGTACTGGCCAGCCAGACACAGTTGGCCACGGCCCAGCAAAGCCTGGCCAGGGCGCTCAAGGGCCTGCAGCAGATCGACGCGTTCGCCGAACCACTGCTCGCCGAGCGCCTGAAGGCCGAGCACGGGTTCGAGACCCCGCTGCGTACCTCGGAGCTGATCCAGGTCCATGATCTGTTCACCCATCAGGTCTACGTAAGCACCTACGAACGACGCAGCCTGCTCCAGGCAGCACTGCACAACTTTGCCGACGATGTCAGCTTCAACATCAAGAGCGCGCTGGCCCTCGAGGGCGACAGCGAAATCACCGACATTACCGTGACCGGTAGCACGACCCTTGGCGACAGCGAAACCCAGGTGCCCTACTCCCTGGCCTCCAAAGCCTTCAAGATCAAACCGCTGCCGCTTACTCCCGAGGCCTTTGCCAGCACCTGCCGCGACCTCGACCTGGGCCAGCGCTACCAAGCGCACCTGGAAGCCAGGTTCAGCGCGCCCGATGTCCGCCCCGCCGCAATCAGGCTTTACCAAAGCAACCTGCAACTGGCAGCCGACCTGGCGCGACTGCAGCATCGGATCGGCGGCAACGCACGGGATTGCATCCAGCAGTTGCTCGACGACGGATCGGCCCTGCCTTGCCAGCAATTGCAAGTGTTCGGCGTGACGTTGCACGAGGCCCTGCTGGTCGATGCGGGTGAAGCCGGTCGACTGCTGTATCTCCCGGGGCAGGAAGCCGCCGTCCGCGCCTTCGGCAGTGAGCAGGCGTTGGTCGCGCAATTGCAGACCGATCTTTGCGACCCCACCTTTCGCAGACGGTGCCTGGCGCTCATCGCCAGCGAAGATCGGCTGCAGTTCCTCGATCGGGCACGGCAAAACCTCAGCAGCGATGCGCACGCAAGCTACGATCAAGCCTGGACACTGCCTGAGGGAGCCGATCTGCACCTGGAGCGGCACGACATCGAAGGGCCGCTGTTCGAGTTCCTGTACAGCGACCATCTCGCCTGGCTCAAGGCCGAGGCACTGCTGCTCGCCGTGCCCACGGCCCAGGCCGACGAGCGGGCGCGCAAGAAGCGCCTGCAGATGTGGGAGAGCCTTGGGTTGAATGCCCTGATGACCCTCGGCTTCTTCATACCGGCCATCGGCGTGCTGATGATCGCCGTGACCGCCTGCCAATTGTTGCATGAGGTCTACGAAGGCTACGAGGCCTGGGAGGTCGGTGATCGCGACGAGGCGTTCCAGCATCTGAAAGTGGTAGGCCTGAACCTGGCGGTAATCGCCGGGCTGCATGTCGGTGGCCAGGTGGTGCGCACGCTCACCCGCACACCGCTGCTCGAGAGCCTCGACCCGATCACCCGGGCCGATGGCAGCCAACGCCTCTGGCGCCCCGACCTGGCGCCCTACCGTATCCCGGCCTCCGACGCCACGCCGGACTCCTTGCAGATGGACGGCCACTGGTATCGACGACGCTTCGACGCACAGCTGCAGCGTTGGCGGCTGGTTCATCCTGACGACCCTGACGCCTACCAGCCCCTGCTGGAGCACAATGACGAAACGGCCTGGCGCGCCGAGCACGAACAACCCCGCGACTGGCCACTGGCGACACTGGTGAGGCGGCTGGACAGCCGTCTTGAAACCTTCACCCCGGCACAGCTGGAGCTGGCTGCGCGCATCAGCGGCGTGGACGAAGCACAACTGCGCCAGGTACACCTGACCCATGCCAAGACCCCACCGCTGCTGGCCGACACCTTGGTACGCCTGCGCCTGCAACGGCAGATCGCGCAAACCTATCCGACAGCCAGCGGCGCCGAGCGTGACAGGCTGTTCGCCGAAGGCTACGGGGCCAGTGTGCCAGCCCATGCCGACGAAACACGGATGCAGCAGGACTACCCGGGACTGAGTGCGCCATTGTGCAGGCGCCTGCTCGGTTCGATGACCACGACCGAGCAGGCGGCCTGGAGCACCGGACAAGACCTTCCAGCACGCCTGGCCAACCTTGCGCGGGGCCTCGAGGATGAGCTGCCGGTTGCCCGAGGTCTGGAAGGCCTGAACCTGCCCGAGCTGGCCAGCGCCCACAGCGAACGCCTTGCGCTCAAGGCCATGACGGCGCTGAAGGGCTGGCCACAGGATGTGCGCATCGAGCTGCGCGCGGAGGATCTCCAGGGGCGTACCCTGGCCGCGGCTGGCAGCCGCTACGCGACTCGCTTGCGGGTCATCATCAAGTCTGCGCAAGGTTACGCGCCTTATCTGGGCGAGCGTCCCGCTCCCCCACATGACACTGCCGATCTGTGCCAGGCGGCGGCGAAGGTACTGTCGGCCAGTGAACGCGCAGCGATGGAGCTTGAGGCCGGAGCCAGCGACAGCCTGCGAGCGCGCCTGACAGCCCTGGTCGACACCGACCGCCAAGCCTGGGCCAGACAGTTGCGCCCATTCGGCGACTTCGCCTGGTTGCGCCAACAGGGCCTGCGTGGTGGAGCGCCAATGGATCCGAACCCTGCGCCAGGCGGCGAGCCTGAGCCGGCGGTCGTCCCCCCGCCACCTCCCGCACCGATCGACCGAGCGCTTTACCGCCAGGTGCAGCAGGTCTACCCCACGATGAACAATGACGGCATAAATGCCTTCTTTGCCTCGAGTCGTGAGCAAGGAGCAAGCCCGGATCAGGCCGTGGCAGCCCTGAACGCACAGTATCAATCAGTAACGTCCAACTTCGCTGCCTGGGCCGCAGGCTCACCTGCACGGACCCGGGCCATGCCGCGACTGCTGAACAGCTGGCGCGGCATGAGTCGACAATCGCTGGGCGAAGACCGGCTGTTCTCAATGGAACTGGCCGACCTCGATCTCACCAACGACGACCTCGCCAGCCTAGAGCTGCCCCACCATTTCCCACATGTCGGGATCCTCGACCTGGCCCGCAACCCGCACATCGACACCCTGCCCGCTTCGTTGCTGGAACGCTTGCCCAACCTGCAGGGGCTGACCCTGGAAGAGTGCTCGCTGCAACACATTCCGCAACTGAGCAACCCGCAAACCCTACGCTTGCTGGACCTGGAGGAAAACAACCTGACCTGGAACGAGCAGGCACAGCAAAGGCTCAACGAGATGGTCAACCTCAGGACCCTGGACCTCACCAACAACCCGCTGCAGGCAAGCCCCAACCTGGAAGCCTTGCCCCGCCTGGACTCACTGATGCTCGGGAATTGCGAACTGACCGAAATGCCCGCTGGGCTGGTGAACATGCGCAACCCGAACATCGTCAACCTGTCGGAAAACCGCTTCACCGAACTGCCACAGCCACAACCTCTGCCGCGTCCACTCGCTCAGGTGATGCGCCTGGAAAGCCAGCACATGGGCGACGGCATGATTGCGCAGATCAATGCCTACTATGTGCGTTTCGGCGTAGACCTGATGGTCGCCGACCATGAATACGAAGCCTTGCTGTCCATGGCCAGCGAAGAGGACACCGCCGTCTGGGAGCGCCTGCCCCTTCAGTACCGCAGGGACCTGAGGCCGCTGATCGAGGACGAGCAGTTCAATGCAGCACCCGACGCAAACCTCGCAGAAATCTGGCGGCGCCTTTACCTGATGGATCAAGACCCGGTCCTGGGCGAGCAAGCCGTTGCCGCAGGTGCCCAACACTTGCTGGAACTGCCTTTCCCACCGGCGCCCGAAGCCGAGCTTGCCGAATCGCCGGAGCCGCCGTCACCGGAAGAGTAAACACCATGGCCACCCGTCGGCGCCTGCCGGGCGCCGGTGGGTCGTCGATGGCGAACCCTCGCGCTTGAACCAGACTGGAATATTTCCGACAGCAGGTGCATGCTCGGCTGAAGCGTTTCACCTGATCAGCTAAAAAGTGAGGTGCAGTACCCATGGACCGTCTGCTCGATTCGCTGTTTCCCACCCCAGAAGACATCCCCGAGGCCTGGCGCCTGGGCGAGCCGCTGGAGCAACGCGACTACCTGGTGGGCGGGCAGCTCAGGCGTTGGGACGGGCCGCTGGCCACCGTGCGCAGCCCGGTGTGGCTCAAGCAAGGCGATGAAGAACGCCAGGTCATCCTCGGCAGCGCACCGCTGCTCGATGCCGACACCGCCCTCACCGCCCTCGATGCCGCGGTGCAGGCCTACGACAAGGGTCGCGGCGCGTGGCCGAACATGCGTGTTGCCGAGCGTATCGAGCATGTCGAAGCCTTCCTGGCGCGCATGCGCGAACAGCGCACGGCGGTGGTCAAGCTGCTGATGTGGGAGATCGGCAAGAACCTCAAGGACTCGGAAAAGGAGTTCGACCGCACCTGCGACTACATCGTCGATACCATCAACGCCCTCAAGGACCTGGACCGCCGCTCCAGCCGCTTCGAGCTGGAACAGGGCACCCTCGGCCAGATCCGCCGCGCACCACTGGGGGTGGCGCTGTGCATGGGGCCATACAACTACCCGCTCAACGAAACCTTCACCACGCTGATCCCGGCGCTGATCATGGGCAACACGGTGGTGTTCAAGCCGGCGAAGTTCGGCGTGCTGCTGATCCGCCCGCTGCTCGAAGCCTTCCGCGACAGCTTCCCGCCGGGGGTGATCAACGTCATCTATGGCCGTGGCCGCGAGACGGTCAGCGCCCTGATGGCCAGCGGCAAGGTCGATGTGTTCGCCTTCATCGGCACGCACAAGGCCGCCAGCGACCTGAAAAAGCTCCACCCGCGCCCCCACCGCCTGCGTGCGGCGCTGGGCCTGGACGCCAAGAACCCAGGGATCGTGCTGCCAGAGGTGGACCTGGACAATGCCGTCGACGAAGCCTTGACCGGCGCCCTGTCGTTCAACGGCCAGCGTTGCACGGCATTGAAGATCCTGTTCGTGCACGAGGATGTGGTCGAGCCGTTCCTCGAGAAATTCCAGCGCAAGCTTGCTGCGCTCAAGCCTGGCATGCCCTGGGAACCCGGCGTTGCACTGACGCCGCTGCCGGAGCCGGGCAAGGTCGACTACCTCGACGGCCTGGTCGCCGATGCGCAGGCCCACGGCGCCAAGGTCATCAACCCGGGCGGCGGCCAGAGCCGGGGATCGTTCTTCTACCCCGCCCTGCTGTACCCGGTGGCACCGTCGATGCGCGTCTATCACGAAGAGCAGTTCGGCCCGCTGGTGCCGGTGGTGCCCTACCGCGACCTGCAGACGGTGATCGACTATGTGCTCGACTCCGACTACGGCCAGCAGCTGAGCCTGTTCGGCAACGATCCGCAGACCGTCGGTGCGCTGGTCGATACCTTCGCCAACCAGGTCGGGCGCATCAACCTCAACGCCCAGTGCCAGCGCGGCCCGGACACCTACCCGTTCAACGGCCGCAAGAACAGCGCAGAAGGTACGTTGTCGGTGCATGACGCGCTGCGGGTATTCTCGATCCGTACCCTGGTGGCCACCAAGTTCCAGGAGGCCAACAAGACGCTGATCAGCGAGATCATCCGCAATCGCCAGTCCAGCTTCCTGACCACCGACTACATCTTCTAGCCAGCAGGCGCTTAATCGGAAAACGGCATTTGCGCATTCGTCGAAACTGTACAAATATACAGTTTCGACGAATGGCCACCTTCCACAGGAGGTATCCGCAATGCCAGCCAAACCCATCCCCGAAGGCCAGCACAGCATCACGCCCTACCTGGGTATCAAGGATGCCGACAAGGCCATTGCCTTTTATAAACAAGCCTTCGGCGCCGTCGAGATGTTTCGCCTCGACGGTCCCGACGGCCGCGTCGGTCATGCCGAGCTGAAAATCGGCGACTCCTCGCTGATGCTCGCCGATCCCTGCGACATGGACGGTGGCCTCACCGCCAGCCAGTCGCTGCCAGGGGCGGCCATCGGCTTGCACCTGTATATCGAGGACTGCGACAAGGTCTATGCCCAGGCCGTCGCTGCCGGCGCCACGCCACTGCGAGAGGTCCAGGACCAGTTCTACGGCGATCGCAGCGGTACCTTGAAAGACCCGTTCGGCAACCTCTGGTTCGTGTCCACCCACAAGGAAGACCTGAGCCCCGAAGAGATCCGCGCCCGCGCGGCCAAGCTGTTCGGCGGGAACTGAACGGGCGACGAGTCGCAGGCCGTGCGCTTGAAGTTGAAAGCGCCGCGGCTTTGCTTGAAGCTTGAGGCTTGTAGCTCGGAGCTGCTATTGAATGCGAATCATCGAAAAGAACGGCGCGCAGGTGCGCACCCTCACACCGGCCGAAGAAGAACTGCTGGCCGGTTTTGCCAGTGCCACGCTGGTTGGCCCGCGCTTGCTGCAAGCCAACCAGTGGCTGATGAAGGTACGCAGCGCCAACCAATGGCTGGCCTGCGACTGCCGCAAGGATGCCCTGCCGGTGCTCAATGTCAGCCTCAACGGCAACACCGGCACCTTGTTCCTGCGCAACAACCCCGACACCCCCGAGCATGCCCCCGGCTGCCCCTTCACCAAGGACGAGCGCGAAGCCATCGAGCGCAGCGAGGATGTGCCGCCGCCTGCAGCCTGGCTGCCACCCGACACGCCGCTGCGTCTGCTCGGCGACTTCCGTCGCGCCAGCGCAGGTAATGGAGCAGGCGGTGAAACCGCGGAGCGCCGTGAGCAACAGCGGCTGCTGTCACTGTTGCTGACCTGGATCGAGGCCAGCGGCCTGAACGTCTACGCCACGCACCTGAAAAAAGACCTCACCGCACAGTTCGCCGAACTGCGCGGTGTCGCTGGCCGCTATCCGCTGCTCGAGCGAGTTCCGGCCAGCAACTATCTGGAAACGCGCCTGGACATGAAGCACATGATGATGCTCAAGGCGCGCCTGCGTGAATCCACCGTATTCGGCAACCACCGTCGCCACGGCCTGTTGCTGGACTGCGTCGAGCAGATCAAGGGCCGCAAGCTGTTCAACGCCCGCAGCGAGGACGGCTTCGACTTCCAGGGCCATCACCTGCTCTGGGGCGGCAGCAAGACCGGCGGCCCGCTGTTGGCCCTGGCGCTGTACTCGCCCACCACTGCCGGTAGTCATTACTACGAACTGATCCATGTCGCCAGCGTACCGGTGCTGTCACGTGTGCACTTGTTCCCGGTATACCGCGACGAGGAACGCGAGCCGCTGAAAGCCTTGGTCTCGCTGATCGACTGGATGGCGAGCAAGGGGGTGAAAGTGCTGATGCGCCGCCCGGTGATCGGTGGCGAGGTGATGGACGAGCTGGTGCTGACCTCCGACCAGGACCGCGTGCTGTCGGTGTCACTGCTGGAAAAACCGCTCGGGCCGGAGCCCGATACGGATAATTTCAAGCGCTACGCAGACTTCAAGAGCCCGGAAACCTTTCGCAAGTATGTGGCGGGGTTCTTCATGCGTGAGCGTTAGGTTTTGTACAAGAAGAAGAGGCATCCTTCGTTGAGGGAGGCACCGCCACGCCTACAGAACTTTTCCTGCAGAGCCGAGGGTCTACAGGGCGATAAGGGACGAGCAAGGGCCCTGTATGAGCTTAACGCTTACAGAAACAGCCAATAACACCTATAAAAAACGCTCCCCTGCCGAACGCTTGAAACTACCCGAACCTTTCCAGCAACTGATAAAAATGCCAGTACCCTGGCTATTTTCATGGATCTATAGTGCGGTTTCATCCAGCGCTTAGAGAAACGCCGCCATGAGAACTTTTCTTCCGTTTACCCTTGCCGTCATGATTGCTGCCTGCGCGAAAACTCCTGAACTTTCCCCACCCATGCCCACACGCTCTTCCAGCCCGTCAATAACCCAAGAGACTTTGAAGGTGCTGGACACGAACGCGGAAAATGCACTGCAAAAAATTGATCGGTGGTTTCGAGATAGCCGAATCGATTGTGGGTCATCGCAACGCCCTGCCTTTCTTTGCAGTGGTGTATTGATACGCGTGACTCAGAGTTACCAGTCCTTCGATCCATGGGAGCCAAGTCCCCGCTCGATTTCCAGGCAAGGTGTTTCGGCATCCTGGCTTCGACAGGATTCCCCTATTTACAGCACGTTTAAGTTCCGCAACGGCTTCATACTCTATCCGGTCATGGAACGACCTGCAGGGAAGGCGCAAATTCACGTGAAATGTACGTTCCCCCGTGATGCAGCGACTGATAACAGGATGCCAGCCTGCTCTGAGTACGCCGGTTATCCGGCAAGCAAACCCTGCAATGAGCAAGGCATCAACACTGCAGAAGATTGGAAGCGTCATTACGATCAGATGGGTAAGACCAACCGTATTTGTGGCTGGAATGTAAGCGCGGGTATTACTACCTCTGCCGATCGTTTCTACCAGAGTATTCGTGCACGTTCATTGCTCGCCAGAGAAGGGCAATGGAATGAATGGAACGAGCTGATTCTGGAGCCGTGGCACAACATCAATTCAGCAACACTGCCCCTGCTGGCATTCTTTTACCAGGCGGGGAATATGGATGCGCTGAATAAAGCCAACCATGACCAACAGCGTTACTACCAAAAGTACGGCCAGTATTTACCTGTCGTCAGTCTTTCCTATTCGACAACCCGCGGGCTTGTGGCTCACTACAATCCTGATGAGCAAGGTCTTCGTCAACAAACTCAATAACCACAGATGGCAAAGCACTCCTGCCAGACCGCGCAACAGTGCTTTGCCAAAAGTCTCGCGTCAGAACGCCGCCTCGAAAATCGCCTCGATCTCGGCCTGGCTGGCACTACGCGGGTTGGTCAGCCCGCAGGCGTCCTTCAACGCATTGGCCGCCAATACCGGCACATCCTCGCGCTTGGCCCCCAGCTCTGCCAGGCCCGCCGGGATCCCCACTGCCACGGCCAGATGCTCGATCGCCGAGATCGCCGCTCCCGCGCCCTGCTCTGCCGTCAGCCCGCACACCTTCACACTCATGGCCTTGGCCACATCGCGCAGGCGCGCGGCGCTGACCTGGGCATTGAAGCGCTGCACATGCGGCAACAACACCGCGTTGCAGACCCCATGCGGCAGGTCGTAGTAGCCACCGAGCTGATGCGCCATGGCATGCACATAACCCAGCGAGGCATTGTTGAAGGCCATGCCGGCGAGGAACTGGGCGTACGCCATGTTCTCCCGGGCTTGCAAGTCCTGGCCATTGGCGACCGCCTGGCGCAGGTTGTCGTTGATCAAGGTGATGGCCTTGAGTGCACAGGCGTCGGTGATCGGGTTGGCGGCCGTGGAGACATAGGCCTCGATGGCGTGGGTCAGCGCGTCCATGCCGGTGGCGGCGGTCAGGCCCTTTGGCATGCCGACCATCAGTGCCGGGTCGTTGACCGACAGGATCGGCGTGACATTACGGTCGACGATGGCCATTTTCACGTGGCGCGATTCGTCGGTGATGATGCAGAAACGGGTCATCTCGCTGGCCGTGCCGGCCGTGGTGTTGATGGCGATCAGCGGCAGTTGCGGCTTGGCCGAACGGTCCACGCCTTCATAGTCGCGAATATGCCCGCCGTTGGTGGCGCACAGGGCGATACCCTTTGCGCAGTCATGGGGCGAGCCACCACCGAGCGAGATCACGCAATCGCAGCGTTCGCGCTGCAACAGCGCCAGGCCCGCCTCGACGTTGGCAATGCTCGGGTTGGGCTTGGCACCGTCGAAGATCGTCGAGTCGATATCACGCTCGGCCAGCAACCCGGCGATGCGCTGGGCGACCCCGGCCCTGGACAGGCCTTCGTCAGTCACGATCAACGCCTTGCGCAAGCCGTAGCCGGCAATCGCCGCCATGGCTTCGTCCAGGCAATCGAGGCCCATGATGTTGACGGGTGGAATGAAGAAGGTGCTGCTCATGGCCGAGATCCTCTCAGGTTGTTGTCTGTCTACCTTCGAGGATCTGCCCGAACTGCCGCACGCATGTTGATCCAGGACAAGCCGCCGTGACTGAACGGTCGACATCGCAGACAATCCGCGATGAGCGGCACTCGCTCAGCCCAGAAACAGCCGATACGCCGGATTGTCCGTCTCATCCCAGTAGCGATAGCCCATGGCCTGCAGCGTCTGTGGCATGAGGGCCTGTTCGTCGGCCGGGACCTCCAGCGCAGCGAACACCCGGGCCTCGGCAGCGCCATGGTTGCGGTAGTGGAACAGGCTGATGTTCCAGTTCTGGCCCAGACGCTCTAGAAAGCCCAGCAACGCGCCTGGGCGCTCAGGAAACTCGAAACGCAGCACCCGCTCGTCGGCGCCTGGCGCTGCATGGCCGCCGACGGTGTGGCGCACATGCAGCTTGGCCAGTTCGTTGTCAGTCAGGTCGAGTACCTCGTAGCCCTGTGCACGCAAGCTGTCCAGCAGGCCCTCGCGCGGGTCGTGCTGTGGATGGGTCTGTACGCCGACGAACAGCCGGGCTTCCTTGCCCGGGTGGTAGCGGTAGTTGAACTCGGTTACCTGACGCTTGCCCAGGGCCTGGCAGAACGCGCGAAAACTCCCCGGCCGCTCGGGGATGGTGACCGCGATCACCGCCTCACGCTGCTCGCCGAGCTCGGCACGCTCGGCCACATGGCGCAGGCGGTCGAAATTGATGTTGGCCCCGGAGTCGATGGCGACCAGGGTCTGCCCACGAACGCCATCACGCGCCACGTACTTCTTGATCCCGGCCACGGCCAGCGCACCGGAAGGTTCGGTGATCGAGCGGGTGTCGTCGTAGATATCCTTGATCGCTGCGCACAACTCATCGCTGCTGACGGTGATCACTTCATCGACGAAATGCCGGCACAACTCGAAGCAATGGGCACCGACCTGGGCCACCGCCACACCGTCGGCGAAGGTGCCGACCTGCGCCAGTACCACCCGCTCACCAGCGGCCAGCGCAGCCTGCAGACAGTTGGAGTCCTCGGGCTCGACACCAATCACCTTGACCTGCGGACGCAGGTACTTCACATAGGCCGCGATACCCGCGATCAAGCCTCCGCCACCGACCGGGACGAAGATCGCATCCAGTGCGCCCGGGTGCTGGCGCAGGATCTCCATGGCCACGGTGCCCTGCCCGGCGATCACGTCCGGATCGTCGAATGGCGGGACGAAGGTCGCTCCCTGGCGGTCGGCCAGTTGCAGCGCATGGGCCAAGGCATGGGGGAAGCTTTCGCCATGCAGCACCACGTTGCCGCCGCGCGAGCGCACACCGGCGATCTTCAGTTCAGGGGTGGTGGTGGGCATGACGATGGTCGCCGTCATGCCCAGGTGCGAAGCAGCCAGCGCCACGCCCTGGGCATGGTTGCCGGCGGAAGCGGTGACCACGCCACGCTCGCGCTGGACCTGGGACAGGCGCGACAGCCGGGTATAGGCACCGCGGATCTTGAACGAGAAGGTCGGCTGCAGGTCTTCGCGCTTGAGCAATACCTGGTTGCCGAGGCTGCTCGACAGCGCCGGGGCCGCCTGCAGCGGGGTTTCGATGGCCAGGTCGTACACGGGCGCTGCAAGAATGCGCCGCACCTGCTCCGACAGCAGTTGCTGGGGCGTGACGGGGGAACGGGGGCTGACGCTCAGATTGCTCATCGATGACTCCTGGGGGTTTGCAGATGCCCAGGAGTCGAGAAGAAAAAACCCGCCTCCAGGGCGGGTTTCGGTGCCAGTGCGCGCTAGCCCGCCAATCCGATAATGGCGGTAATAATAATCAGGCCGAAGGTGCGCACAGGCGAGCAGGTATTCATGGTGTAGGAACTTATCCCGCCAAACCGTAGGAAGTCAACATTCAGCAACGCGCCTGTTGCTGTGCCGACAGCGGCACGTCGAAGACCTTGTCAAAGCCCCACTGGAAGACGAAGGCATAGACGAAGAAGAACACGAACAGTGCCAGGTTGGTGAGCAACGCGCTCCACAGGCTGATATCCAGCCAGAACGCCACCAGCGGCAGCAGGATCAACACCAGGCCGCCCTCGAAACCCAGGGCGTGCAGCAGGCGTCGGAACCAGGTGCGGGTACGCTGCGCCTGGCGTGCTTCCCAGCGCTCGAACGCCCAGTTGTAGCCCATGTTCCAGCTCATGGCGATACCCGACATCAGGATCGAAAGTATCGTCGAATGGGCCATGCCGGCGTCGAACATCAGCGACAGCGCAGGCGCCACGCACGCCACGGCGATGACTTCGTAGAGGATGGCCTGGACGACCTTGCGGGCCTTGCCTTGCATGGGGCACTCCTTGGCGGAAACGGAAGGAGACGGTACGCCGGTTCAGGCACCGGTTCAAGCACAGGAATCGTGTGGAAAAATCGTTAGGCTGCTTTCTTTTACCCCTCGAGCCAGCCATGATTGCTGCACCGCCGCCCGCGAACACAGCCATGACCGCCCCAGCCCCTACGCCCGTCAGCTCCACCGCCCTGACCCTGCAGATCCTTTCGATCGTGTTCTACACCTTCATCGCCTTCCTGTGCATCGGCCTGCCCATCGCGGTGCTGCCCGGCCATGTACACGACCAGTTGGGCATGGGTGCGGTGATCGCCGGCCTGACCATCGGCTTGCAGTACCTCGCCACCTTGCTCAGCAGGCCCTTCGCCGGTCGCGTGGCCGACAGCCTGGGTGGCAAGCAGGCGATTCGCTATGGGCTGTATGGCATTGCCGGTTGCGGCGTGCTGACCCTGCTGTCGGCCTGGTCCCTCGCCCTGCCCTCGTTGAGCCTGGGATTACTGCTGGCCGGGCGTGTGCTGCTGGGGGTCGCCCAAGGCCTGATCGGTGTCGCCACGTTGAGCTGGGGTATCGGCCAGGTCGGTGCCGAGCACACCGCCCGGGTGATCTCATGGAACGGTATTGCATCCTATGGCGCCATCGCCATCGGTGCGCCCGCCGGGGTGGTGATGGTCGGCCAACTGAGCTTCACTGCCCTCGGCCCGGCCTTGCTGGTGATGGCGCTGCTGGCCCTGTGGGTGCTGCGCGGCCGCCCGGACGTGGTGGTGGTGCGCGGTGAACGCCTACCTTTCTGGTCGGCCTTCGGCCGCGTTGCGCCCTGCGGCATGGGGCTGACACTGGCGTCGATCGGCTACGGCACCCTGACCACCTTCGTCACCCTCTACTACCTGGAGCAAGGCTGGGTCGGCGCGGCCTGGTGCCTGAGCGCCTTCGGCCTGTGCTTCATCGTCTCGCGGCTGCTGTTCGTCAACGCGGTCAACCGCTTCGGCGGCTACAACGTGGCGATCGCGTGCATGGCCACCGAAGTGCTGGGGCTGACCCTGCTCTGGCTGGCACCGGCACCGGGATCGGCGTTGGTTGGGGCGGGGCTTACCGGCTTTGGCCTGTCACTGGTGTACCCGGCGCTGGGCGTGGAGGCGATCAGGCAGGTCCCCAGCGCCAGCCGGGGCGCGGGGCTTGGGGCCTACGCGGTGTTCTTCGACCTGGCATTGGGCCTGGCCGGCCCGGTGATGGGCGCGGTCGCCGTGCACCTGGGTTATGCGTCGATCTTTTGCGTTGCGGCGCTGCTGGCGCTATCAGGGGTGGGCCTGATCCTGCTGCTGGCCCGCCGCGCCGGCCGCGGCTGAGCGCTCGGCGGGCTCCGGGGCACCCAGGGCCTGGCTGAAGAACGCCGCCGTCTCGCTCTGCAGGCCCCGGTGCACCTGGCGCCGGTCGATGCCGTCGGCATCCTTGCACAGCACCGCCATGCGCTGGCGCTGTTCGTCGTCGCAGGGGGCCATGAACACGAAATGCCCAGCACCGGACAACAGCCGGTAGTCGGGCGTGACCGGCAACTTGCGCGCCAGGGCGCTGGCGTTGCGGTCGACAGCCAGCAACTGGTCCTGGTCGCCGCTGTAGATCAGTGCGGGCACATGCACACCGGCCAGGGCATGGCGGCCAAACATCAGGCTCAACGGTGCCATCAGCATCACCGCGCCGACACGCGGGTCGGACTGCGGGGTCAACTCGCTGCGGTCGGCGATCAGCACGCCGTGGGTCTTGCAGGCATCGGCATCCATCGGCCGTTCCAGGCAATAGTTGCGCAGCCGTTCAAGGTCTGGCTGGGCGCCCGACAGGATCAACGCGGTCTCCCCGCCTGCCGAGTAGCCGATCACGCCAACCTTGCCCTGGTTGAGGTAAGGGCTGAGCAGGTGATCTGCACGTGCAGCGGTGATCGCGGCGCTGACCTGCAAGGGCCGGCCATAGAGGTTGCTGAGCTTGCCCAGCCGACTGTGGTCACGAAGGTTGTCGCCCGGGTGGGTGACGGCCACTACCACGAAGCCCTGGCGGGCCAATGAGGTCGCCAGGTCGTGCAGCGCCACCGGGGTGCCGGTATTGCCATGGGAGACCACCAGCAGCGGGAACTGGCCCATGGCGACCGGCGCCTCTTCGGCCACACGCAGGGTGTAGCCTTCGATGCGCGTAGGCCGCGCCGGGCTGCTGCTGGGATAGAACACCAAGGCCTGCATGGGCTGTGCGTCCACCGGATCGGCAAGCGTGAGACGATGCAGGCCGGCCACCCAGGGTGAAGCCTCGGCACGGGCCAGCAGGCCGCCAAGCAGGAGCAACGTCAACAGGGCACGGGTTTTCATCGCGAGCGTCTCTCCCCACGAGGCGGACGAGTAGCATAAGCATAGAAGCTACGCGATGGACGACAGATGAAACATCCATGAAAAAGCCGGCTGTCGCACAAGGCGACAGCCGGCTTTTTCGGGGTTTCTATCAGGCTGCGGCGAACAGCTCGTTGGCAATCTGCGCCTGGGCAGCGTCGATGGCCTTGCTGCGGTGCTCCGGACCATACGCCAGGCCGTGGGCGCGGACGATTTCCAGGTCGGTGATGCCGATGAAGCCCAGGAACACCTTGAGGAAATCTTCATGACCGACACCGGTCGGCTGACCTTGGTGCAGGCCACCGGCAGTGGACACCAGCACCACCTTCTTGTCACCGCACAGGCCTTCCGGGCCAGCTTCAGTGTAGCGGAAGGTCTTGCCGGCGACGGCAACGCGATCGATCCAGGCCTTGAGCTGGGTCGGCACGGTGAAGTTGTACATCGGAGCACCGATGACCACCGCGTCGGCGGCGAGGAATTCAGCCAGGGTTTCGGCACTCAGGCGGGCTTCGTGGGCCAGGGCGGCGTCACGGGCCTCTTCGGCGGTGCCGGCGGCGACCAGGGTCGCGGCCGAGAAGTGGCTGATGGCATCGGCAGCGAGGTCGCGGTAGATGACTTCGACGCTAGGATCGGCAGCCTTCCAGGCATCGACCACTTCGCGGCTCAACTGGCGGGAGGCGGAATTGTCGCCCAGGATGCTCGAATCGATGTGCAACAGTTTCATGGGACTCTCCTGTAAATGAAGACCGCGGCTGTGCGCGATCACGATGGAGAGAATCCTACAGAGGCGATGAATAACTGATTAGTCGGCAAAAATGCATTAGTTTGTTCCACTGATGGAACAGTGAGATATCCGTATGCAAGACTTCAACGACCTCTTCTACTTCGCCCGAGTGGTCGAGGCCGGTGGCTTCGCTGCCGCCGGTCGCCAGTTGGGCATCCCCAAGTCGCGCCTGTCGCGGCGTATCGCAGAACTCGAGGAACGCTTGGGCACACGCCTGCTGCAGCGCACCACCCGGCAACTGAAGCTGACCGCCGTCGGCGAACGCTACCTGCACCACTGCCAGGCCATGCTGCTGGAGGCCGAGATGGCCGACGAAGCCGTCGCCAGCATGACCAGCGAGCCGCGTGGACGCCTGCGGGTGTCTGCCCCGGTGGCCCTGGCCCATGCCTTCCTGCCAGACATCATCAGCCGCTTTCTCGCCCAGTACCCGCTGGTGCAACTGGAGATGGTGCTGCTCAATCGCCGTGTCGACCTGATCTCCGAAGGTATCGATGTGGCGCTGCGGGTGCGCGACCTGGGCGACGAGGACCCGGCCCTGGCCACCCGCCGCCTGCGCCAGGCGCAGATGTACCTGGTGGCAGCCCCTGGATTCGCCGACGGGCTCGAGCACCCGTCGCAGCTGGTGGGGCTGCCCGTCCTGGGGGCCGCGGATGCCGATCGCCTGGTACATTTTCGCCTCATCGGGCCCGGCGGCCAGGAGCAGGAGATCGCCCTGGAGCCACGCCTGAACATCGATGACTTCGTGGTGCGCAAGGCCTCGGCCTGCGCAGGCCTGGGCTTTACCGCCCTGCCAAGCAACTATTGCGAGGAAGAACTGGCGCGCGGCGAACTGGTGCACCTGCTGCCGGAGTGGTCGCTGCCTGGGGGTTATCTGCAAGCGGTGTATCCGCACCGGCGCGGCGTACTGCCTGCAGTGCGGGTATGGATCGATCACCTGGCGGCCTCGTTCGAGGCCTGTGGAGAGCGCTATGTCTGAGCGACCCATGAGCCCCGAGCAGGTGGCAGCGTTCTGCCTGAGCCTGCCCGGCGCGCGGGAGGATTACAAATGGGGCGCAATCCGGGTGTTCTCGGTGGCCGGTAACAAGATGTTCGCCGTGCTTGACCTGCCGGGAGCAGGCTTGATGTTCAAGGTCGCCGACGAGCTGTTTCTCGGTTATTGCGACCGTCCCGGGGTACGGCCGGCGCCTTATCTGGCGAGGGCGCGCTGGATCAGCATGCTGCCTCCCTACCCCATGGGCCGGGAAGAGTTGACCGATCTTCTGCAGCGTTCGCACCAACTGGTGGTGCGACGCTTGCCCAAGCGCTTGCAGGTGGGCTTGTTGGCCGATTGAGGATTGCGCGGCGCTCGCTCAGCCCATCAATCCCAGCCAGCGCCCACCCAGCACCAGGCGATCCAGCCAGAACACCTGGTGCAACGCGACGATTGCCCAGAACACCATCTGGTACGACAGCTTGCGGGTCTTGTGCCGGAACAATTGCTGCGCCAGCAAGGCCCCCGGCCAACCACCGAGCAACTCGCTGGCGTGGAGGATTTTCTCTGGCGTGCGCCAGGCCTGGGTGCGGGCCTGCCGCTTGTCCTGCCAGTACAACAACAGGCAGACCAGGCTGGCCGCCGGATACAGCGCCAGGGGCAGCCAGGACTGGCCGCTCCAGGCCATCTGCGCCACCCCCAGCCCCGGTAGCAGGCACAAGACCAGCAGCACCAGCAATTTCAGGCGCAGGTTGCGCACGCCCTCGCCTGCCTGGCCAGCGTCGCGCCGCCCGGCACTTTGCCCGCGTGCCATCAGCCGTGCGCCGTGGCCCAGTCAACCCAGCCGAACTGCCAGGTCGCCAGGATCAGCAGACCAAAGGCAATGCGGTACCAGGCAAAGACCGCGTAGCTGTGGTTGGCGATGAACTTGAGCAACGCACGCACGGCGATCATGGCGAAGATGAACGACACCACGAAGCCGATGGCGAACACCGGCAGGTCGGCCGGCTGGAACAGGTCGCGGTACTTGTAGCCCGAATACACCGCGGCGCCGACCATGGTCGGCATCGCCAGGAAGAACGAGAACTCGGTCGCGGCCTTGCGTGACAGGCCGAACAGCAAGCCGCCGATGATGGTCGAGCCCGAGCGCGAGGTCCCCGGGATCATCGCCAGGCACTGCACCAGGCCGACCTTCAGGGCGTGGGTCCAGCGCATATCGTCGACATGGTCGACCTCGATACGGTGATCGCGGCGCTCGGCCCAGAGCATGATGAAGCCGCCCACCACCAAGGCCACGGCCACGGTGATCGGATTGAACAGGTACTCATGGATCAGGTCGGCGAACAGTACGCCAAGCACGACCGCCGGCATGAAGGCGATCAGCAGGTTGGCGGTGAAACGCCGGGCCTTGGGCTGGCTCGACAGGCCGAACACCACTTCGAAGATCTTGCTGCGAAACTCCCACACCACCGCCAGGATCGCGCCCAGCTGAATGATGATGTTGAACGCCATTGCGCGCTCGCCGCCAAAATCGATCAGGTCGGCCACGATGATCTGGTGGCCGGTGCTGGAAATCGGCAGGAACTCGGTCAAGCCCTCGACGATACCCAGGATGATTGCCTGGAAGGCACTCCAAAAATCCATCAACTCCCCCAATGGACACTGCTCCTGGCAGCACCCTAGTTCTTTTCGATTACAAGTATTCACCGCACGCGCAGCGACGCGTCTTTTACAGCGTTCGTTAGTCCCAACACCAGCGAAAAAGTGCGCCGCGGCTAAAGGTTTCATCTTGCGCGGCCGAAATCCTATCAGAGGCCCTGCGCGAAGGCTTGCGCGGGATGCAACATGGATTGTCGAGCCCGGCACTTAGCCGTTGGTCGACTGGGTTGCAGGCATCCGGTCATGGTTGGATGCTGCTCATATAAAAAGAACAAGACATGGAGTGACCTTTTGATGAAGACCTTGAGATCGATGTCGATCAGCCGTCGTCTGTGGCTGATCCTGCTCGTGGCCGTCGCCATGCTGTTGGTCCTGGGGCTGCTGATGCTGCGCCAGATCCATGGTGACCTGTACCAGGCCAAGGCGCAGAAGACCCAGCATGTGGTCGAGACTGCCGTGGGCGTGCTCGCCTACTACCAGGGGCTGGAGGCCGCTGGCAGCCTCGACCGGCAAAGCGCCCAGCAGCAGGCGCTGCAGGTGGTGCGCAGCCTGCGCTACGACAAGGATGACTATTTCTGGATCAACGACCTGCAACCGAAGATGATCATGCACCCGGTCAACGCCAAGCTCGATGGCCAGGACCTGTCGGCGATCCGCGACCCTGACGGCTTTGCCGTGTTCAACGAGATGGTGACCCTGGCCAAGGCCCAGGGCGCGGGCCCGGTCAACTACCGCTGGCCCAAGCCCGGCGCCAGCGAGCCGGTGGCCAAGACCTCCTATATAGAGCTGTTCAAGCCCTGGGGCTGGATCATCGGCTCGGGGGTGTATGTCGACGACGTACAGGACGAATTCGCTCGCCAGGTCCGCGAGGCCTCGCTGGTCGGGCTGTTCATTGCCCTGGTGATGGGGCTGGTGGTGTGGCTGATCGCCCGCAGCATCGCCCGTCCACTGCACGAGGCGGTACAGGCCATGGGCAACATCGCCAGTGGCGAGAGCGACCTGACCCGCCGCCTGGACACCCACGGACGCGACGAAATCACCCATTTGGGTGAGTACTTCAATCGTTTCAACGGCAAGCTGCAGGGCGTGGTCGGCCAATTGCAGGGCACAGCCCATGCGCTGGCCCAGTCCGCCGGGCACGTCGGCGACAACGCGGGCAGCGCCCAGCAGCACAGTGCCCAGCAATCACTGCAGATGGACCAGGTGGCCACGGCGGTCAACGAGGTCACCTACGCGGTGCAGGATGTGGCGAAGAACGCCGAGCAGGCGGCCGTGGAAATGCGCGCAGCGCAGCAGCAGGTCGGTCAGGGCCAGCAGGCTATCCACGGCAGCCTCCAGCAGATCGACCGGCTGTCGGCGACCATCGACCAGGCCCAGGGGGTGATCCGCGACCTGGCCGGGCACAGCACCAAGATTGGTGGCGTACTGGAAGTGATTCGCTCGATCGCCGAGCAGACCAACCTGCTGGCCCTCAACGCCGCCATCGAAGCTGCGCGTGCGGGCGAACAGGGCCGCGGCTTTGCCGTGGTCGCCGATGAGGTCCGCCTGCTGGCCCAGCGCACGGCGCAGTCCACTGCCGAGATCCAGACCATGATCGAGCACCTGCAGGGCCAGTCGGATGCGGCGGTCCGGGCCATCGACACCAGCAGCGAAGCCTCGCGCCAGACCGTCGAACAGGCCCGCGAAGCCGGCACCAGCCTTGCGGCCATCGAACAGGCGCTGCACACCCTGGCGGCGCTGAACACCTCGATCGCCAGCGCCACCCTGCAGCAGTCCCATGTGGTCGAGGAAATCAACCGCAATGTGCTCGACACCGCGGGCCTTTCGCAACAGACCGCCGAGGCGGCGCGCCAATCCAGCGATGCCGGAGTTTCCCTGGCACGCCTGAGCGAGGAGCTCGAGCAGCTGCTGCGTCAATTCAGAGTCTGAGCAAAAGAAGGGGCGCTACGGCGCCCCGTTTCACAGCGATTCACCTTCCTCGACCCTCAAGCTACAATCGCGCCCTTTCCCTTCCGAAGGATCGCCGATGTCCGGCCTCGAACTCTTCGCCGCCGCGCTCGGCGTCATCGCCGTCTGGCTCACGGTCAGGCAGAACATCTGGTGCTGGCCGATCGGCCTGGTGATGGTGCTGCTCTACAGCTGGATCTTCTACGACGTGAAGCTGTATTCGGACATGCTCCTGCAAGTGGTCTATGCCGTGCTCAACCTCTATGGCTGGTGGCAATGGACGCGCCCGGACCGGGTCGAGGACGCGCGCCAGGTATCGCGCCTGGACACCGCCACGACGCTGCGCGGCCTGGGCCTGGGGCTGCTGGCCAGTGTCGCCCTGGGTGCGGCCATGGCCCACTGGACCGACGCCGCCCAACCCTGGCTGGATGCCGCGCTGACCGGTTTCAGCCTGGTCGCACAGGTGTGGATGGCACAGAAACGCCTGCAATGCTGGGCGTTGTGGTTCGTGGTCGATGTGATCTTCGTTGGACTGTTCCTGTACAAGGGTTTGTACCTGACCGCCGCGTTGTACGCCCTGTTCACCCTTATTGCCGTGCGCGGCTGGCTGGAGTGGCGGCGCGATCCGGCGCTGGCCGGCGCATGAAGGTCCTGGTGTTATGCGGCCCTGAATCCAGTGGCAAGAGCTGGCTCAGTGGCGAAATCCAGCACCGTTTCGGTGGCATCACCGTCGGCGAGTACGTACGTCATTTCATCGACACCGAGCAGCGCGATACCTGCTACGCCGATATCCCGGCCATCGCTCGCGGGCAGTTGGCATGGGAAGACCAGGCGCGGGCAGCCGCACCTTCGCTGCTGATCCTCGATACCCACCTGCTGAGCAACATGCTGTGGAGTCGCGTGCTGTTCGACGACTGCCCAGCGTGGCTGGAACACGCGCTGCTGGCCAGGCACTACGACCTGCACCTGCTGCTCAGCCCCGAGGCTGTGGAGTGGATCGGTGATGGTCAACGTTGCCAGCCGCGGCTGGAGGAGCGCCAGGCATTCTTCGATGACAGCCTGCGCTGGCTGCAGCAGCATGGGCAGCCACTGCGGGTCATTGGCGGGGATTGGCAGCAGCGCCGGGATGACGCAATGGCGGCGGTGGCCGAGCTCCTGGAGTGAGCACGCTCCGGCACTACCAGCACTACCGAGTTGTTAACTCACTGATACACCCACTCGCCACCAAACCCCCATTGCAGGGGCCTCCCCCACACTTTCGGGGGAACTGTCACAGCGCTGATACACTCCCTGCGCATCCCTCCAGATCGCCCGTGCTTCGGCCCTTGACGGGCGATGACCCGACACCTTGTATCAACGCTGATACAACAGAAAACCGGCACGCCTACCCTCCTCGCGCAACCCGCTGATAAATCGGCAAAAAGCAAAACCGGCACGGCTTTCGCTCTCTGTTCTGGCAACGCTCAAAGGCCAGCGCACAGAAAGGGAGCACCGCCGTGGGGAACAAGCACAACACACTGCCTGCACTGCTCGTTCTGGCTTGCCTTGCCGCCACATCGATTGCGCCGCCGGTCTTCGCTGGCGGCAACGGGGTGATCGTCCTCAATCGCGATGTCCAGCCGCGTCAGGCTGATCGCCGAACCGGCACGCCAGACCCCTACCCGACCACCGCCAACACCAATGAGTCGGCACGCATCCAGGCCCAGACCAACAACGAACTGACCGATGGCGACTTCGCCAGCGTCGCCAGCGGCTCGACCGTCAGCCGCATCTTCCAGCCCGACAACTCCGGCAACCTGCGCGGCATGGGCACCGCCCAGTCGCAATTGCCCGGCATGCCCGGCGGTTCCGGCGCCGGGGCGTCCGGCGCCAACAGCATCTCCAGCACGGTCAACCAGAACGTTCAGCGCGGCATGGCGCCGCTGCAGATCCTGACCCGGGGCCAATGATCATGCAGACCCTCAAACTCTCCCTGCTGTGCCTGGCCCTGGGCTGCACCGCAAGCGCCTTCGCCGGCTCGCCTGTGGTGGACAACGCCACCCTCGATGCCAGTGGCCGCGCCTACCAGGGCAACCTCAACATCAACCAGGCCGCAGGTGACGCGCTGCAACAGGCCAACGTGAAAGCCATCGCCATCGGCACCGAAGGCCAGGCCAGCACGCAGATCCGCCAACGCAGCGACTTTCGCGCCAACAGCGCGCTCGACGCCCACGCCAGCATCAATGGCAATGCCTTCAGCAACGGCAACGGCATGCTGGGCATCAACCAATCGGCGGGCGCCGCCACGCAACAGGCCAACGCGGTGCGCATCAGCATCAGCGCAATACCACAGAGCATCGACGACAGCATTCTCAGCCAGCAGAACGTCTCGCTGGCCAACAGCTCCGACGCAACTGATCACACACCCGGCAGTCGCCAGGTCACTACCAGTGACCAGGCCTTCACCGGCAGCCGTGGCGTGATCCAGTTGAATCAGAGCGCCGGGGTAGGCAACCGAATGGCCAACACCCTGAGCGTCCGGGTCGCGGATTGACCCGACCAGCAACACAACACTTAACAACGAAAATATAAGCGGAGAAACACCATGAAACCGAAAATGGCACTCAAGCCTCTGGTATTCGCCCTCGCTGCGGTCATGGCAGTTGCTGCACAAGCCGGCGGCCGTGGAAACGACAACCACGGCGGCCACAACAATGGCCACAACAACAACGAAAGCCTGCTGCTGTCCCTGCTGGTGAACGCCGGCTCTGCCGCCACCGTTCTGGACACCCAGAACAACTCCGGCAACCGTGTGCTGAACCAAGGCACCCGCAACGATGCCCGCATGGACAACTCGGCCAACGGTTCCCAAGGCAACCTGGGCGCCAACGTTGCCGCAGGCAGCGGCAACCAGCAGGACAACGTTGCGGCAATCGCCACCGCCGATGAGAACTTCATCTTCGGCAGTGCCGTGGCCATGGCCCAGGCCACCCAGACCAACGCCGGCAACACCGTCAAGAACTACTCCACCTCCAACAACGCCAACCTCACCGGTTCGGCCAACGGCAGCTCCGGCAACATCGGTATCAACGTGACCGCCGGGGACTTCAACCAACAGAAAAACAACATGGCCATCGCCGTGTCCGGCGGCCGTGTCGCTGCCGCCACCGGTGCAGCCAACCAGAACGTCGGCGGCCTGAACGTCACCAACAAGGCCGACCGTACCTACAGCAAGGAAACCCTCACCTCCACCTTCGCTGCCTACGGCCACTACCAAGGCAATGGCTACGGCTACGTCGAAGACGAAAGCAGCCGCGATCGCTATGGCAACACCCATGTCGACAAGGACCCGCTGAAGTTCCACGAAGAAGGCACCTTCGGCCTGGCCGGTGTTGCCTCCTATCAGGTCCTGACCCCCACCGGCTGGCGCAACCCTGTGACCAACAACGCCAACCTGAGCAACTCGCTCAATGGCGTGTCGGGCAACGTTGGCGCCAACGTCTCGGCCGGCAGTGGCAACCAGCAGACCAACTCGCTGTCCATCGCCGCAGGTTGCAAAGCCTGCATGTAACAGCAGCCGATCGGGGCCCTTCGGGGCCCCTTTCCCTGTCTCTACCCGGTGGAGAAGGTCATGCGCATTGTCCTGCTTGCCACACTCATGTTCCTTGCCGGTCTCGTAGAAGCGGCACAGATGCCGATCGCCGCCTTGCCAGGCGGTACTCTCGTCTACAAGCCAGTGCAGAGCCTGCGTGAGCGGCGCTTCGCCGACCTGGTGCAACAGAAGACCGATTTCAGCTGCGGCGCCGCCGCCCTGGCCACCGTCCTAAAGCAGGCCTACTGGCTCGACGTGGACGAACACCAGGTCATCGAAGGCATGCTCGCCCAATCCGACCAGGACACCGTCAAGGTCCAGGGCTTCTCCATGCTCGACATGAAGCGCTACGTCGAAAGCATCGGCATGCGCGCCAGGGGCTATCGGGTCGAACCCGACACCCTGGAAAAGGTGAGCATTCCGGTGATCGTGCTGATGGACATCCGTGGCTACAAGCACTTCGTGGTGCTCCAGCGCATCGACAAGGGCTGGGTCTACATCGGCGATCCTGTCCTGGGCCACAAACGCTACAAATTCGACGATTTCCTCAAAGGCTGGAACGGCATCATCTTCGCCGTCATCGGCCCCGGCTACGACAAGGCCAACGCCCTGCTCGATCCGCCGGCACCTCTGACCGCGAAGAACCGCGTCGACGGTTTCTACCCGGTGGAAGACGCGCAACTGATGGAGTTCGGTTTCATCCAGAGCGATTTCTTCTGACGATTACAAGGGGCACGAAGTCCCGGGGAGCAGCGATGAAGACTACCACCTGGCTGGTCGCAGCATGCCTGGCTGCCAGCCTCCCCGCCCACGCGCAGGTGTTCAAGCCCATCGAGGTCAAGGACCAGGAGCTTGCCCAACTGCGTGGGAAGTATGTGATGCCGGGGCGAATCATCAGTTTCGGCATCGTCATGAGCAGCACCTGGCAGAACGCCGCCGGTGATCGCATCGGCGCCACAACCACCCTGCAGGTGCAGCAGAACGTGATCAAACCGCAGTTCTACGTGTCGATGACCGGCGAGAACGGCTCGGGCAACGCCCCTGGCCGCGGCAATGGCCTGGTCAACGGCGGTGCAGGCCTGGTCAACACCACCCAGGGCGTGACCCAGTCGGTACGCGCGGCCGGCGACAACAACAGCGCCTATAACGATGTCGCCATCAATGTTCGCGAGGCGGGCCAGATCGGTGATGCCGGTGTGCCGCAAGGCCAGGTCCTGGCCGCAGGCAGCACCCTCAGCACCAGCAACAACGCCGGTACGCTCAGCGTTTCGAACAGTGGCAACGGGATCCAGATGGCCATCCAGGCCAACAACAATCAAGGGCAAAGCATGCAGCGCCTGGCCGAAGGTGGTCTGCTACAAGCCACCACTTTGCTGGGCGGCAGCAACGCGGTCAGCAACCTGACACAGCTCAATGTGGTGCTGCGCGACAACCTGCCTTCGGCAGGCGCGCTGAACTGCAATCTTGATCAACTCAAGGGCCTACGTGTTTCAGGATATTGATCTACGCTTCGTCTCAATCATCGTAGTTGGAAGGGACGGCTAACTTATGCATCGATCGTTGTCATTGGGGGCAGTTGTCTGCCTGGGGACCTTGGTACCATCATCACTGCTCTACGCAGCCAGCGATCCCCAGGTAGACGCGCTGAAAGCCGAACTGGCTGCGCTCAAGCAGCGCTACGAAGCGCAGCAGCAGGCGCTGATGGTGCTCGAACAACGCGTTCGCCAGGTCGAGGAACAGCCCGCAGCCCCACCTCCCAAACGCCTGACCCGCTCGCCGGCTTCCGAGCCGCGCAACAATCAGGCCGTGGCCGCCGCCGGCGGCGGCTCATCCTATGGCGAGTCACTCAAGGATGATTCGGAACCGGCGCAGAGCGTGTCCAACCTCTACGATGAGGCCAGCGGCTTCTTCGGTGGCGGCAAGTTCAGTGTCGAGACCGGCATCACCTATGCCCGCTACGACACCCGCCAGCTCATCCTCAACGGTTTCCTGGCACTGGACTCGATCTTCCTGGGCAACATCAACCTGGACCGGATCAAGGCCGACAACTGGACGCTCGACCTTACTGCCCGCTACAACCTCGACAACCGTTGGCAGTTCGACGTCAACGTGCCGATCATCTACCGCGAGTCGACCTACCAGTCCGGGGGGGTCGGCGGCAACGCCCAGGGCATTTCCGAGCGCACCATCACCCGCGACCCGACCCTTGGCGACGTCAACTTCGGCGTGGCCTACAAGTTCCTCGACGAGTCGGAGAACACCCCGGATGCGGTGTTCAGCGTGCGGGTCAAGGCACCGACCGGCAAGGATCCGTTCGGCATCAAGCTGCTGCGCGACACCGAGAACGACAGCCTGAGCTACCCCGAAGACCTGCCTACCGGCAACGGTGTCTGGTCGATCACGCCCGGTATCTCGCTGGTCAAGACCTTCGACCCGGCAGTGCTGTTCGGCAGCCTGTCTTACACCCACACCTTCGAGGATTCGTTCAGCGACGTCAGCTCGACGATCAACCAGAAAGTACCGGGCAAGGTGAAGATCGGCGACAGCTTCCAGATCGGTGCGGGGGTGGCCTTCGCCCTCAACGAGAAGATGTCGATGTCGTTCTCGGTTTCGGACCTGATCGCCCGGCGCTCGCGGATCAAGTCTGCGGAAACCGGCGACAGCTGGGCCGACGTCAAGAGCAGCGATGCCAACGCCGCCTACTTCAACGTCGGCATGACCCTCGCGGCCACCGACAACCTGACCATCGTGCCGAATCTGTCGATCGGCCTGACCGACGATGCACCGGACTTCACCTTCAGCCTGAAATTCCCGTACTACTTCTGATCTGTCCACTCCAGGGGCGCCTTGCGCCCCTGCGCTTCAATTGGTAACCAACCTTGTCGCTTCCGGCCTTCCTGTGAGGGGCCTGTTATGATGCAGCACATTTTTGTGACTGTTTCATGGCAAGGAAGGACGTTTCGTGAAGAACATGCTTGGCCATCCCCGTGCTCGGCTCGCCACCCTGGCAGTGCTGGTCGTGGTGATCCCCCTGGCCGCCCGCGCACTGCTGGGCTGGTCCGATCCACTGGGGTACCTGTCGGACCTGGCGATCGGCATCCTGCTGGTACTGCTGTTGCAGCGCAGCCCCTGGTGGCTGGCACTGCCGGTGCTGCTGGCCTGGGGCGGGCTGCTGGTGGCTTCGGCCGAGCTGGTCAGTGCGGTCGGGCGTCTGCCGAACAGCAGCGACCTGGGCTACCTGTTCGACCCACAGTTCATGGAAAACTCCACCGGCGGCGCCCTAGCCCACCCCTGGCTGCCCTGGACCCTCGGTGCCGGCCTGTCGGCCTGGCTGCTGGCCCGCTGGCTCCAGCGCGGCCAACCCGCCCCGGCGCTGCCACGCTCGGCCTGGGCCGCACCAGCGGTGCTGCTTGCCGCGCACTGGGGCAGCGAGCACCTGATACCCTCCGATGCCGATCAATGGCGCCAGTACAACCTATCCCATCAACTGCTCTCGGCGGGCACCAGCGACCTGCAACTCAAGGCGCAGGCCTGGCTGGGCCATGACCTGACGGTAGCACCGCTGCCCAGCACCGGCCTGACCCAGACCGACCTCGACGGACGCAAGCTGCTCGAAGCCCCGGGCAGTGCACGCAACCTGCTGGTCATCACCCTGGAGGGGATTCCCGGCGCCTATCTGCGCGCCAACCGGCAAGCCCTGCACAGTCGTTTCGATGACGACCTGATGCCCAACCTCAGCCGCTGGGCCGAACGCGGCATGAACACCCCCGATTACGTCCTGCACACCCACCAGACCATTCGCGGCCTGTACGCCATGCTCTGCGGTGACTACGACAAGCTCGCCAACGGCACGCCCAAGGGGGTCGAGCTGCTCACCCAGGACCTGCGCAACCAGGCCTGCCTGCCCGCACAACTGCGCCAGGCCGGCTTCAGCACCCACTACCTGCAAGGCGCCGGCCTGCGCTTCATGGCCAAGGACCGGATCATGCCGCACATCGGTTTCGACTCGGTGCACGGCCTGGAGTGGTTCCGCAACGACAACTACCTCGAGTTCCCCTGGGGCAAGGACGACAAGGCCTTCTTCGAAGGCGCGCTGGGCTATGTCGGTGAGCTGCGCAAACAGCGCCAGCCGTGGATGCTGACCCTGCTCACCGTCGGCACCCACCAGCCCTACTCCGCACCGGACGCTTACCTGCAACGCTACGACAGCGCCAAACAGGCGGCGGTCGCCTACCTGGACGACGCCCTGGGCGAGTTCCTCGATACCCTGGAGCGCCAGGGCGTACTCAAGGACACACTGGTGGTCATCACTTCGGACGAGTCGCACGGCATCGACGGTGTGCGCCTGGCCTCTTCCTGGGGCTTCAACCTCACCCTTGCGCCCGAACAGGCACAGTTGCCGAAGATCAAGCACGGCACCTACGGCCATGTCGACCTGGCCACTTCGCTGCTCGACTATTTCGCCCTGCCGATCCCCGCCGCCCTGGCCGGCCGCTCGCTGTATCGCGACTACGACAGCGGCCGGGAAATGATCTCCTTCACCAACGGCATGCTGCGTTACCACGATGGCCGAGGCACCTTCAGCGAATGCGATTTCCAGCAGCGCTGCCGACGCTATGCCAGCGAGGGATTCATCGCCGACCAGGCGCACTTCCTCGGCCGCGGCGAAGCGCCACTGGGGCGCCAGATCACCGCGCTCGCTGGCGTGCTCGACCAGTCGTTGCTGCAAACCCCGCTGAACCTGCGCTACCAGTTCGGTGGGCCATCGGCCATTCCTCTGCACAAGCGCATTCGTGACGACTGGGCCGACAACCTGATCGGCGCCCAGTACCTGGAGATGCCCGAAGGCTCGCACACCCGGGTGCGGGTCAAGGTACGCTCGCTCGACCCGGCCCACCGGGCGCACATCCAGCTCAAGGCCAAACAGCAGGAGCAGGATGTACCGCTGGGATTGCCCGAGGAGATACTGGTCACGGCCGACCAGCCGATGGAGCTGGAGTTCGGCTTCGACAACCCCATCGAGCGCAAGGCCTTCTCCTTCCACCTGCTCGGTTATGGTGGGGGTGAGGTGGAGGTCAGCGATTTCAGCGTGATCACCGCCCTGCCGGGTGAAGAGGATGTCAACGAGGAAATCCAGGACGACGGCCACATCGCCCAGTCGAGTTGAATCAAAAGCACGCGTGATCCGTGCCAGAGACCGCGGTGTCTTTTTCGCGGGCAAGTCGGAGCGCCGAACCGCCGCTCCTACGGGATTCAGCGGATCTGATGCTTGTGCAGCAAGCGGTAGAAGGTGGGTCGGGAAACCCCCAGCACCTTCGCCGCGATGCTCATGTTGTCACTGTGGCGGTTGAGCACATCGCACAACGCCTGGCGTTCTGCGCGGTGCTTGTAGTCTTCCAGCGTCCCCAGCGGCGCCTCGGCCTCCTCCAGCACCTGTAACCCCAGATCCTGCGTCTCGATCTGTCGCCCCTCGGCCAGCACCAAGCCGCGACGCACGCGGTTGGCCAGTTCACGTACGTTGCCCGGCCAGTCGTGCCGCCCCATGGCCGCCAGGGCATTGTCGCTGAACGAGCGTGGCCGTCGCCCCGTTTCCAGGCTGTAGAAATGCGAGAAATGGTTGGCCAGCATCGACAGGTCACCGTGCCGGTCACGCAGAGGCGCGGTCACCACCTGCAGGACATTGAGCCGGTAGTACAGGTCTTCACGGAACCTGCCACGCTCGATCGCCTGCTCCAGATCCACGTGCGTCGCGGCCAGCACCCGCGCATCCACCGGAATCGGCTGACTGCCGCCAACGCGCTCTATGTGCTTCTCCTGCAGAAAACGCAACAGATTGGCCTGCAACTCCAGAGGCAGGTCGCCAATCTCGTCGAGGAACAGCGTACCGCCGTGCGCCGCCTCGATACGCCCGACCTTGCGTTGATGCGCCCCGGTAAAGGCGCCTTTCTCGTGGCCGAACAGCTCGGACTGGATCAGATGCTCGGGAATAGCCCCGCAATTGATGGCGATGAACGGCTTGTCATGGCGCTGCGACTGACGATGCAGCGTGCGCGCCACCAACTCCTTGCCGGTGCCGCTCTCGCCACGGATCAGCACGGGCGACTCTGTAGGCGCCAGCTTACCGAGCAGCTTGCGCAACTCGCGGATGGGACGGCTCTCGCCCAGCAGTTCGTGCTCGGGCTCATCGACCCGCACCGCCCCCTTGCCACGCAAGCGCGCCATGCCGAACGCACGCCCGAGGGTGACCTGCACCCGGGAAACGTCGAATGGCAGGGTGTGGAAGTCGAAGAACCACTCACAGACGAAATCGCCGACGTTCTGCATGCGCAACTCTTCGGCGCTGAGCACGGCGATCCATTCGGTATTGCTGCGCTTGATCAAGTCCTTGACGGCATCCTGGTGACGCAGGTGCGAGGCCTGCAATCGCAACAGGCCGACGTCACAAGGATGCTCGAGCGCAGCGCCCAGGGTACAACTGCGCACATCCCAACCGGCGCCCCGCAGGCCCGGCAGTAGACGGTGGCAATCATCGCAGGGATCGACAATCAGCAGACGGCGTTGGGATGCAGGTTCAAGCATGACCTATCCTTGGCGCCAATTTTCAGTTTTTTAATTAGAAACAGTAAGTTGCGGCGCCCGAATTAACAGTAGCAACGAACCTGACGGTGCCCACTACCGTTTGTCTGCCAAATGCCGTCACGCAAAGCGACTTCGGAATTTTTACCCATAACCGGCGTCACAGGCGGCACATACAACGGATCACTTTTTCCGTTATAAAAAAATTTTCGACTGCCATGTGACTTCACCCACGACCCGGAGCATCAGTACCAATAACCCCGCGCTGCAATCGTTCATTTCTTTACCCGGCGCGGACACACATTTGCTGTTTGGGACCACAAGAGAGACCGAACCATGAATGCCCCGCTCCGTGTCAACGAAGCACTGCTGATTGCCGACCACGCCTTCGAACCCTTCCAGTGCGTTGCCTGGGATGCACCCAACGGTACTGGTGAGCTGAGCCTGGCAGTGATCGACCGGACCAGCACCCGCATCGGCAGCAAGCAGGTATCCTCGCGCATCTATTCGGACCCAGCACAATGGGCGAGCCTGATCGAGGAAGTCCGCGCCGAGCTCTTCGAAAAAGGCTACGACCTGCAACCCTGGTCCATGCCCAAGGCATAACTTGCCGACGCACAGGTGCGCGTCTTGTCGCGCACTTGTGCAACTTTCCCCCTGCTGCTTCGGCAACTTTCAGTTTGTGCGAGTTATTGTCGCGCGCCCACTTTATCTAACGACGTTCAAGGATTCCCCGATCAAGTCAGTACAGGCCGCCTGACCTGTGCTGACTTGATCGGAGAGTCCTTAACGGCGCAGAACCCCTCCCGGGACTGTGTTGGACTCATGAACGGCCGTTGAACCACGAACAATACGTGCTACTTCAGCAGCCTATCAACGAGCACTCAGAATGTCGCGAGCGTCTGCGCGGAAAAGACCGAAACCAAGCGGCTGCAGAATCGATCGAGCAATGGTGTCCTTCCGGCTCAACTTGCGCTAGGCAAACAGGAGCGGACAAATCGGCCCACCTCCGAGCGCAGTTCCCAGTCCTCTGGTGCGCCCATGAAACCGCCGTGGGGCATGCCTTCAAAGATATGCAACTCGCAGGGAACGCCGACGCGGTGCAGCGCCCGATGCAGGCGTACGGCGTTCGACAGAAACAGATCGCGCGTGCCGCTCTGTATAAAGGTTCGCACGAAACCCCGGGAGAAATCACCGAACAGCGGCGACAACAAAGGATCGGCCAGGTCAGCTCCAGCGGCATACAGTAGGTTGTTGGACATTAGCGAACCGGGCAGTTGCACGTCGATGAGCTGATTCAGCGTGAAGCTGTCGCCCGACTCGGTCAGATCCGCTTGCGGCGATAGCAGTACCAGCGCTGCGGGCAGTGGCAGACCTTCGTCGCGCGCACGCAGCACCATTGCGGCTGCCAGATTGCCTCCTGCCGAACGCCCGCCGATGACGATACTTTGCGCAGGATACTGTTGAAGCAGCCGACGGTACACCGTCAGGCAGTCGTCCAATGCGGCCGGATAGGGGTGCTCCGGTGGCGTGCGGTAGTCGATACCCCAGCAGCGCAGACCTAACTGGTCGGCCTGCATTTGCGCGCCAACGCGGCATGCGGTGCCTCCGCCAAAGACTAGGCCTCCTCCATGCAGATCGACAAAGACCGCGTCGTCGGCAACCAAGTTTGTCGGCGTAGCGATGTGCACCGTGGCTCCGTCAATCTGTTCGGTTTCCACGCTGGCGAGCAACGGACCAGCAAGTAGCGTCATAGCGGAGCCGTACTGCGCATCAACGCTCGCTTTCAGGCGAATCCAGCCGTCGATATCGTCCAGATGTGGGGGGGATTGCAATGCATTCAGCGGTACGCCATCAGCATTAACCATGCGGCGCAGCGTAGCCTGGGCCTCAGTGCTGATGCTTTCAGGAAAGGGAATATCGCGAGCCGGAATCCGGACGCCGTTGGCTGGATTGTTGTTCATGGAAGCGGTTTCTCTAGGGGGACCTCATCGCGGATCGGCAGTGCTGGAATGGAATGCAACGCCTCCAAGCCACGCCGCCACGAACTTCCGGCATCCGGCGTGCTGTGGTCGAAAGTGACCGACAGCTCGACTATAACATAGCCCATTGCCCCCTCCCCCGAGAAAGCAGGTAGCGGGGATTTGCTCAGCATCAGGCAAGAAGTAGCCACGCAGCACAGCGCGACTCAACAGCGCCAGTTTCGGGCCGGACACCGTCAGGGATTCTCCGATCAAGTCAGCACAGGCCGCCTGACCTGTGCTGAAATGGCCCTCCGTCCAACTGCCCTCTACAAGCCCTCCATCCCATGAGTCAGATGAGCTTTTCCGAAACGTTGTCTGTGCCGATGCGGGTTATACCGGCGTAGATAATCGACCTGAGCACGACAGACGGCAAGTGATCTGGCAGATCGCTGCGCGACGCAGCACCTACAAGCACTTGAGCGGACGCAGCCTGCTCTGCAAGGCCGAACGTCAGATCGAGAAAGTCAAAGCGCAGACGCGGGCGAAAGTCGAGCCCCCTTTCGCGTGATCTAGCGCCAGTTCGGTTATGTGAAAACCCGCTTCCGTGGGTTGGCCAAGAACACGGCGCAACTGACCACGCTGTTTGCTCTGTCGAATCGGTGGAGGGTGCGCCGGCAATTATTGTCTGCTGCGGGAGAGGTGCGCCCGTGAGGGCGGATAACCAAGGCTTTGCCTTGGTTATCCATTGATCAGCGGCTGAAAGTCAGGCTTTTCGGTATCCCTAAACCACCCATTTCCGGCTGATGAGCAGCTTGTTCGGAGTTTCCTTGACTGATCGATATGCTGGTAATCCGCCTGCAGTTGCGCAGCGAGTTGCCTTGCCCGCCCCAGGCGCACCGGCGCCGTCTCGATATCGACCAGCACGCAGGCACAGGGCATCGGCTGCACAGGTTTCCAGCGTTGCAGGCGACCGTCGGTCAGCACCAGGCAGCGCTGGACCTCACCGGGGTGCGCTTTGCCACGGCGCAGCAACCACTGGCGCGCCTCTTCCAGGGCCGCGAGCAACGGCGTGCCGCCCCCCGCCCCGAGCGCACGCAGCCAGGGCTGAAGCGCAGCCGAGGCCTTCAGGCCATGACGCTGCCACTGTGGCGTGCTGCCGCTGGCGGTCAGCAACGCCAGGCGCGCACGCTGGCGGTAGGCCTGGTCGAAGAAGGTCTCGAGCAGCCCCTTCGCTTGCGCAAGGGATTGGTGGCGGCGGGTTGACGCCGACGCATCGACGATCACCAACCACAGTTCCGGCGGCTGTCCACGGCGTTGCTGCCAGCACAGGTCCTCGACACGGCGCGGCCGCCCCTTGAGCAGGGTCGGCAGCCAGGCGACCCGACCTCCAGCGGCTGCACGGGGGCGTCCACGGCTGGCACCTGTCAGTTTTCCGGCACGGGGCCTGGCATCCGCCGCTGAACCACTTCGTGCGCGGATGCTCAGGGCTTTTTTGCCCAGTTCGGCACCTCACGCCGGGCACCTGCGCTCACCGGTTGTGCCTCCATTGCCCCCCAGTCACCTTGCCCACTCGGGTCTTGCGACTGCTGGCCGCCCTGAGGTGGCGTGTTCGAGCCAGCGGGCGGCTCTGCGCTACGGCGGCGATGGCGCAAAGCAAATTCGGCCACAGCCTCTACATCCTCCTCGCCGATGGCCGCAGCACCGCGCCACGCGGCATGGGCGCGTGCCGCCCGCAACCAGACCAGGTCGGCACGCAGGCCATCGACACCCGCAGCGAAACAACGCTCAGTGATCCAGGCCAGCGCCTGGTCGTCCAGGGCAATGGCGGGCAGGCGCTCACGCGCTTGCTGGCAGCGTTCGCGCAACTGCGCCTGGGCCACTGCCCATTGCGCGCAGAACGCCTCGGGGTCGCTGTCGAATGCCAGACGGCGACGGATGATCTGCTGACGGTCGTCCGGCTCAGGCGTGCCTTCGAGGGCGATGTTCAAGCCGAAACGGTCGAGCAACTGCGGACGCAGTTCGCCCTCTTCCGGATTCATGGTGCCGATCAGCACGAAACGCGCGGGGTGACGGTGCGAGATGCCGTCGCGCTCGACACGATTGGTGCCACTGGCCGCCACATCCAGCAGCAGATCCACCAGCGGGTCGGGCAGCAGGTTGACCTCATCCACATAGAGCACCCCGCCATCTGCCTGGGCCAGCACGCCCGCCGAGAAGCGTGACTTGCCCTGCCCCAGCGCAGCGTCCAGATCCAGAGTACCGACCAGCCGCTCTTCGGTCGCGCCAAGCGGCAGGGTCACGAAAGGGCCCGCGCCGAGCAGGTCGGCCAGGCCCCGGGCCAAGGTGCTCTTGGCCATGCCACGCGGCCCCTCGATCAGCACACCGCCGATCTTCGGGTCGATGGCGGTCAGGCACAGGGCCAGCTTGAGGTCTTTGGCGCCTACTACGGCGGCCAGGGGGAACTGCAGGGGTTCGGTCATTTCAGGCCTCTTCCTCGCCGTCGAGCAACTGCTGCTCGAGGGCCTCGCGGTAATCGCCCGGCGCCTGCCACAGACCGCGCTGCTGGGCTTCCAGCAACCGTTCGGTCAGATCGTGCAAGGCGTGCGGGTTATGCTCGCGCATGAATGCTCGGGTCGCCGGATCGAGCACGTAGGCATCGGCCAGCGACTGGTAATGGTGATCGTCGATCAGATGAGTAGTGGCATCGAAGGCGAACAGGTTGTCGACCGTCGCCGCCAGCTCGAAGGCACCTTTATAGCCGTGACGCTTGACCCCGTCGATCCATTTCGGGTTCAACGCACGCGCACGGATCACCCGGTTCAGCTCTTCCTTGAGGGTGCGAATACGCGGGCGGTCGACCTGGCTGTGGTCGCCGTGGTAGCTGGCGACCGTGGCGCCTGCCAGGGTTTCGGCAGCCGCGAGCATGCCGCCCTGGAACTGGTAGTAGTCGTTGGAGTCGAGCAGGTCGTGCTCGTGGTTGTCCTGGTTCTGCAACACCGCCTGGACCTGCCCCAGGCGCTGGGCGAACTGGGCCCGTGCCGGCGTGCCTTCATCGGCGGCACCGTAGGCGTAGCCGCCATGGTTGAGGTAGACCTCGGCCAAGTCGGCGCGCCCCTGCCAGAGGCGTCCGTCGATGGCGTTCTGCACACCCGCGCCATAGGCACCCGGCTTGGCGCCGAATACCCGCCAGCCAGCCTGGCGCCCGGCCTGCTCGGCATCGACACCCTGCGCCAGCAGCGCCTGGCGCTCGGCACGCACGCGGGCCGCCAGCGGGTTGAGGTCGTCCGGCTCGTCCAGCGCCGCCACGGCCTGAACCGCCGCATCGAACAGGCGAATCAGGTTGCCGAAGGCATCGCGGAAGAAACCCGACACGCGCAAGGTGACATCTACCCGCGGGCGATCGAGCAGGCTCAGGGGCAGGATTTCGAAGTCATCGACCCGCTGGCTGCCGGTGGCCCATACCGGCCTGACCCCCATCAGCGCCATGGCCTGGGCGATATCGTCACCGCCAGTGCGCATGGTCGCCGTGCCCCAGACCGACAGCCCGAGCTGGCGCAGGTGATCGCCATGCTCCTGCAGGTGACGCTCGAGGATCAGGCTGGCAGAGGCAAAGCCCAGGCGCCAGGCGGTGGTGGTGGGCAGGTTGCGCACATCCACGGTATAGAAGTTGCGCCCGGTGGGCAGTACGTCCAGGCGTCCGCGGCTGGGTGCCCCGCTGGGGCCCGCCGGCACGAAGCGCCCGGCCAGCGCGGCCAGCAGCCCCTCGATCTCGGCGGCCCCGCAGGCATCCAGGTGCGGCGCGACCTCCTCCCTCAACGCCTGCAGCACGGCGTGCACGCCCTGCCACTGCGCGCTGTCCGGTGCCGTTTCACGGCCTTCGATCAAGGCCAGGGCAAGCGCTTCCAGGCGCTCGCGCGTGTCGCCGCAGGTGCGCCACGCCGCCTGGTCGAGTGCCTGCAGCAGCACAGGTCGCGGCCCTTCCCAGGCTTGCCCGAGGTCGCAATCCAGCGGATCGAACCCCAACGCCAGCGCCCGCGCCAGTGCGCGCAGCAGGCTGGCATTGCCGCCACGGCCGTCACCACGATCGACCCGCAGCAGCGCCAGCAGCGTATCGCTGCGCAGGCGCCCTTGCGGCGACTGGCCAAAGACATGCAAGCCATCGCGAATCTGCGACTCTTTCAAGTCGCACAAGTAGGTGTCCAGGCGTGGCAGCCAGACAGCGGCATCGTCCAGTTGCCCTTCGAGCTGCAGGTCACGGTCGATATGGTTGGCCTTGACCAGTTCGAGAATGTCGCGCTGCAGCTCGCGGGCACGGCGCGGGTCGAGCAGTTGCGCCTCGTAGTATTCGTCGGCCAGCTGCTCCAGATGCCGCAGCGGCCCGTAGGTTTCGGCGCGGGTCAGTGGCGGCATCAGGTGGTCGATGATCACCGCCTGGGTGCGGCGCTTGGCCTGGGCGCCCTCACCGGGGTCGTTGACGATGAACGGGTAGATGTTCGGCAGCGGGCCGAGCAGCGCATCCGGCCAGCACTCGGCGGACAGCCCGACGCCCTTGCCGGGCAGCCACTCCAGATTGCCGTGCTTGCCGACATGGATCAGCGCATCGGCGGCAAAGCCGTTGCGCAACCAGAAATGGAACGCCAGGTAGCCATGCGGCGGCACCAGGTCCGGGTCGTGATACACCGCGCTCGGGTCTACCTGGTAGCCCCGGGCCGGCTGGATACCGACAAAGGTCAGGCCGTAGCGCAGACCGGCGATCATCATCCGGCCACTGCGGAACATCGGGTCTTGCTCAGGCGCGCCCCAGCGTTCGCGCACCGCACGCTGGTTGGCCTCGGGCAGGCAGGCGAAGGCCGCGAGGTAGTCGTCCAGAGACAGGCTCTGGGCACAGGGGCGCTGGTCGAGGTGATCCAGGTCGTTGGTCACGCCGCCGAGCAGTTCGTGAATCAGCGCCGTGCCCGTCTGCGGCAAGCCAGCAACCGGATAACCCTCGGCCTGCAGGGCATGCAGGATGTTCAGCGCGGCGCCAGGCGTGTCGAGCCCCACGCCATTGCCGATACGCCCGTCGCGGGTCGGATAGTTGGCCAGCACCAGCGCCACGCGCTTCTGGGCATTGGGCAGTCGCGCCAGCTCGACCCAGCGCCGTGCCAGCTCTGCGACGAAATCCATGCGTTCGGGGTGGGCCTTGTAGCAGACCACATCGGACTGGCTGCGCTCGCTGCGCCAGGCCAGGTCCTTGAAGCTGACCGGTCGGGTGATGATGCGCCCGTCCAGCTCCGGCAAGGCGATGTGCATGGCCAGGTCGCGCGCACCCAAGCCCTGCTCGCTGGCTTCCCAGCCGGGCTGGTTGTCCTGGGCGCAGATCGCCTGCAACACCGGCACGTCGCGGCGCAGCGGACGCAGGTTGGGCCGCTCGGGGCTGGACAAGGCAAAGCCTGTGGTGTTGATGACCACTTCGGCGCCGACCTCGTCGAGCCAGGCCTCTACCTGTTCGAGACAGGCCGCCTCCTTGAGACTGGCGACTGCGATCGGCAACGGGTTCAGCCCGGCGGCCTGCAAGCGCTGGCAAAACACATCGATGAACCCGGTGTTGGCGGCCTGCAGGTGCGAGCGGTAGAACAGGATCGGCGCCACCGGATGCTCCGGGTGCCACTCGGGGAACCAGTCTTCAAGCCCTGCACTGGGCTTGCCGGGGTGGTAGACCGTGGTGCGCGGCAGCGGCTGGGGTTCGTCCCAGGCATAGTCGCGCCCCAGCCACTGGCTGGCCAGGCAATTGAACAGGTTGGCCGCATTGGCCTTGCCGCCCTGGCGCAGGTAGTGCCAGAGCCGCTCGGCCTGTTCGGCCGGCACCGTGCCCAACTGTGTCAGCTCCGGGTCGGGGCGGTCATCGCCGGGCACCAGGATCAACTGCACGCCACGCGCGGCGAGTTCGACCAACTGCTCGACGCCATAGCGCCAGTAGCCGACACCGCCGTGCAGCGATACCAGGATCACCTTGGCATGGCGCAACACCTCATCGATGTACAGGTCGACGGAGGCGTGGTTCTGCACCTGCATGGGGTTGGCCAGGCGCAGGCTGGGGAAATCGTCCGGCAACTGCTCGGCGGTTTCGGCGAGCAGTGCCAGGTGAGAGTCACCGCTGCAGAGAATCACCAGCTCGGCGGGTGTCTGGCCGAGGTCGGCAATGCTGTCGTCCGGCACGAAGCCGCCGGGCTGGGTCCGCAGCAGGTGCATGGATCAGGCGCCCAGGGCCTGGCGCAGGCGCGCTTCCAACTGTGCCGCGTCAAGGTCCTGGCCGATCAGCACCAGGCGGGTGATGCGCGGCTCGTCGCTGCGCCAGGCGCGGTCGAAGTGCTTGTCGAAGCGCGTGCCCACACCTTGGATCAACAGGCGCATCGGCTTGCCGGGGATCGCGGCAAAGCCTTTGGCGCGCAGGATGCCGAACTCGGTGACCAGTTGCGTCAGGGCATCGAGCAGCAGGCTTTCGTCCGCTTCAGGCAGGTCGATGGAGATGGAGTCGAAGGCGTCATGATCGTGATCGTCATGATCGTCGCCGTCGTGGTGCGAATCGTGGTGGGTGCGACGACCATCGATGTGCACTTCGGACTCGGCACCCACGCCCAGCAATACATCCAGCGGCAGGCGACCGCTGCTGGCCTCGATCACCTTGACGGCCGGCGGCAGCTCCTCGGCGACTTCGGCGCGGACCTTGGCCAGGCCCTCGGCGTCGATCAGGTCAGCCTTGTTCAGCACTACCAGGTCGGCACTGGCCAGTTGGTCGGCGAACAGCTCATGCAGCGGGGATTCGTGGTCCAGGTTGGGGTCGAGCTTGCGCTGCGCGTCGACCTGGTCCGGGTAGGCGGCGAAGGTGCCGGCGGCCACGGCTGGGCTGTCGACGACGGTGATTACCGCATCGACGGTGCAGGCATTGCGGATTTCCGGCCACTGGAAGGCTTGCACCAGCGGTTTGGGCAGGGCCAGGCCGCTGGTCTCGATGAGAATGTGGTCCAGGTCGCCACGGCGAGCGACCAGCTCACGCATCACCGGGAAGAACTCTTCCTGCACGGTGCAGCACAGGCAGCCGTTGGCCAGCTCATAGACGCGGCCGTTGGCCTCTTCCTCGGTGCAGCCGATGCTGCACTGCTTGAGGATTTCGCCGTCGATACCCAGCTCGCCAAACTCGTTGACGATGACCGCGATGCGTCGCCCCTGGGCGTTGTCGAGCATGTGGCGCAGCAAGGTGGTCTTGCCCGAGCCGAGGAAGCCGGTGACGATGGTGACGGGAAGTTTGGCCAGTGTTTTCATGTGGCGATGCCCTTGGCAGCAATGGTGCGGGCATGCGGGACGAAAGCCACGACCGACCGGCCGGGCTCGCTCGCCACCGGATCACCCCGCCCGGTTGAAAGTCGAATACGTTGCGAGGCAGGTCTCCTGGCTTGCACTGCACGACCTCCAGCCGTCAGGACGACGCCTTCCCGCGCGCGGGCGCAGTGGCTGTGTCGACCCTGTTCAGTGCTTACAGTTGCGGGGGCAGCCGCGGCTTGTACCGCGTTCCCGTCTTAGCTCCGGCAGCGCCGGAGAACCTCGAAGCGGCAAGGCTACGCAGTGGTGCGCAGGTGGTCAACCGTCTGACGCTGATCGGAGCCTTCAGATGCCACCCCCGGCCAGCAACTCGGTCAGCACCTGCGCCAGGGCCTTGACCATCACATCGGCCGTTGGCCGGTGGACGATGACGATCTCGTAGCTGTCCACCTCCGGCAAACCTTGCGCCGCCCCCAGTACTCGGTGCTCGGCGGTGGCCGCGCGCGGCGGCAGCAAGCTCACGCCCATGCCATCGGCCACCGCGGCCTGGATACCGGAAAGGCTGGAGCTGGTGAAGCTGATGCGCCAGCGCCGGCCCATGCCTTCGATGGCATGGATCATGTCTTCGCGGTACAGCCCGCGCGGTGGAAAGGTGACCAAGGGCACCGGGTCAAGCTCGAAGGCCGGCATGCGCACGCTGTCGATCCATTGCAGGCGCTCGGGCCAGCAGGACACCCCCTCGCGGCTGTTGCGCCGCTGCTTGAGCAGCACCAGATCGAGTTCACCATTGTCGTAGGCCTGGCTCAGGTCGCGGCACAGGCCGCTGGTGACTTCCAGCTTGACCTGCGGGTGCAGGCGGCTGAACGCCGACAACGTATTGGTGGTTCGCCCGCCGACGAAATCTTCGGGCACGCCAAGGCGCACGGTGACGCCAACCATGGCCCCGGCCAGGGCCTCGAGCATCTGGTCGTTCAGCGCCAGCATGTGCCTGGCATAGCCAAGCAGCGTCTGCCCGGCGTCGGTGGGCAGCACGTCGCGGTTGCCACGCACCAGCAGGCGATGGCCGACCATCTCCTCGAGGCGTCGTACCTTCTGGCTGATGGTCGACTGGGTCGAATGCAGACGGGCTGCAGCCGTGGTGAAGCTGCCGCAATCGGCGACCACGACGATGGCGCGCAACAGGTCGAGATCGAACAGAGCCCTATTCGGTTTTACGCTGATGGACATGAGGGTATTCGGTTTTCAAATGATGACGCTGACTTCTAGCATGGCCCTTCGAGGCGGGCAACGTTGATGTATTCGGAAATCCACTACAGCTCATCCAGATAATTCGTTTCAGTTGCCTGCAACTTTTTCCCTAGGATGAGGCTTTGCCTCAGGAGCCCTACGCATGCGCCACACCCTCGCCGCCTGCCTGCTGGCCTTCACCTGCCTTGCCGCCCACGCCGAGACCACGTCCATGGATACCCGCCTGCTTTATGCCGCCCAGCGCGGCGATGCACCTGCCATCCGTCGCCTGCTCAAGGAACCGGTGGCGCTCGACAGCCGCGATGGCCAAGGGCGCACACCTCTGCTGGCCGCGACCCACGGCAACCACATCGACGCGGCCAAGGTGCTGATCGAGGCCGGCGCCGATGTGAACGCCAAGGACAACATCCACGACAGCCCCTACCTGTATGCCGGCGCTCGCGGCCTGAACGAGATCCTGCGCCTGACCCTGGCGCACGGCGCCGACCTCGCCAGCACCAACCGCTACGGCGGCACGGCGCTGATTCCGGCGGCGGAGCGTGGCCATGTGGAAACAGTGCAGATGCTGATCGATGCTGGCGTGGACGTGAACCACCTCAACCGGCTGCACTGGACCGCCTTGCTCGAGGCGGTGATCCTTGGCGACGGCGGTCCGCGCCATGTGGACATTGTGCGACGGCTGCTGGCGGCCGGCGCGGACCCGGCGATTGCCGACAAGGATGGCGTGACGGCGCTGGAGCATGCGCGCACGCGCGGGTATGCAGAGATGGTGGCGTTGCTGGAGCGGTGATGAACCGCTGGCCCGTGCCAAGTACGCTGCGGTGGATGGCACGGGCTACGCCCGTGTTCGCGGGACAAGTCGGGGCGCCGAACCGCCGCCCCCACAAGGGGATTGGGCGGGCCTTTAGATTTTGAGCGAGATAGTTGTTCCTACACTTCCTCGTACGGCAAACCCACATAATTCTCGGCAATGTTCACCAGGCCGGCATCGGACGACAGGAAGTACTCCCGGTCCGCCTCCTGCATCTTCTGGTCCCAGGCATCCTTGTGTTCGCCAAAATCATGCAGCAGTTGGGTCATGAACCAACTGAAACGCTCACCCTTCCACACCCGCCGCAGCGCCAGCGGTGAGTAGCGCTCCAGCAGGTCGCTGCGACCTTCGCGGTAGACCTTGACCAGGATGCGATACAGATAGTTGACGTCCGAGGCTGCCAGGTTCAGGCCCTTGGCCCCGGTCGGTGGCACGATATGCGCCGCATCCCCCACCAGGAACAGGTGCCCGTACTGCATCGGCTCGACCACCAGGCTGCGCAACGGCGCGATGCTCTTTTCCAGCGCAGGGCCTGTGACCAGGCGCGCCGCGACGTCCTCGGGCAGACGAGCCTTGAGTTCGTCCCAGAAACGCGCATCGGGCCAGTTCTCCACCCGCTCGTCCAGCGGCACCTGCAGGTAGTACCGGCTGCGGGTGGTGGAGCGCTGGCTGCACAACACGAAACCACGGTCATGATGCGCATAGATCAGCTCGTGGTTGACCGGCGGGGTATCGGCCAGCAAGCCCAGCCAACCAAACGGATAGACCCGCTCGTACTGCTTGAGCACACCCTGCGGAATGCTCTGGCGCGAAACGCCATGAAAACCGTCGCAGCCAGCGATGTAATCGCACTCGACGCGGTGCAACTGGCCGTCCTTCTCGTAGGTCACGTAGGGCCGTTCATCCTTGAGCCCGTGCGGCTGCACGTTGCTCGCGCCATACACGATCGGCGCCCCGCTCTGCTCGCGGGCCTGCATGAGGTCGCGGGTGACTTCGGTCTGGCCGTACACCATCACCGTCTTGCCACCGGTCAGAGCCTTGAGGTCCAGGCGCTGGCGACGCCCTGCCACCAGCAGTTCGACGCCTTCGTGCACCAGCCCTTCACGGTCCATGCGCGCCGATACCCCGGCCTCGCGCAGCAGGTCGACGGTGCCCTGCTCCAGCACGCCGGCGCGGATCCGGCCAAGCACGTACTCAGGGGTCTGGCGTTCGAGAATGAGCGTGTCGATGCCCGCCTTGTGCAGCAGTTGACCAAGCAGCAGGCCAGAAGGGCCGGCGCCAATGATCGCAACCTGGGTTTTCATTGTTGTTGTCTCGCCTTGTCGATGCCGTACTGGCGGCAGCCGGCATACGTTATTCGGGTTAGCCCCTGCATTTTTACTGGCGCAAAAAGCTGAAAAGGTGTCATATCCGATGAAAAATCTGCACTTTTCAAAATTCCGTGCGATCAGCGCACAGGTGTCCCGACCATGAAATCCTCCCTTCCCGGCGTACCGCTGTTCCAGCTCTATGGCGAGAACCACGCCTGGCCCGGCAGCGATCTGCTGCACTGCGAATCGATCCCGGCACGCAGCCGCCTGCACCACTGGGAGATCAAGCCGCACCAGCACGCCGAACTGTTCCAGTTGCTCTACGTGCAGCGCGGGCACGCGCTGGTGGAAATCGAAGGCCGACATAGCGAGATCCACGAGGCAGCGATCCAGGTGGTGCCACCGCTGACGGTGCATGGCTTTCGCTTCAGCGCCGACATCCAGGGCCATGTACTGACCTTCGGTACGGCGCTGGTGACCGACCTCGAGCAGCGCCTGGGTGCACCCCTGGCGGTGCTGGCATCGGCGGCATGCTACCCGCTGGGCCGCGACCGCACGCGCCTGCGCGGGCTGATCGACACCTTGCAGCAGGAGTACCAGGGCAGCGCACCCGCTCGCGCCGCCATGCTGCAGGCGCTGGTGACCGCCCTGATGGTGTGGATCAGCCGCCGCCAACAACTGGGCCAGGCACCGCGCAACCGCGACGAGCGCGACCGCCACTTGCTCGGGCACTACCTGCGCCTGGTCGAAGCGCATTACCGCCAGCACCTGTCGGTCGATGAGTTTGCTGCTCGCCTGGGCATCACCAGCCTGCAGCTCAACCAGCTGTGCCGCGCGCTGAGCGGGCAGACCGCGCTGCAGGTGATCCACCAGCGCCTGCTGCTCGAAGCGCGGCGCAACCTGACCTACACGCGCATGAGCATCGGCCAGTTGTCCGACAGCCTGGGTTTCAGCGATCCCACCTACTTCGCACGCTTCTTCAAACGCCTCAGCGGCCAAACGCCCAATGCCTATCGACGCAGCGGTACTGCGCAATCACCTTGACGTATACGTCAACCTGCCTTTAGCTTACTCACATTCCACCCCCGAGCCCGAGCATGAGCAGCCAGACCTACAGCATCTCCGACCTGTCCCGCGAGCTGGACATCACCACCCGCGCCATCCGCTTCTACGAGGAGCAGGGTCTGCTGAGCCCCGAGCGTCGCGGCCTGGAGCGCATCTATTCGGCGCGTGACAAGGTGACCCTCAAGCTGATCCTGCGCGGCAAGCGCATCGGCTTCTCGCTGGCCGAATGCCGCGAGCTGATCGAGCTGTACGACCCTAGCGGCGGCAACCTCAAGCAGCTCACCAGCATGCTGGCCAAGATCGCCGAACGCCGCGCGCAACTGGAGCAGCAGATGCTCGATATCCAGCAGATGCACCTGGAGCTGGACACCGCCCAGGAGCGCTGCGAGCAGGCCCTGGCCGCCACCCTGAACAATAACCGTTGATTCGCCACAGGAACCCCGCCATGTCATTGCCCGCACACGTGCGCCTGGTCGAAGTCGGCCCGCGCGACGGCCTGCAGAACGAAGCCCAACCCATCAGCGTCGCCGACAAGGTGCGGCTGGTGGACGACCTCACCGACGCCGGGCTCTCCTATATCGAGGTGGGCAGTTTCGTCTCCCCCAAGTGGGTGCCGCAAATGGCTGGATCGGCCGAGGTGTTCGCCGGTATCCGTCAGCGTGCCGGGGTGACCTACGCGGCCCTGGCGCCGAACCTGCGCGGTTTCGAGGATGCACTGGCAGCCGGGGTCAAGGAGGTGGCGGTGTTCGCCGCAGCGTCCGAGGCGTTCTCCCAGCGCAACATCAACTGCTCGATCAGCGAGAGCCTGCAGCGCTTCGAACCGATCATGGACGCCGCCCGCGAGCACGGTATCCAGGTGCGCGGCTATGTATCCTGCGTGCTCGGCTGCCCCTATGAAGGCAAGGTCAGCGCCGAACAGGTCGCCCCGGTCGCCCGCGCCCTGCACGACATGGGCTGCTACGAAGTGTCGCTGGGCGACACCATCGGCACCGGCACCGCCGGCGATACCCGACGCCTGTTCGAGGTGGTCTCGGCGCAGGTGCCGCGCGAGCAGCTTGCCGGCCACTTCCACGACACCTACGGCCAGGCCCTGGCCAATGTCTATGCCAGCCTGCTCGAAGGCATCAGCGTGTTCGACAGCTCGGTGGCCGGGCTCGGCGGCTGCCCCTACGCCAAGGGCGCCACCGGCAACATCGCCACCGAAGATGTGCTGTACCTGCTGCAGGGGCTGGGCATCGAGACCGGTATCGACCTGGACAAGCTGGTCGCCGCCGGCCAACGCATCAGCGACGTGCTGGGGCGTGCCAACGGCTCGCGGGTAGCACGGGCACGCAGCGCCCGCTGACGCACGCCCAGGGGCGGCGAGCGCCGCCCTGTTTCCCTCGCTCATCGAACTGTGACATTCCCGGCCAGCGGGATTATGCTCTGCGGGTATGTCCTCCAGTCGCAATATGTGAGCGCCGAATATGAAAATCGATGACATGGACGCCTTCGTGGCCGTCATCCGTTGCCAGTCGACCAACCTTGCCGCCGAAGCGCTGCAACTGACCCAGCCGGCAATCACCCGGCGCGTGCAGAACTTCGAGGAAGACCTCGGCGCCACCTTGCTCGACCGCAACACCAAGCCACTCAAGCCCACACCCATGGGCCTGCGCGTGTACGAGCAGTGCAAGGCCATCCTGCGTGAAATCGACGCCCTGCGCGAACTGGTGGCCAACGATGGCGCACCGTCCGGCACCCTGCGCCTGGGCGTGCCGCAGACACTGGGCGATGTCGTGCTGCTCGAGGCCCTGGCGCAGATCCGCCAGGCCTACCCCGAGCTGCGCACCCAGGTCACCAGCGGCTGGGGCAGCAGCCTGATCGCGCGCATGGAAAACGGCGAGCTGGATGCCGCTGCGGCGCTGTTCCCACCGGGCAAGATCTTCCCCGAAGGCATCGCCAGCCATTCCATCACGCGCATGCCGTTGCGCGTGGTCGCGGCCAAGGGCAGCGCCGGCAAGCGCAGCTACAAGTTGCGCGACTGCTATACCCGCGGCTGGGTGCTCAACCCCGATGGTTGCGGCTTTCGCGCCGGGCTGCAGCGCGCATTGAGCGAACAGGGGTTGTCACTGTCGATCAACCTCGAAACCTTCGGCACCGAGTTGCAACTGGGGCTGGTCGCCAACGGCCAGGGCCTGGGCCTGGTGCCCGAACCGCTGTTGCTTGCCAGTCGCCATCGAGACCTGCTGGATATCGTCAACGTCAGCGATTTCAAGCCGCAGGTCGACCTGTGGCTGTTCCACCCACGCTACCTGGGCAACCTGCAGGAGCCGGTGGAGCTGTTCGGCGCCGTGGCGGGCACCCGGCTGAACAACGCAGCGAGTTGACCTGGTTAAATGATCGCCTTGCATAAAAACAAAAAAGATAATTCTTAAAACGAATAATTAGCATAGAACCAAAAAGACTTTTACAGCGTTGCGCCAGACGCCTACGGTCCTGTTCACACCGTACTGCCTTGCACTGGAGCACCGCATGAGTTCACTGTCCGTCGTACCTCCCAGCCAGGAGGCCGTGCGCCTACGAGTCAGCGCCGAGGAATGGGAGGTGCGGGTCAAGCTCGCCGCCGCCTATCGCCTGGCAGCCCTGTTCCGCTGGACCGACCACATCTACACGCACTTCTCGGCACGGGTTCCCGGCCCGGACGAGCACTTCCTGATCAACGCCTTCGGCCTGCTGTTCGACGAAATCACCGCGTCCAACCTGGTCAAGGTGGATGTCGACGGCACGATCATCGACGACCCGCTGGGCCTGGGCATCAACCAGGCCGGCTACGTCATCCACAGCGCCATCCACCGCGCCCGCCCCGACCTCAAGGCCGTACTGCACACCCACACCCGCGATGGTGCGGCGGTGTCTGCCCAGCGTGACGGCCTGCTGCCGATCTCCCAGCATGCGTTGGCCTATTACAGCCGCGTGGTGTATCACGACTACGAGGGCGTCGCGCTGGACCTGGATGAACAGCAGCGTCTGGTGGCCAACCTGGGGCAAAGCAATATCCTGATCCTGCGCAATCATGGCCTGCTCACCGGCGGTATCAGCGTCGAGCATGCCTTCCGTGAGCTGCACGGCCTGGAGCGCGCCTGCAACATCCAGATCGCCGCCCAGGCCGGTGGCAACGACCAACTGCAGTACGCCTCCCCGGCAGCGATTGCCAAGGTGCATGAGCAGTCGAAGCGCTTTTCCGACGGGCTTGGCGAGGGAATCCAGCGGCATTGGGATGCGTTGATCCGGCAACTGGATCGCGAGGGGCGCGATTACCAAAGCTGACCACAGCCCCTCCTGCGGCAGCGGGCATGCCCGCTGCGCTTACCTCCGCGCCCCTGCACCAATGCCACCCAGCGACGCGATCTTGCAGCCTTCGACCTAACGCGCCTGAGCCCTCCGCCGCGTTGTTCGTGCCAAACGTAAAAAACTTTCCGGTTTTCCAGCGATGACGCGTCCTATTGAATACGAACAAATCTCATTCACCAAGAACAAGTTCACTCAAAGGAAGCGCAATGTCTGTCAACCACACCTTGTCACCGCTGGCCCTTGCTCTGATGCTACCTTGCGCTGCCGTCGTCCAGGCTCATGAAATCAATCTGAGCATTCCTGCGCAGCCACTGGACTCGGCACTGCGGGCGCTCGGTCAGCAGACTGACCTGCAGATCCTGTTCAGCCCGGACACCTTGGGCGGCAAGCGCTCCACTGCGGTCAATGGCCGTTACGAGCCGCGTGAGGCCCTGCGCGTGATGCTGCAAGGCACCAATATTCGCTACAACATCGACGGCACCCAGGTCATCCTGCTGGCTCCGGCCAGTGGCGACGCTCTGGAGCTGGGGAGCGTCCAGATCGATGGCAAGGCGTACAGTGCAGCTTCGGAAGGCACGCAATCCTATGTGGCCCAGGCCGTGACAATCGGCAAGGGCACCGAGCGCCTGAAGGACATCCCGCAGTCGGTGACCGTGGTCACCCGCCAGCGCATGAATGACCAGAACATGAACAACCTGCAGGACGCGATGCGCCAGGTGACCGGTGCGACCATCAAGACCTACAACACTGGCTCGAGCCTGAACGATGTGTACATACGTGGGTTTCTCGTAGACCAGGTGCAGGTCGACGGGGTTTCGCAAGTTACCGGCCAAGGCGACATGGCTACCAGTTTCGACCTGGCCATGTACGACCGCGTTGAAGTGCTGCGTGGCCCAGGCGGCCTGTACTCAGGCGCCGGTGAGCCTTCCGGCACCATCAACGTGGTGCGCAAGCGTGCACTGGGCAAGTTCCAGCTCAGCGGCGAACTGGGCGTAGGTTCCTATGACCACTACCGCACCATGGTCGATGTGACCGGCCCGCTGAACAATTCCGGGACCATCCGTGGCCGCGCCGTGACGGCCTACGAAGACAACAAGTCATTCGTCGACTACGTGCAGAACCAGCGGCCGATGTTCTACGGACGCCTGGAGTTCGACCTGGACCCTGCCACCACCCTGGCGTTCGGTGGTGCGTACCAGAAGAACAACTCCACCCCTGCGTTCGGCTTGCCAGCGTACGCGGATGGCACCTTGCTGGATGTCAGCCGTCACACCTACGTCGACGCCAAATGGAACCGGATGAAGGAGGAGACCTGGGAAGCCTTCTCCGAACTGGATCATCAGTTCGATGACGGCGGCCAGTGGAAAACCTCGCTGACGTACCGTGATGCGCGTACACCGCAGCGCGAATTCAGCTGGACGACCTGGGGTGTAGACCCGGCGACCCAACAGGCCGAATCATCGATGTACTCCTACTACACCCGCATCAAGACCCTGGGTCTGGACAGCTTCGTCACCAAGCCGTTCGAATTCGCTGGCCGTACCCATGAGTTCACCCTGGGAGGCGAATACCAGCATCTGGACAAGGCCTTTACCTACGGCACCGTCGACCTCGACGGTGACGGCTACGCCGACAGCTTTCGAACCGGTATCGGCGGCGCCAACGACCTGCCGCGCCGGGACATGCCGCACACCAACTTCAACTATTCCAAGAGCAACCAGTACGGCGTCTATGGCCGTACCAAACTCAACATCACCGACGAACTGGACGTGATGCTTGGCGCCCGCACCATCTGGTACGACGCCGACGCGAAGAACGCCAATACCTTCTTCAACAACTTCGGCAACCCGTCCACCCAGATCAATGCCAAAGTCGTTCCCTACGGCGCGATCACCTACAAGCTGACGCCGGATCTGTCGGCTTATGTCAGCTATACCACGGTGTTCAAGCCGCAAACGGAAGTCGATGTCACGGGCACAAGCATGATCGGCCCGCACAAGGGCAAGCAATATGAAATCGGCCTCAAGCAAGAGTTGCTCGATGGTCGCCTGAATGCATCGATCGCCATGTTCCGCATCTACGACGAAAACCGTGCGCAATGGAACAGCACCCTGAATGCCAGCGAGGCTCAGGGCAAGGTGCGTAGCCAGGGCTGGGAAGCCGAACTGACCGGAAACCTGACAGATAACTGGAGTATCGTCACGGGTTATGCGTTCACCATGACCAAGTTGCTGGAAGACGACCCGAACAAAGGCCTGCTGTCGGGCGACACCTTCAGCACCATTACCCCGAAACACAACTTCAACCTGTGGACCAAGTATGAGTTCCTCGACGGCGCACTGAAGGGCTTCCATGTGGCCGGTGGTACGCGGGTAGTCAGCGAAACCCTGTACACCCGCAACAACGTTGACTTCGTCCAAGGTGGCTATGCCGTCTCCACCGCCCAGGTCGGCTACAAGTTCAACGAGCACCTGAGCTCCACGCTGACTGCCAACAACCTCTTCGACCGCAAGTACTATGATCGTGTCGACAGTGCCTGGGGTTCGAACTTCTACGGCGATCCGCGTAACCTGACCCTGACCTTGCGCGCAACCTATTGAGTGCAGACGGGGAAAAAGAAAGCCGGAGCGGGTATCCCCTGCTCCGGCTGTCTTGTCACCTGTTCGGACCTTCATCACTGGCAATGCCGGTGCCCTCAGGGTCCTCCAGCACTCTCAAGATCAGCCGGGAAACGGTGGCCGTCGGCGTTGCCGGCGACAGGGCCATCAGCCACGCAGACGCTCTGCGATCAACCCCGCCAACTGCACCAGCATTTCCGGCACCTCCCCCACCACCTCGCCCATCCGGGCGAAGTCATGGGTCATCCCGGCCTTCACTTCACAGTCGATCTCAAGCCCCGCCGCGCGCACTTTCTGCGCATACTCCAGCCCTTCATCCAGCAGCGGATCGAACTCCGCCAGCCACAGCAGCGTCGGCGCCAGCGCCTCCGGCAACTCGGCACGAACAGGCGAGAAGCGCCAGTCTAGCCGGTCTGCCTCCTCACGCTCATACTGGCGATAGAACCAGCGCAGCGACGCCTGCTCCAGCAAGTAGCCTTGGGCAAAGCGCGCGATCGACGGGCGTTCCTCAGCAGCATCCAGCACCGGGTACAGCAACACCTGCAGGCGCGGCTGCAACGGCAGCTCATCCGGCGCCGACGCCGCTTGAATCGCCAGCGCCGCCACCAGGCTTGCGCCCACGCTGTCGCCGGCCAGGGCCACGCGGGAGGCGTCCAGGCCATAGCGAGCGCCTTCGGCGATTACCCACAACGCCACATCCTGCGCATCGTTGAACGCGGTCGGGAACTTCTGCTCCGGTGCCAGCCGATAGTCGGCCGACAGCACCACGAAGTCTCCGGCCAGTGCCAGCCGCCGACACAGGGTGTCATGGGAATCCAAGCTGCCGACCACATAGCCGCCACCGTGGAAATACAGCAACACCGGGCGCGCCTGCGCATCACCCTGGGCACACTGGTACGCACGGGCGGCCAACTGCTGGCCGTCACGGGTGGGAATGCTCAGCTCGGTGATTTCCAGGTTGCCGGCGGGCGGGCTATCCAGCAGCAACGAGGCCGCGTCGAACTGGCACCGGGCTTCCTGGGCGGTCAGCTCGTGCATGGGCTGGTTCTTGCCGGTCAGGCGACCGAACTCGACCAGTTCGAGGAATCCTTCGATATCGGGGTGCAACGGCATGGTTCGGCCTCCACAAAAAACTACGCTCGACTCACATAACGTAAGTCGAGCGTGGGGATTTACCTTGATTGTCACTGCGCGCCCTGTGGGAGAAGGCTAAGCCCGCGAAGACGCTAGATCACCACTTCCCCCTCCAGCGTCGCCAGCAAGCTGTCCACGCAATCGGCATTGTGCAGAATGTCGTAATGGCTCGCCCGCACCACCTGCGTCCCGACAATCCGCCCCCCCATGGCTTCCAGCGCTGACCGCTCACCCGTCGGGTTGCCACTGGCCCACCAGCAACGCAGCGCCGCCGTCACCACAGGCAACGCCGGCATCTCATGCGACAACTGCTTGAGCCGCTCGCTGACGATAAAGGTGTGCGCCAGCTCATCCGCGCCCAGCAAGGCATACCCCGCCGTCTGGTCCGCCTGGCCCTGGATCACGCTGTCGATCAACCCGGCCACCTGCTCAGGCGCAAGCTCCGCCTGCGCATCCAACACCGGCTTCACCGCTGCTGGATCCATGCCCAGGGTGGCACACAGGAACGCCTGCAGGTCATCGCGCCAATCCTCAGCCTGTACCCCGCGGTCCAGCGGCACATAACTGTCCACCAGCCCCAGCCAGCGCACCGCCTGCCCCTGGGCTTCCAGCTCGCAAGTCACCAGCAGCGCCAGCGCACCGCCCAGCGACCACCCCGCCAGATGATACGGCCCCTGCGGCTGCTTCGCGCGGATCGCGGCGGTGTAGTCGATGGCCATCTGTTCCAGCGACGTGTCCTGCCAGCTACGGTCCAGCAACATCCGGCACTGCACGCCATACACCGTGCGCCGCCCTTCCAGACGCCGCGCCAGCGGCTCGTAGTCGAACACCGTACCGAAACCGGCATGCAGGCAGAACAGCGGCGCCCGCTCGGCCAACGGCTGGTTCAGCAACAACAGCGGCTCCGGTGCCTGGGCCTCACCTGCGGTCAGGCCGGCAATGGTCGGTTTGGCCATCATGTCGCGCAACTTCAGCTCGAAATTCAGCGCCGGTATCGCCCGCACCCGGGAGATCACCTTCAAGGTGCGCAGTGAATCGCCCCCCAGCTCGAAGAAGTTGTCGGTGATGCCCACCTGCTCGATCCCCAGCACCTGCTGCCACACCTGGGCAAGCGCAGCCTGCAACGGGGTGCGCGGGGCGACGTGTTCGCGGGCGCCGATATCCGGGTCTGGCAAGGCCTTGCGGTCCAGTTTGCCGTTGGGCGTCAGCGGGAACTGCTCCATCACCACCACCTGGGCCGGCACCATGTAGTCCGGCAGCCGCTCACGCAGCGCCGCCAGCAACTTACGGTCCAGACCTGGCGTGACCGGCGCGACCACATAACCGATCAGTTTCCGACCCTGGTCGCCATCACGCACCACCACGAGTGCGTCCTTTACCCGCTCATGCTCACGCAAGCGTGCCTCGATCTCGCCCAGCTCGATACGGAAGCCGCGCACCTTCACCTGATGGTCCACGCGGCCGACGTAATCCACCACGCCATCGGCACGCATGCGCACCAGGTCGCCAGTGCGATACAGCCGCGCCCCAGCCGCGCCGAACGGATCGGCGATGAAGCGTTCGGCTGTCTGCTGGCGATGATGGTGGTAGCCACGGGCAACACCTTCACCGCCAATGAACAGCTCGCCGACAAAGCCCGGCGGCAGCAGGTTGAGATCTCCGTCCAGCACGTACAGCGTGCGCGCGCCAACAGCCTTGCCGATCGGCGCGTACATTGCCTCGCAGCGCCCGGCCAGAGGGGTCTTCCACAGCAGCGGGGTGACCACGGTTTCGGTCGGGCCGTAGCCGTTGACCAGGTACTGCGGCGCCAGCGCACGCTTGACCCGCTCGAACGAAGCGTCCGGCACCGCATCACCCCCGAAGCAATAGATACGCACCGGCGGCGCTTCGCCCTGAATCTCGGCCTGCTCGGCCAGCTCCAGCAGGTAGGCCGGCGGGAAGCAGGCGATGTTGATGCGCTGCTCCTTGAGCACCCGCAGGGTCTGGTCGGCGGTCCACAGGCTGTTGTCACGGATCACCAACGTACCGCCGCTGATCAGGGTGGTGATCCAGCGCTCATGCGCCCCGTCGAAGGCGAACGACATGAAGTGCAGCTCGCGGCTGTTGCTGTCCATTTCGTACAGCCGGGCGATGGCTTGCACGTGCATGCTGATCGGGCCATGGGCCACCGCCACGCTCTTCGGCTTACCGGTGGAACCGGAGGTGTAGATCAGGTAAGCCAGGCCTAGGTCCTCGACGGCCGGCAATGGCGCGTCGCTCACACGATCCAGCTCAAGCGTATCGACGGCCAGGCAGGTGACCGCCCCCTCCACCGCCACCCGCCCCTGCAGGCGCTGCTGGGTCAGCAGCACCGCCATGCCGGCATCGCCCATCATGTAGTGCAGGCGTTCGGCCGGGTACTCCGGGTCCAGCGGCACGTAGGCGCCACCGCTCTTGAGCACCCCCAGCAGCGAGACCACCAGCTCCAGCGAACGCTCCATGAACACGCCGACCACGGTTTCCGGACCGACGCCCAGGGCACGCAGTTGCTGGGCCAGCGCGGTGGCACGACGATCCAGGGTGGCGTAGTCGAGCGTGTCGCCGCCAAGCACCAGCGCCGGGTGATCCGGCTGAGCCAGTGCGCGCTGCGCGATCAGCTCATGCACCGGGGTAGTCACCGCCGGTTCGAAGGCTTCCTGCAATTGCTTCGGCTCACCTTCCAACAGGCCGATACGCCCCACCGCCCGCGCCGGATCATCGCATAGCCGCTCCATCAGCCTTTCCATATGCCCGCGCAGTTGCTCGACGGTGGCCAGGTCGAACTGGTCGCGCTGATGCATATACTCGATGCTCAGACCACCTCCATCGACACTGACCATCAGGTCCATGGCGAAACTGGTCAGGCCGAAGTCGGACACATCCTCGAAACGCAGCGACTCGCCGTCCCACTCGCGCAGGGTGCGATCCACCGGCTGGTTTTCGAACACGATGATGCTGTCGAACAGCGCCTGCCCGCCCTGCCCGGCCCAGCGCTGGATATCGCTGAGCGGGGTGTGCTGGTGGTCGCGGACCTGCAGGTTGTAGGCCTGCACTTCACGCAGCCAGTCACCGACGCTTTGATCGGTCGGCACGGTAATAGCCACCGGCAGGGTGTTGATGAACAGGCCGAGCATCTGCTGCGAACCTTCCAGGGTTTCAGGCCGACCGGACACGGTGGCGCCGAAAGTGACGGTGCGCTGGCCGGTATAGCGCTGCAGCAGTAACAGCCATGCCGCCTGCACCAGGGTATTCAGGGTGACCCGCTGGCCTTGGGCGAACTGCGAAAGACGCGCGGTCTGCGCAGCGCTCAGGCGGGTATAGAGCGCATGGTAGCCCTCGCCCGGCGCCTTGACCGGCAGGGCGCGGGCCAGGTGCGTCGGGCCGTCCAGTTCTCCCAGCTGGCGTTTCCAGAAGGCTTCGCTGGCGACCGGATCCTGCTGCTTGAGCCAACCGATGTAGTGCCGGTACTCGGCCACCGGCAGCAGTGCCTCGCCACTGTAGTGGCGCAGCACGTCGCCGATCAGCTGCGACACGCTCCAGCCGTCCATCAGGATGTGGTGGTAGGTCCAGATCAGCCGGTAGTGCTGCTCCTCAGTGCGTACCAGTAGCACCCGCAGCAAAGGCGCACGATCGAGCACAAAGCCCTTGGCGCGTTCGCTGTCGGCCAGCTCACGTACGGCCTCGGCCAGGTTGTCGCGGCCACGCCAGTCGAGCAGCGTCAGCAGTGCCGGAGCCTCGCGCAGCACCACCTGCAGCGGCTCCTTGTCGCCTTCCCAGAGGAAAGCTGTGCGCAGGATCGCGTATCGATCGGCCACCGCCTGCCAGGCCGCCAGCATGCGCTGCGGGTCGACCCCGACCACGCCCACTTCGATCTGGTTGACGTAGAGTCCGTCGTCACCGTCCTGCACCGAGTGGAACAGCATGCCCTGCTGCATCGGCGAGAGCGGGAAGGCGTCTTCCACCTGTTCGGCAGCCAGCCGCAAAGCCTGCAATTGCACATTGCCTAGCTGGACCGAAGCCAGCAGCGGCACCTGCGCAACCTGCGGTTGCGCCTGCCCGGTCACCTGCGCCAGCGCGGCGATGGTCGGGTGGCTGAACAGGTCTTTGGGGGTGATCGCCAGCCCCGCCTTGCGCGCCAGACTCACGGCCTGGATCGACACGATCGAGTCGCCGCCCAGCTCGAAGAAGTCATCGTTGATACCGATATCGTCCCGCTCGAACAGTGCCTGCCAGATCACCAGCCAGCGGGCTTCCAGCGCGGTGCGCGGCGCGCTGCCCTGCTCGGTGCGGGCCTGCGGGGCAGGCAGGCGACGGCGGTCGAGCTTGCCGTTGGGGGTGACCGGCATGGCCGTCAGTTCAATCAGTTGCGCCGGCTGCATATGTTCCGGCAGGCGCTGCACCAGCGCGGCTTTCAGCGCGTCCACGGCAAAGTCTCCGGCTTGCGGCACCAGGTAGGCCACCAGTTGTTTGCTCTTGCCGATGTCCAGTGCCAGCACCACCGCTTCGGCAACGCCCGGCTGCTCCAGCAAGGCCGCCTCGATTTCACCCAGCTCGATGCGCAGGCCACGGATCTTTACCTGATGATCGATACGACCGACGTACTCGATTACCCCATCGGCGCGATAGCGCGCCAGGTCACCGGTGCGGTACAGGCGCTCGCCGGCCACGAACGGCGAGGCGATGAAGCGCTCGGAGGTCAGCCCCGGACGGCGATGGTAACCCCGCGCCAGGCCGATACCGCCCAGGTACAGCTCGCCGACGGCGCCGGTGGCCTGCAGTTGCAGGCTGCTGTCGAGGATGTAGGTGTGCAGGTTGGCGATCGGTTCGCCAATCGGCACGCTATGCCCGCCGTCGTCGCGGCAGGTCCAGTGGGTGACGTCGATGGCCGCTTCGGTAGGGCCGTACAGGTTGTACAGACCCGCTTGCGGTAGCTTGCGCAGCAGGTGTCGCGCCAGGTCCGCCGGCAGCGCTTCGCCGCTGCAGATCACGTGCCGGAGGCTGTCGCAGGTCGACACGCCTTCATCGCGCACGAACGCCTGGAGCATCGACGGTACGAAGTGCAGCGTGCTGACGCGGTGCTTGCGGATCAGTTCCACCAACAGCGCCGGGTCGCGATGCGCCCCCGGCTCGGCCACCGCCAGGCGGGCGCCGACCATCAGCGGCCAGAAGAACTCCCACACCGACACGTCGAAGCTGAACGGGGTCTTCTGCAGCACCGTGTCGCCCGCGCCGATCGGATACGCCGCCTGCATCCACGCTAGGCGGTTGTACAACGCATCGTGGCGGTTGCCGGCGCCCTTGGGCTGCCCGGTGGAGCCGGAGGTGTAGATCATGTAGGCCAGCGAAGACGGCTCCAGCGTCAGCACCAGGTTCGCGTCGGGGCCGTTCGCCAGCTCCAACTCGTCGAGGCACAGCACCTGCATCCCACCATTCAGCGGTAGGCTGTCAAGCAGGTCCGCCTGGGTCAGCAGCAACTGGATACCGCTGTCAGCGATCATGTAGCTCAGGCGCTCGGCCGGATACTCCGGGTCCAGCGGCACATAAGCGCCACCGGCCTTGAGAATGCCGAGCAGGCCGATCACCAGCTCCAGAGAACGGTGTGCCGAAATGGCGACCAGCACTTCCGGGCCCACACCCTGCGCCTGCAGCAAATGGGCCAAGCGGTTGGCTCGGCGGTTCAGTTCGGCGTACGACAGGCTCGTATCACCGAACACCAGCGCTGGTGCGCCCGGCGTACGTTCGGCCTGACGTTCGAACAGCCGTTGCACCGGCTGCATGGCGGGGTAGTCGACGCGGGTGTCGTTCCAACCCAGCAGTTGCTGGTCGCGCTCCTGCGTATTGAGCAGGTCCAGGCTACCGAGCGGCGCTTGCGGCGTGTCGGCCATCGCCAGCAGTAGGGTCTGCAGGTGGCTATGCAACTGCGCGATGAAGCGCTCGCTGAAAGCCGAACGGACATAGTTGTAACGCAGCGAGAGGCGCGCGCCGAAGTCCGCCGACAAGGTCAGCGGGAAATGGGTCTGCTCGCGCCCCTCCACATCGAGGATGCGTAGGCCGGTGTCCGGGCCCTGCTGCAGGGCTTCGGCCAGCGGGTAGTTTTCGAACACCAGCAGGGTGTCGAACAGGTTACCCTGCCCGGCCAGCCGCTGCACTTCAGCCAGCGGCGTGTGCTCGTACTCGCGCAGGTGCACGTTCTGCGCCTGGATGGCCTGCACCCACTGCGCCACGCTCTGCTGCGGGTGGGGGCTCGCGACCACCGGCAAGGTGTTGATGAACAGGCCCAGTTGCTGCTCGATGCCCGGCAGCTCCACCGGGCGGCCAGCCACGGTGGCACCGAAGGCCACGCATGGCTGGCCGCTGTAGCGTTGCAGCAGCACCAGCCAGGCCGCCTGGACTAGGCTGTTCAGGGTGACCTTGTGTTGCCGGGCGAACTGCGCAAGGCGGTCGCTGGCGGCCTGGTCGAGAACGTGGAACTGCTCGCCGAAACCGGTGGCGGCCGCATCGCCCAGGGTGCAACTGGCCAAAAGGGTCGGTTCCTGCAGCTCGGCCAACTGGGTTTTCCAGAAGGCCTGGGCCTGCTGCGCGTCCTGCGCCGCCAGCCACGCCATGTAGTCGCGGTAGCGGCCTGTGGCAGCCGGCGGCACGATGCCGGCGTAGCGCTGCATCACTTCGCCGAGCAGCTGCGAGGTGCTCCAGCCATCAAGCAGGATGTGGTGATGGGTGACGATCAGGTGCTGTCGGCCATGGCCCAGGTCCAGCACGTTGACCCGCAGCAGCGGTGCCGTCGACAGATCGAAGCCCCGTGCACGATCGGCCTCGGCGAAGGCATTGAGCGCTTCACGCGGCTGGCCCTGACAGTCGAGTACCTGCAACGGCAGCTCGACCTGACGGCGGATCAGTTGCAGCGGCTGACGCAAACCGTCGCCCCAGAGGAAGCCAGCGCGCAATGTATCGTGGGCGTCCAGCGCACCTTGCCAAGCGGCGCGCAGCGCGTCGACCCGCACGCCTTCGACATCCAGTCGCAGCTGATGCACATAGGCGCCCGGCTCATCGTCGTAGAGGCTGTGGAACAGCATGCCTTGCTGCATCGGCGACAGCGGGTAAATGTCCTCGATGCTACGGGCGGGGATGTTCAACCCGTCCAGTTGCGCCTGATCCAACTGCGTCAGCGCAACATCGGCTGGGGTGAGGCCGCCGTCGCTTGCCAGGCAGTGCCCGACCAGCGCACGCAGTGCCTGGCCATAGGCATCGGCCAGTTGCTGGATCACCGCTGGGGCGAAACGCCGTGGGTCGAACGACCAGCTCAGGCGCAGTCGCCCGTCATACACCTGGCCGTTGATGCTCAGTCCGTCCAGCACGGTCGAACCCGGCGCCTGTTCATCGCCGCCGCTTTCCGGCGCCGGCTGCCACGGTGCCTGCTCGTCGAAGCTGGCATCGAGCTGGCCCATGTAGTTGAAGGTGACCGCCGGGGGCGACAGTTCGCCCAGGCCAACATCGGCCAGATAGCGCAGGATAGCGAAGCCAATGCCCTTGTGCGGCACCGCACGCAACTGCTCCTTGATGCGCTTGATGCTCGCCCCGGCGTCGGCGGCCGGGGTCAGCTTGACCGGGAAGATCGAGGTGAACCAGCCGACTGTGCGGCTCAGGTCGACGTCGTCGAACAGCTCCTCGCGGCCGTGGCCTTCCAACTGCACCAGGGTCGACACTTGACCGGTCCAGGCGCAGATCACCTGGGCCAGGGCGGTGAGCAGCAGGTCATTGATCTGCGTGCGGTAGGCCGCTGGCGCTTGTTGCAGCAGCTGGCGGGTGGTGTCGGCGTCCAGGCAGGTTTCCACGGCACGGATTTCATCGGCCACAGGGTTGCTGACCGGCGTGCTTGGCAGGCCCGGCTCAACGTCCTGATATTGCGCGTACCAGTACTCGGCCTCGTCCAGCAACGCGGGGCTCTGGGCATGTTGCTCGAGCCGCTGTGCCCAGTGCTGGTAGGCGCTGGTACGGGCCGGCAGGGCCTGTTGTTGGCTGGCGGCTTGCAGATCCTCCAGCAGCACGCGCCAGGAAACGCCATCCACCACCAGGTGATGCACCACCAGCAACAGCCGCTGGCTGCCATCGGCCATGTCCACCAGCAGCGCGCGCAGCAGCGGGCCTTGACTCAGGTCGAGGCTGGCCTGGGTCTGGTTGCACAAGGCAAGCAGTTCATCGGCGTTGGTGGCTTTGCTGATGTGCAGCACGTCTTGCGCTGCGCCATCGGCCGCGTGGGCCTGTTGCCATTGGCCGTTCTGCTCATTGAAGCGCAGGCGCAGGGCGTCGTGCTGGCGCAATACGGCGGCCAGCGCGATACGCAGGGTGTCCGCATCGATACGGCTACGCAGGCTCAGCAGCAGCGACTGGTTCCAGTGCGCACGCTTCGCTACCGGCTGCTCGAAGAACCAGTGCTGGATCGGCGTCAGCGGTGCCCGCCCTTCGACCGGCGCCTGGCTGATCTGCAGTTCGTCGCAGCGCTCGGCCACCCGAGCCAGACTCTGCACCGTCTGGAACTGGAACAGGTCTTTCGGGGTAAAACGAATACCGGCCTGCCGCGCGCGGCTGACCAGTTGGATGGAAATGATCGAGTCGCCGCCCAGTTCGAAGAAGTTGTCATCGATGCTGATCGGAGCGCGCTTGAGCACTTCTTCCCAAAGCTTGACCAGGTCAGCCTGCAACACATTCTGCGGCGCCAGCCAGGTGGCCCGGAACAGTTCGGGGCCCGGCACAGGCAGGGCCTTGCGGTCGAGCTTGCCGTTGCCGGTCAGCGGCCAGGCGTCGAGCACCAGCAGGTGCGCCGGCACCATGTAGTCCGGCAGTTCGTTGCGCAGGTGGTCACGCAGCTGTTGCTTGAAGGTGCTGCTGCCAGCCTCGACGCCGGCCTTGGCCACCAGGTAGCCGACCAGTTGCTTGCTGCCGTTCGCCTCGTGCACCAGTACAAGCGCCTGGGCCACTTGCGGGTGGCTTTGCAGGCTGCGCTGGATCTCGCCCAGCTCGATGCGGAAGCCGCGGATCTTCACCTGATGGTCGATACGCCCGCAGTATTCCAGGCTGCCGTCGGCGCTGTAGCGCGCCAGGTCGCCGGTGCGGTACAGGCGCGCGCCCGGGGTGCCGGAGAACGGGTCGGCGATGAAGCGTTCGGCGGTCAGCGCCGGGCGCTGGTGGTAGCCGCGGGCGGAACCCGCGCCACCGACGTATAGCTCGCCCACGCAGCCCTTGGCCACCGGGTTAAGACGACTGTCGAGCAGGTACCAGTCGAGGTCATCGATCGGTACGCCCAGCGGGCTGCTGTTGCCACTGTCCAGGTCCGCACGGCTGAGCGGCCGGTAGCTCACGTGCACCGTGGTTTCGGTGATGCCGTACATGTTAACCAGTTGTGGCTGGCGGTCGCCAAAGACATCGAACCAAGTGCGCAGGTCGGCAACCTCCAGCGCTTCACCGCCGAAGATCACCGTGCGCAGGGCCTTCAGGCCTTGGTCTTTGGCTGCACAGGCCACCTCGAGCAGCGGGCGGAACGCTGAAGGGGTCTGGTTGAGGACGGTCACGCCCTCCTCGTGCAGCAGACGATGGAAGTCCTGTGGCGAGCGGCTGACCGCATAGGGCACCACCACCAGCGTACCGCCGTAGAGCAGCGCGCCGAAGATCTCCCACACCGAGAAGTCGAAGGCGTAGGAATGGAACAGGCTCCACACGTCGTTTTCGTCGAAGTGGAACCAGCGCTGGGTAGCGTCGAACAGGCGCAGCACATTGCGGTGCGGCAGCAAGGTACCCTTGGGCTTGCCAGTGGAGCCGGAGGTGTAGATGACGTAGGCCAGGTTGTCGACGTGGTTGAGGTTCGGCAGATCGTCGCCCGGCGCTTCGTTTAACCATGCCTCGCATTCGTCCACCAGCAGGCACTGCACGCCCTCGGGCAATTGCAGGCGGATCACCGTGGCGCGCTGGCTCACCAGCAGGCGCGTGCCGCTGTCTTCGAGCAGGTAGGCCAGGCGGTCCTGTGGCGTGTCCGGGTCCAGCGGCACATAGGCGCCGCCTGCCTTGAGGATGGCCAGCAGGCCGACCAGCATGTCCAGCGAACGCGGCAGCGCGATACCCACCAGCACGTCCGGCCCCACACCCTGCTCACGCAGGCGCCAGGCCAGCTGGTTCGCCCGGCGGTTCAGCTCGGCGTAGCTCAGGCGCTGGCCTTCACAGGTCACGGCGGTGGCGTCGGGGCGCAGCGCAGCCTGCCGTTCGATACGCTGATGCAGGCAGCCGTGCGCTTCGAAGGTCGTCGGTGTCGGGTTCCATTCGGCGATGACCGCGCGGACTTCTTCGTGGCCGAGCATCGGCATGTCGCCAAGGGCCGCATGCGGGTCACGCACGATGGCCTGCAGCAGGTTCAGCCAGTGCCGGGCCAGGCGCTCGATGGTGGGGACATCGAACAAATCGGTGGCATAGGTGAAGGCGGCGCTCAGGCCGTCGGGCTGCTCGACGGTGTCGAGCATCAGGTCGAACTTGGTGCTGCGCTCATTCACCCCGAGCACCTCCACTTCCAGGCCTTGCAGCGCCCACCGGGCGTTGTCTTCAGCGGCGGCATGCTGGTGGTTGAGCATCACCTGAAACAGCGGGCTCTGGTTCAGGCTGCGCTCGGGTTGCAGGGCGTCGACGACCTGCTCGAATGGCACGTCCTGGTGGCTTTGCGCGCCGACGGCGGCGGCCTTCAGCGCCTCCAGCAAGCTGGCGAAGGACTGTTCGGCCTGCGGCTGGCTGCGCAGCACCTGGGTGTTGATGAAGAAACCGAGCAGGTTCTGCACGTCCTGGCGGGTGCGGTTGGCCACCGGCACGCCGACACGAATGTCGCCTTCACCGCTGTAGCGGTGCAGCAAGACATGCAGCGAAGCCATCAACACCACGAACAGGGTGCAGCCGTTGGCCCGGGCCAACTGGCGCAGGCCGTCGAGCACGTCCGCCGACACCTGCAGGACGACACTGTCGCCTTGCCCGCTGAGCACCGTGGGGCGCTTGCGGTCCAGCGGCAGGGTCAATAGCGGGTGCTGTTCGCCCAGTTGCTCGCGCCAGTACTGCAACTGACGCTCGCCCTCTCCGGCTTCCAGCCACAGGCGCTGCCACTGCGAGAAATCAGCGTACTGGATCGGCAACGCCGCCAGCTGCGGCGCCTGGCCGCTGGCGAATGCGGCGTAATGCCGGGTAAATTCCTCGATCAGGATCGGCAGTGAGGCGCCGTCCGTGACAATGTGATGCAGCGTCAGAACCAGCACATGCTCCTGTTCGTCGAGCCTGATCAGGCACGCGCGCAGCAGTGGGCCCTGTTCCAGGTCGAACGGCGCTCGGGCCGCATCGGCGATCGCAGTCTGTAGCCCGGCTTGGTCAGCCTCGACCTGCGCCAACGGGCAGGTCATGGCCGGGTTGATAACTTGCAGCACGCGGCCCTCTTCCAGGCGGAAGGTGGTGCGCAGGACTTCGTGCCGCGCCGGCAGTGCTGCCAAGGTCTGCTCCAGCGCAGCACGGTCGAGCCGGCCGCGCAGGCGGAAGGCACCGGACAGGTTGTAGGCATGGGCCAGCGGTTCGAGTTGCCAGATGAACCACAGCCGCTGCTGAGCGTACGACGCCGGCAGCACGTCGACACCCGTCGCACGCGGCGGGATCGGCAGTGCTTCGAGGGTCAGGCCCTGCTCGCGCATTTTGCCTTGCAGGGCATGCCGGGCGTCAGCCGACATCCCCAAAAAACGTTGCGCCAACGCCAGCATTCTGTCCGGTACCGCATTCATAGAGCTTCAACCTCGTCGAACAGCGCCTCCAGGGAGTCCGCTGTGTTTTGCTGATTGCCGGCTTGCTCGCGCAAGGCTTCGATTTCCTGAGCCAGGCGTTCGAGGGTTTCGCCCTCGAAGAACACCCGCAGCGGAATGCTCAGCCCCAGGGCTTCCTGGATCTTGGTCCGGATACTGGTGGCCAGTAGCGAGTGGCCGCCCAGCTCGAAGAAGCTGTCATGCACACCGACCTGCTCCACCTGCAGGGCCTCGGCCCAGATTCCGGCGAGGGTCTGTTCCAGTTTCGTGCGTGGGGCGATGTACTGGCTGCGACGGCTGTCCAGGGCCAGAAGCGCATTGCGATCGAGTTTGCCGTTGGGGGTCTGCGGGAAGCGTTCCAGAACCCGAATGCGCGCCGGCAGCATGTGCTCGGGCAGCGCCTGGGACAGGTGGCTGTGCAGGTCCAGGCCAAGTTGCTCGTGGCCTTCCTGAGTAGAAACGACGAAGGCCAGCAATTGTTTACCTGAAGGTGTGTCGCGAGCGATCACCAGCGCATCGTCCACCCCACGACCGCCGCGCAGGGCGCTTTCGATCTCGCCCAGTTCGATGCGGAAACCGCGGATCTTGACCTGGTGATCGAGGCGGCCCAGGTAGTCGATGTTGCCGTCGACCCGGTAGCGCGCCAGATCGCCACTGCGGTACAGGCGCTGGCCCGGCTCGCGGGCGAAGGGGTCGGGCAGGAAGCGTTCGGCGGTCAGCGAGGGGCGGTTCAGATAGCCGCGGCACAGGCCGTCGCCAGCAACGTGCAGCTCGCCTTCCACACCCGGCGCCACCGGCTCGAACTGTTCATCGAGCAGGTGCACGCGCAGGCCGTCGATCGGCTTGCCGATGACGATGCCCAACGCGTCGTCCGAGTCCAGGTAGGCGCCAGTGGACCACACGGTGGCCTCGCTCGGGCCGTATTCGTTGACCAGCGCTACACCAGGCAGGCGTGCACTGTGGCGCTGCAGCACCTCAGACGCGCAGGCTTCGCCCGCGACGATCACGCAGCGCAGTGTCGGGGCGTCGAGGTTTTCCAGGATCTGCGCGTGGAACGACGGCAGCGTCAAGTAGTGCGACACGCCTTCGCGAGCGATCAGCGCCGCAAGCTGTTGCGGATCTTTGTAGCTCTCTTCGTCCGGCAGGGTCAGCGTCGCGCCCAGGCTCAGCGCCCAGAAAGTACCGGCTACGGAGCTGTCGAAGGAGAACGACGAGAGCATCAGGAAGTTCTGTAGCGGCTCGCGGTAGAAGCGCTGGCGCGCCAGGGTCGAGGCCACGGCGTTGGCATGGCTGACCATCACGCCCTTGGGCTTGCCAGTGGAGCCGGAGGTGTAGATCACGTAGGCCAGGTGGTCGGCATCACCAGTCGGCGCAGGTGCGGCATCGCTGGCAGACCAGACCGGAGCGCCGGACTGCAGCGAGGTGACTTGCAAGCCCCCCTGCTCCCAGCCCTCGGGCAGCGGCAGGCAGGCCAACACCTGGTCGGCACCGGCGTCGGCAAGCATGAAGGCCAGGCGTTCGACCGGGTAGTTCGGATCCAGCGGCAGGTAGGCGCCGCCGGCCTTGAGGATCCCTAGCAGGGCCACTACCAGCTCGCGGCTGCGCTGGCCGTACACCGCGACCACCCTGTCCGGGCCGGTGCCGTTGGCGCGCAGGGTGTTGGCGACCTGGTTGGAGAGACGATCGAGTTCGGCGTAGGTCAGACGCTCACCGGCCACGCTCAGGGCGATCGCCTGGGGGGTTGCCACGGCCTGTTCGACGAACAGTGATTGCAGGGAGCGCGCGCAGAGCAGCGACGCAGCCTGGGGGTTGAAGCCCTGCAGCACGCGCTCACGGCCACCGGCGCCAAGCAGCGAGGCCTGACCCAGGTCCTGTGCTGGGGCTGCCAGAGCCTGGGCAGCGAATTCGACGAACTGCGCCAGCAGTTCGTTCAGTGCGGCTTCGTCGAAGGCGTCGGCGCGGGCGCTCAGGGCGGTTTCCGAATCGGTGAGTTCCAGGCGCAGGAGTTCGGCCGGGGCATCAATGTTCAACGCCAGTACGCCGTCGTCCAGCGAGGTGTGCAGGCGAGCGAAGCCGTAGCGGCACAGCCCCAGCTCGAACTCGTTCAGGCAGTCCAGCCAGGATCGGGACAGTTCGAGGCTGGCGGCGACCTCGGTCGCCACTTCGTTCAGGGTAGCGCTGCGGCGGTTGTCGAAGGTGACCGGGAGGGAACGGGTGAAGCGGCCATAGGCGCTGTCGAGTTCTTCGTTGCGGGCGTCGAGCTGGACGCCGATCAGGAGACGGTCTTGCTGGGTGATTCGCGCCAGGTAGGCGCCCCACAGCGCGATTGCGGTGCTCTCATCGACGGCAAGGCTGCCCACGACAGTGGCTCTGTCGCGGTTCAACCCGGGTTGGCTTGGGGTTTCAAACGGGAGTTTATGAGGTTGCTGATAGTCGCGCATGCGCGCTTGCCAAAAAGAGGCGCCCTGGCGACCCAGGTCTTCCTCGCGCAGCGCCTGCTGCCAGGCGGCGAAGTCGACATATTGCAGCTCCTCTTCGTTGTCGGCCAGCGTTTCGCCCGCACACAGGCTGCGCAGTTCGGCGGCCACGGCTTGCAAGGTGCGGCGGTCGAAACTGGCGGTGCTGCCCAGCAGCAGCAACTGGTCACTTTCGACCGCGCTCACGGCCAGGCTGCGCTCGCTGCCGAGCTGCGCGGTAGCCCAGGCCAGCGCCTGCTTTAGGTCGCGGCCGTCACTGGCGTCGATGGATACGGCGGCGGCAGGCAGCACTTCCTGCACCGGCCAGGTCATACCCGGCAGGCGGCGGTACAGGGTGCGCAGCACTTCATGGCGGGCGCCCAGGGTGTCGAGGTGGCGAGCCAACTGCGCAGCATCGGGCAGCGCGGCAACGCGCAGGAGCACCCAGGCCTGACCCGGAACGCTCAGGGCCAGCGCCTGCTGGGCGGAAGTCTGGAAAATTTCACCGGTAGTAGTCATGTCTTGCTGTCCTTAATCGAGGGCCAGATCGGCGCTTTTCTGCGCGATCGCCATGGCTGTGAGGATTTTCCGGCGGCCGGTGAAGGCGTTGCGGGCATGTACGGTGAGGATGTTGTCAAGCAGCACCACATCCCCCTTCTGCCAAGCGAACTCGACCATCACGTCACGGTAGATCTGTTGCAGGTGACGCACGACGTCATCGCCAATCGGCGTACCGTCACCGAAGAAGGTGTTCTGCGGCAGGTCCAACGGGCCAAACTCGCGCAGCAGGTTTTCGCGGATGCTGTCCGGCAGGGTCAGGGCATTGAAGAAGGTGCCATGGTTGAACCAGATGCGCTCGCCGGTCTGCGGGTGGCGGACCATGGCCGGGCCGCGTTGGCGGGTGCGCAGGCGGTTGCCGGACTTCCATTCGGCTTGCACACCGATCTGCGCGCAATAGGCCTCTACCTCGCTGCGCTCATCGCTCTGGAATACGGTCTGCCAGGGCAGTCCCATGCCGTCGCCGTAGTTGCGCACGTAGAGGATGCGCTTGCGGGCGAATTCCTCGCGCACGTCCGGATCGATTCGCGAGAGGATAAGCCGGGTGTCACCCAACGGGGTCTCGCCGCCGGTCTGCGACGGGGTGTCGCAATAGAAGTACAGGTGTAGCGGGAACACCGGCGAGTACGAGTGCTCGTTGTGCGGGAAGATCCGCTCACCGGACGGATAGTCAGTGGAGCTGTAGATATTGAACTGCCCGGTGATCTGGGTGCGCGGCGAGGCACGGAACAGGTACTCCAGGGCGCCACCGGAGATCGCGTCGATGCAGCGGTTGAACTGGTCGATATCGGCCACGTCAAAACCGCGAAACAGGATCGAGGCGCCCTTGTGCAGTTGCTGTTGGATCAGCTCGCGGTTTTGCCCCGCCCACTCGATCAGGTTCACCCCCGGCACATTCGGGGTGCACAGCAGCGGGAAGCCGCCGTCCTCGAACAGCGGTTTGAAGCTGACCAGACTGGACGCATCGGTGGATATGCTTTTTCGGGCACCACGCATAGGGCGCGATGGCATTGCAGTTGCGGACATAACCCCTCCTGGATCTGGGTGACGGCAGCTCACCCGAGCCGCCGCGAAAAACGATGAATGGCTGTGTTATTGGACGATGGAGCGCCGCCGCTTGATTGGGTGCAGCCCCTTGAGGTGTGCAGCCCGCTGGCTGTTTTGCTGTTCCTGGTGGGTGCGCCAGACCTGTTCGGCGCTGGCGGCCAGCTCGCGCAGACCGGTGGCGCCGTCAAGCAAGGCCCGCAGCACGGCACAGACCTGTTCGAACATGGCCACCAGGGTGGCCGGGGCAAAACGTCCGGCTGGGTATTCGAAGCTCAGGTGCACGTGGTCATCGTCGTTGTAGAAGGCCACTACCAGGTCGAGTTCGGCGGCCTGCGTCCCCGACGGGAAGTCCTCGATCTGCAGTTGGCCCATCGACGGCAGACGCCCGACCCCTTCCTGGTGAATCAGCTTCACCGAGAACAGCGGTGAGCGGCCGTTGCGACGTGGCAGGCGCAGGGCCTCGACCAGCCGTTCGAATGGCAGGTCCTGGTGCTCGGAGGCCTCGATTACCGCCTCGCGACAGCGCGCCAGCAACTGCTCCACCGATAACTCGGCGTCCAAGTCCACCTGCAGCACCAGTTGGTTGACAAAGAAACCGACCATGCGCTCGAGCTCAGCGTGGTTGCGGTTGGCGATATCGGTGCCGATGCGCAGGCGCTGTAGGCCGGTGCGCTGTTGCAGCACCACGTTGAAGGCCGCCAGCAGCACGCTGAACAACGACTGGTTGCGCTGCCGGGCAAACTGGCGCAGGGCGGCGCTCAGCTCACGGCTGAAGGTGAAATGGCTGTTGCCGCCCTGGCCATCGCCGGCTGGCGCGTCCGGGTCGTGCGGCAACTCCAGCACCTCGTGGCGGTCGCCCAGGCGCGCCTGCCAGTAGTCCAACTGGCGCTGCAGCTCACCGCCCTGCTCCAGCCACTGGCGCTGCCAACCGGCGAAGTCGGCGTATTGCAGGGTCTGCTCGGGCAGGTGTGGCGGCTCGGCGCGGCTGAGTGCGAGGTAGAGCTGGACGAACTCGTCGATCAGCACGCGGAACGAGCCGTCGTCAGCGACGATATGGTGCATGGTGAGCAGCAGCACATGGTCCTGCTCGGCCAGTTGCACCAGGTGCACCCGCAGCAGCGGGCCATTGGCGAGATCGAACGGCTGCGCCACTTCTTCACGGGCCAGGGCCTGGGCCGTCAGCTGCGGATCTTCGTGACCACGCAGGTCAGTGACCCGTAGCGCCAGCGGCAGGTCGTCACGCACCTGCTGCCAGGTGGCGCCGTCAGCTTCGTGGTAGGTACTGCGCAGCACTTCATGGCGCTGCAGCAGATGCTCGAAGGTCTGGCGCAGCGCATCGGTGTCCAAAGGTCCGCGCAGGCGCAGCGCACCCGGCATGTTGTACATCGAGCTGTATGGCTCCAGGCTCCAGAGGAACCACAGGCGCTGCTGGGCGAAGGACAGTGGCTGGGGACCGCGGCCTGCGGCGCGCTGCATCGGTGGGCGCCCGACTCCCGCCGCGATGCCGACCACCTGGGCGACGAAATCGCTCAGGCGCGGGTGTTCGAACAGGCAGCGAAGGCTGACCGCCAGCCCCAGTTGCTGACGCATCTGGGAAACGATCTGGGTGGCCAGCAGCGAATGCCCGCCGAGTTCGAAGAAGCTGTCCTGCCGGCCTATCCCCTCGACCTTCAGCACTTGCTGCCAGATGTGCCCGACCTGCTGCTCCAATGCTCCTTGCAGCGGTTCGACGCCGCCGCTGGCGATGATCTCTGGCGCTGGCAGCGCCGTGCGGTCGAGCTTGCCGTTGTTGTTCAGCGGCAGTTGCTCCAACACCACGAGGTGCGCCGGCACCATGAACTCCGGCAGCGACTGGCGCAACGCATCGCGCAGCGCGGCGACGAGGGCCGTGCGCGCATCGCCCTGCACCGCCTCACTGGCAACCGGCACGACGAAGGCCACCAACTGCGCACCCTGGCCGGTCGCCTGGGCGATCAGCGCAGCAGCGCGCACCCCCGGCTGGGCCTGCAGGCAGGCTTCGATCTCACCCATTTCGATGCGCATGCCGCGAATCTTCACCTGGTGATCGATGCGCCCAACGTACTCCAGCGCCCCTTCGGCGTTGTAGCAGGCCAGGTCGCCACTGCGATAAAGCCGTGCGCCCGGCTCGCGGGCGAACGGGTCGGGCAGGAAGCGTTCGGCCGTAAGGCCCGGACGCTGGTAATACTGCTGGGCCAGACAGGCCGGGGCGGCGATGCACAACTCACCGACCGCGCCCGCCGGCAACAGCTCGCCAGCACCGTCGAGCACGTAGAGGGCACGGCCAGCAATGGCCCGGCCAATCGGCACGCCGTGGCTGTCGCTGGCATCGCCCAGGCGGCAGGCATGCACGCTGGAGACCACGGTGGCCTCGGTCGGGCCGTAGGTGTTGATCAGCGCGACCTCGCCCAAGCCCGCGGCGTGCCACAGGCGCAGCCCTTCCACCGACATCGCCTCGCCGCCGACGTGCACCTGGCGCAGTGCGCCCAGGCCACGGCCCGGCTGCGCGGCGCACTCTTTGGCCAGCAGGTACCAGTAGGCCGCTGGCAGGTCGGCCAAGGTGACCTCGTGCTGCACGATGTGCTCGGCCAACTGCTGCACATCCCACAGCGACTCGCCCCGCATCACCAGCGCCGCCCCCAGTGCCAGCGGCGGATAGCACTGCTCGACGAAGCCGTCGAAGCTGAACGTGGCGAACTGCAGCACGCGGTCGTTGGCGCTCAGGTGCGAATACTGCGCACCGCTCTGGCAGAACTCGCGCAGGGCGGCATGGCTGATCGCGACACCTTTGGGCCGGCCGGTGGAGCCGGAGGTGTAGATCACGTACGCCAGGTCCTGGGCGTGAGGCTGCACGAGCGGGTCATGGTCGGGCTGCACGTCCAGCACCAGCTCGCCGGTCACCAGGCGCGGCACCTGGGGTGGCAGGCTCAGGCCCTGCAACAGGCCGTCGTCGCACAGCAGCAAGTCGAGCTGGCTGTCTTCGATCATGTAGCGCAGGCGCTCATCCGGGTAGGCTGGGTCAAGCGGCACATAGGCTGCGCCACTCTTGAGCACCGCCAGCAGGCTGACGATCAGTTGCGGGCTGCGGCGCAGGGCCAGGCCGATACGTTTGCCCGGGCCCAAGCCCTGGGCGATGAGCAGGTGCGCCAGGCGGTTGGCCTGGCGGTTGAGTTGGCCATGGCTGAGCGAGCGGCCCTCGCACAACACGGCCAGGGCGTCGGGGTTGCGCGCGGCCTGGGCGGCGATGCGCTGGTGCACCAGCGGCGTGGCCGACAGGTCGATCGCTTCGCCCTGGCTGTGCGCCAACACCGCCTGCTGCGTGGTGTCATCCAGCAGCCGCAGGCTGCCCAGCGCGGCCGAGGGCTGCTCGAGCATCTGCTCGAGCGCCTGGCAGAAAGCGGCGCACAACTGCTCGACCTGCGCAGCATCGAAGTGCGCCAGGTCGTAGGCGAACTCCACGCTCAATCGCGCACCCAGCTCGATGCCGAGGGTCAGCGGATAATGGGTGCGCTCGTGATTGCGCAGCGCGCCCACCTGCAACCCGGCTGGCGCGCCATCACGCAGGGCCTCGGCCACCGGGAAGTTCTCGAACACCATCAAGGTGTCGAACAGCACACCGCCCTGCTGGCCGGCCCAACCCTGGACCTTGTACAGCGGCACGTGCTCGAACTCGCGCAGGTCGAGGTTGAACGCCTGCAGGGTTTCCAGGGCCTCGCCGACCGATTGGCCAGGTGCTGCGCTGCACAGGACCGGCAGGGTGTTGATGAACAGCCCCAGTTGCTCTTCGATCCCCGGCAACGGCGCCGAGCGCCCGCTGACGGTCGCGCCGAACGCTACGCAGGCCTGGCCGGTGTGACGTTGCAGTACCAGGCCCCAGGCCGCCTGGAACAGGGTGTTGAGGGTCACTTTGCGCTGGCGGGCGAACTGGCCCAGGCGCTCGGCGAAGGCGCCGTCGAACACATGCAGGTGCTCGCCACTGCCTTGCCCTTGCGCCCGCCGCAACGCCGAGGCCAGCAAGGTCGGTCCCTGCAACGGCGCCAGCGCGGCCTTCCAGAAACGCTCGCCAGCATCGACAGGCTGGCGCTGCAACCAGCCCAGGTAGTCGCTGAAACGCCCACTGGCGGCAGCCACCGGTTGCCCGGCGTAGGTCTGGATCACCTGGGCCAGCAGGCTGGCATTGCTCCAGCCATCCATGAGGATGTGATGGCTGGTGTAGATCAGGTGCCAGCCACCGCCCTGCAGTGCCACCAGTTGCAGGCGGAACAGCGGCGCCTGGCGCAGATCGAAGCCGCGAAGGCGTTCGGCGGCGGCCAGGGCATCGAGGTCGTGCACGCCCTCCAGTACCTGCAGCGGCAAGTCGAGATGGCGCTGCACCAACAGATGCGCCTCGCTCAAGCCCTCCCAATGCACGCTGGCACGCAGGATCTCGTGGCGCGCCATTGCCTCGCTCCAGGCCTCACGCAAACGCGCGGGCTCCAGCCCCTGGATATCCAGGCGCAGTTGGTTGATGTAGGCACCGGCCTCGGGCTCGTACTGGGCGTGGAAGAACATGCCCTGCTGCATCGGCGACAGCGGATAGAGCGCTTCGATAGCACTGGCAGCGACCGGCAGCGCGTCGAGCTGCGCCTGGTCGATGCGTGCGAGCGGGAAGTCGGAAGGCGTCGCCTGGCCGGCCGGGGTGTGCAGGCAGTGGGCGATCAGTTGTGCCAGCTCGTCGTTGTAGGCCTGGGCCAGGCCTTCGACAGTGGCGTCATGGTACATCTGGCCGCTGTAGCCCCAGCGCAGCGACAGCTCGCCGGCATAGACCTGGCTTTCCAGGGTCAGCCAGTTGGCCAAGGGGGCCTCGGGGTCCTGGGCCTGGCCGCTGCGCTCGGTGGCGGGCGCCCAGAGTGCCTGGGCATCGAACTGCTGGTCGAACTGCCCCAGATAGTTGAAGGTGATACGCGCAGGCGTGGCCTGGTCGAGCGCCTGGCGCTGGGCCTCATCGCCCAGGTAGCGCAGCAGGCCGTAGCCCAGCCCCTTGCCCGGCACCGCGCGCAACTGCTCCTTGACCGCCTTGATCGAGGCGCCCACATCGTCACTGACGCTCAGGCGCACAGGGAACAGCGTGGTGAACCAGCCCACGGTGCGCGACAGGTCGACATCCTCGAACACCTCTTCGCGACCGTGCCCTTCCAGTTGCACCAGCACCGCCTGCTGCGCGCTCCAGCGCGCGACCACCCGGGCCAGCGCCGTCAGCAGCAGGTCGTTGATCTGTGTGCGGTAGGCGGCCGGGGCAAGTTGCAGCAACTGACGGGTCAGCTCGGCGTCCAGGCGCGTTTCCAGGGTGCGGCCGTGGCGGTTGAGCGCGGCGCCCTGGGGCATGTCGCACGGCAGGTCATGCTCGACTCGCTGGGCGCGCCAGTAGTCCAGCTCGCCGGCCTGTTGCGCAGCCAGGGCAGGCAGGCGCGCGGCCCAGGCCTGCCAGGCGCTGGTCTTGGCGGGCAGCGGCTGTTGCGTGTAGGCGTGCTGCAAGTCTTCGAGCAGTACGCGCCAGGACACGCCATCGACCACCAGGTGGTGGATCACCAGCAGCAAGCGCTGGCTGCCATCGGCCATTTGCACCAGTACCGCGCGCAGCAGCGGCCCGTCGGCCAGGACGAGGCTGCGCTGGGTGGTGTCGCAGAGCGCCGCCAGCGCCTCGGCATCGGCAGCCGTTTCTTCACGCAGCAGCCCGGCGGGCAGCGCACCGTGCTCGGCCTGCCAGTGGCCGTCGTGCAGCTGGAAGCGCAGGCGCAGAGCATCATGTTGTTCGACCAGGCGCACCAGCGCCTGCTGCAGGCGACCAGCGTCCAAGGCCTGGCGCGGCGTCAGCAGCAGCGACTGGTTCCAGTGCGCCCGTGCAGGCACCGCCTGCTCGAAGAAGGCGCGCTGGATAGGGGTCAGCAGCGCCGGGCCCTGCACCGCCCCCTGCTCGGCCTGCACCTGCGTCGCACGCCCGGCAGCGCCAGCCAGGCCGCGCAGGGTCTGGAACTGGAACAGGTCACGCGGGCTGAACTGCAAGCCTTGGCGTCGGGCGCGGCTGACCACCTGGATGGCGATGATCGAGTCGCCGCCCAGTTCGAAGAAGTTGTCGTCCAGGCCGACCTGTTCGACCCCGAGCACCTCGCTCCAGACCTGCGCAAGGATCTGCTGCACCGGCGTTTGCGCAGCGACATAGGCGCCGCGTGGCGCCGCATCGGGCTGTGGCAGCGCCTTGCGGTCGAGCTTGCCGTTGGGCGTCAGCGGCAGGCGGTCGAGCGGCATCAGGTGCGTGGGCACCATGAACTCGGGCAGCGCCTGCAACAGCCAGTCCTTGAGGCCCTGCTGCCAGCCATCGGACTGCTCGTTGAGTACCAGGTAGGCCACCAGCTGCTTGCCGTCCAGCGCCAGCACCACGGCCTCACGTACCCACTCATGCTGGGCCAGGCGCGCCTCGATCTCGCCCAGCTCGATGCGCAGGCCGCGAATCTTCACCTGATGGTCGAAGCGGCCCAGGTATTCGATCACGCCATCGTGGCGCTGGCGCACACGGTCGCCGGTGCGATACAGGCGCTGGCCAGAAACGAAAGGATCGGCGACGAAGCGCTCGGCGGTCAGGCTCGGGCGGCGATGGTAGCCCCGGGCCAAGCCGACACCGCCCAGGTAGAGCTCGCCGGAAACACCGGGGGCAACCGGCTCGAGGCCGGCGTCGAGCACGTAGGTGCGCAGGTTGGCGATCGGCAGGCCGATCGGCACGCTGTCCCGGCCTTCGTCGCGGCAGGTCCAATGGGTGACGTCGATGGCCGCCTCGGTCGGGCCATACAGGTTGTACAGGGCTGCGCCCGGCAGGCGGGCGAACACCTGCAACTGGGCATCCACCGGCAGGGCCTCACCACTGCAGACGATACGCCGCAGGCTACTGCACGCGTCGACACCCGGCTCGTGGATGAACGCCTGGAGCATCGACGGCACGAAATGCAGGGTGCTGACCTGGAAGCGGCGGATGGTCTCGATCAAGCGTGCCGGATCGCGATGTTCACCCGGCGCGGCCACCGCCAGGCGCGCGCCAGTCATCAGCGGCCAGAAGAACTCCCACACCGACACGTCGAAACTGAAGGGGGTCTTCTGCAGCACGGTGTCGTCGGCGCCGATGGCGTAGGCCTCCTGCATCCAGTGCAGGCGGTTGGCCAGGGCCCGGTGGCTGTTGCCGGCGCCCTTCGGCCGCCCGGTGGAGCCGGAGGTGTAGATGACGTAGGCCAGTTGCTCGGGGTCGATATCCACCAACGGGGCGCTGGTGGGTTGCTCGTCGAGCAGCAACTGGTCGAGCGCCACGCACTGCACACCCTGGGGCAGCGGCAGGCTGTCGAGCAGTGCCTGCTGGGTCAGCAGCAGGTCGATGCCGCTGTCCTCGATCATGTAGGCCAGGCGTTCTGCGGGGTACTCCGGATCCAGCGGCACATAGGCAGCACCGGCCTTGAGGATGCCCAGCAGCCCCACCACCATTTCGACGCTGCGCTGCACGCTGATGCCGACCAGGCTGTCGCCCCGGGCGCCCTGGGCGCGCAGGTAGTGGGCCAACTGGTTGGCGCGGGCGTCGAGCTGGGCGTAGCTGAGCGCATGCTCGCCAAACACCAGGGCCGGGGCCTGCGGCGCGCGGCGTGCCTGGTCTTCGAACAGCTGGTGCACCGGGCGTTCGAGCGGGTAGTCACGGGCCGTAGCGTTCCAGTCCTGGAGCACGGTGGCAAGGCTGGCGTCATTGAGCATCGGCACCTGCCACAGCGCTTGCTGCGGCTGCTCGACCAGGCCTCGGAGCAGGGCCTGCCAGTGCCGGGCCATGCGCTCGATGGTGGCGCCGTCGAACAGGTCGCTGGCATAGGTGAAGGCCGCGTGCAGCACGCCACCTTGCTCGTAGGTGTCGAGGCTGAGGTCGAACTGGGTGGTGCGGCTGCGCCATTGCAGCGGCGCCAGTTGCAGGCCGGACGCCAGGGTGACGGTGGTCAGGTCGGCGACCTGCGGCTGGTGGTTGTACATCACCTGGAACAGCGGTGCGTGGCTGAGGCTGCGCTCGACCTTGAGCGCCTCGACCAGGCGCTCGAACGGCAGGTCCTGGTGCGCCTGGGCGCCCAGCACGATCTGACGTACCGCTTGCAGATAACCCAGCACGTCCTGTTGCGCTTGTGGCTGCAGGCGCAGCACCTGGGTGTTGACGAACAGCCCGATCAGCCCCTCGACCTCGGCGCGGTTGCGGTTGGCCACTGGGCTGCCGATGCGCAGGTCGCTTTGGCCGGTGTAGCGTTGCAGGAGCATGCCGAAGCTGGCGAGCAGGACCATGAACAGCGACAGGTTGTGCTGGCGGGCAAAACCGCGCACCTGCTCGGTCAGTGCCGCGTCGAGCGGGAATGACTGGCGGCTGCCGCTGAAGCTGGGAGTGGCCGGGCGCGCGTGGTCCAGCGGCAGCTCCAGCACCGGCTGCTCCTCGCCCAGCTGGGCCTGCCAGTACTGCAACTGGCGCTCCATCTCGCCCGCTTCGAGCCAGCGGCGCTGCCACAGGGCGTAGTCGACGTACTGGATGGGCAGTGCTGGCAACTGCGGTGCCTGGCCTGCAGCAAAGGCGTCATAGGCGCGACTGAACTCATCGATCAGCACATTCATCGACCAGCCGTCGGAAACGATGTGGTGCAGGGTCAGCAGCAGCACGTGCTCCTGCGCATCGAGGTGCAGCAGGCGCACCCGCAGCAGTGGGCCTTGCGCCAGGTCGAACGGGCGTAGCGACTCGGCCTCGGCTTCGGCACGGACCTGTGCCTCACGCAGGTCGGCGGCGAGGTTGCGCAGGTCGACGCGCTCGATGTTCACGCGGGTGAGCGGGCGATGGGCCTGCTCCAGGCGGTCATCGGCCTGGGGTTCGAAGACGGTGGTCAGGCTTTGGTGACGGGCCAGTACGGTGGCGAAGGCCTGCTCCAGGGCGGCTTCGTTCAGCTGGCCTAGCAGGCGTACGGCGCCTGGGAGGTTGTAGGCGCCGCTCTGGGGGTCCATTTGCCAGAGCACCCACATGCGTTGCTGGGCATAGGACAGCGCATGGCGGTCTGGGGCCTCGACACCGGCGGGGATGGGGAACTGGGAAAAGTCGATGCCCTCCTTGGCCAGGGTCTCGAGGAACACGCGGCGCTTTTCCAGCGGCAGTTCAATGAAACGGCGGGCCAGTTGCAGGGACTTCTCGGCATTCATCAGATTGCTTCCGTACGGGTGGGGTATCGGGCGGGGCCCGGCTATCCCTACGAAACGGATACATCTTGCAAAAAGTTAGGTTTTGGTGGGGGTTTGGGGGGCGCTGGGTGGTGCTCGTGGCGCGTGAATATCCGATTTGGGTGGCGACGCGGATTCACCTTTTCGCCTTTACGGCGACCTACTTTTTTTCTTGGAAAAAAGTAGGCAAAAACCGCTTGCTCCCACATACGGCCCCTACGCTGCGCTCCGGGGTTCCCTCGCGCCGGCGCCTTCCGGGCCTTCGCGGACTCCGACTTGCTGCGCAAGTCTACATCTCGCGACTTCGGCGGGACGCCGAAGGGCGCTGCGCGCCAGGGCCCTCCAGACGCCTCTGCTCGGCCTCCTGAGGTCGCGATGGGTGGCGCCTGGGCTATCGCGCGCTTAGAAGCAAGAGCAAGAGCAAGAGCAAGAGCAAGAGCAAGAGCAAGAGCAAGAGCGGGAGCAAGAGCAAGAGCAAGAGCAAGAGCGGGAGCGGAGCTTGTTTGAAACATTTGCTTTCATTTGAGGCTTCAGGTTTCTGATTCTCATTCGTCCTATTAGATGCAGCCTTCAAGGTTGAGATGAAACTCGACCGCAATTTTCCTCAGAAGAACGACTGATGGCCCGACAAACTAAAAAATCCAAGTCCAAGCTGTGGTTCCTGGTCCACAGCTGGCTTGCCCTGCCGATCTGGTTCTTTGTCCTGATCGTCTGTTTCACCGGCATGCTCGCGGTGGTCAGCCAGGAGATCGTCTGGCTGGCGAACCCCGACGTGCGTGCCAGCCAACCGGACGACAACGCCGAGCGGCTGAGCTTCCAGCAGGTCTTGAGTGCGCTGAACAAGGCCGAACCGGACATGGCGGTGCGCTTCATCAGCCAGCCGGACGGCTCGCACTTCGCCCTCGAGGCCGCAGTCACCTATCCCGACGGCACGTCACCGACGCTCTACGTCAACCCCTATACCGGCGCCATCCAGGGCAAGACCCCCGACTTCAACTTCCAGGCCTTTACCCGCGCCCTGCACGGCTGGTGGCTGGTGCCGTTCACCAACGGCTATAGCTGGGGCTGGTACCTGGTGTCGCTGCTCGGCCTGCCAATGCTCGCCTCGCTGGTCACAGGGCTTGTGGTGTACAAGAAATTCTGGCGCGGGTTCTTCAAACCCGTGCGCACCCAGCATGGCTCGCGGATCTTCTGGGGCGACCTGCACCGCCTGGCCGGGGTGTGGTCGATCTGGTTCATCGCGGTGATTTCGATCACCGGCACCTGGTTCCTGATCCAGGCCATTCTCGGCGACAACCACGTCACCATTTCCACCGAGCCGATCGTGCCGGTCATCGCCCGCGAACAAGTGCCACAGAGCCCGGACGGCAATCCGGTGCCGCGCATCGACCTGGACGAGGCCGCCCGCATCGCCCAGGAGGCCATCCCGGGCCTGGACATCAGTTTCATCACCCTGCCGGCCACCGCCTACAGCCATATCAGCATGGGCGGACGAGGCTGGTATCCGCTGATGTTCCAGACCGCCGAGGTCAACCCGTACACCCGCAACGTCGACAGCCAGTTCCTGCTCGGCGATCGCTCGACCCTGGAGTTCGTCACCGAATCCATGCGCCCGCTGCACACCGGCGACTTCGGTGGCCTGCCGATCAAGCTGATCTGGTTCTTCTTCGGCCTGGTGCTCACCCTGATGGTGCTCAGTGGCCTGCTGATCTGGACCAAGCGCACCGCCCAGGCCACCGCCGCGGCGCTCAAGCGCAGCGAGCGCCCGGCGCGCGTGCGCAGGCATGAAGACACCCCCGTGGAGGCCCAGCCATGAGCCAGACCCAGACTCAGACCCTGCCGCCCAGCGGCCTGAAGCAGTGGTGGTTGAAATGGCGCTTCCACTTCAACATCCTGCTGATCCTCATCCCGCTGGGCTTCATGCCCAAGTACTTCGCCGATGCCAGCTTGTTCCGCGGTGACAGCGGCCTGGGCGCCAACGTGGTCAAGGACATCCAGGTCGACCGCTGGCGCCTGGACCTGGCCGAGCTGCGCGACGAAGCCCCACGTGCGGACGGCCCGGCCGGGCACTTCAAGGTGTTCAACGCCGCGCTCTGCCAAACCTGCACCGAAGGCGCCAAGGCCATCTACCTGCGCATCGGCAAGCCGCGCAACCTGCGCGCCGCCGGCTCGATCTTCTTCGGCTCGCCCTACCGCATGAGCACCTCGCTGCCGATCCCGCCCCGCACCCGCCCAGACGCCGAGATCTGGATCACCATCGAAGGCTGGGACGGCAGCATGCACCAGGCATCCGTACCGCTGGCCAAGGCATCGCCGGCCACTGTCGCCTGGCTCGAGAAACAAGGAGGCAAATGATGAAACACCTGTTGCGCAGGCTTGCCCTGCCCCTGCTGACCTTCACCGCCCTGCCGGCATTGGCGCACAACCCGATGTGCAACTGCGTACCGGTGGCGGGCGATCAGATCAAGTGCACCGGCGGCTTCTCCGACGGTAGCGGCGCGCCGGGCGTGACGCTGGATGTGATCGGCTACGACGAGCAAGTGCTGGTCGGCGGCAAGCTTGGCGACGACTCGACCCTCACCTTCAAGCGCCCCGACGGCGAGTTCTACGTGCTGTTCGACGCCGGCCCCGGCCACGTGGTGGAAGTCGACCATGCCGATATAGGCTCGCCATGAGCCGCGCCCAGGTCATCCGCCCAGCCGGCGCCGGGCACGAAACCCTCTATGTGCTGCTGGCCGCCGTGCTGATCGCCGCCCTCGCCGCGACCGTGGTCGGGCTGCGTGGTGAACGGGTCGACGAACAGCCTATCGCCAGCCACCAGATCGACGCTCGCCGCGACCTCAACGCCGCCGAACAGGGCGTCTACACCGACCTGCACGTGGCCACCGAGGAAATCCTCGCCCTGCGCCAGGAAAACGGCCAGGCGCCCGCAGTGCAGGCACTGGCCGATGATGCGCTGCCGCCCTTCGTCGACGACACCAGCAGTGCCAGCCGGGGCCGCCATCAGTGGCAGTGGCTGACCAGTGGCGCCTACCTCGGCTCGAGCCAGGACGCCGACGTTGCCGGCAGCTTCCTGTTGATCCTGCCGCAGGCCGACACCGCACCGGCCCAGGTGTGGCTGCGCCGCGACCACAGCACCCGGGCCCCCGACGATCTTGGCCAGGCCGCGCTGATCGCCGCCGGCTGGCAGGAAATCGTCAGCCACTACGACGCCGGGGTCACCCGCGAACACCGTCACTGAACCCAAGGACCGCGCCATGCTCCGCTCCGCCCTCGCCTTTCTCCTGGCCTGCCTGCTCCCGGCATTGGCCCTGGCCGACAGCGGCAAACCGCTGCGCATCGGCATCACCCTGCACCCCTACTACAGCTACGTGAGCAATATCGTCGGCGACAAGGCTGAAGTGGTGCCGCTGATTCCGGCAGGCTTCAACCCGCATGCCTACGAGCCGCGCGCCGAAGACATCAAGCGCATCGGCACCCTGGACGTGATCGTGCTCAACGGCATCGGCCACGACGACTTCGCCGATCGCATGATCGCCGCCAGCGAAAAGCCCGCCATCAAGACCATCGAGTCCAACCAGAACGTCCCGCTGCTGGCCGCCACCGGCATCGCCGCGCGCGGCGCCGGCAAGGTGGTCAACCCGCACACCTTCCTGTCGATCAGCGCCAGCATCGCCCAGGTCAACAACATTGCCCGCGAGCTGGGCAAGCTCGACCCGGACAACGCCAAGTTCTACACCCTGAACGCCCGCGCCTATGCCAAGCGCCTGCGCGCGCTGCGCGCCGAAGCCCTGGCCAAGGTCACCGAGGCACCGGGCGCGGAGTTTCGCGTGGCGACCATCCACGCCGCCTACGACTACCTGGTGCGCGACTTCGGGCTGGAAGTCACTGCAGTGGTCGAGCCGGCTCATGGCATCGAGCCGAGCCCGGCGCAGTTGAAGAAAACCATCGACCAGCTCAAGGCCCTGGATGTGAAGGTGATCTTCTCGGAGATGGACTTCCCGTCCGCCTACGTCGAGACCATCGAGCGCGAGTCCGGGGTGAAGATCTATCCGCTGACCCACATCTCCTACGGCGAATACACCGCCGACAAGTACGAGGTGGAGATGAAGCGCAACCTCGAGACCGTGGTCAAGGCCATCCAGGAGAATCGCGCATGACCGCCGCGGCCAACCTGGTCAGCGCCCAGGGCCCGCGCATCGACTTCGCCGGCATCGACCTCACCCTTGGGCGCACGCGCATCCTCGAGCAGGTGAGCTTCAGCGTTGCCGCCGGCAGCGTGCATGCCATCGTCGGCCCCAACGGTGGCGGCAAGAGCTCGCTGATCAAGACCCTGCTCGGGCAGATGCCGCACCAGGGCCAGTTGACCCTGCACTGGCCCACCGAGCGCGAGGTGATCGGCTATGTGCCGCAGGCGCTGGAGTTCGACCGTGGCCTGCCGATGACCGTCGACGACTTCATGGCAGCCATGTGCCAGCAGCGCCCGGCGTTCCTCGGCCTGTCGCGCCGTGTGCGACCCGACATCGACGCTGCCCTGGCCAAGGTCGGCATGCTCGACAAGCGCAAGCGGCGCATGGGCGCGTTGTCCGGTGGCGAGCGCCAGCGCGTGCTGCTGGCCCAGGGGCTGATCCCCGAGCCGCAACTGCTGGTGCTGGACGAACCCATGTCGGCGCTGGATGAAGCCGGTATCCAGGTGTTCGAGCAACTGCTGCACGGCTGGCGCCAGGCCGGCACCACGGTGCTGTGGATCGAGCACGACCTTGAAGCGGTACTGCGCCTGGCCGACCGCGTCACCGGGCTGAGCCGCAAGCTGCTGTTCGACGCCCCGCCCGCACAGGCCCTGACCCCGGAGCGCCTGCTCGGGCTGTTCTCCGTCCACCCGCGCAGCGAGAGCCTTGCCTGATGAGTTATGAAGCTTTCCGCCAACTGGTCCAGCAATGGGCCACCGCTGGCTACCTGCCCGAGGCCCTCGCCTATGGGTTCGTGATCAACGCCCTGATCGCCGGCCTGATGATCGGCCCGGTGCTGGGCGGGCTCGGCACCCTGGTCGTGGTCAAGCGCTTTGCGTTCTTCTCCGAGGCCGTCGGCCACGCCGCACTCACGGGCGTGGCCATCGGCATCCTGCTTGGCGAGCCCTATACCGGGCCCTACGGCAGCTTGTTCGGCTACTGCCTGCTGTTCGGCATCCTGCTGAACTTCCTGCGCAACCGCACGGGCCTTTCGCCGGACACCCTGATCGGCGTGTTCCTCTCCGTCTCGTTGGCCCTGGGTGCCAGCCTGCTGCTGATGCTGGCCGGCAAGATCAACGTGCACATCCTCGAGAACGTGCTGTTCGGCTCGGTACTTACCGTCAGCCCTCACGACCTGCTGGTGCTCGGCATCGTTGCCGTGCTGGTGCTGGCCTTGGCCCTGCCGCTGTACAACCGCATCATCCTCGCCAGCTTCAACCCGCAACTGGCGGCCGTGCGCGGCGTGGCGGTGAAGACCCTCGACTACCTGTTCGTGGTGCTGGTGACCCTGGTGACCGTGGCCTCGGTGAAGGTGATCGGCGCCATCCTGGTCGGTGCGCTGCTGGTGATCCCCGCTGCCGCCGCGCGCCTGGTCAGCCAGTCGCTCAAGGGCTTCTTCTTCGCCTCGGTGCTGATCGCCACCCTCAGCACCCTGCTCGGCATCCTGCTGCCGATCGTCTTCGACCTGCCCGTGCCCTCCGGCGCTGCAATCATCCTGGTAGCCGGTATGTGCTTCGCCCTCGCGGCCCTCGCCCGCGCCCTCGTCCCACGCCTGCAAGGAAACCCGGCATGAACCTCACGCTCAAACGCCTCACCCTGGCCCTGGTCCTGGCCGGTGCGCCCACCCTGGTGCTGGCCGCACAGCCCGCCAGCAGCGCCGCAGCCACGCAAGTGCTGACCACCCTGCCGGTGACCCACAGCCTCGCTGTCGCGTTGCTCGACGGCACCTCGGTGCAGCTCAAGCGCGCAGCACCGGCCAACCTTCCAGCCAGCCGCCAGCCGTCGTACTTCGAGGGGCGTGGCGGTGCGAGCCTGCACAAAGATGCTCAGCAGGCCACGGCAGTGATCGGCGTGCGCTCGATCTGGCATGACGACCCGCTCTATCCCATGGCGCGGCGCAGCAACATCCGCATCGTCGAAATCGATGCCGCGCGCCCGGTCGATGGCGCCCTGCCCGGCATCGCGGTGGATGGCGACAATGCATTCGCCAGCTATCCCTGGTTGAACCCGATCAACCTCGGGCGCATGGCCGATGTGGTGGCCAACGACCTGGAGCGCTTGTCCCCCGCTGACAAGGACAAGATCCAGGCCAACCTTGCCGGGCTCAAGCGACAGATGCTGGAGCTGACCTCCAGCAGCCAGACGCGCCTGGCCGAGGCCGATAACCTCAGCGTGGTCAGCCTGTCGGAACGTCTGGGCTATCTGGTCAGCGGGTTGAACCTGGATGTGGTGTCACAGGCACTGCCGGCAGATGGCAAGTGGGATGAAGCGGCGCTGAAGGCGCTGGGAGAGACCCTCAAGACGCAGGATGTGGCGTTGGTGCTGCACCATCGTCAGCCTGAGCCGCAGGTGCTCAAGGTGATCGAGGCGGCAGGCGCCAGGTTGGTGGTGGTCGACAGCGATCCGGAGGAAACGGTGGCGGGGCTCAGGAATACTGTCGACGCTGTGGTGGCCGTATTGGTCAAAGGATGACGAAACGCCTGTTTCGGCAGATCAGAGCATGGACCGGCGATCGCTTCGTACAAGCCACGGCCAGGCACTGGCACCAGCTGCTCGGCCCGCAGTGGCATCTTCATGATGGCCGCCGGGCCAGGTTTATGTCCCGAGACGGCGCACACCCAAACTGGCGGCTGTACTCGCGGCTGAACTGTGACGGGCTTTCATAGCCGACCCGATAACAGGCGCTCGACACATCCAGCCCCTCCCCCAACATCAGCCGCCGAGCCTCCTGCAGGCGCAATAGCTTCTGGTACTGCAACGGGCTCATGGCGGTGACTGCCTTGAAACGGTGATGCAAGGTCGAACTGCCCAGATTGGCGATCCGCGCCAGTTGCTCGATGCGCAGCGGCTGGGTGTAGTGGTTGTTCAACCAGTCGATGGCCTTGCTCACGCGCCGGGTCTGCGAGTCGCCCATGGCCAACTCGTACAGCCGACGCCCATGCACGCCTCGCAGCAGACGGTAGTGCAGTTCACGCAGTGCCAATGGCGCGAGCATGCCGATATCCCGTGGCGACTCCAGCAACCGCACCAGGCGCAACATGGTTTCCAGCAGCGACACATCGATCTGTTCGAGAAATAACCCGCGCTCGGGCTCATCCGGTACGCCCGCGGGCGGCGCATCGGCGATCACCTGGGCAAGCTCGGTTGGCTCGAAGTCCAGGCGGATGCACAGGTAAGGCGCCTGCGCGCTGGCTGTCAGCACCCGACCAGACACCGGTAGCGTCACCGACACCACCAGGTAGTTGAGGGGGTCGTACAGATAACGATCCTCGCCCAGGCCCACCTCTTTCTGCCCCTGCACGATCAGGCACAGCGCCGGTTTGTGCACGGTATGGATGATGTCTGACGGCGCATCCATTCGAATCACGTGCAGCGGCGCGATGGCAGTTTCGTAAACGCCCGGCGCGGTAAAGCGCTCGGTCAGCGAGCGGACGAGCTCGCCACGGTACAAGGCAGTGGTTTGCAGGAGAAAAGCATCGTTCTGCGCCATTCAAGGGCTCTCGCATGTTGGAATTCGGCGTTGTATCACGGTCTTGGTGTGACGGCAGACCATGGGGGCTACCTGGCGGCGTCGTCAGGGCCAGGCACCCATTGTCCCCCGCGAAAAACACCTGCGTTAGGTCGAAACTGTCGTCGAGTTGCCTGATCCTTCCGCTCCGGCGCGTGGCACGAGGCTGCGCGGATCACCGACACGAATAGGCAAAGGTCGCGCAGGTTTCGGCACGCATCGTGCCGCCCCACAACCTTAGTCTTTTCTGCGTACCCAGCAGCAACGTCTGCCTTCCCTGCAGACGCCTGAACCTTCATGTACAGGAGATATGCATATGTCCAACATCAACGATAAAGTCGTGCTGATCACCGGCGCCAGCAGCGGCATTGGTGAAGCCGCCGCCAGGCTGATCGCCGCCAAGGGTGCTCACGTGGTACTCGGCGCCCGCCGTATCGATCGCCTGCAACAGCTGGTGAGTGAAATCCGCGCCGAAGGCGGCTCGGCAAGTGCCCGCGCACTGGACGTGACCGACCTCGATTCCATGCAAGCCTTTGTCGAGTTTGCCAAGGCGCAGTACGGCAAGGTCGATGTGATCATCAACAACGCAGGGGTAATGCCGCTGTCGCCACTGAACTCACTGAAAGTCGAGGAATGGAACCGGATGCTCGACGTCAACGTGCGCGGAGTGCTGCACGGCATCGCCGCGGTGCTCCCAGGCATGGAGGCGCAAGGACATGGTCAGGTCATCAACATCTCGTCGATCGGCGGGCTTTCGGTCTCCCCCACCGCTGCTGTGTATTGCGCGACCAAGTACGCCGTTCGGGCGATCTCCGATGGCCTTCGCCAGGAAACCGACAAGATCAGGGTGACGGTGGTGTGTCCTGGGGTGGTGGAATCGGAGCTGGCCGACACGATCACCGACGACACGGCCCGCGAGGCCATGAGAACATTCCGACGCGTGGCGCTGGAGGCCGACGCGATTGCCCGGGCGCTGGTCTATGCCATCGAGCAGCCGGATGATGTGGATGTCAGCGAGCTTGTGGTGCGACCGACTGCCAGTCCTTATTGAGCACTCCTGGGCGTCGGCTTCATGCTCGCGAGAAATGCGCTGGTGTCCCGATCGGAGCGCAGGCAGACCACCCGACAACCCACCGGCGCGCTCGCCGCAAGTTGCTCCATCTTCGTTCGAGCCGAGCGTTTGGTCTGCCACATGAACCTGAAGAACGCCGGCAAGTTGGCCAGCCGCTCCGGGCAGTTGTGCGGCAGGTCCGGACGGGACTGTCCGCGATAACGCAGCGCTCTGGTCAGCACCCGCCAGAATCGCAGCGTCGCCGACCGGTCGATCCAGATCAGAAGATCGGCGCGAGCCAGTCGATTGCTCCAGGTGGTTGAATGGCCGCCTTCGAAAATCCAGCGATCGCGCGCCTCCACTTCATGGCACAAGCGTGTCTTCTCGTCCCGGCTGCGCTCGACCCAGCCGGGCTGCCAGTGGATGGTGTCGATATGCACCACCGGCAGCCCCGTGTATTCGCCTAACTTGCGCGCCAATGTGCTCTTCCCGGCGCCGGGTTGGCCGACAATCATGATCCGCTGCATCGAAGCTCCTTTTCGCCATGCATGTTGAATAGGGCGCGCGATTCTACGGAAATGTCCAGCAGCGTCAACCCAAGGAACGGGCGAGCCATTCACGGCGTGTCATCTCCCATATCTCCACCTCAAACGGCCCGGAGACAAAATGCCCGTCGCGCGTGTCCACCAGGCGCATCCCTTCATGCTCAGAGACTTTTCGAGAGGCGTGATTGGCAACGGCCTTGGGCACCTGCATGACAGGGCGAGACAAGGTCTCGAACCAATAGGCATTGACCACTCGGCAGGCTTCACGCATGTAGCCTTGCCCCCACCACTGCGGCGCAAGCCAGAAACCCCGGTTGTTCCCGGGTTCGTCGTACAGGCTGATGCTGCCGACGATGCGCGGGTCTTCACCGCACAGGCGGATCATCCAATGCCATTCACGGCCCGCGGCCATGGCTGGCAGGACGATATCACGCACGTAGACCAACGCGCCGTCTTCCGGGTACGGCCATGGCACGCGGCGATCGAGATAACGGACCACCTCCCACTGCGGAAACAACTGCTGGATCGCAGGCGCGTCTTCCAATTGCAGAGGGGTGAGAACAAGGCGTTCTGTATACAGCGTCGCAAGGCAATCCATGGCATTCGCTCCTGAGTACCCTTGTGCAGGGCACTTGATGGTCGGCGATTGCCCCGGCTGTGTCGAGCGCTCGGCCCAACGGGGGCGCTGGGCCGACCTGCCCGTCTCAGATGACGCTCCCCGACAGGGCATTGACCCCCTCCAGCGTCGCAAAGGAAATATCCAACTCGCGAAATTGGTGCGACAGCGCGGATTGTGTCAGGTGCAGGCGTTCGGCGGCGTCGTGCAGGCTGTCCATTTCCCGCAGGGCGTCGATGGTGCGCAGGTGTCTCAAGTCGATCATGGGCAGAACTTCAACCCTGTGCAAAATAGCGAAACCTGAACCGCTCAAACGGCCGCGAGGTTGCAGTATTGTCCCTTGAAATACAGCAACGGCTGCGTCGCCCCGGCCTCTTGCAGGTTCAGCGCTTTCACTTCCCCAATCACGATCAGGTGATCGCCTGCGGCATGTTCGGCGTGGATTTCGCAATCGAGCCAGTGCAGGCTGCCGACGATGAGTGGATTCCCCAGAGGCGACGACTGCCATTCGACGCCGTGCCACTTGTCGGTGCCACGGCGCGCGAACTGGTTGGAAATACCGACCTGCTCATCCGAAAGGATGTTGACTGCAAATCGACCGGCCTGGCGAATCCTCGGGTAGCTGGCCGAGTTCGACATCACGCTGAACGACACCAGAGGCGGGCTCATCGACACGCTGTAGAACGACTGGCAGGTAAAGCCGATCGGCTGGTCATCGATGAACGAAGTCACCACCGTGATACCGGAGGCGTAATGCCCGAGCGCTTCGCGAAAACGCAGAGGCTCGATGGCGGTTCCAAGCTGCGCCATGACAGACAGACCCTAGTTCGACAGTTCTTGCCGAACGATATCCGCACCTGCGACCAACGCCTCGAGCTTGCCACTCGCGACGCGACGTGGCAGTGGCGCCATGCCGCAGTTGGTGCACGGATAAAGCTTGTCGGCATCGACGAACTGCAGGGCCTTGCGCAGGGTATTGGCGACTTCTTCCGGAGTCTCGATGGCGTGATTGGCCACATCGATGGCGCCGACCATCACTTTCTTGCCGCGGATGAGCTCGATCAGATCCATGGGCACGTGGGAGTTGTGGCATTCGAGCGAAACGATATCGATAGAGGATTTCTGCAGCTTTGGGAACGCCTGCTCATACTGGCGCCACTCCGACCCCAGCGTCTTTTTCCAGTCGGTGTTGGCCTTGATGCCATAGCCGTAGCAGATGTGCACCGCCGTTTCACACTTGAGGCCTTCGATGGCCCGTTCCAGGGTGGCGACGCCCCAATCGTTCACCTCGTCGAAGAAGACGTTGAATGCAGGCTCGTCGAACTGAATGATGTCGACACCCGCCGCCTCCAGCTCCCGGGCTTCCTGATTGAGGATCTTGGCAAATTCCCACGCCAGCTTTTCGCGGCTCTTGTAGTGGGCGTCGTACAGCGTATCGATCATCGTCATGGGACCCGGCAGCGCCCACTTGATGGGTTGACGGGTTTGCTGGCGCAAGAACCTGGCGTCGTCGACGAACACAGGCTTGCGACGCTCGACTGCACCCACCACCGTCGGGACGCTCGCATCGTAGCGATCACGGATCCGCACGGTTTCGCGCTTCTCGAAATCAACGCCGCTGAGGTGCTCGATAAAGGTGGTGACGAAGTGCTGGCGGGTTTGCTCGCCGTCGCTGACGATGTCGATACCGGCCTGCTGCTGTTCGTGCAACGCCAGACGCAGTGCATCCTGCTTGCCCTCGACAAGCCCTTCGTCCTGCAGTTTCCAGGGCGACCAGAGGGTCTCGGGCTGCGCCAGCCAGGAAGGCTTGGGCAAGCTGCCGGCGGTTGAGGTAGGGAGCAGTTTTTTCATGATGGAAGCCTTGTGAATTCGATAAGTCAGATTGCGTACTGAGCAGACCACTGCTCGAGAACCGCCCGATAGGGTTTGATGAAGTGCTCCTCGGCAAACCGCCCTTGTTCGATCGCCAGGCGGCTGCGTTCCTCGCGGTCATAAACGATTCGGGTCAACGAATAATCCTGGTGCTTGAGGCTTGGCTGATAGGATTGCCCTGCCGCAGAGTTCGCGTTGTAGATTTCCGGCCGGTAGATCTTCTGGAAGGTGTCCATCGTGCTGATGGTGCTGATGAGCTCGAGATTGGTGTAGTCGGCAAGCAGGTCGCCCGTAAAGTAGAACGCCAAGGGCGCGACGCTGTTCGCGGGCATGAAATAACGGACCTTCAAGCCCATCTTGCTGAAGTACTCATCCGTCAACGAGTATTCATCCTGACGGTATTCGAACCCCAGTACCGGGTGCTGGTTTTGCGTGCGGTGGTAGGTCCTGCTGCTGGAGACGCTCAGGCAGATGACCGGCAACTTGCTGAAGTTGGCCTTGTAGGCCTGCGAATTCAGGAAGCACTTGAACAGCTTGCCATGCAGGTCGCCGAAATCATCCGGGGTGCCGAAGCCAGGCTTGCCCTTGTTGTGCTCCAGCAGCAGCACGCTGAAGTCGTAATCACGCACGTAGGAAGAAAAATTGTTCCCTACGATCCCGGCGATGCGCTCGTTGGTTTTCTGATCGACGATGTTGGTTTTCAGAATCTCGATCAACGGGAGCGCATTGGCAGTGCTGTCAGCCCCCAGGTCCATCTCGACGGAAATGATTTCGAGCTCGACCTTGTAACGGTCACCTTCAGGGTTGTCCCAATGCGCCAGGGCATTGAAGCGGTTGTCGATCATCCGCAAGGTATTGCGCAGGTTTTCCTGGCGCTGCTCGCCCCTCGCCAGGTTGGCGAAGTTGGTGGTGATGCGGGTGTTGTCCGAGGGCTGGTAGTGCTCATCGAAACAAATCCGCTTGATCGCGAAAGTGAAGTCTTTGGCCATGGTGATCTGAATCCTGATTCCTGAGGTAAACCTGGAACGCCTCGCGCAGCGAAGGTGCCTGCCGATACGGATGTCCGGTTCCGAGTGGGGGAATTGTCGAGATCAGGCGCTCATGAAGCAAACTCATTTTTTTTGCATTCAACCTTAGTAATTTTCATGATCGCTCTTGCGCCTGGGTTGGGTGCAATCCAGAAGCTAGAGCCTTCCATCGATCACACTGATGATTACTATCGAACGGCCCGCCTATGGGCCTTGCAAAACCGACTCCTATAATCGCCCTCCTATTTTCCCGCCTCCTGCGCCTGCTCCAGGCGACAACACTTGGAATCCGTACCATGCCAAGCGTCAATCAGGCCCCCGATGGCCTTCTTGAACATAACCAACAGAGCGTCAAACAGCAGTGGCTGGCGATTCTCTCGGTTGCCGTGGGCGCCTTCGCCCTGGTCACCAGTGAATTCCTGCCGGTGGGCGTGCTCAACGATGTGGCCAGCGACCTGGGCATCAGTGCCGGCCAGGCCGGCCTGATGGTCACCCTGCCCGGGATCATGGCCGCCCTCGCCGCCCCGCTGCTGTCGGTAGGCATCGGCGCCATGGACCGCCGCTACCTGCTGATCGGCCTGACGCTGATCATGATCATCGCCAACTCGGTGGTGGCCTATGCCAGCGATTTCAGCCTGTTGCTATTCGGCCGCGTGCTGCTGGGTATCAGCATCGGTGGCTTCTGGGCCACGGCCATTGCCCTGAGCGGGCGCCTGGCGCCCAAGGGGGTGGGCGTGGCGCAGGCGACCTCGATCATCATGGTCGGGGTCACCCTGGCCACGGTGCTGGGGGTGCCGGTCGGCACCTGGCTCAGCGGCCTGATGGGCTGGCGCATGACCTTCCTGGTGACCGCCCTGCTGGGTGTGCCGGTGCTGCTCGCGCAGGTCTTCCTGCTGCCGCGGCTCAATCCGGACAAGGCCATCCGCATCAGTGACCTGCCGGCGCTGTTCATCAATCCGCTGGCGCGGGTCGGCCTGATCGCGGTGTTGCTGATTGGCCTGGCGCACTTTGCCGCGTACACCTATGTCGCACCGTTCTTCAAGCAAAGCTCCGGCTTCGATGGGGCAACCATCGGCTCGCTGCTGCTGCTCTACGGTGTAGCAGGCGTCATCGGCAACCTGTTCGCCGGCTTCGCCGCCAACCGCAGCGTGCGCTACACCCTGCTGCTGGTGGCCTTGCTGATCGGCGTCAGCACCGCGCTGTTCCCCTACTTCGCCACCGGCATGACCGGGGCGGTGATGCTGATCGCGCTGTGGGGCTTTGCCTTCGGTGCCTTCCCGGCCTGTGCCAGCATCTGGATGTTCGTGGTCGCGCCCAAGGATGTCGAACGCGGCATGCCGCTGTTCGTGGCCATGTTCCAGGTGATCATTGCACTGGGCTCGTTCTTCGGCGGGCGGATCGTCGACCAGATGGGCAGCTCGGTGCTGCTGAGCCTGGCCACGGCGTTGGTCGGCTGCGGATTCGTCACCGTGCTGGTGCTGGGGCGTAATGTCAGCAACAGCCTGGCGGCCCAGCCTGCCTGACCTCTGCAGGGGCCGCCTGGCGGCCCCTGTACCTTGCGTCGATCAGCGCGCCATGCAGCGCTGGTAGCGCTCATCCACCCTCCCCGCAAACCACGCCGTGGTCAGCTTGCGGGTGATCTTCGGGCTCTTGAGCACGATCCCTGGCAGCACCGCACGTGGCAGTGGCTTGCCCGCCTTGGCATCGGCGAGTGCGAATACGCCGCGGTACAAGGCGCTGTCATCGAGCGCCAGGCTGTTCTCCAATTCCAACTGACTGCGAATCTGTGGATTGCGCAGCCCAAGCTTCACCCCAAGGCTGCGCGCCGCGCGCTCGGTGGTGCCTGGCAGGATCGAGCCCGGTGCGATCAGGTCGCCGTCCAACGCCAATTCCGCCCCCGTCACACTGTTCAGCGCTGCCTGGAAAGCCGCGTTGCGGCTGGCGTACCAGCCTGCGTTGAAATCGGCGAAGCGGTACAGCGGCCGCTCATAGTGGGCGGGATACCCCAACAAGTGGGCGATGCCGAAGTAAAGGCCGCCGCGACGGCTGAAGACCTCCTGGCGAATCGTGCCCTGGCGCTGGTAGGGGTAGTCCTTGGCATGGCGTTCGGCAAAGTCGATGCTGACCTGCATCGGCCCGCCGGTACGCACCGGGTTGAGCCCGCCGAGCAGCTTGTCGCCCAGCGGCAGGCCGGCGATGAAATCGTCGAACAGCGCACTGAGTTGCCGCTCGCTGCGCACCGCCAGCAGGTGCTGCTGGTAGCTCTGGCCGTTGGCCGAAGGGGTGGCCAGGGCGCCATCGACCAGCAGCCTGGGGATGTGCAGACGCGCGGCGCGGCGGTCGATTTCCTCGCGGGCGATACGGCCCAGGTTGGGCACCTGGGGGTCGGCGGTGAAGGTGGACTCCTGCTCGGTCACCGCCAGCACCGCACACAGGTTGCTGCGGCTGGGCGCGATGCGCTGGGCGGTGAACGCGACCTGGATGTCCTCGGCCCAGCCCTGGCGGTCCTTGACCGAGGCAGGCAGCAGGCGCATGAGCTGGGCGCGGACCTGGGCAGGGTCGACTTCAGGCGCTTCCTCGCGGCGCCCGGCACAGCCTTGCAGCAGGGCCAGCAGCATCAGCCCAGCGCCCAGCAGCCGCAGGTTCAGGACAGGTCACCGACGATGTAGGTCTTGCTGATATGGCGGAACAACGGGTGGCTGGCACTGCCCAGCAATTCGAACAGCACCATCTCGCGGGTCACGATCTGCGCCCCGGCGTCGCGCATACGCGCCAGGCCTGCCGCCTTGCTTGCCGGGGTGCGGCTGTCACAGACGTCCTCGACCACGAACACCTGCTTGCCCAGGCCCAGCAGGCCAAGCACGGTCTGCAGCACGCAGACGTGGGTTTCCATGCCACAGACGATCACCTGCTCACGCGCCAGCAGACTGGCCGGCAGGCACTCGGCAGCCACGCAGGAAAAGTGCAGTTTCTCGACGATTTCGGCCCCTGCCGCCGCGGCCTTGAGTTCGGCCAGGGTCGGGCCCAGGCCCTTGGGGTACTGCTCGGAAATCACCGTGGGCAGTTCGAGTTCGGCGGTGGCGGCCAGCAGCCCGCGGGCCCGCGCGCGGGTGCCCTCGGGATCGCTCATGGCGCCAATGAGGCGCTCCTGGATATCGACGACCAGCAGCGTGGCCTGGCGGGGATCGATCAGCATGGGGACAACCCTTGTCCTGTGGGAAAGCCCCCAGCCTCCCCCAGGCAAAGGCCTACGTCAATCATGCCGAAAGTCGATGAGGTTCCAGAGAGGCGGCCAGCAGGCTCAGCACCCGGTCTTCGTGCTCGTGGATGAAGAAGTGCCCACCGGGGAAGACCTCCAGGGAGAAATCGCCAAGGCTTTCGCGACGCCAGGCCAGCAGTTGCTCTTCGCTGGCACGGTCGGCCTCGCCGCCCAGGACATGCAGCGGGCAGTGCAACGGCGCACGCTGGCGATAGTCGTAGCGGCCGCACATGAGGAAATCGGCACGCAGAATCGGCAAGGTCAGGCCCATGAGTTCCTCGTTGGCCAGCACCTCCTCGGGGGTCCCTTGCAACTGGCGCAACTCGTCGATCAGCTCGGCATTGGTCTTGGGTTCACGCCAGCCCTTGCCGTCGTAGTCCTCACGTCGGGTCGGTGCCGCCGTGCCGCAGGCAAACAGTGCGACCGGCGCCTTGCAACCCAGGGCTTGCAGCTCGTGGGCCAGCTCGAAGGCGAGCAGCGCCCCCAGGCTATGGCCGAGCAGCGCATAGGGCGTGCTCGCCGCCAGGCGCTGCTCGCTGGCCAGTTGCCGGGCCAGTGCCTGCATGTCGGTTTGCAGGGGCTCGCCCAGGCGAGCGCCGCGCCCGGGCAATTCCACCGGGCGCACCTGCAACCAGGCCGGCAGCTTGCGCCGCCAGCGGCTGTAGATCATGGCACTGGCGCCCGAGTAAGGCAGGCATAGCAGGTTGAGTGCCGTCACGCCTTACTGCACCGCAGCTTCGGCCATCTTCTGGCGCAGGCTCAGGGGGCGCATGTCGGTCCACACTTCATCGATGTAGGCCAGGCAGTCTTTCTTCAGACCGCTCTTGCCTGCGGCGCGCCAGCCGTTGGGGATCGCCTTGTAGTCGGGCCAGATCGAGTACTGTTCCTCGTGATTGATCACTACCTGGAACACGATGTCGTCGCGGTCGAAAACGGAAGTCATTGCCTGTCTCCTTGGGGTGATGATGGCCCGGTCCGTCTGGACGCAGGGCAGCTCTCAGGAAAACGAAGGAAGACGGGGGAAAATTACGCTTTTTTCACGGCTCGACCTGCAAGGGCGTCGAGCGGCGGACAGCGCTTGCGGGCCATTGCGGCCCGCAGCGCGGTATTGCGCGGTGATGCTGCTACGGCATTACCGGCGGCACGTACTGCAAGGTGGTGCCCAGCGCCCAGAGCAGCACCAGCACCAGGGGCACGTGCACCAGCAGTTGCACGAAGGAGAAGCCGATCAGGTCCCGTGCCTTCAAGCCCAGTACCCCCAGCAACGGCAGCATGTAGAAGGGGTTGATCAGGTTCGGCAGCGCTTCGGCGGCGTTGTAGATCTGCACCGCCCAACCCAGGTGGTACTGCAAGTCGTTGGCCACCAGCATCACGTAGGGCGCTTCGATGATCCACTTGCCGCCGCCAGATGGAATGAAGAAGCCCAGCACCGCCGAATACACGCCCATCAACAAGGCGTAGGTGTCATGGGTGGCGATCTGGGTGAAGAACACCGAGATGTGGTGCGCCAGGGTCTGGGCGTCGGCACCCTTCACCTGGGTGAGGATGGCGGCGATCGAGCCGTACAGCGGGAACTGGATCAACACGCCGGTGGTGGTCGGCACCGCACGGGCCACGGCGTCGAGGAAGCTGCGTGGACGCCAGTGGAGCAAGGCACCCAGCATGATGAACAGCAGGTTGTAGGTGTTCAGCCCGGAGATCGCGGTGATCGCAGGCTTGGTGGCGAACTCCTGGTACAGCCAGCCGGCCGCCAGGGCCACCAGCAGCAGGATCAGGATCGGGCTGTGCTCCAGCCACTCGCCGGGGCGGGTGCGCTGCGGCGCAGGTGGGGCGGTGAAGGTCGGATCGACACCGCAGTCCTGGGCGCTGCGCGCACTGTTCGGACCGGGCGCGGTGGCATAGGCGACGACCAGCGAGACGATCACCAGCGCGGCCAGCATCACCCCGGACTGCCAGAGAAAAATGGTCTCGGTGAACGGAATGACGCCGGTGATCGACAGGATCGACGGCGGCAGGCTGGCAGGGTTGGCCTGCAACTGTGCGGCCGAGGACGACAGGCCCAGCGCCCATACCGCGCCCAGGCCCAGGTAGGCGGCGGCACCGGCGGCGCGGTAGTCCATCTTCAGGTCTGTGCGACGGGCCAGGGCACGCACCAGCAGGCCGCCGAACACCAGCGACAGGCCCCAGTTGAGCAAGGAGGCGAGCATCGAGATCAGCGCCACCCAGCACACCGCCGAGCGGCCGTTCTTGGGCAGGCGCGCGAGGCGGTCGATCAGGCGTGCAGCGGGCGGGGAGCTGGCGACCACATAGCCGCCAATGACCACGAAGGCCATCTGCATGGTGAACGGGATCAGGCTCCAGAAGCCGTCACCAAAGGCCTTGGCGGTGTCGGTGGGCTTGGCGCCCATCGCCAGGGCCCCCAGGCACACCAGCATCACGGCCAGGGCGGCGAACACCCAGGAGTCGGGGAACCAGCGCTCGGCCCAGTTGGAGCAGCGCAGGGCAAAGCGGGCGGAGCGGCTGTCTTGGATTTCAGCGGCCACGAGTGTTTTCCTTTTTTGGTCTTATTGGTGGATGTTGCTTGTCGATCAACGCAAAACCCCTGTGGGCGCGGGGCTTGTTGTAGGAGCGGGCTTGCCCGCGAATGCGCCGGTACATTCACCAACGTATACGCGGGCAAGCCCGCTCCCACAACGAGTCCGCCCTCACAGGGGGGAGGTAAAGCAGTAGCGCTAGAACGTCATCTCTTTCACATCGTCCGGCACGATCAGCTTGCCGGCGGTTTTCTCGACGATCTCCTGGACGCTCACCCCAGGCGCGGTCTCGCGCAGGATGAAGGCGCCGTTCTCGATCTCGAGGTAGGCAAGGTCGGTGAGCACCTTGCGGATGCAGCCGGCGCCCGTCAGCGGCAGGCTGCAGCGTGGCAGGAGCTTGGACTCACCGTCCTTGGAGGCGTGGGTCATGGTGACGATGATGTTCTCGGCGCCGGCCACCAGGTCCATGGCCCCGCCCATGCCCTTGACCAGCTTGCCGGGGATCATCCAGGAGGCGATGTTGCCCTCCACGTCCACCTCGAAGGCGCCCAGCACGGTGAGGTCGACATGGCCGCCACGGATCATGGCGAAGGATTGCGCCGAATCGAAGATCGACGCGCCACGGCGGGCGGTCACGGTTTGCTTGCCGGCGTTGATCATGTCGGGGTCGAGGGTGCTTTCGGTGGGGAACTCGCCCATACCGAGCAGGCCGTTTTCCGACTGCAGCATCACGTCCATGTCGGCGGGCACGTAGTTGGCCACCAGGGTGGGGATGCCGATGCCGAGGTTGACGTAGTAGCCGTCCTTCAGTTCACGGGCGACGCGTTGAGCCATCTGTTCGCGGGTCAGTGCCATGGTCAGGATCTCTTTGTTGTTCTGTGGGCGGCGCTCAGGCCTTGACGGTGCGCTTCTCGATGCGCTTCTCGAAGGTGCCGACGATGACCCGGTCGACGAAGATCCCCGGCGTGTGGATCTCGCTGGGCAGCAGTACGCCCGGCTCGACGATTTCCTCGACCTCGACCACGGTGATCTTGCCGGCGGTAGCGGCCAGCGGATTGAAGTTCTGGGCGGTGTTGCGGTACACCACGTTGCCGTAGTGGTCGGCCTTCCAGCCCTTGACGATGGCGAAGTCGCCAGTGATGGACTCTTCGAGGATGTACTTGCGACCGTTGAACTCGCGTACCTCTTTGCCTTCGGCGACCGGGGTGCCGTAGCCCGTGGCGGTGTAGAAAGCCGGGATACCGGCGCCGCCGGCGCGCATCTTCTCGGCCAGGGTGCCCTGGGGGGTGAGCTCCACTTCCAGCTCGCCGCTGAGCAGCTGGCGCTCGAACTCGGCGTTCTCGCCGACATAAGAGGCAACCATCTTGCGGATCTGCCGGTCTTCGAGCAGCACGCCCAGGCCGAAGCCGTCGACGCCGCAGTTGTTGGAAACTACCGTCAGGCCCTTGACTCCGCGGCGCTTGATCTCGGCGATCAGGTTCTCGGGGATGCCACACAGGCCGAAGCCGCCGGCCAGTACCGTCATGTCGTCGGTCAGGCCTTCGAGAGCCTGTTCATAGGTTGCTACGCGCTTGTCCAGTCCGGCCATGCTGATCCGCCTTTGTAGTTGTTTGAGCGTGTGGAAGGCATCTTCACCGCTGGCGACTGATTTGTTAATTTTGTTTTCGTCATCGATTGATAACTTTTGCAAAACAACCAGCGGATCCGTCATGAACGTCAAGCAACTGCGCGCCTTCGTCACCGTGGCCAAGTACCAGAGCTTCGCCCAGGCCGGCGAACACCTGCACATTTCGCAACCGGCACTGAGCCTGACCATCAAGGCGCTGGAGGACAACCTCGGCGGCGCCCTGCTCACCCGCACCACCCGCAGCGTCAGCCTCACCGCCGAGGGCGAAGTGCTGCTGCCACTGGCCCGGCGCCTGCTGGCCGACTGGGACGATACCGAGGAAATGCTGCGCCAGCGCTTTACCCTGCAACTGGGACGGGTGTCGGTGGCGGCGATGCCGGCCTTTGCCGGGAACCTGCTGCCGCAGTCACTGAAGGTGTTTCGCCAGCGCTACCCCAAGGTCAACGTCACCGTGCACGACGTGATCAACGAGCAGGTGCTGGAGCTGGTTCGCCACCGCCGCGTCGAACTGGGCATAGGCTTCGAACCCGAGCGCAGTGATGCCCTACAGTTCCACCCGTTGTACCTGGACCGTTTCGTCGCGGTAGTGCCTGGCGATTCACCCCTGGCGCAGCAGCCCCAGGTGAGCTGGCGCGAACTGCTGACCCAGGACTTCATCGCCCTGCAACGCCCGTCGGCGGTGCGCCTGCTGCTGGAGCAACACCTGGCCGCCGAGCATGGTCGGCTGGCGGTGGCGTTCGAAAGCCATCAGTTGTCCACGGTCGGGCGCATGGTCGCCAACGGCTTGGGCGTCAGTGCCGTACCGGCGCTGTGCATCAACCAGATGCAGGAATTGGGTGCGCGTTGCGTGCCCTTGGTCGAGCCCACCGTCGAGCGGCGCATCGGCGTCATCGCCCTGAGCGACCACAAGTTGTCCACTGCGGCGCAGGCGTTGCTGGATGTGTTGCTGTCACATACGCGTGCGCCGGAGGTGTGTTCGCATGGGATTGCGTGAGGGCTGACAGGTGCTTGCCTGAGGTTTTTCAGCGCCGGTGAGATCGAGCGCCGCCCGCGCGGCGCTTCGCGGGCAAGCCCGCTCCTACAGTTTGTTTCGGGCCAATGGGTCCTGTGGCATTTTCGCGCGCCCCCCTTTGGCGCACGGCGCGATATCTAGTCGTACACACCAGGCGGTCGCGCGCCTGTGGCACAGGCATAACTGGCCCGAAACAAACGTGGGGGCGGCGGTTCGGCGCTCCGACTTGCCCGCGAAGCGCCGCGCGGGCGGCGCTCGATCTCATAGGCGCTGAAAAACTTGCGGCAAGCACCTCCCCGTAGCAATCAGTTACCAACGAGATAATCACGCAACCGCAGCAACATCGCATCACAACCCTGCAGTTGCGCAACGCTGACAAACTCGTCCGGCTTGTGCCCCTGGTCCATGCTGCCCGGCCCGCAGACCACGGTCGGGATCCCCGCCTGGTCGAACAACCCGCCTTCGGTGCCAAAGGCCACGGTGCCGAAATCTTCCGAACCGCTGAGCAGCGCCACCAGGCGCGCCGCTTCGCTGTCTTCGGGCGTTGCCAGCCCCGGGTAGGCGCTGAGTGGCTTGAGGCGGATATCGCTGGCATCACTGACGGCACGCATGCGCGGCAGCAGGTCGGTTTCGGCGTAGGCCTGCAAGCGCTCGGCCACGACCTTGGCTTCAAAGCCCGGCAAGGCACGCACCTCGAAGTCGAACTCGCATTCCTCAGGCACGATGTTCAACGCCCGCCCGCCCTTGATCACGCCGGTCTGGACGGTAGAGAACGGTGGATCGAAGCGCGCGTCATGGTGCTCGGGACGCGCCAGCTCGCCGCCGATCTCGCCCAGCTTGCCGATCAATTGCGCGGCATACTCAATGGCATTGACGCCATAGGGTGCATAAGCCGAGTGGCACGCGGCGCCGTGCACCTGGCAGCGCATGGCCAACTTGCCTTTGTGCCCGAGCACCGGTTTGAGCTCGGTGGGTTCGCCGATCAGGCACAGGCGCGGCTTGTTCGGGCGCTGTTCGAGCGCCTCCAGCATCGAGCGTACACCGAGGCAGCCGACCTCTTCGTCATAGGAGAATGCCAGGTGCACCGGCGTTGTCAGCGGCTGGGCGAGGAACGCCGGCACCGCCGCCAGTACCGAGGCGATGAAGCCCTTCATGTCGGCCGTGCCACGGCCATACAGGCGCCCATCGCGCTCGCTCAGGCGAAACGGCTCGACACTCCAGGCCTGGCCGTCCACCGGCACCACATCGGTATGCCCGGACAACACCACGCCGCCACGATCGGTCGGGCCGATGGTGGCGAACAGGTTGGCCTTGGTGCCCTCCTCGTTGAGGAACAGTTCGCTCTCGACCCCCAGCCCCGCCAGGTAATCGCGGATGAAACCGATCAGTTCGAGGTTGGAGTCGCGACTGACCGTGGCAAAGCCGATCAGGCGCTCCAGCACGGCGCGGCTGGTGAGATCACTCATCGCCCGGTACCCCGTAGCTGGGGGCCGTGGTCGGATTCAGGGCACGGGTGACGTAATCCTGCATCTGTGGGCGATAGGCCTGCCACAGGCGGTCGAGTTCGCCGATCGGATCGTGCTCGGCCCAGTCCACACGCAGGTCCACCAGCGGCCAGGTCAGCTCGCCGGCGATCTTCAACGCTGCCGAGTGCACGGGGCCCGCCTCGCCACCGGCAGCCAAGGCCGCGTGCATCGCCGCCAGCAAGCGATCGGCCAGGTGCCCGCCCGCCTGCTCGAACGCGTGCACCATCGCCTCGATCACCTGCGGCGAGGCCAGCAGGTTGCCCGCGGCTGCACACTGCTCGCCGGCGACCGCGTTATGCACGCCGAGTGCTTCTTTGCCGGTGAACAGCGCGACCTGGCCGTGGCTGTCGATCACCGTCACCTGGCGGTACTCGCTCCAGCCGTTGGCGCTGAGCACCCGGTCCAGCGCTGCGGCAGGCGGCAACTGGCCCTGCTCGAGGGCGTCGAGGATCTGTGGGCCGAGGGCCGGCAAGGTGATGTTCTGCGTCGCCACCGCCCCGACCCCGGCGCGCACCCATGGGCAGCGGGCACCGACGGCGATGCTGGACGAGCTGATGGCGATGCCGACCTGGCCGGTTTCCTGGCAGCGGCCGATGATGGAGAAGGTCATGGTGCAGCTCCTTTCTGGGTTTACCGGCATTCTCGGCAAGCCCTGGCGGCGGCGAAACGAGCATTTTGCTTGGCATTGGCGAGGAAAAAACTGGGCACCGCAGGTTTGCCGGGCAAATCTGCCGGGCTGCTCGCTGCAGCGCTGCCACCCTTCGCCAATTTATCGGCAAGCCCCAGCTAAATACTATTTTCGCGAAATTCCGTGCATCCCTAGTCTGGCCCCAGGCAACGGCGGTCCTCCACAACCGACCTGACAAAAACCGCCTGAACAAGGGCTCGGACATGACACTGAACAATCTCGAAATCGACACCCTCGTGGTCGGCGCCGGCCAGGCCGGCGTGGCCATGAGCGAACACCTGAGCAAACTCGGCGTGCCGCACCTGGTGCTGGAACGCAACCGCATCGCCGAGGCCTGGCGTACCGGGCGCTGGGACTCGCTGGTGGCCAACGGGCCGGTCTGGCACGACCGCTTCCCCGGCCTTGAATTCGACCTCGACGCCGATGCCTTCGCCGGCAAGGACCAGGTCGCCGACTACTTCGAACGCTACGTGCGCAAGTACAACCTGCCGGTGCGTACCGGCATCGAGGTCAAGCGCGTGGTGCGCAACGGCGACCGTCCAGGCTTCACCATCGAAACCAATGAAGGCGTGATCCGTGCCAACCGCGTGGTCGCTGCCACCGGCCCGTTCCAGAAACCGGTGATCCCGGCCATTGCGCCAAAGGACGAGCGCCTGCACCAGATCCACTCCGCCGCCTACTACAACCCGCAGCAGTTGCCTGAAGGCGCGGTGCTGGTGGTCGGCGCCGGGTCTTCCGGGGTGCAGATCGCCGAAGAGCTGATGCGCGCCGGGCGCCAGGTCTACCTCTCGGTAGGCGCCCACGACCGCCCGCCACGTGCCTACCGCAACCGCGACTTCTGCTGGTGGCTGGGCGTGCTGGGTGAGTGGGACGCGGAAATCGCCAAGCCCGGCCGCGAGCACGTGACCATTGCCGTCAGCGGTGCCCGTGGCGGCCATACCGTGGACTTCCGCGCCCTCGCCCACCAAGGCATGACCCTGGTCGGCCTGACCCAGTCGTTCGAAGACGGCGTGGTGCGCTTCCAGGACAACCTCGCCGACAACATCAACCGCGGTGACGAGAACTACCTGGCCCTGCTCGATGCCGCCGATGCCTACATCGAGCGCAACGGCCTGGACCTGCCAGAAGAGCCCGAAGCGCGCCAACGCCTGGCCGACCCGGACTGCGTCAGCAACCCGCTGCTGGAACTGGACCTGGCCAAGGCCGGCGTCACCAGCATCATCTGGGCCACCGGCTACGGTGTGGACTTCAGCTGGCTGCAGGTCGACACCTTCGACGCCAATGGCAAACCCCAGCACCAGCGCGGCGTGGCCCGCGAGCCGGGGGTGTACTTCCTCGGCCTGCCCTGGCTGTCGCGCCGCGGCTCGTCGTTCATCTGGGGCGTCTGGCACGACGCCAAGCACGTCGCCGGCCATATCGCCACCCAGCGCACCTACCTGGCCTACCGCGACCGTGACCAGCGCGACGCGGATCAACAGCTACACACCTCGATCAGCAACGTCAGCACCCTCGGAGCCCACTGATGCCTACCCATACCCGCATCCGCATGTTCAACACCAAGGCCACCTACCCCAACCAGACCTTGGACAACGACCTCTGCCAGGCCGTGCGCGCCGGCAACACCATCTATGTACGCGGCCAGGTCGGCACCGATTTCGAAGGCCGGCTGGTCGGTCTGGGCGACCCGCAGGCACAGGCCGAGCAGGCGATGAAAAATGTCAAGCAACTGCTTGAAGAGGCCGGTTCCGACCTGTCGCATATCGTCAAGACCACCACCTACATCACCGACCCACGCTTCCGCGAGCCGGTGTACCGCGAAGTCGGCAAGTGGCTCAAGGGCGTGTTCCCGATCTCCACCGGGCTGGTGGTCGCGGGCCTGGCGCAGGCTGAGTGGTTGATGGAAATCGATGTGATCGCGGTGGTGCCGGATGAGCAGTAAGCACTGATCGCCACCGCAGTGTTCTTTTCGCGGCGGTTCGGGCAACCGAACCGCCGCGAATCGTTTACAGCTTCGCCAACTCTTCGCGACAGAACTCGACGAACAACTGCGCAGGCTTGGTCAACTGCACACGCTTGAGGTGCGCCGCCGCCAGCCCCGACAGCGCCACCGGCTCGGCGATATCCAGCGTCACCAGGCGCTTGCCATCGTAAGTGAAGGGTGAGTGCGGCCGGGTCACCAGCAGCGAAAAGCCGAACCCCTGCCCTACCATCCCCCGCACCATCTCGATCGATGGCGAGCTGAAGACAATGTTCGGCGTCAGCCCCATTTCGTTGAACAGGCTGACGAAGTAGGTACGGCTCGGCGCGACATCGAGCAGGATCATCGGCTCCGGGCAAAGGTCGCGCAGCGAAACCTGGGCCTGGCTGGCGAAGCGGTGCTTCTCGGGCAGCAGCACATAGGGCTTCTGCGGCGGCATCAGCGGCTCGGCCTCGATGGTGCCGTCCAGATCGTGGTCGTAGAGAAACGCCAGGTCGAAGGTGCCCGCCGTCAGCCCCTGGATCAGCTCCTGCTGCTCGCCGTCGCGCAGGCGGATATCCACACCGGGATAACGCTCGCGAAAACCTGCGATCAGCCGTGGCAGATAAAGCGGCGCGACAGTCTCGAAGCAGCCGATGTCGATCTGCCCGGCCACCGTATCGTTGTCGGCCAGGGCGTTCTGCTCGAACTCGTGGGACATCTGCAGCAGCGCCTTGGTCTTGGCGTAGAAGCGCTTGCCACTGGGGGTCAGCGACACGCCCTGGGCGTGGTGACGAATGAACAACTGCACACCGAAGCTCTCTTCCAGGCTCTTGATCGCGGTGGAGATCGACGGCTGGGCGATGTACAGCTGGCGCGAAGCCTCGGCAACACTGCCGGCCTCCACGGTGGTGACGAAGTACTTGAGTTGTCGCAAGGTATAGGAAGCCATGGGCACCTCTGGGGCGCCGTGGGCGGCGCGCGGAATTTTCCTCTCACCTTACCTTAGTGGCTGGCATGCGTGCGGCCAGTGCAGCCTAGGATTTGCCTGGGGGCTGAGCATATTTTTGCTCGCTTGTTGGCCGCCCCCAGGGCAACGGCCCCTCAGAACCCGACCGTCGCCGACAGCAACCACGTGCGCGGGGTCGACAGGGTCAGGCCGGTGGCGGTGCCGTCGGGAACGTTGGCCGAGGCCCAGTAGGTCTTGTCCAGCACGTTCTCGACGCTGGCACGCAGGGTGACGTCCTTGTCACCGAGCTTGAGCGCGTAGCGCGCGCCCAGGTCATAACGCTGCCAGGCGTCGATCTTCTGCCGGTTGGCGGCATCCAGGTACTGGTTGCCGGTATGGATGACGCGGGCGCTGAGGGTCAGCCCGTCGATGGCCGGCAGGTCCCACTCAACGCCAAGGTTGGCATTGACCACCGGCGCGCCGATGGCCCGGTTGCCATCGTTGCGGCCATTGGCGGTGCGTGTCTGCTCGGCATCGAGGAACATCGCTCCACCCAACACCCGCACCCCGTCCAGTGGCTCGCCGAACAGGCTGATTTCCAGGCCCTGGTTGCGCTGCTGGCCGTCGGCGCTGAGGTTGTTCTGGGCATCGGTGAAGTACGACGGTTTCTCGATGCGGAACAGGCTGACCGTGGTGCTGAAGCGTCCCATGTCGTACTTGGCGCCGACCTCCAGTTGCTTGCTGCGGTACGGCGCGAAGACCTTGCCGGCGTTGTTCGCCGTTTCCGGTGCCACCTGGCCCTGGGTCAGGCCCTCCATGTAGTTGAAGTACAGCGACAGCTGCTCGGTGGTGCGCCACACCAGGCCCATGGCCGGCGAGGTGGCGCGCTCGTCGTAGCGCTGGTCGGGCTCACCGGGCTCGGAGCTGTCGACCTCGACACGCTGCAGGCGCGCGCCGAGGGTGAGCAGCAGGGTGTCGTCGGCGAAACTCAGGGTGTCGGCCAGGGCCAGGCTCGACAGCACCGTGTTGGTGTGGGTCGGGTTGTCGTCGGACAACGGCGCGCCCGGTGCGGGCAAGGTCACCGGGTCGAACAGGTTGCTGACGCCGTTGGCGTAGCGTGCACCGCTGTTGTCGAAGGTCAGGTCGAAGCGATTGAGGCTGATATTGAGGGTATGGCCGACCGCGCCGGTGTTGAACCAGCCGCGCACGCCGACCGTGCCGGTCACCACGTCTTCCTCGCGCTGGAAGGCGCGCGGGCTGACGGTGAAGCGCCCGGCATCGTTGACCACCTGCACGGCGTGGCGCATGAAGTCGTAGTCGCCCTTGCGCGCCCCCAGGGCGCCCAGCAGCATCCAGTTGTCGCTCAGGTCGTACTCGCCGCGCACGGCGCCGAAGGTATCCTTGGCCCGCGAGTAGCTCCAGGGCTGGGCGAAATTGTGATGAATGTCCTTGGCATCCGGCACCTTGAGCCCTGCGGCAAGGCCGACACGCTCCATCGGCGCATCCACGTCACGCGCCTGATGGCCGATATCCAGCGACAGGCGGGTACGCTCGCCTTTCATGTCCAGGCCCAGCACCGTCGCCTCGCGGTCCATGTGCTGGTGATCCCACTCGGTGTCGCCGGCCTGGCGCACCGCGTTCAGGCGCACGCCAAAACGTTGCTCCTCACCAAAACGCCGACCGATGTCCAGATGACCGCCCCCCTGTCCCGCCGAGGCGTACAACGCGGTGAACTCGGTCAGCGGTGTCTGGCCAGCGCGCTTGGGCTCGATGTTGACCCCGCCGCCAATGCTGCCATTGGGCGCCAGGCCGCCCAGCAGCGCGCCCGGCCCCTTGAGGATATCGACCCGCTCGACCATCTCCATGTCGATCGAATAGGTCGGCAGCACGCCATACAATCCGCCGTAGGCCACATCGCTGTTGTACAGGCTGAAACCGCGCACGGAGAACTGCTCGAAGCGTCCACCTGCGGGGTTGGTGCTGCGCACCGAGGGATCGTTGGCGACGACATCGGCAAGGGTGCGGGCCTGCTGGTTCTGCAATATCTCGCGGGTGTAGGAGGTCATGCTCAGGGGCGTTTCCATGTAGTCGCGCTCGCCCAGCATGCCGAGGCTGCCGCGTCGCGACACCTGGCCGCCGGCGTAGGCGTCGTCTGCCAGCGAAGCGCCCTGGCCATGGACATTGGTGTCGGGCAGCACATGCGCGCCCTCGACCGGCGCGGCCTGGCGCACCAGGGTGAAGCTACCGGGCCCTGCCGAGACCAGTATCAGGCCCGAGCCCTGCAGCAAGGCGGCGAAGCCCTCCTCCACCCCGTATTCGCCCGCAAGCCCCAGGCTGCTGCGCCCGGCAACCAACGCCGGGTCCACCGACAAACTGACCCCAGCCTGGCCAGCAAAGCGTGTCAGCACCGCGCCAAGGCTGCCGCCCGGCACCTGGTAGCTGCGCCGCGCTTCATCGGCCCAACCTGGCGCGGGCAGCCCCAGCGCAAGCAGCAGGCCAGCGCGCATCAGGTGCAGGGATAGAGGACGAAGCAAAGGGGTGCGGGACATCCGGAACGCTCTCAGGTCAGGGGTGGATACCCTTGATGACAAGCGGGCGCAAAAAAAGGGACAGGCTTCAGGCAATTTTCTTGCGAGGGGTCAGCGACACCCAGTAGCGGGTGCGGTAATGCACCTGAAGCGGCAGGCTCGCCGCCAGCAGGGCGAGAATGCGGTCGGTGTCATCGAGCTGGAAGGTGCCGGTCACCGCCAACTGCTCCAGCGCCGGGTCCCAACGCAGCAGCCCGGGGCGGTAGCGATCCAGTTCACGCAGCAGATCGCCCAGGGGCTGGTCGTCGACGATCAACAACCCCTGCTGCCAACCCGGCAGTTGGGCGTCGAACGGCTGGCTGGCTGTCACCCCGGAGGCGCTCAGCATCGCCCGCTGCCCGGCCTCCAGGCGAACCGTCGGCCCGGCCAGCGGTTGCAGGCTGACCTGGCCACGTGTCACCGACACCACACAGCCCTGCGCACGCTCACGCACGCAGAAACTGGCCCCATGCACCCGCACCAGACCGTCGCGGGTCTGCACCTGCAGCGGGCCCACGGTGTCGAGGGCAATTTCGCCCTGCACCAGTTGCAGCCTGTGGCGACCTTCGGCGAAGTCCAGATTGACCGCAGTGCCGGTGTTGAGCTGCAACCGGCTGCCATCGGGCAGGGTCAAGCCGCGGCGCTCGCCCGTGGCGGTACGCAGGTCGGCACGCCAGTCGTCCAGCGGCAACTGCCGATAACCCAGCCAGGCCAGCGGTGCCAGTGCGCCGAAGCCCAGCACTTGCCCCAGCAGGCGGCGGCGATCCGGATCGGGACGGTCCAGGCAAGCCACCGCCAGTGGCGCCGGGACCTGGGCGAAGCGCTGACGCAGACCCTCGGCCTTCTGCCACAAGGCTTCATGGGCGGCACTGCGGGCTCGCCAGCGTTGCAGTGCAGCAGCCTGCTCCGTGTCGAGCTGGCCGGCATCCTGCAAGGCCAGCCACTGCGCCGCCTCACGGGCCAACTGGCGTGCACCGGCATCCACCGGGGTGCTCACAGGTCCACCAGCAGGCAGTGTTCGTATGCCTTGGCCATATAGCGTTTCACCGTTCGCTCTGACACCTCCAGGCGCCCGGCGATGCTGGCGTAGTCCAGCCCTTCTAGCTGCGACCAGAGAAAGGCCCGGCGTACCACGGCAGGCAGGCCATCGAGCAGGTCATCCAGGGCCTGCAAGGTTTCCAGCAGCAACCAGCGCTGCTCCGGCGACGGCGCCAGCGCCTCGGGCAGGTTGGCGAGGGCATCCAGATAGGCCTGTTCGAGGCTGCGCCGCTTGTAGTGGTTGACCAGCAACCGGCGCCCGACCGTCAGCAGGTAGGCCCGTGGCTCGCGCAGGCTCGGCACGGCGTTGCCCTGCTGCGCCGCGAGCACCCGCAGGAAGGTGTCCTGGGTCAGGTCCGCCGCAGTCCAGGCATCGCCCAGGCGCCGGTGCAACCAACCTTGCAGCCAACTGCGATGGTCGCGATAGAGGGTGTTGAAACTGGGTTCGGCTGCCGCGGCGGGGTCGGACATTCGGAGGCACGCTGAGGGAGGATGAGATACGAATGCGAGTGATTCTAATTATTTCTCATCCGCTCGCCAAGGTGCCCTGCTGTCATCCGCCCGCGAAGCGGCGGCTACGGCCACCGGCAAAATCCAATTAAACCCTCACCCACCTCCCCCTTCTAAACAGGTTGTGCCCACGGCACACCCTGCAATCAACAACACCTCGGAGGGGGACCCGATGGACGAACGATTTCTGCAGTTGCTGACCACCACCACGGTATTCGGCATCTCCATCCTCAACCTGCTGCTGGCACTGACGGTGACGGTGATCACCTTCCTGGTGACGCGCTGGGCGCTGAGTTTCCTCAAGCGCCGTGCCCGCCAGTGGTCCAGCCATGACGGGCAGCTCAGCAGGCTCATCACCCAAGTACTCGAAGGCACCAGCAACTTCCTGCTGATGCTCGCCTCGCTGCTGGTCGGCCTTGGCGTGCTGGACCTGCCGGAACGCTGGCTGGACCGGGTCGGCAGCCTGTGGTTCGTGGTCGCTGCGTTGCAGATCGGCCTGTGGGCCAACCGCGCCATCGCCCTCGGCCTGACCCGCTACTTCGCCCGCCACGACAGCGGCAATGCCTACCGCGGCAGCGCGTTGGCGACCCTGTCGGGCTGGGGCGCGCGGGTGCTGTTGTGGTCGGTGGTGCTGCTGGCGATGCTGTCGAACCTGGGCGTGAACATCACCGCCTTCGTCGCCAGCCTTGGCGTTGGCGGCATCGCCGTGGCGCTGGCGGTGCAGAATGTGCTGGGCGACCTGTTCGCCTCGCTGTCGATTGCCGTCGACAAACCGTTCGAGGTCGGCGACTTCATCGTCATCGGCTCGCTCGCCGGCACCGTGGAGAACATCGGCCTGAAGACCACGCGCATCCGCAGCCTCGGCGGCGAACAGATCGTCATGGCCAACGCCGGCATGATCAGCAGCACCATCCAGAACTACAAGCGCCTGCAGGAACGGCGCATCGTCTTCGAGTTCGGCCTGTCGTACGACACGCCCACCGAGGCTGTGAAAAAGGCCCCGGCGATCGTCGAGGAGTCGATCAAGGCCCAGGGCCAGGTGCGCTTCGACCGCGCCCACCTGCGCGGCTTCGGCAAGGAGGCGTTGGAGTTCGAAGCGGTCTACATCGTGCTCGACCCGGGCTACAACCTGTACATGGACATCCAGCAGGCGATCAACTTCCAGTTGCTCGAACGCTTCTCCAAGGTCGGCGCCAAGTTTGCCGTCGGCGCGCGCTCGATCAAGGTGACAGGCTTGCCGGAGGCTTCGAACCAGCTTACTCATGTCAGGGGACGGGACTCGCAGGGGAACTGAACGCCGCCCCCGGCGCTACAGCCGCACCCCGCACATCCCGGCAATGATCGCCAGCGCAATGGCCGCGCAGGCGATCACGCCACTGCGCCAGATCAGACGCACTGCCCGAGCCTGTAAACCGTGCGCCTGCATCACCATGCGCAGCCCAAGCAGCAGGTGCAGCAGTACCAGGAACACACCCAGGGCGTAGTGCGGCACCAGGCGGATGTTCCAGGGATCGAGCAGCACGCGCGCGCTCCAACGCCAGGCCAGATGCAGGCCGCTGACCACCTGGAAGACGAATGCCAGTACCAGCAGCGGTTCAATGAAGCCCGCCCGGTAAAGGGTACGGCCAAGGTCCATGACCTCAACGTGCAGCTCGGGCCCGACCAGCCCGGTCAGATGATTGGCCAGGTGGAACAGCACGTACAGGCACAGAATCGCACCACTCATGCCTAGCCAATCTGACTTGCGTTACAGCTTTCAGCCACTCGTTGGCAAAGCAGGATTGGAGGCGCCATCGTGCTCGTTAGCAGTATCGCCTTAATGATTCTCGATGAAAACGCGCTAGAAAAATGGTGCAGCAAATGCTGCTTCCGCATTCAACTATCTCACAAAGGTTACGCCAAGGATGCAGAAGAACTTGAGGCTTTGTTCAGTGCGATAAGTGAGGTCATATAATGTATTTTGTTGAATGGCTCACATGGCTTGCCTACATTGATCCAAAAGAAGAGCGCGATGCTTTTGAAAAGCAACATAAGAAAGTCAAAAGAAAAGCCTTATACGAAAGCGATGACCTGGAAATGCTCGAGTCCGCCAAAAAGCCTGCCTGCAACACACCCAAAAGTCGTGGACCAGTATATATTTATAATGAGCACATATTGGAAATGCGTAGCGGCATGTGGGAAGATAAGCGAGGTCTAATTAGCATACTGTCTCTCACTATAATATTCATGATAATGAGCGACGCATATAACGCGATAAAATCCATAAGAATCTTAATACCACTCACTCAAACCTATCAAGGCGAGCCCTATGGCGAACAACTTTTCCTAGCATCATTTTTCCTAACCATGGGCATAGGCACATTATGGCTTTACTTAAAATTTGGGCTTCGCTTCACACGATTCGAGATGTTCACATCCCGCCACTTGCTGATACGTTTCAACCGCACTACCCAGCAAGTCTACCTGCATCGCCCATCGTACTGTGGCGGCATCGTCACACTCCCATGGCGCGGTGTGACGTCTAGTGGCTCGGATAAAAAATACGCCACTGCCGGTGGCTTGAGCCTTCCTTTGAATCTCGTATGGCCGGCATCGTTCGCCGGCGCACTTCACCCCGAATTCATCTACGTAGGCAAGGCCACCAACAACTTCGCGGAACTACAAGACGAATGGGAGTTCATCCGCCGCTTCATGGATGAGGGACCAGAGGGTCTACCGCGCCCTCGCATCACCTCGCACTTCCCCTGGCCCTGGCAAGCCTTCACACCTCAATTCGAAGGGCTGACCCGCTATTTTCGTACCTCCTCTCGAATCACCAAGATCGGCCTGGTGAGGGCAGATAACCAAGGCTTTGCCTTGGTTATCCATTGATCAGCGGCTGAAAATCAGGCTTTTCGGTATCCCTAAACCGCCCATTCCGGCTGATGAGCAACTTGTTCGGAGTTTCCCTAACTCATCAGCAAGCCGCCCGGCCAAGCTCAAGCACAGTTAACGCCAGCCTGGCAAGGCTAGCGTCTGGGATTGCCCTAACCTCTCGACACCGTAGCCGCGCTCTGTACTCCATCCACCAAACGCACGATACCTAGCGGATTAGAGTCCTTTAGCGCATCCGGCAACAATGCATCCGGGTAGTTCTGGTAACACACCGGCCGCAGGAAGCGGTTGATCGACAGACTCCCCACCGAGGTACCGCGCGCGTCCGACGTCGCCGGGTATGGCCCGCCATGCACCATGGCATCACACACCTCGACGCCAGTGGGGTAACCGTTAAGCAACAAACGCCCCGCCTTGCGTTCAAGCACCGGTACTAATGGGGCAAACGCCTGGAGGTCATCCGGCTCGGCAATCAGCGTTGCCGTGAGCTGGCCATGCAATGACTGCAATACTTGCAGCAACTGCGCTTGGTCAGCCACCTCCACCAGCACGGTGGCCGGGCCGAACACCTCCTCCTGGAGCAGCGCGTCTCCCAACAACAGCAACCGGGCATCGGCCTGGAACAGCTGGGGCTGAGCCCGCTGCCCTTGCTGGGATGAGCCGGCCAGGTGGTGAATGCGGGGGTGTGCGTGCAGGGCCGCGACACCGCGAGCATAATTGGCGAGGGTGCCAGCGTTGAGCATGGTCTGTGCCGGCTGCTCGGCCATGTGCCCGGCAAGGTGCTCGACAAACTGCGAGAACGCCGGAGAGCGAAGGCCGATGACTAAACCCGGGTTGGTACAGAACTGTCCGCCCCCTTGCACCACCGACGCCACCAGGTCCGCCGCGATGCCTTCGCCACGTCGAGTCAGCGCGCCTGGCAATATGACCACCGGGTTGATGCTGCTCATTTCGGCGAACACCGGAATCGGCTGCGGCCTGGCAGCGGCCATGTCGCACAGGGCACGGCCACCCTTGAGCGAGCCGGTAAAACCAACGGCCTGAATCGCCGGGTGCTTCACCAACTGCTCACCAACGCCCCCTCCAAAAATCATGTTGAAGGTGCCATCAGGCATGCCGGTGCGTTGGGCCGCCCGCACGATGGCATCGGCCACGCACTCGGCAGTGGCCATGTGCCCGGAGTGCGCCTTGAACACCACAGGGCAACCCGCTGCGAGCGCAGCGGCGGTATCGCCACCTGCGGTGGAAAAGGCCAGCGGGAAGTTGCTGGCCCCAAACACCGCCACCGGCCCAATGCCGACCTGGCATTGCCGCAGGTCCACCCGTGGCAACGGCTGGCGCTCGGGCTGGGCACGGTCAATACGCGCCCCCAACCACTCGCCGCGGCGCAGCACCTGGGCGAACAGGCGCATCTGGTTGCTGGTGCGCGCCCGCTCGCCCTTGATGCGCGCTTCGGGCAAGGCTGTTTCGCGGCACACCAGGGCAACGAAGGTGTCATCCAGCAGGTCGATTTCTTCGGCTATGGCATCGAGAAACGCGGCCCGCCGTTCGGGTGGCAAGTGCCGGTAGGCAGGGAACGCCGCCTCTGCAGCCTGCGCAGCGGCGTCCACCTCGTCAGGGGTGGCTTGGGTAAACCGGTAAGGCAGCGTTTCGCCAGTGCTGGCATCGACGCTGTACAGTGCCACGGAACCAGCAGCACTGCGGGCCCCGGCGATGTAGTTGTAACCAAGTAGATTGGGCATAACGACCTCTTCAACCTCAGAGAATGGCAACCGACCCGGGCACTCTCGGTGCTTGCGCCTCGACAATGCCATTGCGCAGTGGCGCGCCGAACTCGGTGATGGCAATTTCAAAGGTATCGCCCGGCGCGGCCTTGATGCCGTCGGCAAACGACAGAGTGGCCGTGCCGAAGTAATGCACGTGCACATCACCCGGCCGCTGGAACTGCGCGTACTTGAAGTGGTGAAATTCCAGGTTCTGCAGGCTGTGGCACATGTTCTGCTCGCCAGACAGGAACTCACGCTCCCACAGCACCTTGCCATCACGCCAGATGCGGCTGCTGCCTTGCAGGTGCGCCGGCAGTTCGCCCACCCGCAACTCCGGGCCATAGGCACAGGCGCGTAGCTTGGAATGGGCCAGGTACAGGTAATTGCGCCGCTCCATGACATGGTCGGAATACTCGTTGCCCAAGGCATACCCCAGGCGGTGGGGCGTACCGTCATCGCCGATCACGTACAGGCCCACCAGCTCGGGTTCCTCACCGGCATCCTCGGCAAAAGCCGGCAGCGGCAGATCGGCCCCGGGGCGCACGACGATGCTGCCATCCCCCTTGTAGAACCACTCCGGTTGCGCGCCAACCTCACCCGCTGCCGGCTTGCCGCCTTCCAGGCCCCATTTGAAGATGCGCATGGTGTCGGTCAGCGACGTTTCATCCTGCTCGCCATGCTGGTGCATCTTATCACGCGTCGCCGCGCTGCCCAGGTGGGTCAGGCCGGTGCCACTGACCAGGCAATGGGCCGGGTCTTCGTGGTCCAGCGGCGGCAGTACCCTGCCCGCTTCCAGCAGCTCGGCGTAGTCGGGGCCTGGGTCAGTGCCACGCGCCAGCACTTGCTGAACCAGGCCATGCCCGGCACGGATTGCCGCCAGGGCAAGCTCACGGGTGCTGGAGGTTGCACGTACCGGGTGCACCTGGGCACCTTCCACCACGCCCACCCGGCGCTGGCCGGCCACGTCTTCGAATTGAATCAACCGCATGTGTCACTCTCCTTGCCTGGCCGGGGCACCGCCGCGCCGGGGTGCCCCCGCGCATTCATTCGATGATGTTGAAGTCCGAGAGGTACTCTTCGGAAATTTCCAGGCCCAGGCCCGGCTTGTCGTCGTCCAGCTGGATATAGCCGTTGACGGGCTGCGGCTCGCCCTTGAACACGTAGTAGAACAACTCGTTGCCCACCTCTACGTCGAACACTGGGAAGAACTCGGCCATCGGCGAGGCGGTGCTGGCCATGGTGAGGTGGTAGTTGTGCATCTGCCCGGCATGGGGAATGACCGGCACCGACCAGGCTTCGGCCATGGCGTTGATCTTGCGCGCGGCAGTGATGCCGCCGACGCGGTTGGTGTCGTACTGGATCACGTCCACGGCGCGGCGCTCGAGCAGGTCCTTGAAGCCATGGCCGGTGAACTCGTGCTCGCCGCCTGAAATCGGCATGATGCCCATCTTCTTCAGCTCGATATAACCTTCGATGTCGTCGGCGATCACCGGCTCTTCCAGCCAGCGCGGCTCGAATTCGGCCAGTTTTGGCAGCATCCGGCGGGCATATTCCAGCGTCCAGCCCATGTAGCACTCAAGCATGATGTCCACGTCGGGGCCGGCCAGTTCACGCAGGGCGCGCACTTGCTCGATGTTTCGGCGCATGCCGGCCGGACCGTCCTTGGGGCCGTAGCCAAAGCGCATTTTCAGGGCAGTGAAGCCTTGGTTGAGGTAGCCCTGGGCTTCTTCGAGGAACAGGTCGAGGTTGTCATTGGCGTACAGCTTGGAGGCGTAGGTCCAGATCTTTTCCTTGGTGCGGCCACCCAGCAGCTTGAACACCGGCTTGTTCACCGCCTTGCCCATGATGTCCCAGATCGCCAGGTCAATTGCCGAAATGGCGGCCATGCCAATGCCCTTGCGGCCCCAGGCGTGGGTGCGGCGGTACATCTTTTGCCAGATGTACTCGCTGTCGAACGGGTCTTCGCCAATGCAGATCGGCGCCAGGTACAGGTCGATGATTTCCTTGGCCACCCGTGGCGCCAGGGCGCAGTTGCCGATGCCGACGATGCCGGTGTCGGTTTCGATTTCGACCACCAGCCAGCCGTGGAAGCGGAACGAGCCCATGGCATCGCCACGCTCGAACAGGATGTCGCTGGCGTTGGTGCAGAAGTGCGCCTGGGGCGGCACGACCTTGCCTTTCCATTCAAAAACACGGGTACGAACGGCTTTGATTTTCATGCTTGCAGGTTCCTTTCAATAGAGCGTGTTGATCAGCCAACCTGCGCCGGCTCCAGCGCGGCAGGCGTGGGTTTGGAGAATTTGAGCCGGGACAGCTGCCAGGCGCCCAGCACACCCACGATCGCCAGGGCGAACATGCCCGCACGCGGGTCGGCGAACAGGGTTTCGGTGAGGGTCTTGAGGTTCGGTGCCGCGAAGCCGCCGAGGTTGCCCAGCGAGTTGATCAGGGCGATGCCGCTGGCGGCGGCCGCGCCGCTGAGGTAGCCGGTGGGCAAGGTCCAGAACAACGGCTGCACGGCAACAAAGCCTGCGGCGGCGAAACAGAACGCCAGCACCGCCAGTGGCAGGCTGCCGGCCAGTGCCGAGGCAGCAATGCCCGCCGCGGCCATGGCCAACATGGCCACCGCCAGTTGGCGATGCTGGCCGGTGCGGTCGGCATGGCGGGTGACCAGGCGCGTCACCACCAGGGCGCAGGCCCAGGGGATAGCGGTGTACAAGCCCACGCTCAGGCCCACCTGGCCATCCAGGAAGCTGGCGATGCGCGTCGGCAGGTAGAACACCACGCCGTACACGCTCATCTGCACGGTGAAATACACCAGGCAGAACTTCATCACCTGGCCGTTGCGCAATGCGCCCAGGAAGCCGTGCGGGCCTTGGGCCTGCTTTTGTGCATCTTCTTCGGCCAGCTGGCTTTCAAGTGCATCCTTTTGCGCATCGCTCAGCCAGCGGGCGTGGCGTGGGCGGTCGACCAGGTAGAAGTAGGCGGCGATGCCAACCAGCGAGGCCAGCAACCCTTCCACCACGAACAGCCACTGCCAGTTGCGCAGGCCGAACACGTCATGAAACTCCAGCAGCCAGCCCGACAACGGGCCGCCCAGCACCAGCGCCAGCGGCAGGCCAAAGTAGAACAGGCCCAGCGCCTGGGCGCGGCTGCGCTGCGGGAACCAGTAAGTGAGGTAGAGGATGATGCCGGGGAAGAAGCCGGCCTCGGCAATGCCCAGCAAGAAACGCAGCACGTAGAAGGTGGTGGCGTTGTCGGCAAACATCATCGCCGCACTGACCAGGCCCCAGGTGACCATTATCCGGCACAGCCAGACGCGGGCGCCCAGGCGGTGCAGCATCAGGTTGCTGGGCACTTCGAAGCAGGCGTAGCCGATGAAGAAGATACTGGCACCGAAGGCGAAGGCGACGTCGCTCAGGCCGGTGTCGGCCTGCAGGAAAGCCCGGGCGTAACCGACGTTCGCGCGGTCGATGAAGGCCAAGACGTACATCAGGATCAGAAAAGGCAGCAGCCGCGCGCGGCTGGTGGAAATGGCCGAAGCCAGGGAGCTGGCGTGATCGCTCATGGAGGTGTCCCCGCTGTTGCCCTGTGTGCCCCGAGACGCTTTGGGGCGGGCTTTTTGTTGTTGGTGTTGGGGCGACTTTAGAGTGGGCAGGCCTGACTGGATAATCACTTATGCGTATCCATCAATAGCCTGGGGTAATACCTTTTTACGGTTCAGGGGTGGTGGGGTTATCGCCTTTGAGACCCAGAAAGCGTGTTGCCTGTGCTTGCCCCGCGAAGAGGCCAGCACAGGCAACACAATCCAGCTGGCCCTGTGGCCTACAACAGTTTGAGGGTATACGTCAGAATCAGCCGGTTCTCATCCACATCGGCCACATGATTGGAACGCACCGCCGCATTGCGCCAGCGAACGCCCAGGTTCTTCAGCGGCCCGCTCTGGATCACATAGGTGACGTCCAGGTCGCGCTCCCACGCTTGCCCATCGCTGCCGCCTGCCACCTGGGCGTGATCACCGCTGGCGTAGCGAGTCATAAACGTTAAACCCGGGATGCCAAGGGCAACGAAGTCATAGTCATATCGCACCTGCCAGGAGCGCTCACCCGCCGTGGTGAAGTTGCGCACCTGGATGTCGTTGACCAACGGCGTGCTGGTACCCGCGATGTAGACCATCCCGTTGTCGCCATACATGCGCTGGTAACCCGCGCCAAGGGTATGCCCGCCACGCTTGGCACTGACGAAACTGGTGAGGGCGCGGTTATCCAGGTTGCCCAGGTCGGCGCTGCCGTCTTCACGGGTGCTGAACCAGCCCACATTGGCGGCCAGGGTCCAGTCACCCAGTGGCTGCTTGTGGCTGAAGCTGTAGTAGTTCTGCCGATAAATGTCCTGCAGCCGGGCCTGCCACACGCCTACCTGGGTGCGCTCGGCATTGAAGCGGTAATCGCCGCCCACATAGTTGAAACGGTCGGCAAACACACCACCGCGGCCGTCCACCGACAAGTCTTCATGGTTGGTGGAGTTGCGCTGGCTCAGCGAACGCATCTGCCCGGCCTGCAGGTTCAGGCCGGCAATTTCCTTCGAACTCAGCATGCCACCCTGAAAGGTCTGCGGCAGCAGGCGGCCGTCGTTGCGCAGCAGGATCGGCAGCTCGGGCATCAACTCGCCCACCTTCAGTTCGGTCTTTGAAAACCGCAGCTTGGGCGCCAACCCCACCCGCGAGAACTCATCCGCCGCCCGGCCATCATCGTGCCGGGGCAGTAGCCCCGAGCCGCTGCGCGCGGGGCTGCTGTCGAGCTTCACGCCCAACTGGCCAAGCACGTCGACGCCCACACCCAACGGCCCGGCGGTGTACCCCGAGTTGGCTTGCAACAAAAAGCCCTGAGCCCACTCTTCCTGCTTCGACTGCGCCGCGCCGGGCTGGCGAAAGTCACGGTTGAAATACAGGTTGCGCAGGCCCAACGTGATGCTGGCATCGTCGATAAACCCTTCTGCACTAGCGATTTGTGGCAAGCAGGTAAGCAACAGCGGTGTCACCGCACTGCCGGTCAGCAGGTAGGAAAAGGCTTTTGTCATTGTTGTTTTTCCTTTTTACAGGGTGATGCGAGCCGTGGAGCCGACAGGCTCCAGGCGCGGTTGAAAGCAGGAAAAAGCGGCCCCGAACGGAGCCGCCATGCACTCAGCGGGCGTTGCGCCCCATGCGGCAGGCAATCTCGAAGGCCTGGCGGGTGGCGCCGACATTGGCCTTGCCCTGGCCTGCGATGTCGAACGCGGTGCCGTGGGCCGGGGTGGTGATCGGGATTGGCAGGCCACCCTGCACCGTCACACCACGGGAGAAGCCCATCAGCTTGATGGCGATCTGGCCCTGGTCGTGGTACATGGTCACCACCGCATCAAAGGCCTGGGCGTCGCCCTGCACCTTCAGGAAGATAGTGTCCCCCGGGTAGGGGCCATCGGCGTCGATGCCCTGCTCCCGCGCGCGCTGCACCGCCGGGCCGATGATGTCCAGCTCTTCGCGGCCAAAGCTGCCGTTGTCGCCATTATGCGGGTTCAGGCCACAAACGCCGATGCGTGGGCGCTGCAAACCGTTGCGCTTGAGCGCGGTGTCGATCAGGCCAATGGCTTCGAGCACGCGCGCCTGGCTGAGCATGCCGGGCACTTCGGCCAACGCCACGTGGGAAGTTACTCGCGAGGTCCACAAGTTATCGAGCACGTTGAATTCGCAGAACGGCCCGCTGAAATTCAGGCGTTCGGCAAACCAGTGCAGCTCGTCGCTGTGGCCCATGCCGGCCATGTGCAGCGAAGTCTTGTTCAGCGGGCCGAACAGGATGGCGTCGGTCTTGCCCGAGTCGGTGAGCTCCAGCGCCACGGCCAAGGTGTCGAGGCTGTAACGCCCGCCAATCACGCTGGCTTCGCTGCGCGGGAACTCGCCAATGGCGGCGCCTCGGTAGGGGAACAACAGCGGCGTGTCGTCGGCAAAATCCAGCACGTCGAGCGAATCGATACGCCGGTACGGGAACTCACAACCCGCGATCTGCATGCCACGGCGCATCTCCTGCTCATCGGCAATCAGCACCACTTGCGCCTTGCCGCGCACCTCGGGTTCGGCCAACAGGCGGGCAATCAGTTCGGGGCCGATACCGGCCGGGTCACCCAGTACCATGGCCAGGCGTGGAAGGGTTTGCTTGTTCATGCGGGGGTCCTTGTGTGGGGCAACACCTGATTCAGGCGCAAGGTGTCGGGCACGGTGCGGTACAGGCGCCGTGCGTTGCTGTAGAAAAGCTGTTGCTGGGCGGTGTGCGGCAAGTCGGCGACGATGTGCTTGAAGCCGCTGTAAATGGTGTCGAAGCTGCCGCACAGGCCATCGACCGGGAAGTTGCTGGCAAACATCGCCCGTTCGCTGCCAAACAACGCGATGACCTGGCGCACGATCCAGGCGTTGTCCTCGGCACGCCAGGGTTGGCCGGCCTGGCCAATGCCCGAGATCTTCACCGCCACGTTGTCGCATCGGGCAAACCGCGCCATGGCCGCGTGCCAGTCCGCCAGGCCTTGCGGGCTGCGGTCCGAAGGCAGGCCGGCATGGTTCAGAATCAGCAACGTATCGGGAAAGTCCTGCGCCAGGCGGGCAGCCTCGTCGAGGTTCCACCACGGGGTTTGCAGGTCGAAATGCAGGCCGTGGCGCGCCAGCTGCGCATAGCCATGGCGCCAGTTCACGTCGCTCATCAGGCTGTGCAGGCGCCCAACCTCGGCCGGGCACGATGGCCCACCGGGCTTGTGGCGTACGCTGCGTACTCGCTCGAACGCCGCCTGTTCGGCCAGCACCCGGGCGGCGTCCGGCGCGTCCAGCCAAGCCTGGGCCACCACGGCATTGGGCGCCCCGTAACGTGCTGCCAGGCCATGGATGAAGCGCGTTTCACCCACTGGGTCACGCGGGTCCCATTCGGTTTCCACGTAGACGGTTTCGACCACCTGATGCCTGCCTGCGTCGGCCAGGTAATCTTCGGGAAAGTAGCGCCGCTTGAGGGCACTGTAATCCCCGTAACGAAACGGGATGTTTCCGGTGCCCGACAGCCACGGGTGCGGGTTGTTCAGCGGGTCCCAGAAATGATGATGGGCATCGACGATCGGCCCTTCGTACAACTCAGCCATGGTGTACCTCGGTCTTGTCCAGCGAGATCAACAGCGTGCCGACGATGAACAGCCCCGAGCACAGGGCAAAGAAGCCAAGCACCGCCGGGTAGCCGCCCAGGTGCTGCAACAGCACGCCCACCAGGATCGGCACCACGATGCCGCCCAGGCTGCCGGCCAGGTTCATCACCCCACCGATCAGGCCCACCCGCGACGGTGCCGCGAGCAGCGCCGGGAAGCTCCAGTACAAGCTGCCCCACATCAGGAAGAACGCCGTCAAAGACAGCAGCGCCACCGCCGCGTAGGCGTCGCTCAGGCTAGGCAGCAGCAGGAAGGCGCACAGCGCCACCAGGCCCGAGAAGGTCAAAAGGCCTTTGGCCGCCAAACCACGGCGCACACCCTTGCGGATCAGGGTGTCGCACAGGAATCCGCCCACCAGCGAGCCCACTGCGCCACACAGGAAAATGATGAACGTGGCCGCCCCGATGCCCTTGATGTCGAAGCCACGGGCATGGGCCAGGTAGCTCGGCCCCCAGGTCAGCAAGCCAAAGAACACCATCGCCCAGCTGGCGCGGCCCAGCAGGATGCCGGTAAGCGAACGCGCCGCGATGCCCAGCCCTTTGGCCGGCTGTTGCGCCGCCTCGGCCAACGGTACGGCGCGGCCGTGGTTGATTTTGTCCAGCTCAGCGGCGTTGACGGCGGCATGCTCGGCGGGGTTGTCGCGCAGGTAGTGCCAGGCCAGCCAGGCCATGGCCAGCGTGGCGATACCGGCGACGAAGAAGGCGATGCGCCACGAGCCAAGCACGGCGATCAGGTAGGCGATGATCAAACCGCCCAAGGCCGCGCCCAGCGGGCCGCCACAATCCATCAGCACCGCGCCGCGGCTGCGCTCGTTGGCGCCCAGCCACAATGAGTTGAGCTTGCCGCCCGAGGGGAACAGTGGCGCCTCCGCCGCACCCAGGGCAACCCGGGCGAACATCAGCGACAGGCCACCGGTGGTGAACGCCGCCAAGGTCTGGAACGCGCCCCACAGGCCGGTGGACCAACCAATGACCCGGCGCGGGCCGAAGCGGTCAATCAACCAGCCACCAGGAATTTGTAACAGCGCGTAAGCCCAGAAGAAACTGCTGAGAATCAGCCCCTGCATGCTGGGCGAAAGCTCGAACTCCGCGGCAATGGTAGGCATGGCAATGGACAGCGAAACACGGTCGATCAGGTTGATCACCGTCAGGGCAAAAATGATTGCGAAGATGCGCCAGCGCACGTTGCTGGCCTTCAGCGCGACAGGTGTGTCGGCCGATTGCCCAGCGTGCAGCACAGGGTTTTGTGCCTGAGCCATGGGAGGTACCTCTGCTTGTTATTGTTGTAATCCGGTAATGTCCGGCAGTGCCAATATGGCCGGGCCGTCGATAACCGTCTAATCAAAGCTGCTCATACAGCCATTGCCTGTGGTTATCGCTCAGCTATAACCCCTGGCTATCGGTGTATGCGTAACTTTGAGTGGACGCTTATCGGTTAGCTGCGCAGACTTCGGTGACCCATAACAAAGACAACAAAGAGGTCCCCATGCGAAACGCCTACGCGCGTCACATTTCGTCGTTGCTGGCCGCCTGCGGCCTGCTGTGCGCCACCGCCCTGCCTGCCCTTGCCGACACCTGGAAGCCCGAGAAGAACGTCGAGATCGTCGTGGCCGGCGGCCCCGGCGGCGGCACCGACCAGCTGGCGCGCCTGATCCAGCAAGCGATCAGCCAGCATCACCTGCTGGACGTCAACACCGTGGTGCTGAACAAAGGCGGTGGCAACGGCGCCGAAGCCTTCCTCGACATGAAACTGGCCCAGGGCGATGCCCACAAGCTGGTGATCGGCACCAACAACGTGTACCTGCTGCCGTTGGTGGCCAAGCTGGGCTACCAGTGGACCGACCTTACCCCGGTGGCCGCCGTGGCCGAGGACGACTTCATTCTCTGGACCTACCAGGACGCCCCCTGGGGCGACGCCGCCGCGTTCAAGGAGGCGCTCGCAAGCAATACCGGCAAGATGCGCTTTGGCGGCAGCCAGTCCAAGGACGTGGACCAGACACTGGCCCTGCTGATTGGCCAGCAGGTGGGCAGCAAGCTCACCTACATCCCCTTCAAAAGCGGCAGCGAGGCTTCGATCCAGTTGGCCGGCAAGCACATTGCCGCCAACCTCAACAACCCGGCCGAAAGCCTCAGCCAGTGGCGCGGCGGCCAGGTGCGGCCGCTGTGCGTGTTCAGCCGTGAGCGGATGATCTACCGCGACAAGGTCACCGCCGAACAGTCCTGGGCCGACATCCCTACCTGCCATGAACAGGGCCTGGCCATTGAGCAGTACCGCTTCCCCCGCACAGTCTTCCTGCCCGGCGCGATCAGCGACGAACAGCGGGCGTTCTATGTGGAGTTGCTGCGCAAAGTCAGCCAGACGCCAGAGTTCAAGGCCTACATCGAGCGCTCGGCGCTGGCGCCGACCTTCCTCGAAGGCCAGGCGCTGGTGAGCTACATCGAACAGGACCGTGAACGCGTGATGCCACTGTTCAAGGACGCCGGCTGGCTGCGCCAGTGAGCGCGACAAGGGAGACCACCATGTCCACCACCAACGATGCGCCTCTGGTTGCCACCCGCTGGGTGGAAATCGGCCTGGCCCTGTTCACCGCCGCGCTGGGCGGCACCCTCATATACGGCAGCCTGGCCATCGGCATTGGCTGGGGCGATGCCGGGCCAGAGGCGGGCTACTTCCCGTTCTACATCGGCCTGCTGCTGAGCTGCGCCAGCCTGGGCAACCTGCTGCTGGCCGTGGTGCGGCGCCAGGCCATGGCCGAAGCGTTCGTCGGGCGCCGGGCATTTGCCCAGGTGCTGGCCGTGTTCGTACCCATTGCCGTGTACGTGGCGGCCATGCCCTTTATGGGCATCTACCTGGCTTCGGTGCTGTTCATCGGCGGGTTCATGTGGCGAGCGCGCAAGGCTGGGCAAGGCCACCGCTGGCTGACCATCGCGCTGATCCCCTGCTGCGCCGCACTGGCCAGCTACCTGATTTTCGCGGTCTGGTTCAAGGTACCGCTGCAGGCCGGCGTGCTGGGTGACCTGGCGAGCTACCTGGGAGGGCTGCGGCCATGAGTGAAATCGATTCGTTGATGCAGGGCTTGAGCCTGATTCTCACCGCCCACCACCTGGGCCTGATGGTGGTCGGCGTGCTGCTTGGCATACTGGTCGGTGTGCTGCCGGGGCTGGGTGCACCCAACGGCGTGGCATTGCTGTTGCCGCTGACCTTCACCATGGAGCCGGTGTCGGCAATCATTCTGCTGTCGTGCATGTACTGGGGGGCGTTGTTCGGCGGTTCGATCACCTCGATCCTGTTCAACATCCCCGGCGAGCCTTCATCGGTGGCGACCACCTTCGACGGCTACCCCATGGCCCGCAACGGCCAGGCCGGCGAAGCACTTACGGCAGCGTTCACTTCGGCACTGCTGGGTGCCCTGATGGGTGTGTTGCTGCTGACGTTCCTGTCTACCCACATTGCCAAGTTCGCCATGGAATTCAGTTCACCGGAGTTTTTTGCGGTGTACCTGCTGGCGTTTTGCACCTTCATCGGCCTGAGCAAAAACCCGCCACTGAAAACCGTGGTGGCGATGATGATCGGCTTCGGCATGGCCGCGGTGGGCATGGACACGGTGTCCGGCGAACTGCGCCTGACCTTCGACCAACCCTGGCTGCTGTCGGGTTTGAGCTTCGAGGTGGCGGTGATCGGCCTGTTCGGCATTGGCGAAATCCTTTGCACCGTCGAGGAAGGCCTGGTGTTTCGCGGCGAACGGGCACGCATCACGCCCATGGTGATATTACGTACCTGGGCCAAGTTGCCCCGCTACTGGCTGACCTGGCTGCGCAGCGCGCTGGTCGGCTGCTGGATGGGTGTGACCCCGGGAGGCCCGACGGCGGCGTCGTTCATGAGCTACAGCCTGGCGCGGCGCTTCTCGAAAAACCGCGAGCGCTTCGGCAGCGGCGAGGTGGAAGGCGTGATCGCGCCGGAAACCGCCGACCACAGCGCCGGCACCAGCGCCCTGCTGCCGATGCTCACCCTGGGCATCCCCGGCTCGGCCACGGCAGCAGTGATGCTGGGCGGGTTGATGATCTGGGGCCTGCACCCGGGGCCGACACTGTTTGTTGAACAGCACGATTTTGTCTGGGGCCTGATTGCCAGCATGTACCTGGGCAACGTCGTCAGCCTGATCGTAGTGCTGGCCACAGTGCCGCTGTTTGCCTCGATCCTGCGCATCCCGTTCTCGATCATCGCGCCGATCATCATCATGGTGTGCGCCATCGGTGCCTACTCGGTGCACAACTCCATGACCGACGTGGGCCTGATGCTGGTGTTCGGCGCGCTGGGTTACCTGTTCAAGAAGCTTGGCTACCCCATCGCGCCGCTGGTGCTGGCTGCCGTGCTGGGTGACAAGGCCGAGGATGCGTTCCGCCAGTCGATGCTGTTCTCGGACGGGCAACTGTCGATCTTCTGGTCCAACCCGCTGGTGGGCAGCCTGACCTGCGCGGCACTGGTGATGCTGTGCTGGCCGTTGCTGGCCAAAGGCATCAACGGCCTGCGCACCCTGCTTGGCCGCACGCTGGCCCGGCGCATCGCCTGACCCGCCACCGCGCGGGGGCACATGTGCCCCTGCGCGGCTGGCGCCCTCGCCCAATTCTTGTCAATCTTGGCCCTCCCCATGACCACGAGCCAGACCATGTCCCGCATCCCCGACGCCAACATCATCCACAGCCGCCTGCGTTTGCGGCAACTGCGCCTGATGCTGGCCCTGGATGAACTGGGCTCGCTGCGCCGGGCCGCCGAGGAAATCGGCATGACCCAACCGGCCGCGACCAAGATGCTGCATGAAGCCGAAGACTTGCTGGGCGTCGAGCTGTTCGAACGCCTGGCGCGCGGCATGCGCCCCACTCCGTTTGGCGAAACACTGATTTACTACGCACGCATGATCTTTGCCGAGCTGTCGGGCATGCGCGAGGAAATGGTCGCCCTGGAGTCAGGCAACCTGGGCCGGGTCACCATCGGCGCCATCCCGGCGCTGGCTTCGGGTTTGCTCACCCGCACCATTGCCACCCTCAAGCAAAGCCACCCGCGCCTGTCGATGAGCCTGCAGGTGGACACCAGCGACGTGCTGGTGCAAGCCCTGCAGCAGGACCAACTGGATGTGGTACTGGGGCGCATCCCCAGCAACGCACGCACCGACGACCTGCAGTTCGACAGCCTGGGTGAAGAAGACCTGTGCGTGATCGCCGGCGCCCAACACCCCTTGGCCAAGCAGAAAAAACTGGCCTGGACCGAGCTTCAGGACATGACCTGGGTGCTGCAGCAGCACCCCAGCCCAATGCGCACCATCGTCAACCAGGCGTTCCACAACGCCCGCATCGACCTGCCCAGCAGCATCGTCGAAACCACTTCGATCATGACCCTGCTGTCACTGCTGCAGCAAACCGACATGATCGGCATCACGCCCCGCTCGGTGGTCGAGGACTACGCGGGGCGGCACCTGTTGGCCGTGCTGCCCATCCAGCTTGAACCGCGCCTGCCGCCGTATGGCTTGATCACCCGGCGCAATCGCGTGCACTCATCTGCTATGCAAACGTTTATGGCCGTAGTGCATCTAGAGCAAACTCGGTCGTAAGCGCTTCATGAACCCCACACTCCAAGCGCTTACCTGATCCCCAATGCTGTGCTCCCGATTTCTGTCTGGAGTTCGCCGACGATGATGCGCACGCCGAAAGGAGCGCGTGTTTCCTATAACGTGCAAACCGCCGTTGACGCAGAACACTGCCTGATTTTGCATCACCAAATGACGCAAGAGGGCGATGATCGCAAGCAGCTTGAACCCATGGCTAAAGCGGCCAAGGCTGAACTGGGGCAGGAAGCGCTGACTGTGACAGCCGATATGGGTTACTCGAATGGCCAGCAGTTCCAGGCATGCGAGAAAGACTCCATTACCGCGTACGTGCCGCCAAACCGAACCTCGAACCCAGGCGGCGAGGCATTATTCGAGCGCAAGGATTTTACCTACCACGCCGAACAGGATCGGTACCAGTGCCCGGCAGGTCAGTGGCTAATGCTGAAGCAACGTCACAAGGGCGACCGGTCTACCAAGCGGCGGTCAGTGATTGCGCCGGATGCGCGCTGAAAGCCCAATGCACGACGGCCAAGCGCCGCTATGTCTCGCGCCACGCTCAAGAGAAAGCCTTTGAGCGTATGGCGCAGCGGATGCAGCTGCATCCAGACATGATGGAACGACGCAGATCCATCGTGGAGCACCCGTTTGGCAATCTCAAACACTGGTTATTTGGGAACGGGCGGTTCTTGTTGCGACAACTCGAAGGCACAAGAGCTGAAATGGCCTTCGCTGTGACCGCTTATAACTTCAAGCGGGCGATCAGTGTCTTGTGTGCCAAGCAAATCATGCGACTGATGGGCTGAAGAGCCTTTTTCAGCACAAAAACAAACGCCCCGAACAAGTCGGGGCGTTTGGTCTAAGGCCTGTCAGTGTGTTTTCACACAGTCTGTTTCGGCCCTTTTTTCAACGACTTACAGACTTCCACGGAAGTCTGTAGATCCATAACTGGAGCGGGAAACGAGACTCGAACTCGCGACCCCGACCTTGGCAAGGTCGTGCTCTACCAACTGAGCTATTCCC